>CAJMQN010000001.1 GCA_905215695.1 uncultured bacterium
GGCGCGCACAGCAGTTTGCGCGCCCTCGGTTTATTTTTTAAAATCCGTCAAAGGGGTTGGTGGGGTCTCCGCCCGGCGTTCCGCCGTCGCCCATGCCGGGAAAGATATTCTCCTGCACGACCCGTTTGTTTCGGATATCGATGCCGAGCCGAAAATAGTACTGCACCACTTTGGAAATTTCCGTTTCGAAAAATGTCCGGGAGGCAATCATTTCAAAGAGGTCCGCATACCCGGGCATGAGCACGGGGAGTTTGAGAACCCGCTTGTCGTCAAATATCAGCTCCATGACATTCTGAAGGGGAACTGCTCCGTGATAGCGTCCCGAGACGTTTGCCTGCGGGAAACAGCGCATCTCTACGATGCGGTCATAGGAATAGACCCGTTTTTTTGACAGAGGGCGCTTGACAGAGATATGCTCTTCGCCCACGAGAATGACCTTTTGTTTGAAGAAGGTTGCGACCGCGAATCCCAAGAGGAGCGCCGCAGGGACGAAGGAGAGCACAATGAAGAGAACAGGTGTCTCTTCGAGCAGGAAAATATAGGAGAGCGGGGAGAGGAGCATAAAGAGTCCGAGCGCGAGATAGAGGTAGAGATTGCGCGGGTTGGTCTTTAAGCGGATATAGCCCTCCTCGGTGCGGTTGGCGGGCGCGAGAACGATGCCGGCAATCTGCGCGCGGTAGAGCGCCTGCATATTCGGATTGTTGGGGGGAACGTACATAGAAAACTCCTTTTCGGGCAAAAGCCCTTGTATATTGATAAACCAAAAGTGAAGAGAAAAACAGGGTAACCCTTTGCATTGTGTGAAAATTATCTGAAATATTACGGAATGATTTGAAAATTGCCGCGATTATGATATAATATAGCTTATCAATGCCGAAAGCGAGGAAATTATGACCGAACTCTATGACGGAACCGAACTTCCCCGGGAGTCAAAACGCAAGAAAATATGGATAACGATATGGTGGGTCGTGACCTCCGTGGTGCTGGCTGTCAATATCGGACTATTCGTCTATTTTTGCCTGCAACCCTACCAATGGACGGGGCGGACGGGGCTTTTTTGGATTCAGATTGCCAACGTGTCCGTTTACGGATGCCTGTCGCTGGCATTTTTTGCGCTCAAATACAAGCGTCAGCGCGCCTACTGCAAGATGCTCAAGAACATGCAGACGGGCATGAAGGAAATCTATACGGGCGAATATATCGGCGTCTCCCTGAATACCGAAGTCAAGGAGGGCGTGGATTTTTATGTGCTTCTCGTCATGGAGTTCAACGAGGGCAGGCAGGTCTATTTTGAGCGCAAAGTGCTCATCGATACTGAGAAGGAAATTCCCGAATTTCATGAGGGGGACATTCTGCACTTTGTGACGCAGGCGAACATGCTCGTATCCTATGAAGTGCTCCCCCGTCCCGCAGACGAGCCGACGATGGAGCAGAAACGCCGTCAGATGGTTGCAAAGGACAAGGAACGCCTGTTTGACAACGTGATTTTGGACGAGGACGCGGTCAACAAGCTGAAGAAGAAAAAGCGGCGCAAGGTAAAATTCGAGGACGCGCCCGAATATGTTCCGGAGGAACCGGAAAAAGAAGAGAGAGAGGACGAAGAAAAATGAGAGCTGTCGTATCGGTAATCGGAAGGGACAAGCGGGGCATCATCGCAAAGGTTTCAAACTTTTTGTACGAGAGAGAAATCAATATCGAGGACATCAGCCAGACCATCATGCAGGACTATTTCACGATGATCATGCTCGTGGACCTTTCGGAGAGCGGGAGAAAGCTCTCCGACCTTGCGGAGGAGTTTGAAAATTTGGGCAAAGAAATCGGCGTTTCGGTGCGGATACAGCACGAGGACGTATTCGATTCCATGCACAAGCTGTGAGGAGAACGAGATGCTGAACAGCAAGGAAATACTCGAAACAATCCGCATGATCGACAGTCAGCACTTCGACGTGCGCACGGTGACCATGGGAATCTCCCTTTTGGACTGCGCGGGCGAGCATGCGGCGGACAAGGTCTATGAGAAGGTGACCTCCCGCGCAAAGAATCTCGTGAAAACGGCGGACGAAATTTCCCGCGAGCTGGGCGTGCCCATTGTGAACAAGCGCATCTCGGTGACCCCGGTGAGCCTTGTGGGGGCGTCCTGCGGGGACTATCTCGGCATCGGAAGAAAGCTGGACCGCGCGGCAAAGGAGCTGGGCGTGGACTTCATCGGCGGCTATTCCGCATTGGTGCAGAAGGGTATGACGGCGTTTGAGAAAAAGTTTCTCGATTCCGTGCCCGAACTTCTCGCGACGACGGAAAAGATCTGTTCCTCGGTGAACGTGGGAACGACCAAAGCGGGTATCAACATGGACGCGGTGCGCGCCTGCGGAAGAATCGTCAAGGAGACGGCGGAGCGGACGAAGGATGCGGACGGGTTCGGCTGCTGCAAGTTTGTGGCGTTCTGCAACGCGGTGGAGGACAATCCCTTCATGGCGGGCGCCTTTCTCGGCTGCGGAGAGGGGGACAGCGTCATCAACGTGGGCGTCTCGGGTCCCGGCGTGGTCAAATCCGCGCTCGAGAAATGTCCGGACGGGGATTTGACGGAGATTGCGGAGATTATCAAGAAGACTGCGTTCAAGATTACGCGAATCGGTCAGCTTGTCGCGCGGGAGAGTGCGAGAAGGCTGGACGCAAATTTCGGAATCGTGGACCTTTCGCTTGCGCCGACCCCGGTCATGGGGGACAGCGTGGCGCACATTCTCGAGGAAATGGGGCTCGAAAGCGTGGGGGCATGCGGGACGACGGCGTGCCTTGCGATGCTCAACGACGC
This sequence comes from uncultured bacterium, assembly GCA_905215695.1. Classification (GTDB taxonomy): domain Bacteria; phylum Bacillota; class Clostridia; order Christensenellales; family HGM11417; genus CAJMQN01. Next base: position 2,810 of record CAJMQN010000001.1, read on the forward strand.
GGTCAAGAAGGGCGGAATCATGGCGAGTTCGCACGTGGGCGGACTCTCGGGCGCGTTCATTCCCGTCTCCGAGGACATCGGCATGATACGCGCCTGCGAGAAGGGGAATCTGACCATAGAAAAACTGGAGGCGATGACTTCGGTGTGCAGTGTGGGACTCGACATGATCGCGATTCCCGGGGACACGCCGGAGGAAGTCATCTGCGGAATCATTGCGGACGAAGCGGCAATCGGCATGGTCAACAACAAGACGACGGCAGTGCGCGTGATTCCCGTCCCGGGCAAGAAAGCCGGGGACAGCGTGGAATTCGGCGGACTTCTCGGTCGCGCCCCCATCATTCCCGTATCGACATTGTCGCCCGCGAAGTTTATCGGGAGGGGAGGGAGGATTCCCGCGCCCTGTCATTCGAATAAGAATTGAAAGGAGAAATCAACCTTGAAAATCAGAGCGCAAATCGAAGAGAAATATAAATGGGACTTGTCCGCAATCGTCGCGGACGAATCGGCGTTTGAAACGCGACTCGCGGCGGTTTCGGGTCGCGTGGGCGACCTCGGCAAGTATCGGGGCAAGCTCGGCGACGCGGATGCCCTGTTGAAATTGTTCAAGGAGAGCGACGCGCTGTCGCTGGAAATCGAGTCCCTGTACAGTTTCGCGCACATGAGACTGGACGAGAATACCAAGGACACGACCGCGCAGGGGCGCCGGGAGCGGGTGCTCTCGGTGTATATGCGGTTCTCTTCCGAAAACGCCTTTCTCGAGCCCGAACTCTCCGCTCTCCCCGAAACGACCTTGCAGGCGTTCATCGCGGACAAGCGTTTCTCGGCATGGGACAGGTATCTGAAGGGAATTCTCCGCCAAAAGGCGCACATTCTCTCCGAGGCGGAAGAGAAACTGCTCGCGGAAAGCTCGCAGGCGTTGCAGAGCTTTCATACGGCGTTTACGCTCTTCGACAACGCGGACATTACCTTTGAGGACGTGACGGACGAGAAGGGCGAAAAACGGAAACTCTCGCACGCGAGTTATGCGTCCTTTTTGCAGAGCCCCAAGCAGAGCGTGCGCAAGGAAGCTTTCGAGAAATATTACGCCTCCTATAAGAAGTGTATCAACACGGTCTCGGCAATCTATGCGGGAAACGTGGCGAAGGACTGCTTTCATCAGCGCGCGCGCAAATTCGGTTCTTGCCTTGAGATGGCGCTCTTCTACGAGGACGTCGAACCCAAGGTCTATGAAAATCTCATCAAATGCGTTTCGGACAATCTTGCGCCAATGCACGACTATATCCGTCTCCGCAAGGAACTTCTCGGCGTCCCCGAACTGCACATGTACGACCTGCACGTTCCCGTCGTCGAGGACGCGGGCATGAAACTCTCCTACGACGACGCCTACGCCCTCTGCGCAAAGGCGCTCGGCGTACTCGGCGAGGAATATATCACGACCTTCTGGCGCGCGCACGACGAGCGTTGGATCGACGTTTACGAGAATGAGGGCAAGCGTTCGGGCGCGTACAGCACCTCGGTGTACAACGTACACCCCTATGCGCTGTTAAACTACGAGGAGACCACGCACGACGTCTTTACGATCGCGCATGAAATGGGGCACAGCATGCACAGCTTTTACAGCAACGCGAATCAGCCCTACGCCAAAGCGGACTATACGATTTTCGTGGCGGAAGTCGCGAGCACGGTCAACGAGACTTTGCTCTTAAAATACCTCTTGAAAAACGAATCCGACGAAAAGACCCGCAAATTCCTGCTGTCCTACTATCTCGACATGTTCCGCACGACGATGTACCGTCAGACCATGTTCTCCGAATTCGAGGCAATCGCGCACGGCATGTGCGAGAAGAACGAGCCGCTGAACGTGGAGAGCCTGTCCTCCGTCTATTACGAACTCAACAAGAAGTACTACGGCGACGGTGTGATTTCGGACGAGGATATCCGCTACGAGTGGGCGCGTATTCCGCACTTCTATACCTCTTTCTATGTGTATAAGTATGCGACGGGGCTCATCTCCGCGGTGAACATTGCCAACCGGATTTTAGAGGAAGGTCAGCCCGCCGTGGAGGACTATTTCAAATTCCTGAAGGGGGGCAGGAGCCTTTCTCCCGTGGAGCTTCTGAAACTTGCGGGCGTTGACCTTCTGACAGAAACGCCCTTCCGCTTTGCGGCGAAGGAAGTTTCGGACACGCTCGCCGCGCTGAAAAAGCTGTAAGGAGTTTTTTCCCATGATTGTCGCAGTCACGCAGAACACGCGGGAGAGCTACATGCAATTCAAGAAGTTCAACCTTCTGAAAAAGGAGCTGTTTTCGAGCATTTTGGCGCCCGCCCTGCTCATCGGAATCGGGATTGTCATGCTCTTTTTCAATCCCGTGTTCGGCGTCATCTGCATCGCGGTGGGAATCCTTCTCCCCGTGACGATGTACGTTTCGATGATCGTCGCTTCCAAAAGATTTTTAAAGCAAAACCGCGAATACCTCGCGACGGGCACCAAATATGAGTTCGGCGAAGAGGAAGTCCGTGTGACGACAGCCTCTCCCGTAAAGGAGCACTGCGTGCAGGGTACCTTTCGGTACGAGGAACTTCACGAAAGTTTCGAGACGGGGGATTCCTTCTATTTTTACCTGACCAAGACCCGCTGTCTCATTCTCCCGAAGAGCGATTTCGTGGAGGGAAGCCCTGCGGAACTGACCGCGATTCTAAAGGAAAAGCTCCTACCCTTGAAAAAGTACCGCACCCGCAAATAGCCGAAAACAAGAAGAGGGGGAAACCATGCCCGCAGTACAGAAGAAACCCGAAGCAATCCGTTCCATGCCGCACAATTTGGAGGCGGAGCAGTCCGTTCTCGGCTGCGTTCTCTTCGACGAAAGTATCTCGTCGGAGGTCTTTGCGCAGCTTTCGGAGGAAGATTTTTATTCGGAATCCCACCGCCTGATCTTCGAGAGCATGACGGAAATCGCGCGGCGTTCCATTCCGGTAGATTTCGTCACGCTGACGGACGAAATGGAAAAACGGGGCACGATCTCCGCCTGCGGGGGAATCGCCTACGTGACGGAGATCACCAAGAGCGTGCCCTCCGCCGCGAACTATAAACACTATGTGAGTATCGTCAAACGGGACAGCACCCTCCGCAAGCTGATCAACGCGGGTTCCGCCATCATGCAGGAGGCGGGGAGCGACGTGACAAGCGAGGAGGCGCTCGCCTTCGCGGAGCGGGAGGTGTTCGACATCTCCGCCAAATCCGACGCCTCCAAGCTGACCGCAATCGGGGGGGAACTCAACGCCGTCATCGACAAGTTTCAGGCGCTCGCGAGCGACAAGGACGCGTTCACGGGTCTCAAGACGGGTCTGGACGGTTTGGACGAAATCCTGAACGGTCTGCACCGTTCCGACCTCGTGCTGATCGCGGCGCGTCCCGCGATGGGAAAGACCTCGCTCGCCATGAATATCGTGGAGAACATCGCGACCCTGCGCGGGGGCGTGTGCGCGGTCTTTTCGCTCGAGATGCCCAAGATTCAGATTGCACAGAGAATGATGTGCTCGATTGCGGGAGTATCCCTCTCGGACGCCTTAAAGGGTAACCTCTCCATGGAGGATTGGCAGAAAATTTGGAAGTCCAACGCGGAGCTTGCGAAGGCGCGCATCTTCGTGGACGATTCCTCCATGAACACGCCCTACGACATTCTCTCCAAGTGCCGGCGTTTGAAGGCGAAGGAGGGAAAGCTGGACGTTGTCATGATCGACTATATTCAGCTTATGAGCACGGGCGGAAAGGCGACGGACAACCGTCAGCAGGAAATTTCGGAGATTTCGAGAAATCTGAAGATTCTCGCGAGGGAATTGGACGTGCCCGTTGTCGCGCTCTCCCAGCTCTCCCGCGCGGTGGAGTCGAGAACCTCACACAAGCCCCAGCTCTCTGACCTCCGCGAATCGGGCGCAATCGAGCAGGACGCGGACATCGTTATCTTCATTCACCGTCCGGACAAGGTGGAGGCGAACGAGGACAAGGTCATGAAGGGCGAGATACAGAAGGACGTGGCGGAACTCATCATCGCCAAGCACCGCAACGGTCCGACGGGGAGCGTAAACCTGCGCTGGATCGGGCACTGTACGAAATTTGTCTCCCTTTCGAAGTCGGCTGACGCGATCGTCGAGGCGTACAACCTCGCCCCACCCCCCCGCGAAAAGAGGGAAAAGACGTTCGCGGAGGGAGGTCTCGGGGACGCGCTTCCCTTCGATCTGCCTGCGGGAGCCGAAGCCGGGTTTTCGTCCGATTCGCTCGGGGAGATGCCTTCGGTTCCCCCCGAAGAAGCCCCCCTACCCGACGCGCCGCCCGCGCCCGAAGAGGATCTTCCCTTCGAGCTGTAATATTGCTTTGTTCAACCCGAACCCGACCCTCGACGGCTGGTTTGGGTTTTTTATTCCATATGAGGTCATGATGAAACAGGAATATATCATACAGCCCTGCACCGGTTTGTCCGTGGCGGTTTCAAAGGGGAAAATCGTCACGGTTGTCGATACGGAGGGCGGACAGGTCGTCGATTTTTTTGCGGAAAGAGCGGCGGATGCGTCCGAATTTCTTTCGACGGGTGTTACGATTGATTGCAACGAATCTTTGCGGCTTCGGGTGGGCGACTCGATTTTTTCGAATCTGTATCGTCCGATGTTTCGCATCCTATGGGATGACGTAGGCGAGCACGATTTGCTGCACCCTTGCTGCCGTCCCGAGATGTATGAATTCTTCTATCATAACGGGAAGGGACATAAAAATTGTCTGGAAAATATAAACGCTTGCCTGAAAGAAGACAGACCTCTCATACATCCTGTCAATCTGTTTATGAACACGAAAATCCAAGCGGACGGCAGCATAAAAGTCCTCCGTCCCGTTTCGAAAGCGGGGGATAAAATCAGCATGCGAGCCGAAATGGACGTTCGCATGGGAATTGCCGCATGCAGTGTTTCCGAGAGCGAATGCAACGGCGGAAGGTGTACGGCGGTAAAAATTATCGTAGAGGATTAGCCGGCAAAGGCGTATTTCGGTTGCGCATGCGCCGCTTTCCTATCCGGGCGGCATTTTTATAACCGTTTTTTTGTCGGCATGTCACATATTTGTCACACAAAAGGGTTAAATTATTAGGGAAAAGAATAGGAGTCATCTCTTTCTATCGGAGGTTTGCTATGAAAAAGAGGACGAAATGGACAATTCGGATTGCGACGGTCGCGCTTGCGCTCGTCGCGCTGTTCGCGCTCACGGGCTGTCGGGTTTCGGACATGTTGAGCGGTTCGGACGTCAATACCATCAGCGGAACCTACAAAGTGAGCGCAGGGGACCTTGCGACGAACGGGAGCGACACTGACGTCGCGCAGAACGTGGCGAACGACATGCTCATTGCGACGCTCGAATTGCGCTGTACGGATTCGAACGCGAGCTCCAGCTCCGCGGGGACGGGCTTTATCGTCACTTCGGACGGCTATGTCGTGACCAATGCGCACGTGGTGACCTATGAGAAATATACCTACACCTACGACAGGTGGGGACGTCCCACGATTTCGGGCAAGACAAACGTCGCCTACGGAACCGTACTCGCGAACTTCTACAGCGACCGTTCGGCGCAGTTTGAGATGAAAGTCGTGGATTTCGACGCCGACCTCGACCTTGCGCTCTTACAGTTTCAAAATCTGCCCGAGGGCGGTTTTGAGCGCGTGGTGACCTTTGCGGATTCGGAGGATCTCAAGTACGGTCAGGTCGCCGTGGCAATCGGCAATGCCAACGGCTACGGTCTCGCGGTGACGTCGGGCGTGGTCTCGATGCCTTTGCAGAGAATCCAAACCGAGGAAAACGGCACTGTCAAGGAAGTGATTCAGACGGACGCCGCGATCAATCCGGGCAACTCGGGCGGACCGCTCTTTGACAAGTATGCGCACGTGATCGGCGTGAACTCCTTAAAGATTGTGGAGGAGAACACCGAGAATATGGGTTACGCAATTCCCGCGAACACGGTCAAAGCCTATCTCGACCGCGTGGCTTCGGAGAAGGGGATCACCGTCGCCTATCGGACAGTATAAAAAAACGGCTCCGAATTTCGGAGCCGTTTTCTTTCAGGGAACGATTTTTCCCGCGGCGGTATAGATGTCGTACCAATGTTCGCGGGAGATGCGGACTTCGGATGCCGCCGCAAGCTCGGCGAGATGTTCGGGAGAGGTCGTGCCCGCCACCGCCTGCATCTTCGCGGGGTGGCGGAGAAGCCAGGCGACCGCCATGGCGTTGGGCGCAAGTCCGTATTCTTTTCCGAGCGTTTCGAGCGTATCGTTGAGCGCCCCGTACTTGGGATGGTTCAGGAACGTTCCTTCCCCTGCGAGCGCCATCATGACAGACCACGCCTGAATGGTGATGCCGTTCAGTCTGCAATAGTCGAGGGTGGAGCCGTCGCGGTCCGCCGCCTCGGGATTGGTGCGGTTGACGTTGAGTCCCGCGTCTATCATGGGGCAGTGCACGACGCTCATCTGCAATTGATTGAACAGAATGGGATAGGGCGCGTATTTGCGGAGCAGTGCGAGCTGTCCCGCATTGAAATTGGAAACGCCGAAATAGCGAACCTTCCCGCTCTCGCGGAGTTCCCGAAACGCCTGCGCGACGGTCATGGGGTCCATGAGCGCGTCAGGTCTGTGCAGAAGGAGCACGTCGAGCGTTTCGACGCCGAGCCGCGCAAGGCTTCCCTCGACAGCCTCGAGAATGTGCTTTTTGGAGAAATCGTAGTACGCGGTGTTTTTGCCCCGCACGATGCCGCACTTGGACTGAATGAGCATGCGCCCGCGCAGAGAGGGATTCGCCTTGAGAACGCGACCGAAGAGCGTTTCCGCCTCGCCGTTTCCGTAGATGTCGGCGTGGTCGAAGAAGTTGACCCCCGCGTCCACCGCGGAGCAAACGAGCGTTTCCGCCTCGCGATAGGAGCGCGCCGGAAGACGCATGCAGCCGAGCGCGAGGTTGGAGACGAGCAAATCGGAATTTTCGATGTGCAGATATTTCATGGATACCCTCCCGAAAGGTCTTTTTTCCTATTTTACACGCCGCGGGGCGCTCTGTCAAGAGCGGCGGACAAAAAGTGTCGATAACGCTTGAAAAAAAAGGCAAAAGTTAGTATAATAGGGACAAAGGCAAAATACGATTCATTAGGAGACGATTATGGAAAAGAGAGTATTGGCATTCGACTTCGGCGCGTCCTCGGGCAGGGCGATGCTCGGCACGCTCGCGAACGGCAAACTTGAACTTCGCGAGATTCACCGGTTTTCAAACGACCCCGTCAGCGTGAACGGCACGCTGTATTGGGACGTCCTGCGCCTGTACTTCGAGATCAAACAGGGCATCAACAAGGCGGTTTTAGAGGGCGGATTCGACGCCGTCGGAATCGATACCTGGGGGGTTGACTTCGGGCTGTTGGACGCGAAGGGAAATCTCCTTGCAAACCCCGTTCACTACCGCGACCTGCGCACCGAGGGCATGATGGAGGCAGTCGATGCCGTCATTCCGCGCAAGGAACTCTATCGCCGCACGGGCACGCAGGCGGTGCGCCTGAATTCCATCTATCAGCTCAAAGCGCTCGTTGACAAAGAGCCCGACCTGTTAAAGCGCACGGATAAGCTCCTGTTTATGCCCGACCTCTTCGCCTACTTCCTGACGGGGGTCAAGCGCGCGGAATACACCATCGCCTCGACCACCGGACTTCTGTCCGCCGAAGAGAAGGATTGGGATTTCGAGCTCATCGAAAAACTGGGCATTCCCAAGTCAATCTTCCCCGAAATCATCGACGCGGGCACGCCCTACGGCATGTTGTCCGCGGAAATCTGCGAGGAACTCGGCGCGAAACCCGTTCCGGTCATCGCGGTGTGCACGCACGATACGGGTTCGGCGGTCGCGGCTGTGCCCTCTTTGAAAGAGGATTTCCTGTACGTGTCCTGCGGCACATGGTCTCTCTTCGGCACGGAGTGCGAAAAGCCCGTCGTGACCGAACAGTCGCAGGGTTTCAACGTGACCAACGAGGGGGGGTACGGCAGGAACGTGCGGCTCCTCAAGAACATCATGGGTCTCTGGCTCATTCAGGAGAGCCGCCGCCAGTGGATTCGCGAAGGGAACAACGTGAGCTTTGCGGACATCGAACGCGAGGCGCTCGCGGTAGAGCCCTTCAAATGCTTTGTTGACCCCGACTACGCGGCGTTCGAGACCCCGGGCAACCTACCGAAGAGAATTGCGGAATACTGCAAAATGACGGGGCAGTACGTGCCCGAGACGCTCGGCGAAACTGCGCGGTGCATCTATCAGAGTCTCGCGATGAAATACCGCTATGTGTGCGACATCATGAAGAAACTGACGGGCAAGCGCTACGAGACCCTGCACCTTGTGGGCGGCGGCGGCAAGGACGGTCTGCTCTGTCAGATGGCGGCGAATTCCTGCGACATCGAGGTGCTCGCGGGTCCCACGGAGGCGACCGCGCTCGGCAACGTGGGCGTGCAGTTCATGGCGCTCGGCGAACTCGACGGACTCAAAGGTCTGCGCAAGGCGCTTTTAAAGGACTTCGAGGGTAAGCGCTACGCGCCGCAGGGCGCCGCGGAGTGGAACGCCGCTTACGCGGAATTTTTGAAGGTCACGGGTCTGAAAGCATGATTCGTCATATCGTCATGTGGAAACTCCGCCCGGAGAACGCACGGGAGAACGCGCAGGAAATCAAACGCCGTCTCGAATCGCTCTCCGGCGCAGTGCCCGAACTCCTCTCCTGCGAGGTCGGAATCAACGGGGGCGGAGACAGAAACGCCTTCGACCTCGTTCTGACCGCGGATTTCGCGGACTTTGACGCGCTCGAGCGGTATCGCGTGCATCCCGAGCACCGCAAGGTCGCGGAGTTCGTTCGCGCGGTAGCAGTCGGACGCTCCGCGGTGGACTATACGGTTTAAAGGAATAAAAGCCCGCACTCTTGCACAAAATTCCTAAAAAGTACCGGGAGGTTTTTTTATGAATTTTATGCAGTCTAAGACCAGGGAGAACCTGGCGAAAGCGTACGCGGGTGAGAGTCAGGCGCGGGGGAGGTACGAATTCCTCGCGGAAAAACTCCGTGAAAACGGATGGTACGAGATTTCGAAGATCGTATTGTCCCTTGTGGGCAACGAGCTCGCGCACTCCAAGGTCTTCTTTGACCTCATCACTTCGCGCTCGGAGGGCGTGGTGGAGAACATCGACATACAGGCGGGCTATCCCTTCAAGGTCGGGGACGTGGTGGAGACCATCAATTTTGCCGTGCAGGACGAGGCTTCGGAGTATGATAAAATCTATTCTTCCTTTGCCGACACTGCGGAACAGGAAGGGTTTTCGGACATCGCGCGCATCTTCCGTCAGATTGCGGAGATCGAGCGCCACCATGCCAACGTTTTGGGCGAGCTTGCGATGAAGATGGAGACCGACCGCATCTATTCTTCGGAACAGCCGCGAATCTTTAAGTGTGCGAACTGCGGGCACGAAATCGAGGGGACGGAGGCGTGGAAGGTCTGCCCGGTGTGCAAACACCCGCAGGGCTTTGTGGAAGTGGAACTGGACAACCGCTGGTAAGCACTGCGCCCGGAGCGGAAGACCCGCCCGGGCGTATTTTTTTGAAAAAGCGCGTTTTTTTCGGGCATACGGGCGCGCGAAATCGGGTCAAACGACCGCTATTTTATTGACGGCGGGACGGCAGTGTGTTACACTACTCGGGAAAGGAGTACTTAAATGCGCAAAAAAAAGAAGGAGCAGGAGAACGAGATTTTCGAGTTCATCACCCTGCCGCCTGCCGACAATTCCAAAATAGAACGGGCGCAGAAGGGCATTCCGCAGTACAGCGAGTCCGAGCTCTATGAGGACCTCGAGGAGAAGATGGAAAACCTCAAGCCCAAGGGCAAGAAGGGGAGACGGAAAAAGATTTTTCAGGTCCTCTTTTTGGTCGTCGTCTGCGTTTTGAGCGTCGTGCTCCTCATGGGGCTCGGGGACCTCTCGGGAGCGGAAACGGTCACGATCGGCGTGCTGTTCCGAAACGCGCGGATCCGCTATTTTCTCATTTCCATCGGATTGACGCTTTTGGCGCTCTTCTGCGAAGCCTTCCTGTTCTCCTTCCTGTGCCGAATCACGACGGGCAGGTTTCGACCCTTTATCAGTTTCAAGACCGCGGTGCTCGGCAAATACTACGACGACATCACCCCGCTCGGCGCGGGCGGTCAGCCCTTTCAGATGGTGTACCTCGCCAAAAACGACGTGCCCATCGGCGTTGCGACAAGTCTGCCCCTCGTCAAATACTTCACTTGGATTCTCGTCAACATTCCCATCTGCGCGGTTCTGCTCATCGTCAACGCGGGCGCGCTCTCGGGGATAGATCCCGCCATGGCGACGACAGTGCGCGTGGCGTCCTGGATCGGCATCGCGCTCAATGCCTGCGTTCCCCTGTTCATCGTGACCTTCACCTTTCTCCCGAAGCTCGGAGAAAAACTCGTGGGCGGGGTCTTAAAGCTCGGCGTCAAGATGAAACTCGTGCGAAACTACGACAAGATGTATGAAAAGGCGACCAAGACCGTTGTGGACTTCCGTTCCTCCATGCGCTACGTCTCCAAGAATCCGCTGTATATTCTCGTCTGCGCGTTCCTCATGCTCTGCATTCTCGCCCTGAACTATTCGATTCCGTACTTTGTGGTGCTCTCCTTTTCGGAAATCGAGCCTTCCACGGGGCTGTGGTACAACATTGTGACGCTGAACGTGTTTTCGATGTTCGCCTCCTCCTTTATTCCGACGCCGGGCGGCGCGGGCGCGATCGAGGGCACTTCTTACATCATCTTTGCGGGACTTCCGGGCATCAACGGCGGGCATCTCTTCTGGATCGTGCTCATCTGGCGTTTTCTCACATTCTATTTCAATATCATTCTCGGACTTTGCGTCGTCGCCTACGATTTTGTCAAGAACTCCATTCGGGACAAGATTATCAACCGCAAACATCTCTCCAAGCTCCGCGAAAAGCTCCTGCCAAAGCTCGTAAGCCCTGACGCAGAGGAACGCCTCGCGAGCGTGACGATGCTCCGCTCGACGGACAAAGAGGACAGGTTTTTCGCGCCCAAGGCGCGGGAGCGCGACCAAAAGCTTATCTTAAAGACCTTTTATTCCTCCGCGAGCTTTACGCCTTCGGAGATTGCCTACGCCTGCTACGCGGCGGGAAACAAAATCGCGGGAATCGCAGACCTCGACACGCTCTCGGGCGCGCGGGAATTCAGCGACGCCTGCGAGGCGCTCGGCATGGGCGCGCTCGTGGGCGTGGAGGTCTCCTGCTATTTGAGCCGTTCCCAAAAGCAGAACCTGCGCCTGAACAACCTCTATCAGGACGGCGTATTGAACCTTGTTCTGACGGGGATTCCGAGGAACAGGATTGACCGCGTGAATCAGTGGCTGTCCCGCTATCGGGAGCGCCGCAGCAACCGCAACCGCCGCATGGTGGACGCACTGAACGAGCGGGTGGAGAAGATCGGCATACACGTGGAGTACTCGAGCGTGCTCGCGGCGAGCAAGGCGGAAGAAGGGGGCACGGTGACGGAGTGGCAGATCCTCGTGGCGTTTGCAAACGCCCTCGTGGACCGGTACAGCCGGGGCGCGCAGCTCATCGACGCCCTCGTCAAAAAACTCGGCATTCCCCTCCCCGAAAAGACCAAAAAGAACCTCTCCGACGTCGTGGGAAACAAGAACTATACGAGCGACCTCGCCTCCGCGCTGCGAAGCGAAATCATGCTCTTCTACGTGGACGCGGACGAAGATCTGTGCAGTATTTTGGAGCTCATGCGCATTGCGAACGAAGTGGGCGGGCTCGTGGTCTATCCGTACATGGGGGACATCGAGCAGATGGTGTTCGGCGAACTCCGCGTGCAGAAGTATGAGGACGCCTTCCTCTTTGAACTCCTCTCCGAGCTTGCGAAGATCGGGGTCAAGGGCGTGACATACTGCAAGAGCAGGCACACGCCCGAACAGATTGCAAGGATTCACGAATTTGCGGACAAACTCGGACTCATGGAGCTGTCTGGGGAGACGATTTTCAACAACCGGCAGGACTACGAGCTCGAGGAACTCGACCCCGAGACGGACGGCAGGGCAATCCGCAACGCCTATGCGATTTTGGGCAGTCAGATTTCCGCGGAGCGGGACAAAAACGCCGCCCTGCTCTCCCTCGAGACCGCGGACAAATTCCCCGAATGGGAAAAACGGGTGGCGTACTTTGCCTCTCTCGCGGGCAAATAGGAAATCTCTTGGCGGAAACTCTTTGTTCCTTTCGACAAATTTCCAACAAATTTCCGCGATTTTGTCAAAACCTTCTGTACTGCAATGTGGTATCATAGAATCTGTTGAATCGCACGGGCAGCGGCGCATCGCCGCGCGCGGAGCAGCCGGAGCGGCGGGAAGGTTTCCTTGCCGCGGGGGTACCGGAAGAGCGTCCGCCCCGTGGGATTCTTATTCTTTCGAGGGAACCGCACATGAATCTGTATGAACTGAAAACCGAGGATTTCGCGGGGCTGACCTACGCCTGTTCCTGCGGGGAGACGCATCGGGTGGAGACCCGCCGGATTCTCTGCGGGAAGGGCGCACTCGACCGCCTTGTCGCGACGGTGGAGGAGACGGGCGCAAACAGTATCCTGTTCGTGTCCGCGCGGGACGTCTATGACAAGTACGGCAGAAGCGTCGAACTTCTCCTGCGCAAATCCTACCGTCTAAACGTGCATGTCTTTCCCTCGGGCTTTGTTCCGACTCTTCTGCGCGTGGCGGAACTCTCCAAATATCCCGCGGCGGACGCGGTGGTGTGTTTCGGGAGCGGAAGCGTAGCGGACGTCTCCAAATATTATTGTTCGATCAAGGGCGCGCCCCTTGTGGCGGTGCTGACCGCGCCCTGTGCAGACCTTTCGGGTTACTGCAACCTCATGCTCAACGGCAAGACCGAGCGCCTGCTCGCCTCCGCGCCCTACGCGGTGGTAGCGGACGCGGAACTCGTGGGCACCGCTCCGCCGGCAATGATTGCCTCCGCCTTCGGGTGGATTGCGGGCACCGCGCTCGCGCTGTTCGAGTGGAAGTTCGCCTACCTCATCGGCAGGGAACCCTACTGCGCGGAGCTTGCGAAATTCTCCGAGCACCTGATTCGCTGCGCGGCGGACGCGGGGGAGAAGGTGAACGAGGGCAGCCGGGACGCGCTCATGGAGCTGACCGAATGTCTCTTAAAGCACGCGGCATGCACCCAGCTTTTGGGCAAGAACCGTCTTGCGGAGAGCTCCGCGACGCTGACCGCGGCAATTCTTCAGGCGATGAAAGAGCCGGTCGGCGCGGGAAGTCTCTTGGGCGAGCGCGTTCTTTTGTGCGCAAACCGGCTGATACGGCTGTTCGAGGCAGCGCTCTCCGAGGACGTAAAGCTCCCCATTCTGCCCACGGACAAAGCGCGCCGCGCCTCCCTTCTCGCGAAATACTGCGGAACGGACGCGGCGGAGACCCTTCAAAGACTCTACGACCAACCCAAAATCAATATGGAACTCGCGCAGTACAAGATTCGCGAGTATCGGCGGGAGCTTTTGGGCGAACTTCGGGAATTGGAACGGCTGTTTTCCCGAATCAACCGCATATTCAAGCGCATGTACCCGGACGGTGGCTTTTGGCTGCGCAGTCTGAAACTCCCCAATCTCCGCACGGCGGCGTATCTCGCGCCCGACCTGTCGGACACCTTCACGGTGCTGACCCTTTTGCGGGACGAGGGACTTTTGGAGTACGTCGGATAAAAAAGGAAGGACGGTTACCAATGACGAGAAATTTTGAGGCTGTCGTGTTTGACATGGACGGAACACTCTACACCGGCGAAAGCGTGATACCGGGTGCGAGGGAGCTCTTGGCGGCGCTGACGGCGCGGGGCACCCGCGTCTGCTACTTTACCAACAATTCCTCCCGGTGCGGCGCGGACTACGCGAGACGGCTCGCGGGTTTCGGATTTCCCGCCGCGCCCGAGAGTATTGTGACCTCGGGGGACGTGGCGCTCGACTATGTATTGACCCGCTATCCGGGACGCAGGGTGCTTGTGTTCGGCACGCCCTCCCTTCGCGGCTGTTTTTCGGAGGCGGCGGAGCTGGACGACGAACGTCCCGAGGTCGCGGTCATGGGTTTTCACAACGAGATGACCTATCCCGAGCTCGTGCGCCTGTGCAACGCCCTGCGCACGGGAATTCCGTACATCGCCACGCACCCGGACAAAAACTGCCCCGCCGAGCCCTACCCGGTGCCGGACGCGGGGAGTTTTGCGGCGCTTGTGGAGTCCGCGACGGGAAGAGTGCCGGACGCCGTGTGCGGAAAGCCCTCGGCGACGGCGGGCGCGTACCTCTGCCGAAGACTAAACCTCTCTTCGGACAAAATAGCCTTCGTGGGGGACAGGTACTCGACGGACATCCTGCTCGCCAAGCACAGCGGATTTTATTCGGTGCACGTGCAGACGGGCGCGCGGGAAGACCCCGAGACAGAAGGTCCGGCTGACCTCGTGCTCCCGTCGGTGGCAAATCTCTTGGATTACCTGTAATTTTTGGGCGAATGCCGCGGATTTTTTGAGAAATCCGCGGCATTTTTTTCGACTTGCGCGCGCGAGTATGATATAATGAAAACATTATGAGCATTCTGACCATCACTGCCTTGAGCCATATGTACGACAGCAAGGTGCTCTTCGACGGCGCGAATCTCTCCGTGAACAACGGGGAGCACTGCGGCATCGTGGGCTTGAACGGCGCGGGCAAGACGACGTTTATGAATATTATCGCGGGCAGGGTTTTGCAGGACGAGGGGGAAATCCGCTGGCTTCCGGGCATTCGATGGGGATACCTCGATCAGCACGCGGACATCGACCGCACAAAGACCGTGATGGAGTACCTCGAAAGCTCCTTTTCGCACCTCTTCGAGACCAACGCAAAGCTCGAGGCGATGTACCGCGAGATGGGGGAGAATCCCGAACCCGAACGGCTCGAGACCCTCATCGAAAAGAGCGCAAAGCTCATGGACTATCTGACCGAGCAGAATTTTTTTGAGCTCGAGGCGGAGATCAAGAAGGTCGCGAACGGACTCGGCATCAATGCCTTCGGCTACGATACGCCGATTGCGGAGCTCTCGGGGGGACAGCGCGCGCGGCTCATGCTCGCGAACCTGCTTTTAAACGAACTCGACGTCATGCTTTTGGACGAGCCCACGAACTTTTTGGACGTGGAGCACGTGGAGTGGCTCAAAAAATATCTGGATACCTTCAAGGGCACTTTCCTGCTGATTTCGCACGACGTGGACTTTCTCAACGCGGTGTGCAAGGTCATCATCAACGTGGAGAACCGCACCATACGGCGCTACACGGGCAATTACGACACCTTCGCGGAGCAGAGGGAGCAGAACGCGAAACAGTACGCGGACGCCTTTGAGCGCCAACAGCGGGACATCAAGCGCATGGAGGAGTACATCGCCAAGAACAAGGCGCGCGCCTCCACCGCGGGCATGGCGAACAGCCGGAAAAAGATGCTCGACCGCATCGAAGTGCTCGCAAAGCCCGTCGAAGCGGTGCCCGCGACCTTTCATTTTCCCTACGTGCTGATCCATTCCAAGGAGATGCTCGTCGCGGACAGGCTCGAAATCGGCTACAACGGCGTCCCGCTCCTTCCGCCTATCGACCTACAGGTGACGAGCGAGACCAAACTTTGGATTCGCGGCACCAACGGAATCGGCAAGACAACCCTTTTGCGGACGCTCATGGGCGAAATTCCGAAGGTCGGGGGAGAGTACCGTTTCAATATCAACTGCACCCGGCTGTACCTCGAGCAGGATCTGCGTTTCGGCGGCACCTCGATGAACGCGATGGGTTTCATGAACGAGAAATACCCGCGCATGAATCAGAAGGAAATCCGTTCCGAACTCGCGAAAGCGGGCATCAAGTCCGAGCTTGCGACCAAACCTCTCGGCACGCTCTCGGGGGGCGAGCAGGTTAAGGTCAAGCTCTGCGCGCTCACGAAGAAACCCTCGAATTTTCTGCTCTTGGACGAGCCGACCAATCACCTCGACGTGCTCGCCAAAGAGGCGCTCGCGGAGGCGATCGAGAAATACGAGGGCGCGGTGATTTTGGTCTCTCACGAGGCGCCGTTCGCGGAGCGCGTGTGCAACGATGTATTCCATGTGGAGAAATAGATTATGTGGCTGAACATTTTAATCCTCGCGCTGTACGTGGCGATGATGGTATTCATCGCCTTCTACACCCGGCGGAAAGCAAACACGCTGAACGACTTTTTTCTCGCCGGCAAGGGAGTAGGGGGGTGGCTTTCCGCATTCGCGTACGGCACGACTTACTTCTCCGCGGTCATCTTCGTGGGCTACGCGGGCAAATTCGGCGCGAGTTTCGGACTCGCCTCGGTGTGGATCGGGGTAGGGAACGCGATTCTCGGCACCCTTCTCGCCTGGAAGGTGCTCGCCCGCCGCACCAAGCGCATGACGACGGAACTCGGCTCCAAGACGATGCCCGAATTTTTCGAGGCGAGGTACGAGAGCCCGAAAATCAAACTTGTTTCCGCGATTGTCATCTTTATCTTCCTGATTCCGTACTCGGCGTCGGTGTATCAGGGGCTCGGATACCTGTTTGAAATCGTGTTCGGCATTCCCTTTGTGTGGTGCATCGTCATCATGGCGGCGCTGACGGGACTGTATCTCGTATTCGGCGGTTATCTCGCGACCGCTTTGACGGACTTCGTGCAGGGCTTTATCATGATTGTGGGCGTCGCCGTCATGGTTGTCATGATCGTCCTGCGCCCGGAGGTCAACATTGCCGAGCTGTTTGAACAGGGCAAGGGCTTTCTTCCCGCGGCGGGCGACTCGGGCTTTTTGGACTCTCCGCTCCTCAACGTCATCGTCCTGATTCTCCTGACCTCCTTCGGCGTCTGGGGCGTGCCGCAGACGGTACATAAGTTCTACGCCATCAAGGACGAACCCGCCATCAAAAAGGGCACTGTCATCTCTACGGTCTTCGCCCTCGTCGTGGGGTTCGGCGCGTATTTTGCGGGCGCGATGGTCAACTTCTTCGAACACCCGAGCGCGAACCCGGACACCTTTGTGCCCGACATGCTCAAAGTTGTTCTTCCCAACGGTCTCATCGGTCTCATCGTGGTTCTTCTGCTGTCCGCGAGCATGAGCACGCTGTCCTCGCTCTCCCTTGCGGGTTCCTCGGCGATCGCGGTGGACGCCTACAAGGGCTATATCCGTCCGAACTCCTCGGACAAGCGGGTGACCCTCGTCATGCGTCTCGGCTGTCTGTTCTTCGTCGTGGTCTCCGCGGTGCTCGCAATCGGGAACTTCGACGCGATCGTGACCATGATGTCCCTGTCCTGGGGCACGCTTGCGGGCTGTTTCATCGGTCCCTACGTCTATGGTCTGACCTCCCGCCGGGTGACCCGTGCGGCGGCGTACGCCTCCATCGTGTCGGGGATCTCGGTCACGGTCATTCTCGTGGTCGTCCTCGGGTTCGTGAGTCCCGCGCCGGGTCTTACGGGCGCGGCGGCGGTGGTGAAGGGGGGGATCGCGCGCTCCCCGCTCATCGGCGTCGTGGCGATGGCTGTTTCGATGATTGTCGTTCCCGTCGTATCGGCATTCACCAAAAAGCCCTCGGACGAACTTCTCGCCCGTATTTTCCCCAAAAAATAATCGGTTGTATAAAAATTTATTTTTCCGTCAATCATCCTCTCGAAGAAATTTGAGAGGATTTTTTAATGCGCAATTTCTGTCTGTTCGTCGCGCTGATCCTGTTTTTTCTGCCTTCGGGCGGACCGGACGTCATGGATTATTTCGACGACGCGACATACGAATTCTGCACCTACGAACAGCCGCCCGAAGGGGCGGACGCGGTAGATAACGGTGTGTTCTGGGAGGTGCGGGCGGATTCCGCGAACCGACGCGAAGTGTTCGGCTCGCTCGGCGAGGTGAAGGCGGTGTCCGTCACGGTGCGCGATTTTGACAGGGAACGTTTCTTCCGCGACTTCCGCGTGACGGTGCAGTCGGTGCAGGAACTCCCCGACGTGACGATTTACTACTGCCGCTCCTTCGGCGAATCCATGCAGATCGCGGTGCGGGAGGATTTCGCCAAAATCGGCGTTCCCGCCCTGTTGAACAGCTATTGATTTTCTGTACTCTACCGCGCTCCGGTGCGGATGAAATAAGCAAACAAAAAAAGGAGAAGTTTTATGAAGAGCAAAATGGCAAGTTTCGGCAGATTTCTGAAACGGAACATCTACTATCTGTTGCTGATCCTGTGTATCGCAGTGATCGCGACGATTATCACGGTAACCCTCGTGAACGCGAACCGCGACCCGATCACGGACGTGGTTGTCCCCCCGGATCAGGGCGAAGTCCCGAATCCCGACCCGACGCCCGATCCCGGGGAGACGGCAATCATCTTTGACGCGCCCGTCCGCGTGGGCGAGATCGGCATGGATTACTCGGCGACGGAATTCGTGTTCAGCTCGACCCTGAATCAGTTCCGCGTGCACAAGGGCATCGACTTTATAGCGGAAGCGGGCACGGACGTCTATGCGGCGTACGAAGGAACGGTGGAGAGCGTCTCGACGGACGTCATCAACGGCACCATGATCGTCATCAAGCACAACGACGAACTCAAGACCGTCTATAAATCCCTTGACCGCGAACCCCTCGTTGCGGTGGGCGACCGCGTGCGCAAGGGGGACGTGATCGGCAAAGTGAGCGATTCCGCGTGCTTCGAAGTCGCGGAGGGCGCGCACCTGCACTTTGAGGTGCTCAAGAACGGCGAACTGACCGATCCTTATGTCTATCTCCTGAACAGCGAAAAGTGAATTTTGTACGAAAAGGCGGGGTCGAAAGACCCTGCCTTTCTCCTATTTTACCAAATTTTGTAAAAAATATGTTGACAATCTTTCCCGAAGCGTGTATCCTTGCAACATGACGAAACAAGAACTAATCGAGAGGCTCTACGAAGAAATCGTCAACAGATTCGCGGCGATGGTGGCGGTGGAAGGAGAAGTGATTCTGCTTCAGACGCCGACGGGGGAGATCTTCCGAATCGAGGTAAAACAGAAATAATCCCGTCTTTCTCCGAATAGAATAGTTATCGGTAGATTTCGCCCGGAAGGGCGTCCCGGTAACCGGAAGGAGAGAGAAGATGTTAAAGAAACGATTGAGCCTGTTGTTCGTTCTTTTGGCGGTGGCGTTGGTGCTGCCGATGTCCGCCTGCGGGAAAACCGACGAGGCGCGCACCCGCTACGAAATTGAGGCGGAATTTTTCGCGGACACGATGACGCTGAACGGAAAGATGTCCGTCGCGTACCGGAACAGGGAGGACGTTCCGCTCGAAAACCTGTGCTTTCACCTGTACGGGAACGCCTATCGGCAAGACGCGAAGTTTCAGCCCGTCTCGGCGGCGGCGAGCGCGGACGCATATCCGAACGGCAAAAACGTGTTCGGGCAGACGGATGTCAAATCCGTGACGCAGGGCGGGGAGGAATCCGCTTTCGAAGTGGGCGGAGAGGACAGAAATATCCTCATCGTACCTCTGAAAAAGGAGCTTTACCCGGACGAAACCGCCGAGCTTTGCATCGAATTCGAACTCAAATTATCCAATATTCATCACCGTCTCGGCTACGGAGACGACACCGTGAACTTCGGAAATTGGTATCCGATTGCCTGCGTTTACGAGAACGGGAAATTTGTCACGGATCCCTATTACTCGAACGGAGACCCCTTCTATTCGGAGGTGTCGGACTACGAGGTCACGGTCACCGCGCCCAAAAATTTTGTCTGTGCTTTCGGCGGGGACGTTGTGGAGAAATCGGGGGATTCCCTCGTCACATACAAGGTGAAGGCGGAGCGCGTGCGGGACTTTGCGATGGTCTTTTCCACCCGTTTCCAGATTCTCTCGGACTATGTGGACGGCAACGGCACGCGGGTGGACTACTATTACTATGACGACGCGCAGGCGGCGGAAAATCTCGCGCTCGCCATCAAGGCAATCAAGACCTTCAACAAACTGTTCGGCAAGTACCCCTACGACACCTACACGGTGGTCAAAGCGGACTTCTGCCACGGGGGCATGGAGTATCCCCGTCTTGTCTATATTTCGGACAACGTGACGGGAGAGGACTACCAGACCACCATCGTTCACGAGACCGCGCACCAATGGTGGTACGGACTCGTGGGTAACAACCAAGTGACGGAAGGGTATTTGGACGAGGGACTCGCCGAGTATTCGACCGCTCTCTTCTACGAGAACAACCCCGAATACAATCTCGACCGCAAATATTTCGTGGACAGCGCGAACTCTTCCTACAAACTCTTCGAGCGGGTCATCGCGGAGGTAACGGGCAAATTCGACAGCTCGATGAACCGCAGTCTCGGCGAATACAAATCGGAGTACGAGTATATCGTCATGACCTACCGCAAGGGGATGATTCTGTTCGACGAACTGCGCACCGCGGTGGGAGACGACGCCTTTTTCAAGGGACTCAAAAAGTATTATGCCCGCAACGAGTACAAGAATGCGACGCTCGCTGACTTCATCGGCGCGATGAGCGTGAAGTCGGACGTGTCGGGATTTATCAATTCCTTTGTTTCGGGAAAAGCGATCCTGTAAAAAGTACTTGCCAAAAAATCAAATCGGTGTTAAAATGAATATATTGAAAGGAAGGAGTATTTTCAGTTTTTTATGGAAGACCGAAGTACGGGAAACGGTCCTGAACGGCCGCGATCCTGCCATTGGACAATTGAATGGAGATTGAAATTCCGACCCTGACCCTGAAAAAATATTTTTAAGGGATTCTCTTTTGGTGCGGAATTTCATTTCCGCACCATTTTTATTGGAGGCAGAACGAATGATTACCATCAATCTTTCTGAAGAGAATCTCTTGAAGCCTCTCGACGCCGCCCGCCCGGGGTGCTGGATTCACATGACGAATCCGGTGGACAACGAGGTGGAAGTGGTGTCGCGGGCGACCGGAATCCCGGAGACGATGCTGAAAGTCGCACTCGACGAAGAAGAGTCGGCGCACACGGACTTCGAGGACGGAAACACGATGATTGTCGTCGATATTCCCTTTATCGACGAGGAACAGGACCAATACGTATATAGCACGGTGCCGTTCGGCATTGTGTACAACAAGGATTATTTCGTGACGGTGTGCTTGAAGGACACCTCTTTGGTGTACGACTTTTTTAACGAGCGGGTCAAGAACGTCAACACGAAAGCCCATCAGATGCTGATGCTCCAACTCCTCTATCGGAACGCAACCAAGTTCCTACAGCACCTGAAACAGATTGACAAGACGAGCCACCGCGTGCAGGCGGAGCTCCACAAGTCGATGAAGAACAAGGAGCTGATTCTTCTTCTCGAACTCGAAAAGTCCCTTGTCTATTTCTCGACCTCCCTGCGCTCCAACGAAGTCGTCATCGAGAAGGTGATGCGCTTTGAGGACGTGCGGGGGAGAGAGGAACTCATCAACTACGCCGAGGATCTCGTCGTCGAGAACAAACAGGCGAACGAGATGTGTAACATTTACCGCGACATTCTCTCGGGAACGATGGACGCGTTCGCCTCGATTATCTCGAACAATGTGAACATCGTCATGAAACTTCTGACGATTATCACCATCGTGCTCTCGATTCCGACCCTTGTATTTTCGCTGTGGGGCATGAACGTCAAACTTCCCTTCGGCGAGGGTTCGCCGCTCTACGACGTGGGGTTTATTTTGGTGCTTGCTTTGACGGTGGTGCTGACGGTGACTGTAGCATACGTATTGGTGCGCCGTACCCGCCGGCTCAAATGACGGAGGAAGAATATGGTCTATAAGGAATTTCGATGCAACGTCTGCGGAAAGGTGTTTGAAACGCTGTTACGGGAGGGCGAGACCCCGAAGTGCCCGGCGTGCGGCAGCGAGGACGCGGGCACGAACTTTTCGGGCGGGGTCTGCAATAAGCCGGCAAAACACTGTTCGGGGAACTGCAAAAATTGCAAAGGGTGCTAATTCCGCGCGTGTTACGGCAGCAAAGCCGCCTCTTAAGCATGCGCGGGTAATAAGGCGTCGGCGACGACAATCTTCCGCATTCCAGGAAGTCAATCCCGGGAATGCTCAAAGGCGCGACATCGCTCTACACCTTTCTCTATTTATTACGTATCCCATAGAATAAGAAGTAGTTAGCAGGATAAAGTATCCATTTTCCCGTAGGAACGCCATATAATCCGACCGTGCTTAAGAGCGAGCACGAAGTGCGAGTGTAACACGGTCGGAAAGCGAAGCGTTATCGCCTTATTTTCGGTAATATTCGCACAACTCCATGCCGAATAAAATCCCCTTGCGGAAGGCGCGGAGCGTGCATTCGTCCTCTGTGAGCATATCGCTGTGCGACTCTTCGTCTATAAATCGGTGGAAAAGTTCCTGTTGTTTTTCGTCAAGCGCCGCGAGAACTTCGTCCGCCATATCGCAGACTTTGTCGTTTTGCGCCGTAACTTCCGGCGTCAAAATCTCTTCGTCACAATCTTCGCCGAATACTTTTTCTACAATCTCTCTCAATATCGATTTCATGGTTTTCCTCACTTAAGTTCTTAAGTCTCATTATATTATTTTCGTATTTTTTTGGCTGCTAAAATCCCAATTTGGGAAGATAAATCACCGTACCTCTTGGCAGGGGTGCGGTGTTTTGTTAATTTTTCTCAAAAATCAGAAACATTTTTCAAAAATGTTAAATTTCTATTGCAATTCCTTGGGTTTTTGGTTAAAATAGAGAGGAAAGCAACGGAGGTGGCGAGACATGACGGAATGGGCGAAATTCAAGAGCGGCACGGACATCCGCGGAACGGCTTGCGAGGGCGTGGAAGGTCAGCACGTTGACCTGACCGACGAGGTCGTCACGACCATGGCAAAAGCCTTTGCGGCATGGCTCCGTGACGCGCTCGGCAGAGAAACCCTGACGGTTTCGGTCGGGCACGACTCCCGTATTTCGGCGGAACGTCTGAAAAAGTGCGTGATCGAGGGTTTGCGCGAGAGCGGAATATCGGTCGTGGACTGCGGTCTGTGTTCCACCCCCGCGATGTTCATGACGACGCAGGTGCCCGAGACGGACTGCGACGGCGCAATTCAGCTCACGGCGAGCCACCACCCCTTCAATAAGAACGGACTCAAATTTTTCACCAAAAAGGGCGGTTTGGAGGGCGCTGACATTTCGGACATTCTTCGCCGCTGTGAAGAGGGAAACTTTCCCGCCCGTTCGGGATTTTCGATTCGGAACGTGGACTTTTTGGACATCTATTCCCGCATTCTCGTCGAACAGGTGGAGAAAGCCTGCGGCAGGAAAAAACCGTTGTCCGGCTTCCGCATCGTCGTGGACGCGGGCAACGGCGCGGGCGGGTTCTATGTCGAAAAGGTATTGAAACCTCTCGGCGCGGACACGACGGGGAGTCAGTTCCTCGAGCCGGACGGCAGGTTCCCCAACCATATCCCGAACCCCGAAAACAGGGACGCGATGAAGGCAATCTGTTCCGCGGTGCTCGAAAATCGGGCGGATTTCGGAATCATTTTCGACACGGACGTTGACCGCGCGGGCGCGGTGGGAAGAGACGGTGCGGAAATCAACCGCAACCGTCTGATCGCGCTGATATCGGCGATTCTCTTGGAGGAGCGCTCGGGGTGCACGATTGTGACGGACTCGGTGACGAGCGACGGTCTCGCGGCGTTTCTCGCCGAGCGGGGGGGCGTCCATCACCGTTTCAAACGCGGCTATCGCAACGTCATCAACGAGGGTATGCGCCTAAACGCCGAAGGCATTGACTGCCCGCTCGCCATCGAGACGAGCGGACACGCGGCGCTGCGTGAGAATTACTTTTTGGACGACGGCGCCTATCTCGTGACCCGTCTGCTCATCAAAATGGCGAAACTCCGCGAGGAGGGCAAAGACCTTGAGGACCTCGTCTCGGGTCTCCGCGTCCCTGTAGAGGAGGCGGAAATCCGCATGGGATTCCGTACCGCGGACTTCAAAACATACGGCGCAAAGATGCTTGAGGAGCTTGAGAAGGCTTGCCGCCTTGCGGAAGGATTCCGCGTCGCGGAGGACAACCGTGAGGGCGTGCGCGTGAACCTCGACGCGGGGAAGGGAAACGGTTGGTTTCTTCTGCGCATGAGCCTGCACGACCCCATCATGCCGCTGAATATCGAGAGCGAGGAAAAGGGCGGAACGAGAGTCATTGCGCGCGAACTCTTTGAACTCTTAAAGGGATACGAGGGGCTGAATCTCGATAATCTGAAAAATTATATCGAAGAAAAATAAAAGCAAAAAAACATGGAGGACACTATGAACATCAAAGAATTGAGCGTAAACACGATCCGCGTCCTTGCGGCGGAGGCGATTCAGAAGGCGAATTCGGGACACCCGGGTCTCCCGATGGGCGCGGCGCCCATCGGCTACGCGGTTTGGGCGGACAATATGGTGCACAATCCGGCGAACCCGAAATTTGAGAATCGGGATCGTTTTATCCTCTCCGCGGGACACGGTTCGATGCTGGAATACGCGCTTTTGCACCTGTTCGGGTACGGCGTGACCAAAGAGGACCTCATGAATTTCCGTCAGTTCGGCTCCAAGACCCCGGGACACCCGGAATACGGTCATACGCCGGGCGTGGAGACGACGACGGGTCCGCTCGGGCAGGGCATCGCAAACGGCGTAGGCATGGCGCTCGCGGAGGCGCATCTCGCGGCGAAATTCAACCGCCCGGGTTTCCCGATTGTCGATCACTATACCTATGTCGTGACGGGCGACGGGTGCATGGAGGAGGGAATCGAGTACGAGGCGGCGTCCTTTGCGGGCACGCTCGGGCTCGGCAAACTCATCGTTCTCTATGACGACAACGACATCACCATCGAGGGCAATACGGACATCACCTTCCGCGAGAACGTCGGCAAGCGTCACGAGGCGCAGGGCTGGCACGTGCAGTATGTCGCGGACGGCAACGACGTCGAGGCAATCAACAAGGCGATCAAGAAGGCGAAGAAGGTAGAGAACAAGCCCTCTCTCATTGTGGTCAAGACGGTCATCGGCTACGGCTCGCCGCTCGCGGGCAAGCACGACTGCCACGGCGCGCCCCTCGGGGTCGCGAATCTCGAGGCGACCAAAAAGACGCTCGGCTGGACGGAGGCGCCCTTCGAGGTGCCCGAGGCGGTCAAAGAGCACATGGAGACCCTGAAGAACAAGGGCAAGCGCGCCGAATCCAAATGGAAGAGGCTGTACAAGGCGTACCGCGCGCAGTTCCCGGAGCTCGCGGCGGAGTACGAGGGTTTCATGAAGGGCAAGAAACCCGACCTTCTGAACAACGAAGAGCTTTGGAAATTCGAAAAGCCGGACGCGACCCGAAATACGAGTTTTCAGGTTTTGAACAAACTTGCCGACCTTATCCCCAACCTCATCGGCGGCTCTGCGGATCTCGCGCCCTCCAACAAATCCAACATGAAAAAGCGCGCGGATCTGACGCCCGAGGACAAGTCGGGGGACAACATTCACTTCGGCATCCGCGAGCATGCGATGAGCGCGATCACGAACGGCATGGTTTTGCACGGCGGACTGACCTGCTACTGCTCGACCTTCTTCGTGTTCACCGACTATATGAAGAACGCGATGCGCATGAGCGCGCTCATGGGTCTCCCTGTGACCTACGTCCTGACGCACGACTCCATCGGCGTGGGCGAAGACGGTCCGACGCATCAGCCTGTCGAGCACCTCGCGGGACTGCGCGCGATTCCGAATATCAAAATTTTCCGTCCCGCGGACGGCAAGGAGACGACGGCGGCGTGGATTTCCGCACTCTCCGGCGACAAGCGCCCGACCTGCCTTGTGCTGACCCGTCAGAACCTGCCGCAGTACGAGTCGAGCGGCAAGGACGCCTTGAAGGGCGGCTATATCCTCGCGGACAGCGACAAGAAAACGCCGGACGTCATCCTGATGGCGAGCGGTTCGGAGGTGGAACTCATCGTCAAGGCGAAAGAGGTATTGAGGGAGAAGGGAATCGACGCCCGCGTCGTGTCCATGCCCTGTATGGAACTCTTCAACGAACAGCCCGAGAAGTACCGCGAGAGCGTCCTTCCCTCCAAGGTGCGCGCGCGGGTTGCGGTGGAGGCGGCGGTGTCTCTGTCCTGGAATCGCTACGTGGGACTTGACGGCGCCTGCGTATGTATGGATACCTTCGGCGCGTCCGCGCCCGCGGATGAACTCTTCCGTCACTTCGGATTCACGGTGGAGAACGTCGTGGAGAAAGCGGAATGTGTAGTCGAAAAACTCAAAGCGTAAAGAGATAAAAGAGGGCTTTCCCGTCACGGGAAAGCCCTCTTTTTCTGTCTTGTCAGTCGAGGAAAATCGTGTATGTGAACCAATCGCTCGCAGTGATATAGCCGGTGTACCATTCATAGTCGCAGGAGATCCGGACATAGTAGTCCGCCGGGTTTTCTATCGTCGCCGAAAATTCGCCCGATACGCGGTAAACATTTCCCTCCTTCACGAGAGCGCTCGCAAGTGTCAGCGTTTCGACGGTAGTGTTCCCTTTTTGCAGATAGAGGTTAAAATTTTTGACGGCGGTAGGCGTTCCCCGCATTTCGATTTCGAAGGAGATGACGCCGTCTGAGACATTCGCGTTTCCAACCGTAATGTCCGGGCAGGCGTAGTTGGGGAAAGCGGTGCTCCCGGAACTTGTGTTCGTCTCTCGCGTACCGTCCCCGTTTGCGTCGTATTCGTAATGGACAGCAAACTCATAGACAAACCCGCTGGTAAGCCCCTCCACGCGATAGGTGCGCTTATCCTGATCCGTAACGGGGATTTCCACAGCGTCACCCACCCAATTTCCTCCGGATTTCGCGCGGTAGGTGATTTTGGTGATGTGCGCAAGCTCGTAGGGATCCCTTTTTGTGACATGCGCGAGTGCGTAGTTGGAAAAAGCTTGCGCCTCAATCAAGACAGCGGGCTCGTTCGTGATTTTCCACTGCGCGTCAAAATTCATATCCTCGGTCACGGAATAGCCGTAAAAGACCCATTCGCGCCCCTCGGTCAGCCATTTGACAAAGGTGTAACCGGGCTTTGACGGATTTTCGGGCTGTTCGGCTTTGTCCCCGTGCGGAACGCTCTGCGCGGGCACAGGGGAGCCGCCGAAGGTGTTGAATGTCACCTCGTGTTTTCTCACCGCCGCCCCCGAAAGAAATTCGTTCAGCCATTCCTCTTCGGTGCCCGTGTAATTCGGATGATATTTGCAATAGATTTGGTACGCGGACAGACCTGCGTCTCCGGTGTCACCTTTTGGTCCGGTTGCACCGGTCTCGCCTTTCGGACCCTGTTCTCCGCGGAATGCCTCAATGAGCTCCTCAAGCGTACCGGTATAGCCCTTTTCGACCGCCATCTGATAGACTGCTTCCATGGAAAGCGCATCGTGATTGCCGTTTCCGGACGCTCCCGCGCCCTCTCCGCGCGCCCCGGTCAGGAGCATCGCCCCCGCAAGCAGGCAGGAGAGCAGACATCTTTGAAAATATTTCATAAAAAAATCCCCCTGAAATAGTATCTCATGATGCCATATCGGGGGGAGAAAGTCAAGATACGTCCTTTTTATTTTTTAAAGCAGTACCGCAAGAAGAATCGCGCCGACGAAGAGCGCGCCGAGAACGGCGACGGTGAGAATTTCGGTCTTGCCAAAAGTGAACCGCGCGAGCCCGTCAACGGCGGTGACGATGGGGCGATACTTCCCGTTCGGGCGCACGCTGACGAACCCGCCACCGAGGTCGAACACAAAATCGGCGTCGGAAACGAAACCTGTCGCGCCCTCGACATAGAGGGATTTCGGCGTTCCCGCCTCGAGCCGGAGGATTTCCATGCCGCCCGCGAGCAGACGCACGTCCTCCTTTGCGGTGAGGATTTCTATTTTTTTGACGGTTCCGTTGTCAAAACGGCACTCCGCCGTCCACTTGCGGTATCGCATGAAACCTCCGTCAGGATTTTTTGAAGGCGAGCTTTAAGCGCTGTTCGCCGGAAAGAATGGTTTTGCGGATACGGATGTTTTTGGGCGTGACCTCGAGCATTTCGTCGTCGGCGATAAATTCGAGCGCCTCCTCGAGGGACATTCTCTTGGGCGTAATCAGCCGGAGCGCCTCGTCGGAAGAGGAGGAACGGCAGTTGGTGACGTGCTTTTTCTTGCAGACGTTGACGCGGATGTCCTCGTTCTTGGGGGAATAGCCTACGACCATGCCCTCATAGACCTTGCATCCGGGGTCAATGAACAGAACGCCTCGCTCCTGCGCGTTAAAGAGCCCGTACGTCACAGCCTCGCCCGTCTCATAGGCGACGAGAGAGCCCGTCTGTCTGCGCGGAATTTCGCCCTTGAAGGGCTGATATTCGTAGAATACGGAGTTCATAATCCCTTCGCCCTTGGTGTCGGTGAGAAATTCGTTCTTGAAACCGAAAATACCCCGTGAAGGGATAATAAATTCGAGCTTGATCCGCGACCCCTGCGGCGACATGTGCAGAAGTTCGCCCTTGCGCGTGCCCATGCGTTCCATAACCGAACCGACGCTCTCCGCGGGTACGTCGATGAGAAGCTTTTCGCAGGGTTCGCAGAGCTTGCCGTCCATCTCCTTCATCATGACCTTTGGCATGGACACCATAAATTCGAAACCTTCCCGCCTCATGTTTTCGATGAGAATGGAGAGGTGCATTTCGCCCCTGCCCATGACCCGGAAACTGTCCGAGCTGTCAGTGTCCGACACGCGCAGGGAGACGTCCTTTAAAAGCTCCTTGTAGAGCCGTTCCCGCAGGTGCCGAGTGGTGACGAACTTTCCCTCCCGTCCCGCAAACGGACTGTTATTGACCGAGAACGTCATCTCAACAGTGGGTTCGGAAATCTTGACGAAGGGTACGGGTTCGATGTCCGAAGGGGGGCACAGGGTGTTGCCGATGAAAATATTTTCAATGCCCGAGAAACAGACGATGTCGCCGACCTTGGCGTTTTCGACGGGGACGCGCTTGAGTCCCTCGATTTGAAAGAGGCTTGCGACCCGACCCTTCTGTCGGAGTTCGGGGTTGTGATAGTCGCAGAGCACGACCTCCTGATTGACGTTGATCTGTCCGCGCTCGATTTTGCCGATTCCGATCCGCCCGACATAGTCGTTGTAGTCGATTGCAGAGACGAGGAGCTGCAGCGGCTTGTCCGCGTCCCCCTCGGGGCAGTCGATATAGCTCAAAATGGTGTCGAAGAGGGGCGTTAAATTTTCTCCGGGCACATTGTAATCGAGCGACGCAGTGCCGTCCCGCCCGGAGCAGTAGAGAATGGGGCAGGAGAGCTGTTCGTCGGTGGCGTTGAGGTCGAGAAGGAGCATCAAAACCTCGTCCGCAATCTCGTCGAGGCGCGCCTCGGGCTTGTCGATTTTGTTGACGACGACGATGACTTTGAGCCCGAGTTCGAGCGCCTTGGAGAGCACGAACCGCGTCTGCGGCATGCATCCTTCCGCAGCGTCCACCAAGAGGAGCACGCCCGAAACCATTTTTAAGACGCGCTCAACCTCTCCCGAGAAATCCGCGTGCCCGGGGGTGTCGATGACGTTGATTTTGACCCCCTTGTAGTGAATGGAGGTATTTTTCGCGAGAATGGTGATACCGCGTTCGCGTTCGAGGTCGTTGCTGTCCATGAC
Source organism: uncultured bacterium (assembly GCA_905215695.1). Lineage (GTDB taxonomy): Bacteria > Bacillota > Clostridia > Christensenellales > HGM11417 > CAJMQN01. The sequence goes on from CAJMQN010000001.1 coordinate 32,555, forward strand.
GCGCTCATCGACCTGCTGATTTTCGCGGAAAGTGCCCGCCTGCCGGAGCATTTGGTCCACGAGTGTGGTCTTGCCGTGGTCAACGTGCGCGATAATCGCGATATTTCTCAAATCTTCTCTAATCAAAAGTAGGGTCTCCCAGGGGAAATTTCATCATTCCAGTTTATCACAAATATATATTATACCCCTTTTGCCCCCTTTTGACAAACGTTTTTAGATTGATTTCCCCTCCACAAAGGAAAGCGACCGCACGAAATCGCGGAAAGCGTCCTGCCCCTCGTCGTCGGCTTTGAATACGGCGGTATTTTCGAGGATATGCACGCAGGTGCGGTTGATCACCCCGCGAATCGCCTTATTCGCGGCGTAAACATCCTCAAAGGGCGCTTGCTCTTTGAGTTCGTCGAAGAGATTGCGGTGCTTTTCGAGCGCGGCGGGGAGTCGGGGGGATTTTTTCGTGAGACATTCCGCGAGCTGTGCGCTCTCCGCGTCCAGCCGTCCGGGCAGGATAAACAGTCCCATGACCTCGATAATCCCGATTCCCTCCTTTTTGATGCCGTGGTACTCGGGGTGCGCGTGGAAAATGCCGTCGGGATAGGTCTCGTCCGTCCGGTTGTTGCGCAGAATGAGTTCGGCGACGAAGTTGTCCTCCGCCTTTCGGAAGATGGGCGTAACGGCGTTGTGCGGTTGGTCGGTCTCCGCGAGGATACCGAGCGCGGGATTGGAATAAACTTTCCACTTTTCGTTGATTTCGTCCGCGGCGGCGACGATCTCCTCGCGGTCGGGAGAGGTGAGGCGGATCACGGAATTGTACCAGTCCGCAATCTGTACGCGCAGGGTTCCCTTTGCGGCGAAGGTCTCCCGCGCGGCGGCGCGGTGCATGGGCATGATGAACCCGCCCCCCTGAAAATGCTCGTGCGTGAGAATAGACCCGCCCACGATAGGCAGGCAGGCGTTCGAGCCGAGGAAATAGCAGGGGAATTTCTCCACGAATTCGGCGAGCCTTGAAAAAGTATCCCGGTTCATGACCATGGGTCTGTGCTCTTCCGAAAAGACGATGCAGTGCTCGTTGTAATAGACGTAGGGCGAATATTGCAGATACCATTTTTCGCCGTTTAACTCGAGGGGAATGACCCGCAGGTTTTCGCGCGCGGGGTGGTTCTGCCGTCCCGCGTAACCGAGGTTTTCGAGACAGAGCATGCACTTCGGGTACGAAGAGGGCGGGAGGCTCTTGAGCCGCGCGATTTCTTTGTTGTCCTTTTCGGGCTTGGATTTGTTTATCGTGACGATGACGGAACCTTCCTCATCCGCGTATTCCCAAATGATATTTTTGTTGATGTCCTCCATGCGGATATAGTTGGAGGCAATATTGAATTTATAGAAGTTCTCCAGCGCCTTTTTGACCCCGAGGTTTTCGGAATCCGCCTGAAACTTTTCGATGACGGCGGAGGGACGGGGCAGGAGCAGGCTCACGAGATAGGTGTCGAAGAGCATCGCGTCCTCCCGCGCCGCAATGCCCTGTCCGACGGCGTAATCGACGAGGGGCTCGAGAAGCTTTCCCGCGGAATCGGGCGCGTCGGGTTCGGCGGCGACCCCGTAAGCGGGTTCGACTTTGAGCGCGTGGCAGAGGAGATTGCGCGAGAAGATGAGATCCTCCTCGCTGAGCCGGAAGTTTTTGCGCGCGAAAGCGCAGAGATTTTCAATGTCGGTCAGAATTCTCATGTACAGTTTCTCCCAATCAAATCTTTAATCATTATATCGTTTTTCGCTATTTTTTGCAACAAACTGCGCAGGATAAAAACAATTAAGATTGACAAGCCCCGCCGGATTATAGTATAATCTTTTAGATACAGAGAAAAAACATGTATTCGGAGGGAGCCGATTATGGCAGACGTATTTCTGACCCAAAAGGGATTAAAGGAGCTTGAGGACCGCCTCGAGCTATTGAAGAGTGTCAAACGCCGCGAAGTGGCGGAAAAAATCAAGGTCGCGCGGGAGTTCGGCGACATCAGCGAGAACGCGGAGTACGACGCCGCGAAGGAAGAGCAGGCGATGATCGAGGGCGAGATCGTGGAGATTGAGAACAAGCTCAAGCTTGCCAAGGTCATCGACGAGAACGACATCGACACGTCGGCGGTGTCCGTCGGCTGTTCGGTGCGGATTCTTGACGTGGAGTTCAAGGAAGAGCTCGAATATCAGATCGTTGGCACGACGGAGTCCGATTTTCTGAACGGAAAAATCAGCAACGAATCCCCTGTGGGGCACGCGCTCCTCGGCAAGAGAGTGGGAGAATTCGCGGACGCAAAGACGCCGGACGGCGTAGTCCGTTTCAAGGTGCTTGCGATAAAGAATTAAAGGTTGACGAGAGAGGAAGACATGCCCGAAGAGATCATGGAGGAGCAGGATTACAACGAAATCCTGCGCGTAAGGAGAGAAAAGCTCGCGGAACTGACCCGCGCGGGAAAGAACCCCTACGAGCTGACGAAATTTGAAAAGACGCATTCGAGCCGCGAGGTTGTCGAGGGTTACGACGCGCTCGAGGGAAAGACCGTGACGGTCGCGGGGCGCATCGTGTCCCGCCGGATTATGGGGAAAGCGGCATTTTGCCACATTCTCGACGGCGAAGGCAGGATTCAGCTCTACGTGCGCACGGGGGACGTGCCCGACTTCGAGGCGTTCAAGGGCTTCGACGTGGGGGACGTCGTGGGCGCGACGGGTTTTGTGTTCAAGACCCGCACGGGCGAAGTCTCGGTGCACGCGTCCGACATCGTTCTGCTCTCGAAATCCCTCCAGCCCCTCCCCGAGAAGTACCACGGTCTCAAGGACCCCGATCTCCGCTACCGCCAGCGGTACGTGGATCTCATCGCAAACCCCGAGGTCAAGGAGATCTTCGTGACGCGGAGCCGGGTCATCACGGCGATCCGCGAGGTGCTTGACGGAAAGGGTTTTGTCGAGGTGGAGACCCCTATTTTAAATACCATAGCCGGCGGCGCGACGGCGCGCCCCTTCGTGACCCACCACAATACGCTCGACATCGACATGTTCATGCGCATTGCGCCCGAACTGTACTTAAAGCGTCTCATCGTGGGCGGATTCGAGCGGGTGTACGAGCTCGGCAGAATGTTCCGCAACGAGGGCATGGACATCAAGCACAACCCGGAATTCACCATGATCGAACTGTATCAGGCGTACGCCGACTACAACGACATGATGGACTTGACCGAGGAGATATACAGCCACGTCATCGACAAGGTGACCAAGAAGTACGAGATCCGCTACGGCGACCTCGAACTGAACTTAAAGCCCCCCTATGCGCGGCTGACGATGCAGGACGCGGTGAAGAAGTACGCGGGCGTTGATTTTTCGCAAGGCGACACCCCCGCGCTCCGCGCGGAACTCGAAAAGAGGGGGATCGAGGGCGCAAAGACGGCGTCTTGGGGCAACCTGCTGTATGAGACGTTTGACCGATTCGTGGAGGAAAAGCTCATTCAGCCGACCTTCGTGACCGATTATCCCGTCGAGGTCTCGCCCCTTGCGAAGAAGAAGAAATCCGACCCCCGCCTGACCGAACGTTTCGAGTTTTTCATCGGCGCGCGGGAGATGGGCAACGCCTACAGCGAGCTGAACGACCCCATCGACCAGAAAGGTCGTTTCGAGGCGCAGGCGAAACTGCGGGAGAAGGGCGACGACGAGGCGCAGATGACGGACGATGATTTTGTGACGGCGCTCGAGTACGGCATGCCCCCGACGGGAGGTTTGGGACTCGGAATCGACCGTCTCGTGATGCTCCTGACGGACAGTTACAGCATTCGTGACGTCATACTGTTTCCGACCATGAAACCGAGAACGAAATAGGGATTGAAAGGAAGTCTGAATTTTTTGCGGGAACGCTTGTTTTCGCGCGGGGAACGCAAATGGATACCAAGATAACCAAGAAGAGACTGAACGATCACTTGAGCTACGATTGGGTGAAATACGTCGCGATTATTGTCGTGACGATTTTCGTATTCTGGCTGATGTACGACGTCGGCGCGACCAAGCCGACGAGCGCGCAGAAACTCGAGATTTTTGTCCTGAACGGGACAATGAACGACGACAAGCTCCCGCGCTTTGAGGAGGATTTGGAGATACGCTTGAACGGCGAAGGTCCCCGTCCGGTGGACGACCGCGGCTACGAGGTATTTCACAAGGACGAAGTTCTCGAGATCGCGGTGTCGAACACGTTCGGCAGCTACAGAGACGACTCGACAGTCCAGCAGGCAGTGTCCGTGCGCATGCAGGGCGGACAGGAATCGGACATGATTCTCATGGACTACAACACCTTCAACAATTATGTGCAGACCTGGCTCGTCTCGCTTGACGACTACCGGAATACCCTCGAGGGCGCTTTGGACGAGGCGCGCGCGGAGGGGAAAATGGAAGACCCGCAGATTCCCGACACGGCGACGGATCGGGAGAGCCTTGTCAAAAAGCTCGAGTACCGCCTGTGGACGACTCTACAGGAGGAATACGAAAAGTTCTTCATCGACAAGACGGAGACGGACGAAGCGGGCAACAAGACCCTGACCCGCTACGAGAAGTACGCCTACCGCCACCAGAAAGTGCTCCCGGAGGGAATCGAGAAGTGGCAGGAAATTTCGGACATCTTCCAAAAGAAAATCAACTCTCTTGGCGAGCGAACCGAGGCGAACAAGCCCGAATACGAGGCGGCGAAAGCCGAATTTGACGCAGGGTACGCCGAGCTCCCCAAAGAGGACGAAAAGGCGTGGGGGCTTGACATCGCGAAATTCGACCTCGTAAACGTCAAGGAGAATTGGTTCAACACGACATATTCGCAATTCAAGCAGCAGTGGGGGGAGAAAGAGGACTCGGGCATGTACTTTGCGCTCGGGCTCACGAACTTCGGCGAAATCAACGGCACAACCTACTTTGAACTCGTCAAGGTTCTGAATTTTGTCATAGAACGTTATGCGTATCCCCAGCAGAAAGCCTGACGAAACGCGTACGCCGCTCCTCGCCGCGATCGAATCGCACCGCGGGGAGCTGCGTTTCCATATGCCGGGTCACAAGGGAAGGGGCGCGTTTCGGAGAATGTTCGGACGGAGCGCAGATTTCGACGTGACCGAACTCGCGTACTCGGACAACCTGCAAGCTCCTTCGGGGGCGATTGCCGCGTCGGAATCGCGCACGGCGGAGCTGTACGGCGCGAAATACTGCCTGTACTCGGTGCAGGGCTCGACGCTCTCCGCGTTCTGCGCGCTGTATGCGGCAAAGTGCGCGGGGCGGGGAAATCGCGTGCTCCTCTCCCGGGACACGCACAAGAGTTTTTGGTCTGCCTGCGAGGTGCTCGGACTCGAGCCGACGGCTGTGCCCCCCGAGCAATTCGCAACCGCCTGTGACGAATCGGTCTGCGCGGCGGTCTATACCTCTCCCGACTACTACGGCGCGCGCCGTGCGGTGAATTTCTCTTTGCCCTGCAAAATCGTCGTGGACGCGGCGCACGGGGCGCACCGTGCCGTGCTCGATGACCCGGCGTTTGCGGAAATCTGCCGGAGAGCGAACTTTACGCTCCTCTCCGCGCACAAATTCCTGCCGAGCTTTACGCAGAGCGCCTTTCTGCTCGCAAACGAGCCGGAATCCGCCGCGCTCGCGCGGGAGGCGCGAAACCTGTTCGGCACGACCTCGCCGAGCTACCTTCTGCTCTGCGGAATCGAATACGGCGTGGATTTTCTCTTTCGGGAGGGAAGAGCGCGCATGGACAAACTCTCCCGGATATCGGACAGATTGTTCCCGGAATGGAAGTGCCCGGGCGACCCCCTGCGGTTGGTATGGAATACCGCCTCGACGGGACGGACGGGGTGGGAGACGGAGGAACTTCTGAACGCGCGAGGGGTATGGGCGGAATTTTCGGACGCGGAACGGGTGGTGTTCTTTCTCGGACTCGAGACCAAACCCTCGGATTTGAGAAAGCTGAACCGTATCTGCCGAAATCTGCCGAAGGGCGGCGCTCTGCCGCTTGTGAACCCGCCGGAGTTCGGCGAAGAAATCGCGCTCCCGTGGCTGACGGCGCGCAGGTCGGCGATCGAACTTGTGCCGCTCACCGCCTGCGCGGGCAGGATATGCGGGGCAAACGCGGGTTTTTATCCCCCGGCGAACGCATTTTTGATCGCGGGCGAACGCATCGCCCCCGAGAAAGCGCGCGCGCTCGCCTCCCGTCCGGCGCATACATTCGGCGTGGAAGAGGGAAAACTCCCCGTCGTCATAGAGGAAGAGAGATGAAAGGAAAATTTGTAACGCTCGAGGGCTGTGAGGGCGTAGGCAAGAGCACCCAGCTCCGCCTGCTCACCGAAAAACTTGACGCCGCGGGAATCGCCTACGTGGCGACGCGGGAGCCGGGCGGCTCCTCGATTGCGGAGCAGATACGCAAAATCATTTTAGACGCGGACAACGCGGAGATGAGCGACGTGTGCGAGGCGCTCCTGTACAGCGCGGCGCGCGCCCAGCACCTCGCGGACGTGGTTCTCCCCGCGCTCGAGGCGGGCAAACTCGTGCTCTGCGACCGATTCATCGACTCGACGTTCGCCTATCAGGGCTACGCCAAAGGGCTCGGCACCGCGCTTGTGGACGAACTCAACCGCATCGCAATCGGGGACTGCGTGCCCGACCTGACGATATTTTTGGACCTTGCGCCCGAGGAATCCTTTGCGCGCAAGGGCGGCGCGGACAAGACCGACCGTTTGGAACTGTTGAGTCCGGCATTTCACCGCCGCGTCTATGAGGGGTACCGACTGCTTGCCGAGCGCGAGCCGGAGCGTTTTGTCTCCGTCCGACCGACGGGCACGAAGTACGAGACCGCGGAAAAGGTCTATGCGCTCCTTGCGGAGCGCGGAATCATACCGATTTGATACACGGAGGGAAGATATGAAACTGATCATGACCATCATCGACCGCAGGAACGCGAAACACGTCACGCGCGAGCTCTTAAAGGGCGGCTTTCAGGTGACGAAGATTGACAGCCGGGGCGGCTTTCTGAACTACAAGAGCACGACTTTGCTCTCGTCGGTTCGGGACGAGCGCGTGCAGGAGGCAATCGAAATCGTGCGCAGGTACAGCAACAAACGGGACGTGCTGTCCGGCGCGGACATTCCATTGAGCGGAATGCCCCGGAGCACGCCCGCAGGGGTATCGCCCGCGGGAATCCGTTTGAACGCGGACTATCTGCCCGACGAAGTGAACCGCGGCGGCGCGACGGTGTTCGTGTTAAACGTCGAACATTTGGAAAAGATATAGCATGATCAAGTACCGAAGGCTATTGGAGTCCAGCCGCGCCTTCCGCCTTTTCTTGGGCGACCTGTCGTGGGATACGCTCGGACACAGCTATCTCTTGGTGAGCGCAGACCAATCGGCGCTCTTGGAGCTTGTCAAACTGATGTCCGCGGCGCTCCACTGCGAGTCGGACAAAAAGCCCTGCCTCGACTGTCGGGAATGCCGCCGTTACGAGGAACTCTCGGGCGGGAACGTGCTCCTCTACCCAAAGGGCGACCGAATCCGCAAGGACGACGTTTTGGACCTTTTGAAGAATATCAGTTATAAATCCTTCGAGCACGGCTCCAAAGTGGCAATCCTGCGCGGCGCGGACCGCATGGACGCAAACACGCAGAACAAACTCTTAAAGACTTTGGAAGAGCCCCCCGAAGGCGTGGTATTCTTTCTGCTCGCGGCGAGCGCGGAAAAGCTCCTGCCGACGGTGCGCTCCCGGGTGCGGATGCTCGAGCTCGAACTCTTCCCGCGGGAGGAAGTCTATCGCGAACTCGCCTCGGAATTGGGGGAGAGCGAACGTCTCCGCCGCGCCTGCGACTCCGCGGGCGGTCGTCCGGGTCTCGCGGAACATTTCTATTTCGACCCCGAATTCGAGCGCACGCTCGCCTTTTCGGAGGAACTTCTCGAATCGCTCCGCACCGAACGCGATTTCGTGAAATTCTCTTCCCGCTTTGAGGAAATCAAGGGGAATTACGAGCTGTTTTTAGACCTTTTGCAAATGGCGTTGCGGGACGGCATGACGCAGGGGCTGGCGGAGCCGCTCGGCAGTTTTTCGGGTCTCCCGGAAGTCCCTCCGGAGCGATTGGCGGAAGGGATCGAATATCTCAATCTCTGCAAGAAAAAGATTCTGTCCAACTGCAACGCGGGCGCGGCGTATCAGATGCTCCTCGTCCGGCTTTTGGAAATCATAGGAGGAAAGACATGCCCGAAGTAGTGGGAGTGAAATTCAAGAGAGCGGGGAAGGTATATTCCTTTTCGCCCGCGGGAAACAAATTGGAGAAGGACGACGGCGTCATCGTGGAGACGGCGCGGGGCACGGAGTTCGGTCGCGTGACGGTTCCCAATCATGAAGTGCCCGAAAAGGAGCTGACCCAGCCCCTCAAGGAGATTCTCCGCAAGGCGACGGAAAAGGACATCGAGACCGTGCGCCGCAACGAAGAGAAGAAAGCGGAGACGATGAAGACCGCCAAGGAGAAGATTGTCAAGCACAATCTCGACATGAAACTCGTGGACTGCGAATACACCTTCGACGGCAACAAATTGGTGTTTTACTTCACGGCGGACGGGCGGGTGGATTTCCGCGACCTTGTCAAAGACCTCGCTTCCGCGTTCCGAATCCGCATCGAACTCCGTCAAATCGGAATCCGCGACGAGGCGAAAATGCGCGGGGGAATCGCGCCCTGCGGCAAACCCTGCTGTTGCTCCTATCACCTGCCGGACTTCAAGCGCGTGTCCATCAAAATGGCAAAGACGCAGGGGCTTTCCCTGAATCCGGGCAAAATCAGCGGTCTCTGCGGCAGGCTGATGTGCTGTTTGGAATACGAAAACGCGCACTATGCCGAGGCGGTCAAGAAGATGCCGAAAATCGGTTCCGAAGTGGTAACGCCTGACGGCAAGGGCATCGTGGTGGGAAACAATCTGTTAAAACTGATTTGCCGGGTAAAATTTGTCAAACAGGACAACAGTTACGAGTTCAAGGAATACCCGGTGGGAGATTTGAAAGCGCGGCGCACGATGCAGGAGGAAGAGAACCTTTCTCCCGAGGAAGAGCGCGCGGCAAAGGCGCTCGAAGATTGAGGAAAAAGCCCGAAAAGACTGTACAAATTCGGCAAAGTATGCTAAAATAACGGTAAGATATTTCATATATGGAAGGAGGTCCGAGACCATGGCTTACAAAATCAGTGACGAGTGCATTTCCTGCGGCGCTTGCGCCGAGACCTGCCCGGTGAGCGCAATCAGCGAGGGGGACGGAAAGTTTGAGATTAACCCCGACGAGTGCATTGACTGCGGGTCCTGCGCGGACGGTTGCCCCGTAAACGCAATCAGCCAGGAATAATAGACACGAAGAGCGAAGAGGGAGGACCGGAACACCGGCGCTCCCTCTTTTTCTGTCCGCCGCGCGCCGTGCCCGAGCCCGCCGCCCTGTTTTCGCCTGCCCCGTCTGCGCGCCCTCTCTTGCACCGTGCCCGAGCACGCAATTTTGGAGAATCCCCATGGAACGTATCTGTGACCTGCAAATCAACGGTTTGACTCTCTTGCAGGATGACGAACTGTATTGTTTTACGAGCGATTCGGTTCTGCTCGCGGACTTTGTGCGCGCCAAAACGGGCGAAACGGTTTGTGACTTCGGGACAGGCGCGGGCATTATCGCGATTTTGCTCGCGGGCAAACGCCCGGGAATCCGCGTGACAGCCTGCGAAATTCAGCCCGCCTTGTGCGCGCTTGCCCGCCGCAACGCGGAGCGGAACGGATTGACGGAGCGCGTCGAGGTGCGGGAAGAGGATTTGCGCCGCCTTCGCTTTTCCCTCCCGAAACCCGCCGACGCGGTGGTCTGCAACCCGCCCTATTTTCGGCGCGGGAGCAGTTTTGTCAATGAAAACGAATCCAAAGCCCGCGCGCGGCACGAGATAGACATCACCCTTCCCGAGCTGTGCGAGAGCGCGTCCAAGACGCTCAAAGAGGGCGGAAGATTTTTCGTGAGCTATCCCGCCGACAGGTTTTGCGAACTGATTGCGGAGCTTTGCGCGGTAGGTCTCGAGCCGAAACGCGTCCGCGGGGTGCAGACCCGCGCGGATGCCGCACCGCACCTGTTTTTGGTGGAATCGCAAAAGGGCGGTTCGCGGGGCGTGCAGTTTCTGCCCCCGCTGATTTTGGAGGGCGAGGAGATAAAGGAGATATACGCGCGGGCGCGCAAGGAGGACGAATAGAATGCCGGGAACGCTGTATTTGGTCGCAACGCCCATCGGGAATTTAAAGGACATGACCTATCGGGCGGTAGAGATCCTGCAAGCGGTGGATATGGTGGCGTGCGAGGACACGCGCCATTCGCTTACTCTTTTAAATGCTTACGGTATCAAAAAGCCGCTTGTTGCCTATCACAAATTCAACGAACGCGCGGAGAGCGAACGCCTGCTTGCGGAGCTTGAGGCGGGCAAATCCGTCGCGCTCATATCGGACGCGGGAATGCCCGTGATTTCCGACCCGGGGAGCGTTTTGGTGTCGCTGTGTATGGAGCGGGGCGTGCCCTATACGGTGATACCGGGGGCAAACGCGGGACTTTGCGCGTTGGTGCTGTCGGGTTTTGACGCAAGCGCATTTTCGTTTTTCGGGTTTCTGCCCAAGGAAAGCAAGGCGCGCCGCGCGCTTGCGGAGAAGTTCAAAGCAATCGAAAGCACACTGATATTTTACGCGCCGCCGCACGGGGTGGCGGAGGACCTGAAATTTTTGTATAAGGTTTTGGGCGCGCGGAAATTTGCGGCAGTGCGGGAGATAACGAAAGTGCACGAAACGGCGGAATTCGGCGTATTGGGGGGAGAATACGAGCTTGCGGAGAAGGGAGAATACGTGGTGATTGTCGAGGGCGCGCCCGCGGCAGAGAACCCGTTGAACGCGGGGAGTATTGAGGAACATCTCGCGCACTATCAGCGCGCGGGCATGACGCGCATGGAGGCGGTGAAAGCGGTCGCGAAGGACCGCGGAGTGCCGAAGAACGAGATTTATCGCAGGACGGTGGAGTAAGAGCGACGTTCGTCAAGACAATTTAGTCAGACAGATTTCCTCCAAAAAACGGGTAATTTCTTCGGCATTGTCGGTCTCGTAATAGTGAATCAGCAGTTTTTTATATTCGGTAGTTTTCTCTTCGGGTACGGCAATCAGCCCCACGCCTTGGGAAATCAGCATATGGTTGGCAAAGATAACGGAAGTACGCTTATTGCCGTCGATGAATATCTGTTTTTTTGTGACAAAGAGGAGTGCGCGAATCGCTTTGGTAAAGATATTTTGGTCGGAATTCACAATTTGCGAAAGCTGTTCCTTGATTTGGCTTTCAATCGGCAGTTCGGGTTTCCATTTCGTTCCGCCGATGGACACGGGAACGTTGCGCAGTTGCCCCGCGTTGTAATAGAAACCCTCTTCGACGAGTCGATTGATGAGGCAGAGGAGAGAAAAATCAGATTTTGCGGTAATGACCCCTTCGTCGAGAATGAGCTGCCAGGCGTGTTTCAGATTGTTGATTTTTTGAACGTCATCGGCGGAAACATTGTTGATTTTTCCGCCCTCGATAATGGTTTCGGTATCTAAAAAGGTGACGGCAACGCCTTCGAGAACGGCTTGTCGATAGATGGTTTCCACGAGATTGCGCTTGGCAAAATCGATATTGCGTTGAATTTTGTCGTTGAGTTCTCCGGCGACGTAGCCGTTTTTTTTCAGGGCAATATCGACGGCGCGCAGTTGCTTTTTGAGTTGTTTTGCCTCGTCGTTGTTCTTCAGAAGGCGATTGAGGAGGTCGTCGTCAAATTTCCCGACATAGACGGTACGGTGAATCCCGCCCGTTCTCTGATGGAGATAAATATACTTGCCCTCCTTAACTTCCCGGATTTCGACGCTTCCCCAAAGAAGAGAACGGAGTCGGTTTTCCAAATCTTTTTTTGTCGCAACCAAACTTACGGTATCGATGATATGATTTTCCATAGTTATATTTTACTGCTGTTGTGAAACAAAGACAACAATAAAAGCAAAATTTGTTTCACAATTTTGCTTGTGTTTTGCCGCCACAAACGGAATGTCGTCCACCCGCCCACCCTTCCGGCGTTTGTTTGCCGCACAAAAAAAGCGTGTAGCTGATTGCTACACGCTTTTATTTTTTGTAAGGACACGAAACGTTTGAAGAATGGAATCTTGTTCTTCTTGACTGAAACGAACAAAGTATTCGATAAGTTCTTGTTCCCGGGCTTCCAAATCCTCAATATCATTTCGCGCTGTTAATCGTCCTAAAGAAATTCCAAAAGCCTCGCAGACTTCTAAAAGATTTTTAAGAGAAGGAACAACGCCTTTTTTCTTATACCATTCCGAAATAGTACTCGGGGACAAGGAGGTAGTGCGGTTGGCAAGTTCATTTCTTGACCAACCCAATTTTTCCAAATGGGTTAATATATTTTTCTTAATGGTTTCAACGTAATTTTCAGTTTCCATTCTAATTTTTACCTTTCGCAATAATCTTTGCGACCTTTAAGAGTGCTTCCTGTTGTTCCGTATCCATGTCTTTACAGATTTCAATTAAATTGACTTGAAAAGAATTTAGATTGTCGATTTCCGTTTCAGCAAAAAATTGACTTAAACTGATGCCCAATGCAATGCAAAGTTTTTCAATATTCGCTAAAGAGGGGTGTTTTCTGTTAGATGACCATTCATAAAGTGTTGCTGTAGATATATTGGCTTGGTTTGCCAACTCATAGAGCGACCACCCTTTTTCTTTGCGGAAGTAATCAATTTTATTAAAAATTTCTGCGTTACTAAATTTTACTTTTTTTACCATAGTTTCATATTACGCTTTTTTTGGCGACATAAAGTATTGCCTAAATACAAACTTTATATAGCATTAACAATGATTGTCTTTATTTTAGTCTTTTATTTAAAAATCAATGAGCAGTTTATAGCTATTATTACTTTTACAAACCGAATATGTTGACTTATTTTATGTTAATATGGTACAATTATCATATTGCTTTAGCTATATTTTTGAGGATATATTATGAAGTTTGATGTAGGGACGCGAATTCAACAAATTTGTGCAGAGCGTGGAATAAGTTTAAAGCAGTTGATGAAAGAAAGCGGATTATCTCATTCTACTTTAGTGAATCTTCTCACGAATAAGTCCTCACCATCATTGGGGACTATACTCAAAGTTTGTTCTGTTTTAAATGTTTCAATATCGGAATTTTTGAAAGAAAAAGAATTTAATTCTTTAACGGAAAATCAAAAGAAAATTTTGCTTTTTTACCGAGCATTGGACGAAGAGGATAAACGGATTTTTTTAAACTTTACCGAGATTTTAAAAGAGTAAAAATAAAATTAGGAGTGTAATATGGGAACAAAAACAGATTACAGGTATTTTGACATTGGGGCGCGTATCCGAGAACTTTGCGAGGAGAGGGGAATCAGCCACGAGGAATTGGCGGAACAAGCCGGAATATCCTCCGAGGAAATGCAAAAACTTTTGAACAATGACAGACACATTTCAATCGAATCTATGGCGCGGGTTTGTGTTGTTTTTGACATGGACTTTACCGAATTCTATCAGGAAAGGCATTCATATGCTCAAATACGGAAGGAAATTTTCTCCTATATGTCAACCCTTGACGATAAGGAGATTACGACAATCAGGGACTTTCTCAAAATCGTAGAAAAGTACAGCAAATAGACCGCGTTTGCGGTCTTTTTTCATAATCCTCCGCCTTTCGTCATAAAATATCAAGAGGACGAAACCGGGAGGGGACGATATGGAAAATCGCAAACAGGATTTAACGCTGTTAGACCGCAAACTCTTAAAAGTCACGGGCGTGGCGGCGGTAAACGAATTTGACGACAAAAACGTGATTTTAAAACTCGCCGACGGCAATCTTTTGGTGCAGGGGACGGGCATGACGGTATCCAAACTGAATGTGGACAGCGGCGAAGTCGAAATCGAAGGGCTTGTCTCATTGATTCGCTACCAAAACAAAAAAGAAAACCTCTTAAAAAGGATTTTAAAATGAATTTCAACGAAAGCGCGGGACAACTTTTCGCGTTCTCGGTCATGGCAGTGTGCGGGATTGTGCTGTGTCTCTTGTACGACGGTTTGGGCGCGCTCCGCGCAAAATTCCGCCGTTGGTACGTCACGGTGCCCTGTGACATTGTGTTCGGCGCGGCGGCTGTCGTGTTGTATTTCGTCTTTCATTACCGCGCCAATTATCTGAAATTATCCCCTTTTCTTCTCCTTGCGGCGGCGCTCGGCTTTTTTCTGTGCAAAATTTCCCTGTCGAGAATTGTTGCAAAAGCGGGTCGGGTATTGTATAATATCCTCGAGAAATGCTTGAACCCGAAGGGCTCAAGGGCATTTCGACGGGAATTACCCCCGACAGGGGATAATATGATAGAAAAAATCATACGCAAGAGAGGAAAGAAACATGGAGAGAGAACGGAAGATAAAGCTGATAACGTCCCTGTGCGTCGTTCTTCTGTGCGCGCTCGTTTTAATCGTCATCGGGCAGGTAGTCTCGATCGTGACGCTGAAAAACAAACAGGCAAGCCTGAACGAGGAACTTGACCGCTTAAACGGAGAAAAGAGCACGGTAGAGGAACTGATTGCGTGGCGGGAATCTCCCCGCTATGTGGAGCAGTACGCGCGCGACGTCCTCGGCATGACCAAGGAGGACAAGCTCGAAGATGAAGAGTGACGAATCCGCCGGCAAGCTCCCCGCCTCCGCCTGCGAACGGGTGGGGGTAATTGACGTCGGCTCAAATTCGGTGCGCCTGCTCCTCTGCGACGGCGGCAACGAAAAATTCGTCGCGACAACCCGTCTTTCGGCGGGACTTTCCGAGCGCGGAGAAATCTCTGTTGAATCCATGCACCGCACGGCGGAAGCCGTTGCGCGTTTTGCCGCGCGGGCGAGAGAGCGCCGTTGCGGCGTTTTTGTTTTTGGAACGGAAGCGGTACGAAAAGCCGCCAACCGTGCGGATTTTCTTCGCCTTGTCAAGGAACTTTCGGGGCTTGACGTGGATATCCTCTCCGGCGAAGAGGAAGCGCTCTGCGGTTTTCTCGGCGTAAACGGCGGCGGTTCGCGTATCTCGGTTTTGGACGTGGGCGGCGCGAGCACCGAGCTTGCGACGGGCGCGGGCAATCTCGAGAGCGCGTTGAGCGTCCCCGTCGGGACGGTCCGGCTGTTCGACCTCTGCGGACGGGACCGCAAAAAATTGGACGAACACATTTCCCAAAAAATTTCCGCCTATGAAACCGTTGCCCGCGCGCCCAAACTGTACGGAATCGGCGGCACGGCGACAACGCTCGCCTCGACGCTGTTAAAACTCGAAACCTACGACCGTTCCCGGGTGCACGGCTTTCAAATCCGAGCGGACGCGCTCTCCGACCTCTGCGACAGATTGTTCAAAAGTTCGGTGGAAGAAATACGGGAACTTCCGGGCATGGACCCTCGCCGGGCGGACGTCATCGCGGGGGGCGCGGAACTTGTTTTCCTGTTTTTGCGAAGATACGGCTATGAGGAAATGACCGTATCGGAAACGGACAACCTCGAGGGGTATCTCGCCCTGCGAAGGAGAAAATCATGAAAAAAACTTTGAATATGGTATTTGCCCTTCTTCTCATCATTCTTTCCGCAGCGGGTTGTATTACGCTCTACGTGTTCGCCGTGCCCAAGGGAGAGGAGAGCGTGGTCTATGTGATCTCCGCGCTGCTCCTGTTTGCGGGTTATCTTGTGGGCAGATTTTTTCACGCCTTCCTGCACGAAATCGGACACCTGCTCTTCGGTCTGTGTTCGGGCTTCCGGCTCTACGAATTGGCGGTCGGTCCTTTCCATTTTGTCAAAACGGGCAAACACCTTCGCTTTTACGTCAAACGCAACCGCTACGGCGGCATGGTGATGATGGCAAGCAAGCACGCGGACAACCTCTACCGCCGTTATTTTACGCTGACCCTCGGGGGCGTGCTGTTCTCCCTGCTGACGGGCGCGGCGTGGGTGGCTGTGGCGATTCTTCTGCGAAACGCGGACTATCTTCTGTACAGTTTTCTGCTCCCGGGCGCGTTTGCAAGCTGTTATATCATCGCGATGAACGTCTTTGCCTTTGAAAACGACGGCACTTATTCGGACGGCGCGGTCTTGACGGGCATTCGCAGAAGAGACCCGCAGATAGAATTGAACGTGTCGCTCATGGCAATACAGGGCATGCTCTGTGCGGGCAAATCCCCCCGCGAAATCGAGCGCCGTTACTTTTACGAAGTGCCCGAGGCGGAGAACTGTGTCAACCGCGTACAGCTTGAAAATTACCGCTATATCTACGAACTCGACAGCGGCAACACGGAGGAGGCGATACGCCTTTCCGACGCAATCGCGCAGGATTTCAACGTCGTGCCCGAGATATACCGTCCGGGCATCCTGACGGACGTATTCTATACGGAATTGGTCTTGAAAAAGGACGTCAACCGTGCGAAAGTGCTTTGGTATCAGATTGAGAAATACATTGCGCATGATTTAAACGTATGCAACCTGCGGATTCGCATGGCGTATGAGCTGTACGCAAAGGAACAGCCCCGTCTCGCGATTGCGACGGGCAAGACCGCGCTTTCGGTGAAAGACGAGTTTATCATACCCGGCGTGGCGAAAATGGAGGAGCGAATCATCGAAACGCTCATGCGGGAGGCGGAATCCCGTGCGCGGGATTTGGATTCAAAACGGATGGACGACACGCTGACGGAGTATCGGGGGTAATCATGGGAAAGATGTTTGAGGGCGTATATGAGGTGGTGAAACACATTCCCGACGGAAAGGTGTCAACCTACGGACAGATTGCGGCGCTTCTCGGCAACGTGAGGTGGGCGCGCGCGGTGGGTTACGCTCTGCACGTAAACCCCGACCCCGAAAACGTGCACTGTTTCAAGGTAGTCAACCGTGACGGTCGGCTCGCGCCGGCGTTCGCTTTCGGTGGCGAGGAAGTGCAGAAAATGCTGTTGGAGCGGAGCGGGGTTGAGGTACGCTCGGACAACACGGTGGACCTTGAAAAATATCTTTGGCACCCCGGAGAATAGAAAAAAAGAACAGTTCATGTCAGACCGTTCTTTTTTTAAACTCTGCAAGCGAATCAATAAAGCTTGCTGTCGCAGTAGGGGCATCTGCCGCCGTTGTCACGAACGCAGCTTCCGCAGGACTTGGCGCCGCAGTTGGGGCATTCGCGGACCTCGTGGTCCTGCATTTCGGCGTTGCAATTACAACATCTCATAGACCTTTTTCCACTCCTTTGCGAATTTGATACGCGCGTGTTGCGGGCGCATCAAGACTATTATCTTTCGCTTCGACCAAAGTATGAGTGGAAATATCTTCCTTGGCGCTACTGCCTGTAGCCGAGTTCGGAAAAGCAGTCGCAGAGATCGTAATTTTTCCGGGCACATTCGGCGCAGTAGGTATTTCCGCAGGAGGAGCAGACACGCTCCGTCCCGTTCTCGATGACCTTATTGCACTTACAACAGACCATATTCGGGAACCTCCCTCTTGATTTTTCCCTTTTAGTATGGGCAAAGGCTTCCGAAATATTCACATAAACCTCAACAGCAGACAGCCGAGGACACTGCCGAAGGTGGTCGCGAGCAGGGCAATGGGGATTGCCCAGCCGAGGGACTTGACCTTTGTGCCCGAAAAATAGACCGCGGCGATATAAAAAATGGTCTCCGACGCGCTCATGATGACCGACGCGCAACGGGAAATATAGCTGTCCGGTCCGTAAGTAATGTAGATTTCGGAGAGGAGGGTAAGCCCTGCGCTCCCCGAGAGGGGGCGGATGAGCATCAGCTCCGTAAGTTCCGCGGGGATACCGAGGAAGTGAAAGACGGGACCGAGGAGTTTACTCATGAGTTCCGCGAGTCCGCTGATTCGGAAGAGCTGAACGGTCAGAAAGATAGCGACGAGAAAGGGGAAAATATCGTAGCACATCTTGAGCGCCTCTTTCGCCCCCTTGGAAAAGGTGTCGTACGCGGGCACTTTTTTGATAAACGCATAGACGAACAGCCCCAAGAGCAGAATGGGGACGATAAAGACGTCGAGACTCATTTTTTAACCTCCGCGGGTTTTGCCGCCTTGACGGGCTTACCGGTCACAGTTTTCGAGGCGCGCTCGGTTGCGGTTCTGCGCTTGAACAACCGTCTCTGCTTTTTTTCGGGTTCTTTTTCTGTCTCATCCGCCTTTTTCTTCCCCCTGCGGTACATGAGCATGACGAGCGCTACGCCAAAGACGGTCGCGATCGTGCTCGCGATGAAAGAGGGCAGAATAATATCCGAAGGGCTCGCGCTCCCGAAGGACTGCCGAAGGGAGATGATAGAGGTGGGGATGACCTGCAAGCTCGTGGCGTTTAAAACGACGAGCATAATCATGGCGTAATTGGCAATACGTTTTCCCTCGTCCATGTGTTTGATGGCGGACATGGCGGCGGGGGTAGCGGCGTTGCCCATGCCGAGGATATTAGCGGACATATTGATAGAGAGCGCTTCCATCGCGGGTTCGGAGACGTTCCCGAAGAGAAAGCGGATAAGCGGGCGCAAACCGTGGGCAAGTTTGGCGGAGAGACCGCTCGCGTCGCAGATTTTGAGGATACCCATCCAAACCGCATAGATAGAGAGGAGCTTTAAAGAGAGCTCCACGGCTTTGACGGAACTGTCCATGAGGGCGGGCAGAACGAGAGAGGGGTCGATTAAGAGCAGCAGTACCGTCGAAACGACGATAATGACAGAAAAAACGATGTTCATAATAGATAATTTATGCGGGGCAAAACGGGGTTATAACGGTTGCAAGAAACATTTCAATCATGTTATAATGATAGCGTAGTTTTTTCCCTGACGGCAAAAAACAAAACGGACTTTGTCCGTTTTTCCGCACGAAAACGTGCGGCTACGCATCATTGTAATCCTTCGCAAATTTGCCCTTGCAAGGGAAAATTTGTTCGGGTTATAATATCTTCGGAAAGGAAGCGGATTGTATGGAGAAACAAAAATACTATATCACAACGCCCATCTATTACCCGAGCGGAAGTTGGCATTTGGGGAGCGCTTATACAACGGTGCTCGCGGACGCAGTTGCGCGCTTTCAGCGCATGGACGGCAAGGACGTATTCTTTCTGACGGGCACGGACGAGCACGGGATGAAGATTGAAAAGCGTGCCTCGGAGAGCGGCAAAACGCCCAAAGCGTTTGTGGACGAAATCGTCGCGGACCTGAAAAACCTGTGGGAAGTCATGGACATTTCCTATGACAAATTCATCCGCACGACGGACGCGGAGCACGTTGCCGCGGTCCAAAAGATTTTTCAGAAACTCTACGACAAGGGCGAAATCTATAAATCGGAATACGAGGGTTGGTACTGCGTGCCCTGCGAATCCTTTTGGACGGAGACGCAGGCGGCGGACGGCAAGTGCCCCGACTGCGGCAGACCCGTTCAGCGCGCGAAGGAGGAGAGCTACTTTTTCCGCCTCTCCAAATACGCGGACAAACTTTTAAAGCTGTACGAGGAACACCCCGACTTTCTGCTCCCGAAGAGCCGGGTCAACGAAATGGTGAATAACTTTATCAAACCCGGTCTTGAGGACTTGGCGGTTTCCCGCACCTCTTTTTCTTGGGGAATCCCCGTCCCCTTCGACCAAAAACACATTGTCTATGTTTGGCTGGACGCGCTGACGAACTACATCACGGCGCTCGGCTACATGGGCGAGGATGCCTCGAATTTTGAAAAATATTGGCCCGCAGACGTGCACCTCATGGCGAAGGAAATCGTGCGGTTTCACTCGATCATCTGGCCGGCAATCCTGATGGCGCTTGACCTTCCGCTCCCCAAGCGGGTATATGGTCACGGTTGGCTCATGATGGGCGGGGACAAGCTCTCCAAGTCCAAATCCGACAAGGTGAAAAAGGACGTGGTTGATCCCTTCGTGCTCTGCGCGCGTTTCGGCTCGGACGCGGTGCGGTACGTACTCTTAAAGGAGGGACCGTACGCGGGGGACACGCCCTACACCAACGAAACGCTGATTCAGACGGTCAATTCCGACCTCGCCAACGACCTCGGCAACCTCGTCTCCCGCACCGTGGCGATGATTTCGCAGTACTTCGGGGGCGAAATTCCCGAACCCGGCGCAAAAGAAGACCCCGACGCCGAACTGATTTCCGCGGCGGAATCCCTGTACGAAAAGTGCCGCGCAAGGATAGAAAATTCGGATATCCCCGGCATGCTCTCGGACATTCTCGCCGTCGTGCGCCGCGCCAACAAGTACATCGACGAAACGACCCCGTGGTCGCTCGCGAAGGACGAGACAAAGCGCACCCGTCTCGGCACGGTTCTCTACAATCTCGCGGAGACCATTCGCATCTGCGCAATCCTGCTCGCGCCCTGTCTGACCAAATCCTCCGCGAAAATCCTCGCCCAGCTCGGCATTTCCGCCCCCGCCCGCGACTTCTCGGGCGTCAAAACCTTCGGCGGCTTGCAGCCGGGCGGCAGAGTGGAGAAGGGCGCCCCGATTTTCCCGCGTCTGGACGCAAAGAAGGAGACCGAATACCTCGAAGGCGTCGCCGCGGCGAAATCCAAAGCGGAAAAGCCCTCTCCCGCCCCCGCGCCCGAGAAAAAGCCGGAAATCGCAATCGAGGACTTTGCAAAGCTCGACCTGCGCGTGGCGGAAGTGGTCGCCTGCGAGAGGGTGGAGAAATCGGATAAACTCTTAAAACTGACGGTAAGGCTTGGCGAAGAGACCCGAACGGTGGTTTCGGGCATCGCGAAGAGTTACGCGCCCGAGGCGCTGTTGGGCAGGCGCGTGGTGCTCGTTTCCAACCTGAAGCCCGCAAAACTGCGCGGAATCACGAGCGAAGGGATGATTCTCTGCGCGGAAGATTCCGACGGCAAACTTTCGATTGTTTCCCCGGATTCGGCAATCGCCTCGGGGTCTGTGGTGCGCTGAACATGTACATCGACACGCACACGCACCTGACCGACGAGGATTACGCAGACCCCGGCGCAATCGTTGCGGACTTTGACCGCGACGGAATCGATTTCGCGGTGACGGTTGGCTACGACCTTCCCTCGAGCGAGGCGGCTTTGGCTCTCGCAAAGAAATACGACAGAGTCTATGCGGCGGTGGGAATCCACCCGCACGACGCTGAAACCTTCGACGATGCCGCGGCAAACCGCCTTCTCGCGCTCTCGCGCGACCCGAAGGTCGTGGCGTTCGGCGAAATCGGTCTTGACTACCACTACGACAAATCGAAGAGCGACCTCCAAAAACGAGTTTTCGAGGCACAGCTTGCTTTGGCGGACGAGGCGGGACTTCCCGTGATTTTCCACGCGCGCGAGGCGACGCAGGATTTCAACGAAATTCTGAAACGGAATGCCTCCCGTCTCCGAAACAGCGGCGTCCTGCACTGTTATGCGAACGGCGCGGAGCTTGTCAAGTGGTATGCGGGGCTCGGTCTCTACTTCGGCTTTGGCGGGAGCACGACCTTCAAAAACGCGCGCGGACTTTTGGACGCGGTGCGCGCAGTGCCCGCCGACCGGATTCTGACGGAAACGGACTGTCCGTATCTTGCGCCGGTGCCCCACCGCGGAGAGATGAATTTTCCGAAATATGTCGCTCTCGCCGCCAAAAAATGTGCGGAGCTTCGGGAAACCGACCTCGAACTTTTTTGCGCGCAGGTCCGCGAAAACGCCCTGCGCCTCTTTCGGAGGATACCAAGATGAATACCTATGTCTATGAACTCGACGGGAATCTCTATTTGAATTTGACGAATCGCTGTACAAACGCCTGCGACTTCTGCGTGCGCCAGCACGATACCTACAAGAGTTATCCCCTGTGGCTTGAGCGCGAACCCGAATACGAGGATTTTCTGCCCCTTCTCACCGATCTCGGAAAATACAAGGAAGTCGTATTCTGCGGCTACGGCGAGCCGCTCTTCCGCTACGAACTGATTTTGAAATTGGGCGCGTATTTAAAATCGAAAGGATGCAGGACGCGCATCAATACCAACGGACAGGGCGATCTTATCAACGGTTTTGCGACCGCGCCGGGACTTGCCAAGGTCATCGACAAAATCAACGTGAGCTTAAACTGCCCTGACGCGAAGAGCTATCAGGAAGTCTGTCACTGCGAGTACGGCGAAGAGGGTTTTGCCGCCATGGTAACATTCGCGCACGACTGTCAGAACGCGGGGATTGACACGGTGTTTTCGATTGTAGATAGTATTCCGTCTGAGCAAATCGAGGCGTGCAAGGCGTTTGCGGCAAAAGAGGGGATTCCGCTCTATATCCGCGCCTACATCGACGAGGAGTGAGCGAGAATTTTCGGGAACTCCTGCGGGAAAAGGGGTTCACCTTTGAAAAGAAATTCGGTCAGAATTTTCTGACCGACGGCAATTTGCTTTCGGCAATCGCGGCGGAGAGCGGCGCGGGGGAGTTCCCTTGCGTGGAAGTCGGTTGCGGCGCGGGCACGTTGACCCGCAAGCTCGCAGAGATTTCCCCGCGGGTCGTCGGTTACGAAATCGACACCCGCCTTGCGGAAATCCTCTCCGAAACGCTCGGAGATTTTCCGAATGCGGAAGTCCGTTACGGAGACTTCATGGATGCGGACCTCGCCTCCCTCGAGGAGGAACTCGGCGAGTACGTTGTCTGCGCGAATCTGCCCTACTATGTCACGACTCCCGTCCTGATGCGGTTTTTAGAGGAGGGGACGCGCGTCCGCGCCCTGACGGTCATGGTGCAGGAGGAAGTGGCGGAACGCCTTGTCTCCCGCCCGGGCAGTCCCGAATACGGCGCGGTGACAGTTGCGGTGAATCTCGCCGGAAGCGCGAGGATTTTGCGCCGGGTCAACCGAAAGATGTTTCTGCCTCCCCCCAACGTGGATTCGGCGGTGGTTCGCATCGACGTGAATCCGGATAAGCGCAAAATCTTTGCAGACGAAACCGTCCGAAAGCTCGCCCGATGCGCCTTTGCGATGCGCAGAAAGACGCTTGCAAACAACATATCGTCGGCGTTCGGAATCCCGAAAGAGAGGGCAGGACAGGCGATTGCCGCCTGCGGTTTTTCGGAATCGGTGCGCGGCGAACGCCTTTCGGCGGAGGACTTTGTCCGGCTCGCCCGTGCTTTGGAGGAGAAATGAGAGAGGATATTTTAAAGGACGCGGAGAAGGAAACTCGTTGGCTTTCGATATTCCGCAAGGTTGCGATGATCGGGGACAGCCTGTCCTCGGGTGAATTCGTCGCGCTGGATGAGGCGGGCAATTATGACTATTACGACCATTTCGACTATTCGTGGGGACAGTTCATGGCGCGCAAGTACGGCTTTACGGCGTACAATTTTTCGCGCGGGGGCATGACCGCGAAGGAATACCTGAACGGTTTTGCGGACAGAAACCACATGTTTGCGCCCGAATACGCGGCACAGGCGTACTTTATCGCGCTCGGGGTCAACGATTTCAATACGGGAATCCCTCTCGGTGCACCCGAGGACGAAACGGGCGCAGACACCTTCGCGGGACAGATAAAGGGAATCGTTGCGCGCTATCGGAACATTCAGCCCCGGGCGGTGTTTTTTTTCGTGACGATGCCCAAGACCTGTCGGGACAGTGCGGAAGAGCGCGAAAAGAAGGCGGCGCACCGCGCGCTCCTTTACGGGATTGCCGAGGGCATGGCGCACGCCTATGTCGTGGATTTGTTCGCGTACGCGCCGGAATACGACGAAGCGTTTGAGCGCAGGCATTGGATGAACGGACACATGACCCCGTCGGGGTATCTTTTGACCGCGGAATATATTTCGCGGCTCACGGACGCTCTCATCGACGAACACATGGAGGAGTTCCGCGAGGTCGGTTTCATCGGAACGGACCTTTGGGAAAAGAGATAGGAAACGCAGTTTTTGCGCGTCGGAATTTTCCGGCGCGTTTTTTTATTCCTTTTTCCGCCGCGTCTGTTCCGCCCTCCCTGTTTTTCCTTCCCGTTTTGTCCTGCATAAATTCCCCGTCGCGCGCATATCTTTTTAGAAGGAAACGAGAGGGGGGCGCCATGTCCTATATCAAGAAACTATTGAATCTGAAGAACGTATCCGATTTAAAACTCGAGGGGAGCGTACGCCTCGAGGGATTCCGCAAACTTGCGCTTACGATAAAGCTGAAGTGGGGCGGGAACCGCAGGCTGTTTGCGGGCATAAAATACAGCAAAGGCTTTGAAAACCTCGGGGAAGTGAAGAGCGGGGAGAACTGTTTTGAACTTGAAACTTGCGAGGGAGAAGATTTTTCGGTACTTGTAGGGGACAGTTACGGTCCTGTGGCATGCTGTTCGACGTGCGGAGAGATTGCGAGCCTGTACGGATACTGTGACAGATTGGGAGACAAGGGGAATGACGTCAAAGAGAAGGACAAAGCGGCAGTACTTGCGCCGGAACCGCAGGAAGAGCCGCCCGAAGAACAAAAATTCGACCTGAAGGACATGGGCGTGACCGACGTGTTGATTTTAGAGGACAGCACGCTCGGGGACGATTTGGAGCCTTACGCGGACGTGAAGGAGAACTATTACGAAACGGAGAGACAGGCGCTTCGGGAGCGGAACATGAAAGAATATTTTTCAAAGATACAGAGCTTACTCGAGAACAACGAACGGGAACTCCGATTAGAGGCGCTGTTTCCCTCCTCGCGCTTTGTAAAGATAGATTTTGACGGCAACGGAAAATACTATGTTGTGGGTGCGGTTTACGAAGAGGAGCGATTGAAATACATGTGTTACGGAGTGCCGATGTACACGCCGAACCTGCCCGAAAAATTTGTGGGCGTGGCGCAGTATGTAGATTGCGGAGAAGTGGGATATTTGCTGTTATATCAGGATGCGGAGAGCGGAATGATGCTGACGGCAGACAATTTTATATAAAAGTAGTTCGGTCGCGATAAAACGAGACAAAGTCTCCATATCACGACCGAACTACTTTTTCGCCCTAATTTCGGTAATATTCGCACAACTCCATACCGAACAGTATCCCCTTGCGAAAGGCGCGACGGGTGCATTCGTCCTCGAGGAGCAAGTCGCAGGAATTTTCCTCGTCCAAAAAATTGATAAAAGCCTCTTGCTGTTCCTTGTTGAGCAAGTCCCGAAATTCATCTGCCATGTCGCTCAGCTTGTCGGTACGTTTTCTGACCTCTTCCGTCAGAATTTCCTTGAAAAAGTCGTCGCCGAATACTTTTTCCACAATCTCTGTCAATATTGATTTCATGACAACAGAATATCGCAAGTTTTCTGTGGTGTCAAGTAAAATCACAAGGTTTCTGTTATGATTAACTTATGAATCATTTTGCTGAAAATATCAAAAGTTATCGAACAGAAGCGAAACTGACGCAGGCTGAACTTGCCAATCAACTCGGAGTTTCTACCAATGTTATCGGGCATTGGGAAAAGGGGAGAACCGAGCCTAATTTAGACACGCTTTTAAAGTTGTGCGATATTTTACAGGTGTCTTTGGATGAGCTGATACGTTAGTCGGCGTAATTTTTCGTCGGACTTTTTTATTTTCTCTTTCTCTTGTAGTCGTGCGCAAGCGCAAAGATTGCGATGAGCAGGAAGAGCACCGCGGGAACCGCCAGCCAGTAGAGGGGAATCCGCAAAAGACCGCCGCTTGCGTTGCAGACGAAATCCCCGTCCGCGACGAGGTGCGAGACAATGACTTCCTCAAACTCGAAATCTTCCCGCGAAATCCGAATCCAATCGCCGTTTTTTACGTTTTCAAGCGTAAGAACGTTGTTTTCAATGGTCTTTTCCACACTTTCCCCGCCGTTGACGGAGACGAGAACATTCCCCGAAATTTCCGCGCCCGAGAAAGCGATAACAATATTTCGCGCGAGGGGAGTGAGCGCAACGGGCAATTCCGAAAGGTCCTCCGAAAGCGTGTAGGACGCAATTCCGAATTCATATCCGTGCGCGGAAAACTCCACCGTTTCGCCGGGTCCGAGCAGAACCTTCATGAGACCGTTTTCGTCCGAAGTATAGCTTCTGTCCGTCCCGCTTACCTTGCCGAGAATTCCGGCGACGCCGCTCTCCCCGACGGAAAAGCGGACGGATTTTTCCCGGTACGCCGCGAGCGAAATCATTTCCGTGTCCGCGAGCGCAAAATTCCCTTCGGGCAGAACGTATCCCTCCGCTTGAACGGAAATTTGACTTCCCCGCCGCGCGGTAAAGATTCCTTCCGAAGAGGGGGAGAGGATTTCTCCGTCCGCCCTGACGACAAATCCGTCAAGCGTTTCCGTGCCGAACCTGACCTCGAGCCGAAAATCTTGTTCAATCGCGTCCACCGTCGCGCCCTCGGCGGAGAGAGTTACCTCAAAATCGCACGCGCTCCCATCCGAATAACAGAACCCGGAGAGCGTTGCGGGCGCCTGAAAGGTTGCCGAAAACCGATAACTGCTCCTCTCTTTGAGGTCGCCGGAAAGATTTTGGTCAAAATAGAGGATTTCGTCCCCGTTCTTTTCGAGTCGGTTGCCCGTCTCGTTTTCGCTGACCCGGTAGAGGGTATAGCCGGAGGACAGCCCGCGCACCTTGCCGAGCGCGGCGTCATAGCCGTTTTCGATGTCGCGGTACTCGATAACAAAGAATTCTGTCCTTCCGTTCACGGATTTTTCCCCGAATTTGAGTCCGAGCACGCCCCTCTCCTGCGAGAGCGAGGGGAGAATTTCGTAAGTTTGCCCCGATTCCGCTTCGCAGAATTCGGTATCGTCGAGGAATCCCGCCTGTCTGCGGTAATAGGTGTTGACGGAAATGGGGTCGTCGTAACCCATGGGATTGCCCATAATGTCCCAGATTCCGACGGGATAGAGGTCCTCATATCCGTCGGGATTGCTTTCGCATCCTGTTACGGTATTGGCGTAGTGGTAGAGGTCGTCCGCACCGAACATATGCAGAGTTTCATGGCAGATGACCTGCAAAAAGTCGGATTCTCCTCGCCCCTCGATGCTCCGGGGCACGACCATATATTTGGAAACTTCATAGTTGCCGAGTTGTTTGGGTACGCTGTTCGTCGCCTGATGCGGCCAAAATGCGTCCGCCTGTCCCGCGCTCGGGTCAGAGGTCGCCGCGTTGACGTAGAAGGTAAGCCCGTCGAGCTTGCCGTCCCCGTCCGCGTCGGCGTTTACACCGTTCACAAAGTCCGCCAACTCGGACATTTGAATCGCTTCCGTGAAGATAGGCGCAAGCCCTCCGCCCTTCCAGTCCCGGTAATGGCTCGCGGGCTTGTCGAGTTCGAGAATGACGAATTGGCTCTGATATTCGATTTTTCCGCGGGAGAGCGTGCGCAGATAACTTTGGAGATTGGCTTCTCCCACGCCCCCTGCGGCGCTGTTGAATATCCCCTCGAAATCCCCGCGGTTCTGTTCGTCAAAAGGGTCTTTTGAGTCCGAAAAATTGACGAGCGCGACGACGGGGCGAAAGATTTGGGTTTCGGCGAGCGCAAAAGCGTTTATATGAATGGTAAGCGCCGCAAGCAGAATGCTGACAAGCATCGCCGCGGCGAGGACGAAGGCAAGCCTTCGCGACTGTTTTTGCATAATATACCTCTCTACGGTTATTATATAATATCGGAGGCGAAGTTGCAACAAAAAGTTTGCAAATCCGAAACCTTTTTGATATAATGATAGCGTAGTTTCTCGCCCTTCGGCGAGAAACCAAACAGACTCGTCTGTTTCCGCCTACGGCGGTACGCATCATTGTAACCCGTTGCAAATTTGCCCTTGCAAGCAAGCAAATTTGCTAGGGTTATCTTGACAGAGGAACGAAATTTAAGGAAGGAGAAGTAAAATGACGACCAACAAACAAGTACTGAAATTCGTCGAGGATTCGGCGGCGCTCTGCAAGCCGGATCAGATCGTCTGGATTGACGGGAGTCAGAGCCAGCTTGACGATCTGGCGTCGCAGGCTCTTGCGACGGGAGAGCTGATCAAGCTGAACGAGGAGCTCCTGCCCGGGTGCTATCTGCACCGGACGGCGGTCAATGACGTTGCGCGCGTCGAGCACAGGACGTTTATCTGCTCCCGCAAGAAGGAGGATGCCGGTCCGACGAACAACTGGATGGACCCGCAGGAGGCTTACAAGCTCTTAAACGGCATCTATGACGGCGCGATGAAGGGACGCACGATGTACGTCATTCCCTTCTCCATGGGCGCTGTGGGCTCGCCCTTTGCCAAGATCGGCATCGAGCTGACGGACTCTATTTACGTCGTCATGAACATGAACATCATGACCCGCGTGGGACAGAAAGTCCTCGACGTGCTCGGCAATTCCAACGACTTTGTGCGCGGTCTGCACGCGAAAGCGGACATTGACGAGGAAAAACGCTATATCTGCCAATTCCCCGAGGACAACACGATTATGTCCGTGAATTCGGGTTACGGCGGCAACGTGCTGCTCGGCAAAAAGTGCTTTGCGCTCCGTATCGCGTCCTATCAGGGCAAGAACGAGGGCTGGATGGCGGAGCACATGCTCATTCTCGGCATCGAGAACCCGCAGGGTGAGACGAAATATCTTGCTGCGGCGTTCCCGTCGGCATGCGGCAAGACCAACCTTGCCATGCTGATTCCGCCCGAGGTTTACCGCAAGAAGGGCTACAAGGTCTGGTGCGTGGGCGACGACATCGCTTGGCTGCGCGTGGGTCCCGACGGTCAGCTCTACGCGGTCAACCCCGAAAACGGATTCTTCGGCGTAGCGCCGGGCACCAACGAGAAGTCCAACCCGAACGCGCTCGCTTCGACGAGAAAGAACACGATTTTCACCAACGTTGTGCACAATCTTGACAACAACACGGTTTGGTGGGAGGGGCTCGACAAGAACCCGCCCAAGAATGCGGTGGATTGGAAGGGACGTCCGTGGGACGGTACGACCGCGACGGAGAAGGGTGCGCACCCGAACTCGCGGTTCACGGCGCCTGCAATCAACTGTCCCTGCATCTCCAAGGAATTTGAAAATCCGCAGGGCGTTCCGATTTCGGCAATCGTATTCGGCGGTCGCCGCGCAAAGACCGCTCCGCTCGTCTATCAAGCGCGGGATTGGGAGCACGGCGTATTCATGGGTTCGATTATGGCGAGCGAGACGACGGCGGCGGCGTCCGGCGCGGTTGGCGTCGTGCGGCGCGACCCGATGGCAATGCTTCCCTTCTGCGGCTACAACATGGGCGACTACTTCGCGCATTGGCTCGAAATGGGCAAGAAAATCAAAAAACAGCCCAAGATTTTCAACGTCAACTGGTTCCGCACCGATGACGAAGGGCACTTCATCTGGCCCGGATTCGGGGACAATCTGCGCGTGCTCGAATGGATTATGGGCAGGTGCGAGGGAACTGCGAACGCCGTGGAGACGCCCATCGGATACCAGCCGACGGAGAACGACATCAACATCGAGGGCTTGGACATGGACAAAAAGACGCTTGCGGGACTTTTGGACGTGGACAAGGAACTTTGGAGACAGGATGCCGCGGGAATTGAAGAGTTTTACGCGAAATTCGACCGTCTGCCGGACGAAATGCGCAATCAGCTCGAAAAATTGAAGGCAAATCTGAAGTAAAAAAACGCAAATTATAGCGAAAAAAACGCAGAGAAACAGCGAAACAACGCCCTCGGAGACATTTTCCGGGGGCGTTTTCCAATGCTTTCCAATTTTGGAGCGGTTTTTGGACAAAAAAGTTTACAAAAGTTTTCTGAAATGAAAAAGGACGGCTTTGTTGAGCCGTCCTTTTTGAATGTGAAACTCTCGTCCGGGATTATTCCTGACCCGCGAGTTTCTTGTAGTTCTCGAGGCGAGCCTTGCTGTCGGCTTCGGTCTTTTCGAAGAGCTTTGCGGCAATCTCGGGCATCTGCTTCTTGAGGGAAGCGTAGCGAACCTCGCCGCCGATAAACGCCTGATAATCGCCCGTGGGCTCCTTGGAGTCGAGCGTAAAGGGATTCTTGCCCTCTTCCGCAAGCGTGGGATTGTAGCGGTAAAGCTGCCAATATCCGCACTCGACCGCCTTCTTCTCTTCGGCCTGCGTGTTGGACATGTCGATGCCGTGGTTGATGCAGGGTGCGTAGGCGATGATGAGGGAAGGTCCGTGGTAAGCTTCGGCTTCCGCGAGCGCCTTGACGAGTTGGTTCTGATTGGAACCCATCGCGACCTGCGCGACATAGACGTAGCCGTAGCTCATCGCCATCATGCCGAGGTCTTTCTTCTTGGTGCGCTTTCCTGCGGCGGCAAACTTCGCGATAGAGCCGGTCGGCGTGGATTTGGACGCCTGTCCGCCGGTATTCGAGTACACCTCGGTATCGACGACGAGCACATTGACGTCCTCGCCGGACGCGAGCACGTGGTCGAGTCCGCCGTAGCCGATGTCATACGCCCAGCCGTCGCCGCCGAAGATCCAAATGGACTTCTTGATGAGGCAGTCCGCGTCCTTGAGAATCTCAGCCTTCAGGGATTTCGCCTCGCACTTGTCGTTCTTGCAGGCGTTGAGCGCCACGAGAAGCTGTGCCGAAGCGGCTTTGCTGCCCTCGCCGTTCTCGAAGTTCGCGAGCCAGTTTTCGCATGCCGCCTTGCAGTCGCCCTTGGCAATCGCAAGAAGCGCCTCGACGTTCGCCTTGACCTTCGCGCGGCGCTGACCGTAAGCGAGGTTGAAGCCGAATCCGAACTCGGCGTTGTCCTCGAAGAGGCTGTTCGCCCAAGCCGGTCCCTTGCCTTCCTTGTTCTTGGTATAGGGGCAGGTGGGGGCGGAGCCGCCGTAGATGGAGGTACAGCCCGTGGCGTTCGCGATCATCATGCGGTCGCCGAAGAGCTGGGTGATGGTCTTGATATAGGGAGTCTCGCCGCAGCCCGCGCAGGCGCCGGAGAACTCGAAGTAGGGCATGCAGAACTGCGAACCCTTGACCGATTCCTTCTTAAACTTGGCGGAGACGTCAACCTGCTCGACGGATTTAGAAAACTCGTAGTTCTTGCCCTCGGTCTCCGCAATCTGCGTGGCGGGCACCATGACGAGCGCCTTGTTCTTGGCGGGGCAGGTGTTGGCGCAGCTTCCGCAGCCCGTGCAGTCGAGGGGGGAGAGCTGCATGCGGAATTTGGTTCCCGCAAGTCCGGTGGTGGGACGGGTCGCAAAGCTCTCGGGAGCCTTCCCCGCGTCGGCGTCCGAAATGACGACGGGGCGGATGCAGGCGTGCGGGCAGACGAAGGAGCATTGGTTACACTGAATACAGTTCTCGGGAATCCACTGCGGAACTTTGACCGCGATGCCGCGCTTCTCGTACTGCGTCGTGCCGGTGGGGACGAATCCTCTCGGGTCGAACGCGGAAACGGGCAGGCTGTCGCCCTTCTGCGCGAGAATGGGGTGAATGAATTCCTTGAAGTACTCGTTGTCCGCAACCTCAATATACGCCGCGCCCTCGGTGGCGTTCTTCCAAGATTCGGGATACTTGATTTCCTTGATCTCGGGAATGGTCGCGTCGATTGCGTCGTGGTTCATCTTGACGACCTTCTCGCCCTTCTTGCCGTAGGACTTGACGATCGCCGCCTTCATATACTTTTCGGCGTCCGCATAGGGAATGACGTCCGCGAGCTTGAAGAAAGCCGCCTGCATGATTCCGTTGGTGCGGTTGCCGAGTCCGATCTTGCCCGCAATGGCGATAGCATCGACGTTGTAGAACTTGAGTCCCTTCTCCGCAATCTGCCGCTTCATCTCGGCGGGGATATTCTTCTCCATCTCCTCGAGGGTGTTCCAGGGGGAGTTGAGGAGGAAGATGCCGCCCTTCTTCGCGTCCGAGAGCATATCATAGCGGATGACATAAGAGGGGTTGTGGCAGGCAATGAATTCCGCCTGATCGATGAGGTAGGGGGACTGAATGGGGGTCTTGCCGAAACGCAGGTGCGAGACGGTCAAGCCGCCCGACTTCTTGGAGTCGTAAGCAAAGTAGCCCTGCGCGTAGAGGTCGGTGTGGTCGCCGATGATTTTGATGGAGTTCTTGTTCGCGCCGACGGTGCCGTCCGAACCGAGTCCGTAGAACTTGCAGCGGATGGTTCCCTCGGGCGCGGCGTCGATGAGCTCGCCCATCTCGAGGGAGGTATTCGTAACGTCATCGACGATACCGACCGTGAAGTGGTTCTTGGCGTCCTTCTTCTCCATATTGGCGTAGATTGCGCCGACCATGGTGGGGGTGAACTCCTTGGAACCGAGTCCGTACCGTCCGCCAAGCACGCGGATACCCGTGCGGTTCTGCTCCGCGAGCGCGCACACGACGTCCTGATAGAGGGGCTCGCCGAGGGAGCCGGGCTCCTTGGTGCGGTCGAGAACGGAGATGTTCTTGACGCTCTTCGGAATCGCATCGACAAACGCCTTGGTCGAGAAGGGGCGGAAGAGGCGGACCTTTAAGACGCCGACCTTCTTGCCCGCTTTGTTCAGATAGTTGACGGTCTCCTCGCAGGTCTCCGCGCCGCTGCCCATGACGACGATGATGTCCGTCGCGTCGGGCGCGCCCACGTAGTCGAAGAGGTGATAGCTGCGCCCCGTGAGCTTGGAGACCTTGTCCATCATGGTCTGCACGATCGCCGGGGTCGCGTCGTAGTACTTGTTCGCAGCCTCGCGGTTCTGGAAGTAGATGTCGGGGTTCTGCGCCGTACCCTGCTGGTGGGGATGGTCGGGGTTGAGCGCCCGGGCGCGGAAATCCTCGATGTCCTTCATATCGACGAGGGGCAGGATTTCGTCATAGTCGATGACGTCAATCTTGGAGACCTCGTGGCTGGTACGGAATCCGTCGAAGAAGTGCAGGAAGGGCACCTTCGCCTTCAGCGTGGAGAGGTGAGAAACGAGCGCGAGGTCCATAACTTCCTGAACGGAGTTGGACGCGAGCATCGCAAATCCCGTCTGGCGGCACGCCATGACGTCGGAGTGGTCTCCGAAGATGGACAGCGCGTGCGCCGCGAGCGCTCTCGCGGAGACGTGGAAGACCGCGGGCAGAAGTTCGCCGCTGATCTTGTACATGTTCGGGATCATCAGGAGAAGTCCTTGGCTTGCGGTAAAGGTGGAAGTCAGCGCACCCGCGGCAAGAGAGCCGTGCACGGCTCCGGCGGCGCCCGCTTCGGATTGCATTTCGGCGAGACGCAGGGTCTGACCGAACATGTTCTTCCTTCCGGCGGCAGCCCACTCGTCAGCGGCCTCTGCCATGGGAGAAGAAGGCGTGATCGGGTAGATCGCCGCAACGTCCGAGAACGCGTAGGCGATGTGTCCCGCGGCGGTATTCCCGTCGATGGTCATTTTCTTCATCGGTTTTTATCCTCCATATTGAAAAACTTTTTCGATAAACTGAAATATCCTTATTATTATATAGAGTTTTGGGCTTTCCGTCAAACAATTTGCGAGATTTGTGAAGGCTTTGACGAACTTTTTGTTTTGCAGAGACGGGGTTTTATGCTATAATAATCCCATGAATGCCATAGAGCTTGAAAACGTCGTGTTTTCCTACCGCAAAGAGGGGGAGGAGAACCGGGATATTTTCGAACAGCCCGCAGTAAACGGGGTCTCCTTTTCGGTGGAAGAGGGGGAATTCGTCGCGCTCGTCGGGCACAACGGGAGCGGCAAGAGCACGATTGCCCGGCTCTTGAACGGACTCCTGCAACCGCAGAACGGGCGGGTGCTCGTCTTCGGGGAGAGCACCGCGGAGGAGAAAAAACTCTTTGAAATCCGCAAAAATCTCGGCGTTGTCTTTCAGAATCCCGACAATCAGATGGTCGCGACCATCGTCGAGGACGACATCGCCTTCGGACCCGAAAACGTGGGACTGCCCCGCGAGGAAATCGTCAAGCGGGTGGACTTCGCGCTTCATGCGGTGGGAATGGAGGAATTCCGGGAGACCGCGGGACAGCGGCTGTCCGGCGGACAGAAACAGCGCATCGCCATTGCGGGCGTGCTCGCGCTCATGCCCAAGGTCATGGTGCTGGACGAGTCCACCGCCATGCTCGACCCCAAGGGGCGCAAAGAGGTGCTCGAGGTCATCCGCCGTCTGAACAAGGAGTTTCACATCACGGTCGTCCACATTACGCACTTCATGGAAGAGGCGGCTGAGGCGGATCGGATCATCGTCTTAAACAGCGGAAAACTTGAGCTGGACGGCACCCCGAGGGAGGTCTTCGCGAATTACGAAAAGCTCCGGGAGATCGGGTTGGACGTTCCCGTCGCGAAAACCCTCGAAGTGCTCCTTGCGGCGCGGGGCGTGGAGGTCGGAGACTGTATCTTTCACGAGGAACTGGTGGAAAAGCTATGTCGATTGAAATCAAACACCTGACCTATATCTACAACGAAAAGACGCCCTTTCAGAAGAAGGCGATCGACGACCTCTCTCTCGAAATCGGAGAGGGGGAGTTTTTCGGTATCATCGGGCACACGGGGAGCGGCAAGAGCACGCTCATTCAGCACTTCAATGCCCTTGTCCTTCCCAAGTACGGCGAAATCCGCATCAACGGTCTCGACCCCAAGGACAAGAAGACCAATTTAAAACTCCTGCGTGCAGGGGTGGGCATGGTGTTCCAATACCCCGAGTACCAGCTCTTCGCGGAGACGGTGTACGCCGACGTCGCATTCGGGTACAAAAATTTCTTTTCGGACAAGAAACACCCCGTCTCTCCCGAGGAGTTGGAGAACGCGGTGCGGGAGGCGATTTCTCTCGTCGGACTCGATTACGAAGAGGTGAAGGATCGTTCCCCCTTCGAGCTGTCCGGCGGACAGAAGCGGCGTGTCGCCATTGCGGGAACTATCGTGTCAAAGCCGAGCGTGCTCGTATTGGACGAGCCCACGGCGGGACTTGACCCCGAGGGCAAGCGGGAGGTGCTCGCGCTCATTCACAATCTCAAAGAGAAATGCTGTCATACGGTCGTCATGATTTCGCACGACATGGACGAGGTCGCGGCGAACTGCACCCGCGTCGCGGTCTTAAAGCGCGGAAAAATTCTGTTCTGCGAACCGCCCGCCGAGCTGTTTTTGCGCGCGGGGGAGATCGAGGCGCTCAACCTCGAACTTCCGCAGACGGTCGCGCTTGCCCGCGAACTCAACGCGCGGGGGTGGAATTTGGGGGAGACGGTGTTCACCCCCGAGTCGCTCGCGGAGGAAATCGCCGCCGAACTCGGCAAGGGGGGCGCGGCATGCTGAGCGATATTTCTTTCGGACAGTTCTATCCCACAAAATCCTTCGTGCACGCAATGGACCCGCGGGCAAAGCTTCTCATCGTCATCGTTTTTATGGTGGCAATCTTTCTGGCGAGCTCGGTGGCGGCGACGGCGTTTCTGCTCCTCTTTTTGGTGCTCGCCATCATTGCGGCGCGGATTCCCGTGCGCACGATTTTCAAGAGCATCAAGCCCATTGTCTTTATCATCGTCTTTACGGCGGTCATCAATATTCTGTTCTACCGCAAGGGCAATATTCTCGTGGAGTGGTGGATTTTCCGAATCACCGACCTTGCGCTGCTCTTTTCCCTGCGCATGGCAATCCGTCTCGTCATGCTCTTTCTATCGGCGACCCTGCTGACGCTGACGACCACGCCGGTCGCGCTCACGGACGGCATCGAGAGCCTCTTAAAACCGCTCAAAGTGATTCATTTTCCGGTGCACGAATTCGCCCTCATCATGAGCATCGCCCTTCGCTTTATTCCCACGCTCATGGAGGAGACCGACCGCATCATCCGCGCGCAGAAGGCGCGGGGCGCGGACTTCGAGAGCGGAAACATCTTCAAGAAGGCAAAAGCCCTTCTGCCCGTGCTGATTCCCCTTTTGGTGTCCGCCTTCAACCGCGCGGACGAGCTCGCGGACGCCATGGATTCGCGGTGCTATTCGGGCGCGAAGGGCAGAACCAAGATGAAAAAACTGCGCTTCGGCTGGCGGGACGGGCTGTCCGCCCTCTTTATCCTGAACACCCTTCTCTTTGTGTGTTTGGACAAATGGGTGCTTTTGTCCAGTTTCGGATTCTGATATGAAACGCATTCTGCTGATACTCGAGTACGTGGGCACAAATTTCTACGGCTGGCAGCGCCAGAACGCGCTCCGCAGCGTGCAGGAGGAAGTGGAGACCGCAATCGAAAAGCTGACGGGAACCTTCTCCACCCTGCACGGGAGCGGAAGGACGGATGCGGGCGTGCACGCTTTGGGACAGGCGGCGCACTTCGATACCGAGAGCGGAATCCCCGCGAGGCAGTACGTTTTGGGACTCAATCACTATCTGCCCCCGGACGTCAAGGTGCGGGAGGCGTACGAGGTGGAGCCGGACTTCCACGCGCGGTTCGACGCGCGAGAAAAGACCTATCTCTACCGCATGTACGTCGCGCGCGCGCAAAGTCCCGTGCGGGAGCCCTACGCTCTGCACGTGATTCCGC
Source organism: uncultured bacterium (assembly GCA_905215695.1). Classification (GTDB taxonomy): domain Bacteria; phylum Bacillota; class Clostridia; order Christensenellales; family HGM11417; genus CAJMQN01. The sequence continues at coordinate 68,993 of CAJMQN010000001.1, forward strand.
CCCTTGACTACGACAAAATGTTCCGCGCGGCGCAGGATATTCCGGGCACGCATGACTTCTTTCGGCTGCACGGGCACATGAAAAAGATTACGAGCACCGTCCGCACGATTACGGAGGCGAAATTGGAGCTGGCGGGGGAGGATTTGACCTTTACGATTACGGGAAACGGATTCCTCTACAATATGGTGCGGCTGACTGTGGGGACCCTTTTGTGGATCGGGTACGGCAAGCTCCCGGAGGACCATTTTCGGCGTCTGTTCGACCCCGCGGGGGACTGCCGCCCGGGAAAGTGCGTTGCGGGCAAGGGGCTTTTTCTGGTCCGGGTAAATTATTAAAAAAAATCCAAAAAACCGCGTTTCGGAGCGTATTTTTGTTTGACAAAGCGTAGTACCTATTATAAAATATAGAGGCTTTCAACGTGCAGGTTGCGGACTTAGCCCCTCCAAAGCGTTCGGTCGCCGGAACCGATCGGACGGATACCTTGTGCGGAAAACATTTTCATGAACGAATCAAGGAGAAAAATTATGTCGAAAACATACATGGCGAAAGCATCTGAAATATCGAGAAAATGGTATATCGTAGATGCCGCCGGGATTCCGCTCGGAAGACTCGCGAGCCAGGTTGCGTCCATTCTTCGGGGGAAGAACAAGCCGACTTATACGCCGCACGTGGACTGCGGGGATCACGTCATCGTGATCAACTGCGACCAGGCGGTGCTGACCGGAAAAAAATTGGACAAGAAGATTTACAGCTATTTCACCGGGCACGTCGGCGGCAGAAAGGAAATTCCCTACCGCAGAATGATGGAAGAGAAGTCCGACGTCGCGGTCTTTCACGCGGTGAAGGGAATGCTTCCGAAGAACAGCCTCGGAAAAAACATGATCAAGAAACTTCGCGTCTATAAGGACGACAAACACAATCACCAGGCGCAGCAGCCCGAAGTTTTAAAATTGGTGTAAAGGGGAAGAGATATGGCAAAGGTAGCTTTGAAGAAGAAATTGCAATATTGGGGCACCGGCAGAAGGAAGAAGGCTGTCGCCCGCGTCCGTCTGATTCCCAACGGCAGCGGAGCCATCTCCATCAACGGAAGAACGCTCGAGGACTATTTCGGACTCGAGACGATGCACCTGATCGTCCGTCAGCCCATCGAGCTGACGCAGACCGCGGACAAGTATGACATTGCGGTCAACGTCAACGGCGGCGGCTTTACGGGACAGGCGGGCGCAATCCGCCACGGCATCGCTCGCGCGCTCACGGTTGCGCAGCCCGAGCTTCGTCCCACCCTCAAGAAGGCAGGGTATCTCACCCGTGATCCGAGAATGAAGGAGCGCAAGAAGTACGGACTCAAGAAAGCCCGCCGCGCGCCGCAGTTCAGCAAGCGTTAACCCCGCGTTTACAAAACAATACACGAAAGCCCCCGGAATGGTGTTCCGGGGGCTTTTTGGTATAATCAAACTGCATATTTGTACGAAAATATGGGAAATTATCCCATTAATATTGAACAAAATTCAACCTCTGTAGGGCTAATATGAATTTAAATATCCTACGGAGGAAAAATAATGTATTACAAATTGCACTTTAATGTCGTAGAGCGCCTGAAGTATTACATGAAATTACGGAACATGAACGCCTATCAGCTCACGCAGAAGACGCAGTTGTCCGAAAACACGATTCCCAACCTGCTCAAGAAGAAAAACGGACTTCCGCGCTTGGACACCCAGCTCGATATTCTTCAGGGGTTAAACGTGAGTGTCAGTGAATTTTTCGGGGAGACGGAGCGGGACACGCTCGAGCCCGACGAAGAGCGACTGTTGAACAATTATAACGAATTGGACGAGGAAAAAAAGAGAGCGCTTTTGCTCCTTATCTCCGAGGACAAGAAGGAGAAGAAGTAAACTCGGGGAGCGTTTTATTCCTTTCTGTCGGTACGGATCAGTTTGAGACCGTCTGCCCGTTCCAAATAGAGTTCGGTGCGGTCATTGTATTCATAGATAAGAAACCGTTCGTCCTGCCGGACGCGGTAGATATGCGGCCGGCTCTTTTTGGCGCGCGGTTCTTTTCCGCGCCGGGAAAAAGAGAGCGGTTCGGGGGCAGGCTGCGGGAGGTCTTCGGGCTCATTCTGAATCGTCTGCGCGGTCTGTATGGTCTGCGCGGTCATAAAGGGCGGAAGTTCGGGCAACGGCTCTTCTGCCGGCGTCTCGGCGGCGGGCACGGATTGCGAAAGCGCGGGGGCTTCCGGCGCTGTTTCGGGTGCGGGTACGGGCTCCTGCGCTTGTTTGAGCTGAAGTTCTCGCTCAAACTTTTTGCGGTAATATGCTTCATCACGCTTGCGTTTGGGGTAGAAAATTCTGCGTACGAGATGCCACGCGGCGAGGAGAAGGGAGAGCACGAGCCCCAGCCAGAACAGGGAGAGATACTCGGGGTTGGCGCTGATGCCCCGCCCCGTCGCAAGCTCGATGATCAGCATAACGATGAGGTATAGGAGCGGAATGTGCAGACCGAATACGCGGAAGAGCTTATAGATGAGCTTTGCCGCAAAGGTCAGTATCCGCAGTATGAAGTTGATGACCGTCGTCAGGACGGCAACGAGAACTCCCATGACGTTTACTATTATAGCACAAATGCCGACGTTTGAAAACACTGCCGCAGTGCAAATTTTTGAATATCCGCGTAAATATTGACAAGCTTGCCGCGTGATGTTATAATATAAAAAAACACACGATTTTGAAGGGGTACTTTGCAAACAAAAACCACGCAGTTTTGTTGGAAACGCGCGGTTTTCGGGGGATAAGACGCCGTACGGCATTGTGTACTTTTGCAAACAAAAAACGGAGGACAAAGATGAAGAAAAAACTGATTGGCGTTTTCGCCACGCTCGCGCTCTTTGCGGGTTGTCTCGGGCTTGTCGCCTGCGGGGAAGAAAAAGACCCCTGCGCGGACGGTCACGATTGGGGTGAATGGTCTGTGACCAAGGCGGCGACCTGTACCGAAAAGGGGAGCCGGACGCGTTCCTGTAAGAACGGGGACAAGACCGAAACCGAAGAAATCCCCATGTTGGCGCACACCTACGACGAAACGGAGACCAATTATTGCACGGTTTGCATGACCTATTATGTCGGGACGGAAGCGCAGCTCCGCGAACTCTCCTCCAAGACTGGGGATTTTGCCGGAAAGACAATCAAACTCACCGCGGATATCACGCTTTCGGAGGACGCTTGGACGCCGATCTGCAAGGGCGTCCGTTCGGGAAAGGAACTTTCTGCGGGCTTTGCGGGAATCTTTGACGGAGCAGGCAAGACAATTTCCAATCTGACCGTCTCAACGTCGCCCGCGAACGCGGACGAGGGCGTCGGTTTCTTCTCCTGCGTCAAGGGCGGCACGGTCAAAAATCTGAAACTTTCAGAGATTTCCGTCGAGGCGCTCACCTGTGAAATGGCTGGCGGCGTGTCCGGCGGCGTCAGCGCGGGCGGAAAAATTGAGAACTGTACTGTATCCGGTTCCATCAAAGTCGGTCGGGGCGTCGGCGGCATTGCCGGGCGCGTGCTGGAGACCGGGAGCGTATCGGACTGCGTAAACGACGCGGCGATCGAAGGCGTGCTTGCGGGCGGCAACGTCGCGGGCATCGTGGGCGCGATGTACTATGTCGGTTCTCCCGAGACCCTCTTTATCGCGGATTGCGTCAACAACGGCAGTATCAAAGGCGCAACGGGCACGGGTGGCATTGTCGGGCTTTTAACCACCGGAAAAGTGTCCGGGTGCGTCAACAACGGCAAGATCACCGCGACCGGCGGCACTTCGATCGGCGGTATCGCGGGCGAAATGAAGAGCGGCGGCATTCTCTCCGCGTGCGAGAACAAGGGCGATATTGCGGCGACTGCGAGTTGGGTCGGCGGCATCGTTGGTTGGATTCGTTACGACAAGGGCGAGGCGTATGCGTCGGCGTCCGGCGTCGGACGGGTCGAGAACTGTAACAATTCGGGTAAAATCAGCGCGACCGGCGGCGACCTCACCGCGGGGACGGGAAGAATCTATTCCTTCGGCGGGATTGTCGGCGGCGCCTATAACTGGGCGGAAATCGAGAACTGTGAAAATTCGGGCGCGCTCGAAGTGAAGGGGAATGCGAATATGACGGGCGGCGTCATCGGCAACGTACAGCATTCTGCGGACAACAAATACTTCGAGGAGAAGTCGGTAAGCGTGGCGAACTGCAAGAATACTTCGACTTCGATTTCCGAAGAGGCTGCGAGCGGCATGGTGCATACGATTGTCGGGCATGTGGGAAATTGGACTTACACCGTGTTCGAGGATTGCACGTCCGTGGACATTGCCGGCATGACCACCGGCATACAGGAAAAGGCGTAAAGAGATAAAAAAGCACCCCGGAGAACTTCTCCGGGGCGCTTTTTTGTTTTACTTGATGAGGTCGGTGCCGAGGTAGGGCTGAAGAACCTTCGGGACGCGGACCGTGCCGTCCTCGTTCTGATAATTCTCCAAAATCGCCGCGGCGGTTCTGCCCACGGCGAGTCCGCTCCCGTTCAGGGTGGCGACAAGCTCGGTCTTTTTCTTGTCCGCACTGCGGTACTTGATGTTCGCGCGGCGCGCCTGATAGCTCTCGAAATTCGAACAGCTCGAAATTTCCACATACCGGTTGTAGCTCGGGAGCCATACCTCGAGGTCGTAAGTTTTGGCGGAGCTGAATCCGACATCCCCCGTGCAGAGCATGGCGACGCGGTAGGGGAGTTCCAAAAGCTGTAAGATGCGCTCGGCGTCGTTCGTGAGCTTTTCGAGCTCGGCGTAGCTCTCCTCGGGTTTGCAGAATTTGACGAGTTCCACCTTGTTGAACTGATGTTGACGGATGAGTCCGCGGGTGTCTCTGCCCGCCGAACCCGCTTCGCCCCGGAAACACGCGGTGTAGGCGCAGTACTTGATGGGGAGGGATTCCTCTTCGACCACTTCGTTCCGCAACAGGTTGGTGACCGGCACTTCGGCGGTGGGAATGAGATAGTAGTCCGTACCCTTGACCGCGTACATGTCCTCCTCGAATTTGGGGAGCTGTCCGGTGCCGATCATGCTGTCCCGGTTGACGAGGAAGGGGGGAAGGACTTCGGTATAGCCGTGTTTGGAGTGGGTGTCGAGCATAAAGCTCACAAGCGCGCGCTCGAGCTTTGCGCCCCAGCCGCGGCTGACCATGAACCGTGCGCCGGAGATCTTTGCCGCCGCCGCGGGGTCGAGAATCCCAAGCGCCTCGCCGATGTCCCAATGCGCTTTGGGCGGGAAGGAAAATTCGGTGGGCTTGCCGTAGGTGCGGACAATCTTGTTTTCGGTGTCGTCCTTGCCCTTGGGCACGCTGTCGTTCGGGATATTCGGAATGGCATAGACCGCATCTTTGAGCGCGGACTGCACTTCGGTGAGCTCGGCGTCGAGCGCCTTGATTTTCTCGCCCTCCGCCTTCATCTCGGCGATGAGGGAGTCCGCATTTTCCTTCGCCTTCTTGCGTGCGGCAATCTCTTCGGAAACGCGGTTGCGCCTTGCTTTCAGGCTCTCCACTTCGCCGATGAGGGCTTTTCTCCGCGCGTCGAGATCGACAACGCGTTGCACGTCGTAGGTGCCGCTCCGGTAAGAGAGCGCCTCTTTGACGGCTTCCGCATTTTCCACGATAAACTTCAGGTCCAGCATGGGTATATAAAATCTCCTAATCGATATTGCGGTACAGCTTGACCCCGTTCTGCTCGAGGAGCTTGCAGGAAACGAGGTTCAAAAGATTCGCGCTGTGTCCCGCTCCCTCGAAGGTCTCGGTAAGGTCGGTCAGAACCGCCACATCCACAGGATAATTGAGCTCGTTGAAGAAACTCTTTAAGGTCAGCGCGAATTGCAGGACACAGATGTCCGTACATACGCCTACTATTATAACACAATTTGCGCGCTTGTCAATTTCTATGTCCTTCATGAAGGAAAAAAAGGCGTTTGTACTGTTCTTATAGACCACGTTTTCGGGCTTTTCGGCAAAATCGATGAGTTCGTCCACGACGTTGATCTCGAGATTGTCCGTGCAGTGCTCCGGGAAGCTCTCGAGTTCCTTGGAATCTTTTGTGTGCTTGTCGCAGACGAACACCGTGCGCAGCCCCGCCCGCTCAATCGCCGCTTTCAGCGGTTCGGCAACCGAAAGACAGCGTTCGCTCGAGAGGTTTCCCTTGCGGCAAAATCCGTTTACCATATCCACGACCACCATGAGGTCGCCCTCCGAAAGCTCGGATTTCTTGAGCGAGGGAAGAGAGGCGTAACGGTTCTGCATGGCATAGAGTTCGGTGATAGCGTTCTCGTCGATTTCGATTTTCATGTGTTCTCCTTTCCGGCAAGCCGGGCGTTCAGGCGTTGTGCGTGAGTTCGTAGTAGAGACCGCGCTTGGCGAGGAGCTCGTCGTGCGTGCCCTGCTCGGCAATGCCGCGGTTGGCGATATAGAGAATTTGGTCCGCGCTCTGAATGGTCGAGAGTCGGTGCGCGATGACGAAAGAGGTGCGGTTTTCGAGCACGACTTTGAGCGCACGTTGGATTCGTTCCTCGGTCTCGGTGTCGATGGCGGAGGTCGCCTCGTCCAAAATCAGCACGCGGGGGGATTTTAAGATGACCCGCGCGAAGGAGAGAAGCTGTTTTTCTCCGCTCGACAGTCCGTCGCCGTTCTCCGCGACGGGGGTGTAGTAGCCCTGCGGCAAGCGGCTGATGAATTCGTCCGCGTAGATGGTCTTTGCCGCTTCGATGCACTCGGCGTCGGTGGCGTCCGGTCTGCCGTAGCGGATATTGTCGATGATGTTGCCCTTGAAAATGAAACTGTCCTGCATCATGACGCCCACATTGCTCCGCAAAAAGTGCAGGGGCATTTCGCGGACGTCCAGCCCGTCGATTTCGACCGAGCCGGCGTTGACGTCGTAGAACCGGGTCAGAAGATTGACGACGGTGGTCTTTCCCGCTCCTGTTGGTCCGACGAGGGCGATACACTGCCCCGAACGCACCGACAGGTTGAAGTGCTCGAGAATGGAGATGCCCTCCTCATAGCCGAAGGTGACGTCCTTATATTCGATATTGCCCTCGATGTCCGCGGTTTTGGGGTTTTCGGGCTCCTTGATCACCTCGTCGGCGTCCATGGTTTGAAAGATTCTTTCGAGGTTGGCGGAAACCTGCGCGAGCTGTTGGAAGATCATCGCGAGGTTGTTGATGGGCCAAGTGAACATGCCGAGATAGTTGGTAAACGCCACGATGGTGCCCGCGTCGATGCGGTTGCCGAGAATGAGATAGAGCGAGAGGGCGAAGATGCCGAGATAGCCCGCGTTCCAGATGAATTCGACGCCGGGGGTAAACAGTTCGTTGCGCCGGATGATTTTGAACCAGGAAGTTGCGCAGTTGCCCTGCAGGTCGCGGTAAATTCCCTCGTTCTGAATTTCGCGGTTGAAACTCTTGATGACGTTGACGCCCATGATGCTCTCGTGCAGGTACGCCGCGCGGCTGGAGTCGTTTGCGCGCATTTTGCGCCAATACTTCGCCATGAGCTTGCGCAGAAAGAAGATGAAGAGCATGAGGGGGATAATGGTCGCGACGACGACGACGGTCAGCAGGGGATTCAGGCAGAGCATGAAGATGATGACCACGAGGATTCGCACGACCGCGATGATGAAGTTTAAGAGAAGATTTGCGAAGAAGTTTGCGAGGTCGTCCACATAGTTGGTCACGCGAACCACGATTTTTCCCGTCGGGAGGTCGTCGAAGTAGTCGAAGGGGAGCTTTTGGAGCTTTTCGAAGATTTCCGCGCGCAGGGTGTGAATGATGGTGTGTCCGGTCTTTGCGGAGATGCGCTGGGTGAAGAAGGTGAATACGACGTCGCAGATTCCGATTCCCGCAAAGGCGCAGATGAAGAAGGCGAACGCCCCGAAGTCTCCGTTCGGGGAGATATAGTTGATAAAGTACTTTAAGAGCAGGGGAGGAATCAGCGAAATCGCGACCGCGCCGAGCATGAGGCAGAGGACGAGCGCAAAGGTCTTTTTGTGCGGGAGCATATATCTTAAAACCCGCTTTAACGCCTTGGCGTTGAACTTGTTTTTGACGACGTCTTCCTGAAAATAGGTATTGCGTGCCATATCAGTCCACCCCCTTGTCGAGCGTCTGCCGGCGGTAGATTTCCGCGTAGCGACCGTTTTGCGCGAGGAGTTCGGCGTGCGTGCCCCGTTCGAGGATTTCGCCGTCCTGCATGTAGAGGATTTCGTCGCAGTCCTTGACCGAGGAGACCCGGTGCGCGGAGATGAACATGGTCTTGTCCCCGTATTTTTTGAGGTTCTCGAGAAGGGTCTTTTCGGTCTCGTTGTCGAGCGCGCTCGTCGCGGCGTCGAGAACGAGGACGTTTGCGTTCTTTAAGAGCGCGCGCGCGATGGAGATGCGCTGTTTCTGCCCGCCCGAGAGTCCCACCCCCCGTTCGCCCACGATGGTGTCGTAGCCTTCGGGGAGCTTTTGGATAAATCCGTCCGCTTCCGCGTCCTTCGCGCACTCCACAACGTCAGAAAAGGGTCTCTTGTCGTCGTAGTAGGCGATATTCGAGTCGATGGTGTTGGAGAACAGAAAGACGTCTTGGAACACATAGGCGAACTGTCTGCGCACCTCAAAGAGGTCGAGACTCCGAATGTCCGCGCCGTTGATCGTCATCGCGCCCGAAGTGCCGTCGTAGAGGCGGGCGAGGGACTTTAACAGCACGGTCTTGCCGCTCCCCGTTCCGCCCATGATTCCGACCTTTTTGCCGTAGGGGACGTCGAGGTCGATGTCCTTTAAGACCTGCTGTCCGTCCATGTTGATGCCGAAACGCTCCAATCGGAGGGAGGGCTTTTCGGCGATGTGCTTGGCGTCGAGGGGGTTGTCGATGAGGTTGCCCGTCTCGAGGAAGGTCAGAAGTCTGCTCCCGGACTCGAGGTACTGTTGGAGCAGGAAGAGATAGTTGACAAAGCCCGTCACGACATCCATGAGCGTGCCCGTATAGGAGACGAACGCGACAAAGGAACCCACGCTGATGTGTCCCGAGAGCGCGAGAAGTCCGCCCACGAGAAGGCTCCCGACGTAGTTGACGTGCCGGATCGCGAGAATGAGGGCGTTGTATTTGGAGGAGAGGTTCGCGTGCGAGAAGTACGCCTGCATGAAGGCGTCGTTGCGCTTGTTGAACTTCTTGATTTCAAAGGCTTCGTTGGCAAAGCTCCGAACGATACGCACGCCGTTGATATTCTCCTGCACGACCATGGAGAGGTCAGCCGAGCAGTCGCGGATGTGCGAGGAGATGCGCCGCGCCCGCTTGATAAAGCGGTACAGGACGATGATGATGACGGGCATGACGGCAAAGGGCAGAATCGCGAGCATCCAATGGATGCGGATGAGGAAAAAGGTGCACATGCCGATATAGAAGAAACAGTCCGCGAGCAGAATGCCCATGGACGAATACGCTTCCTTGAACAGGGAACAGTCGTTGTTTAAGATAGAGAGCAGGTCTCCCGTATTGTAGCGGGAGAGCATGATCGTGCTCTGCGAGAGAAGTTTATGATAGCTGTCCTTGCGGAGCTGGTTCTCGATCTTGAGCCCGTACCACTGAAAGAGATTGTTGCGGGAGTACAGGAGAACGTGGCGCAGGAGCTGGAGAATGAGAAAGGTCACGACAAGTCCCGCAAGGAGTTCCCACCTGCTCAAATCCTTTAAGAGAAGGAAATTGTAAAAATTCCCCTCCGTAGCGGTGGATTCGCCGAGAATGACGTTGTCGAGAATGATCTGCGTGAGCTGGGGGAAGAGAAGCCCGATGTAGATTGCCGCAAACCCCATGACCATGCAGAGAAGGGTCAGGGGGATGAACTTGCGGTAGTACTTGAAACCGTATCGGTAAACACTCATGACCGGAAATTCCTTCTTGAATTGTTTAAACATTATAATATAATCGGCGGGAAAAGTAAACGGCTGAGCGGAAAAACAATCTGCACAAAAAATTCCCCCGCAAAATCAGCAATTTGACGGGAAGACGCGCCGCTCTGTGCGGAAAAATTCACATCCTTTGAAAAATAATCACATAAAATGTGAAAAACGGATTGAAGTTTTTTTCGGAGTGTGATACACTATAGACAAGAACGTTGGAAGGGCGTGAATTATGAATTATCAGAGAATCAACGAAATCAAAAGTCTCATCGAAAAGGAAGGGCGAATTTCCCTTGACGAGCTGGTGGAGCGGTTTCCGCTGGTGTCCTCCATGACGCTCCGCCGAGACCTCTTGTTTTTGGAGAACCGCGGCGAGGTGATTCGGGTACGCGGGGGCGCGATTTCGGTCAAGGAGCTCTCCAAGGTCACGGAGGAAGGGCTCTATTTCCGCAATTCGGTCAACGTGGACAAGAAAAAAAGCATCTCCGAAAAGGCGCTCCGCTACATCGAACCCGGACATTCGGTGTTCATCGACAGCGGTTCGACCACTCTCTATTTCGTCAAGGAGCTTCCCGACATTTACTACAACATCGTCACCAACGGCATCAACATCGCACTCGAGCTGTCGAGAAAGACCATGCCGAACGTGACGCTTTTGGGGGGCACGGTTTCCCGGAACAACATCGCGACTTCGGGGAGTTTCTCGACAGACATGCTCGCGCATATCAATATCGAGACGGCGTTTTTGGCGGCAACGGCGTTTTCGGAGGACCGCGGGTTCACCTGCGGCAGTCAGTCCGAGAGCGAAATCAAGAGCTTTGTCCTAAAGAACGCCAAGCGGCGCATCATGCTCCTCGACTCCACAAAGCTCGGTAAGATTATGCCCTACACCTTCGCGGCGTTCGGGGACGTGGACGTGATTATCTCGGACGCGGAATTTCCGCAGGAGCTTCGGGAGAAGGCGCGCGCCCTCGGCATTATCGTGGAATAAATTTTTTGAAGGAGAAGATACATGAGAACCAAAGCGGTGCGAATCTACGGCAAGTCCGACCTCCGGCTGGAGGAATTCGAACTTCCCGAAATCGGAGAGGACGAAATCCTCGCAAAGGTCTGGTCTGACAGTCTCTGCATGTCCAGCTACAAGGCGGCGATGCAGGGCGCGGAACACAAGCGTGTGCCCGACGACGTCGCCGAGCACCCGACCATCATCGGGCACGAATTCTGCGGCGAGCTCGTCGAAATCGGCGAAAAGTGGAAGCACAAGTTCAAGGTGGGACAGAAGTTCACCGTTCAGCCCGCGATGAACTACAAGGGAAGCCCGGACGCGCCGGGATACTCCTTTCGGACCATCGGCGGGGACGCGACCTATATCGTGATTCCGAACGTGGTCATGGAGACGGACTGCCTGCTCCCCTATGAGGGGGAGAGTTGGTTTGGCGGCTCGCTCGCCGAACCCATGAGCTGTATCGTGGGCACCTATCACGCGACCTATCACACCACAAACGGCGTCTATACGCACGATATGGGTATCCGCGCGGGCGGAAAGATGGCGATTCTTGCCGGGGTAGGACCCATGGGACTTGGCGCAATCGACTACGCGCTCAATGCCGACCGCAGACCCGGACTTCTCGTCGTGACGGACATCGACGACGCGCGGCTCGCGCGGGCGGAGAGCATCTTCACCAAGGAATTTGCGGCGGAGCGGGGCGTGGAACTCCACTATCTCAATACTTCTTCGGGGAATGCCGTCGAGGAACTGTTGAAGATTTCGGGAGGAGGGTTCGACGACGTTTTCGTATTCGCGCCCGTCAAACCCGTTGTCGAACAGGGGGACGCGATTCTCGGGCGGGACGGCTGTCTCAACTTCTTCGCAGGTCCCACCGACCATCATTTTTCGGCGAATTTCAATTTTTACAACGTACACTACAATTCCACTCATATCGTGGGCACGAGCGGCGGAAACACCGACGATATGCGGGAGTCCCTCAAGATGATGGCGGCGGGCGCTCTGCGTACCGAAGTCATGATTACGCACGTGGGGGGACTCGACGCCGTTGTCGAGACGACATTGAACCTACCGCACATCAAGGGGGGCAAAAAACTCATCTATACGCAGATCGAGATGCCCCTTGTCGCGATCGAGGACTTTGGCAAGTCCGACGACCCGATGCTCCTCGCGCTGGATGAAATCTGCCGGCGGCACAACGGACTCTGGAGCGCGGAGGCGGAAAAATATCTGCTCGCCAATGCAAAACCGATTTCCTGACAAAAAAAATTGAGGGCGGGGCAAAAAAATTAAGGGTGGGACAAAAAACCCGCCCTTTTTTGTTGCGGAAAGCGCGAATATTTCATATAATAGAAGCACTATGAAAGTCTATAACACCATGTCCAGAAGCAAAGAAGAGTTCGTCCCCATGGACGGAAAGACCGTCCGTATGTATTCCTGCGGTCCGACGGTCTATAACTTCGCGCACATCGGAAATCTGCGCACCTATCTCTTTATGGACATTCTGCGCCGCGTGCTCAAGTACGACGGCTACAAATTGAAGGGCGTCATGAATATCACCGACGTCGGGCATCTCCTCTCGGACGCGGACGAGGGAGAGGACAAGATGGTCAAGGCGAGCAGGGAGCAGAAGAAGTCCCCCTACGAGATCGCGGCGTACTATACCTCGGTATTCTTTGCCGACCTCGAAAAGCTCAACATCAAGCGTCCCGAAATCGTGCCCAAGGCGACGGAGCACATTCCCGAGATGATCGAGTTCGTCAAGGGGCTTGTAGAAAAAGGTTTCGCCTACGAGACGAGCGACGGCATCTATTTCGACGTCACCAAATTCCCGGAGTACGGCAGATTGTCCCGGCTCAGTCTCGACGACCAACTCGCGGGCGCGCGGGTGGAAGTCAATTCCGAAAAGCGGCACCCCGCGGACTTCGCCGTCTGGAAAAAAGCGCCCAAAGAGCACATCATGCAGTGGGAGAGTCCCTGGGGCATGGGATACCCGGGCTGGCATATCGAGTGCTCGGCAATGGGGAAAAAGTACCTCGGCGAGACCTTCGACATTCACAGCGGCGGGGTGGACCACATTCCCGTGCACCACGAAAACGAGATTGCGCAGTCCAAGGCGCTGAACGGAAAAGACCCCGCGAAATTTTGGATGCACGGCGAATTTATGCTCGTGGACGGCGGGAAGATGTCCAAAAAACTCGGCAACACCTACACGCTCGACCAGCTGGCGGAAAAGGGGTATTCCCCGATGGTGTTCCGATTCTTCTGCCTCAACGCGCACTACCGCAAAAAATTGAATTTCACCTTCGAGGGCATGGACGCCGCCAAGGTCTCCTATGAGCGCGTGCTCGCGGGGGTCTGGCAGCATAAGGTCGGCACCGCGGAGGTCTCCGATTCGGAGATTGCCGCCTACCGCAAGTCTTTTTCGGAGGCAATCAACGACGACCTCAATATTCCTCTCGCGCTCGCGACGCTGTTCGCGGTGCTCAAGGAGCGCAAATCCAAGAAATTTTACGACTTTATCCTCGAAATGGACGGCGTGTTCGGGCTGTCGCTGGACAGAGCGGAAGCGCCCAAAGTCGAGGAAAAAGAAGTTCCCGAAGAGGTGCGCGCACTCGCGGACGCCCGCGCCAAGGCGCGTGCGGAAAAGAATTTCGCCGAAAGCGACCGCCTGCGCGCGGAGCTTTCCTCCCGCGGCTGGGCGGTCAAGGACTCCAAGGACGGTTACGAATTGACAAAGCTGTAAGAGCTGGGCGCGCCTTCGGGCGCGCTTTTTTTTGCGCAAAAAAGGTCGAGACACAGACCTTTTGCCGTGATATACTCAAAGGCGGAGGTGAGAAATGCAGGAACAGATCGACGCCGTTCAGCGCATGCAGGAATACATCGAGGCGCATCTCTTTGAGCGTATTACGCTGAGAGCGCTCGCGGAAGTGTCCTGCTATTCGCCCTGGTATGCGCACCGTCTCTTTCTCAAGTGGCTCGACTTGACTCCGGCGGACTACATTCGCCGGCTGCGGCTCTCGAAATCGGCGCTCATGCTTCGGGATTCGGACGCGAAGATCGGAGAAGTGGCGTTTGCGGTGGGCTTTCAGAGCGTGGACGGCTATCAGCGCGCCTTTTTTCGGGAATTCGGCTGTAACCCCGGGGAATACGCGGCGCAACCTTCGCCTGTTTTTCTCTTTACGCCCTACGGCGTCGCCTCTCAAAACGCAAAGGAGTGTGTGGAAATGGAAGAAATCAAGACGGTACTGGTACAGGTTGTGGAGAAACCCGCGCGGCGGGCGGTCATCAAGCGCGGGAGGAAAGCGACCGATTATTTCGCCTACTGCGAGGAAGTGGGCTGCGATATCTGGGGGCTTTTGACGAGCATGAAGTCGCTTTGCGGTGAACCCGTGTGCATGTGGCTTCCGCCGCAGATGCAAAAGCCGGGCACTTCGGAGTACGTGCAGGGAGTGGAGGTGTCCGCGGACTACGCGGGCAAGACGCCCGAGGGCTTTGACGTGATCGATTTGCTCGCCTGCAAATATCTCGCCTTTCAGGGGGAACCCTTCGAGGAACGGGACTATCAGGCGGCAATTGCGCAGGTCTGGAAGGCAATAGAACGGTGCGCCCCCGCTCTGTTCGGCTGTCGCTGGGATAAGTCGAACCCAAGGATTCAGCTCGAGCCGCGGGGAGAGCGCGGGTATCTCGAACTTCTCCCCGTCAAACCGCTCTAAAAAGAGGGACCGCAGATTGTCTGCGATCCCTCTTTCGATATCGGTTTTGTTTTTATTCTTCGTCTTCGTCCTCTTCGCCGCTGAAGTCGTTGCGGGTCTGCCGGGTGGGAATCTTCTGCACGGCGGGGATGTCCGTCTCGCCCGCAATCATGCGGCATACGGTGTCGAGAGCGGTACGCCCGAGCGCCTCGAAATCCTGCGATACGGTGGGAATGGCGGGGTTTGCGTCCCGGGCGATGGACAGCCCGTCAAAGCCCGTGATGACCAACTGGTCGGGCACCGAAATGCCGATTTCCTGAACCGCCTTTAAGAGAGTCACGGCGTTGAAGTCGTTGGTACAGCAAATGACTTCGGGGGGAGTCGGAGAATTTTTGATTGCCTCGGCGACGCGCCGGGAGGAGCGGATGAGACTCTCGTCCTGTGTGTCGAGGGTCGCGTAGCGGTACTTGTCCACCGCGTCGTCCTCCGCCTCAAAGAGAAAATCCGGGTTCAGCTCGACGCTGGAGTCAAAGAGCGCGGAACAGAATCCGTCAAACCTGTCTTTTTCGGTGGTGATGAGCTTTTTGGAGACGCCGTAGTAGGCGAAACGACGGTAGCCCTTGCGCAGAAGATAGCGCACAAGCCTGCGCATGCCGCCGTGGTTGTCGCTGGTCACGAGGGGGAAATTTGTCCCGAGCATGGCGCGGTCGAGGAGCACGACGGGAAGTTTCTTGCGGTATAACCGTCCGAGAATGTCGATGTTTTCGAGCGCCGAGCAGGGGTAGAAGAGCAGTCCGTCAATGCTCATGTGCTCGATGGAGAGCAGGATTTCGCGCTCCGTTTCGGGATTGTTGAAGGTGTTATAGAAGGGAATGACGGCGTCGTTGTCGAGCGCGAACTTCTGCGCGCCGAGGATGATGTCGTAATTCAGGAGGTTGTTGTAGGGCAGTACGATGGGGATAATCATCTGTTTGATGACGTTGCGGTTCCGGCAGTTTACGAAAGTTCCCGTCTTGGTGTGCCTCACTATCACACCTTTCTTCTCGAGTTCCTTCATCGCCTTGATAACCGTAATCCGGCTCACGCCGAAGATGTCCGTCATCTGATATTCCGTAGGCAATTTGTCTCCGTGTTTCAGTTCGCCGTTCGAAATACGCTCCAAGTAATGCTGTTCAATTTTTCGGTATAAAGGTATCTCTTTCATAATAATTTTATTATAGCACAAACAAAATAAAATTTCAATCATAATATTGACAAAATTTTCTTTTTAGGCTACAATACTTTCATAACAATTCAGGGCAATTTGTATTGCTCATAAATTTTATTTGTTATGGAGGCGGCATGCGAAAGGGAATCGCGGTGGCGGGAAATATCCTGCTCGACCGTATCAAATTGGTGGACAGCTATCCCGAAAAAGGGCTTCTCGTCAAGATTCGGGAGCTGGAAAACGCAATCGGGGGGTGCGTGTGCAACACGGGCACAGACCTCTGCGTCATCGACCCGTCTCTGCGCGTCTCCGGTTACGGCAAGGTCGGCAGGGACGGCGAGGGCGCGTTTTTAAAGCGGAAACTTGCCGAAGTCGGGATGGACGTCTCGCACATCGGGGAGTGCGACGTGCCCACCACTTTTTCGGACGTCATGACGGTGGCGGCGACGGGGGAACGCACCTTCTTCACCTTTACGGGCGCGGACGCGACGCTGGGCATTGCGGACATCGACCCCGCCGCGCTGGACTGTGAAATCTTCCATATCGGATATATACTGCTTTTGGACGCGCTGGACGCGCCGGACGCGGAGTACGGCACGGTGATGGCGCGTCTGCTTGCGGGCATTCAGCGGGCGGGCGTCAAGACTTCCGTGGACGTCATCAGCGAGGACAGCGAGCGTTTTCGGGAGAAGGTGATTCCCGCGCTCAAGTACTGCGACTACGCGGTTCTCAACGAGATCGAGAGCGGGAGGGTCGCGGGGATTCCGCCGCGGGACGGCGAGGGCAGACTGATTCCCGAAAATATGGAAAAAATCTGCGAGGCGTTCTTTGAAATGGGTGTGCGCGAGTGTGTAGTTGTGCACTGCCCGGAGGCGGGGTTTGCCCGGAACGCCCGCGGCGAATTTTTCGCGGTGCCCTCTCTGGACCTGCCCAAAGATTATATCAAGGGCGCGGTGGGCGCGGGGGATGCCTTTTGCGCGGGCGCGCTGTACAGTTTCTGGCGGGGGGACGGCGAGGAGGAGATGCTCCGATTTGCCTCGGCGTGCGCCGCCGGCAATCTCTCCGCGAAGGATTCTGTGTCCGGGATGCGGAGCTATGAGGAAATCAAAGGGCTTGAGAGCCGTTTCGGGAGGAAATCGCTGTGATAACAAGAGACGAAATGGAAAAAGCAGTTGCACGCACGTTAAAAATGTTCGACCGGGCGGGCATCGCGCTGACCGCGGAGGAGCGCGGTCGAATCGAGGTCGCGGACTTCGGACTGTCCGACCTCGAGCGTGTGGGGTTGCAGATTTTGACATACGTCAATACCGACCGCGTGTGCGCCAAGGAGATGGCGCTCTTTCCCGGACAGACCTGTCCCGAGCACCGGCACGTCGGTAGCGCGGGCATGCCGGGCAAGGAGGAAACGTTCCGTTGCCGCGCGGGAGAAGTTTGGCTGTACGTCGAAGGAGAACCCACCCCGGACATGAGGGCGGCGGCATTTCCGAGCGACGCGACGGTCTTTCACGAGGTCGTCCTAAAACCCGGCATGCAGTACACCATCTATCCGGACACGCGGCACTGGTTCCAAGGGGGACCCGACGGCGCGGTCGTCTCCGAGTTCTCCACCCGGAGCACGGACGAGACGGACGTCTTTACCGATTCCGCCGTGGAGCGGGAGACCAAAATCGGAGACGGGAATGAAACTCTATAAGCTCTTTCCCGCTGTCAAGGACTACATCTGGGGCGGGACAAACCTAAAAAAAGGGTGGAACAAGGTTTCGGATACCGACCGAATCGCGGAGACCTGGGAACTTTCCTTTCACCCGGACGGACCGAGCGGAATCGCCGCGGGCGCGGAGGCGGGAAAGCTCTTAAAGGACGTCGTCTCGAGAGAGGAATACGGCGCGAAGTGTCAAAAATTTTCCTTCTTTCCCGTCCTTGTCAAGTTTATCGACGCGGCGGACAACCTCTCGGTGCAGGTGCACCCGAGCGACGAATACGCCTTGTCCGAGGAGGGGCAGTTCGGCAAGACCGAAATGTGGTACATCTGCGGCAGGGAGTCGGGCGCGGGGATCTACTGCGGGTTCAAGCGGGAGATTTCGCCCGAGGAGTACGCGGCGCGCATTGCAGAGGGCACGCTCACCGAAGTGCTGAAGTTCTTCGAGGTCGAACCGGGGGAATGCTATTTTATTCCCGCGGGGACTGTGCACGCGATCGGAAAGGGAACGACCATCTGTGAGATTCAGCAGAACAGCAATCTGACCTACCGGGTCTATGATTTCGGCAGGGTGGGAAAGGACGGCAAACCCCGCGAACTGCACATTGAGAAGGCGAAAAGGGTCTCTTCGCTCTGCCCTTATCTCAACACCGGCGGGACACGGAGAATTTCCGAGCGTATCCGTCTGCTCGCCTCCTGTCCGTACTTTACGGCGTATGAAATGAAAACCCTCGGAGAGGACGGTTTCGATACGGTTGCGGACAGTTTTACGACTTTTTCCGTGATAGAGGGGGAGGGCGAAGTCGGCGCAGAGGGAGATTTTCTGCCCTTCCGCAAGGGGGACACCTTCTTTGCCACGGCGGGAGAGGGCAGGGTCTCTCTGCGCGGGCGCGCGACGATTCTGCTCACACGCGTGGAATAAATGTTTGCGCTTCAAACATTCCGCGTAAAAAACCGCCCGGTTTTTTTCGGGCGGACGATGAAAAAAATCAGTCGAGCGGGGCATTGACTCGGATGCGGAAGAGATTTCCCTCGAAGTCGATTTCGCCCCGCTCTTTCATGTGCGAAAGTTCGCGGGAGAGTGCGCTTCGGTCCACGCAGAGGTAATCGGCGAACGCTTCTCTGCCGAAGGGAAGAAGAACTTCCGTTTTTCCGCCCCCTTCCTCCTTCAGGTAAGAGAGCACCTTGTCCCGAATCGTGCGCTTAGAGAGCACGCTGATTTTTCTGTTTAAGGCAAGCACCTTCCCGGAGAGCACGCGCAGAAGGTTTTCGAGCACGCGCGCGTGCGCGCGGCAGTTGCCCGAGGGCGCGAAGAGCCGCGCGTAGTCGAGCACCGCGACCGCGCAGGGCGTGAGCGCCTGCACGTTGACGGGGGAATTTTCGGGTTGGGTCAGAGTCACCGCCTCGAGGAAAAGATCCCCTTCCCGACACTGCGAAAGCAGGCTTCGGTTGCCGAAATAGTCCTCCTTAAAGACCTGTACTCTACCTTCGAGCACGACGCCGAACCCGGATACCCGCTTTCCCGCGCGCACGATGTATTCGCCTGCGTCGTAATTCTTCACTTCGCGCAGATAGGGCGCGAATTCCTCTTCCGTCAATCCCTCGGATAATTTGTTCATTTTTTCTCCTTCGTTGCAAATGCAACATACAGGCTTGCGCATATTATAGTATAATAGTTGAGAAAATACAAGCAACGGAGAGGTATTATGAAAAAGTTTTTGGGAATCCTGCTCGCGGCGATGCTGATCTTCTCGTTCGGATGTCGTGGAGAGGGAACGGAAACCGCTGTGCGCGTGGTGGTGCCCGACGGTGCGCCCGCGCTTTCGATTGCGAACATCATGAAGGATAAATCGGTCGGAGGACGCGAAACCGAGGTCACGATCGGGGTCGGACAGACGGATGTCGTGGTCAGCCGGGTCAAGAGCGGCGAGGCGGACCTCGCGATCATGCCCACCAACGCGGCGGTCGCGCTCGCAAAACAGGGAATCGGGATCGAACTCGTCACAGTCAACTCGGACGGGCTTCTCTATCTCATGGGGAAGGACAGCAGTGTGACCGAGATGTCCGATCTTGCGGGAAAGGTTGTCAAGGTCATCGGCGAAGGGCAGATTCCCGATTTGGTCTTTCAGTATATTTTGAAGCAAAACGGACTGGAAGTCGTCAAGTCCGACACCGCCCAAGCGGGCAAGGTCGCGCTCTCCTACGTGACGCTGGGGACGGAAATCGTCGGCGGCATGAAGGCGGGTAAGGTGGAACTCGGTTTGCTCCCCGAACCTGTCGCGACCAACTCCGTAAAGGCGGCGGGAACGGCGCAGATTTTTGACATTCAGGCGGAATGGAAGAGGGCGGCGGAGACCGAAAACGGCTATCCCATGTCCTGCCTGGTCGTGCAGAAAAAATTCCTCGAGGACGAGGCGAATGTCGCCTATCTCAAGGCATTTGTGGAAAAGATGGAGGAGAATCTGACCTATGTCGCGCAGAACACTGTCGAAGTGGTCGAAACCATGAAGGGATACGAATCCGCCGCGATTACCGCGCTCACTGCCGAGAGCGTCGGGCGCATGAATATGACGGTCGTCCGCGCCGATGCCGCGAAGACCGGGGTTACTGCGTTCTGCACAAAGGTCGGACTCCCTGCGCCTGTCGAAGGGTTCTTCTGCTCGGTGCTGGATTAAGACGGGATACTGCGAAAAAAAGGAAACGGTTTGAACAGACGCGATATTCTTCTGAAAATTGCATATCCGCTTCTCGGGGCGGCAATCTTTGTCGGAATCTGGTGGATTGCGGCGGCGTGCGTGGGCGTGGAGATTATCTTGCCCGCGCCGAACGTCGTTTTCGGCAGATTTTTCGGGCTGTTCGCGGACGGAAAATTTTGGCTGTCCCTCGGATACAGCGTGGGGAGAACGCTTCTGTCCTTTGCGCTCTCCTTTGTTCTTGCGCTCGCGCTTGCGGTTCCGGCAAAGTTTTCGGAGGCGTTTGCGGGCGTTCTACGACCGCTCGTGACCGTTTTGCGTTCCGTTCCGACCATTGCGGTCATTCTTTTGATGCTCGTCTTTCTGCCCTCGGGACAAGTGCCCGTGCTCATTTCCTTTCTCATCGTGTTCCCCCTTCTCTACGAGGGCTTTCTTTCCGCGCTCAAAGGGGTTGACCCGGAGCTTGCGGAGATGAGCCGGATCTATCGGGTGCCCAAGCGGGTGCAGATTGCGCGGTGCTATATCCCGGCGATTCTGCCGCAGGTATT
The DNA here is from genome assembly GCA_905215695.1 of uncultured bacterium. Taxonomy (GTDB): domain Bacteria; phylum Bacillota; class Clostridia; order Christensenellales; family HGM11417; genus CAJMQN01. The sequence goes on from CAJMQN010000001.1 coordinate 89,765, forward strand.
CGCGGTGAGCCGCAGCGCGCTGGGGCTCGGACTGAAAGTCATCGTCGCGGCGGAGGCGCTCGCATCCACGGGTATGAGTCTCGGCAGGCTCATGCAGATTGCGAACGTGAGCTTTGACAGCGCGGGCTTGCTCGCCTATACGGTCATGGCGATTCTCGTAAGTTTTCTGTTGGAGGGCGCGGTGCTTACCTTACAAAAACTTGTCGTGAGGTGGCAGTCATGAAACTCGACTTGTCCAAACGCTACGGCGAAAAAATCGTCCTCGACGGTTTCCGGCTCGAAATAGAGGAGGGAGAAATCACCTGCCTGCTCGGTCAGTCCGGGTGCGGAAAGACCACTGTTTTAAATTGCATTGCGGGGATTCTTCCCTTCGAGGGGAAAATCGAGGGGCGACCGGAGGAAATCTCTTATATCTTTCAGCGGGAGCGGCTGCTCCCCAATCTGACCGTCTCCGAGAATCTCGCCTACGCGCTCTCGGGGCGCAGACTTCTCGACGAAAAAGAGAGAATTCGCCGCGCGCTCGAGGCGGTGGAGCTCGGTGCGGAGGCGGACAGCTATCCGCGCACGCTCTCGGGAGGAATGGCGCAGCGCGTCTCTATCGCGCGGGGATTCGTGTACCCATCCGCTCTTCTTTTGATGGACGAACCCTTTCAGGGACTGGACCTCGCGCTCAAGTACCGCGTTCTTTCGCAGTTTTTGCGGGTATGGCGGGGGGATGGACGTACGACGGTATTCGTGACGCATTCCATCGACGAGGCTCTGCTTGCGGCGAGCCGAATCGTCCTTTTGAGCGCGCATGCGGAAATTTTGGACGACTTCCGCATCGGGTCGGCGCAGGAGAGCCGCAAGCTCTCGGGCACAGAGACCGCGAAAGCCCGGGAACGGATTTTTTCAAAACTCGGAATATAGACGAAACGGAGAAAGGCGCGCCTTGGGGCGCGCCTTTTTCAGTTCTGTATTTTTTGCTCGGGATCTCTGTAAACGCGCAGAAAATTATAGAAGGTCGTGTGCCGTAGGGCGGACATCTCCATCGCCTCGTTCAATGTGATTTGAAGTCTGTCATAAACTCTTGCGACCTCTTCGAAGTTGTCCGGTTTCGGGATTCTCGGTCTGCCGAACCGAACGCCCTTCGCCTTGGCGAGCCGGATGCCTTCCGCCTGCCGCGTCTTGATATTGACTCTTTCGTTCTCGGAGACGAAGGAGAGAATCTGCAATACGATGTCGCTGATGAAGCGTCCGATCAGGTTGTCGTCCTTTTCCCGTGTGTCGAGGAGGGGCATGTCAAGAACCTTGATGTCCGCTTTGATTTGCTTGGTGATGCGGCTCCACTCTTCGATAATCATGGAGTAATTGCGGCCAAGCCGGTCGATGGATTTGACGACGACGAGGTCTTTGGGTTTGAGGCGGCGGATGAGCCGCTGATAGGCGGGTCTGTTGAAATCGCTGCCGCTCTGTTTGTCCACGAAAATGCACCTCTTCTTGATTCCGAACCGTTCTACTTCGTCGATTTGGCGCAGAATATTTTGGTCCGTTGTAGATACTCTGACGTAAGCATATTCCATAATTGTCCTTCTCCCTTCTCTTTGGTGTAATCATCCGCGGCTGCCGGCGCCTCCTTCGCGGCAGCGTTTTGCGGTCTATGTACCCTATTTTACAATAAAATGCGGGAAAATTTAGCAAATTAGAGTCAAAAAAATGTTAAATTTTTCCAAATCAATCAAAGTGGGCAAAAATCGCAATTACAGTAGAATTTTGCAAACAAAAAACTGATTTTATGCGGAAAATTGTTTCGAAATTAGGGCAAATGTATCTTTTTTTTGATAAAGTATTGTTGCATGCGTTTTAACGTAAATTACACAAAGGAAAAAGGGATTGAATGGAGTTTAAGGATTGTCTGCGAATGATCCGAAAGCGCAACAAGATGACGCAGGGAGAACTTGCCGGACTGCTACAGTGCAGTCAGAGTTCGGTCTCCGCTTGGGAAAAGGGTGCCTGCGCACCCAATATTGAGCAGGTCCGCGTGCTGTACCGGGTGCTTTCTGTATCTTTGGAGGACTTGTTCGGGGAGAAGGAGCACCATCGGAGACCGAGGAGCTTGCGAGAACGGAAACAAAGTTTGATTTCGCTTGAGAGATTGCGGAGAGGTCATGAGATGAGCCGCGCACAGCTCGCGGAACTTCTTCACATCTCCGAAAAGACGGTCGCGAATTGGGAGCGGAACGGAATTCCGCATCTTGCAGAAATCAAAAAGATCGTCAATATTTTTCAAGTGAATATCAACGAGCTATTGTAGGCAGGTGAGTATGAAGGACGAATTTGATTTTGAAGAGGAATGGACGCCGGACGAGGAAGCGGACCGGAAGGTCTGGCTGAAAATTCGCGCAAAGCGTGCGGAGCGGACGAAACGGCGCAGGGTGAAATGGTTTGTGTGCGCGGCGTGTTCGGTATTGGCGGCGGTGCTGGCGGTAACGGGCGCGCTTTTCTTCTTTGCCGATAAAGAAGAATCCAAAAAATATGCGCAGGAAGAACTGCGCGCCGCATCTGTCGAATGGGATTTTTTTTCTGCGGCGTGCGAAAAACGGGGATTTTTGCTTCCGGATTCCGAAAATTATTTTATCGACTTTGTTTCGGCGACGGCGTTTTACCTCGAAGACGAGTTATACGCGCTCGAGGCGAAGTATGATTACAACTGGGGCGTGGGAGTAAGAATTTATTTGACGGATAAAGAAAATTTGGAAATTAAATACTTTTTGGAAGAGATACCGATAGAATTTTGGGAGATTGAGAAGATAAAAATCTCTTATCAGTTTCGTGGTAATAAATATTATTGTGCAACTACAATAGAAAATAAAAGATATTATATTACAGTGAAAAGTTCAGAACCTGAAATAATGAATATTTTACAGAGTATCTTCGGGCAAAGAGATGAATGAGCAACTTTTGGTATTTCTCGACGGCGTACGAAAGAAAGACGAAAAAAGTTTTGAACAGCTTTACTTGCGCACAAAGGACCGCGTCCGATTCTATTTGCTGTCACGGGGGATTTCGGACGAGGAGCTTTCGGAAATTATGGCGGACAGTTATTTGGTAGTGTACGAAAAAGCGGGGAAATTTCGGGGAAAATCGCAGGTGCTGACTTGGATTTTCGGAATTGTCAATGTCAAGTGTCGGGAGTATTTTCGGAAAAGCAAACGGAAATTTCTTCCCCTTCTCGAGACTCCCGACCTCCGCAATTACGAACTGCAAGCGGCGCTCTCCGCGGACCTGAAATGTGCGCTCGCCGGACTATCTCGGCGAGAATACAATTTATTTATGTATCGATTTTGTTTCTGTATGACGTATGAGGAAATCAACAAAACTTTACACATCCCCGTGGAAACGCTGCGGAGAGAGACGTTCGACTTGCGGAAAAAATTAAAAAATAGTTTGGAAGAGAGGCGTTAAAGGGCACGCCTCTCTTTTTCTAATCTTTTCGCACAGATGAAACAGAGGCACTGTTTTTCGCCACTCACTTACACAAAAATCTATTGTGTAAGGAGTGGTTGCAATGAAGAAGAGAAAACTATTGTGTCTGTGCGCGCTGATTCTAACGCTGACGGCATGTCTCTCCCCGGTTTCGACATACGGGGAGTACGTGAGCCAGTGGACGGATACGGAAGAAATTGTGTCGTATTCCCGCGTGGAGGAGTGGGGGTATAATTTTGCCACAAGTTTTCCGGAATATAGCTATAAGGATTGCTATATTCCAAACGCCTGCGGTCCGGTTGCGGGTGCAAATATTATCGGGTATTATGACCGGGATTATCCCAATATGATTTCGGGTTATCAGGGGAGCTATGATGGGAGCGTATATTATGACTATGTGTCGGATTTCTATATCGAGCTGACAATCTCCGATCTCGCAGTCAGAATGGGTACCGATGCCGAAGGAACGACCTATATCGGTTTTAAACGCGGTCTTGCGGCATATATTTCGGCGGCGGGGTACAAAGGGAGCTTTCGAGATGTTGTCGCGGCGGAAAATTTTTATTATAATACCTTTGTGGACTATATCGAGGCTGGCTATCCGGTCGCGCTCTTTTTGGGAAAGCAAAATTTAATTACTTGGTCGGATATTGACGCCAATACCCGACACTTTACGAAATCGACAAGCCCCTATGCGCATGTCATGGTTGCCTATGGGTATCGGGTCGCAAAGTTTTACGCGCTCCAAAACGGCGCTGAAGTGATTGTCCGAAGCGATATTTACTTGCGTGTGACTGACGGTTACGGCATGTGCCGGTATATCCTTTGGGACAACACCCTGCAAATTGATGACGGATTTGCAGTGATGATTGAGAACAACAATTAGGAGGATTGATATGTACAGAGGACGAGATGCGGAACTGCGGATCTACGAGAGCAAGAAGAGGTTTTACCTCATGAAGGCGGAAGAGTTCGAGGAATTCGAAAGGGACTTTCGCAAGTTTTCGGCGGACGAGGGCGTGTCCGAAGAATTTCTTGTGCGCCTGAAGGAGGACTATGAGCAGAAGAAGAAGGAGCTTGCGCGCCTGCGCGAAGAGACGATTGCGGCGCGCCGCAGTACGGAGGACCGGCTCAAAAAGTTGGACCGGCAGCTCTGCGAGGTGCTCTATCTCAAGTATGTCAAGCAGATGACGGTTGCCGAAATCTGCGCAAAACTTTGCTATTCCATGCAGAGAATCTATCAGCTTTTGAATAAGGGCGTGGATCTCTACTGCGCAAGTCCCGGTGTTTCCGAGAAAGAACGACGGGAAGGATGTCTGTAACTTTGCAAGAACGACGGAAGGATGTTCTAACCTTTACAAAAAGCCCCCGACTGTCAATCGGGGGCTTTTTTCTAAAATTTGCGGGAAAAGATTTCGCTCGCCTGAAGTTTTTCGAGGGTATCGAGCCCGAGTTCGTCGAGGAGTTTGAATACAAAGGGATTTTCCTTGGGCGTGGGATATGCCGCCTCGTCCGCAAGCTCGTCCGCCCGCGCCCGCGCCTGTCCGGTATCTGCGGAGGTCTTGGGACCGCCCACGCAACCGCCCGCACAACCCATTCCCTCGATATAGTCCGCTTTGATTTTGCCCTCTTTGAGTTTGGTCAGAAGGTCGCGGCAGGCGGGCACGCCCTCGGCGCAGAGGTCGCGAATTTGACGGGAGGGGTCAATGGCGCGCACCGTCGTCGTGACCGCGCGGCTCACGCCCCCGCTCCTCGCGTAAAGCCTTCCCATGCCCGAGGTGTTGTCCTTATCATCCTCCGGCTGATTTGCGGGGTCGAGTCCGAGAAGATTGAGGACATACTCGATTTCGTCAAAAGTCAGCACATAGTCGATTGCGCCCGCAACGTCCGGCTCCCGCGCCTCCGACTTTTTGGCAAGGCAGGGGGAGACAAAGACCGTGGTACAGTTTTCGTAGAGCTTTTTGAGGGTTCTGCCCCCCGCGACCATGGGGGAAACCGAAGGAGGAATATGGGAGACAAATCCCTGAAAGGTCTTTCGAATCATCGCAATCCAAATCGGGCAGCAACAGCTCGCGAGCATGAAGTCGTCCTTGGGCATCTCCAAAAAATCCATGCTCTCTTTGAGTGTGAGAATGTCCGCAAAGAGCGCGATTTCAAGCATTCCCGCAAACCCCATTTTCTTAAAGCAGGTGCGCATCTGTCCGATGCTCGCCTTCCCTTGCGTAAAGAATGCAGGCGCGACGAGGGCATAGACGTTCTTTCCCGCTGCAATTTCGGAGAGAACGGCGAAGAGTTCCTTGCTTTCCATGAGTTTTTTGGAGGCGCAGACATCGATGCAAGTCCCGCACCCCGCGCAGGAATCTACGCGGATACGCACGTCCCCCTTTTCGTCCCTCTCGAGCGCGTCGAATTCGCAGGCGTCCTCGCACGCGCCGCAAGGTTCTGCGCAGGTCTCGAACTTCCACACGGGCGGATGTTTTTCGGGGTGGAGCAGGCAGTCGATGGCGCGCATGTCCTTTTTGAGCGCCTCGCCGACGGTTTTTTTGTAAATCTCTTTCAAATCCATGGTTTTTCTCCGTAGAATTGCGGTTTTTCTCCGCTTCTGCTATAATAGAAATATGATTGTCGATTATCTTGTTTTCAAACCCGAATATGCGCGGGAACTTTGCGAAATGTGGGAGTCAACCTGCGGGGAAACGCAACTCCCCGCCTATTTTGAGGAGCGACAGACGGAGTGCGCGTTTACGGACGGCGAGCTTGTCGGGTGCGCGCTCTTTGAGTCGCGGGAGGGGAACGCCTGGTGCCGCCTTGCCGTCTGGGAGGACAGCCGCGGGTGCGGCGTGGGGCGGCGTCTCCTTGTCAATCTCTGTCAGAGGGCAAAGGCGCGGGGATGCGCCTCTGTGCTCGTCTGGGGCGTTCCCAAGGGGGATAGGACGGGAATCGCTCTGCTTGCGGACGAAGGATTCCGACGGGTCGGAAAAATCGAGGGCGGCGCAAATAAGGAAGATTTTTACCTCTATCAGAAGACGTTATAGAAAAACGCGGGGATTCCCCCGCGTTTTTTTATCGTATGTTCTCGCAAGTTATAGGAGCGGAATTTTCGCAAGATAGACGATGTCCTTCCGATAGGCGGCGTCTCCCTCCGCGAGCACAAACGCCTTTTTCGCGATCGTCCCGCCCGCTTTCGCGACAAGTTCCTCCAGCCCGTGCAGGCTGTTTCCGGTGGAGACAACGTCGTCGATGATGCCGACGCGCTTGCCCTTTAACAGGTCGGCGTCGTGTCGGGAAAGGTAGAGCTTTTGAATCTCGCCGGTGGTGATAGACTCTTTGATGGTGACCTCGATGCCGTCCTGCATGTAGAGTTTCTTGCTCTTTCTGGCGACGGCGTAGTAGTGCTGTCCGAGTTCCCGCGCGATGCAATGCGTGAGCTGTAAACCTTTTGACTCCGCCGTGATGAGCACATCGCAGTCGGCGAGGTGTTTGGAGAGAGATTTCGCGCAGTGCTCGGTAAGTTCCTGATTTCCGTGCAGATTGAAAAAGGCAATCTTGATGCCGCTGGGCAGGGGAAGAATTGGGAGGTCGGCGATGTAGCCGTCAATATCCACTTTCAAAACATTTTCCATCTTTTCCGCTCCTTGAGTTTGTCGGAAATATTTTAGCACATATGCCGCGATTTGTAAAGAAAACGCCCGGAAAGGCTGAACTTTCCGGGCGAAAATGAACCATTTATTTTACTTCGGTGACGATGAGATCATCCACTTCCACGCTGTCCGCGTTCATCCAGGATATCCAACCGTAGCGAAGCCCGCCGACCTTGGAGGTGGCAATCGCCGCGTTTGTGCTGTCGGTCACGTTCCCCTCCGCGGTAAAGACGCTTGTGCCCTCTGCATTTTTGACGGTAACCGTCAGCGCAACGTTGTTGTTCTTGACGTAGTATTTGAATTCCACCGTGTACCAGCCGTCGGCAAGAGCCGCGGACTTGTCGTTGGATTCCGCCGTTGCGCTCGCGTTGATGCCGTCGCTGGAGCCGTTGTCCACGTATCCGACGCGCACGCCCTCGGCATACTTGCGGAAGTAGAGCGAACGCTCGGTCAGATAGCTCTTGGGGGAGGCGGTGTTGTTGAGCGAAACCGTCCAGTTAAAGCCCTCGCCCGTTTCGAGCGCAGCGCCGTCAATCTTGATTTTCATCGAGACGACGAGTCCCTTATCCGTCCAAGGGGTGTTCTTGTCCGTCGCCTTCCCGAAATAGGTGCTCGGACCGGTCTCCTGGTCCGCCGCCTTGTTGAGAATAACGGTACCGTTTCCCTTCGTGACCGTACCGTAAACCCCGAATACGTCATTGTTGCCGTCGGCGAAGTCCTCGGCGAATATTGCCTCGGGTGCGGGAGCCGTCACCGTCACGGTGCAGGACGCACTCTTTTCCCCGCAAGCCGCGGTAATTTTTGCGGTGCCTGCCGCGACGCCTGTCACGACGCCGTCTTTGACCGTCGCAACCGCTGCCTTATCCGTCGTCCAAGTCACGCTCTTGTCCGAGGCGTCCTCGGGTTCGACAGTCGCTTTGAGCGTCACCGTCTTTCCCACCTCGACCGACGCGGTCGTCTTGTCCAGCTTGACGCCCGTGACCGCCGTTTCCCCGCAGGCGGTCAGCCCGAGGCATGCCGCGGCGACGACGACCGCCGTCAGCAGTCCGATCCACTTTCTGTTTCTCATGTTCTCTTCTCCTTTGAGATTTTTTCGGGAAAGCGTACTTACCCGGATCATTCACAGTATGCAAAAAAGCACCCCTTTTTATGCAAAAAGAGTGCTTTTTGTTCTAAAGTGTTCGGTTCGGAAAGGTACACCTTTCCGAACTTATTGTTATTCTATCATAATACAAAAAATCCGTCAATGCTTTTTCGGTTTTTTCCCGTAGAAAGCGGCGAGGTACATCTCCTTGATTTCCGCGAGCAGGGGGTAGCGGGGATTCGCGCCCGTGCATTGGTCGTCGAATGCCTGTTCGGTCATCTCGTCAAGCGTCTTTAAAAAAGCCTCTTCCGAAATTCCCGCCTCCGCAATCGTCGCGGGAATACCGATTGCCGATTTGAGTTCTTCGACCTTGGCGAGCAGTTTCTCGAATCTTTCCTGTTCGGTGCCGCGAATACCGAGGGACGCCGCCACGTCCGCGTAGCGGCGCAGGCAGTCGGGCGCCTGATACTGCGGGAAGGTGCCCATCTTCGCCGGGCTTTCGCTCGCGTTGAACTTCATGACCTCGCAGATGAGGAGCGCGTTTGCGACGCCGTGGGGGAGGTGGTGGAAAGCGCCGAGCTTGTGCGCCATGGAGTGGCACACGCCGAGGAAAGCGTTTGCAAACGCCATGCCCGCCATGGTCGAGGCGTTCGCCATTTTTTCCCGCGCGACGGGATCCTTCGCGCCGAGGGAGTAGGCACGGGGCAGGTATTCGAAGATTTCTTTGATTGCCTGCAACGCGATGCCGTCCGTGTAGTCGGTTGCAAGCATGGAGGCGTACGCCTCGAGCGCGTGGGTCAGGGCGTCGATGCCGGACGCCGAGGTCAAACCTTTGGGCATGTTCATCATGAGGTCTGCGTCCACAATTGCCATCTTGGGCAGAAGCTCATAATCCGCGAGCGGATATTTGACTCCGTTCCGCTCGTCCGTGATGACTGCGAAGGGCGTCACCTCCGAGCCCGTGCCCGCGGAGGTCGGAATCGCGATAAAATACGCTTTTTCGCCCATTCTCGGGAAGGTATAGACCCGCTTGCGGATATCCAAAAAGCGCATGGCGAGGTTGGCAAAGTCCGCATCCGGGTGCTCATACAGCACCCACATGATCTTGCCCGCGTCCATCGCGGAGCCGCCGCCGATTGCGAGCACAACGTCCGGTTCAAAGGCGCGCATCGCCTCCGCGCCCTTTCTCGCGCAGGCGAGCGTCGGGTCGGGCTCCACGTCGAAGAAGGTGTGGTGACGGATTCCCATCTCGTCCAACCTGTCGGTGACCGCTTTGGTGTAGCCGTTCTTGTAGAGGAAATTGTCCGTTACGATGAAAGCGCGCTTTTTGCCGAGCACCTCGCGGAGCTCGCGCAGGGCTACGGGGAGACACCCGCGCTTGAAATAGACCTTTTCGGGGGCGCGGAACCACAGCATGTTTTCTCTGCGCTCGGCGACGGTCTTGATGTTCAGGAGCTGTTTGACACCCACGTTCTCCGACACCGAATTGCCGCCGTAAGTGCCGCAGCCGAGAGTCAGCGAGGGGGTGAGCAGGAAATTGTACATATCCCCGATGCCTCCTTGAGAGGAAGGCGTGTTCACAAGGACGCGGCAGGTCTTGACCGCCGCGGAAAAGGCGTCGATCTTCTCCCGCTCGGAGACCGCGTCGCAGTAAAGGGACGCCGTGTGTCCGAGACCGCCGTCCTCAATGAGCTTTTCCGCCTTTTTGAGCGCGTCCGCAAAGTCTGCCGCGCGGTACATTGCAAGAATAGGAGAAAGTTTTTCATGCGCAAAGGGCTCGTCAAGCTCTACGCTCTCCACTTCGCCGATGAGCGCGCGCGTACCTGCGGGGACTTCGAATCCCGCGAGCTTGGCGATATTCGGCGCGGACTGCCCCACGATTTTGGCGTTTAATCCGCCGTTCACGAGAATAATTTCCCGAACCTTGTCGAGTTCCGCGCCCTTCAAAAAGTGCGCACCGCGGGCGGCGAATTCCCGCTTGACCTCGTCGTAAATCTTGTCCGCGACGATGACAGACTGCTCGGAGGCGCAGATCATGCCGTTGTCGAAGGTTTTGGAGAGGAGCACGGAGTTGACCGCGAGCCGGACGTCGCAGGATTCGTCGAATACCGCGGGAGTGTTGCCCGCGCCCACGCCCACTGCGGGCTTGCCCGAAGAGTAAGCGGCTTTGACCATGCCCGGACCGCCCGTCGCCAAAATCAGGTCCGCTGCCTGCATGACCTCGGCGGACAGCGGAACGCTGGGTTCGTCGATCCACCCGATGATACCCTCGGGCGCACCCGCAGCGACCGCCGCGTCGAGCACGACCTTCGCCGCCGCGATGGTGGATTTTTTTGCCCGCGGGTGGGGGGAGAAGATGATGGCGTTGCGGGTCTTGAGCGCGAGGAGCGCTTTGAAAATAGCAGTCGAGGTCGGATTTGTGGTGGGCACGATCGCCGCGATGACGCCTACGGGTTCGGCGATGCGCGTATATCCGAAGGTCTCGTCCCGCTCGATGACGCCGCAGGTCTTAGTGTCCTTGTAGTGGTTGTAGATATATTCCGCCGCGAAATGGTTTTTTATCACTTTGTCCTCGACGATTCCCATGCCCGTCTCCTCGGCGGCGAGCTTGGCGAGGGGGAGTCTTTCGCGGTTTGCCGCGGACGCCGCTGCAAAGAAAATTTTGTCGATCTGCTCCTGCGTGTACGTTGCAAACTTTCTCTGCGCCTCTTTGAGTTCCGCGAGCCGCAGGGTCAGCGTCTCGCTGCTGTCAACGACGGTAGGGGATTGGTTTGCGAGCCGGTCTCGGATCGCCTTAACCGCGAGTTTCGCGAGCGCCTGCGCGCCTGCCTGTGCGTTTGCCATATATCGAAACCTCCAAAATTGAAATCAAGTTAAAATTTTAACAAAAAAGATTGTTAAATTAATAACAATCTTATATTCGGATTATATCACACAATCCTCGGAATGGCAACTGTTTTAAAAGCATATTTTTATTTTTTGCAAAATGCGAAAATCCATACTATTGTGTAGATTTCCTCACGGACTCGAATGCCCGCGCAAGCGCGGTCGCTCTCGGTTCGAAAATCTATGTCTGATTGCTTGCTTTTTTGTGGACAAGCAGCATATAATGGGGGAAGTCTGAATAGATTTGGAGTGGACATGTATAAGCGTACGACCTACGCCTGCTTTATCGGCATCTTCATGCAGGCGCTCATCACAAATTTAACCGCGATTCTCTTTGTCCCCTTGCGCGAGCTCTACGGGCTGGACTTTGTGCAGCTCGGGATTCTCGTGCTCGTCAATTTTTCGGCGCAGGTGCTCGCGGACATCCTTCTTTCCCGATTCATCGACCGCACGCCCTTCAAGCGTATCGTGCTCGCTGCCTGCGGTATGACTGCGGTGGGGCTTGCGCTGTTTGCTTGCACGCCTTGGCTCATGCCGAATCACTTCTTCGCGGGCGCGCTCGTTGCGACGGTTATCTTCTCCTTTGCGAGCGGCATGTGTGAGGTGGTACTTTCGCCCATTGTGGACAACATGCCCGACGACGGGAACGGAAACGCGACGGCGATGAGCCTCATGCACAGCTTTTATGCTTGGGGACAGGTCGCGACCATACTTCTGACCACGCTCGCGCTCTTCGTGTTCGGTCGCGCCAACTGGCAGTTCATCGTCTTTTTCTGGCTGATTGTGCCCGCGCTCTGTTTCGCGTTTTTTGTCAGAGCCCCTATCCCGGAGGGCGTGCCCGCGGAAAAGAGGGAGAGCGTCCGCAAGGTGCTCTTTTCGCCCTACTATCTCGTCGCCCTTCTCGCGATCTGTTTCGGTGCGGCGACGGAGGTCGTCATGAACCAATGGATCAGCACCTTTGCCGAGGCGGGGCTGGGTATGAACAAGCTGGTGGGGGACATTCTCGGCATGGCACTCTTCGCGGTCTGGATGGGCGTGGGGAGACTGCTCTACGGTATCTTCGGCAAGAATATCAACATACGGGGGGTCACCATGTACGGCGCGCTGTTCGCGCTCGGCTGTTACGTCCTTGCGGCTCTCATGTCCGTGCCCTGGATTTCCCTGACGTTTGCATCCCTGTCCGGACTGTTTACGAGCCTGCTGTGGCCGGGCACCCTCGTCATTGCGACGGACAAGTATCCGACCTCGGGGGCGTGGCTGTTTGCCGTTCTCGCGATAGCGGGGGACGTGGGCGCCGCTGCCGCGCCCTACATCACCGGACTTGTGACCGACCTCACCGCCGGCGCAGGAACAGCCATGAGCCTGCGTTACGGGCTCCTCGCGAGCGCGATTTTCCCCGTTTTCGCATTCCTTTGTTTCGTCTATCTCAAGCGCCACGCCTCTGCGGAAGACCAAAGAATGAAAATTTTCTTTACCTACCGCAAAAAATAGTGTATAATATCTAAATAGGGTAAAAAAGAGGAATCCATACCATAGGAGAGAAAAATTTAAAAATGACGGAAATCGTAGAGGTAAAGACCAAGGCACAGATGCGGAAGTTTGTCAACTTCCCCCTAAAGCTCTTCAAGGGCAATAAGAAGTACGTGCCTTGCTTCTATGCCGAGGAGATGGCGCTCATCCGGGAGGACAGCGTCTACAACGAGTTTTCCAAATCGACCTTCTGGCTCTGCTACAAGGACGGGAAGCTTGCGGGAAGAATCGGCGCGATCGAGCACTTCGCGCACATGGAGAAGTACGGTCAGAAGATCATGCGGTTCACGCGGTTCGACTGTATCAACGATTTTGAGGTCGCAAAGGCGCTCTTCGACACCGCGGAGAATTATGCCCGTTCCAAGGGATACGAGTACGTGCACGGTCCCTGGGGCTACACGGACATGGACAAGGAAGGCATGATGACGGATGGGTACGAATACGAATGCACCTACGCCACGCTCTGGAACGACCCTTACTATCCCGAATTCATGGAACGATTGGGATATGAGAAGGAGTGTGAATGGATTGAGCGCAGATTGGACGCACATGCGGAACTCGACCCGAAGATTGTCAAGCTCGCCCCGCTCATCAAAAAACGGTATCAGCTCACCGACGTGACCGAAACCAAGATGACCACCAAGCAGATTGTCAAGAAATACGTGCCGCCCATCTTTGACCTTCTGAACGTCTGCTATGCCGATTTGGACGGATTCACCGATTTTTCGACTCGGTTCCGGGACGAAGTGGTCAAATCCATCAAACTCATACTGGACAAAAAATTTATCAGCATTCTCGTCGATCCCGAGGATAACCTTGTGGGCGTGGGGGTTGCGGTGCGCGGGCTTGGAGAGGCGCTCAACAAGAGCGGCGGAAAGTTCCTGCCCTTCGGCTGGGTGCATTTTTTGAAGGCTTTGAGCTCCCGCAACCGCACGCTTGAACTCTTCTTCATCGCGGTACGCCCGGACTATCAGTCCCGTGGACTGACCTCTATCATGATGGATAAAATCATGCAGTCCATTCGCAAGGAGAAGATTGAAATCATCGAGACAAACTGCACCCTTGAGGACAACCACCCCATCAACAACCTTTGGGACAACTACCCGCACATCAAGCACAAGCGCAGAAAGTGCTTTGTCAAAAAAATTGTATAGAAAAAACGCCCTGCGGTTTTCCGCAGGGCGTTTTCTATGCTGAATTATTTTTTTCTGTAGCCGCATTTGGGGCAGACACCGTCCTTGAGCGCGATGCCGCACAGCGGGCATCTGTCGATGACGTTTTTCGTTTCGTACTCCTGTGACCCCGCATTGACGCCGCTCGTGAAGGTGATTTTCGCGATGTTGAGCTTATCCTTTAAAAGGTCATAGACGATCTTGATCATGCCCTCGACGGTCATGGTCTCCTTGGTGACCACGAGCCGGCAGTCAGGGTAGGCGGTGGCGAGTTCGGTCTGGAAGGCGGGACCCTTCATCTTGTTGGTGGGAGCGCCGTTCTTGATACCCTGCGCCTCATACACGCCGAGAATCGCGGGGAGAAGAGGATCGTCCTTCCGCAGAATCAGCGCGTGATCGAAGTTCTTCAGGACCTCCCACGCCGTCTTTTGAATCTCGTTGCACGGAAAGACCATGTTTACGCCGGGTTCAACGGAATCCTCGACCTCAATCGTCAGGACGCCCGTGTGTCCGTGCAGATACTGCGCTTCTCCCTTGAAACCGTAAAACCTGTGTGCATATTGCAGGTCTAATTTGGTAATGCTCCTCATGATAGTTTCTCCTGAATATAAATTTACGGGTTTTTTTGCTCCCGTATGCGCCTTTTTTTGCAGTCGGGACAGACGCCCTTGAACATGATGTCGTGACTGCTGAACTCGAATCCGTGCGGGTCCCTGATTTTTTGTTCCAAATCCACCATATACTCCATGTCCACGTCAAAGACCCTGCCGCAGAGGGTACACCTTGCGTGATAGTGGTCGTGACAGCGGTGCTCGAATCTGTCCGCTCCGTCCGGGACCTCCACCCGCCGGATTTCCCCGCTCTCGCAGAGTTGGTTCAGGTTTCGATAGACCGTCCCCCTGCTGATATGGGGGTGCTCCCGGACGATGGCGTCATAGACTTCGTCCGCCGTGGCGTGGCAGTTCAGTTTTTTTATCGTCTCAAGGACGAGCGTGCGCTGAATGGTGTTGCGTATCATTTTTTTTGATAAAATCCTAAATAGTATCTTGTCTTAATAATATGATACGCGAAGTGGGAGAATCTGTCAAGGGATTTTTTTAAAATTTTACAAAAAAAGCCCGCCGAAAGGCGGGCTGAAAGATACCGGTTTTTTACTGAATGCGGCAGAAGATGATTCTGCCCGTGTTGGTCTGTAGGGAAGTGGTGACGACGGTGTCCACTGTCTGTCCGACATACGCCTCGCCGTTTTCGACGACAATCATCGTTCCGTCCTCTTTGAAAGCGACGCCCTGACCCTTTTGGTTGCCTGCCTTGACGACCTTTACCGTGAGCGCCTCCCCGGGCAGGCTGTCCGGCTTGATGGCGTTTGAGAGCTCGTTGAGGTTGAGAACCTTGATTTTCTTGACCTCGGCGACCTTGTGCAGATTGTTGTCCACCGTGACGACGGAGGCTTTCAGTTCCTCGGCAAGTTTGATGACCTTGGCGTCGGCGTCCATATCGCCGTATTCCCGCTCCATCACCTCGACGGGCAGGAGCTTTTGCAGGGATTTGAGCATATCCAACCCGCGCCGTCCCCGATTGCGTTTCAAGAGGTCCTCGGAGTCCGCGATCTTGGAGAGCTCGGCAAGAACGAAGGAGGGAACGACGTAGTTGGCGGGCAGGAATCCGCTTTTGACCACCTCGACGATTCTGCCGTCGATGATGGCGGATGTGTCGAGAATGATGGTGTTGGATTCGGTGGGCTTGAGCTTAAATCGGTTGATCATGAATTCGCCCACATACTTGCGCCCGAACCGAATTCCGATGTAGCCGAGCACGAGATAGACCACCACCATGACGATGAGTTTGACCCAGTCGATATTGATGATGACGATGGGCTGGAGAAGGAATGCAATGAGAAGTCCCGCGATGAGCCCGATACTGCTCGAGATGAGCTCGATGGAATTCCCCTTGACAAAATAGGACTCGATGGCGTTCGCAAACCGGATAATGAGGGAGACGAGGGGAACCGAGACGAGCACGAGGAGCGCGGCGGCGACGAGCATGCACCCGATGCAGAGCAGGGAGTTGTAGGGTTCACCGAAATTGAGCACGGGAAAATATGTCAGCCCCTTGTACAGAAGGTAGCCGAAGTAGATTCCGAGCGGAATGGCGACGAGCCGGACGATTCCCTTGACAAATTTGGACAGTCGGACGTTCAAAAGCGATCTCCTTTCGGTATATTAGAGGACAATATTGACGATACGGTCGGGTACGATAATGACTTTCTTGGGCGTCTTGCCCTCGAGCAATTTTTGAACCTCGGGGATAGCGAGAATCAATTCTTCTCCCTCCTTTCCCTTGATTCCGCTCGCAACGACGAGCTTGCACTTGATTTTGCCGTTGAGCTGAACGGCGATTTCGACTTCGGATTTGACGAGCGCCCTCTCGTTGACGGAGGGCCAGCGCTGGTCGAACACCGAATAGCCGCCGCCGATCTCCTGCCAGAGTTCCTCTGCGAAGTGCGGGGCGATAGGGGCGACGAGGAGCACGAGGTCGCGCATGCAGGCGCGCACGAGCGCGGTATTTTTCTCCTTTTCGTTGTCGTACTTGTACAGCGCGTTGACAAATTCCATGAGCCGCGCGATGGCGGTGTTGAAGGAAAAGCTCTTCATATCCGCGGTCATCGCCTTGATACAGTAGTTGCGCGCGTAGTCGAGTTCCTTTTCCGCCTTTCCGAATCCCTCTCCGTATTCGGCGTCCTTTACCTTGCGGACGTAGCGCTCCACGCGGTCCATAAATTTGGAAATCGCGTCGATGCCGTCGTCGCTCCAAGGACCGCCCTCCACGTAGGAGAATCCGAACATGAGGTACATACGGAAAGTATCCGAACCATAGACCTTGATGAAATCGTCCGGGGAGATGACGTTGCCTTTGGATTTGGACATCTTCTGTCCGTCGGGACCTAAAATGGTGCCCTGATGCACGAGGGAGAGGAAGGGTTCGTCAAAATTGAGATAGCCCATGTCCCGAAGCGCCTTGACGAAGAACCGCGCGTACAATAAGTGCATGCAGGCGTGTTCCGCACCGCCGACGTATTTGTCCACGGGCAGGATTTTGTCGATGTACTCTTTGTCGAAGGGTGCCTTGTCGTTTTTGGAATCGGGATAGCGCAGGAAATACCAGCTTGAGCAGACGAAGGTGTCCAACGTATCGACGTCCCGTCTCGCGGGGCGTCCGCACACGGGGCAGACGGTGTTGACGAAGGATTCGCACTTGGCGAGGGGGGATTTCCCGTCCGGCTTGAACTCCACGTCGTAGGGGAGCTCCACGGGGAGCTGTTCCTCGGGCACGGGGACTTCGCCGCAGTGCTCGCAATAGACGATGGGAATGGGTGCGCCCCAATACCGCTGTCGGGAAATCAGCCAGTCACGCAGGCGGTAGTTGATTTTGAACCCACCCGCGTTCTTTTTCTCGAGGTCGGACAAAATCCCCTTTCTCGCCTCTTCGGAGGAGAGTCCGTCAAAGTCTCCGCTCGCGACGAGTACGCCGTCCTCACAGAAGGGCAGGGCATCGGGGCGTTCGGTTTCGGGGGCGTCCGCGGGGACGCCGGGTTTCGCGATGACGCGGGTGACGGGGAGATTGTATTTTTTCGCAAACGCAAAGTCCCGCTCATCGTGCGCGGGCACGCCCATGACGGCGCCCGTGCCGTAGGAGCAGAGCACATAGTCTGCAATCCAAACGGGCACCTTCTTTCCATTGACGGGATTGATGGCGTAACTGCCCGTAAAGCACCCTGTCTTTTCCCGGGAAGTGGACACGCGGTCGATTTCGGAAGCCTTGGCGCACTCGGCGATATAGGCGTTGACCTCGGCGGAATGTTCGGGCGTGGTGAGCTCCGCGACGAGCGCATGCTCGGGCGCGAGTACGACATAGGAGACCCCGAAGAGGGTATCGGCGCGGGTGGTGAACACGCGGAAGGACTTTCCGTTCTCGAGCTTAAACTCGACCTCGCCGCCCACGGACTTACCGATCCAATTCTTCTGCATGAGCTTGGTCTTTTCAGGCCAATCCAACTTGTCGAGCCCGGAGAGAAGTTCCTCGGCGTACTTGGTGATGCGGAAGAACCACTGCGTCAGATTCTTGCGGACGACGGTCGTGCCGCACCGCTCGCAGGTTCCGTCCCCGAGCACCTGCTCGTTGGCGAGCACGGTGTTGCAGGAGGGGCACCAGTTGACGGGCGCCTCCTTGCGGTAGGCGAGCCCGTTTTTATAGAGCTGTAAAAACATCCACTGCGTCCACTTGTAGTAGTCCGGAGCGCAGGTCTTGACTTCGGTGTCCCAATCAAAGCTCGCGCCGATGTTTTTGAGCTGCGTCTCCATGGTCTCGATGTTCTTGAGCGTGGAGTCCTTGGGGTGAATGCCGGTCTTGATGGCGTAGTTTTCTGCGGGCAGCCCGAAGGCGTCGAACCCCACGGGATGAAAGACGTTTTTTCCGTTCATGCGTTCAAACCGTGCATAACTGTCCGTGGGTCCGTAGTTGTACCAGTGCCCGACGTGAAGCTTTGCCCCCGAGGGATAGGAGAACATCTCGAGGACGTACTCCTTGTCATCCAAACGGGACTTGTCGAACTTGTACAGTCCGGTCTCTTCCCATACTTTCTGCCATTTTTTTTCGTTTGCGATGCGTTCGGTTTTGACTTCGATTTTCGATAAATCCATGTTCCAATCCTTCCGACTTTAACTTTTCTTTCAGTATTATATCATAAATGATGTAATGCCCGTCGAAATGCCCTTGAGCCCTACGAGTTCAAACATTTCTCGGGAACATTATATCGTGATGTAATGCCCGTCGAAATACCCTTGAGCCCTACGGGTTCAAGCATTTCTCGGGAGCATTATATCATATTCCCGCGGTTATGGGAACAAAAAAACGGCGTTTTCCATATGATACACAAGAAATATGACGATTTAGCGAGGGAAATATGAAAATCAAGTCCGAATATGTGCAGAAGATTGAAAACCGCTGTTACGAACTCCTTCTCCGGCTTCGGTATCAGCTCGAGCTTCGGCGCATCGAGCTGCCCTGCCTCAATCTCGAATTCGCGCTCAAGACCTTCAATAAGGGATATGAGGTGGATCTCCTTGCGGAGAGTGACCTCGAGATCATCTTTCTCTCCCTCATGAAAAATCTTGTCAATCTCGTCTGCCTCGAAGAGGGAGACGCAAATCTCGTTTTGCTCGATATTTACACCGCTTACCTCGATTATATTGACAAAGCGGACAAAGTTTAATATAATCTCTTCAAAAACAAGGGGAGATTCTCTATGCTGTCTGCGGTCTCGACCCCCGTACTTATCGGGGGCATTGCGG
Source organism: uncultured bacterium (assembly GCA_905215695.1). Taxonomy (GTDB): domain Bacteria; phylum Bacillota; class Clostridia; order Christensenellales; family HGM11417; genus CAJMQN01. Next base: position 108,894 of record CAJMQN010000001.1, read on the forward strand.
TATTGGTCGTGCACTTTCCTCTGCTGACCTTTGCGCTGTACAAGCTCTTTCTGCTCCGCCCGAAAAAGGCGGTATCCGTCCTCGTCAATATCCTGCTCGTCCTTCTCGTCGTCGTGGGACCCGCGGCATTTCTCGTGTGGTTTTTCGCGTCGGGAAAGGAGGAGGTCATGCGCGAGCGCTATGCGGTGAAACCCATATCTGCGGACAAGTCCGAAGGGGACGGGGAGAAGAAGTAACCGGGAAGTTTACCGAGAGCATTTTTCGGTTTAAATCAAAGCTGTTGCAAAGAACTTTTTTATGGTATTCTATTGATAACGCTTTGTTCAAGTGAGGAGAAAAGAATGGGTGAGATGACCGCAAGCGAGCGCTTCGGCAATCTGGTGAAAGGGAAACCGATTGACCGGCTCCCCGTGATCGAGTGGGCGCCCTATTGGGATAAGACCGTGGAGCGTTGGCGGGGAGAGGGGCTTCCCTCGAACCTCAATGTGTGGGAGGTGCAGAGCTATTTCGGGCTTGACCGCTGTATGGAGTGGGGATATTCCCCGATTTCGGCAGAGACGCCCAAGCCCGCCTTCTACGGGGACGGAATCATCCGCAACGAGGCGGATTACGAGCGCATTCTTCCCACGCTCTACCCTGACATCTCCATTCCCAAAGAGGACGCGGAAGCCTTCAAACGCGACCGGGAGAAGGGAGACGCCATCTGGCACTATCAGTTCCTCGGATTCTTTTGGTATCCGCGCGATCTGTTCGGTATCGAGCATCACCTCTTCAGTTTTTACGACGAGCCTGACCTCTACAAGCGCATCTGCGCGGACTACGTCAAGTGGATCAAACGCATGATCGAAATGATAGGAAACACCTTCCGTTTCGACTATATCAATATTGCCGAGGACATGAGCTACAACAACGGCTCCATGATTTCCAAGGAGACCTTCGACGAATTCCTCGCGCCCTCCTACCGCGAAATTTTTCCGCTGATTCAAAAGCTCGGGATTCCGGTCTTTATCGACAGCGACGGGGACATCACGGACGCGGTGGACTGGTATGCGGGCGTGGGTGCGGACGGCATGTTCCCGCTCGAGGTGCAGGCGGGCGCGGACGTCGCGGATTATATCAAAAAACAGCCGCAGATGACCTTCTTCGGGCACTTCGACAAGATGTGCATGAAATTCGGCGAGGAGGCGATGCGAAAGGAATTCGAGCGCTTGCTCCCGAGCTGTATCGCGGGCAAGGTGATTCCGGCGGTGGACCATCAGACCCCTCCGGACGTCTCTATTGAGAACTACCGCACCTATGTGCGGCTCCTCAAAGAGTACGCAAATAAGGTGAAAAAATAACCGAGAGCGGCGAGTCCCAAGGGACCGCCGCTCTTATTTTTTGTGCAATTTTCCGAACTCGGAGGGGGAGAGACCGGTGTGCCTCCGAAACATATGGCTGAAGGCGGCTTCGTCCGCATAGCCGAGCGCCCGCGCGATTTCTCCGGGCGAAGACATCTTTTCCGCAAGAAGGTTTTTGGCGTGGCGTACTTTGAGTTCGGCGGTGAACGCGGAGAAACTCTTTCCCGTTTCGCGTCGAAGGAGCCGGGTGACGTATTGGCGGGAATAGCCGAGCGCTTTTGCCGCGCTGCCGAGCGAGAAATTTTCTTCGAGAAAGTGTCGGGAAAGATAAGCCGCAATCTCGCCCTGTTCCGCGCGGTTTTCCTCCGGCTCGACGAGACGGGAGAGGAGGGCGAGAAACGCGCTTTGGCAGAGCGCCGGTGACCCTCCCGCGCCGAAACGTGCGGAGAGTTCGCGGGCAAGCGCCTGCGCTTCCTCGTCCGCCTTTCCGCTCATGGGAATGCGCAGATTCAGGGGCGCGGGGTCGATATAGTCGCCGGGCGCCGCTTTGGAAAAGGGCGTTCCCCCGCCTTCCTCGCAGACAGTGAAATTCCCTTCAACCCGAAAGTGCACGAAGGTGAATCTTGTCAAAGTTTTCTGCGGGCGAACCCCCTTGTGCAAAATGCCCGGGGTCTGAATGAACCATTCGCCCGCGGGAATGCCGTACACCTTTCCCTCTTCTCGGAGAAAAAGCGCGCCCTCGTGCACGAGAAGCAGATTGAAAATGGGGAAAACCCGCTCCGGGTGCAGGACGCCCGGCGGATAGGTGAGCGTTTCGCTCGCGACGAATAGGGGCAGACTGCCCGCCTCATTGTGAATGAATTTTTTCTTCATAACAGTTTCCAAACAGACAAGTTTTCGTTCCCTTTTCACAGCATGGGGGAGAGGATTCGGGGTATAATAGAGGAGAACCGGGGAAGCCCGGAGAGGAGGCGGAAATATGCAGAATTTATTTGAAAAATATTCGGGATTTCAAAAGACCGGAAAACCGGTGCTGACGGGGTCGGGAGTGCCGGGCACCTACAACGAATTGAGCGTTGACGTGCCCTTTGTGTTCTTCCATGCGGGGAAATATTGGCTTTTGCACGTGGGATTCGACGGGAAGGGATACCGCACCGCGCTCGCGGTCAGCGACCGCATTGACGGGGAATTCCGGTTTTCGCATCTCGTATTCGACAGGGAGACGGGAAGCGGATGGAGCGCGGCAAACGCCGCAGGCACCTATATTTTTTCCGAAAACAACCTTTTTGGGACGCGGACGCTCCGAAAGGTGGACGGCAAGTATTGGATGTTCTTTCATTCCTATCCCGGAGAGGGCTATGAGGAAGGTCCCGCAAAGATGGGCATGGCGTGGTGCGACCGCGAGGATTTGACCGAATGGCACAAGCTCGAAAACCCGATTCTGCGTCCCGAGGACGGGGAGAGCTGGGAGTGCGGCGGACTGTATAAGGAGTACGTCGTCGAACACGAAGGGAAATACTATCTCTTTTACAACGCCAAGAATATCCCGCCCGAGGGCGCATTCTGGACGGAGCAGACGGGAATCGCGGTCTCGGATAATTTTTACGATTGGACGCGGTATCCGGGCAATCCGGTCATGCGGGTGCGGAAGGAAGGATTCGACACGCGTTTTGTGAGCGACCCGTTCGTGGTATGGGACGGGGAATATTGGCTCAACTTCTATTTCGGATTGGGCGCGGACGGCGCAAGGGGCGGACTCGCGTATTCGACCGACCTGCTCCGTTGGAACATGTTTCCGAAACCGATTTTGGACAAGGGAAAGCCGGGAGAAATCGACGACGTGCATGCGCACAAGAGCGCGCTCTTCTATGAAAACGGCAAACTTTACCACTTCTATACGGCGGTGGGCAATACCTCTGCGGGCGAGCATCGGCTCATCACCTGCGCCGTCAAGGAAATTTAGATTATTATAGCATATTTGCGCGCTTTGCGGAAGCGAAATCTCTCTTCGATGGACAAAATCGCCGGTTTGTGATACAATAAAGACATTATGGCGAAGAATAATCTCGAAATCGAACTTCTGACGCGCAAGGTGGTGGGGTATTCCCACTATAAGAACCGCGTGCCGGTCATCTCGCGGCTGTACCTGAAGAACAACGGGGAACAGCCCCTTGAAAACATCGCCGTGGTTGTGGAGAGCGAGCCGGCTGTCTTTCTGCCCTTCCGCACGGTCATCGAAGTTTTGCCCTACGACAGCACGGTGGAGGTGGACTTGTCCTCGCTCTCCCTTTCGCCCTATTTTTTGAGCGGAATCGAGAAAGCGGAGCGCGCCGCGGTGACGGTGCGCGCGGAGCGGGAGGGGAAGACCCTCGAAAAGAAGCAGGCGAACCTCGTGGTTCTGCCCTTCGACGAGTGGAAACCCGAGGCGGAATACGTCGATCTCCTCGCGGGCTATGTCAAGCCCCGGCACCCGGAGGTCGCCAAGCTCCGCGTGCGCGCGCAGGAGATTCTCGCGAAATGGAAACTTCCGACCGAAATTTCGGGTTACGAGGGGTGCACGAAAAACAATGTGCGTCAGATTGCCGCCGCCTATTTTTCGGCGCTTCAGCTCCTCGGATTCGAGCGCATTGCCGAGGCGGAGGAACGGGATTGGGAGAAACCGCAGCATATCCGGAGCTTCGGGGAGATTGTCGAGAGCCGCCGCGCGACCGACCTCGAACTTGCCCTTTTGTGCGCTTCCTGTATGGAGAACGCGGGCTTTCATCCCGTGCTCGTGTTCGGGAAAGCCGCGGTGTCCTGCGCGGTGTGGCTGTACGACAACTGTTTTATGGACAGCTACAACGCGGACAGCGCGCAGGTCAAAAAATATGCGAGCGAAGGGGTAAACAACCTCTCCGCTTTTGACCTTGCCTGTCTGTTTTCGGGAAAGACCCTCAATTTCACGGGCGCGGAAAAGAAGTTTCGGGACGAAATCGACGAGGCGAACGCCTTCCGGTTCGCGGTGGACGTCAAGCGCTGTCGGGTGGGCGGAATCCGTCCCCTTCCCGAACGGGTCATGACGGGCAGAGGCGCAGAGCTTCTCGGGGAATCGGACACCGCCATCGACGAGGCGCCGCGGGACATCGCGGGGGGAAAGATTCTCTCCGTGCACTCGCAGGCGTCCCGCGAAAAGCAGTGGGAGAGAAGGCTTTTGGACCTCTCTTTAAAGAATATGCTCCTGCACTTCCGACCCTCGGTGAACACCCTGCACATCATCGCGGCGGACCTCTCCGAGACGGTGGAGGCGCTCTCCGAAAAGGGCGCCTTTTCGGTGTGCGAGATGCCGCCGGACATCGGGGGCGTGCTCGCCAAAGCGCGCAATTTTGACTCAAAATCCCAAATCAAGAGTTTGGCGGAGCTCAACTCCATCGAGCTGAAGAACCGCCGCCTGCGCTGTTTTGTGGAAGCGCCGCGCATGAAGACCACGCTCACCAATCTCTACCGCAGGGAACGGACGGCGATTGAGGAGATGGGCGCGGACCCGCTGTACCTTGCCGCGGCGTTTCTCAAGTGGTACGAGCGGGAGGACAGTCAATTTCCGAAGTATGCACCCCTCGTGCTCGTGCCCGTCGCGCTCTCCAAAAAGACGGGGGGAAAGGGCTTTCTGTTAAAGCTCCGCGAGGACGGATTACAGCTCAATACCACTCTTTTGGAATTTCTCAAACAGGAGTTCAACATCGACCTGCGCGGGCTGGATACGGTGGAGAATTTCCGCGTTTCGGACGTCGTCGCCTCGGTGCGCAACGGCGTGGTCAACATGAAGGGCTGGGACGTCGTAGAGGACGTGCACCTCGCGATCTTCTCCTTTACGCGCTTTCTCATGTGGAGCGATATCCGCTACCACATGGACGAATTTTCAAAGAACCGATTGGTCAAATCCCTGATTGAGAACCGATTGGATTTTCCTCCCGAGGAGATGACCATTCGGGAGGTGGACATCGACCGGGACTATCAGCCCCGGGACATGCTCCTGCCCATTGCGGCGGACGAATCGCAGTTCGCCGCTGCTGCGGCGGCGTCCGAGGGCAAAAGTTTCGTTTTGCACGGACCTCCGGGAACGGGCAAGTCGCAGACCATCACGAACATGATCGCAAACGCCCTCGCGCAGGGCAAACGGGTGCTCTTCGTCGCCGAAAAGATGGCGGCGCTCTCCGTCGTCAAACAGCGGTTGGACAGCATCGGCATCGGGGATTTCTGTCTCGAACTGCACAGCAACAAGGCGGACAAGACGGAAATCTGCGAGCGGCTTCTCTCCACCCTCGACTCCGCGCGCCCCAAGGAGGACAGGGAATTCGAGGAAACGGGTCTCCGGCTCGCCGCGCTCCGCGGTCAGCTCAACGCGCCCGTCGAGGCTCTGCACAAAAAGCACTACTTGGGCGTTTCGGTGTACGAAGCGGTCTTAAAGTACCTTGAGAGCGCCTCCGCGCCCGACGTTATGGAGATTGACAGCACGTTTTTGGACAATCTCTCGGCGGATTCCCTGTCCGAATACGAGACCGTGCTCTCCGACCTTGCCGCCTCCGCCAAGGAGTGCGGAGAGGTCTATCGTTCCCCCTTCAACGATATGGCGGTGGGGGAATATTCCGAGCGCCTTCGCGCGCGGCTCGTGACGGGTTCGCGTATTCTGCGGGAGGAGATCCGGCACACGCGCGCCTACCTCGACCACGTTTTGGAATTGTTCGGACACCGGGTGCGCACGCTGACCCGGCGCAAAATCGAGGCGCTCGCCGAGCTTTCCGCCATGCTGACCTCGCCCGGGAGCGTCTATGAGACGCTGTTCTGCGCGCGGGAAGGGGCGGACATGTCCGCCATGCTCAACGATTTTTCCGCGCTCTGCGCGGGTCTCGAGGCGGCGGAAAAGAGCTACCTTCGCGACTTCCGCGTGCTCGTCGAACTTCCCTCATCTCCCAAGGAACTCCGCGCCGACCTCGCGGGCAGGGAACCGAATAAGTCCCGCCGCGTGCGCGCGCTCGCCAAAAAACTGCGCAAATTTTCCCTCCGCGAGCTGACGGAGGCGGAACTGAATGCGAAATTTGATTTGATCCTGCGCATCTACGAGGCGCAGGAGCTCATCTCGGAGCAGGGCGAAAAGATTTCCGCGCTCCTCGGCGGCAAGCGGGACACGCAACAGCTCGAAGAACTTGCGGAAAAACTCAACCGCCTGTACGCGAAGGCGGAGGAGATCTTCTCCGAATACGACGGTCCGCTCTTCAACGACCGCGTGTCCCGAATCTACCGTGAGGACGGACTTCCCGTTCTGCGGCAGTTCCTGCGCAGTCGGGAGGACTTTTTGCGTGCGCTCTCCGACTTCAACGCGGCGTTCGGTATCTCGGACGACTATGACAGGCTGGACGACGATTACTTTGAATTTTTGGACGAAAAGTGCGCCGCGCTCGCGGAGAACGCGGACCTTCTTCAGAACTGGTGCGGCTTCTACCGCACCGCGGAAAAACTGAAAAAATTGGGTCTGAACTTCACCGTCGAGCCCCTTCTGTCCGGCGCGCTCACGAGCGAAAACCTGCTCGCCTGCTTCCGCAAGAAGGTGTTCCGCTACTATATCGACACGCTGACCCGGGAGGACGAGGTACTCTCGGCGTTTTCGGGCGGGCAGATCGAGGACCGCATCGAGAAGTACCGCGAGGCGTGCGAGAGTTTCGACCGGCTGACCCGTCAGGAGATTCTGCGCCGGCTCGCCTCGCGCATTCCGAGCGTGGACACGGAGGGCTCGTTGAGCCTCGAAATCGTCGCCCTCCAAAAGACCGCAAAGTCCGGCGCGCACGCCTTTACGCTCCGCAAACTCTTCGACGACATTCCGCATCTTCTGCCCCGGCTCGCGCCCTGTATGCTCATGAGTCCGATCTCGGTGGCACAGTACATTTCGCCGACGGCAAACCTCTTCGACCTCGTGGTGTTCGACGAGGCGTCCCAGATGCCCACCGCAGAGGCGGTGGGGGCAATCGCCCGCGGCAGGAGTGCGGTGGTGGTGGGGGACCCCAAACAGCTCCCGCCGACCTCTTTCTTCAATACCGATTATGTGGACGAGGAAAACCTCGAAATTGAGGACCTCGAGAGCATATTGGACGACTGCCTTGCGCTCGGTATGCCCGAAAAGCATTTGACCTGGCACTACCGAAGCAAGCACGAGAGCCTCATTGCCTTCTCGAACATCATGTACTACGGCAACAAGCTCAATACCTTCCCCTCCCCGGACGCGATGGAGTCCAAGGTCACCCTGCGTTACGTGGAGGACGGCGTTTATGACCGCGGCGTCACCAAGCAGAACAAAAAGGAGGCGGAAGCCCTCGTCGAGGAAGTGCGGCGCAGACTTTCGGACAGAACGCTCGCAAAGTCGAGCATCGGCATCGTGACCTTCTCGACCGCGCAACAGGTGGCGGTGGAGAGTCTTCTCTCCGCCATGCTCGTCAAACAGAAACTCGAGAGCGCCGCCTACGAGCGGGAAGAGCCGCTGTTTGTCAAGAACCTCGAGAACGTGCAGGGGGACGAGCGGGACGTGATTCTGTTCTCGGTGGGCTACGGTCCCGACCGGCATGGCAGTCTCGTGCTGAACTTCGGACCTCTGAACCAAAGCGCGGGCTGGCGTCGCCTCAACGTCGCCGTCTCCCGCGCGCGGGAGGAAATGGTGGTATTCTCCTCCATGACCTCGGCGATGATCGACCTCTCCCGCACCAACGCGAAGGGGGTCATCGGGCTCAAAAAGTTCCTCGAATTCGCGGACAAGGGCAGGACGATGCTCGCCATCAACTCCAGCGAAATCTCCGCCGGAAGGGAGGGGATCGGCAAATATATCGCAAACGAACTCCGCGCGGCGGGGTTCGAGTGCCGGGACAACGTGGGTGTTTCGGGCTTTAAAATCGACGCCGCCGTGTGCGACCCCCGCAACAAGAAGAAATTTCTGCTCGCAATCCTCTGCGACGCGGACTGCTCCGCGAGCGCGAAGGACCGCAATATCCTCCAAGTACAGACCTTAAAGCGCTTGAGTTGGAACGTCTGTCGAATTTGGACCTTAAATTTCTTCAACAACCCCAAACGGGAGGTCAAGCGTGTCAAGGACATTCTCGAGCGCATTTTAGAGTCGGGCAGGGGCAAAAAACGGGCAAAAGCCGCCGACCGCTACCGCCGGGAGTACAAGACCGCAAACGTCAAGGCGGAAAACGTGACTTCGGAGTTCCTGTACCGTCCCGAAAACGAGCAGGCGATTCTGTCCCGTATGCAGGCGATTGTGGACAGGGAGGAGCCCCTCTCGCAGGATTTTCTCATCAAGCGCTGTCTGACCTCCTACGGAATCCTGCGCACGGGCGCCAAAATTAACGCACGCATGCGGGAACTCGCCGCAAAACTGCCGAAGTTTGAGGAACTCGACGGCACGACCTTCTACCGGTGTACGGACAACTGTCTCAAGTGCGACTTCTACCGTCCCGAAGGGGAGGGAATGCAGAGAAGGGAGGCGGAGGACCTGCCGCCCTACGAACTTGTGGCGGCGATGCGGAGCATTCTCGAGGAGAAGATTGCGCTCTCCGCCGCCGACCTCGTGCGGGAGACCGCCGAGCGCATGAAACTCGGCAAGCCCTCGGGAGAACTTCTCTCCCGCCTGCGCTTTGCAGTGGACTACGGGGTCTCCCGGGGTATCCTGATTCGCTCCACGAGCGACAAAATTACCGTGGCATAGCGAAAAAATAGAATAATTTAGAAAACCGAACCCGCGGAGGCTCCGTCTTCCGCGGGTTTTTCTATAAAATTTTACAAAAATCCGAATTTCGGTCAAAAATCCTTTTTCCAACGATCCTTTCATATCGAAAGAAAAGGAGGATTTCTCAAATGAAATCAATCGCAAAGAAACTTTTCTGCCCCCTGATGGTCCTTGCGGCCCTCTTACTGAGCTTTCCGGCAGCGTCCGCCGCGGAGCCGACCTTCAACGGCACGGGTACGGAGGTCACGGTCAGCGAGACCGTCAATTTTTCGAGCCGCACGGTTGTATCCGAGGGCTTCTTGACGGCGAACTCGCTCCACAAGTACGGCACGCTTTCGGAGTATAACGACGACTGCGTTCCCGTCGCGGGTTCCGTCGTGCTCGGCTACTACGACCTGTTTGACCGCACCGTGATTCCCGGTTTCAATACGGGGGCGTACTACAACGGAAGTTACATCTTTCTCTTGCAGGACAGCAATGTGGACAACCTGATCCGCGACCTCTATACCCGCATGAACGGCGGCAGCGGCGTCTCCGTTGACAACTTTAAGACCGGACTTTCTTCCTATCTCGCGGCGAGCGGACATTCGGCGACCTATACCTCCGTCAAGTCCGGCAGTTCGCTCAACGAATCCCTGATCTGCTCCAAGCTCGACGCCAATCAGCCCGTCGTCATCTTCCTGACCAAATATGCGTTCGCGCAGTCGGGTGCATACAACTTCGGAAGCAATTCGGACACCCTCTCCTTGCGCGTGGCTTCGAACCGCAATCACGCGGTGGTCGCCTACGGTTATCAGAAGATTCAGTACGTCGTGAACGGTTCGACCCGTACGGACGTGTACCTCTATGTTTCCTTTGGTACGAATGAGCTCGGCGTTCTGCGCGTCTCGAGCACGAATTCCTCCGCGTCGGTGAGCGGTATCTACGATGCGGTAGCGGTTTCGATTTCTTAAAAAAAGGTAAAAATTGCCCGGCTTTTGCCGGGCTTTTTTTTACATAATCGTCTCGGAAACGCATACGCTACGGGTATGCGAAAAACAATTTTTGCGCTCCTGTTTCTCTTTTTGCCCGCTCTCGGTCTCCCGGCGCGGGCGGAGACCCGGGAAGTGCTCTTTGAGACCGCCGCACACCTGTATGCGGCGGAAACGGAAAACAGAATCGTACTCTCCGGTGTGCGGGAGAGCGCCGTGTTCGTCTCCGGGATTCGGATTTCGGTGTACGACGGCGAAACTCTCGTCGCGGAAATTCGCCCGCGCACCGATTCGGGCTATGAACCCCAACTCTTGCTCGCGGACTTTACGGGCAAAGGCTTTCCCCAACTCTTCTACTCCGCGTCCTCGGGCGGCAGCGGCGGATTTTCCTACTACTATGTGTTCGACGTGGAGGCGTCGGGCGCGCGGACGCTCTTCGATTATGAGGCGTTCAGTCGGGAGAACCGCTATTCGGGCAGATTTTTAGAGGGCTTCCGCGCGGAAGTGAGGGGCGAGGGACTCCGCTATCTTTTGGACGTCTCGGGAATGGATTCCTTCTTCAGGGACAAAATCTTCGATTCGGAGGGCAACGTCCTCTCGGAGGAAGAAATTTTTGTCAGCGATGTGAATACGGTCTTTCCGTATTGGAACGCGGGCATGAAACGGAATCAACTGCTTGTCCTTCAGCGCGCGACGGCGGTTGCGAGCGTCAATCAGCTCGGCTACGTCGCGACATGGCTGACTTGGGGGGAGAACGGATTTACCGCATACTATCACGATTTTTCCCTGCTTCCGGCGGCATGAGGACCATTCTCCACAGCGACCTCAACAACTTTTACGCGTCGGTGGAATGTCGGCGCCGCCCCGAGCTTGCGGGAAAACCCGTCATCGTGTGCGGGAGCAAAGAGGACCGGCATGGCATCGTACTCGCAAAGAACATGCTCGCGAAATCCTGCGGCGTTCGGACGGGGGACGTCATTTGGGAGGCAAAGCGCAAGTGCCCGGGCGTTGTGGAAATCCCGGCGGACTTTCCCGAATATCTGAGGTTTTCCAAGAAGGTGAGGCGGATTTACGAGCGCTATACCGACCGCGTGGAGGCGTTCGGCATCGACGAATGCTGGCTTGACGTGACCGAGAGCCTCTCCCTCTTCGGGAGCGGGCGGGAGATTGCCGAGGAAATCCGGAATTCGGTCAAATCCGAGCTCGGAGTGACGGTGAGCGTGGGGGTGAGCTACAATAAAATCTTCGCAAAGCTCGCCTCCGACCTGAAGAAACCGGACGCGGTGACCGTGATTTCGGCGGAGAACTATCGGGACATCGTTTGGTCGCTTCCGGCAGAAAAACTTCTCTACGTGGGCAAGGCGACCAAGCGCAAGTTAAGCGGGGTGGGAATCTACACCATCGGGGACATTGCGCGGGCGGAAGAGAGCTTTCTCCTGCGAAGGCTCGGGAAGTGGGGGAGCTATCTTTGGCGGTTCGCGAACGGGCTTGACGACACCGAAGTCGTGCGCGTCGGGGAGGAGGAAAACGTCAAGTCCATCGGGAACAGTCTCACGAATTACCGCGACCTCGAGAACGAGGAGGAAGTCTTTACGCTGATTTGGCTCTTGGCGGACTCGGTCGCCATGCGCCTTCGGGAGAGCGGACTCGGGCGTGCGCGCACGGTTCACCTTTGGGTGCGGGACACAAAACTTTCGGATTTCGGCAGACAGGCAAGACTTCCCCGCGCGAGCCGGTCGGGGAGCGAAATCGGCGCGTTTGCCTGCAAACTGTTTTCGGAGTCCTATCCTTGGCGGGAAAAGGTGCGGGGCGTGGGAGTCTCCGTGTCCGGATTCGAGCGCGGAAATGAGCAGCTCGACCTCTTTTCGGACTTCGGCAGGGAGGAGAAGTCCGAACGGCTTGACGAGACGCTCGACCGGATTCGGAAAAAGTACGGAAACAATATCATTCAGCGCGCCGTCATAAAAAAGGACAAAAGGCTTTCGGAATTGGACGTCAAGGGCGAGCACGTCGTGCACCCCGAAAATTTTTTCGGTCCGAAGTGAAAAAAGACGCGTACGGTGATAGCGAACGCTTGACGGACATAGGATAAAAGTGATATGATTTATCCTGCAAGTTAGCAATAGGTTACCGGAGGATACTTTTGGAAAAGCTCTTAAAAGATTTCAGCCCCTCGGAGCGGGGCGTTGTGCGCCGGATAGAGGCGGAAGGAAAGATTCGCCGCCGGCTCTTCGACATGGGCGTGACGCCGGGCGCGGAGATCACAATGCGGAAAGCCGCGCCCTTGGGCGACCCCATCGAGGTGACCCTGCGCGGATACGAGCTCTCCCTGCGCAAGAGCGAGGCGGGATTGATACGCATGGAGGTCGAAAATGGCTGACATGCTCCGTTTCGCGCTGTTAGGCAACCCAAACTGCGGCAAGACCACTCTTTTCAACATGCTGACGGGGAGCCGCGCGCACGTGGGGAACTGGCCGGGCGTGACGGTGGAAAAGAAGGAGGGCGTCTATCGCGGAAAGCCCGAAAACGTCACCGTGACCGATCTTCCGGGCATCTACTCGCTTTCGCCCTACACGCCGGAGGAAATCGTCACACGCAACTATATTCTCGGGGAAAAGCCGGACGCAATCATCGACATCGTTGACGCGACCAATCTCGAGCGCAACCTATATCTGACCACGCAGGCGCTTGAGATCGACATTCCGGTCATCGTCGCGCTGAATATGATCGACGTCGTGGAGCGGGAAGGGGATAAAATCGACCTTCCGCGGCTGGAGCGGTCGCTCGGCGTACCGGTTGTGTCCATCTCCGCCCTGAAAGGGAGCGGTATTGAGGAGCTCATGACCCGCGCCGTCGAGGTCGCGCGGACCAAGCGAAAGGGCGTTTCCGTCATGGGCAATTCCGAATTTTCGGGAATCTTCTCCGCCGCGCTCGACCTGTACCGCGAAAAACATGCGGACAACCCGATTTTCCGTTCGGTTAAGATGCTCGAAAACGACGAAGTCGAGGTCAAGGCGTACCCGGACATTCACGAAAAACTCGAGTACATGAAGCGCAAACTTCCCGAAAACGTGTTTGAAAACGATTTCGAGGCGATCGTGGCGGACGCGCGGTACAAGTACATCACCGCAAACTACTCTCCCGCGCTCCGCAAAAAGCGCGCGGACGGCATGACGCAGAGCGGAAGAATCGACCGCGTGCTCACGCACAGGATATGGGGAATCCCCATCTTTTTGGGAATCATGTTCCTCGTGTTTCACCTGACATTCAGCGAAAATCTCCTGTTTTTGGGCGTGTTTATCCCCGAGGGCACCTTTTCAAACCCCATCTTCGGGACGGACGCAATCAATTCGCCGGGCGTGATTTTGACCAACTGCGTGAATTGGTGCACGGACAGTCTCATGTCCCTGATTTCGGGCGCGCTGCCGAAGGGGACGTGGTACACGGGGCTCATCTGCGACGGACTCCTTTCGGGCGTCTTTGCGGTGTTGTCCTTTATTCCGCAGATTCTCTGTCTGTTCCTGTTCCTGTCCATTCTCGAGGACAGCGGCTACATGGCGCGCGTCGCCTTTATCATGGATAAGGCGTTCCGCAAGTTCGGTCTGTCCGGGCGCGCGTTCCTGCCCCTTCTGATGTGTTTCGGCTGTGCAGTTCCGGGCATCATGGCGACCCGCACCCTCGAAAACGACAAGGAACGCCGGCTCACCGCGATGCTGACCCCCTTCTTCTCCTGCGGCGCGAAACTCCCCATTTGGGCGACCTTCGCGGCGGTGCTGTTCGGGGGCGCGCACGGGGATATCGTCGTGTTTTCGATGTATCTTTTGGGAATCCTCGTCGCGGTGATTGCGGCTTTGATTCTGAATCGCACCGTACTCAAAGGGGAGATGCCCACCTTTATCATGGAGCTCCCCGCCTATCATCTCCCACAGTTCAAAAATACGATGATACATCTGTGGGAAAAACTCAAGCACTACCTCGAGCGCGCGGCGACCATTATCGCGGGCGCGGTCGTGGTGATTTGGTTCTTCTCGCACTTCAGCTTTACCTTCCGCATGGTCGAGGACATGGGAGACAGCATGATCGGCGTGATTTCGAAGGCAATCACCTGGATCTTTGTTCCGCTCGGTTTCGGCATGGGGGAGAACGGCTGGCAGTTCGTTGTGGCAATCTTTACCGGGTTTATCGCAAAGGAGATGGTCGTGGCGACCCTCGGAACCTTTGCGGGCATGAGCGAGGACGCGCTCGGGAGCGGCGAACTCGCGGGCACGGCGATTGCGACGCTCATCGGCAGCATCTCCGTTCCGGCGGCGTTCGCGTTCATGGCGTTTAACCTCTTGTCCATGCCCTGCATGGCAGCGGTTGCCGCGGCGCGGGGCGAACTCAAGAGCGGAAAAAAACTTTGGGCAGCCATCGGTTTTTGGATGGGCACTGCCTACGTCGTCTCCGCAGCCATCTATTGGGTGGGGACGATTTGGTGGATCGGGCTGATTCTTGCGGGAGCGCTTGCGCTCGCCTGGGGACTTACGAAGATCCTGCACAGGAGGAAACGGGTCAATGGGTTGGATTGAAATTCTTGTCATTATTTTCGCCGTGGCGCTCGTCGCCTTTACCGTCATTTTCAACATTCTTCGCAAAAGAAAGGGAAAGAACTGCTGCGGCGGAAGCGGCTGTTCGGGTTGTTCGGGCTGTCCCTACAGCGCGGACTGCGCAAAGAAACCCAAGGAAAAGGAATCCGAAGAGCAGAAAAAATGACGAAATCCCCGGGAAATCTCCCGGGGATTTTTCACGTGCATGAAAACGGCTAAAATCTCCCCACCAATTCGTCGATGGAGACGGAAAGGGCGTCGGCGAGTTTCCAACAGTCCTTGACGTTGGGGATATTGACGCCGTTTTCCCAATAGCTGATAGCGGCGTGCGAAACGCCGATTTTTTTTGCGAGTTGGGGCTGTGTCAATCCTGCGGCCTTTCGGAAACTGCGGATTGACGCGCCGATTTCGTCCATGTTTTTCATTCTCCTCATCATATAAGAAAACTTACATAAATACTTGACATGTAAGAATTCTTACATTATAATCAACTATCGAGGAGGAAAAAGAGAATGACGAGGGAAAAAGTAGTTTTTTTTGTCGGACAGAACCGGGGTAAATTTCCGCCCGACCGCATGAATGTTCTGTTACAATGGCTGAACGGGTTGCCGGACTGCGCGGACGTCGAACTCTTCTCCGCTCCGCTGAAAAATCCGATTTCTATTCTGCTGTTTTCGATTTTTCTTGGCGGACTCGGAGTGGACAGATTTGTCGTAGGGGACACCTCGCTTGGTGTGTGCAAGCTCCTTTTCAACTGGTTGACGCTCGGAATCTGGTCCTTTGTGGATATATTTTGCAGTTACAGAAGGGCGAAATCAAAAAATCTGGAAACGCTTACGCAAATTTGTCTGAAATATCGAGGATTCGCTTGAACCGAATCCTTTTTTTGGAGCTTTTTATTTGGTTGACGGGTCAACGTCAAATGCGCTATAATAGAGACCAAAGGAGAGGCAACCAATGAGGATCGGCATCGATATTGGCTCGACAACATTAAAGTGCGTGGTGACGGACGACGCTGGCAATATTTTGCTCGAGCGTTATGAGCGCCACTATTCGAATATTCATCAAAAGACCGCGGAAATGCTCCGTGCGGCGTGCGCGGAGCGAAACATTTCCCGGGCGAAAGTCGCGGTCACGGGCTCTGCGGGCATGGGCGTTGCGGAGCAGGCGGGTCTGCCCTTCGTGCAGGAGGTTTACGCGGCAAGGGCGGCAATCCGAGACCGTCTCCCGGAGACTGACGTCATCGTGGAACTCGGGGGGGAGGACGCAAAGATTCTCTACCTTTCGGGCGGCGGGCTCGAAATGCGCATGAACGGCTCCTGCGCGGGCGGAACGGGCGCGTTTATCGACCAAATGGCGACCTTACTCGGCATCACGCCGTCTGACATGGACGCGGCGGCTGCGGCGCACGAGAAAATCTACACCATCGCCTCCCGGTGCGGCGTGTTCGCCAAGTCCGACATTCAGGCGCTCTTGAATCAGGGTTGCAGCATTGAGGACATCTCCGCGAGCATCTTTTACGCGGTGGTGCACCAAACCATCGCAGGGCTCGCGCAGGGGCGGGAAATCACGGGCAACGTCGTCTATCTCGGCGGTCCGCTCACCTATTTTCCCGAACTTCGCAAGGCGTTTGACGACACGCTCAAGCGCCGGGGGGTCTGTCCCGAACATTCGCTGTACTTCGTCGCGCTCGGCGCGGCACTCTGCGCGGATGGGGAAGAGTGTAACCTCTTCGAGGCAATACAAAAAATCGGCGCAGCGTCGGGCGGCGGCGGTTACCGCGCCTGCGAAAAACTGTTTGAAAACCAAGAGGAGTACGAGGCGTTCCGCGCGCGGCACGCCCGCGCAAACGTTCCCGAACAGTCCGAATACGTTCCCGGCGCGGACTATTGGCTCGGCGTGGACGCGGGCTCGACGACGGTCAAAGCCGCCGTCATCGGCAGAGAGGGGGAGATTCTCTTCTCCTGCTACCGTCCGAGCGGCGGCAATCCGGTGGGAATCATCAAAGAATTTCTGACCGAACTCTACCGAACATACCCGGACATCCGCATCGCGGGCGCGGCGTCCACCGGCTACGGCGAGGAACTTGTCAAGGCGGCGTTCCGTCTTGACGGCGGCGTGGTGGAGACCATGGCGCACTTCCTCGCGGCAAAACACTTCTCGCCCGACCTCGACTTCATTCTCGACATCGGCGGGCAGGACATCAAGTGCTTTAAAATCCGGAACAACGCCATCGACAATATCTTTCTGAACGAAGCCTGCTCCTCGGGTTGCGGGTCCTTTCTACAGACCTTCGCGGGCGCGCTCGGTTACGGAATCGAGGAGTTTGCCAAACTCGGTCTGTTTGCGGACAAACCGGTGGATTTGGGCTCCCGGTGCACGGTGTTCATGAATTCCTCGGTCAAGCAGGCGCAGAAGGACGGCGCGACGGTCGCGAACATCTCCGCCGGGCTCTCGATCAGCGTCGTCAAAAACGCGCTGTACAAGGTCATTCGCGCGGTGAGCGCGGACGCGCTCGGGAAAAGAATCGTCGTGCAGGGCGGCACGTTTTTAAACGACGCGGTGCTTCGCGCCTTCGAACAGGAACTCGGGCGGGAAGTCGTCCGCCCGAATATCGCGGGGCTCATGGGCGCTTACGGCGCGGCGCTCTACGCGCAGAAATTTTCGGGCTCGAAAATATTGAATGCGGCGGAACTGGAAGCATTTACATACGCGACCCGCGCGACCACCTGTAAGGGGTGCGAGAACCATTGCCGGCTCACAATCAACACCTTCGACGGCGGAAGAAAATTTATTGCGGGCAACCGCTGCGAACAGCCGGGCGCGGCTAAGCGGCGGGAGGACGCGCTCAATCTCTACGAATATAAGCGCAAACTGCTTTCGGCTTACGGGGACACCGCCGCGAACGGACCCGTTGTGGGAATTCCCATGGGGCTGAACATGTACGAACTGCTCCCCTTCTGGCATACCTTTTGGAAGGAACTCGGCTTTTCGATCCGGGTGTCCCCGGCGTCCGACCGCGCGACCTACCTCCGCGGGCAGTTCACCATTCCCTCGGATACGATCTGTTACCCCGCAAAACTCCTGCACGGGCACGTGGACGTACTCCTCGGGGAGGGCGTGGACGCCGTATTCTATCCCTGCATGTCCTACAACTTTGACGAAGGGCTCGGAGACAACCACTACAACTGCCCGGTAGTCGCCTACTACCCCGAGGTGCTCGAGGCGAACGTCCCCGCTCTGAAACGGACGAAATTTATCTACGACTACGTAGGTCCGCACCGCAGAAAGGATTTTCCGAAAAAGATGCTCGAAATTCTGAACCGCGAATTTCCGGGGCACACGCTGCGGCAGGTCAAACGCGCGGCGGACGCGGCATATGCGGCATACGCCGCCTATCTTGCCGAAGTGCGCAAAAAGGGGGCGCAGATCTTCGAGGAGGCGACCGCGGCGGGCAGACAGATTATCGTTTTGGCGGGGCGTCCCTACCACCTCGACCCCGAGGTGAATCACGGCATCGACGGGCTGATTTCAGACCTCGGCGCGGCTGTGCTCTCGGAGGAAGCGGTGAGCTGTTACGAGCGGAAATTTCCCGTCAAAGTGCTCAATCAATGGACCTACCATGCGCGGCTGTACGCGGCGGCGAAATATGTCGCGGAGCTCGGTCGCAGGGACGTGAACCTCGTGCAGACGGTCTCCTTCGGGTGCGGGTTGGACGCGATCACGGCGGACGAGACAAGAAGGATTTTGGAGAGCGCGGGGAAGATTTACACCCAACTCAAGATTGACGAAATCGCCAACCTCGGCGCGGTCAAAATCCGCCTGCGCAGTCTCTTTGAGGCGGCGCTTGCGGAGAGGAGATAGATATGGCGGAATTTACCAAAGAGATGAAGAAACAGGGCTATACCATTCTCGGTCCGGACATGGCGCCCATTCACTTCCGTCTCATCAAAAACCTGTTCGCGGAGTACGGTTACCGTCTCGAACTGCTCTCGGGAAACAGCCGGAGCTGCGTGGACGAGGGACTCAAATACGTGCACAACGATACCTGTTATCCCGCTCTTCTCGTCATCGGGCAGATGATGGAGGCGCTCCACAGCGGCAAATACGACCTCGACCGCACCGCGCTCATTCTCACGCAGACGGGGGGCGGCTGCCGCGCCTCCAACTATATCCACCTCCTGCGCAAGGCGCTCGAAAAGGACGGACTCGAGAGGATTCCCGTCATCTCTTTAAATACCGCGGGGCTTGAGAAAAACAGCGGATTCAAGATCAAATTGTCCATGCTCCGCAAGGGGCTCGCGACGCTGATCTACGGCGACCTTTTGATGCTTCTCGTCAATCAGACCCGCCCGTACGAAAGGGTCAAGGGCGCAAGCGACGCCCTCGTCGATAAGTGGGTGGCGGCTCTGAATTCGCTCTTTTTAAAGCGGCGGGGTTACTCCGAGCGCGCGCAGAAAAAGATACTCCCCCGAATCGCGGCGGATTTCGCGGCGGTGGAGCTTGAGAAGACCCCGAAGGTCAAAGTGGGAATCGTGGGGGAAATCTTCGTCAAATATTCCCCGCTCGGCAACAACGAGCTCGAGAAGTTTTTATTCGAGCAGAACTGCGAAACCATGATTCCGGGAATCGTCGCCTTTTTTCTCGCGTCGGTGGACCATCAGATCGACGACGTGGGTCTGTACGGCGGAAGCAAGGCAAAGCGCGCCGTGTTCCGCATTCTCATGAAGTATCTCTGCAAGGCGGAAAAAAACATGTTGGACGCCGCCGCGGCGTGCGGAAAATTCATTGTTCCCTCTCCCTATTACGAGATGAAGGAGCACGCGCGGGGACTCATCGGATTCGGGTGCAAGATGGGGGAAGGCTGGCTTCTGACCGCGGAAATGAACGAGCTCATCGAGCTCGGTTACGACAATATCGTGTGTATTCAGCCCTTCGGCTGTCTCCCCAATCATATTGTGGGCAAGGGCATGATCCGAAAGCTCAAGAACCTGTACCCGGATTCCAACATCGTGCCTGTAGATTACGACCCGGGCGCGACCAAGGTCAATCAAGAGAATCGTATCAAGCTCATGCTTTCGGTCGCCGCGGAGAAACTTCGGGGCGAGCCTGATTCCGCGGAAGAAGAGGAGATTCTCGCGGAGGCGGCGGCGACGGAGGCGGACCATGGATGAGATTTTTCGGTATTTTCGGATATTGGACGAGCGTTTTGACAAGTCCCTGCGCCGCGCGCAGGCGGAGCTGCTGTCGCCGCACGGCTTGACCTCGCGGCACGCGCCCTACCTTCTGCGGCTCGCGGAAAGGCGCGCGGGACTGACCCTCACCGAACTATCCCGGGCGGTGTGCTGCGACAAGGCGAACACGACCCGCGTGGTGCAGCGTCTGCAATCGCTGGGTTTTGCCGTGCGCGATTGCGAAGTGCGCGGAAGTTCGGTTCGGCTCACCCCCGCGGGGTACGTGCTCGCGGAGCGTCTCCGCGCGCGCGTACGCGTTTACCGCGAGAGGATGCTCTCCACGCTCTCCGAATCGGAGCAGACCGCTTTGCTCGGCATCATGAAGAAACTTTCTGAAACAGAGGTCTAATTTTTTTGTTGTTTTGTATTGCTTTTTGATTAACTTTTCATTATAATTATGATTAGATTATTTTGGAAGGAGAATTAAATGGGGAAAACTTGCCAAATTTGTGGTCGCAATAGTGGTATGTATCCGCTATGTACAAAGCATTTAAAGATGAAGGATGAAGGCAAAGTCATTAAGTGTCCTAATTGTGGCACTTGGCATTTAAAGGAAGATAATTGTAAGTGCCAAAAGCAAATTCAATATACGGAGTTGCCGTCAGAAGGTTTTACAAATTGTATATTATGCGGTGCAGAAACAGATGGTTATGCTTATTGTAGAAATTGTTGGCAAAAATATACTTATGATGAGTTGTTACAGTTTTTAAATAATCCTTTTGAAATAAACAAGGAAAAAATCTCTTTCAGAATTTGAAGATAAAAATAATGTTATCATAATAAATGAACAAAATAAATCAAAATGTATTACTTGTGGAAGACCAACAGACGGATTGCTGTTTTGCTCAAGTTGTTATTTTAAGTATAAAAATAAGGAACTTTTATTTAAAATTACTAATTGTTCAAATATTGAACTTCTTGACGAAAGCTATGAAGGAAAATACTATTGCAAAGATGGTCATGCTGTAAAAAGTAAGTCAGAGCGTGAAATAGATAACTATTTATTTGAGCATGGTATATCACATGCCTATGAAAAAGAATTACCTTATGGGGCAGAAGATAAAGAAGTTTTACATCCTGATTTTTATTTACCCAATTATCTTGGAATTGGCAAACATGTCTTTATAGAACATTGGGGGTATAATGAAAATAATATACATTATACAAAAACCAAAAAATTTAAAATGCCAATTTATAAAAAATTACATATCACATTAATTTGTACATATGAAAAAACTGATGCTGGAAATATAGAATCGGCGTTGGATCGAAAATTAAATAAAAATTTTATTAAAGAAAGTCAAATTAATTTTGAAGAATGTAATTCTGAAATAAAACGTTCTCAAGATGAAAATTTTATCAAAAAAACATTGACAGATGAAGATTTGCCTTTCTAAAATACAAAAATTATTCAGAGCACGTTTTCGACCCCGACGGTGCGCGCGTACTCGCCCGGGGAAAGGTCGGCGTACTGCTTGAACACCCGCGAGAAGTGCCCCGCGGAGCTGAATCCGAGCATGTAGGCGATCTGCGTAAAGGTAAATTTGCGGGTGCTGATGAGTTTTTTTGCCTCCTCGACCTTGAGAAGGCGGAATGCGTCCATGACCGTGCGTCCGGTCTGTCTTTTGAATACGTTTTTGACGTGCGTCTCACTGAAATTGAGCGCGCGGGAGATCTCCGCCAGCGAAAGGTTTCGGTGGAGATTTTTTTTCAGAATGGCATAGACGTCCTCGGCGAGCCGTTCGCCGCCCGCTGTGGCGCGGAGCGGGGGAGAAGTTTTCTCCCTCCCCGCGCTCCTTCGGAGCAGGGAGAGAAGAAAGAGCTCGAGAGAGTTCTTGATCCACTGTTCCCCGCCGAAGGGCACGGGGTCGCGCTTGGTCATTTTCTTGAGTTCGACGAGATTCAGCTTGTCCGAAAAGACCTCCGCGCCCGCGCTGACGATGCTTCGGAGCAATCGCCGTTCCTCCTCGTTCGGCACGAGCACCTTATTCTCGAAGAAGGACATGGCGGGGCTGTCGCAGGCAAAGGAAAGAATGACCGAACAGGTGAACTTGTCCTTGGTGCGGATGTTGTGAAATTCGTTGGGCTTGTGAAAGATTGCCTCCCCCTGCCGCAACAGGAGGGTGCGCTCTCCCGCGCGCACGGTCGCCTCTCCCGCGTCGAGATAGACGATTTCCCAAAAATCGTGCGCCTCTCCCGCGATATCGAACTTCCAACCGTAGCGGAAGTAGTGAATGGTATAGACCGTATTGACCTCGATGACGGGGGTCAGCAGGTTTCCGATGTATGGATTCGCTCTCATACCCACATGATAGCACGGCAGGGATTTTTTTGCAAGCAAAGAGTGTCTTTTTGTGCAAATTGAATTGCTTTTCATGTAATTTTCTGCCCTCGCGTTGTGCTATAATGCAGAGTGAAAAGATGTTGAAAAGCGCAGATTTTTCTGCGCGGGAGGGATTTTCTTGCACTCGGAGATTGACCGCAACTTTATACCCTTCAGCAGGGAACTCGTATCCTTCCGCGCCCGCGTGAAAGCGGAGGGCGGGGAGAAACTGACGATGTGCGTGACGGGCGCGCAGTGCGGCGCGGTTCGCTATGTTTTGGAGGTGTTTCGGGAGGGACACGCGGAGGAGAATCTCCGCATCGCCGAACGCATGCTGAAGAGTCTTTTGTGGACGGTGGGCGGCGGCGAGGTCTGGCTCGCCGGTCCCGCGCCTTTGACCCGACAGCTTTCGGAGATTTATTCGCCCGCGGGCGCGCGCGCCTTCGACGCGGACATCATGAAAAACGTGTACGGGAAATTTGCGGTGCACGTGTGCGAAGAAGGGGAGATTCCCGCCCCCCGCCGCACGGAATGGAAGGCGGGAGGAAACGCTTCGGGATTCCGAATCGGACTCGACGCGGGGGCGACCAATCTCAAGGTCTGCGCGGTCGCGGAGGGAAAGCAGGTTTTTTCGGAGAGCGTCCCCTGGAAACCGCGGAGCCATTCCGACCCCCAATATCATTTTGAAAAGATCGGCGGCTTGCTCGCGCGGGCGGCGGAATTTCTGCCCCGGCTGGACGCGGTCGGCGTCTCCACGGCGGGAATCCCCGTGGGGGACAGAGTGATGACTTCCTCGCTGTTCACGGCAATCACCGACCCGGAGAAACGCACGCGCGCGCAGAATCTCTTTCTCGACCTCGGCAAAAAGTTCCGCGTACCCGTGCGGGTGGCAAATGACGGGGACGTCGCGGCGCTCGCGGGCTGTGCGGGGTGCGAAGGCGGCACGCTTGGCATCTCGATGGGTTCGAGCGAGGCGGGCGGCTACGTCGGCGCGGACGGGTCTCTGAAGGGTTGGATCAGCGAATTCGCCTTTGTGCCCGTGGATCTATCCCCCTCGGGCGGGGTGGACGAATGGAGCGGAGACGTCGGGTGCGGGGTGAATTATCTCTCGCAGCAGGGGGTCTCGCGGCTCGGCAGGCTCGCGGGCATGGAACTTCCCGGGGAGACGCACGAGCAGTTCGGGGCGATTCGGGAGAGATTCTCGGCGGGCGACCCGACGGCGCGGGAGGTGTTCCGCACGGTGGGGGTCTATCTCGGCTGGGAGCTCGCCCTGTACGCGGAGTTCTACTCCTTCGAACGGGTGCTCCTCTTGGGGGGCGTGACGGTCGGGGCGTGCGGCGACCTCATCTGCCGGACGGCGGAGAAGGTCTTAAAAGAGGAGTTTCCGCACCTCGCGGGCGTGAAATTGAGAATGCCCGAGGGCGGGCGGGGCACCGCGCAGAGTTTCGCGGCGGCAATGCTGTAACTCTGTCGCGCGGCAATATCGGAATCATTTTTTACGGAGGTTATGGATATGGATCTGAAGAATGCGAACGCGGATTTTTACGTGCCCGACGGCGCGCCCGCGCAAAAAGCGGTCTCCCGCACCACCCATCTCTGCGTGGCGGCGCATCAGGACGACATCGAGTTCATGGCGTATCACGGCGCTCTCGAATGCTTCGGGAGAGCGGACAAGTGGTTTTCGGGCGTGACGGTCACGGACGGAGCGGGAAGTCCCCGCACCGGGCTGTACGCCGACTGCTCGGACGAGGACATGAAGGAGATCCGCAAGGTCGAACAGCGCAAGGCGGCGTTTATCGGCGGCTACGGCTTTCAGGCGCAGCTCGGCTATACCTCCGCGGAAGTCAAGTCCGGGGACGAACGCGTCTCCTTGGAGATTGCGGAAATCGTCGCAAACGCTTCCCCCGAAATCGTATATTCGCACAATCCCTTTGACAAGCACGACACGCACGTCGCGGTCTTTCTGCAAACCCTGCGCGCCCTGCGCGCCCTCCCTGCGGACAAGCGCCCCAAGAAATTTTTGGGCTGCGAGTGCTGGCGGGGCTTGGATTGGGTCAACGACGACGAAAAGGTGCTCCTCGACGTTTCGGGGCACCCCGCGCTCGGTCCCGCGCTGTCCGGGGTGTTCGACAGCCAAATCGCGGGGGGAAAGCGTTACGACCTCGCCGCGACGGGCAGAAGACAGGCAAACGCGACCTATTTCGCGAGCCATGCCTGCGACGAGGCGGAACTCTTGCAGTTCGCGGTGGACATGACCCCGCTCATCGCGGACGACGGTCTCACCCTCGAGGCGTACGCGGAGGAAACTCTCTCGCACTTCCGGGAAAACGTCCTCGGGCGGCTCGGAAAATTCGGATTTTAAAATATTTTTGTTGAGGAGAAAAGATATGGAATATCAAAAGACGTTGATGTGGAAGGAGATCGGCGAGACGCCCGCAATGCTCGCAAAGCTCAAGGACAGGAACGGAGAGAGCATCTCCGCGCTCGTACGCGAGGTGAAACGGCGGGGAATCCGCAATATCTGCGCGGTCGGTCGCGGAACGAGCGATCATGCGCTCATCTTCTTCAAGTACGCGACGGAGATTTTGAGCGGGATGACGGTAAGTTTGGGCGCGTGCAGCGTCTATACGCTGTACGACGGAAAGCTCGACCTCGGCGGTCAGCTCGTCATCGGCTGTTCGCAGAGCGGACAGGCGGCGGACGTTCTCGAGGTGTTGAAACACGCCAAGATGCAGGGCGCGGTGACGGTGGGCGTCACCAACAACGCGGAGAGTCCGATTGCGGACTTTGCGGATTATCATCTCTTCTGCGACGCGGGAGAGGAGGTCAGTGTGGCGGCGACCAAGACCTTTTCGGCGCAGCTCGCGATTCTTCTGCGGCTCGCGGCGGAACTCGCGGGCGCGGAGGAACTGAAAGCGGAGCTCGACGGTCTTTCGGAAAAGGTGTCCGCGGCAATGCCCGCCTACGACGCGCTCACGACCGAATTCGTCCCCGCGTTCGACGGCATGAAGAGCGGTTTTCTGCTCTCCCGGGGCATGACCTACCCGATCGCGCTCGAGGGCGCGTTGAAACTGCAGGAGACTTCCTACGTGCAGATGAAGGGATACCCGATCAGCGACTTCTACCACGGTCCGATGGCGATGGTGGGGGAGGATACGCCCGTGTTCGTGTATATCCCGAAAGCCCTCTCGGAGGGCAGAGCGGCGGAGGCGTTCGAGAAGGACGGCAGAGCGTGCATCGACAGAATGAAGGAAATCGGCGCAAAGATTCTGCTCGTGACGGACGACGCGGAACTCGCGGCGGATTACGCGGGCAAGGTGCTGACCGCAAAACTCCCCGAACTCGGGAGCGGCGCGTTGAGTATGTTCGGATTCGCGCTGTTTGCGCAGGAATTTGCCTGTAAATTCAGTTGCAGAATCGGCAATAACCCGGACAGCCCCCGCGCCTTGAAGAAGGTAACCATTACAAAATAAAGGTAACCAATACAAAATAGCGAAAAACCGCCCGATTTTGGGCGGATTGGAAAACAATTCTAAAAAATGTACGGATTTTTGCGCAAAAATCCGTACATTTTTCTTTCTTATTCCTTGGATTTGGTCTGAATTTTGTTGTTCATCGCCATGACCACGCGGTCGGGCAAAAACTTTTTTGCGACCATACCGAGCTTGTTGACCGCGCCACAGGTGGAGACGCGGGGCGGATTTTTCCTTCCCGCGAGGTCAAAAAAGTGCGCGGCGACGTCGGCGGGATCCATGCCCTTCTGTTCGATGCGCGCAAGCGCGCCGCTCGCGGTCGCGAGGGGTTCGGCGTGTCTTCCGCACTGTTCGGGGGGATAGACTTTGCGTTTGAAAGTGAAGTGCGTGCGCGTGCCCCCGATGCGGACGCAGGACGCGGTGAAAGAGCCCGCAAGCTCGAGCCGAAGTTCCGCGCAGAACGCCTCGAGCGCCGCTTTGGACGCCGAGTAATAGCCGTCGTAGAGAATGGGAAACGCGCTCGCAATCGAAAATGCGAAGAGAAATTTACCGCCCCGGTTCATGATAGGGAGGGCGAGCTTTACGACGCGGAGCGCGCCGAAATAATTGACGTCGAAGAGCAGACGGACGTCCTCTTCTTTAACGGTTTCGACGGGCGCCGCCATGCTCGTCCCCGCAAAGTAGAGCACAAGGTCCAAACTTCCGGGCGCGCCGCGGAGTTCCCGAAAGGCGTTTTCGAGCTGTTCCGCGTCCGTGACGTCCGCGCGAACGCTCTTGACGTGCGGAAGTTCGCAGACGCGCCGGGAGAGGTTATAGACGCGGTCGTTGTCCGCGTCGAAGAGTTTGGCGCACTCGAATCCGATTCCGTCCGAGCCGCCCACGATGAGTACGTTTCTGTTCATGCTCCGATTGTGGACGGTTTGAAGGGGTTTTATGCAAACCGAGCGCGCATTTTCGCGCGCCCGCGTTTGTCAGACGATCCAATCCCCGTCCGAGAAGAGTTCGGTCTCCGTGCCGTCCTCCGCGATTCCGACGACGCGGAGATCCTTCGCGCCGACCATGAAATCGACGTGCTCTACGGAGCGGTTCGCGCCCCGCGCCTCGAGCTCCTTTTCGCTGAAACCGTTCCCGCCCTCGAGGGTGGTGGGATACGCCTGCCCGAAGGCGAGGTGACAGCTCGCGTTTTCGTCGAAGAGCGTGTTATAGAAGAGAATGCCGAGTTCGGAGATGGGGGAACGCTTTCCGATGAGCGCGACCTCTCCGAGCCGGCTCGCGCCCTCGTCGGTGTCGAAGATTCCCGCGAGCGCCTCGTACCCCTTGCCCGCGGAGAAATCCACAACCTTTCCGTCCCGGAAGGTGAGGGAGAAATCGTCGATAATCGTGCCGTTATGGGAGAGCGGGAGCGCGTTCTTGACGACGCCGTTGACATGCGCGCGGTGGGGCGCGGTGAAAATTTCTTCGGTGGGCATGTTCGCCGTGAAGGGCACTCCGTCCTGCCCGACTTCCTCGGCGGCGAGCCAAGTGTGCCCGCCCGCGAGCCCGACGGTGAGGTCGGTGCCGTTTTTGCTTGTCAGCCGGAGCGCGGAAAAGCGGTGCGCGTTGAGAAAGTCCGCTCTGCGGTGCAGGGTCGCAATGTGCTCCTTCCACGCGGCGGTGGGGTCGGGTTCGTTCAGGCGCATGACTGCGGCGATGCTCTCCCAAAGCCTGTCCACCGCCCTTTCGGGGGTTTCGTCCGGAAATACCGCCTTCGCCCAATTTTCGGTGGGTACGGACACGATGGTCCAGCGCAGAAGATTGGACATGGTCGCCTCCCGAAAGGCGCGCTGCGCCGTGCCCGTCGCGGCGTTGACCTTGGCGACCTTTTCGGGGTCGCACCCCTTGAAGATATTGGGGTCGCCCGCGGCAACGGAGATGAGACAGCACCTGTTTTTGATAAAGTAGTCGCTCTCCGCGAGCTGATAGTCGGGCACTTTGCAGAGGGTCTCGGTCTCCGCGCAGTCCATGTGAATGCGGGCAATCTTTTCGTCCCGCCACTGCATGTGCACCCGCTTTGCACCGCATTCGTACGCCTTCTTTGCGAGCACGCGCGCGAAATCCGCCACCGCCACGTCACAGCGGAGCACGACTTCCTGCCCCTTCTGCATATTCGCGCCCACCCGCACCGCGAGTTCCGCAAACTTTTCCAACTTGTCCCGACTCAACATAAATTTTCGATACCTCCCAATTTTTTCCCCATCAGTATAACTCTTTTCCCGTCCTTCGGTCAACCGTTCAGAAGAGAAACAGGAGAGTCGCCTCAAATGCGAGTCCGATTTCCACCCAGCCGCGCGCGCCCTGTTTTTCGTGAAAGAACAGGCTGCCGAGGAGTGCGGAAAAGAGGATTGTTCCGCCCGTGACGAGGGGGTATTGCAGGGATGCGGAGACCTTCTCCGCGCCCACAAGTTCGCACCAAAACGCGAGTCCGCTCACCGCGGAAAATCCTACGGACGCGGCGAACATCGCCGTCTTTCGGGGGAATCGGGTGGGGGGAAGGGGTTTTGCCGCGCCCTTGCGCAGGAGGAGCAGGAGAACCGCCGCGCCGAGCGCGGAAAACAGAAAGGTGAAGAAGAGAAAACTGCCCGCATCGACTCCCCGCGCATCGATTTGGTGCGCCTTTGAGATGACGCCGACGAACCCGTAGGCGAAGAAGGCGAGAAAGTACAGGACGAGGTCGAACCCCTTGCGTTTCCGCGCGTTTTCAGAGCCGAGAAAGGGGAGAAAGAGGGAAAAGACGAGGATTCCGAGCGCGGCAAGGCGGAGAATTCCGACGGATTCGTGCAGGACGAGCGCGCCGTAGGCGAAGGGAAGAAGCATGTTGCCGAGCATGATGAATCGCGTATAGGTCGCGAGATCCCCTCTCCCGAGCATACGGATGCCAAGCGCGTTGTTGAAGGAGACGCAGAGCGCGAGGGGAAGGGCAAGCAGGAGGGAGAATGCGGAGACGGCGATATGAAACCCGTTTGCACAGGCAAAGACGAGCGCGGAGACCGCACCCGTCAGGAGAACGAAGACGAGGCACACGCGGATGCCTGTGCCCGCCCGGAGCTGATAGATTTTGACAAAGCACACCTGCGCCGAAATCAGCGCGACGGCAAGGCTCAAGAGGAGATAGTGCATGCGGGTATGATTGCCCGCACGCGAACTTTTTATAACCGCCGCGCGGAAGGACTACGCGTTCTTTCTGCCCTCCACAATCTTCTGCACGAGATTCGCGGGGACTTCTTCGTACCGCACGAATTCGGCGTCAAAACTTCCGCGTCCCTGCGTCATGCTCCGAAGGTCGGTCGCGTACTTGAGCATCTCCGCAAGCGGCGCTTCCGCCGAGACGACCTGCATCTCCTCTTCGGGCTCCATGCCGAGGATACGCCCTCTGCGCTTGTTGAGATCGCCGAGAATGTCGCCGAGATAGGCGGAGGGGATTCGGATACGGTAGTGCCACACAGGCTCCAAAAGAACGGGGTTCGCGCGGGCGATTCCCTCCCGATAGGCGAGGGATGCCGCGACCATGAACGCCATTTCGGAGGAATCGACGTCGTGGTAGGAGCCGTCAAAGAGCGTGCATTTGAGGTTGACGACGGGGTATCCCGCAAGCACGCCCTTGTTGATACACTCCCGTAGTCCCTTTTCGACGGCGGGAATATAGGCTTTGGGGACAACGCCCCCGACGATGGCGTCCTCAAAGACGAACCGTTCCTCGGGACAGGGCGAAAAACGGATTGCCGCGTCCCCGTACTGCCCGTGTCCGCCCGACTGTTTTTTGTGCTTGCCCCGCGCCTCCGCCGTGCCGCGTACGGTCTCGCGGTAGGGAATCTGGGGGGTCTTTAAAACCGCGTCCGCGCCGTACTTGTTCTTGAGTTTTTTCAGGAGGATTTCGAGCTGGGTCTCGCCCATGCCCTTTAAAAGCATTTCGCCTGTCTCGGCGTCGCGCTCGACGGTGAAGGTGCAATCCTCCTCCCGAAGGCGGGCGAGTCCCTGAAAGACTTTATCCTCTTCGCCCTGCTTTGCGGCATAGACCGCCATTGAAAGGACGGGCGAGGGATAGGCGGGCGGATCGTATCGGACGTCCTGCCCCTCCTCGCAGAGGGTATCGCCCGTATAGGTGCCCGCGAACTTTGCGGCAGCGCCGATATCTCCGGCGTACAGCGCGCCCACGGGGAACTGTTTTTTGCCCCGCAGAAGATAGAGCCCGCCGATTTTTTCGGTGCTCCCGCGGGTGGAGTTTTTGACAGATACGCCGTTTTTGAGCACGCCCGAACGAATTTTAAAGACAGAGAGCCTGCCCACGAAGGGGTCTGCGACCGTCTTGAATACCTGTGCGGAGAAGGGCGCGTTTTCGTCGCACTTCGCGGCGGGGGTGGGAGCGAGGCGCACGAGATTGTCCATGAGGTTGAACACGCCGCGGTTTGCGAGCGCACTGCCCGCGATGACGGGAATGGCGCTCCTGTTTTCGATGCCGAGCCGGACGCCCCGGATGATGTCCTCCCGGGAGAGCGAACCTTGCTCGAAAAATTTTTCCATGAGCGCGTCCTCGCCCTCGGCGGCGACCTCCGCAAGCGCGGCAACAATCTCCTCGAGAGAGGACGCAAGCTCCGCGGGCATCTCGATCTTCTGCCTGCCCGCGCTCGAAAATTCGTAGGCGTTGCCCGAGAGCACGCTCACGTACCCCTGCATTTTGCCCTCGCGCATGAGGGGAATCTGCAAGGGTGCGATCTTGGTGGGGTAGAGGGCTTTCAGTGCCTCCACGGTGCCGAAGTAGTCCGCGTTCTCCTTGTCCATGCCGTTTAAAAAGACGGTGACGGGGAGTTTTACGCGCTCGCAGGCGGCGAGCGCCTTCTCTGTGCCCACGCCGATTCCGCCGCTCGCACCCACGACGACGACCGCGCTGTCCGCCGCGGCGAGAGCCCCCTCAAGCTCTCCCTCAAAGTCGAAAAAGCCGGGCACGTCTATGAAATTGAACTTGAACCCGCCGTATTCCGCGAAGGAAACGGACATGCCGATGGAAATCTTGCGCGCGATTTCCTCGGGGTCGAAGTCAGATACTGTGTTTCCGTCGGTCACCTTTCCCTGCCGTTCGATCGCCCCGGCATTGTACAGCATGGCTTCGGTGAGCGTTGTCTTGCCCTCGCCGGAGTGTCCGACGATTGCGACGTTTTTGATTTCTTCCGCCCTGTATTCTTTCATAGAGTCCCCCTTTCATTTTTATTCTTACCGATATTATATATGAAAACGAAGCTCATTTCAATACTTTCCGGAAAATTTAGGAAAAGAAAAAACCTTCCGTTACGGAAGGTTTTGCGTTTGGGGCTCGGCGGAGGCGGGGGGAGAGAGCTTTTTGAATTCCTTGCGCCGCACGAAAAACAGACAGACGGCGTGCGCGAGGGATGTGATAATCCAAGAGATGGGATAGGAGAGATAGAGGACGGTGAGGGTTCGATGCGCGGCGAAGATGGTAAAAATATAGACGAGCCGGAGCCCGCAAGCACCGAGCACGGAGACGACCATGGGGAGGACGGAGTGACCGATGCCGCGCAGGGTGCCCACGAGTACTTCCATGATTCCGCAGAGAAAATAGGTCGTGCAGATGACGCTCATGCGCCCAAGCCCGATTTCGATGACCTCCGGGGTCTTGGTATAGACGGAGAGGAGAAGTCCCCCCGCGAAATAGACACCCAAACCGATGAGAAGTCCGATTCCGGTGGCGATGATGAGGCAGTTTATGAGGGTGACGTCGATGTTCTTCTTGTTGCCCGCCCCGTAATTCTGTCCCGTAAAGGTCAAGCAGCCCTGCGAGACCGCGTTCATGGAGGTATAGACAAACCCCTCGATATTGGCGGCTTCGGCGTTCGCGGTGATGGCAAGTTCGCCGAAGGAGTTGATAGAGGACTGGATCACGACGTTGGAGAGCGAAAAGATACAGCCCTGTACGCCCGCCGGGAGACCGATTTTGAGGATATCTCCGAGCGCGTCTCTGTGCAGGCGGATTTTCTTTAAGGTGAGTTTGCAGTGCCCCTCGAGCCGGACGAGGTGCCAAACGACGAGCGCCGCGGCGAGGACTTGAGAGGAGACGGTGGCGATTCCCACACCCGCGACGTCCATGCGGAACACCGCCACAAAGAGGATATTCAGCCCGACGTTGACCATGCCGGAGATGGCGAGAAAGATGAGGGGATTGCGGGTGTCTCCCCGTGCCCTCAAAAGGGAGCTTCCGAAGTTATACAGAAGATTTGCGGGCATTCCGGCAAAATAGATGCGCAGATACAGGGTGGAGAGGGGAAGAACGCTGTCCGCGGGCACGTTCATGAGAAGGAGCAGGGAACGGGATGCGAAGATGCCCACGACGCCGATGAAAACGCCCCCGATGAGACTGACGCAGATTGCGGTATGGACGACGTGGTCGAGCCGTTCCTCGTTTTTTGCGCCGATCCAGCGCGCTGCCGCCGTACACGCGCCCACAGAAAGCCCGATGAAAAGGTTGGTGATGAGGTTGACAAGCGCGCCCGTAGAGCCGACCGCACCCGCGGAGGCGTCGCTCGCAAACCGCCCGAGGGTGATGATATCCGCGGCATTGTAGAGGAGCTGTAGAATTCCTGACAGCATGAGAGGCAGGGAGAACAAAATGATCTTCCCGAAGAGCGGTCTCGAGCACATATCAAATTCTCTTTTTTGTCCCGCGCGTATCATGGCTGACACAGTATAGCACTCTGCTCCGAAAAAGTCAATTTTGAGCGCCAAATTTTTGTCAAAATCGACAAAATTCGCTGTTTTCGTTGACACGCCCGCCGAAGTCATTTATAATAGAATCGAAAAAGAACAATGTTTTGAATTGGGAGGATGGAGATGCCTGCGGTGAACCTCGCTATCTGGCTGATTTCTCTGGTACTCGGTATCACGAGTACTGTGATTTCGTACCGGAAAAAGCTCTGGAACCGCCATATCAATCTCGTCTATTGTCTTGTTCTCCTGCTTACGCTGATTCTCTGTACCTTCTACCGCGCCATTTTCCATT
Source organism: uncultured bacterium (assembly GCA_905215695.1). GTDB lineage: Bacteria > Bacillota > Clostridia > Christensenellales > HGM11417 > CAJMQN01. The sequence continues at coordinate 141,613 of CAJMQN010000001.1, forward strand.
TGATCCGCGCGAATGTGAGCGAAGAGACCTTTCTTGCAATCCGGCAGATTTTGCGTATTCTGCTCCTTGCCGACGCAGGCGTGCGCGCGGTGCTCGAGACCTTCGGTCTTGCGCTGTCCGTGTGCGCCGTGTTCGTCACCATTCTGACAGGGTGTGCGGCGCTCGCCGCCGGGGGAGAGAAAGAGTGCGAGGAGCGGCGCGGAGACCGGCACGGCGCGGTGAATTTTTCCGTCGCCGGAAAAAAGTTCTCGGTTATCTATCTCGAATACTGCTGTTTTATCCTATAAATGGAAAGAGCACAGACCCGAACAGGGGCTTGTGCGGTTTTTGCGTATTTGAAATTCCTCTGTTTTTGTGCGGGGGAATTTCATGTTTTTGCGCAAACTGCACACGCTTTCCCTGAAACGGGGACGCGCTCTTTTTTTTGCGCCCGGGATACGCCAAGGTACACTTTTTCATAGGAAACAGAGCATGCAAAAAACGCCCCGTTTCCGAAGAAAACGGGGCGTTTTAGGCAGTGAAATTGGAATACGAAAAAGTGTACTTTTTTGTAAAGGAGTTTGCCAATGTTTCCGGAATTAAAAATCGGCGGCTTTGCGGTCTCGACCTATTGGGTGTCCATCCTCTTCGGGGTCATCGCAATGGCGGTCATCAATCTCTTGCGCTGCCGCCGCTACGAAATCAAGAAGGGCTGGAGTCTCGTCATCACCCTCCTCGTTGCGCTCGGCGGAATTGCGGGGGCAAAAATTCTGTTCTTTCTCGAGCAAATCGGCTCTACGAACCCGGTCGTAAAGGTCGGGGAGGGATTCTCCTTTTTTGGCACGATGTTCGGACTGCCACTCTTTCTGTGGCTCTACAGCAGGATTTTCGGCATGCGCGCGGGAAAATTCATGGACTACTGTACGCCCGCGATCATCATGATGTTTGCGATTATCAAGGTCGGGTGTTTTCTCTCGGGGTGCTGCACGGGCATCGAAGCGGATTGGGGCGTCGTGTTCCCCGGCGAAAGCGTGCCGAGGATTCCCGCACAGCTCTTTGAAATGGCGGGGGCGCTTGCCATCTTTGCGGGCACGCTCCTCGTGGAAAAGTTTTGGGGCAGGGAAGGAATGCTCTATCCGATCTTTTTGGGGACGTACGGCGTCATTCGGTTCTGCGTGGAATTCGTGCGCGTCACCGAAAAAAATTTGGCGGGTCTGTCCGCCGGACAAATCTTTTCATTGGTATCGATCATAGCCGCCGCGCTCATCTTTGCGCTGGCGATCCGTAAGGATAGAAAGAAACAGATTCAAAGGAGGCAGAAATGAGAAAGCATTTTTGGAGACGGAGCCTTTTGGGGATTGTTGCGCTGCTGTCGGCGTGCGCAATCGCGGCGACGGCAGGGTGCAGGGCGCCTACGGCTCCGGTTGTTCCCGATGGTCCGACCAAGGGGGAGACCCTGACCGCGCACCTCGCGGACAAGAGCCCGAAGGATATTGAGGAAGTGCGCCGAATCCTCAAGGACGCGGGCGTTACGGACTTTGCCGCGGAGGAGGCGAACACCTGGCTGTTCTGGAGCGAAACGCAGAACCGCATTATTTCGGTGTCCGCGGCGGCGGTCTCCAACGGGTCCTGGAGCTTTGCGCCCGGATTTGCGCTCGTTCTTCGGGACGCGGACGGAAAGAATTGGTTTCCGCTCCTCGATTTCGGAGGGCTCGGGGACAAATTGGCGTCGGCGGAGTTTTCCGCGGGCAAGTATTCGGAAGTTCTGCCCGGCGCGCTCGACTGCGGCGTCGGCGATATCGTCTATCTCTTCGGACAGAATCTCCTGAAGGATACCGTTATCTGCAACGGAAGCTATGTGTTCGGGGATAAGACGGGCGTTTCCGTCCTCGGTTCGGCGGAGGACGCGCGCCGGCGCGCCGGAGAGGAAAAGACCAAATATGCGATTTTGGGCAGCGACGCGCCCTCGGTGTTTGCGGACTTTACCTCGCTGACATCCGCCTATGTTTCGTCCGAGGTCAAGAGTGTGGGAGACGCGGCGTTCTATCACTGTACCGCGCTCTCTTCCGCGGAATTTCCGGGAGCGGAGAGCCTCGGGGAGTCCGCCTTTTTTGCGAGCGGATTGGAACGCATTGTTCTGCCGGCGTCGGTGAAAAAGATTCCTGCGACGGCATTCGGCTACTGTCAGAACCTGCGGGAAGTCGAGTGGACGGGCGTGACCGAAGTCGGCGCGGGGGCTTTCTATCTCTGCACGAATCTGACTTCGGTTTCGGGAACTCCCGTCACGGCGGTGGGGGAAGAGGCGTTTTTCCTCTGCGAAAAACTTGAAACCTTCGATTTTCTCTCTGCGGAGACGGAAATCGGTGCGGATGCGTTTTACGGAACACAGTATGAGGAGGAATAAGTCGTGAAAAAGTTGTCCAAAAAGAACATTCTCATGCTCGCGCTGTGTTTTTTGGCGTTTGGTGCGGCGGCGCTCGCCGTCACTTTCTGGGGGCGGAATGAAATCCGTTCCACTTTCGCCTACGAATACAGCTACACAAAGCCCGCGGGCAGCGGCACCGAGGCGGATCCCTATCTGATTAAGACAGAATCCGAATTCTATTACATTACGCAGGAATTGGATAAATTCTACCGTCTCGAGGCGGATTTGACCTTTGAGAACTATGTGCCGATCTGTACGACGGACTATACCGCAGACATGCTCGGGACGGAGGAAAAGAATCCCACTTACGCCTTTAAGGGCACCTTTGACGGCGGAAATCATCGGATTACCTATACGGTCAGCGACGAGTTCTATAACCGCAAAAATCCGGGCTATATCGGGCTGTTTGGAGAAATCTACGGCGAAGCGGTCGTCAAAGACCTCGTTGTCGAGGCGCATATCGGGGACGAATACACCTATCAAAAGGGCACCTATGTGGGCGGACTTGTCGGGCTCGTGCACGGATATTCGAAGGGGGGAAGCTCCGGGTGCAGCGGCAGTAAGCCGGGAACGTATTATGATGCGCTCATTTCAAACGTGACGATCGCGGAGGGAAGCTACATCAAGGGCAGTCAGTACGTCGGCGGCATTGTCGGCGCAAAGCGCGGCAGTACGGTGGAAAACTGTAAGGTTTACGGCACCGTTTACGGCAACAGCGGCGCTGGCGGTATCGTCGGGTACAGCCGTCCGCTTAACGTTGCATCGGATGCAAAAAAGACAACGCTCATCAAAGATTGTGAAAATTACGCGCTAGTACAGGGTAACCTCATGGTTGGCGGCATCGTCGGCAATTCGTATGGAGAGGGCGAGAGTACCTATATCGAAAATACCTTTAACCGCGGCACATCGCAGTTCGTCGTGGAGAGCACTTCGGGCGCGTCCAACAACTACGAGTACTGGGGAGACGTGTACGGGTATCAGGCTAAAGATTTAACCGATACTCGTATCGCCATGCAGGACAGCGGCTCCAAGACCACGCTCAACATCAAGGGAAACTTCTCCAAGATCGAGGGCTTTCAGGCGAGCGAGGGCGTGACCTTCGATAAGACCTACGGCACGGGAGAGACCACGGTTACCGCGACAGCAAAATTTGTCGGTACGCTTGGAATGGATGGCTCCACGTATTACGGCTGTGTTTCAAACTACAGCGGCGCGTACTTCCGCATTACGCGGGACGACGGCAAATACGTCTATGTCTCCGTGCTCGACCGCACGACCGCGTCCTTCCGGCACACCATCGACGTCGATCTCGATAAATTGACCGGATATGCCCCGGGCGAGCTTTCAGACCCGAATTCGGTGGAAAAGTCGGGGAATCAAATCACAATCAAGACGGCGAGCGCACTCGAGCACTTCGCTTGGGTCTCCAACGGCTATATCTACGACGAGGCGATCGGAGACGAACCCGCTGGCACGGACAACGATTATGCGACGGGGATTCCGAAGAATATTATTCACCTTGTCGGCGGGAACTACGACCTCACGCAGTCTGTCGGCGTATGGGGCGAAGTTGCGGCGGGCGAGAACGGGCTTGTCTCCAACCGCGGAAAGGGACACCCGAACTTCTACGGCATTGGTGCGACGACCTTCGCGCCTTTCATCGGAGGTCTCGAGGGACACGGGGCGGAACTGAAAGTGTATCTGAACTGTCCCGAAGGTTCTTTTATCGGAGTCTTGGGCGCGGTGTCTTCGAATGCGGGGGGTATCTCCGCGGACGCCTCCACAACCACGCTGTACGATGTGACCGTGCGGGGCGTGATTCGGGGCAAAAACAAGGTGGGCGTCGTCGGATTTCACGACAACTACGCGCCGGCAACCCTTTACAACAACGACCGCGAATCCACTATTGAAATCAAAAACGTTGAAAACTACGCGGACGTCTCCGGCGCCTTCTATGTGGGTGGAATTTTGGGCGCGTCCAACTCTTCGAGCAGTAAGAATACGCCCAAGGAATCGCGTGTTCTCCTGACCAACTGCCACAATTACGGGGAGGTTTCGGGTACCTACCGAGTCGGCGGCGTTGTCGGCGCGCTTGCGACCAATATGGCGACAGCGGCGGATATGGACAACGTGACCAACCACGGCAATGTTTCCGCTGTGGACTTCAACGACGGGCGGGCGTACAATTTGCAGATGGCGGAGTCCGTAGGCGGCATTGTCGGCTCGGTGCGCGACCATATCAACGTCAACGGCGCTGTGGAAAATTACGGCGACGTCACATTATCGGGCACGGGACGCTATGCGGGCGGACTCGTCGGCTATACCGAATACGGATTTATCATGGGCGAAAACGGTTCCCTCCTGAATGAGGGGCATGTTTCCGGTTTCAATTACACGGGAGGAATCATCGGTTACGCCGCGAAATATCACGAATCCTGCATATATCTGCCCTCTGGCACGGTCAACCGCAATGACGTTTCTGGCAATCAGTATGTGGGCGGACTCATGGGCGCGGTTGCCGTAGGTGACGCGGGCGTCAAAATTTCGGGAAATTACTCCAACGAAGCGGAGGTGCGGGGCACCTATGCCGTGGGCGGTCTTTTCGGCACGGTTCAGGCGACGAGCACGACAGCCGGAACCATTGATTTGGACGGAACGATGACCAATACGGGGAAGGTCGTCATGGAGGGCGTCTCCGAGACCATTGCGTCCTCAAATGCGGGCGGTATCGTCGGCTATCTCTACGGAAGAAAAAATATTACGGTCTCGGGCGAACTCATCAACCGCGGGGAAATCGTCGCCTCCACCCTTTACGCGGGCGCGACGGGGGACGTCATAAACACGGCGACCGATTTGAGCGCGGGCGGAATCTTCGGTTATGTTTTGATCAACACGAAGGAAATGACGCTTGACATCTCCGCCGACCTCGTCAACGAAGCGTCCGTTTCCGGGCGGGGCACAAACGCAGAATATCGGAATATTGCCCAACGTGTGGGCGGTATCGCCGGTTATATCAATCTTACCGCGCCGGGCAAAGTCAACTTCTCCGGAAAATTGGAGAGCGCGGGGGACGTGACGGGCGACTACTATGTCGGCGGTCTCTTCGGCTCGGTTAGCGGCGCGCTGAACGTCACGGGGAACACCTCCAACGCGGAGGGAACTTCGGTGAACGCGGTCTATTACGCGGGCGGTTTTGCGGGCTACCTTTCCGGCGTTTCCCTCACTTTGGAAAACGGATTCGTCAATCATATGGCGGTGAACGTTTCGGGGCAGGGCTACGCGGGCGGTCTCTTCGGGGGCTTGACGTATAGTACCGTCGAAGAGGGAATCGACGACATCGTCCTCGCCTTGGGCAACTTCGAGAACCGCGGCGAGATTTCCGCGCCGAATGCGTACAACGAGTACACGACAGGCTTTAACAGCCGTGTGGGCGGCGTTGCGGGGAATATTTCCTCTTCCGCATACGGCGTGAAGGTCACGGGCAATGTGACCAATACCAAAGACATTACCTCCGCGGGAGAGCGGATCGGCGGTCTGTTCGGAAATGTCGAAGTGTCCAAGTCCAAAAAAATTGACACGGTAACGGAATACGAACAGAAATTTTTAACCCTCGAGGGGAATTTTGAGAACAGCGGAAAGCTGTCCGGCACGAGCGAGTACGCGAACAGCAACACGATGGGCGGTATCGTAGGAATCGTGTCCGGCTCTCTGCGGATTCCCGAAGGCTCTGCGGTGCTGAACAGCGGGGATATCTTCACGACGGGAACCTCGACGTTCGGCGGTATCGTCGGCTCGGTATCCTACTCGAACGCGGACTGTTCGGTCATTTTCGACGGAAACGCAACCAACCTCGGCAATATCTATACCGAAAACGCTTCGACGGTGGGCGGTATCATCGGAACGCTGTTGGGCAACTCTGCGACTTATATCAAAACGGTATTCCTCGGCGGAAAGGGAAAACTCCTGAACGAGGGCAATATTCTCGGTCAGGGAACTCTCGGCGGTATCTTCGGCAACGTAAGCCGAATCAATGCCGGAAGCGTGGAAATTGATTTTGCGGGCGGCGCAGAGAACCGCGGTGAAATCATCGGCAAAGCGGGCACGGTGGGCGGTCTCGGCGGAAAGGTCGAACTTGCAAATAACAATGGCTCCCTCGAAGAGATCGGGTCGCTGACTCTTGCGGGAACTTGGACGAATACGGGCGCGGTGTCCGGCGCGGGCGGCAACGTCGGCGGCAATATCGGCTATGTCACCTGGAACGCAAACGGTGCGAAAGTGCCGGAAGGCGGCAAGCTGACCTTCTCGGGCAACTTTACAAATACGGGTTCGGTCACGAATCCGAGCAGTTATACGGGCGGCAACGTCGGCAATGTGTATGCGGTCTGCCGGGTCGCGGACCAAATCAAGATTTCGGTGTCGGGGAATATTTCGAACACGGGCGAAGTGAAGAGCGGCTCTTACGCCGGCGGCATATTCGGGTATTTTTACTCGGGGACGGCGAGCTCCTCTCTCGAAGTGTCGGGAATCATCGAAAACAGCGGTTCGGTGACGAAATTCAACGGCGGAAATACCACCGGCGGTATCTTCGGCAGACTCGGAGGCGGCGCGACAGTCAAAATGAACCTCACCGTCACGGAGACGGGGCGCATCGAAAACGCGGCGAAAGTTGTCGGTCAGCAGTACACGGCGGGTATCGCCGGACTGATGTACGGCGATTTTACGGTGAACGGTCTGCTTGAAAACAGGGGAGAGGCCTCCGGGACGCAGGATGTCGGCGGCATCTTCGGATATCTGGAAGGCAGTTTCGGCGCGGACTCCAAGGGCGAGACGGCGAGCCGCGGCACGGTGAACGGGACATCGGGCGCAAATATCGGTATCTTTATCGGCAGAACCGCGGCGACCGCTGTCCTGCCCGAGGAAGGCTACGCGAAATTTGCGGCGTATGTGACCCTCGGACTCGGCGCGAAGGTGTCGGGAATTTCGGTTACGGTCGGGGAGACAGTATATACGACTGACGAGTCCGGCATTTTCCGGGACGGCTCCGGGAATGCGCTTGCACTCGCTTTGGGCGGGTATGAAATCAACAAATATACTTCGGCGGGCGCGGAAAATTTTGCAAAGACCCTCGCATACACGTATGAGGAATCTTCCGCGACCTTTACGGCGGGCGGCTTTACAACGCTTTCCTATCCTTTGACGCAGAACATGAAGATTGTCAAGGGGCACGGCGTCGTCGGCTCCGTGCTCCATGTGGCGGGCGTGACCAAGGACCCCTGGAAATTCACCGTGAGGACGGTCTATTATGACGGTACGGCGGCAGATGAAGTTTCCGTTCCGCTCGACCTGTCGGACACCGAAATTCTGCCCGGCAAGTATCTCTATCCCGTGAAAACGTCGGTAGAGGTTGCGGACGGCGCTTCGGTCAATATTGATTTGGTTCTGCAGTACGTTCCCGCAGAGGTTGTGGCGTATCTCGACGCCTACAAGGCGCTCAACGGAGTGGTCGGCGTGCCCAATACCGTTACGACGACGGCTACCGAGAAATTTGTGGAAAGATACGAAAAAGCTGTCGCCGCGCTCACGGCGTTTGAAAGCATACCCGAGGCGGAGACTCCCGAGGAACGCGCGTTTTTGGAAGGATACCTTGTCAATTCCCTTGAGACCGCGAACAACGTCAATCTCGCGGCGGGCAAGGCGGAACTCTATGCTTGGACGGACGCGACCCTTGACCTCAAGTATGGCGAAGAGGACGGCAAGAACGAGAAGGGATATAAGACGGGATTTGTCATTCTGCAATCCCCGCAGGTAGCGCACTACGGAAATACGACTGCCGGGGCGTATGAGACTGTGCTCGGCGTCTATACGCTGACCAACAGCGGCACGGGCGCGCTTGTTTCGGCGGGCGTTACCCCCGAGGGGACGGAATCCGGCTATTATCGGGTCGCGATGCCCATGACCTTCTGGTACAGCGCCTATGAGGAGAAGATTTCGGCGGCGCAGTTCTCCCGCGCGTTTTCGCTGTACAGCGGGAGCACAATGGTATTTACGATTCCGACTTCGCAGATTCTGACGACCGCGGGTCTCGAGCTCTTTGCGGCGCGTGTCAACGAGATTGCCGTCGAAAAAGAGGAACTCGATTTGAAACTCGGGCTCAACACCTCCTATCAGACTTTTGTGACGATGCCCGCGGCGGGCGGCACTTACAGCGTGTATGTCGGTGCGGCGAGGGGCAACTTCAAAAACTCGGTCAAGGATTCGGAAAAACCCACGACCCAAACTACGGACAACTGGCTCGCGCTGTTCCAAATTTCCGTGGACGACGGCAAGACCTGGCTGGACGGCACGAGTAATTACAGTGATTCCAAATTTTCCGCGCCATTCACCTGGACGGCGACCGGAAAGTACTCGGTACGGTTCCGGCTGTTGCAGGACGGAAAACGGCTTGTCAACTACGAAGTGACCCTGAACGGCGTGCCGTTGACCGAAGGGAACGGATACGAGACGGAAGTCACCCTCGACGTGACCGCGGCGAGCATCGCGCTCAAGTGGTCGCCCGTGGACGGCGAGCCGAATGGAACTTCAAACTTCCTCTATACGGGGAGCGCGCTCGGATTCGCGGCGGTGTTTGATTCCACGGCGTACAGCTACCGTCTCAAGTATTCCATAACCGACCAAACGGGCAAAACGGTTGACGGAAACACCGCAATCTACGCCGGAACTTATGTTATCCGCGCCTATGCGGTTGAAAAAGACGGCACGCCCGTGCCCGAGAACGTGCTCACGCTGACCAACAACGTCTTTACGATGACCATCGGGCGGCGCGCGCTGACGGCGGAGAATGCTGCAATCGACCCCATTCCCGCGCAGAAATACACGGGAGAGAAACTCGAACCGGGAACGGTCATTCTGTGGAACGGAATGACCCTCGAGCAGGGCAGGGACTATACCCTCTCCTATGAAAACAATACGGAAGCCGGTACCGCGAAAGTTTTGATTCAATTTATCGGAAACTATGAGGGAAGCGCGGAGACGAGTTTCGTCATCAGTTCGGATTATCGGGTGACCTTCGACAGCGCAGGCGGAAGCACCGTCCTGCCCGTACTTGCGGCGGCGGGAGAGGCGGCGCAGAAACCCGAGGACCCGGTTCGCGAGGGATATACCTTCGCCGGGTGGTTCCGGGAGGGCGCGGCGTCCGCGTACGACTTTGCGGCGCCCGTCAACGAGGACTTTAGGCTGACGGCGCACTGGACGCCGGTGTCCTACACCATTGTCTATGAGACCGGTGCGGGAGAGGCAGAGGGAAATCCCTCGAGCTACACGATCGAGAGCGATTTTGAACTGAAAGCCCCCGCGCTCGAAGGGCATACCTTCGTCGGCTGGTACGATCCAAGCGGCGAGCCGGTGGAGAGAATTCAGCCCGGAAGAACGGGAAATCTCGTCCTCACCGCGGAATACGCGAAGAACAAATATACGGTCACTTTGACCGGGGAAGCGCCCGCGTACTTCAACGGCGTGTTCTATGAAAAGCCGATTTCATTCGCCTACGGAACTGCGGTCACCCTGACCTTCGGAAATCCGGATGGCGGCGCAGTCATGGGCGTTCGCACCGAGACCGCGCTGGAACGGGTAGGGGATATGTCCTTCCGATTCACAATCGGGACGCAGAATGTCGCCCTCGAACTGGCGGTTGCCGTGGTGGAAGAACCTGAAGACGCGGTTTTCAGCGGCGAACGGATTCTGCCCGGGATGAAGATCACCGAGGGCGGAAAGACGCTTCAGGAGGGAGAGGACTACACCCTCGAGTACGGTGAGAACATTCACGCGGGCGAGGGGACGGTCACCGTCCTGTTCGCGGGCGAGTACGCATGTACGGTTACAAAGACCTTTACGATTTCGCCCCGCGACATCGGGGCGGAGGCGGTCGTGGAAAGTATTCTGTACCGGATATACAACGGCGAACAGCACAGACCCGAACTCGGCGTTCTTTGGCAGGGAACCGCGCTCGCGCTCGGAAGGGACTTTGAGTATGTTTACGGAAGAAACCTTGACGCGGGCGAAGGAACGGTCACCGTCAACTTTATCGGCGACTTTGCGGGGAGCGTGACCCGCACCTTCCGTATCGCGCGGACGGCGGCAATCGGCGCGAACGCTTCGGCAATCGACGATCAGATTCTCGGAGAGGAACCCATCGAACCCAATTTCGAGGTGCGGATGGGGGACGTGCTCCTTTCGCCGGGTACGGACTTCACCGTCGCGTACTTTGACAATGAGAGCGCGGGACTTGCGCGGGCGGTCGTCACCTTCAAAAAGAACTATATCGGCACCCTCGTCGTCACCTTCCGCATTGTGGAACCCGAAGTGGAGGAGCCGGAGCCCGAACAGCCGCCTGCTCCGAAGCCGGAGCCCGAACAGCCCGACCTTCCCGAGGAGACCTCGGCGCTTCCCGCCTATCTCCTCCCCGAGCGGCGGAGCTGTTGAAAAAATCCTTGACCGAATCTTTAGAACGTGTTACACTTCCATTGAAATTCCGAAGGGAGGCAGAGCATGGTCTATACGGTAACATTTAGCCCTGCGCTCGACTATGTCGTACGGCTCGGGGAACTCCGGGAGGGAGAAGTCAACCGCGCGGAGCGCGCGCATATCGTGCCGGGAGGGAAGGGAATCAATGTTTCCGTCCTCCTGTCCCGATTGGGTATTCCGACCCGCGCGCTCGGCTTTTGCGCGGGGTTCACCGGCTCGGAAATCGAGAGAAGGCTCGCGGGGCTCGGGATCGAGACGGATTTTATCCGCACGCCGGGCGTGAGCCGTATCAATGTCAAACTGAAGGCAGGGAAGGAGACGGACATCAACGCGCCCGGTGCGGAAATCGGACATTGGGAGCTTGAAACGCTTTTCAAAAGGCTTGACGATATGGAGACGGGCTCCGTGCTCGTGCTCGCGGGCGCGGTTCCCGAGGGACTCGGTACGGGCGTGTATGAGCAAATTTTAAATCGCCTGCGTGGGCGGGAAATCCGCACGGCGGTGGACGCGACGGGAGAACTTTTCAGGAGGGCTTTGCCCTGCCGTCCCTTTCTCGTAAAGCCGAATGCGCAAGAGCTCGGCGAACTCTTGGGAGAGGAACTGAAATCGCCGGAAGAGATTGCACGCGGCGCGAAGGAGCTCGTTGCGCGCGGCGCGCAGAACGTGATCGTCTCCCTCGGCGGAGCGGGCGCAGTGTACGTAAACAGCGAAGGTGAGCTTTTCTCTCTCCCTGCGCCGCGCGGAACGCTGGTGGATTCGGTGGGCGCGGGGGATTCCGTTGTGGCGGGATTTCTCGCCGGGACTTTGCGCGGATATTCCGCGAAGGACGCATTTCGGCTGGGCGTCGCCGCGGGGAGCGCGACCGCCTTCTCCGAATGGCTCGCGGAGGGAGAGGATGTAGAAAGGTTTTTCCGCTCTCTTCCGAAACTGTAGAATAGAAAAAAAGGACCTCCGAATTTCGGAGGTCCTTTTTGTTGTCCTATGAAATCTTTTTGCGTTTTTCCCGCAGGCGCAGGAAGAGTTTGGAGAGTTCGACCGCAACGAGGGGAAAGAGGGAGAGCGCGGCGACGATGCCCCATTCGGTCAGGGAGAGGAGAGTCAGGCTGAAGAAGGCGCGGAAGGGGGGGGCGGCGAGAATGAGCGCGATAATTGCGGCAGACGCCGCCATTGCGCCGAACAGGAAGAGGTTGTGCCCGTTGCCGCGGGAAAACACCGATTCGGTATTGGAGCGTTGGTTGAGAGAGTGCAGGAGTTGGGAGACGGCGAGGACGAGAAACGCCATGGTCATGCCGACGGCGTGGCTGTCCATGTGAATACCGATTTGGTAGGCGGCAACCGTCGCCGCGGAGATGAATACGCCGTGCAGACATACCCGCACCACGAGACCGCGCTCAAAGAGAGAACCCGATTTGATCGGCGGGTGGCGCATGATATTTTTGCTCGCGGGATCCACGCCGAGCGCGAGCGCGGGCAGAGTATCCGTGGCGAGGTTGATGAGCAGGATATGCACCGCGAGAATGGGCGCGTCCCAATTTAACAGCGTTGCGATGAAGAGGGTGAGGATTTCGGCAATGTTGCCCGCAAGCAGAAACTGAATGACCTTCTGAATATTCCGATAGACCCTTCGACCTTCGCGGATGGCGTACTCGATGGTCGTGAAGTTGTCGTCCATGAGAATCATGTCCGAGGCGTCCTTCGCGACGTCGGTGCCGCTCTTGCCCATCGCCACGCCGATGTCAGCCGCCTTGAGCGCGGGGGAGTCGTTGACGCCGTCCCCGGTCATCGCGGCGACTTCTCCCGTGCGCTTGAGCGACTCGATGATGCGCAGTTTGTCCGACGGGGAGACCCGCGCGAACACCGCCGCCGTCTTGACGGCTTGGTCGAGCTGTTCGTCCGTCATTTCGTCGAGTTCCGCGCCCGAAACTACGGTGTTTCCCTCCCGGAAGATGTGGAGCTGTTTTGCGATGGTGAGCGCGGTCACCTTGTGGTCTCCCGTAATCATGACGACACGGATTCCTGCCGTATGGCAGGTCTCCACCGCCTGTATGACTTCCTTGCGGGGCGGGTCAATCATGCCTGTCATGCCCACGAAGGTCAAATCCTCTTCGACATTTTCATTTTCGTCCGCGGGCGCACCGTCAAGCGTGCGCACAGCAAAGCCGAGGACGCGAAGCGCCTCTTCGGACATCTTCAGACAGAGGGAGAGAATCTGCTCCCGGTCGTTTTCGGTCATTTCGCGCACGCCGCTGTCCGTGAGGATGCGGGAGCAGAGCGGAAGCATCTCTTCGACCGCGCCCTTGGTATAGGCGACGACCCCTTTTTCGGTGCGATGGACGGTGGTCATGCGCTTCCGGTCTGAATCAAAGGGCTGTTCGAACACGCGGGGCATGCTCTCTTCGAGGGTCTCCCGTTCGAGTCCGTACTTTTCCGCAAAGACGAGAAGCGCGCCTTCGGTCGGGTCTCCGATGACCGCGCCGGGGGTGTCGGGGTCGAGCGCGGCATTGTTGCAGAGCGCGGCGCCGAGGAGAAGGTCGCGGTATCCCTCGAGCCGCTCGCCTGCATGCTCGAGAAGGGTCGCTGAACCCCGCGCAAAATCTCCGTTGATGGCGACATGCGTGACGGTCATGCGGTTTTGGGTGAGAGTTCCCGTCTTGTCACAGCAAATGACCGTCGCGCTCCCGAGGGTCTCGACGGCGGGGAGCTTGCGGACAAGCGCGTTGCGTTTTGCCATGCGTTGCACGCCGAGCGCCATGACGATGGTCGCTGTCGCGGGCAGTCCCTCGGGAATGATGGAGATGGCGAGGGACACCGCTGTCATGAAGAGCGGAATCCAAGGTCTGCCATACAGCGAACCGATGACGAAGATGACCACGCACACAATCAGCCCGACCACACTCAAAATTTTTCCCACGGAATTGAGTTTACGCTTGAGCGGGGTATCAAATTCGTCCTGTTTGTCGAGAAGCCCCGCAATCTTTCCCACCTCGGTGCGCATTCCCGTTTCGACGACGACGCCCTCCGCGTTGCCGTACATGACGATCGAGGAGGTATATGCCATATTGACGCGGTCCCCGAGGGGGGAAGCGTCCGGGAGCAGGGCATTGGCGTCCTTTTCGACGGGAACGGATTCCCCCGTGAGAGACGCCTCCTGCACCGAAAGGTTGTTTTCCTCGAGGAGGCGGATATCCGCGGGGATGATGGCGCCGTCCTCGAGCCGGACAACGTCCCCGGGCACAAGCTCGCTCGCAGGTACCACGCTCTCTTCGCCGTTGCGCAGGACGCGCGCGGTGGGCGCGCTCATGTTTTTAAGCGCTTCGAGCGCATTTGCCGCCTTTCGTTCCTGAATGATTCCGATGACCGCGTTGATACAGACGATGGAGAGAATCACGATGGCTTCCGTCCACTCTCCGAGTACCATGGAGAGCACGGACGCACCGATGAGAATGAGTACCATGACGTCCGTGAGCTGTTCGAGAATCATTTTCCCGATGCTCTTTTTCTTTTTCTGCCGCAGATCGTTTTTGCCGAATTTTTCAAGCCGCAGGGCGGCTTCGTCGTCGCTCAAGCCTTCGGCGGAACTGTTCAGTTGTCGCAGAACTTCGTCCTGCGGTTGGGCGTGCCAGAACACGCCGCCCGGATTGTCTTCCATTGTTGCCTTGAAACTCCTGATTTTTTTATTTATAAACGCGCAAAAAAGCACAGACTGACGGTATCAGCCTGTGCAATTCATCGCATATTTATATCAATTTTCCCGCATCGGTGCGTAGTATCGTTACAATCGCTACTGTCGCCGTCGTCCATGAAAAGAAAAAATCTCCTCTTTTTGATATTTTAACATATATAATATCGTATGCAGAGGTTGAAACGTTCAGAATATAAAAAATTTGAATAATTTTAAAAAAAAGGTTGAAATGGTGTTGAAATTGTGATAAAATAAAAAAAATTACTTGATACAGGAAGGTACACTTTTTCACAGGAACGGGCGGCGTAAAAAAAACGCCCCGTTTTGAGAAAAACGGAGTGTTTTTGAGAGAAAACGACGGGTACGAAAAAGTGTACGATTCCGAATTCAAGGGAATAGGAAAAATGGGGGCATGGGAGGGAATCTTGTGCCCCATTTTGATTTTTTTCAAGGAGGACAAACTCATGAAAGCGAAACGGAAGACCTTTGCACGGCGCATGTTGTCGCTGCTCTTTGCGGCGGTACTTGTCGGAACTGCTGTGCTTACGACCGCCTGCGGGGGCAAGCCCACGAAAAAAACGACTTATACCTATAACGAGTATATTTCGATGTTTCCGAGCACATGGAATACGCACAACGGTTCAACGGAAGCGGATACATATGTGCAGCTCTATACGGAAATGGGACTGTACGATATGACCTTCAACGAGGACAGGACCACCTATATGTTCATCGACGAGATGGCGAAGGGCGACCCCGTTGACGTTACGTCCGACTTGACTGCCGAGCAAAAGGCGAAATATGGGATTGGCGCTGGTCAGAACGGAAAGGCTTGGAAAGTCAACCTTAATCCCGACGCGACCTGGGAAAATGGTACCAAGATTACCGCCGACGATTATGTCGAATCCATGAAACTTCTCCTGAGCCCCGAAATCAAAAATAAGAGGGCAATCGATTACTATTCGGGAGATACCGCGATTTACAACGCGGAAAAATATTATAAGAGCATGGGCGGCGAGGAGTACAACAAAATTACGGTTGCCGAAGAGTACACGGACGCCCAACTTGAGGCGCTTGTCTCGGAGGGAAAGCTGTATTTCTCCTTTGACGCGAGTATGTACGACGAAAACGAATATGCGTTTTCCCGGCTTCCGATTGCCGATAGAATGAAGAAGTACTGCTATGAAGGCTGCGATACGGAGAATGGCACAAATCTTTATGACATTATCTACGCGTATGCGGATCGCGCAAACGCGTACGGATATATTCAAATGACGTCGGAAACGTACCCGATTTTCAAGGAAAACGTGACGAAAATTTGGTCAAATATTACGACGGACGTTGCGGCTTATCTCAATTTGATTCCGCATTGGTACAATCTCTTTGCCGTCGAAAGCAATACCGTTTTCGAGTACAACAAAATTACGGTTGCCGAAGAGTACACGGACGCCCAACTTGAGGCGCTTGTCTCGGAGGGAAAGCTGTATTTCTCCTTTGACGCGAGTATGTACGACGAAAACGAATATGCGTTTTCCCGGCTTCCGATTGCCGATAGAATGAAGAAGTACTGCTATGAAGGCTGCGATACGGAGAATGGCACAAATCTTTATGACATTATCTACGCGTATGCGGATCGCGCAAACGCGTACGGATATATTCAAATGACGTCGGAAACGTACCCGATTTTCAAGGAAAACGTGACGAAAATTTGGTCAAATATTACGACGGACGTTGCGGCTTATCTCAATTTGATTCCGCATTGGTACAATCTCTTTGCCGTCGAAACCGAAGTCGAGCTCGAGACCGCGAGTTTCGAGGACGTGGGAATTTTCAAGAACGACGAATACTCGTTTACAATGGTTTTTGAAAATTCGCTCTCGCTGTTCGACGTCAAGAACAAACTTCGGAGCAACTGGATTGTCTATCGCCCCTACTATGAGGCGGGTATGACGACGACCGGGTCTTTAAAGTCCACCAATTACGGCACGACTTCCGGTCAATATATGAGTTACGGTCCCTATAAGCTCGCTTCCTATCAGAAGGATAAGGAATTTATCTTTGAGCGCAATACCAACTGGTACGGCTATAAGGAAGGAAAGACAAACTACCGCGCAAATCAGTTCCAAACCGACCGCATCGTCGGACAGGTCATCAGCAACCAATCGACCGCTCTGACTGAATTCCTTTCGGGCAACATCGATCAGGTCCGGCTGACTTCCAACGACCTTGACACCTACCGTTACAGTGACTATCTTCTCCGCCGGACGGGCGGCAACACCTGGCAGCTTTCGCTGAACGGTGATCCCGAAGCGTTGAAAAAAATAGAAGCAGACGGGCTCGGGAACCGCCAAATCCTCGCTGTCAATGATTTCCGTAAAGCTCTCTCTCTCATGATTGACCGCAACTATATCGGAAGCGCGATTGCGGGCAACTCGCAGGGGGCGCTTGCCTTCCTCAACAGCAACTACTTCTATGACATGGAGAACGACGCGGATTCTATTTACCGCAACACCGACGAGGCGAAACAGGGGCTTCTTGACCTCTATGGTATCACTTACGGCGCGGACGAAACGTATAAAAATTTGGACGAAGCTTACAGCGCTTTGACGGGTTATGACCTTGCCGCCGCAAAGGAGTGCTTTGGCAAAGCGGTCACCGAGGCGGTGGCAAAGGGATATTATTCCGAAGGACAGAATGTCCGCGTCAATATCTATGTGACGGACCTCACAGCGCAGATGACCGCGCTGAACACGTACATGCAGAAGCAGGTCACCGAGGCTACAAAGGGCACGAAACTCGAAGGGAAAGTTACCATCGAATTCAAGACCGGAAGTACCAACCGTTATGATGATCTGCGTAAGGGTACGATAGAGGGGATATATCACTCCTTTGTCGCCAGCTACGATGATCCTGCGGGATTCTTTGCAAGTTTCACGGATCCCACGAAGCAACCTCTCGAATACGGATTCAAACCTAACGTCGAGACCTTCTCCGTGACAGCGGTTTTTGATTCCCAAAAAGGAGAGGAGACCTTGACGAAGACCTATGACCAATGGCAGAAGAGTATCGCGGTGGGCGGAACCTATGCGAACAACAACGAACTGAAACTCGCCATTCTGTCCGCGCTCGAGAAGAATATTCTTGCGAACTTCCAGGCGATTCCGCTCTACGTGGGGACGGATTCTCTGCTCTTCTCCAAGAAGGTTCAATACGCGAGCACAAATGCCAATATCTTTGTCGCGTACGGCGGTATCAGGCTTATGACGTACATGATGAACGACGGCGAGTGGGAAGATTACTGTAAGAACAACAAACTTCAGTACGTGTAAGAATTCCTGCGGTAAGGGGGCGGGAGTCTTGCGGAATGCCGCAGGATTCCCGCTTTCGGATTTTTCAAAAAATTTGAGTAAACAGGGGACAAAGTATGGCAAAATATGTGCTCAAACGATTGCTCTTGATGCTCTTCACTCTGTTTGTCATCATGACGCTGTGCTTTGTGCTGATCAAACTGCTGGAGCCGAGCGAAATCGTTGACCCGACACAGGCAGAGCTTGAGGCAGCGATTCGGGAGGCGCTCGGGTATGACAAACCCATTCTCGTGCAATACGGAATTTATTGGAAAAATATTCTGACCAAATTTGACTTCGGCGTGTCCTTTCAGATCGACTATCTCGCCAGCGTGACGAGCGTCATCGGCGACCGTCTGCTGCCGACCGTCTTAATCAATCTGTATTCTTTGGTCTTTTCCGTGCCTCTCGGCATTGCGCTCGGCATCTTTGCCGCGCTCAAAAAGAACAAATGGCAGGACCACACCGTTTCCACTCTCGTTATGCTCTTCGTGTCCGTGCCGAGCTTTGTCTATGCCTTTCTTCTTCAATATTTCCTCGGCTATAAACTCGGATGGTTTCCGATTCAGATGGCATCTCTGACGACAGCGGGCAGCTATTTCAGTCCGCAGATGTTCCACAGCATGATTCTGCCCGTTCTTGCGCTCTCGTTCGGCTCGATTGCGACGCTTGCGCGCTACACCCGCGCGGAACTCACGGAGACGCTCATCAGCGACTACATGTTGCTCGCCCGGGCAAAGGGACTCACAAAGGGGCAGGCGACACTGCGGCACGCACTCAAGAACGCCATGGTGCCCGTCCTGCCTTCCATTATTGCGATGTTTGTCAATATCCTCGGCGGGTCGCTCATTATCGAGTCCATCTTTTCGGTGCCCGGTGTGGGTAAGCTCTATATCACGTCTATCAATCTTTTGGACTATAACGTCTTTATGATGGTCACGGTATTCTACACATTTATCGGTCTGACGGCGAATATCATCGTTGACTTGAGTTATGGTTTCCTTGACCCGAGAATCAGAATGGGGGCGAAAAAGGCATGAGTACGAATTTTGACAAGCTCACCCCGGAAGATTTCCGATTTGCAGACCCCGAACGCGTGATTCACGATAAAAAGCTGGAGGCAAAGCCGATCGGATATTTCAAGGACGCCCTTCGGAGGTTTAAGCGCAACAAGGCGTCCATTGTCGCGGCGTTTATTATTTTATTTCTGATTCTGTTTGCGATCGTTGTTCCGATGTTTTCCAAGTACAGCATGTCCTTTTCGGACCCGGTTTACCGAAACAGAATCCCCAAGAGCGAGGCGCTCTCCAAAATCGGAATCATGACGGGCACCTACACAAAACAGCTCAACGGCAAGGGGTACGAGAATTTCCGCGCCGTGGGCGTGGGTGCAAGTTATGACCGCGCGACGGATACCGAGGACCTTTCGCAGGGCATCGGCGGGGCATACAGCCCTTTGCGCGAGGCGGCGGAACCGGATTTTGAGAGATACTATTACGCCAAAGTGGACGCCTA
The DNA here is from genome assembly GCA_905215695.1 of uncultured bacterium. Classification (GTDB taxonomy): domain Bacteria; phylum Bacillota; class Clostridia; order Christensenellales; family HGM11417; genus CAJMQN01. The sequence goes on from CAJMQN010000001.1 coordinate 161,081, forward strand.
TTACGAAATCGGGTTCCAAAATCTCCTGATTACGCAGGAAGAGTACGCCGATATTCTCGATTATGAGGCGGAGACGGGTATGTGTGTACTCTATCCCGTTGTGGATGCGAGCCTTCCGGGCGTATTCGACGCGAGCGACCCGAACTGGTGGTATCAGACGGACGAACGGGGATACGCCGTCCTCGACGCGCAGGGGAATTTTATTGACCGTTATCTGCGCGACGACAACGGAAAACCCGTGTACTCGGTCAACCGGGACAGAAACAGCCTCATGGTCCGCGTGCTGTATCACAATTATTTCGTGTATAAAAACGGGACGGCACCCGGGTTTTTCTTCGGCACCAACAACGTGGGACAGGATATTTTGGTTCGGCTCGCAATGGCGATTCGGCTCTCCATGATTCTTGCGCTTGGGGTGTCCGTCATCAACCTCGTGCTCGGCGCCGTTTACGGCGCGGTGGAGGGCTACTACGGCGGCAGGACAGACCTTGTCATGCAGCGCATCACGGATATTCTCTCTGGAGTGCCCTTCATCATCGTTGCGACGCTCTTTCAGCTTCACCTCGCGAATTCGGCGGGCGTCGTGCCCTCCCTGCTGTTTGCGTTCGTGCTGACGGGCTGGATCGGCACTGCAAACCGCGTCCGCACGCAGTTCTATCGCTTTAAAAATCAGGAGTACGTGCTCGCTGCGCGCACGTTGGGCGCGCGTGACCGCAGACTCATGTTCAAACACATTTTCCCGAATACCCTCGGGACGATCATTACCTCTTCGGTATTGGTCATTCCCAACGTCATTTTCTCCGAATCCATGCTTTCCTATCTCGGCATTGTAAACCTTTCCGGTTCGCAGATGACAAGCATCGGCGCCATGCTCTCGGACGGACAGGCGATCATGTCGGCATATCCGCACGTGATTCTCTTCCCCGCGATTGTCATTTCGCTCCTGATGATCAGTTTCAACCTCTTCGGAAACGGACTGCGCGACGCCTTCAATCCCTCTCTGCGCGGAGGTGACGAATCATGAATAAAATTCTCGAAGTCCGCGACCTCAAGATTTCCTTCCGCACGTCGGGAGGTATGGTACAGGCGGTGCGAAACATCAGTTTTGACCTCTACAAGGGGGAGACCCTCGCCATCGTGGGAGAATCGGGCTCCGGCAAATCGGTGACCTCCCGCGCCATTATGGGCATCTCCGCCGTAAACGCCGTAACGGAGAGCGGAGAAATTCTCTACGACGGAAGCGACCTTCTCAAATTTTCGGAGACGGATTTTCAGGAGATACGGGGCAACAAGATTGCGATGATCTTTCAGGACCCCATGTCCAGCCTGAACCCCATCGTTCGCATCGGCAAACAGCTCACCGAGGCGATGATTTTAAAGAACCGCGTGGATCGGCGCAGGTGCCGCCGCGCCTACAGAGAGAAGCTCCGCGAACTTCGGCGTTCGGTTGCTTCCGGGAACAGTCCGGAGCGGAAGTCGGAGTTTTCCGAGCGGATTCGCATCTTTGAGAGGGCGGAGTCCGAACATATCCGTCTCGAGAATCGCTACAATCTCGCCCGCGAGGCGGCGGAGGACGCCGCGGAGAAACTCGAAAAGCTCCTCGTCGCAATCGAGAAGAAACCGGACAAGACTGTCCTTCGCGGCGCGCAGGAGATTGCAAGGCGGGTCAAGCGGAGCTTTCACGAAGATTTGATTCCGCGGGAGGACTCCGAGGTCTCTGCGCTGATGGAAATTCTCGAACGGGAGACGCCGGGGGAAAAATTGACTGCTGCGCTTGTGAGGCTTTCCGAGCGTCTCGATGAGGCGCTCAAAGGGGAACGTCCGGATTTCTTTGCGCGGGGTTACGCGCTCGTGCGCGGGGAAACGGATACGGAAACGGCATTTTTGACCGAATTTCAAGCGCTGTTGGCGGTTGCTGCGGAATACTCCTTCCGCGTACACACGGAGGAAAAGCATAAAGCGATTGCGGAACTCGAGGCGGCGCTTCCCGTTTTAGATTCTCCCCTCGACGCAAAGACGGCGAAACACCTCTTCAAGCGGCTGGGCGCGCTCGCCGAAAGCGGCGTGGATCGGCTGGACGTAGAGCGGGACAGCCGGGAATATACCTTTGCGGGAAGTTTGCGCGCGTTTTCGGAGCTCTATTTCCGCGCGGAAAAGCGCAACGCGAAGGAGAATCGGCGATTCGAAAAGCAGAGTGCGCGCCGGGAGCGCGCGGAGGCGCGGGGAAAGAATGTGGACTGGAAGGTCGTTCCGCCCGCGCTCGTGGATTTGGATGCGCTGCGCGGCAAGATGCGCGCCGCGGTCGTGCGTCTCTTGGAACGGTACCGCGAAGCGTTTGATTCGGAGACAAAATTCGATTCCGCCGCCCGCGCGTCGGCACTTGTCGCCTTCTTTCAAAAGAGCGCGTCGGGGTCGGTGTACCGCGTGACAAAGAGCATGGCAAAAAACCGTGCGATCCGTCTGATGGAGGAAGTGGGAATCCCCGAACCCGAGAAACGGTATCGGCAGTATCCCTTTCAGATGTCAGGGGGACAGCGGCAGAGAATCGTCATTGCGATCGCATTGGCGGCGAATCCGGATATTCTCATCTGCGACGAACCGACCACCGCTTTGGACGTGACCATTCAGTCGCAGATATTGGAGCTCATCAACCGCGTCAAGCGGGAGCGCGGTCTCTCGGTCATCTTCATCACGCACGACCTCGGCGTCGTCGCGAATATGGCGGACAGAATTGCGGTCATGTACGCGGGCAAGATTGTGGAGTACGGCACTGCGGAGGATGTGTTCTATTCCCCGGCGCACCCCTACACCTGGGCGCTTCTGTCCTCGGTCCCCGACCTCGAGAGCAAGAAAAAGCTCGAGGCGATTCCCGGCACGCCGCCGAACATGATTTTTCCGCCCAAAGGGGACGCATTCGCGGAACGCAACCGCTATGCGCTTGAAATTGATTTCAAAGAGGAGCCGCCCATGTTCCGAATTTCAGAGACGCACGGCGCGGCGACCTGGCTTTTGCACCCAATGGCGCCCAAAGTGCCTCTTCCGAGGGCGGTATCCGAACGAATCGAAAGAATGAAGAGAGCGGGGGGACAGAAAGATGAATGACAACGAAGTTCTCCTGCGCGTGGAACATCTCTGTCAGTATTTCAAACTCGGCAGGGAGGAACTCAAGGCAGTTGACGATGTGAACTTTGAAATCCGACGGGGCGAAGTATTCGGGCTGGTGGGCGAATCGGGATGCGGTAAGACGACAACGGGGCGTTCGGTCATCAAACTGTACGACATCACCTCGGGAAACGTTTGGTTCAAGGGGCGAAGAATTTCGGCGGGAACCCGCAGTTACGAGGACGCGATCGCGTCTGCGCGGGCGGAATTGAAAAAAGACCTTGCCCGCATGCGCGCGGAAAACGCTTCGCCCGAAGAGACGGAAAAAAGGAAATCCGAATTCCGCACCTTTGAGGCGGAGCAAAAGAGACGGATTGCCTCCGCGAAAGAGGACAACCGCAACGTGGACAAACGGTACGCCGCGGAGCGCGTTGCGGCGGTCGAGGCGGAATGGAAGCCCAAACTCGAGGCGGCAGACGAATCCGAGCGCGCCGCGCTCGAAAAAAAGTTTCGGGAGGAACTGCGCATTGCCCGCCGCGAAAAGCTGGTGACGCAGATTCAGATGATTTTTCAGGATCCCATCGCCTCTTTGAATCCGCGCATGACCGTGCGGGAGATCATCGCGGAAGGGCTCATCATCAAGGGAGTGCGGGACCGTAAAGTGCTCGACGAGCAGGTGTTTCAAATGCTTGAGCTCGTGGGGCTTGTGCCCGAGCACGCCGGACGTTACCCGCACGAATTTTCGGGGGGTCAGCGTCAGAGAATCGGCGTGGCGCGCTCCGTGGTCATGCGCCCGGAACTCATCATCGCGGACGAACCCATCAGCGCGCTGGACGTGTCCATTCAGGCGCAGGTCATCAATCTGTTAAACGACCTTCGACGCGAATTCAATTTGACCATTCTATTCATCGCGCACGACCTTTCCGTCGTCAAATATTTTTCCGACCGAATCGGCGTCATGTACTTCGGCAAACTCGTCGAACTTGCGTCCTCGGACGAACTCTTTGCGCACCCTTTGCACCCCTATACGAAATCCCTGCTTTCCGCGATTCCGCTCCCCGACCCGCATTACGAAAGACAGCGGAAGCGGATTTCCTACAATCCGCTTGTCGCGCACGACTACGAGACGGACAAACCGAGCTTCCGCGAGGTTGCGCCCGGACATTCGGTATATTGCAACGACGCGGAATTTGAGGCATACCGAAGGGAGCTTGGAACCCTGTGAAGAGACGGTTGATTCAGTACGGCGGCGCTCTCCTTTTCGGCGGGGCGGTTGCGATACTCGTGTTTTGGCTTCGGGGGCTGTTTTCGGGTCCCGACCGCGAGGCGTGCATGAAGATTTTGAGCGACGGTTTCCTTGCGGCGGGGCTTCTTCTTCTCGCGTCCGGCGCGCTTGTCCGGCTCTCGGACGCGGGCGCCTTTGACGGGCTCAACTACGCGTTCCGCAATCTATTCGTCGCCATGCACGGAGCGGCATATCGGGAGGAACATAAACTCGGTTACGAGGAATACAGGGAGAAAAAGCACGCAAACAAAAAGGGCGTTCTGTTTCTGTTTGCGGTAGGCGGGCTGTATTTTGCCCTCGCGATCCTGTTTACCGTCCTGTTTTTCGTTTAAAGTGAGAGGATAAAGAGATATGAATCCGCAAATGATGGAACAATATACGGCAATCCTTCGGGAAGAGCTTGTGCCCGCGCTGGGATGCACCGAACCGATTGCGATTGCGCTTGCGAGCGCAAAGGCGCGGGATGTGCTCGGCGGTCTGCCCGAGCGTCTTCTCGTGCGGTGCAGCGGCAACCTTGTGAAGAATGTCAAATGCGTCGTCGTACCGAATACCAAAAATCTTATCGGAATCGAGGCGAGCGCCGTTGTCGGCGCGGTTGGCGGCGAGGTTTCCAAGGATATGGAGGTGCTCTCGGGCGTCACGGAAGAGCAAGTTGCGCTTTCCCGTCGCCTGCTCGCGGAGAAAATTTGCAGGGTGGAGCTTTTGGAGACGCCCCTGAACCTGCACTTGCAGGTGCGCGCGGAGCGGGGAGAGGACTGGGCGGAGGTGGAGATCAAAAACCTTCACAATCATATTACCCGGGTGGAGAAGAACGGAAAAGCGCTCTATGTGGCGGAGGAGAGCGGGGACAAGTACTGCGGCGTGCTGACCGACCGCGGGTGTCTGTCCGTGGACGGCATCATCGAATATGCGAACGAGTGCGCGCCCGATCTTCTGCGGGAGTTGTTCTCGCCCCAAATAAACTGCAATCTCGCGATTGCGGAGGAGGGGCTTTCGGGAAAGTACGGCGTTGGGATTGGACTCTCCATCGTCACGCACGATCGCTCGCTCTCGGGCAGGATCAAGGGCTATGCTTCGGCGGCTTCCGAGGCGCGCATGAGCGGCTGCGTGCTCCCTGTCATTACCAATTCCGGGAGCGGAAATCAGGGTATTGCGGCATCCGTTCCCGTGGTGGTATTCGCGCGGGAGACAGGATTTCCCGAGGAGCGTCTGCTCCGCGCACTCGCGATCTCCAATCTTCTGACCATCTATCAAAAGACCTTTATCGGCAGACTGTCGGCGTTCTGCGGCGCGGTGAGCGCGTCGGTCTCGAGCGGCGCGGCGGTGACCTACCTCACGGGCGGCACTCCCGAGCAGATCAAGATGACCCTCGTCAACGCCCTTGCCAACGTCTCGGGCATTGTCTGCGACGGCGCGAAGGCTTCCTGCGGCGCGAAGATTGCCGCGAGTCTCGAGGCGGCGATGACGGGACACTATCTCGCGATGGACAATCGGTTCTATCAGCCGCACACGGGGATTTTGCAGTCGGACGTTGACGGTACGATTACGGCGGTGGGGCGAATGGCGACCGAGGGCATGAAGGACACCGACCGCGTCATTCTCAATATTATGTTGGGAAAATAAATTCCCACGCTTGGAAAATGAATTTCCGCCCGGACAGAACCGGGCGGTTTTTTTTACAATTCTTTAACATAATTTTGACAAAAATCCTGCAAAGTTATGATACAATGGGATAAAAATAAGGGGGGAATCTCACATGGCAAAAATTCTGGTGGCGGAGGACGATAGTGCGCTTCGGGAATTCGTGTGCGCGAGCCTTGCCGGCGCGGGATACGAGCCCGTACCCTGTTCGGACGGGGAGAGCGCCTTTCTCCGTCTGTCCGAAGAACCCTTCGATATGCTCATCAGCGACATCATGATGCCCGGAATGGATGGGTTTCGGCTCGCGGAGCGCGTGCGGGCAAAGGACAAAAATCTTCCCATTCTGTTTATGACCGCGCTGGAGGACAAACCCTCGCAGGAACGCGGCTACCGGCTCGGTATCGACGACTATGTGGTCAAGCCCTTTGATGCGGACCTGTTTCTCCTGCGCGTTGCGGCGCTTTTGCGCCGCGCGAAGATCGAGACGGACGCGGAACTCGTTGCGGGCAATTTCACCATGAACCGGGAGGAGCATACCGCCTATCTGAACGGAGAGGAACTTCCCCTGACCGTGCGGGAATTCGACCTTCTCTTCAAACTGCTTTCCTACCCCAAAAAGACCTTTACGCGTTCCCGACTCATGACGGAATTCTGGGACTTCGATTCCTCGGCGACCTCGCGGACAGTGGACGTCTATATGGCAAAACTCCGCGAAAAGACCGCGGCTTGCGACGGTTTCGAGCTCGTGACCGTGCACGGTCTCGGCTACAAGGCGGTGCTCAAGTGAGGCGGCGGACGGGGAGAGGGTTTTCCCTCATGGGGGCGTTTCTCTTTTTTCTCACCATTGCCGCGACGGTGACCGTTGCCGTCCTTGTCTATGCCTACTGCGCGGAGCGAAGCGGGGGAAACCGCGGTCTCATCGCAGGGGTCATGCTCGGAACCATTGCGGTTCTTTCCTTTCTATGCACGCTCGCAGATTTTGTCCGCCGCAGGCTTATGGTCGAACGCCCGGTTCGGGAAATTCTCGCCACGACCGACAGACTCGCTTCGGGGGATTTTTCGGTGCGGTTACAACTTCGTCACCCCTTCGACAGGTATGACGAGTACGATCTCATCGCGGAAAATCTCAACCGCACGGCGGCGGAACTCTCCAAGACGGAGGTTTTGCGCACGGATTTCGTCTCCAACGTCTCGCATGAGCTCAAGACCCCGCTTGCGGTCATTCGGAATTATGCCGCCGCGCTCCGGGACGCGAAATTGTCCCCCGAACTCCGGGAAAAATATGCGCAGACCCTCGTGGAGACCTCGGAGCGGCTGACCGGACTCGTCGGCAACGTGCTCCGGCTGAACAAGCTCGAAAATCAGGAGATTCTTCCCGAATCCGTGCCCGTCGCGCTCGGAGAAATGCTTCGGGAGTCGGTGCTCGGATTCGAGGAGCTCCTCGAGCGCAAGTCTCTCGAGCTCGAGTGTGAAATCGAGGACGCGGAGATTTGTTCCATTCCCGGCTATCTCGAAATCGTGTTTCAGAATTTGCTTTCGAACGCGGTCAAGTTTACGCCTGCGGGCGGAAAAATTACCCTTTCCCTGCGCGAGACGGGAGAGCGCGTAGAGGTGCGGGTCGCAGACACGGGCGTCGGGATTCCGCCGGAGGTGGGCGCGCATATCTTTGAAAAATTTTATCAGGGCGACCCCTCTCATGCGGGCGAGGGGAACGGACTCGGGCTCGCCCTCGTAAAAAAGGTCATCGACCGATTGGGCGGGGAGATTGAGGTGGAGAGCACGCTCGGAAAAGGAAGCGTCTTTACCCTTCGGCTGGGGAGAAAGCAGCCGTGAAAGAACCCGGAAAACTCCTCGCTTGGCTCCGCCGTCCGCACGGCTTGCCCCTCGCGCTCTTCTACGTTTGGACGGCGGGAGTGATTGCGGGCGCGGTGACATTTGCGGCAATGAAACCGGAATCGACCGCGCTTGCCGCGGTCGGCTACGCACTCTACGGGCTCGCCGCACTCTCCCTCGGCTACGCCGTCTATACCGCGGTCTATTTCTTTCCGCGCGTTCGGCGGCGCGTCTCGCAGTGGGCGGAAAAGTACGAATTTACCTCGGGACTTCTGCGGAATTTCGGATTCCGTACGCTTGTATTCGCCCTCGTCTCGCTCTCCGTGAGCGCGGCTTACGCGGTGTTTTCGGGGGTGGTGGCGGTAATTTCGCTGTCCGTGTGGTACGGCGCGCTCGCCGCGTATTATCTTTTGTTGACCTCTCTGCGGGGGAGCGTCATGTTGAGCCGGCGCCGGGGCAGGAATCTCGGCGAGGAAGAGCGGACGGCGCGGAGTCTGAAAAGCTATCGTCTCTGCGGTCTCCTTCTGGTGTTCTCCTCCGTCGCGTTCACCCCCGCGATTGTATATGTCGCGGTGCAGGGAAATGCGGTGCGGCACGCGGGACTCATGATCTACGCGTCCGCCGCTTACGCTTTTTACAAAATTATCATGTCCGTCGTCAACCTTGTGAAGGCGCGGCGGCAGGACGATCTCGTAGTGCAGTCCCTTCGGAACGTCAACCTCGCGGACGCGATGGTCTCCGTTCTCGCCCTACAGATTGCGATGTTTCAGAATTTTTCCCCCGAAACGAACGTCGCCCTCCCGAACGCGCTGACGGGAGGCGCGGTCTGTCTTTTGACGCTCGCGTTGGGCGTCTATATGCTCGTCGATGCGAATAGGAGAGAGAAGAATGCAAGACAAGGATTTTAAATTTACCTATACCGCGCCTGCCCCCGACGAGCGGCGGGAGATAGAGGGGATTCGGAACCGCTATTTGCCCCCCGACGAGCGCGCCGAGAAAATGGCGCGCTTGCGTGCGCTGGACCGCCGTGCCCGCCGTCCGCCCTTTTTTGCGGCGCTTGGACTCGGCGCAGGGGGAACGCTCCTCTTTGGACTGGGCATGAGCATGGTCCTCGAGTGGGGACTTTTTGTCTGGGGCGTTTTGACCTCTGTGCTGGGCGCGGGGATTGCCGCGTTCGCCTATCCCGCGGGCAAATTCCTGCGCCGCAGGTGCAGGGAGAAGTATGCGCCCGAAATTCTCGCTTTGAGCGAGGAACTGACCAAATAGTTTTACAAAACCTTTACAAGAGATTCGCATTTCAAAAACATCTCTGTAGTATCATGAAACCATCAAAAGAAAAGGAGATTTTCAAAATGTGGTTTCAGGTTGATGAGAAGGCAGAGGCGGAACTGATTCGAAAGAGTTACGAGGAGCGCGGGGAGAGCAAGCTCGAAAAACTCCGCAGGCTGGACCGCAAGGTCAAGCGCCCGGGCATGATTTTTGCGCTGATTTTCGGCATCGCGGGCGCGCTGGTGCTGGGGACGGGCATGTGCCTTGCGATGAAGGTCATAGGCGATTTTATGGCGCTGGGCATCGTGGTCGGCTGTGTAGGGATTGCGATGGTCTCTTTAAACTATTTTCTCTACCGCGCAATTTTCAACGCGCGCAGGAAGAAGTATGCGAAGGAAATTCTCGATTTGAGCGGGGAGCTCTTGGGCGAATAAAATTTGCCGCACGGACAATAATGTCTGTATGGAAAAATTGAGAGAGTACCGCAAAAAGCGGGATTTCGGGCGGACGGGGGAGCCTTCGGGCGAAACCCGCGGCGAAAAGAAAGATAAAAAACTGAAATATGTCGTGCAGTATCATGTCGCGACGCGGACGCACTACGATTTCCGGTTGGAGTGGAAGGGCGTTCTCTTAAGCTGGGCGGTTCCGAAGGGACCGTCCTTTCGGCTTGGGGACAAACGGCTCGCGGTCATGGTGGAGGACCACCCGGTCGAATACGCGGACTTTGAGGGCGTGATCCCAAAGGGCGAGTACGGCGGCGGTCCGGTCATGCTCTGGGACGAGGGAAACTGGATACCCGAAAACGACCCCGACGAGGGACTGCGGGAAGGCTCTCTGAAATTTTGCGTCGAGGGCGAACGCTTAAAGGGGCGCTGGGCGCTCGTCCGCATGAAAACGGAGGACGGAGACAGGAATTGGCTTCTTTTAAAGGAACGGGACGAGTACGCGCGGGAGGACGAGGGCATTCCTGAAATTCCTACGAGCGTGCGGAGCGGGCGCACTGTTTCGGAGATTCTCGCGGAAGAGGACCCTTCCGCCAAAAAGAATCCCTTTCAGAGCGCGGAGGTCGAACTCGCGAAACTTGCCGAGCGCGTGCCCGAAGGAAAAGAATGGCTGTTCGAGGTCAAGTTTGACGGCTATCGTATTCTCGCGTTTACGGAAGGGGGCAGGACAAGGCTTCTCACCCGGGGCGGCAAGGATTTTTCGGACAAGTTCCGCGCCGTTGCGGACGCGGTTTCGAGTTGGGCGAAGGGGCGCGCCGCGGTTTTGGACGGCGAGATGGTGGTGCCGGACGAATCGGGAAGAACGGACTTTCAGGCTTTGCAGAGCTATGTCAAGCGCCCGACGGGGAAATACCTCGTGTATATGGTGTTCGACCTTTTGGCGCTCGAAGGGGAGGACTTCAGGGAGCGCCCTCTGATAGAACGAAAGACAAAGCTCGCGGAAATCCTCGAGGGCGCGCCGGACTGTCTCAAAGTCTCCCGGCACGTCGAGGGCAAGGGCAAAGAGAGCCTGAAAGCGGCGGAGAAGGCGGGCTTTGAGGGCATTGTCGCAAAGCGCGCCTCTTCGCCCTACCGCGGAGAACGCAACGGGGACTGGGTCAAACTCAAATGCTATCTCCGTCAGGAATTTGTGCTCGGCGGCTGCACCCGCACGGGCAAAAAGGAAGGGGTGAGTGCGCTCCTTCTCGGCGTGTACGAGGGCAAGAGCTTTCGCTACGCCGGGCGCGCGGGTACGGGTCTGACCCTGAAAGAGGGCGCGGAGCTCTATGAGAAACTGAAAGGTTACGGGATTCCCGAACCTGCCTTTGAAAACCCGCCCCGGGCACGGAGCGGGGAGGAGACGCTTTGGCTCAAACCTGTACTCGTCTGCGAAGTGCAGTTCGCGGAGTGGACGGGGGAGGGCGTCCTGCGGCAGGCGAGTTTCAAGGGGCTGCGCGAGGACAAGGACCCCCGAGAGGTCGTGCGCGAGAGACCTGAATCGGAAGAATCTTCCGAAGCGCGGAGACCCGCAACCAAGAAGAAGTCCGCAAAAAAGCGTGGAGGGGACTCGCCCGAGGTGTGCGGAATTTCCATCAGCAGTCCGGACAAAATTGTGTTCAAGAGACCCGAAGTCACAAAACTCGAGGTGGTACGGTACTACGAAAGGGCGGCGCCGCGCATGCTCGCCTATGCCGAGGGGCGTGTGCTCTCGGTGGTGCGGTGTCACAAGGGCGTAGGGGAATCCTGCTTTTTCAAGAAACACCCCGCGGGCGAGAGTGCGGGAACGGAGATCGTGCCCGTCGCAAATTCGGAGGGCGAGGTGTCCGACTATTTCTGTTTAAAGGACGAACGCGGACTGATCTCGGAGGCACAGCTCGGCAGTATCGAGTTTCACATCTGGGGCAGTCGGGCAAAGACCCTCGAAAAACCGGACATGATGGTCTTTGACCTCGACCCCGACGAAGGAATGCCTTTAGAACAGGTGCGGCAAGGCGTGCGCGACCTAAAGAGCGTATTGGACGAATTGGGGCTGAAATCCTTTTTAAAGACGACGGGGGGAAAGGGCTATCACGTGGTGCTGCCCTTTCGTCCGTCGGCGGAATGGGAGGCGTTTCACGACTTTGCGCGGCGGATTGCCGAGGTCATGGCGGAGAAGTGGCCGGAACGCTACACGGCGAACATGCGGAAGAGCAAACGCAGCGGGCGAATCTTTATCGACTGGGTGCGAAACGGTCGCGGAGCGACGAGCGTTGCGCCCTATTCCCTGCGGGCGAGACCGGGCGCAAAGGTTTCCGTGCCGCTCGCCTGGAGCGAGCTCGACAGGGTCGCGCCGGACGGAATCGACCTCTTCGGCGCGCTCGAACGCCTGAAAAAAAGCGACCCTTGGAAGGATTACTTCCGGGTCGATCAAGAATTGAAATAATTTAAAAATGTACGGATTTTTAGAAAATCCGTACATTTTTGTTTAAATACTTCGCCAACCCTTTCCGTACACCTCGTTCGCCGCACAGACGATGACGAACGCGCCGCTGTCAATCTCCTTGACCGCGCGCTTTAGGAGGGTGAGCTGATTTGCGCGGATACAGGTCAGGAGCACGTCCTTGGGGAGTCGGGTGTACATACCCGTGCCGTTTAAGAGGGTGATGCCTCGGGGACTCGAGGTGAGCAGGTATTCGGAAATTTCCGCGGACTTCTCGGTGATGACGTAACAGAGCTTTGCCTGATTGAACCCGACGACAATGGTGTCGCTGATTTTCGCGCTGATAAAGATGAGAATGAGCGCGTACAGGACGTTTTCGGGGTTGTGCATGACGACTGCGGCAAGAATGACGATGAGACTGTCGAATACGGCGACATGCGCCGGAATGCCGAGGACGGGAAACCAATGATAGGTGACCCTGCCGAGGAGCTCGGTACCCCCGCTCGAAACCTCGTACTTGATGAAGAGTCCGATACCGATTCCCTGAAGGATACCGCCGTACATTGCGGCGAGAATGGGGTTGTCCGTGATCGGGGGAATGAAGGCGAAAAGGTCGGTAAACAGTCCGAGCACGACGGTCGTCAAAAGACAGCGGAGAATGAACTTCCAACCCATGAGCCGGAAGCCGAGAATGAGAATGGGAATGTTGATGACGACGATAAAGACGCCCGCGGGGAGACCGGTCAGAATGTGAATGAGGGAGGCGGCGCCGCTGACCCCGCCGCCCACGATTTCGCAGGGAATGAGGAATACGCGGACGCTCAAGGCGTAACTGATACAGCCGAGGATCATAAAGAGATATCTCTTCCACTCCCGCAGGGCAAAGCGATTCGTTTTCATAGAAGTATTATAGAACTCCCAAAAGAAATGTGCAACCTTCCGAAGAAAGATTGCGACAAACGATAACAGATTGAACGAAACGGATGCGCAAATTGCGCGAAATTCGCTATCTTGACTTTTTGAGCATGGAAGTGAGACTCTCGGGGAGCTCCGCGTTGCAGAAGCAGTAGTCGAGGTCGGAGAGGGAACAGAGGTTGTACCAACACTTTTTGTTGAGCTTACTGCTGTCGATGAGGAGCACATTGTTCCGCGCAAATTTCATGAAGCGGGAACGGAGAATGCTCTCTTCCTGCGAGTTGTCGGTGAGCTGTCCGTCCTCCGAGAGCGCGTCGCAGGAGAAAAAGAAGAAGTCCGCATTAATATTTTTGATGGTCTCGAGGGTCTCATAGCTGTTGCAGGCGAAGTTAACCGGCGCGACCCGCCCCCCGAGGGAAATGGTGCGGATCCCCATTTCGGTGAGGGTAATTGCGGTCTTTAAACTGTTCGTGACGACCAAAAGCTCCCGAAATCCCTCGAGGTAGGGGAGCATGTGAAACGCCGTTGAGGACGCGTCGAGAAAGATGACGTTGCCGTCCCTTATCAGTTTTGCCGCGCTCGAGGCGATGAGCTTTTTGTCCTCGGTCATGGCAGAGAGGCGGAGATAGAGGGGCATATTCCGATTTTCGGAGAGGTTGTTGATGATGACGCCCCCGTGCGTGCGGATGACAAGCCCTTTCTCGGCGAGTGCGGAGAGATACCGCCGCGCAGTTGGCTCGCTCACAAAGAGTTTTTTCGCGATGGTCCCCACAGAGACCACCGTGTTTGAGGACAGGAGATCCAAAACACTCTGTTCTCTTTCGTTTAAAGACATTCTGCTCTGCCTCCGTTTTTTCTCACATTATAGAGGAGAAATTTTGAAAAGTCAACCCTTTTGTAAAATGTTCTTTTTGCGCACTCGGCGCAAGAAATCAGCGTTTTAATCGAATTCGGCGCGAGATAAGTGCAAAATTTGAGCGTTTCAATCATAAAACAAAATGAATATTGACTATTTTGCGTGCGGCGGCTACAATATAGGAAACAAGAAAAGAGGGACTGTCTATGTTAAGCGATTTCAGGGGCGAAGTTTGGATCAATGTGCACCCGGAACTTCTCGAAACCATGGTAAGGGTCAATGCGGAGCCCATTGACGGGGGGTACGGGGACGAGAGCTGGGCACGGCGGGCGACGGAGCTCATGCAGCGGAATTTTGAGGACAAGATTGATACGACCTTTGCAATCAACGGCACCGCGGCAAACGTTATGGCGATGAAGGCGATGCTGGATCGCTGGTCCTCGGTGCTCTGCGCCCGGCAGACGCACATCAATACCTATGAGGCGGGCGCACTCGAATTCAATCTCGGGAACAAGATTCTCCCGATCGAAAGCCCCGACGGAAAGCTGACTCCCGCGCTCCTCGACGAACTGTTGTCGAGTATTAAAAATTATAAGTATCATCCGAAGGTCGTTGTACTCGCGCAGCCGACAGAATTCGGCACGGTCTATACGAATGAGGAACTGACCGCACTCTGCGCCTATGCGCACGCGCGGAACCTCTATGTCTATCTCGACGGCGCGCGGCTCGCAAATGCTGTCGTTGCGCTCGGCACCGACATCAAAGCGATGATCGAGGGAACAGGGGTGGACGCATTTTCCTTCGGTGGGACGAAGGTCGGCGCCATGTTCGGGGAGATGATAGTCTTTCGCAGGGGGGAATTCGCAAACTATCTCAAGTATTCGCAGAAGCAGTCCCTTCAGCATATGGCAAAGTCTAAATTTTTGAGTGCGCAGATTGCTTACATTCTCGAGAGCGGGTTGTGGCTGAAAAATGCCGAGGCTTCCAACGCGGCGGCGAAACTGCTCGCTTCAAAGCTCGCGGCAAAGGGAATCCGAACCGCATACCCCGTGGAATCCAATATGGTGTTTGCGGTCATTGAGCCGAAAGCGTTCGCACGGGTGACAGCGGTCTATGACCTGCACTATTGGGAAGAGACGCGGCATGTCGTGCGGCTTGCAACAACCTATCTGACCACGGAAGAACAGATTGACCGGCTTGTGACGCTTCTGTAAACTCCGGTAAAGTTACACCTTTTTGTACGGTAAAAAATAAGTAAAAACGCCCTGTTTTTTGCAAACAAAGCGTTTTAAATTCGTTTTTCGAGGTATTCGTAAAAGTGTACCTAATCGAATAGAGGAGGAAATTATGATGCGGAAACTTTTCAGATGGCTGGGCGTGTTTATGGCTGCCCTCGTAGGCGTTCTCGCTTTCCCTGCCTGCGGCGGCGACGAGCGCAAGGAAGTGGATGAGACAATGACACAACTCTATGTGTCCGTCGTTCCCTCGGGGTACGGCGATTCCTGGTTGTATGCGGCGGCGGAGCGCTTTGAGCAGATGTACGCCCAAACGTCCTTCGAGGAGGGAAAACTCGGGGTGCAGGTGTTCGTCTCGGCGGACGCGCCCTCGGGGAGTACGGCGGCGTCCTTTCTTGCGGGGCTCTCCACCGAAGTCATCTTCACGGAGGACGTCGATTACTATGACCTCGTCAACCGCAATTTGCTCTACGATATGACGGCTGCGGTGGAAAAGCCTTTGGAGGAATACGACGAGGAACAGAGCATTGCCGACAAGATGACCACGGACTACCGGGATTTCTTCAAGACCGGCTCGGGGGAGGGAAATTATTATGCGCTTCCCTTCAACGTCAACTATACGGGTATCATCTACGATGTTGACCTCTTTGAGGATGAGGGACTCTATTTTAAGGCGGACACGAGCGACCCGAACCGCCCCGCAAAGAAGCCCTATCAGTTTACAAATGTCGTTTCCGAGCGCTCCAACGGTCCGGACGGAAAGACGGGCGTCATTGACGGAGTGGACAACTCCGCGGACGACGGTCTTCCCGCCACCTACGACCAATTTTTTGCACTCTGCGAAGAAATGGTGACCAATCACGGCGGAATCGTCCCCATCACCTGGCCGGGAATGTATCAGTTCCATATGTACCGCTATCTGTACTGCCTGTGGGCGGCAAACGAGGGCTATGAGCAGATGCAGCTCAACTATACCTTCAAGGGCTCTGCGACAGACCTCGTCGAGGGATTCCGACAGGACGGCACGCCGATTATTTCGGAAACGCCCACGCCCATTACGGACGCGAACGGATATCTCCTGAATAAACAGGCGGGCAAATATTACGCGCTGAACTTTTTGGAACGGTTGGTTTCTAACAAAAATTACTATGACGAGACGCTCTGTTTCGGCGGAGCGCAGCAGCATACGGACGCACAGAACGAATTTCTCTTGGGGCGTTTCGACGAAAAACGCAAGCGGACGGCGATGCTCATCGACGGCGCGCATTGGGAGAACGAGGCGACGGATATCTTCAACCGCATGAAATCAAGGTACGGCGCGCAGGCTTCCAAGGAGAATCGGAAGTTCGGATTCCTTCCCAACCCCAAGCCCACCGACGCGGACGTCGGCAAGGAGAGCGTCGTCATGGATGCGGCAAATACCGCGCTCTTCATCAACGGGAATATTCAACAGAACAAGGTCAAGGTGGCGGAAACTTTCGTGCGGTTTATGCACACGCGGGAATCGCTCTCCGAATTCAACCGCATCACGGGCATCTGCCGTCCCTATGACTATGAAATGACGGAGGCGGAACTCGGGCAGATGTCCCACTTCGGACAGAGCGTTTACGCGACGACAAAGGCTTCCCGGATTCTTGCGCCGCACTCGGACAACCGGACATTTTTGAATAACTATTCGGTGTTCAACCCCCTGCATACCGGCGTCTGGACGAGCAAAGTCGGGAACACCACGACCTACAATACGCCCTCGACGGCGATGCACGACAACGGGGTTACGGCGCAGGGCTATTTCGAGGGATTGTCCTATTACTATAACCAGAGCTTCTGGAACAATATTGTGGCAAAATGATGGAAACGATCGCAACGAAAAACAATCCGCTCCGGCGGCGGAAACGGAAGGACGCGCTCTTTTTCGCCTCCCTCGTCGTACTGCCGCTCCTACAGTTTGCGCTGTTCTATATCTGCGTCAACTTTAACTCCATTCTGCTCGCTCTGAAGGAGTACGACGCGCTGACGGGGGAAATGAGCTGGGTCGGGTTTGCCAATTTCAAGAAGTTCTTCTACGAGCTCACGCACACGACGCTGTTTACGGTCGCAATCCGCAACTCTCTCGTCGCCTGGGCGGTCAATATGTTCGTCGGAATTCTCTTGGGCATGATCTTTTCCTACTACATCTTCAAGAGAATGCCCATGCACGGGATCTTCAAGGTTCTGCTCTTTCTGCCCTCAATCGTCTCGTCCATCGTCATGGTCATGGTCTATCGGCAGTTTATCGAAAAGGGACTGACCGCCTTTCTCGGGGTGTTCGGGGTGGAAAAGCAGGGGCTTCTCGCGAATCCCGATACGCGTTTCGGCGCGATTCTCTTCTATAACCTGTGGGTGGGATTCGGCACGCAGATTCTCATGTTTCTGGGCGCGATGAACAACATCTCGGACAGCGTTCTCGAGGCGGCAAAGATGGACGGGGCTTCCTTCTTCCGGGAGTTCGTCTTTGTCGTCGTTCCCCTCGTTTATCCTACCTTCGTGGTGTTTGTGACGGTGGGCGTGGTGCAGATTTTTACAAATCAGCTCGCGCTGTACTCCTTCTACGGGGACGCGGCGGAATTGCAGGACTACACCATCGGCTATTATCTGTACCGGGGCGTGCAGGCGGGCAGAAATTCGGACTATCCCTATCTTGCCGCAATCGGACTTCTCTGCACCTTTGTGGCGATTCCCGTCACTTTCTTTGTGCGGTTTCTCTTGAACAGGCTCGGACCGGGGGAGGAGTGAGATGGTACGCGCGAAATTTCGGAAGTTCTTTTCCAAGGATCAGTCCGTCAGCAATCTTGTGTTCAAGATAATCTGCTGCGCGGTGCTCGTGTTCTACGCGCTGACCCTCATCGTGTCCTTCGGGTGGGGAATCATGAACTCCTTTAAAGACCCCCTCGACTACGCGATCGACGCGCTGGGATTTCCGCCGCAGTGGACGCTTGCAAACTATGAGGAGTCCTTCAAGTACTTTTACGTGGGCGTACAGGCGGGACTGGGGCAGAGGCATGTGTATATCCCCGAAATGATCTTGAATACCCTGCTGTACGCGGGCGGGAGCGCTTTCTTGCAGACGTTTGCCTGCTGTATCATGGCGTACGCCTGCGCGCGGTTCCGCTATAAAATCTGTTCGGTCATCTATGGGCTCGTGCTCGTCGTCATGATGCTCCCCATCGTGGGCGCGCTCCCTTCCGAAGTGCAGATGCTTCGGAATTTGGGGCTGTACGATACCATACCCGGCACCTGGGTGCTCGCGTTCAACTTCCTCGGAATGTACTTTCTCGTGTTCCACGCGGCGTTCAAGTCCGTCCCGAAGGACTTTTCGGAGGCGGCGATGATTGACGGCGCGGGCAATTACCGCATTCTCTTTACCATTATGCTGCCCCTCGTCAAGTTCACCTTTTTGACGGTGATGCTTTTAAAGTTCATCACCTACTGGAACGAGTTTCAGACCGCATTGGTCTATATTCCCAACTATCCCACGCTCTCCTACGGGCTGTACAAGTTCAGCTTCCTCGGGAAACCGCAGGTCAGCAGTACGCCGCACAAGCTGGCGGGCTGTATGATCGTCTTTATTCCCGTGTTTATTCTGTTTCTCTGCTTTCACAAACGGCTGATCGGCAATGTGTCCATGGGCGGCGTCAAAGGTTAATAAGATAAGGAGTAAATTGATGATGAGCAAAGTCAAGAAAAAGAGCATGTTTGTGCTTGCGCTCCTGTGTGTTCTCGCGCTTGCCGCCTGCCTGATTCCCTTCGGCGCGGGGGCGGCGAAAGGGGACGGGGGGATAGCGGAGCGCTATTCGGTGGGCGAAACGGTCAAGTTTCCGCCGCGCACGCTTTCCTCGGACGGAAAATCCGCGCAGGCGGAAACCGTCGTGACCCTGCCGGACGGCTCTGCGGTGCGCGAAGGGGAACTTCTTCTCGAACAGGCGGGCGTCTATACGGTGGAATACCGCGCGGTCATCGACGGCAAGCTCGTGCGGGAGACCGAAAGTTTTCGCGCAATTCAGCGCAAGTATTCGGCAACGGGTTCAAAGTCCATACTCCGCTACGGGGAGGACCAATCCGCCTACCAAACGGGACTGACCGGAATCAATGTTTCGCTCGCGCAGAACGAGAAATTTGAGTTCAACGAGGTCATCGACCTCAACGCCTGCGACGGGGAGCCCTTCTTCCGCTTTCATGTCCTTCCCAAGACGCAGGGACAGAGGGATGCTTCCGCGCTGTATATCTATTTGACGGACATCCGCGACCCCGAGAATTATCTTACAATCAAGGTGCAGAGCGTGGCTTACAACGGACAGCCCTATGTCTATGTCTGCTCCTATGTGTTGGCGTCCCCCTGCGGGCAGACCCTCGTGGGACAGGACTGGACGGAGAAGGACCGCGTGCACGTGAACGACCGGTTCGGCGCGCCCACCTATATGTCCTTCTACGCAAACGGCGAGAAGCCTGTCGGGGAGGAGTACACGGAGATCACCTACAAGATCGAGGAGAAACAGCTTTGGCTGACCTCGCACAAGATGAGCGCTCTCCTCGTGGACTTTGACGACCCCAAGTACGCCAAATACTTTGACGACCTGTGGGGTGGGTTTACGAGCAACGAAGTGCTTCTGTCCTGTGAGGCGGACGGCTACACGGGGACGCACTTCAATTTCCTTATCACGGACGTTGCCGGTTCCGACCTTTCCAAAGCGGAGGTGGAGGACGACCTGCCGCCCGTCATCGGGATCGACGCGGCGGGGTACGACCTTGAGAGCCTTCCCGAAGCCGTAGCGGGGCAGAGCTATCCTCTCTTTGAAGCGACGGCTTTCGACACTTACAGCGGAAAAGTCGCAGTTGAGGCGCACGCTTATTACGGATACGGCTCTACGGCGGCGACGGAGGTCGAAATCGCCGGAGGAAGAGTATCCACGCCCCACGAGGGAATCTATACCGTCGTCTATACCGCTACGGATTGGCACGGAAACGTTGCAAAGCGGTTTGTCAAGTTCGGAACGGGAGATTCCGTTTCGCCTTCGCTCTCGCTCTCCTCCTCGCCTGCGACGGGATTGGTCGGAGAATCCGTCCCGCTCGCGGAGATGTCGCCTTCGGGCGGCTCGGGCAGGCTCGAGACAGCGGTCTTTGCGGAGAAGGACGGGAAGAGCATAGAGGTTTCGGAAGGGTTTGTTCCGCAGGAAGCGGGGGAGTACACCCTTCGATATACGGTGACCGACGTCACGGGACGGTCTGCGTCCGTGACCCGCAAAGTCGAGGTCGAACAAAATCCGAATCCCGTCTTTGAAGATTTCTTTTATCTGCCGAGTACGCTCATCGCGGGGCAGGCGTACCGTTTCCCGGAGGTGTCGGCTTACGATTTCGGCAAGGGAGAAAACGTGCGGGCGGAACTGTGGATAAACGGTGTAAAATCGGAATCGGAGACCTATACGCCGCAGACCGCCGGTACGCTCCGGGTCAAGTATATCGCAAGGACTGCTTCGGGCGGCGTTGCGGAGACCGAAGAACGCACGATTCAGGTCGTCGATGTCTATGAGACGGCGGGGGACGAAAAAGTTTTAAAACTCGCGGGCTATTTCTCCGCGCCCGGTTTCGAGGTAACGCAGAGGGAGAACGAAATCGCGTTCGCGCTCCAATCGGAGAATGGGACTTTCTCCTTCATCAAGCCCCTTATGGTCAGCCACTTTGAGTTGGGCTTGCGGTTTGACCCGAACAAGACGAATTTCGCAAAAATGGAAATCCTTTTGACGGACGCCGAGAATCCCGCGCGCACGCTCACCCTCGGACTGGTGAAGGACGCGGACGCCAAGCTTACCCGCTTCTATCTCAACGGTGAGCGCACGCCCTACGTCGTCAAGAGCGGCGGGTTGTTCAGTTCGGCGGGAGTTAAGTTCTCCTACTCGGAGGGACGGATTCTGGACGGCAACGAAATCAGCATCAAAATTTCGGAGATTTTTCCCGCAACGAAGGCATTGCTCTCTGTCAAAATCGAGGGCGCGGCGGGGAACGCGGAGGTATGTCTCACCAATCTGAACGGTCAGCTTCTGACTTCCTCGGTGGTCTCCGATCGGCTCAAACCGCAGGGCGTCCTTGTCGGCGAATACGGCAGTCAGTTCCCGCTGAATGACACGCTGGACGTTCTTCCCGTCGTCGTCGAAGATCTTTTGGATACCGATGTGACCGCGCTCGTCGAGGTCATGGCACCGGACGGTACAAAACTCCTCTCGGGCGCGGACGCGCGCAAGGCGCATACCGTCAAGCTCGGGCAGTACGGCGCGTATATGATTACCTATGTGTTGAAGGACGGGAGCAACAATACCGAACGCATCTACCGCACGGTCTATGTATTGGATTCCGAACCGCCGGTCGTCACACTCGACGGCTCCTTAAAGGACACTTACCGGACGGGAAGCACCGTGACGCTTCCGAAGGCGACCGCGTCGGACGCGGTGGACGGCGATGTCAAAGTGAAAGTCCTCGTGGTGGACGCGCTCGGAAAAATTCGGGTGCTCTCGGGGGAGAAATTTACCTTTGACAGGGCGGGACGCTATACCTTCCGTTACTATGCGGAGGACGCCGCCGGAAATATCGCGATGAGCGAAATACCCGTTACGGTGGAGGGATAATCATGAAGAGATTGATAAGTTTCCTGTTGCTCGCGGCGCTGACCCTCGGCGTTTGTCTGTCGGGGATTGCCTGCGGGGGAAAGCAGAAGGAAGAGGAGGCAACGGTCACGCCTTCGGATTACGACATCGTGACAGAGGGCGTTTCGGACTACAAGATTGTGTATCCGGCGGGGAATACTTCCTCTATGATTGAGACTGCGGTCTCCGAATTACAGTACTTTTTTGAGGAGGCGACGGGGGTTGTCCTGCCAGCAGTGCCGGATACCGGACTCTCTCACTCCGCCGACGCGCGGGTGCTATCGGTGGGCGAGACCTCGCTCTTAAAGTCCGCGGGCGTGACGGCGGAACATGCCGCGCTCACGCCTACAGGGTATAAAATTCAGACCGTTGACCGTTCGGTGTATATGGTCGGCGGGGGGATTTACGGCTCGCTCAACGCGGTTTACGGGTTTTTGGCGGGACAGTTCGGGTATGAATGCTACGCGCCCGACGAGATTTCGCTCGACCGCGGGGTGCGGAACGCAAAGCTCATGAATTTTTCGGTCACGGACGTGCCGGACATCACCTGGCGTCCCACTTCCTCCGGCGAATTGATGCAGGACACGCAGTACGCGCGCCGTCTGCGCATGAACATGCAGAGCGATTTTATCATGGAATTCGGCGGCGTATTCTACCACAATTATTTCGAGGTGGTGAATCCCGACGAACTCTCGGAGACGCACCCGGAATGGTTTTCAAATCACGGACTTCAGCTCTGCTTTACGAGAGACCCCGAAGGACTCGCGGATTACGTGTTCGAGAAGATGAAAGCGGAGATTCTCGCGAACCCCGATGCCTACGCGCTCGGTTTTACGCAGGAGGACGACGGTGGGTGGTGTTCCTGCGATGAGTGTAAGAAGTCAAAGGAAAAGTACGGCGCGGATTCCGCATCGCAGATTTTGTTCATGAACAACTGCGCGCGCAAGCTCAAGGCTTGGCTCAAAGAGACGGGGTGTGACCGCGAGGTCTATCTCTATATGTTTGCGTACCAAGCCGTGACGGACGCGCCCGCGCACTACAACGCGGATACGGGAAAATACGAACCCAACGCCCCCGAACTCGTGATGGAGGACAACCTGCTGGTACAGTACGCGCCCATCTATGCGGCGGGATATCACAGCTATGACCGCGAAATCAACGCGGGCTTTGACGAAATTATGAAGAAGTGGAGCGCTCTGACCGAGCACTTTATGTTCTGGTCCTACAACTATTATTATAAGGTCCTCAACTGGCCGTACTTTGACTTTTCGGACCTGCGGGAACAGTACAAATATATGGTGAATAACAAGGTCATGTACCTCTTCGAGGAGGACCGCACGGGATGCGCGCACTGGTGCGATTGGAGCCGTTATAAGGCGTTCATCCGCGCAAAACTTGCCTGGGACACGGATGCCGACCTCAACGCTTTGACGGACGCCTTTTTCGACAACTACTACAAGGACGCCGCGCCCTATATGCGCAGGCTCTTCGACGAGTACGCGACGCACTACACCCTTCTCATCGAGGAGAACAATCTTCGCGGACAGGGCAATACCTGCGACGTTGACAAGGAAGAGTATTGGCCCAAAGCCATGCTCGACCAATGGATCGGACTTATCGAGAAGGCTTATGACGAGATTGAATACCTGAAAGCGGGAGATCCCGCGCTCTATCAGACACTCTTCGACAGGATTTGTCTGGACAGCATCAGTTTCCGTTTCATGTCGGAGGCGCTCTACAGTTCCTCGATATATGTCGGGGACGGAAACACGCTCGAAGAGGACCGCGCGAAGTTCGGTATGAACGAAAGAAAGATCTAATAGATACGGTCTCGCACAAAACAAACTTTTTCAAGAGGAGGGAAAATTATGAAAAAGTGGATAACCGTTTTAGCGGTGCTCATGGGGCTTTGCCTTGCGCTCGTCGGCTGCGGCGGGAACACGGGAAAGACAAAGGTCACTTTGGACAGCACATCCGTGGTGCTCTCGGGACCCGGAAGCGTCAAGCTCGTCCGTGCGACGGTGGAGGGCTCGGAGGAAAAGCCGGAGTGGAGTTCCTCCAATCCCGCAGTCGCCACGGTGGAGGGGACGGAGCTCGGCGGCAGAATCACCGCAGTCTCCGCAGGTCTCGCGGTCATCACGGCGAAGGTCGGAGACGCGTCCGCCACCTGCGAGGTCACCGTGGAGGGCGCGACCTACTTCCCCACGCTCACGCTCAGCCACAGTGAACTTCCCCTCTTCCTTGAGGAGGAGGTCACGGTGCGTGCGCAGGTGCGGGTCGGGGACAAAATCGACTCGGAGATTGCTCCCGAATGGACCTCTTCAAACCCGGCAGTCGCCTCGGTGGGACAGGACGGAAAGGTCAAGGGATTATCGGTAGGTACCGCCACGGTGACGGCAAAACTCACCTATGAGGGGGAACTTCTCGAGGCGTCCGTTTCCGTGACGGTCAAGGACAAAATTTATTTCGTCATCAATGAGGAGAATGTCCGGCTTGCGCTCGCCGCATTGAACCCGGGCGAGGTTTCCGAGCAGGCGCTCACTCTCTCTTTGCGCATCAACGGCAAAGAGGAGACGCCCACGGGCATCACCTGGAAATCCTCCGATTCCGAAACGGCGGAAGTGGATGCGAACAGCGGACTCGTGACTGCCGGCGAAAAAGCCGGGACTGCGGAAATCACCGCGTCCTTTGTCCGCAACGGCGCGACGGTGGAGGCGTCGGTGACGGTCGAGACATTTAAGTCTGTCCTGACGGCACAGGAGGGGTTTGGAGATGTGGACTTGACCGCAAAAACGCTTTCGATTCCGCTCTCCGAATTGGGAATGTCCGGTTTTGAAGGGGAGATCAAGGTCCGCGCGGGCGGCAAGGCGCTCGAGGCGGAGCTGAACAGCGATATTCTCACCGCGGACACCGAGGGTGTGCCCTTCGGCGAGCAGAATGTGGAAATTGAGTTCCCCGACCGGATTGTGCGCGCGGATGCGCTCTTTGTCACAAAGATACTCACGACCGCCGACGACATCAAGGATTTGACCGCGCTTGCGGGGGGCAGAGACCCGGTGACGGAGGCATACACGGGATACTTTATTCTCGGAGACAACATCGACCTCGGTGAGACGCCCATCTCCGCGCCCCTCGACAGCGGTACCGGACGGGTCGGGAGCAAAGGATTCCAAGGGGTATTCGACGGTAGAGGCTATACGCTCTCGGGCGGCGTGTTTAACGGCGCGGGCGGGATCTTCGGCACCATCGGCACGAACGGTATCGTCAAAAATCTTGCGCTTTCCAATGCGGATTTCAATCCCGCGGCGTCCGTCGGAAGCGGACTGCTTGCGAAATATCTCTTCGGGAGTGTGCAGGACGTCTATATTTCCTGCGAACTGAAGGGAAATACGATCGGCAATTCCGCGCTCGTCTATGCGACCATCGGCGCAAAGGTGGAAAACGTGGTGGTGGAGCTCAACAATTCCAACACCCGTCCCCTGAATCCGCAGGGTTCCAACAATGCTGTGCTCGTGGCGTATATGCCCGACGCGGTCACAACCTTTGAAAACGTCTATGCGATTTCCAATCTCGCGCTCGACGGCGAGGTTGCGGCGTTCGACGTCAATATGAGCAATCAGCACCAATATGAGGAAATCGGAAAGGGCGTTATCGCCTATCTTGCCGGTTCGGAAGGAATGACTTTTTCGGACCTTTCTCCCGAAATCTGGACGATTCCGGACAACGGGAGCGTGCCCTACTTTACAAAGTCCGGTGCGCGCGCGTCCTATACCGTGCGCCACTATGTAATGGAGGCGGAAACGGGCGCCGAATGGGTGGTCCGTGACGAGGAGACCGGGTTCGGCATGGTAGGAAAGGAAGTCACCGCAACCTCGAAGAGCTATCCCGACCGTGTGTTCCGCATGGATAAGGCGCCCGCGGGCAAACAGGAGGCGAACAAGGGCGTGATACTTGAGGACGGTTCTCTCGTTCTCGAGTGCTATTACCGCACCAAATGGTCGGTCACCGTTGACCGTCCCGCGGGAACGACGCAGAACGTGCCCGCCCTTGAGATGACGGGGAGTCCGGACAACGGGCACCAATTCCTCGATTGGGTCGGGGATTTTGCGGGGGTGTCGAACGTATGGAAATATACGACGACCGAACTCGATTCGCCTGCGAACAACAACCGTCTGAATCTTCGCTGGATCACTCCCGATGAACTCGGTACCTTCTCTTTCTTTGAAGTAAAGGTGTTCGCGGAAGATTGGAGTACGGTGGATATTGTGCTCTACAGCCCCACAAACAGCGGGCAGAATGCGGGAGACCTCTCCATCGCGGCAAACGCGGCACGGGTCTCGAATATGCTCCGCCTGTACGACCTCGAGGGCAACCGCGTCTCGAAGGCAACGGACGGGGAATGGCTGGTCCTTCGCATGACGACTGCCGGCTATGCGGAAAATTCTCTTTTCAAAATCGGCAATCTTGCGGCAAACAGCTCCTTCTGTCTCGCGGACCCGGCGCTCAAAACGGAGACGTTCGCGCCCGAACTTGCGGTTTCGCAGTCCGAAGTTTCGCTGGCAACGGGCGGAACGGCGACCCTCTCGGCATCGGTTCTGACGGGCTGGAAGGGGGAAACCGACGATGCCGCGGTCATTCTGTGGAAGAGCTCGGCAGACGCGATTGCCTCGGTAGCGGGGGGCGTCGTCACGGCAAACGGCGCGGGGACCGCTGTGATAACGGCATACATCGAATACAACGGTATTTTACTCGAAGCGACGGTGAACGTGACGGTGACCCGGGCGGAAATCGACAGCGGAAAGGACTTCGGAGACGTCGATCTCTCCGTCGGGACTCTGGAGGTTGACCTTGCGGCGGACCTCGGACTGACGGACTACGCGGGCGCGGAACCGACGGTTACAGCGGGAGGTATTGACTGCCCGGCAACGCTCTCGGGCGGTGTGCTGACAGTGACCGTTGCGAATGTTCCCTACGGCGCGCAGGCAATCCGATTTGAATTTGCGGATAAAATCTATACCGCAGAAGGGCTTTTCGTCACAAAGATTTTGGCGAATGCGGAGGACATTGCAAAAATCACCGAGTATGCGGGGGGCAGGGACCCCGAAACGGATACCTATACGGGGTATTTCGTTCTCAAGAACAATATTGACCTCGGCGCGGCGGAGATTTCCGCGCCCGTGGATACGAATGAATGGCGAAGGGACCCGGCGCGGGGGTTCGTGGGCGTTTTTGACGGCAGGGGCTACGCGATTGCGAACGGCGTCTATACCTCGGGCGGACTCTTCGGCTCGGTCAGCAAGGACGGTATCGTCAAAAATCTTTCCATTGTGAACGCGAGACTGACCGCCGCGGATTCGAACGGGAGCGGCGTCGTCGCAAGGAATGTTTTCGGCAGGCTGGAAAACATCTCCCTTTCCTGCACCTTGGAGGGAGGAAACTTTAACTCTATCGGGACAGTTGCCGCGGTTGCCGCGGGGGCAACCATCAAGGATACGGTGGTGTCCGTAACCTTTCTGAATACCCGCCCCGTGCCAAATGACAACGGTTCTCTGATTTCGTCGAACTATGACGCCGTGACGACCTATGAAAACGTCTATGTCATCACCAACCAATCCGCAGAGGGCGCGGCGGCGGCGTTCGGCGAATCGAATTACGACGAGACAAAAATTGCCTTCGCCGGGAACGGTCTGAAGGTCTGGTTTCCCACGGCGCAGGATAAAGTTTTCGCCGGACTGTCCGAGGAAATCTGGAGCCTGCCCGAGCAGGGAATTCCCTGCTTTGCGAAAGAGGCGGGTTTCATTGCCGACTATACGGTCAAACACTTTGTCAGGACTTCGGACAAACCGAATGAGTGGACGGTGCGCGAGACCGAGATCAGGCGGGGCGTGATCGGGAATCCCGTGACCGCGGCAGGAAAAAATTACTCGGACAGAGTTTTTGATATGAGCGCGAGCGTCGTCCCCTCGGGAAAGACGGAGGCAAATATCGGAAGTGTGACGGCGGACGGTTTGCTGACCTTAGAGTGCTACTACAAGAGCATTGCGGCAGTCATTGTTGCAAATCCGGGGACAACTGCGGCAACGCCCGTCCTCGAGATGACGGGAAATCCGCGGGACGGTTCGCTGATTTTGGACGATCTCGGTACCTTTGAAGGCGCGGAGAAAACTTGGAGACTTTCGGCGACGGCAGGAGGAGGTAATTCCCGGCTGAATCTTCGCAACATTGCGCCCGAGGAGATGGAGCAGTACGCCTATTTCGAGTTTAAGCTGTATGCGGCGGACTGGAGCACGGTGGATATCATTCCCTTCGACGCGGCAAACGGGTACAATTCGGGAGATATCTCGGTGGCATCTAAAGTTGCGGCGATGGCGGATTACTTTAAAATCTACAGCGCGGACGGACAGACCCAACTCGAGCAGGCGACGGACGGCGAATGGGTGGTCCTTCGCGTGACGGCAAAGGGCAAAGCAAAGGACAATATCTTCAAGATCGGTTTGACGGCGGCGGGTTCCTTCTGCTTCGCGGAACCCAAACTCGTGCTTGCGGCATAACGACAAGGAGAACACAATGGAACTGGGCACAACTCTGCTGCATGAAAAATTTTTGGATATTCCTGCCTCGGCGGCGCGCGCCGCCCGGGCGGGATTCCGGTATATCGACTTTGATTTGACGGGAGATTCCGGATTTTCGGGTGGAGACGAGGAAACATATTTTGTCGAACTCCGGCGCGCAGTCGAGCGCGAGGGGGTCATGGTTTCGCAGGCGCACGCGCCCTATTTAAAAAAAGTTTCCACAGACCCTTCGGAGTTTTTCGGGGAAGATTTTTTGCGACGGCAGAGGGCGGCGGTGCGCCGCGCGGCGTATCTCGGTGCACCCTATCTCGTCTATCACCCATATGTGCCCTACGGTACGGACCACCTGACTGCGCCCTATGACTACGAGCGTTTCCGCGAGCAAAACTTTGCTCGGAATCTCGAATTCTTCGGCATGCTCAAACCTCTTTTAAAGGAGTACGGCGTGCGTGCCGCCATCGAAAATACGGTTGCCTTTGACTGGGTACGGCGGGGGTGCGCCGCCACTGTTTGCTGTACTTCGGAGGAGACGCGAAAGATGATTCGGGAGCTTGGAGAGGAGACTTTCTGCGCCTGTTTAGACGTCGGGCACCTCAACCTCTTGAAAGGGGAATCTCCGGCGACTTATATTCAAAATCTCGGCGGGCACCTAAAGGTTCTGCATCTGCACGACAATTTCGGCGCGCAGAATGACTGGTTCGGGGAGCTTGACCGGCATTTGCCCCCCTTCTACGGATGCGTGGACTGGCTGGGCACGGTGCGCGCGCTTCGCGCTTCCGAATTTGCGGGGGTATTCAGTTTTGAGTGCACGCACTACGGTCCACCGGAATTTGCGGACGGATTGATGGAATATCTCTTCCGCGCCGGAACATGGATGTTGGAACAGGAGAAGTAAGGAGTCCGCTTTGGAATACGTTTGTCTCATCAGAATGCTTGCCGCCGCCGTGCTCGGATTTCTCATAGGGCTTGAGAGAAAGATTCGGGTCAAAGAGGCGGGCGTCCGCACGCACGCCATGGTCTCGCTCGGCGCGGCGCTCATCATGGAGGTGTCCAAATACGGCTTTGCAGATATGGGAGAAGCCCCGGACTACAGCCGTATCGCGGCGCAGATTGTGTCGGGAATCGGATTTCTCGGCGCGGGAATCATTATGTACAACCGCGGCGCCCTGCGGGGACTCACGACCGCGGCGGGAATCTGGACGACGGCGGGCGTGGGTATGGCTGCGGGCGCGGGCATGTACATTCTCGCGGCGGGGGCGACCCTCATCATCGTCGCGGTGCAGTGCGTCATGCACTTGCCCTTTCGGCTCTTCACCGCAAAGACCTACCGACAGATGAAAGTGGTCTTTGTCTGTACGGAGGGAGAGGACGGCAGGGTGCGGGAACTCTTCGGCGTAAAGCGGTTCTCCAAACTCTCTATTTCGAGACAGGGGGAGGAGACCCTTTGCACCGCGCACATTTTGACAGAAAAGTGTTTCAGCGATACCTTTGTCAGTCAGATTGTGAGGGACAATCCCTTTATCCTGTCCGTTGAGCGGAGCGACTACGAATGAATGATTTGAAAGAGGAACTGCGGACGGTACATAGACCCTTGACTCTTCTCCCGGAGAATCTTCCGGGGGAAGTTTTACTGCCTGAAAGAGTTCGCATCGGCGGGGGCGGAGACGAGGTGTCGGAGCGGGCGGCACAGGATTTTTGCGCGTTTTTGCGCGGCGCGGGAATAGGCGCGGAGCGCGGCGGGGAGGACGCGTTTTTTCGGCTTGTCGTTGACCCTGCGCTCCCTTCGGGAACATACGAACTTGAGGTGTCCGAGAACGGGTGCCGCATTGCCGGACAGAATTCCCGAAAACTTGCGCAGGGCATCTATCGTGTCGAATATGAACTGCGGGAGAGGCGGGCGCGCGCGCTTTCTCTCGGGAAGAGAAAGTTTGAAATGCCTTACTCTCCGCGCATGGTGCATTCCGCATATGGGTTGGACGACTATCCCGACGAGTATCTCTCTTTGCTGGCGCACGAGGGATATGACGCGATTCTTCTGTTCGTGAAGGGAGTGAACCAATCGGCGGGGGGTGCGCTCGACTTTAACGAACTTGTACGGCGCGCGGCGGAATATGGTATCGACGTATATGGTTACTGCTATATACCGAACTTTACCCACCCCGCGGAGGAGGGCGCGGCGGAGCGCTATGATGCACTGTACGGGAGCGTATTCCGGGAGTGCCCCGGGCTGAAGGGAATGGTCTTTGTGGGGGAATCGGTGGCATTTCCGAGCAGGGACGAGCGCGTTGCAAGGCGCAGGTATTTCGAGCGTCCCGCAGACAACATCCCCGAGAACAAACCGACGCCGGGCTGGTGGCCGTGCCGTGATTATCCCGAGTGGATTTCTCTCGTGCGGGACAGTATCCGGCGGTACCGGAAAGACGCGGACGTCGTGTTTTGGACATATAATTTCGGCTGGGCGCCCGAGGCGGACCGGCTCGCGCTCATCGAGCGCCTGCCCCGGGACATCAGCTTGCTTGTGACCTTCGAGATGTTTGAATCCTATCGCGTCGGCGGGATTTCGGAACGGGTGTCAGACTATTCCATCGCTTACGCGCCCGCAGGCTCCTACTTTAGGAGCGAGGCGGAAGCCGCCAAGCGCAGAGGAATCCGGCTTTACGCCATGACCAATACCGCCGGACGGACCTGGGATTTCGGTACGGTACCCTATTTGCCCCTGCCTTTTCAGTGGATGGAGCGTTGCAGAGCGATCAATGAGGCGCAAAGGGAGTACGCTCTCTGCGGGCTGATGGAAAGTCATCACTTCGGTGCATATCCGAACTTTGTTTCCAAACTGTGCGGACTGTGTTTTATGTCCGAAGATTCCGATGCGAATCTTCGGAGCGTACTGCGTGCGGAGTTCGGGAGGGCAGACCCCGCACTTTTCGAGGGACTGAAGAGTTGGAGCGAAGCAATTCGACTGCTTCCGCCCACCATCGAAGAGCAGTACGGACCCTGCCGGGTGGGACCGGCATATCCGCTCTGTTTGATTGTTGAGATTTCGCCCCCGGAGGAGCCGGGGGCATACTTCGGAAATCAAATTTGGTCTCCTGTCTATGGACAGTTCGAGGGCGGGCTTACGCTCGGATTTGGGGACAAGGGCACCCCTTACGCCCTGCGGCAAAATGCGGAAATCCGAATGCTTTTCCGGGCGATTTCGCTGATGAAACGGGGGGTGCGTGAAATCGCCGGCATTCGCATGAGGGGCGAGGCGCTCGAGAGGCTTCTCAATCTCGGCAGGTATCTCGAATGTTGTTACCGCACCGTCCTGAATGTAAAACTCTTCTATCGGTGCAAGACCGCCCTCAAATTGCCGCAGAGCGGGCGAAGATTGAAGAGGACCGCCTTGCGCATCAGAAAAATTGCTCTCGCGGAGATTGAGAACGCAAAGGCGTGTATTCCGCTCCTCGAACAGGATTCTGCGCTCGGTTTCGAACCTACCATGCTGTACGCAGGGGGGAAGGAGCGAGTGTTGTGGAAAATTCGGCAGGTGGAATACATGCTCGCAAGCGAATTGCCGTACTATATGGGAAAATAGAGAGAACCCGTCCGCAGGATTTGCGGGCGGGCTCTTTTAGCTGAATTTTTTTAGATTTCGGGGTTGTTGATGAGGACAGGTCGCCCGAGCGAGGCGATTGTCCCGAAGTTCCATATTGCTGGGTCCCACCCCGCTGAAGCAAGCGCGGCAAAGAGTCCCGCGGCTTCGACAGTTTGCCCGTCTCGACCGTTCGGGTCGGAGACAGGGAGGCTGCGCGCCGTTTTTGATGAGCTGGAGGGTGGAGATTGCTCCGTTGTTTAAGAGGGTGTTGTCCTCGTTCGTTATGCGCGCCGCGTCCGGTCCCGTTGCTGCGACCTGCGTACCGAGCGCGAAATCGCCCTCGAGTTGGGACGCGCCCTGGGGCGTGTGTCCGCCTGCAATGCCGCCGACGAGGTTTTCACCCGAATAACCGCCCGCACTATAACATCTGTCAATCTGTCCGACATTGAGTCCGGCGATTCCGCCCACATGCGTCCCGCCGCCCGCGATAGAGCCGAGCGCGTAGCAGTTCGTGATATTGGGGGGCGGGGCCTGGTTGAGGTTGGTCGTTTCGCCGACGAGTCCACCCAACGCGTCCATGCTGGGAGCAAGCACTTCCGCTTTGCTCCAGCATTGATCCTCGCGCATGGTATCCAAACTTCCGAACAGCCCGCCCGCGATGCTTCCGCCCGCGGAAAGGGTGACATTGGAAGTAACATAACACCGCGTGACAAGGTCGTTTGTCGCAGGGAAGGGCGGATTCGGCGCGCTAGGAGTAAAGTCCGAGCCGCCCGCCTGACCGATGAGTCCTCCTACTTCTGTGAGTCCTTCAACGGGTGCGGTGACGCTACAGTTTTCGAGGCTCAATGACCAGCCCGCGCCGAGAATGCCGCCCACGAAGGTTCCGCCTTTGACGAAACCGTTGAAGGAACAGTTGCGAAACGCGAGATAATCACCAAACCCGACGAGTCCACCCGTGTTCCGGCTGGCGTCGCTGCCCATGACGCGCGCGTTGACCGCGCAGTTGTCGAAATAGTTGAAGTCGTCCACGCTCGAGTAATCGAGAAGATCGCCGACAAGTCCGCCGCTGTTGAAAGTAGCGTCGATAAGCACATTGTTGACCGTCGCGTCGTGGAGATAGAAATATGCCGCGTCTTCGCGGTGCGAATACCCGACGACGCCGCCCGCGTAGGAGGTCTGCGCATGGACGTTGGAATCGGATACGGTTACCTGTCCGATTTCGGTGTTTCCCGCGTAGTCGAGCAGCCGCCCGACAATGCCTGCCGAGCCGTAGGCTGCCGTAAGGTCGGAATTTGTTACGGTGACATCAGAGATACGCATGGTTGCGGTGTTGGAGATCGTCCCGACAAGCCCGCCTGCGTGATACCCTTCGGTGCCGGTTGCTATCTGAATATTATTTAGGGTAACCCCTTCGATTTCCAAGGGTGTACGCACCGTAATAAAACCAATTGCACCGCCCGCAGAAGCGCGTTCAACGGGCACGCTGACGCCGGATACTGAGATGTCTTGCAAGAGAACAGTCGGGGTGTCTGAATAGAGCAGACCCGCGAGTCCGCCCGTGTAGAGGACGAGGTTGGGAAAATCGGCGGCGGAGAAGTTCTCGATTGTACATGCGGAGAAGCGCATCTGTCCTTCCTCATTGTGCGCGCTTCCGACGAGTCCGCCGCAGTAGCTGTATGCTACGGCGGGACCGTTGAGGGAGACACCCGATGCCCGGATATTGTCCGCGGTACCCGTCGCAAAATCGCCCGCAAGCGTACCCGCGAGTACAAATTTGGTGCCGGACCCGAAGTTCGGGAAGGTCATCGCGACCTGGGAGGCGTTGAGGTTTCGGAAGGTTCCGAGGGAGGAGAACGCCGTAAATGCGCCCGCATACAGCGCGCCGAGCGCGTCCGAGGGATTGGGCGCGACGGTGACGTTTTGAAGGTTGATGTCTGAAATGGTCGCACTCCGCGCCCGCCCGACGAGCGCGACATAGCCGACCCAGCGGTTGGAATCCGCCGTCGGGGTCAGCGAGAGATTGGAAACGGTGCTTCCGCCTGCCCGCCCTTGGAGTGTTCCGGTGAAGATGTGTCTGCCTGTCAACCCGCGCCGTAGTAACTCGCGTCATAGTTGCCGATGGGTTTCCAGCCGTTGCCGCCGAAGGCTGAAGCGTAGGGCGCGAGGTCAAAGTCGCTTTCGAGCCGATAGAACTGCGCGAGGGAATCGATTCTGCCGTGTACCCCGTTGGTGTCGTCGTATAGTTCTTCGAGCCGTTCGATGTTCTCAAGCATGCGGGCGGGACGGTTCGTACCCGCGTCGTTTACGGGGTGTCCCGCTTTGAGGTCGGGGTAGTTCTCGAGTTCGGCGGCGGTGAGTTCTCGCACGAGATAGGGGTCCGTGCCTGTGCCGCTCCCGCCCTCGAAGGGATTGGACATCGCCGCCGCGCCGAACACGACCACACCGGAGACCACTGCGGGAGTGAGTTCGGCGTACAGCCAAACGTCGTAATTCCATCCGTCGATTGCACCTGTTTCAAGGGCGGTCGGGTTGAGCTCACGTCCGCGGATTGTGTGAGAAATTTGTTCGAGCTGTGTGGAAACGGGCACGGCAAAGGCGCCGCGCGCGGCAGTGCCGTTCTCGAGTTCCGCGGTGTTTGCGTAGTTCTTCATGTCCGCGACGGTCGGTGCGGGAAGTCCGGTCTTTTTCATGACGTAATAGACGGTTGCCGTCCCGACGGCACCCGAGAGGGCAAAACGGATCGATACCGTTCGAAAGGTGTCGCCCATTCTGATTTCGAGGGGCTCGAGTAAAAGATTTCCGGTTACGATCTGAAAGGAGCTTGATACGCTTGTGCTCTCCGTGCCGAATTCGTCAATCTGCACGGCGGTCGCCTGATAGACAGCGTCGGGCAGGGGGGACGGGAACTGGACGCGATAGACGCCGCTGTCGTCCACCGGGGCTGTCTGACAGCCTACACCTGCAAGACAGAGACGTACGCTCATACCCGGTTCCCCCTGCCCACGATCCAGGGAATCGGGTCGGTGATAACCGCGCCGTCCCCGGGGGTATCAATGGTAGGTGGAGGTACGAAACCGGCTTCGACGGCAAATCCGCTCTGAACATCCGCGCTCACCCGCCCGTTTGGCGAAGTCTGCCGCGCGGTGACCGTGTAACTTCCCACCGGAAGCGCGACGGGAAAGGTGACCCCGTAGGAGCCGCTTTCGTTGGCAACGGTGTCGAGACAGCCGTAACTCCCGAGACAGACGGTGACGATGTTTCCCGGAATCGCGGTGCCCAAGATGGGCGGGCGGCGTTCGGAGATGACTGCGCCGTTCGGGGGAGAATCTATGGTGGGCGGCGGAAGAGGTTCGCTGTTTTGCACTGTGAAGGAGCTTACGCTCTCGGGACTGATGTCGCCCAAAGCGTTGGATTGCGTGGCGGTGAGAGTATAGGGTCCGTCGGGGAGCTCCGCCGGAAAGGTGACGCTCCAATTTCCGCCCGTGTCCGCTGTCGTATTGAGACAGCCGAAGGGGTCGAGGCAGACAGTGACGGTGTTTCCCGCGTCCGCCGTCCCCCCGATGAGGGGACGGCGCTCGGAGATGACCGCGCCGTTCGGCGGCGTGACAATGACGGGCGGGTCAAGTCTGCCTCTGCCGCCCCGCACTTTAAAGTCGTTCTGCGCAGAAGGGCTGACCCTGACGCCGTCCGTTTGACTCGCGGTGACCGAATAGAGACCGTCAGGCAGTTCTCCGGGAAATTGGACAGCCCAACTTCCGCTCTGATCCGCGAGCGCGGTCAGGCAGTCAAAGGGCGCAAGGCAGACGGTGACGGTATTTTTCGGCTCTGCTGTGCCTGTGATGACGGGCGTCCGATCCGCGATGCTCGAGAGGTGCGCAGGGTAGAGAATGACCGGAGGCGGAAGGGGTTCCGGCGGGGGCGTGGGCGGTACGGGGGTAGGGACTGCGATTCGGAAAGCGACCTGATCGCAGTGACAACAGCCTCGATAATAGGTTTGCGCCAAGATAAAATGCTGACCGTTCGCGAGCGTTCTGCCGTACGGGAGCGTCCAGCTCCCGTCGGATTCCGTCCTGACGGTGACGGGCGCGCCGCCCGCGACGCGCACGCTGACCGAAGCGCCCGGGAAGCCGTAGCCCCGGACGGAGGTCAGGGCGCGCAAAACGGCGCCGCCCGACGGATAAAGAATACGGAAAGGTTTTCGGATGGGACAACAGTTCGAATTCATTTCGGATTACCTCATTTGTGAACTTGAGGGCAAAATTCCCCAACTTCATTGTATGAAACCCGAAACGTTTTTGTGTGTCAGAGAACGGCGATTTTGATGACGCCGTCCTTGCGCGCCTCAAAGAGTTCGTATGCCTTCAGAATTTTCTTCAGCGGGAATGTGTGCGTCACGAGGTGGGTTGTGTCGAGTTTTCTCTCCGAAATCAGCCGCAGGATTTCCGCGCAGTCGCAACCGTCCACACCTCCCGTTTTGAAGGTGAGATTTTTGCCGTACATGTCGGGCAGGGGGAGGATCTGCGGGCGGTCATAGAGCGCGACAACGGTCACGACGGCGTTCGGTCGGGCGCACGCCCAGGCGAGACGGAAGCTCTCTTCGCTCCCCGCCGCCTCGATCACACGGTCCGCGCCCCCGTGCGCACTGTTTGTGAGGACAAAATGTTCCGCCTCCTCCGGTCCACAGACGAGTACATCGGGATAATGCTGTTTGAGAAACTGTCGGCGGACAGAATCTTTTTCGCAGACAATAACGCGCGCGGGGGACTTTAAGAGCACGCATTGTAGGGTGCAGAGACCGGTCGGACCCGCACCGAGGAGCAGAACGGTGTCCTCCTGCCCGATTTCAGAGATTTTTGCCGCCCAAAATCCCGTTGCGAGGACGTCCCCGACGAACAGCGCTTGTAGGTCGGTGACATTGTCGGGAATCCGGTTCAAACCTTGGTCGGCGAAGGGCACGCGGACAAATTCCGCCTGTCCGCCGTCAATCCGGCAGCCAAGCGCCCAACCGCCGTCGGGATTTGTGCAGTTGTTGACGAATCCGTGTTTGCAGAAAAAGCACTTTCCGCAGAAGGTCTCCACGTTGACGGTCACGCGGTCGCCGGGACGAACGGAAGTGACTTCATTTCCTGTGCGCTCTACCACGCCGACCATTTCGTGACCGACCGTTACGCCGAGACGCGCGCGGTGGACGCTCCCGTGTTTGATGTGGAGGTCGCTCGTGCAGATAGAGGACAGGGTGACCCGGACAATCGCGTCCTTCGGGTCGAGGATTTCGGGCAAAGGCTTTTCTGTGAGTTCAAATACGCCCGGTTTCGTATAGCTAAGCGCAAGCATAGACTCCTCCGTTGTGTTTCTTTGACCGCATTATACCACGCTCGCGCGGCGAAATCAACCTTGCGCCGGGTTCCAATATTCCCAAAACTTGGAAAAGTTTGAAAAAATTTTTTAAACCCTATTGACAAGGCAAAAAGAGTGTGCTATACTACATTTACAAAATATGTCCGCGCGTACATATTGGGAGGTGAGGGCGATTGGTGACCAAAGAGGACGTTGCGCAGGCGGCGGGAGTTTCAACGGCGACGGTGACGCG
Source organism: uncultured bacterium (assembly GCA_905215695.1). Taxonomy (GTDB): domain Bacteria; phylum Bacillota; class Clostridia; order Christensenellales; family HGM11417; genus CAJMQN01. The sequence goes on from CAJMQN010000001.1 coordinate 198,528, forward strand.
GGTGCTCTATGGGAAGGGATATGTCTCTGAAAAGGCGAGACAAAAGGTCATGGAGGCGGTGACGGAGCTGAAGTACCACCCGAACAAGGTCGCGAGCAACCTTGCAAAGAAGCGGAGCAACGTCATCGGCGTGCTCGTGGAAGACCTGATGAACTCCTATTATACGCAGATTGTGGAGGCGATGGCGGTTCGCGCGAACGAATTGGACAGCATTGTTTCCCTCTTCGTCGTCAAAAACAAGGCAATGCAGCTGGTGCTCGACGACTTAATCGGCAATCGTGTGTGCGGCGTTGTGAACCTTGCAATGTTTACCTGCGACGAGGAACACTTAAAGCAGCTTCATGACGTCGGGATTCGGGTCTATAACTTTACGGACGAGGATTCACGGTTCGTGAAAGTGGACTACAGACCGGGAATGGATCAGGCGCTTGCGCTCTTAAAGAGCAAGGGACACAGAAACGTGGCGTTTGTTGCGGGACTCGAGGAAACGCTTTCCAAGAAGGATTCCCGTGTGAAACGGTTTTTGGAGCGGCGCAGAGAATTGGGGTTCTCGGAGGACGATCGGCTGATTCGCTACGCGGACTACCCCAAGGAGAAGGCTCACAAGGTCGGCTATGACATAACGATTTCTTTGATTGAAGAGGGGATTCCCTTCGACGCGATGTTTTGTCTGACCGACATGATGGCGATGGGCGCAATCAAGGCGCTGACGGATCGGGGATTGCGCGTGCCGCAGGACGTATCTCTCATCGGCTGCGACAATTTGGAATTTACGGGATACTTTGCGCCCGCGCTCACGACCATTCACGTCGATAAGGAATTGCACGGTCGGGCGTATGTGGATTCCATTCTCGGACTGGAAACGGGGGAAGTTGTGATTTCTTCCAGCCTCGTCATCAGGGAGAGCGTAAGGTAAATCGTACAAAAACGTACACTTTTTCGTAAAAGAAAAAACTCCCGTTTTCTGAAAGAAAACAAGAGTTTTTCAAAAAAAACAAATTGAAATTGTTTCATACGAAAAAGTGTGCTTAAACGAATAATATTTTTTGCAAAAAAAGCAAAATTTTGCAAAAGATAAAAGTTAGCAGTTGCCGGAGTCGGCGCGTTTCAGAAATAAATAAAAGGAACGGGGAGTTCCTTTATATAAAATGAGGAGGAAAGTTATGAACAAGACGAAGAAAATCCCTCTGTTGCTGTTGGTACTGGTGATGGTCTTATCCGCAACGATTGGGCTGTTTGCCTTCGCGGCAGCGGACGAGTGGGAAGAGAATACTTCCATCGACGCGCGCGGGGACGCGAACGGGTGGGTGACAAACTTTATTGCGAGCACTCACACCACCGCACATTCGGTGAAGGGAAACATGACGACGCTGACGCAGTCAGCAGGAGGTCCCGCGCTCTACGGGATGAACCTGTATCCGCTCATCGAGGCGGGAAAGGATATTTCTTTCTGGGTGGACAACAGCAAGGGCGCCACGGGCGGCGTGTATATGGGCATCGTGCTCTCCAATTTGAAAACGCCCGATTGGGGCTTTAACTCCCCGGGCGCGACTATCGGCATTATTCAGAACAAGGACGGCTGGCAGGTGCACAAGGGCGCGTCCGCCGTGCAGGCGATTCAGAATCCGCTGACCGCCGGAAAGCATAAAATCACCTTCCATATCGGCGAAAAGGCGGGCGAGTCCTGGATGAAGATGGACGAGACCCTTATGCATGGTCAAGACGGAATGGCAGAAGCGAAAAAAAGCGTTCTGAGTAAGGTCACCAAAGCGGACTTTGCGAGCGGTTATGCCATGCTGTACGTTGTCGGCGTCAACGGTGAAAACACCGTTTCGGTTTCCGGCGTCAATCAGCCCGAAATCACGGAAGTGACGGGCGCGGATTCGACGATTTCCGCGACATCTCCCCGGGACATCACCGCAAAGGTTGCCGCAGTGGGAACGGTCGGACTTTCGGTCACGAATAAGGACGGAAAGATTGTCAAAGTTCCCGCGGAATATTATTCGTACGATGCGAAGAGCAAACTTCTGACGATTAAGAAAGAAGTGTTTTCCGCCCGCGCCGCGGAATCCTATCTGCCTCTCGATACGGTCTTCTATGTTTCGGACGAAAACGGCTACAATACAATCTCCGTCAAGGTCTCCTATGAGTTCGACGCCAACGGCTGGAATACAAAACTGATGGAAGGTACCGAGCAGGGAACGTCAGGCGGCGGCGGAGTGCTCGGCACGACGTCGATCGTGGACGGATATACCCATACCGGGAATCAGGTTGCGAGAATGTATCAGGGCGAAGCCCTCGATCTCTCCAAGCCGATTTCCTTCGAGTTCTCCTATGCGATTTCGGCATGGGCGGGCAAGGATTGGTGGACCCGCCTGATTATCGCGAACGGAATGGAAGAGGCTGCCGCCGGCGATCCATTGAAGGAGACAAAGCCTGTTCTCAGTATGATTTTCAAGGGAGACTACAGCGCAGCGCAGCTCCAGACAGGCGGAACGGCGAAGGAATTCTTGTTAAAGGACGCGGGAGTTACTACGCTCACAGCCGCGCCGACAAGCGTCTTCGATATCGGCAAAAAGCTGGCGATCCGTATCGAAATCGGAGAGACGGCGGCTGATTCCAAGGTCTATGTCAACGGCGTCAAAGCCTTCGATCTCAACGTGACGCGGTCGAGTTTCCCCGAGGGCGCGTATCTCGTCACTTTCCCGGAGGGCGGGACGGACTTCCTGCTCGGCGGGTTGGGAAAACCGGTCATCGAGAAGGCGAGCAAGACGGAGTGGACGTATCAAGATTCGGACGGCGTTGACTTCACCGTTATACCCGGCGCGGATTTAAAAGACGTGAAGGTTGGCTTTACGGCTTTCACCGCTGACGCCGGAAAACTTGCGGAGGCGAAATATACCTATCTCGCCGCGGAGGATTTCACCGTCGAGGGCAATGTAGTTAAGATAAAGAAAGAGACGTTCGCGAGCGGAAAATTGCCCACGGACTGCTATATCAAGATCGAAACCGCGGCGGGCGCGTCAACGACCCGGCTCGCTGTCAAGAACGGAACAATTTCCTACGACGGCAAGACGGAATTCACGCTCGAGAACGCGGACAGCGACTTTGCGCTCGATTTTAAATACGAGGGCGCGGAGAAATTCGAAGTGCTCGAGGGCGTTTTGCAGAACATGACCGGCGCGGCGGCGCTGAAGGCGGACACCGATTTTGTGATTGCGCCCAAGGCGGACGCGGAGGGCGTCTATACGCTCTCGATCCGCAAGGAACACCTTGCCGGACTCGAGCCGGGCGTGTATCATTACTTCCTGCGCACGGGCGCGGGAGACATTGACGTGTACGTCTATCTCAAGCCCGCGGAGGCGGGATGGGTCATGCGGAGTTCCCGCGGCACCGTTACGGCGGACGAGAACGGGGTCTATGACAATCTCGCGCTCAACGGAGTCAATTCCAAAGACGAGACGGCTTCCGGCAGAGCTTTCTATTCCGAGGGCTTTGACGTGACCAAACCGATCTATCTCGAACTCGAGACCCCCAACGGCGTCAACGGCGACGGAAAAGGGGGCTGGGTACTTCTCGGTCTGACCAGTACGCCCTTCCAATACGAGTACTTCAGCGAAAACACGCAGGAAGTCCTTCTGCGCATGCTCTTTCAGTCCGATTCGGACGGCAACAAGCACAGCTGGCAGGCGTTCGCCGGATTCAAGACGCAGCCTTCTGTTTCGCTCAAGAGCCGGCTCAACGAGAACAACAAGAACCTGTTTGAATTCTTTATCGGAACAGAGGAGAACCCCGGTTACGTCAAACTCAACGGCGAAAAACTCAACGTCGAACTTAACGTCACACAGAAGGACTTCGTGGGCGGCAAGGTGTACGTCGGCTGGTTCAAGGGACAGAATGACGGCGCATTCGACGTCAACGCCGACGTCAACGCGGTTGCGGTCAAGGACTTAAACGACGATATCCTCAAGCATACGCTCGGTTCGACCAAGGGATTCGAGGTAGAGCTTGCGAACAACTCCGAGAACCTGACCATCAAGGGCGGAGACGGCGAGACGCTCGACAAGAGCCTCTATGTCGTGAGCGAAAATCTCCTGACCATTCAGCCCGAATACTTCGACAGCTATCGCCGCAGCGAGACCTTTACGGTGATCGACGAGACGAACAAAACGGCGACGCAGTTCACCGTCACCTTTGACGTGACCATCACGGGCAGCGGAAAGCTCGCCTTCATCAGCGAACCCAAGGACGTCGAAATCGCGGTTGACGCGCTCGCATCCGAAATCTCCGCGGTCATTTACAATGACGCGGAACTGGACAAGGGACTCTACGAAGTCGCGGACAACAAGATTATCCTCAAGGCGGACAACTTCACCGAAGAGGGCGAATACACCTTCATCGCTGCGGTGTCCGGCGGATATATGCCTCTGTATGTTTCCTACCGCGCCTACGAGAACGGCGGCATTCAGCTCGCGGAAGGGGACAATAAGGGAACGGTTACGGTCGCGGACGACGTCTATACCTTCGGCAAAGGGGACAACGAGTACCTGTTTGCGCGCAGCTATGACCTCGAGAACGAGTCCTCCTTTGTCCTGAACGTGACGGAGGTCGGCTCTGCGCTCAACGGCGGCAACGATATCTCCCTCGCGGGCTACTTCGGCTTTGTGTGGACGGATCTCTATTCCGGCTATAAAATCGAGTACCGCGTCTATGCGAACTATCTCCCCGATTCTCCGCGAAAGGATCAGGTTGCGGTGCGCGCCTCGATTTACAACAGCGCAGGCACGGAAGTGGAGTCGCAGAGAAAGGTCTATGAAGTTTCCATTCTCGGAGAGCACACGATTCGGTTCCAAATGACAGAGGACGGTTGGTTCGGAATCTACTTTGACGACCAGGCGGATTACGTCGAATTCGATATGACGCAATTCGAGATGTTCACAAACAACATGATGTTCCGCTACGAGTCCCTCGCGGACACCGAAGCCTTCAAATTCGGCGTTGCGGGCTCGGTCAGCTTTGCGCAGGCGGAGACTTCGTACAGCATTACCGCGAACGAGGGCGTTACCGTTCAGTCCAGCGCGAAGGCGGGCGAGAAGGTTACCTTCACCGTTGCGGCGAAAGAGGGTTACACCTACACCGTCAGCGTCAAGCAGGGCGATACCGTTATCAATGTTACGGACAATTCCTTCACAATGCCCGAGGGCGACGTCACGATCACGGTGACCTACACCGCTGAAAGCGGAAATGAACCCGAAAAGACGGGCTGCGGCTGCGGCACGATCGGATTCGGCGGAGGAATCGGCATGGGACTTCTGCTCCTCGCGGGCATCAGCCTTCCGTTCTTCTTCCGCAAGAGGAAAGAAAACTGATTTTAGAAATTGAAACGAACCGTGGGGGCGGGGCGGAGCGAAAGGCTCCGTCCCGCACCGCCCGGTCAAGAACACAAAGGCGGATCAAACCATGAAGACGAAGAAATGGAATTTTATCCCACTCATACTTGCAGTCGTCTGCGTTGCGGCGGTCGCCGTCTCGGCGGTTTTCTGGGGCAGAACCTCGAAAATGAAATCCGGAGACAGCGGTCTGCCGATGGATGTTTCCGCTTACGACGTAAAGAAGATGTACACCCATGAGGAGGGTTGGCTCGTCGGTACGACGGACGGATTTCTCCTCGGCTATGACCTCGAGGGAAATCAGCTTTGGAAGGAACAGCCCTTCGGCGATACCGACGTCAACGACATCAGGATTGTTGACGGAAGGGTGTTTGCGGCGTTTGCGAACCGAAAAATCCTTGCTTTCGACATGGAAGAGGCGGCAGGCGCGGGGCTTACGGAGCTTCCCTCTGCACTCACCTATAACTTACAGGACGTCATTCCGAGCAGTCTCGAATTCGGCGGCGGCGAGTATTTCGCGGTTCAGGGGGCGGACAGCCTCACCGGATATCTGCTTGCGCTCCCCATTCATCCTTCGGAAGACGAGCTTTACAAGGACGGAACGTATCGGCTCTTCGACCACGAGCTCTGGAAGGACAGCCGGAATTTTCAGGCGTTCTGTATCACAGAAAACGATGAACTCTATTACACCACAAAGACCTCCCAACTTCGCCGTTACCTCATCGAGGGGGACGGACTGAAGGAAGAGGCTATAGCGACCTATGAGACGCCTCTGCTTGGATTGACAGGGCGGGGCGAGGGACTTGCGGGCGTCAACGCGGCGGGGGAGCTTTACCTCTATGAACAGCTGCCGACTTCGGAGTCCAACCGCTACATGCGCTACTCCCTGAATCTCGGCAAACAGGTCGAAAGCGTCTATCATACGGGCGAAAACTTCCTGCTCGGACTGCGGGGAGGCGGCGTCGCATCGGTGGATACCTCTGCGCCCGAAGTGCGCTTTGTCATGGAAGCTTCGCGGGATTCCTCTGTCATCATGTCCGCGGAGGACAGCTTTCTCCTGCGGACCTACAGAGTAGGGGAAACCGCTACCTTGAACTACTACACATACGACTACGCGATTGCGACCGAAACGCTCGAAAATCTCCTGTGGCTCTTCATCACCTGCGTGTTTGTGCTTGGTCTGGCGGGCGTCGTGCTCGGGTGCTGCAGTTATCGTCCGCTGGCGGCGAAGATCTGCGGTCTGGGGCGTTCCTTCGTGCGCGCGCTCAAGACCTATCGGCTCGTGTATCTTTCCCTGATTCCGACCTTTGTCCTTCTCGCGATCTTCTATTACTTCCCGATCGGATTCGGATTCGCGCTCTCCTTTACCGACTACCTGCCCGGCGACCACATGTTTTTCGTGGGGTTTGAAAATTTCAAACTCGTCCTTACGAATTCCATCTTTCTGCAGTCGGTGGGGAATATGCTCATCTTCCTCGTCGCGGATCTTTTGAAGGCTTTGATTCCGCCTATTCTGTTCGCGGAGGCAATCTTTGCGGTACGGAGCAAAAAGTTCTCCTTCTGGGTGCGCGCGCTCCTCTTCATTCCGGGCATTCTGCCCGGCGTGGCGGGGTCGCTGGTCTGGGCGCAGGGTATCTTCGGCAACAACGAGAACGGACTCGTCAATGCGTTTATCAAACTTTTTGTGCCGAGCTACGTGAACGTCAACTTCTTCGGTTCGGGCAACGGGCTGGCAATCTTCTCCTTTATCATGTTCAGTTTCCCGTGGATCGGCTCTTATCTCATCTTCTACGGCGCGATTACGGGCGTTCCGAGTTCGATGTACGAGGCTGCCAAGCTCGACGGCTGCGGTTGGTGGAAACGCATCGTGCGTCTCGACCTTCCCATGATTCTCCCGCAAATCAAATATATTTTTATCACCAACTTTATCGCATCCATTCAGAACTACTCCACCATTTACGTGGTGCTCGGGGCGGACGGGCCAGTCTATACGCCGGCTTTGCTCATGTACCGGGAAATCATGTCCGCAAACTACGGCACGGCAAGCGCGATGAGCGTGTTCCTGTTCCTCTTCCTTGCGGTCGCCACATTCCTCAACTTCCGCATGCAGTCGGATAAAACGGTATAAGGAGGGAAGATTATGAACGACAATTCAGCTGTACGCGCGCTTCCCCCCGAGGGCGGCGCCAAGAGACAAAAGAAACCCCGCAAGCGCGGAATCGAGGGCGTTGCCGCACAGACCGTGCTCATCGTATTCCTTCTCATTCTGCTCTTTCTGACCCTTCTGCCCGTGCTCATTACGCTCATTATGTCCTTTAAGGACGCCAACGATATTACCTCGAACAGCGTATGGACCTTTCCGCAGAACGGCTGGCACTTCTCGAACTACGCCTCCGCGATTTCGGACACCTATTCCTACATGATCAACACCATCGTTATCACCTTTATTTCGGTTGTGGTGACCATGCTGTTGAGCTGCTATATCGCGTTCCTGTTCGTGCGCAAACACTTTGCGGGAAAAAACGTCTTGTTCTTCCTCATCATCATCCCCATGCTCGTCCCCGCTGTGGTCACCTTGAGCCCGACCTACATCACCGTGCTCGGACTCGGAATGGACGGAACCTGGTGGGCGCTCATTCTGCCCTATATCGCGGGCAACCAAATCGCATCCATCTTCCTCTTGCGCACCTTCATCGGACAGCATCCCGCCGACCTCTACGAGGCGGGGGAGATTGACGGCGCTGGCGTGTTCCGGCAGTTTTTCAACATCTGTCTGCCCCTCGCGGTGCCCATCATGATGGTGCAGGGCGTTTCGATCTTCGCGGCAATTTACAACGACTTCCTGTGGCCGCAGCTCATCTTTATGGACGAATCCGTCCAGCACCTGAGCACGCTCATGCCGCGGCTGAAACAGCTTGCGCAGTCCGCGGTGGGCGGCGCGACCTACGCGATTTACCTCGTTTCCGGCATTCCGCTGGTCATCACGACGGTAATCAGTCTCAAGTTCTTTATCTCCGGCGAGTTCGCCGCGGGATTGAAATTATAAGATAGGAGAAAACGCTATGAAAAAGATTCTGAGCAGTATTTTGATGATGTTACTCTGTCTCGTCATGGTCGTCGGCTGCGGCGGCAACGGCGGCGGTGTGCCTGGCGGCGACACCCCCGGCGGCGGAGACAATCCGGGCGGCGGCGATAATCCGGGTGGGGGAGATACCCCGAGCGGCACGACGCAGCGCCTGACCATGTACACCGCCCTCAATGAGGCGGAAGTCACCGCGCTCGAGGCGGTCGCGTCCTCTTACGTCAACCTGAAAAAAGCGGAGGGAAAGACCGTCCGCGTCAACATCAGCAACGACACCGATCCCGACGCTTACCGAACCAAACTTCAGGGTATGATTACAAAGGGCGTCAATTCGGCGGTCATTGCCAAGACGGGTTCGATTTCGGAGTATTACGGAACGGATAAGATTGTGGATCTCGCTCCATACCTTGAGCAGTCCAATCCCTATGCGGATGACGCGACCTGGTCCGAACTCATCGCGGAGGACGGCTACCTCGCGCAGGTCGAGCGAGGCACGACGACCATTCCGAATATCTCATACGACACCAATTACCTCGTTGTGTTCTATGACAAGCGCGCGATGGAGGATCTCGGGCTCGAGGTTCCCACGACGTGGGCGGAATTTTTGAATTGTCTTGAAGTCGCGAAGAAAAATTCCAAATTCGAGACGCCTCTCGGGCTCTCCGTCGATATGCGTTCCGCCAAGTCGAACTTCCTCGGTTGGGTCATTCAGATGTACCTCGACCAATATTTCCGCGATTTCACGGACAAGGCGCACTCGGCGGACGGGGATTACAGCTACAGCTCCCGTGTGGACAGCAAGTACGAATATTCCGCCGACAATCCCCTTCTCGGCTCGAGCGAGAGCTACACCTACAACATGAACCGCGTCATCGACACCTTCTTCAATCAGGAGGGATTCTCGCCCGATTCGGAACGCTATGAGAACCTCATGCGCAACCTCTACGACCTCATGCAGTATATCGACCCGAGCCTGAACAATACGCAGGTGCAGAGCCGTTTCCACGAAACCGTCATCACGTACAACGGCGGCAGTTACGCAAAGTTGAATCTCTTTATGATTAACCGCCTCGATTACGTCTCCACCTACCGTACGGCGTTTGCGACCAAGGATGAGGCGACCGGTTCCACGACCTATCCTACCCCTGCGCAGATTGACGAGAAAATCGGCTGGTTCGCTCTGCCCGCGATGGAGAGCAACCCCGGCATGAGCGGCAAGGGCGCACCCGTCGCGAACAACGTGCGTTCTCTGGGCGGAGCGGAGAGCATGTTCGGCATTCTCAACAGCAACAACCAGGAATACACCAACCTTGCGATTGATTTCTTGATGTATCTGTATTCGCCCGCGGGACAGAACGTCCGTTATGCGCGGCTCAAAGATCTCGGCGCGCCCGTCGCGATGAACCAACTCGTCAAGAACGTCACCATCGACGACAGCATCAACCTCTCCGACAACGTGACCTTTTCGGGCAACTGCAACCTCAATCCCTATCTGCGCGTGGCTTACGGATACGGTCTCGACAATCTCAAGATCGGAAATACGGGCAACGAACTTCAGACAGGTATCGCGACTGCGGTCTCGGACTATCTGACGGGTTCGACAAAGGAGTGGGCTGCGACGGGCAAAAAAATCTTTGACGATATCAAGAACAGCTTTGCAAACTATGCCAAGGATCAGAATTTGATCTACAGCGACTTTACAAAGGTTGCGTCGGCGACCAGCAACTTCACGCGTTCCCCCTTCGCGAACGCGTAACCTGAGAGAATAAAGGGGCGGATGAATCATCATTTGCCCCCTTTTTCAAAGAGGAGAAATTTTTATGAAAAAGAAATGGACAGCGCTTCTGCTCTGCGGTGCGCTCCTGTCGCTTGCGGCGTGCGGGGGAGATACCCCCCCTTCGGCGGCGGCTTTGAGCGGCACGGTCGGGGCGAGCGCGGACTACGAAAGCGGATTCTTGAACACTTCCGCGACGGACGACTTCGGGCGTTCCTTTTCGGCGACGGGCGGCTACAGCGAGGACACCTACGTCGGCATCTTCTATTTTCTCTGGAACGGCGTGACCAACGGAATCTATGACGTGAGCGAGTACGAAAAACTCGGCAGGGTGGAGAGCGTTCTGACCGGAGACGAGGTGCCCGGCAGTCCGAGCTTCACGTACTGGGGCAAACCGCTTTACGACTACTATTCCGCTTCGGATACGTGGGTGATTCGCAAGCATCTCGAGTTATTCATGAACGCGGGACTGGATTTCGTCGCCTTCGACTGCACCAATTCACTCTTCTATTCCGAGCCGGCGTTCGCCTTCCTCGACGTTGCGCTCGAGTATCAGAAGATGGGTTATGACGTGCCCAAATTCATGTTCATGACCAACACCGAGCCTGTCGAACGCACAAAACAGATCTACAACGCGCTCTACGCGGACGACTATTACGATTCGCTGTGGTTCACGGGAACGGGCGACAAGCCCTGGATCATCTCGGAGGCGAACAACGCCCCCGAACTCGATTCGGAGATCAAAAACCGTTTTTACTTTAAAAAGGCGCAGTGGCCGAATGCGGGAATGAATACCGACAATTTCCCGTGGATGAGCTGGACCTATCCGCAGGAGACCTTTAGGGACAGGCAGGTCGGCAACATCATGAGCGTTTCGGTTGCGCAGCACCCCGGCGACGGAAGAGGCGTGGATTTCAGCGATTCGGGACTCTTTGCGCCCTACAACTACGACACGCTCTCGGATTCGCTCAAGGCGACGGTGAGCAAGGAACGCGCGACGACCATCTACAACTCGAACTGGGGCAGAGGGTATTCGCAGAAGACCAAGAAAAACGACTTCGAACGGGTCAACGAAAACATCAATTTCGAGGAGCAATGGGCGACCGCGCTCGACAAGGAGAACGAAATCAACCTCGTTTTCGTCACGGGCTGGAACGAGTGGATGGCGCAGAAACAGTCCAAATCCGGCGTGCTCGGTTCGACATACGGTCGATATGTCGATCTTTTCAACCGTGAGTTCTCCCGGGACGTGGAGATGATGGACGGAGAATATCTGGACAACTGCTATCTTCAGCTCGTCCGCAACACCCGTGCCTTCAAGACGAATCGGGCGGCGGTCACCTACAGCGACAGGTCCGATTTCGCGGCGACCGCGCTCGGAAACTGGGCGGACGTCTCCGCGGTTTACAAGGATTTCGTGCTCGAGACCAAGCCGCGCAAGGACGTCAACGCCGACGCGGAGCTCATCGAGAATAAGACCGGCAGAAACGACATTCAGGAAGTGCGCGTTGCCTCGGATGCGGAAAACGTGTATTTTCTCATCCGCACAGTGAACAACATCACGGCAAAATCCGCGCAGGACACGCGGTGGATGAATCTCTTTATCGGCGTGGAGGGGGCGTCCGGCGGTTGGAACGGCTTGCAATATGTCGTGAACCGTGAACTGACGGGCAACACTTCCAAACTTCAGAAGATTTCGGGAAATGCCTATACCGACCATGCGAGCGCACAGACTCTTGTCATGAACAACTTTATGCTCGTCACCGTCAAGAAGAGCGATCTCGGAATCACGGGGAGCGACTATACGCTGACATTCAAGGTGTGCGACAACCTGCAAAAGGACTTTGATATTGCGGAAACCTACGTCAACGGCGACTGCGCGCCCATCGGCAGGATCCATTACACCTATACGGTGAAGGGAGTTTAGAATGAAAAAGAAATTTTGGGTTGTAGCGGCGCTTTCGTTCGCACTCTGCGGGCTCGCCGCCTGCGGCGGCGACACGCCGCCCCCCGTAAATCCGACGGACGACCCTGTCTCCATTGCGGTGACGGGGGAGAGCTTTGAAATCGTTGCGGGAGATTTCGACCCCTCCGCGTTTGCGGTTGAGGTGACCAAGGCGAGCGGGCAAAAGGAGAGCACCCCCCTCACTTCGGACATGCTGAAGGCGGAACAGGTCGCCGCTCTCGTGAGTGCCGGCAGTTACGCTCTTGACGTCAGCTATCTCGGACTTTCGACTCAATTTACGCTCAAGGTATCCGACCGGCTCGGTCTCGTCCTGTATTGGGAAGCGGATACGAGGGTTCTCCGCATGGCGATCATCGGCAACCCCGACGGGGACTATCAAAAGACCGGATTCGCGGGATTTCAGATTGACCTGCGCTATTCGGGCGAATTCGAGGGCGTGACGGCGCGGTTGGACGGATTGCAGGTCTCGAAAAAAGAGGACGGAACGCTCCGCCTTCTGTGGGCATCCGCCGAGAACATCGAAGGTCCCGCGGAAATCGTCAGACTCGGGTTTTCCGAGGGCGGATTTTCGGAATCGGACGCGGTGATTTCCCTCTACGACGAGGAGCAGAATCTTGTTCCCTGCCGCGTCTATTACGGCAACAGCTATCTGGAGGGCGCGAAACTGTGAAAATGAAGAAATTTTTTTCTCTGGCGCTGGGTGCGGTAATGGGACTCACCCTCGCCGGATGCGATGTGACGCAGGAGATGATTGACAGCGTGGATATGCTCGGAAACCCGCAGGCGGGTATCTTTTCAACGGCGGCGTCGGGCGATTACGGAGATTCCTTCGGCGCGGTGAACGCCGTCGATGAGGAAAAGTACGTGGGAATCTTCTATTGCCTTTGGATGGGTACGGACACCCCCGCCAAGCAGGACGGCAAAAAGAGCGTTTCGGACGTCTATTACGGCGATAACGCGTTCGAGAAGTTTCGGGACACCGCCATCAACGGCGGACAGGCGTACCGCTATTGGGGCGAGCCGATGTACGGCTACTACAGGAGCAACGACGAATGGGTCATCCGCAAACACTTACAGCTTTTGACCCTCGCGGGAGTGGATTACCTCGCGCTGGATACGACCAACGCGCTGACCTATGATTCGGTGCTCGAGGTGCTCTTAAAGGTCATTGCGGAGTACCGCGGGCAGGGAATCGACGTGCCGCAGGTGTTGTTTTTGACCAATTCGAGTTCCACACAGACCGCTTTGAAACTCTACAACAATTTCTATAGGCGGGCGGAATTTGCGGACTGCTGGTTCCGCGGGCGGGGAGGAAAGCCCTGGATTTCCTGCTATACCAACGAGGTTTCGGGGGCGGAGGAAACGTTGAGCAAGTACTTCTACGTCAAGGACCCGCAATGGCCCACGGAGGCGCCCAAGGAAAACGGGCTGCCCTGGATTGACTGGACGTATCCGCAGCACGCCTACACGGATTCGCAGGTCGGCGGGCACACCTACGCGGTCGCCGTCGCACAGCATACGGGCATTTCAAACGCTTCGACGAGCACGCAGTTCTCGGATTCGGCGTACGCCAAACTGCTCATGCAGGAGGGACTGACCACGACCAACAAGTACGGTATGGCGCCCGAGGACGTGTACAACATGAATCACGGCAGAGGTTACGACTTTGAGACGGGCAAGAACGCCGGCGACGACATGGACAAAATCAAGCGCAATATCAACTTCGCGCAGCAGTGGGAAACGGTCTTAAACGATCCCGACGCGAACATGGTTATGGTGCTCGGCTGGAACGAGTGGATCGCAGGCAACTGGCATCACATGCCCAGCAGTTATGCGGATTTAAACGCGGTCATGTGCGACCTCGTAAATCTTGAATTTTCCCGGGATGTCGAAATGATGGCGGACGGAGAGAACAGCTACTTCGACAACTGCTATCTTCAGCTCTGCCGGTATATCCGCGAGTTCAAGGGACAGGGGACGGGCACAGCGTTTCTCGACGCGAACAAGGCGAGCATTACCGAGGGCAAAATTGTCGATTCGGAATGGGAAAACGCGATCAGCTATCTGACCTTCGCAAAATCCGCGCAGAAACGGAACGTGAAGGACGCCTTCGGCGACGCGCTCGTCAACACAACGGGCAGAAACGATATTGTTTCCGTGAAGGTGGCGCAGGACGCGGACAATCTCTATTTCCTCCTCGAAACCGCGTCGAACATCAGCGAGTACAAGGAAAACGATACCCATTGGATGAACATCTATATCGGTACGGGCGACCAAAAAACGGGATTCAACGGACTGCAATACGTCCTGAACCGCGCGCCCTCTCCCGCGAACGGAACGACCTCTCTGCATCAGATCGGAGAGAATGACTATTCCGAAGTATCGGGAGCGGACTGCTCGCTCACGACGGACGGCACCCGTATGATGGTGCGGGTTTCCAAACAGGCGCTCGGTATCAAGGGTTCGGAATTCACGCTGCAGTTTAAGGTTGCGGACAACAATTCCAAGGATTTCGACCTGACCGACTGGTACACGAACGGCGACGTCGCGCCCCTCGGCAGGGTGAACTACGTCTATTCGGCAAAGTAGGAGGATGGGAATGATGAAAAAATGGATTTCACTCGTCCTGATCGCGGCTCTGGCTGTGAGCGCGGCGGCGTTTTCCGCCGTCGCGGAGACAGAAGACCCCTCGGACCGCCCCACAACCTCGGCGGAGCGGATCAACAATATCGACCTCGTGGGAACGCGGGACAGCGGTTTCGGAAACGGCGATCGCGTGGTGACGATTCCCTCCCGGGACGCAATCGAGGTGAATTACTCGGCGTACCGCGTGCGCGGCTGGTCGGTGAGCATGGAGGGGGTTGCGGGTTTTTACTATCAGCTCTCCTATCAACGCGCGAACGGCACGCTGCAGACCTATGACCCCGTTCCTTTCGACGCGGAAGTCCGTGAGGACGTGCTGGACGCGAACCCCGAATTTGCGGCGGCGAATCCCGAAGCGAAAGTGGGAATCGATTTCCGTCTCGACCTTCCCGGAATGCGGGCAGGCACTTACGCGCTGGACATCTGGGCGCTGACCGCGGCGGGGAACCGCTATCAGGTTCTCAAGAGCTATATTTACCTTGAGGTCAACTATAACGTCAACGGCGACGACACGCTGGATATTCGGGACGCGATCGCCTACAAACAGATTCTCGCAGGCTCCTCCTTCAATTCGGCTTACGACTACAACGGGGACGGGCGTTGCGACGAATACGACTATCGACAGCTCTTGTACGCTATTATGGACAGAATGGAATAACAAAAAAAGACTCTCCGAAAGGAGGGTCTCTTTTTTATCAATAAAAGTGCAAAAGCAAACAATAAAAAAATATTTTGGGCTTGCGCGAACCGGTGTTTCGGGATATAATGGAGAAAAAGGAGAGGTGAAAATGAAACCGGAGAAGAAATATTATCCGCGCCCCCTGTGGTTCTGGAACGCGAAACCCACGCCGGAGGGAATTCGGGAGATCATGCGGAACAGCGCGGAACGGGACGGCTACGCGGGATTCGGGATATTGCCCTATGACGCCTGCGGACTCGAATATCTCGGAGAGGAGTATCTCTCCCTCTACCGCGCGGTGCTTGAAGAGGCAAAGTCGCTGGGGCTGAAAATCTGCCTGTACGACGAATGGTGGTTTCCGAGCGGCTGGGCGGGCGGCATTCTCAAAAAAAGGTATCCGGACGCCTGCGCAAAGCGGCTCGACCTCGAAGAATTTGAGGCGGGCGAAGAAATCGTTTTACCCACGGACGGAAAGCTCATGGCTGTCGTGGGTATGCGGGGAAAGGAAAGACTCGACCTTTCGGAACAGATAGAGGCGGGAAAACTGCGTTGGCGCGCGCCGGGCGAGGGCTGGAAGGTCCTCTGTTTTGTCCTGCGCCGCACGGATTGGAACCATGTCGATTTTTTGAGCGTAGAGGCGGTTGATAAATTCATCGAATGCACGCACGAGACCTATTATCGGAATTTTTCGGAGTATTTCGGCAATGTCATCGACAGCGTGTTCTACGACGAACCGCAGTTTTACGGTGCGGACGGGAGAATGTGGACCGAGCGTTTCAACGAGAGATTTGAGGAAAAATACGGGAAATCTCCCGCGACGCTCTATCCCGCGCTCTTCTATGACATCGGGGAAGAGACGGCTTCGGCGCGGAATATGCTCCTCTCTTTGCGGGCGGATCTCTATGCGGAGGCTTTTCCCGGGCATATTCAGGAGTGATGTACGGCGCACGGCGTGGCGCTGACCGGGCACGTGGATCAGGAAGAGGTCGAAAATCCCTCCGGAATGACGGGCGATCTCATGAAGTCTTTTCGGTATCAGGACATTCCGGGGATTGACGAAATTTTTGAGGAGGAACGGGGAAGCCGGGCGTACAAAATCGTTTCCTCCGCGGCTGTCAACTGGAACAAGCGGCTCGTGATGACCGAATGTTTCGGGGCGAACGGCAAGCTGGACGAGGCGGCGCTCTATCGGGAGACCATGGACTTATACACCAAGGGCGTCAACTATATGGTGCCGCATGCGGTGTGGTACGATGCGGAACATGCGCTCATGCCCCCGGAACTGTCCTACCGCGACCCTGTGTTCGGGAAGGCGATACCTGCATACTCCGAATTCTGTGCGCGGCTGTCGGAGGCGCTCGCGGAGGGCGGACAGGTCAATTCCGTTGCGGTGCTCTATCCCATCGAGAGTTTGCAGGCGGGCTATACCCTGAATTGGGGCGGAAATCCCTATTTTGGCGGTCCTACTTGGCAGGAGAACGACTACATGGCGGTCGGGCAGGCGCTGAGCCGGGAAATCAACTGCGACTTTACCATTTTGCACCCCGACGCGCTCGCGGCGGCAGAGGTGCGGGAGGGCGCGATCGTTCTCCCGGATTCGATCCACTTTCAAACGTACCGGGCGGTGGTCATGCCGGGTATGCGCGCGGTCTCCGCGGCGAATATGAAAAAATTGGAATCCTTTGTCAAAGCGGGGGGTACGCTCGTCTCCATGACCGAACTGCCCTCGCAATCCGCGGAAGAAGGAATGTCCGAAATTGTTCGGAATATCTGCCGCGCGCTCTTCGGAGAGGGCGAGACCGGAAACGAAGGGATACGGGTTGCGCATGAAAACGGCGGCGTGTGTTGGCGTCTTCCCGCGGGGGCGTACGGAAAGCTTGGGGAAATTCTCGGGGACGCGGCGCCGGACACCTGGGTGCGCGAAAAGGTTTTCGGATTGCAGTGGATTCGCAGACGCGCGGCGGAGGACGTCTGGTACTTTGCCGCGCTGAAACAGTCCGCCGCGACAGAAGTTTGGGTGCGGGGGAGTTGGTCTCTGCGCGCCGTTGACCCGCGGACGGGGACGCCCGTGCCGATTAGAGCGCGCAGAGAGGGAGTGCACACGGTTTTTTCGCTCCGATTGGAAAAGGAGGGTTCTCTGCTCGTGTACGGCGCGGAGACAAATTGACCGCTATTTCGGGAACTGGGTCTGCTTGCGGAACTTGAGCGGCGTTGCGCCGACCGCCTTTTTAAAGGCGGCGATGTAGTAACTTGCCGAGGGAAATCCCGCGTCTTCGGCAATCTGTTCAACGGATTCGTCCGTATATTTTAGGCGGTTCTTGGTGTAGTCGATTCGCCTGCGGTTCAGATATTCGCGGTAGCCGATTCCGATAAATTTTTTGAATTCCCGTGAGATATAAAAACTGTTGACGTGGAATTCGTCCGCCAATCTCTTGAGAGAGACATCCTCGCGGAAGTGTCGGTCGAGGTAATGCAGAATCTCCGAGAGGTAGCCCGGCGCGGAGTCCGCCGCAAAGGGTGCGGAAAAGTCCGCGAGCAGAATATCCGTGAGCATGCGGTTGATGACGCGGCTGCACTCGAGTTCTCCCGCGGGGGAGGGAATTCTTCCGAGGGTCAAAAGGGTCTCGAGGTCGGATTGCATGCGTTCGGGCGCGTGCGCGGCGGGCGTGTGCGTCCGACTCCAATGGCGGTAAAAGCCCTTGGAGGACGCGCCGCCGAAGTGTAGCCAAAGAAAGCTCCAATCGGAGAGGTTGCGGTAGCTGTGCCGTTCCCCGCAGTCAATCCAAAAGAAAGTGCCGGGGAGCGCGGGATAGGTTTTGCCGTCGTATCGAAGTTCGCCCTTTCCCGAGAGGGTCAGGACGAGCAGAAGAGAATCCAGTCCTTCGCGCTCGGCAAAGTAGCCCGGAAGGGTCTTGAATTCTCCGATTTCCTGTATGTAGAACAGATTGTTCAGCGCGAACAGACTCGGGGTGAGAATGAGACGGTTGGAGTCGTCCGACCATTTGAAATTGATTTTTTCAAAGATTTTTTCCATGATACCATCATTATATCACGGTGAAAAGATTTGTCAAGAAAGAGATATTTTTTTGCGGGCGAAACCGGGAAAAATCGGAGATGCTGTGCGGGAGACCGCCCGGGGGCGGGCGGTCTTTTCTATGCTTTTCGGGTATGGAAATATATAAAATATAAGTATTTGCAATAGAGATTTGACCGTGGTATAATGATAGCGATATGGAGACACGGGAATTTATCGAAATCATGGCGCGGGGCGAGCGCGTCGCGGCGGGTTCGCCGATTCATGAAAAGATGCACGCGCTGGCGGCGGAGGGCAGGCAGGTCACCGCAAAGCTCAACCGCGGTTTTCGGACGCAGAAGTCGATTCGGAAATTGTTTTTTAAACTGACCGGAGGAGAGAAGGACGAGACATTTTGCATGTTTCCGCCCTTCTATACGGATTGCGGAAAGAATATTCGGGTCGGAAAAAACGTATTCATCAACGCGGGCTGTTGTTTTCAGGATCAGGGCGGAATCGAAATCGGCGACGGGTGTCTGATCGGTCAGCAGGTGGTTATTGCGACGCTGAACCACGCATTCGAGCCCGAACACCGCAACGATATGACCCCGACGCGGGTCACTCTCGGTAAGAGAGTCTGGGTGGGCGCGCACGCGACCATTCTGCCCGGCGTGCGAATCGGAGACAACGCGGTCGTGGCGGCGGGCGCGGTGGTGACCAAGGACGTCCCGGCAAACACTGTCGTTGCGGGCGTTCCCGCGAAGGTGATAAGGAAAATCGATTAGGAGGAAATATAACGATGTTGGGAAACTTTACCTATTGCAATCCGACCAAACTCTATTTCGGAAAGGACGCGCTCGACGGCTTGCGCGCGGAACTTCCCAAGTACGGGAAGAACGTGTTGCTCGTCTATGGGGGCGGTTCTATCAAGAAAAACGGCATTTACGACAAAGTTCTCGCGATTCTGAAGGAGAACGGAAAGAACGTCTTTGAGGACGCGGGCGTCATGCCCAACCCGACGGTCGAAAAACTGTACGAGGGGTGCAAACGCGCAAGGCGGGCGAATGCGAATCTGATTTTAGCGGTAGGGGGCGGCTCGGTCTGCGACTACGCGAAGGCGGTTTCCGTATCGGTGCATTGCGCGGAGGACCCTTGGGAAAAATACTATATCCGCTTTGAAGAGCCGGAGTGCGAGATGATCCCCGTCGGGTGCGTTCTGACCATGGTGGGGACGGGGAGCGAGATGAACGGCGGGTCTGTCATCACGAACCACGCGCAGAAACTCAAGATCGGTCACGTGTTCGGGGAAGATGTCTTTCCCAAATTCTCCGTTCTCAACCCGGAATTCACCTTTACGCTCCCGCGCTATCAGATGATTTCGGGATTTTTCGATATCATGTCCCACATTCTCGAACAGTATTTTTCGGGGGAGGACGACAACACTTCGGACTACCTCGCGGAGGGACTGTTGCGCTCTCTTCTGCACAGCGCGGAGATTGCCGTTCGGAATCCCGAGGACTACGAGGCAAGGAGCAATATCATGTGGACGGCGACCTGGGCGCTGAACACCCTCATCGCGCAGGGCAAGAGCACGGATTGGGAGGTACATATGCTCGGGCAGGCGGTGGGCGCGCATACGGACGCGACGCACGGCATGACGCTCGCGGCGGTTTCACTGCCCTACTATCGGCACATTCTGCCCTACGCCGTCGCGAAATTCAGACGATACGCGGTCAATGTCTGGAACATTGACCCCTCGGGAAAGTCGGACGAGGAGATTGCCGCCGCGGGTCTGGACGCGATGGAGGCGTGGATGCGCAAACTCGGGCTCGTGATGAACATCACCGACCTCGGCGGAAAGAAGGAGATGCTCGAGGGCATGGTCAAGAGCACGCTCGTCATGCAGGGCGGCTATCACGTGCTCACGGAGTCGGAAATCCGTGAGATTCTCAAAGCAAGTTTCTGACCGAATCGACCCCGGCGTTTGCCGGGGTCTTTGCTTGACTTTCGGGCGTGCGGGGGATATAATGAGGTCGTCCGGAGACGCCGGATCAATATGGTCGGGAGTGGAAATCTATGGAACAGGGTACGTTATTTGAAAGGCAAGAGGATCAGCCGCTTGCGGCGCGCCTGCGCCCGCAGACGCTTGAGGAATTCTGCGGACAGACGCACCTGCTCGGCGAGGGCAAAGTGCTCCGCCGCATCATCGAGAGCGATAAGGTCGGTTCCATGATTTTCTGGGGACCGCCCGGCGTGGGGAAAACTACCCTCGCACGCATCATCGCCAATCGCACCAAGGCAAACTTTATCGACTTCTCCGCCGTGACGAGCGGGATCAAAGAGATTAAGCAGGTCATGGAACAGGCGGAAAAGGGGAGAAGGTTCGGCGAAAAGACCATTCTCTTTGTGGACGAGATTCACCGATTCAACCGCGCGCAGCAGGACGCATTCCTTCCCTTTGTGGAGAAGGGCAGCATCATTCTCATCGGCGCGACGACCGAGAATCCTTCCTTTGAAGTCAACGGCGCGCTGTTGTCCCGCTGTAAAGTGTTCGTGTTGCAGGCGCTCAAGACGGAAGAGCTCTGCCGCCTGCTCGCAAACGCGCTGACGGACGCGCGGGGATTCGGGAAATTGCATGTGGAAATTTCTCCCGAGCTTGTGGAGGCGATCGCGAACTTTGCAAACGGCGACGCGAGAAGCGCGCTTTCAACGCTCGAGATGGCGGTTCTCAACGGCAATGCGGAGGGGGACAAAATCGTTGTCACTTCGGAGACAGTGGAACAATGCACCTCGAAAAAGTCTCTGCTTTACGACAAGAAGGGGGAGGAACACTACAATCTCATTTCCGCATTGCACAAGTCCATGCGCAACTCCGACCCCGACGCGGCGGTCTATTGGCTGGCGCGCATGCTCGAGGCTGGAGAGGATCCGCTCTATGTCGCGCGTCGGGTGACGAGATTTGCGAGCGAGGATATCGGGCTTGCCGACTCGCGGGCGCTGGAGCTTGCCGTCGCCGCTTACCAAGCCTGTCACTTCATCGGTATGCCCGAGTGTTCGGTACATTTGACCGAGGCGGTCGTCTATCTCTCGATGGCGCCCAAGTCAAACGCGCTCTACGTCGCCTACGAACGCGCAAAAAAGGACGCGCTCGGTATGCTCGCCGAGCCCGTTCCGCTCGTCATCCGCAACGCGCCCACCCGTCTTATGAAGGAACTCGACTACGGCAAGGGCTATCAGTACGCGCACGATTCGGAGGAGAAACTGACGGATATGCAGTGCCTTCCCGACAGCCTTTTGGGAAAGGAATACTATCTTCCGACCGAGGAGGGCGTGGAGGGAAAATTTCGGGCGCGTTTGCAGGAAATCAAGGAGTGGAAACGAAAAAGAAAAGAGGAGGATTAAAATGAATTTAAAAAAACGGATTGCGTGCTATTCCTGCTCCGGGAATGAAGGGAGGCAGTATGTCATATTTGGGTGAAGAAATCAAAAAGTTAGGATTCGGACTCATGCGCCTGCCGCAAAGGGAGGGAAAGATCGACATTGAGCAGACGAAGGAAATGGTCGATCTCTTTCTCGGCGCGGGATTTACCTATTTCGATACGGCGTGGGCTTATCCCGGCAGTGAGGACGCAATCCGGCAAGCGCTTGTAGAGCGGTACCCAAGGGAGCGTTTCCGGCTCGCGACCAAACTTGCCGCTTGGTCAAACTGTAGGACGAAGGAGGACGCCACGGGACAGTTTGACACTTCGCTTGCGCAGACGGGCGCAGGATATTTCGATTTCTATCTCCTGCACAATCTCGGCGAACAGCGGACACATTTCTTTGACGATTTCGGGCTGTGGGATTGGGTGCGGGAGAAGAAAGAGAAAGGATTGGTCAGGCATGTCGGTTTCTCCTTTCATTCGACGCCCGAAGAGCTCGACGCAATTCTGAAGGCGCATCCCGAAATGGAGTTCGTTCAGTTGCAGATAAACTATGCCGACTGGGAGAATCCGAGCGTTCAGTCCCGCGCCTGCTATGAAGTTGCAAGAAAATATGGGAAGCCCGTCATCATCATGGAGCCCGTCAAGGGCGGTATGCTCGCAGCGCCGCCCGAATCGGTGGAGCGCATTTTCAAGGAAGCGGAACCGCATTCCTCGTCGGCGTCCTGGGCGATTCGCTTTGCCGCAAGCCTCGACGGTGTGATAACGGTGCTTTCGGGAATGAGCAATATCGAACAGATGAAGGACAATCTGTCCTATATGCGGGACTTTAAAAAGCTTTCCGGGGAACAGCTGGCAACGGTCGAACGGGCACAGGAAGAACTGAAAAAAATACCGCTCATTCCCTGCACCTCCTGCAACTACTGCGCAAAGGTTTGTCCCAAGAATATCGGAATTTCGGGTACATTTACGGCGATGAATATCCTGACTTTGTATAGGAACAGGGAGTTCGCGGGGAATCAGGCGGGTTGGCTGGTCGGCGGGCACGGCAAACAGAAAGCGGAGGAATGTATCCGTTGCGGTAAATGCGAAAAGGTCTGTCCGCAACATATTGCAATCAGAGAGGAGCTCGAAAGAGCGAATCGGGAACTCTATTGAAAAAGGAGGAATCGCAATGTTGGAAAACGTACTTGCGAGGCACAACGTCTCGTTTAAAATCCGAATCACCGTGAAAAGCCTTGTATCGGCGGGTATTGTCGCCCTTGCCGTCCTTTTGCCGCAGCTTGTCCACCTCGCTTTCGGGCAGGCGGGAGGAGTGCAATGGCTGCCGATGTATCTGCCGGTTCTGCTCGGCGGGTGTCTGCTCGGCACCTGGTGGGGCTTGGGCGTAGGCGTTGCCGCTCCGCTCGTCAGTTTTGCAATTACTTCTGCGATGGGTAACGCGATGCCCGCCGCGTCAAGATTGCCCTTTATGGTTGCGGAACTCGCAGTGTTTGCCGCAGTTTCAGGGCTGTTTTCAAAAAAAATTGCCGCAAACGGCTGGATGGCGTTTCCCGCCGTGCTACTCGCGGCGGTGAGCGGCAGAACAGTTTTCCTCCTGCTTGTTCTGCTGTTTCAAAGCGTTGCGCCCTTTTCTCCCGCGCTCGTCTGGGCGCAGATTCAGACGGGATTTATCGGATTGATTTTACAGGCGGTTGTCGTTCCCTTTGTCGTGATGGGGCTGAAAGTTTTGTTTGACAGGGACAGGCATGACTGACGTTGAGAGAGCGAGAGGATTGCTCGAGGGGCACACGCTCGTACTGTGCCGGGGCGAAGAGGTTATCACGAGCGGGAAACGCGGAATTTCGCCCATGATGGATTTGATTTCGGAAGGTGCGGAGTTGGTCGGGTTTTCCGCTGCCGACCAAGTGGTAGGACGCGCGGCTGCTCTTCTCTTTGCGTATGCGGGCATTCGCGAGGTCTATGCGAAGGTGGCAAGCGCGAGCGCGCTCGAAATTTTTCTTAAACAGAGAATTCCCGTTTGCTATGAAAAACTCACGGAAAATATCGTCAACCGCAAGGGGGACGGAATTTGTCCGATGGAACAGGCAACCGCGGGAACGGACGACCCGGCGGTTGCGTTCGGACTGCTAAAAGAAACGCTTTACCGTCTGCGCGGGAACTAAAAAGAAGGGGAGTTTTTTAACTCCCCTTCTTTTTAATAAATGGAACCGCTTGCTTGCCGAGAAAAGTGTTTGATATTTGATGATATGTCATAATATCGCTACTTTTTCCCAAAACCATATTGACAGTGTTCCGGTTTTTCTCTATATTGGAGACAGAAAAGGAGAGGAGCGAAATCGTATGAATCAACTCAAAGACGAACAGATTAGAACGGCGGGTGAGATCAGACGCCGCGCCGAATTCAGCCAAAGCCGCCTGCATACCGTTCTCTATGCTTGTAAAAATTTTATTCAGCATTCCGAATACAGCTGGCCGGGAGATTTTGAAGGGCGCACTTTGCTCGCAAAGGTCAGTTTGGCAAGAACGCTCGGGACTTCGGAGGATTTCGGCGACGAGCTGAACGCGATCGCGGAGAACGCGAACGCCGACGGGTATTTCGGCGCGGTCTTTGACGGCGCGACCATGAACGAACAGCAGCTTTCGGGAAACAGTTGGCTCATGCGGGGGCTCTGCGAATCCTATCTCCTGAACGGAAATCGAACCGCGGAGGAGTTGCTCCGGCGCATGACCGAGACCTGGCTGCTCCGGCTTCAGCCCTTCTATCAAAATTATCCCATTCAGAACGAAACGCGTGCAGAGGGGATCAAGGGCGAAGCGATCGGCGCGCTCTATGCAAACGCAGTGAACGGTTGGAAATTGTCCACCGATACGGGCTGCGCCTTTATCGCGCTTGACGGTATCACGCAGGTTGCACAGGTACTCGAAGAGAAGAGACTGTATCCGTTGATTGAGACCATGATTGCGCGGTTTTTACAGATCGACAAGGTGGGTCTGCGCTGTCAGACGCATGCGACGCTCTCCGCGACGCGGGGCATTCTCCGCTATTTTGAATTGACCGGACGCAGGGAATATCTCGCCGCCGCGACGGAAATTTACGCGCTTTATCGGGAGCACGGAATGACCATTAACTATGCGAACTACAACTGGTTTGAGCGTCCGGAATGGACGGAACCCTGCGCGGTAGTGGACGCGTTGACCATTGCCTTCTCCCTGTTCCGGTTTACAAAAGATTTCCGATACGCAGAGGACGCGAACCGAATTTTTTGGAACGCGCTCAAATTTGCGCAGAGGAGCAACGGCGGGTTCGGTTGCGATACCTGTCTGACGCTCGAAAACGGAACGCTGTCGGCAACGAACACTTACGAGGCATATTGGTGCTGTACCATGCGCGGCGCGGAGGGCATTCGGGTTGCGGCGCAGAATCAGTATCTTGAGGAAGAGAGCACGGTTTTTGTTCCCGGTTTCAACGACGGTGAAGCCGTTTTGATGGGTGGGCGTCTTGTTCTTCGGCAGAGCACGGAGATGCCCTATCACGGAAAAGTGGTGTTTCAGATACTGAAAAACGAGGCGGGCAGGGTAACAATCCGGCTATACCGTCCGCAAAACGTCTTTTTGACTTGCGTTTCGGGTGCGGAGGCGGAAGTTTTGGAACATGAAATCCGTATCCGCACAGAGGGGTGCGGCGAAATTTCTCTCGAATTCGAAATCCTCCCGTGTGTGCGGGAAGAGAAGGGAAAAAAGCTGTTTTGGGCGGGAGATCTACTGCTCGGGGAACTGGAAGGCGCTCCGGAATATACCCCCGAGCGGGTCTATTCTCTCGACGGGCATCAACTCGTCCCCGTTGCGGACATGAAAGGTATTCCCGAGGAGACCGCGCGGAAGGTGCGGCAAAAGTTTGTCTTTGCGTCCTAAATATAATTCGGATGCTCGAGCTCGTGCTCGATAAATTCGGTATCCGCGCCCTCTTTCTTTTTTTTGAGTTCGGAAAACAGATATTTTTTCTTATAATCCGTGGGCGTGAGATCGGTAAATTTTCTGAACGTGTAATTGAAGTGCTGACGGGAAGAGAAACCGACCTGTTCCTGAATCATCTTGAGCGTCATCGGCGGGTGGAGAATGAGATAACAGGCTTTTTGAATGCGGTAGTGGTTGAGGTAGTCCTTGACGGTGACGCCAAATTGGTTTTTGAAGAGTTTTTGCAGATAAGAAAGGGAAATCCCTGTATGTTTCGCGATGTCTGCAACGGACAACTCCATACGCTGATAATTTTCGCAGATAAAGTTGACGGCTTTTTTCAAGTAGGTGATGCCCGTCGCCGAGGCGGGATTTTCGGTACAGCGGGAGATGCGTATCCAAAGTTCCGAAATCAGCAGTTGCAGCATATAGCCGTTTTCTTCGGGGAAAACCGCGCGGTTCGCGGTTTCGTCGAGAATGTGAAAAATGGCTTCTTCCACTCCGGCAACGTCGTTGAACCGGTAAAAGGGTTTGTTTGCCTGAATCAGAGACCGCAGAGGTTCGGATGCGGAAATCGCGTGTCCCACATTGACGGTCTGCGCGGGAACGGCTTTCAGTTCGAGTCCCAGCATTCTCGTATTCTTGCGGTCGATCATGAGGCGGTGGATCACGCCGGCATTGAGGAGGATAAATTGCTTGTCGAATAAGTTTATCGGAGTGACGTCCTTGTTGGATTTGTCCATCAAGTAGATTTGGCAGTTCCCCTCGGTGACGTACATCAATTCAAAATTGTTGTGACCGTGATAGGGCATGTCGAAGGGCTGAAAGGTTGTCGAATAATAGCCTTCGAGTGCGAAGGATTGGTTTTTCAGTTTGTTCAGCGTCAAATATTCCATCATAATTGTCTCCGATGCTTTCATGATAACATAAACAGAGCCGAGCGTCAATATCCGGCGATTCTAACCGACCATTCTTTGGATATGATTTGACAAATTCGACAAAAAAACATATAATTCGAATATATTATAAAATCGGGAAGAATGGATATTGTACATTTATCGGAGGGAAACAGCTCATGCCGGTAACAATTAAAACGATTGCAAGAGCAACGGGCTTGTCGCTGACAACAGTTTCAAAATATTTAAACGGCGGGAATGTGCTCCCCAAAAATCGTGTAGCGATTGAATCTGCCGTAGAGAAATATGGTTATCGCGTCAATTATGTGGCAAAAAATTTAAAGACCGGACATACAAATACTGTCGGAATCGTTTTGCCTTCCTTTCAGGATGTCTTTCATACCGGTTTTTTTCATTACATAGAACATTATTTGAGAAAACAGGGATATTCGGTACAGGTAGTGGGATCGGGCGATACGTTGGAGACGGAGAAACGCTCCATCAGAACATTGTTGAGTCGTCAGGTAGATGCCGTATTTCTGTTTCCCATCTATGGGGCATACGACAATGCTAAAGAGGTGGTTTGCAGCGGAATTCCACTTGTCATTGGCGACCAATATATCAATGAAGTTGATGCGGATTACGTTCTTTTTGATAATCGGAACGTCAGTTGTCGTGCAGTTTCGCTGTTTGTAGAGGCGGGACACGAAAAAATTGCGGTTGTAAGTGCGGACAAAAAGTATTATACCGCCAACGAACGTTTCCTCGGTTATTTGGACGCTCTAAAAGATGGAGGAATCTCTTTTTGTGAGGAGTATGCCGCTTTCTGTTCCGATTTTAATATCGAACAGGCGAAGGAGGCTGTCCGACACCTTTTGGATCTGCCGTCGCCGCCGACGGCGTTTTTTGCTACGAATTTTTATATGACGGTAGGAATGATTGCCGTCTTTAATGAACGTGGATTGAAAATTGGAGAAGACGTTTCCGCGATTGGTTACGACAGTCTTTTTGTTTCAGATCTTGTGACACCTACTTTGACAATTGTGGATCAACCGCTTGAGGAGGCAGGACGTCAAGCTGCGGAATTGATTTGCCGAAGAATTGCCGATAAAAAGGGTGCGGAAGAGCATGAGACTGTCGTGATTTCTTCCAAACTGATTCTTGGGAATTCCGTAAAAAAAATTTAAAAAAGGTATTGACAACAGGTTTTCCATGTGGTATATTAATTTTAGAGCGTAACGTTACGCTTTGAATCCGACGTGTAGTCGGCTTTCATTTTAAGCACAAAGCGTAACGTTACGCTTTATGGAGGAGGAGAAAATGAAAAAATTTTTGAGTGTGTTGCTGTGCATGTCGATTGCTTTGCTTTCTCTTGCCTGCGGCGGAGACGGCGGTGAAAATTCCGGCGTTAATCCCGACCCGCCTGAACAGACAGCGCAGAGTTTAGAAAAGGATTATGTGTATATGTGGAATCAGAGCGGTGTCGGAGGCGCAGATAAAATTTTAAAATTTCAGACCGAACGATACGCTTTGGAGAGCAACGCACGTACGGGAGCGATTGAAAAAATCGGCGCCTATGTCTCCTCGGAAGAAAATATCTATGGTCGTGCGGACTTTTCCAAACTTTTGAATATTTCGTCCATGAAATATTCTCTTACACAGGGCGAGAATACGTTGACTTTCAACCGGCAGGAGGGGTATCACCGAGTCATCGAGAGCGGAAGGTATCTTCAGAGAGCAGATTATAACGCACTCGTCAACAGTTCGGACAGGAATTGGACAGGGCGAATGGAAATTGCCGCAACTCCGGATTGGCTCGCACTGAATTACGAAGTGCATAACGGTCTCTCTTCGGAGGCGTCGGCGGATCTGCGCTTTACCATGGAATTTTCGGAAACGTTGACAGCGACCGCGGTGGGAACACGCGGGCTTACTCTGCGGAGCGGCAGCGGGCAGGGCGTGACGTTTTTGCGCAGCGATGGAGACGAGAATACGCAGATTGCCTATGAAAACGGTGTTTTGAGCGTATCGCAGGAGGGTGTTCTGATACCTTCGGGAATGTTCGCCGGCTTTGGTATTATCGTGATTCCGAGCGCAGACGCGAAGCCGGAGGATGCTGAAATTTTAGAATCGGTTGAGAGCGTATCCGTGACGGCAATTGACCGGGAGACCGGGTCAGGGGTGCCGGTTCTTTACGATGCCCGGAGGGGAATTTATCGGGTGGATGTCAGCAATGTGGGAAAGAACATAACGCAGAGTACGGAAATCGGGCGGAATACATATGAAAGAGTTGCGTTCAAACTCGTAAACAGCGGGACGCGCGCGGCAAGAGTTCCGTTAAGTTTTGTCAAGAGCGGAAATTTCAGTGTGACAGGAATCTCTCCGATGATTCGTGACGAAAAGACATTGGAGCCTACGGGGATTCAGGTGCAAATCAGCAAGAATTGGCACACAAATGGCAATGCCAATGTTGCACAAAATGATCCGTCCCGGTATTTGGAGGGGCATTGGTACAGTGGAAACACCGCGATAGAAGTGGATTCAGGTAAGGATGTTTCCTATGAATATACTTGTGCTTACGGGAAGTGGGGCGGTGTCTATGCGGCATCGCATGCACAGCTTTGTCTCATCGGTTGGGGCGGAGCGAACAATCTTCTTTGGGAAGAATCTGCTCTCGGAAGTTGGGGAGAAAGCATCACTTATGATCCCGATGTCGGACTCGGTAGGTCCATGATTGACGACGTGAGACCCTTTCTTGTCACCTCCGAACAGGGAGGAAACCAACAGTACAACTGGACAGGAAACGTAGGCGGCGCAAACTTTTTGGATTATTATCCGACGGCGAAACAGAGTAAAATCGTTGATCAGATGGTGACCTATCGCGCGCAGGCGCCCAATCTGACGGATGTCAATTACAACGGCGTGACCTCAGACGGCGCAATCGCTGCGGATATCACGATCAATATGGGGCGTACCGACGACGTTGTGCGTACCTATTATACAATCAAATATACTTTTTTAAAGGACACGTCGCCCGAAAGGCTCTCCTTTTTCAAACTCTGTGCGGACGGATATGCGGACAATTCTTTCCGAAAGTATGCACTCGGCGACGAAAACGGCGCGACAGAGACAGACGTCTCCTTGAACGGACTTTCCGTAGGCTATCAAGGGGAGGCGGTAACTTCTGCGGGAAATCAATTCTGGTTCGGACTCTATGATTCCTCCGAAGCCGTGGAAAACGGAGACGTTGCGTTTGTAGTTCGGGATTATACGGCAAAAATAAATGGCACTTCGTATGAAAAACCGTCTTACAGAATCTTTGGCACACAGGACAGCGGAAAACTTCAGCCGAGCTGTGAACTGACGCTTCCCTCGGGAATAGGTACCGTTTCCGCCGGAAGTACGGTTGAAATGATTGTAGAATATTTGGTTCTGCCGGCGGATGCAACCGCTTATTACGGAGAATCCGATTATCTGCGGTTGAATCATTTTTTCGGAACGAGCGACGCTATGTTCGACCAAGTGGACGGCGGAAAGATTTCCGTTTCGGCAAGCAAGGGACGTGTGACAGGCACCTATCCGGTTACACTGGAGAGCGAATCCGGAGAAACAGCGGTGCAATTCACTTTGACGGG
The DNA here is from genome assembly GCA_905215695.1 of uncultured bacterium. Lineage (GTDB taxonomy): Bacteria > Bacillota > Clostridia > Christensenellales > HGM11417 > CAJMQN01. The sequence goes on from CAJMQN010000001.1 coordinate 228,985, forward strand.
CGGACTCGGATATGTTCCTGTCAGAATACGAGGGCTGAGCCATTATTCTGGATATCGTCTTCAGGTGAAACAAGGGAGTGCATGGACGGATATTGTTCAGAACGGATCGGAGAGAAATTCAAACGATTTTTGGCAAGCTCGCTTGGATTCGCTGACCGGCAAATATGAATTGGCGTTTAATCTGAAGAATACTGTCGGAACATCTTATCAAACCGCAAATGAATACCGTTTGATTCGGATAGCGTAGGAGCAATGATGAATGTAGTCAAACAAATGAAATCCAAACGTTTGCGTCGATATACCGCATTTGAACGCCGTCGAAGCCGTCAAATTTTGTTCATGTGCATTCCGACCATACTAAAGACCCTTATATTCTCCTATCTTCCGATGATCGGGCTTATCATGGCTTTCCAAAACTATATTCCCCGGCGGGGAATATTCGGGAGCGAATGGGTTGGGTTTCAGAATTTTGAATATCTGTTAAAGTCCTCAATCGCGTCAAGACTCATCTTTAACTCAATATTCTTAAACGTGTTGTTTACCGTTTTCGGTACGATAGTGTCGCTTCTTTTGGGGCTGTTTCTCTTTGAAATCGGCAGTAAACTATTTGTGAAAATTTCTCAGACGGTTTTGGTGTTCCCATACTTTGCGTCATGGCCGCTCGTGGGCGTTCTGCTTTCCGCGCTGATCAGTTCCGAAAACGGTATGATTACCAAATTTATCGAATCCGCGTTTTCGGTCACGCTGAACTTTTATGCGATGCCGGAACTGTGGCGCGGGATTTTGACATTTGTCAACGTCTGGAAGGTTTCAGGGCTCTCTGCCGTTGTCTATTATGCCATTCTCATCGGTGTGGATCGCGAGATCTATGAGGCGGCGGAGATGGACGGGGCGGGTAAATTCCGCACAATGTGGAGTATATCCCTTCCGTATCTGAAACAGATGGTCATTTTAAACATCATTATGTCCTCGGTAAATGTGTTGAGGATAGACTTTAATATGATCTATTTCGTCACGAACAACAGTGCAACGCTCTATCCGACGACCGACGTCATCGAAACTTATATGTTCCGCGCTCTGCGCACGGAGGGGGATATCAGCGTTGCTGCCGCGACGGGATTGATTCAAGGTGTAGTTGGGCTGATACTGACGCTTTTGCTGAACTGGTTGAGCAAACGTACATTGGGCGAGTCCCTGTATTGACGGAGGCGATGACATGCAAACAAAAAAGGATCGCAACCTTTCTCACAAGAGATACGCCCCTTGGGAAGCCATTCTGCTTTTTGGCGTAATCGGCATATTTATGGTGCTGATTCTCATTCCCTTTCTTCTTTTGCTTTCGGGCAGTTTTTCGGACAGCGCCGCAATTTCCGAAACAGGCGTGGGCTTTTTGCCGAAAAACTTTACGTTGGACGCCTACCGGTTTGTATTCCGGTTCCCCCAAGAAATCCTGGAATCCTATCTGATTTCAATCGTCGTAACAGTGAGCGGAACGGTTCTCAACCTTCTTCTTTGTCTGCCGGTCGCATATGCGCTTGCGAGGACAAATTTTACTTGGAAAACACCCTTGACGGTTTTCTTTGTGTTCACACTCATGTTCAATGGAGGATATGCGGCAAATTATATCCTGTTCCGCAATGTGCTGAATCTCTACGACACCTGGTGGGTGCTAATCGTGCCTCCTGCCGGCATGGTTTCGCACATGATTTTGCTCCGTGTGTTTTACGGTGCCGTACCCGAAGCGCTCTATGAGTCGGCAAGTATTGACGGCGCGAGCGAGTACCGAATTTTTCTCTCGATTGCTACGCCGCTTATTGTGACAGGAATTTCGACCGCAGCCTTTTATTCGGTGCTGTTCTATTGGAACGATCCCTTTCAGGCAATGCTGTACACTGATAACGTTGTGCCTGTGGCATTGTATCTGACAAGAATCACGCAATATATCGAATTTCTGCGCTATGCGCAGGAGAGCGGATTCGCAGGCGTTGATCTCGGAGGAATCGCAATTCCTGAAGAAACGCTTGTCTTTGCGATTGCAATCGCAACGACAGCGCCGATGCTCTGTGTATTCGTCGCGTTTCAAAAATATTTTGTCCGGGGACTGACCGCCGGATCAGTAAAAGGATAAGGAGAAGAAATTATGAAGTTTAGAAAGCTGTTTCTTTCAGCGGTTCTCTGTCTCGCGATGCTCCCTTTCGCAGCGGGCTGCGGTACCGTGGGCGAATTGGAGGAGGAGTTTTATGATGACGGCGAACCCTATAACCTCGTCTATTATATGTATTATAATTCTGCCAATCCCCCTCAAGATATGGATGCGGTGAATGCGCAAGTCAACCGGCTTTTACAGAGCAAACTACCCAATACGACGATTGATATCATTCCCTATATCGCTTCCGAGTACACGACCAAGGTGACAGCCGCGATCGTTGCGGGAACGCCCTTCGACATCTGTTTTACCTCTCCCGAAATCAATCCTTATCTTGTCAATGTGCAGAGAGAAGCCTTTTTGCCGGTAGAATGGATGATAAATGAATATGCGCCTGTCACAAAGGCGTCTCTGCGAGAGGAAATGGTTGCGCAGACGCGTTATAACGGGAAAAGCTATGCCGTTCTGAACGAGCAAATCTATCCGCGCACCTATGCGGTAAACTTTAAATCCAAGGCATTGATCAAAAAATATCTCGACGAAAATTACGGCGGAATTACAACGGACGAGATCTATACGGTGCTCAATGAAGAATTGACCGCATTCGATTTTATCAGAAACTATCTCACCTGGCTCAACGTCAACGACTATGGTCACGGCGGAACGATTCATCAGATCGATACGGCAAGTACGTTGCAAAACTATTTCCTCTTTGACGATTTGGGAACAGGGATGGGGACTCCCGGCGTTGTGAAATGCAACGAAATCGGAGAGGACAACGGTAAATATTCGGCAACTGTCGTCAATCAGTTCGAGAGTACAGAATACGAAACGATGCTGGATTTTGTCTATGAACTCAAAGGAAAAGGGTTTTTAAATCCCAACCTCGGCGAATCAAACTATGATATTGTTGCGGAAAACAACTGGAAACCCGGTTACCTGACGGGACAAATCGGCAGGCTTGGTTCCCCAGCATACTTTACGACGTATATCATGGGGTCCATGAACGCCATCAGTAGTACGAGTCAAAATCCTGCTCGGGCTATGAAATTCCTTGAACTGTTGCGCACCGATGTTGAACTTCACAACACCATTCAGTACGGAATAGAGGGGGAGCACTATATCTTGGACAGCGAAAACGAGAACCGCATTTCTGAATTCATCGGAACGGGTTTCAATAATGCGCAGTTTGGTTGGGGACTGGGGACGGAGTTTATTTCCTATCTTCAGCCGAACCAGCCGGATGACCTTTGGGAACAGGTGAAGACTATCAACAGCGAGACCGAGATGAGCCCACTGATTGGATTTCAGTTTGATCCTACGCCGGTCAAACAAAAGATTGCGGATTGCCGTTCGGTATCGGCGGAGTTCATGGTGGCACTTCAGCAGGGACAATACGCAGACAAAACCGTCGCCCTTGCGGAATTCCGGCAGAGACTGAAAGAAGCCGGCTGCGATGCTGTGATTGCCGAAAAGCAAAAACAGCTGAATGAATTTTTTGCAAATAAATAAAAAACGGAGGATAGAATGATGAGAAACAAGAAAAAATTTTTGGTGTCGCTGTTGACATCGTTAGCGCTACTGGCTGGTCTGTTTGCGGCGCTTCCGGCGTTTGCCGCGGGGACTGAATTATTCCCGAACGGCGGGTTGGAAGGCGATGGTCCCGCTTGGACCGCACAGGGAGGAACACCGACAGTGAGCACGGACGAAGCCCACGAGGGGTCAAAATCGTTGAAAATTTCCGGGCTGTGGAGTCGGATGACCCTTCGCGACGGAGACTCAAAAACGCTGTTTGATTCGGTAAAAGCAGGATTGACAGAGGGCAAGATCTATGAGTTGTCCGCGTGGATCAAGGCGGTGAAAAACAGTGGACAGGAGCAAGTCACAGGAGGTGCGCATCTTGTTCTGACAGGGCAGTCGCCGAATTATCCCACCGCTCGCGCCCATTTGTTCGGCGGAGAATATTTTTACATATCGGATGCGGATTGGGTGCAGAAGACGAGTAAAATAGGATTCGTAAAACAATCTGACGGTACGATCGGAATCTATTCGGACGGTAAATTCGCTGCAACGAATTTAACAGATCTTCTGAATTTCGATATTGACCTCGGATCGGGTGCAGACGGTTATTTCTATTTTGACGATGTTTCCATGACGGAGAGCAGCGCGACGAAGAATGTCACGATTACCCTGCGGGACAATGGTGTTGCCGCGACGGGTAAGACGATTATCATTAAGGACTCTTCGGGAGCATCGATTTCGCCGCAGCCGACCATCGAAGAGAACGAAGGCGTCTATACCGTGAAGAATCTGACCTTTGCAAATCTTACGACGACTTATCTGTACGAAATCGAGGGTGTCGCAATGGCGGACGGTGTAATCGACGCGACGAAGAACGCCTTCGAGCGGGACCTCACCTCCTACAGCGCGGTCGTTACGGTTCAAGACGAATCAGGTACGCCGATTTCTGATGCAAATGTGACCGCTACGGCGGAAAATGAGCCTGTCAGCGTTGTGAACGGCGGAGACGGGACCTATACGGTTTCGGAACTTTATTCAGACGTCGAGTTTACGGTCGGAAAGGAAGGACTGATTCCCAAGACCATAACGCTGACAGCTTCCTCTAAAACCGCGACTGTTATACTGAAACGAGAGACTGCGGCGACAGTGGTACAGGGAAGCTTGATTTCTAACGGTAATTTTGAGGAAGAGCTTGTTTCGGGAACAATGTCTCCGGGCAACTGGTTTGGCGATGCCGCAGCCTTTGCGCGCACGACGAACGACCAGCAGGACGGGAAATACGGACTGTTTTTGAATGGCAGCGAGGTTGCTTACCGCCTGGACGCTGCGCAGATTGCGGTGGACGGGAGCAAGACCTATGTGCTTACAGGTGCGTTTCAGAGTGACCTTGCCGGAACAGTGACCGCCGCTCTTCGTATTACGGGCACGGACGGAAACAATTACTGTTATCCCCGGCAAACCATTTTTACGGATTCTTTGACGGCAGACTTCAAAGCTCTTCGCGCGGCGTTTGGCGTAGAGTATGATGAAATCGAAAAGACCTTGACCTTTGTCGTGGACGGAGAAAGGACGGCGTTCGAAGGTACTGTGGACAGCATCGCGGCAATCGATTTTGTCTTTGCGTCCGAAAGCGGAAAACCCGTCTATATCGATAACCTGTTCTGCCTTGAATCCTATGACCTGCAATTTACGGTGCGGGACGGCGGAACGGAAATTACTTCGGGCGTAACCTTTGCAGTGGAAGGATATGACGGCAAGGTTTGGGATGTCGCCCCGGTCTATTCGGAAGGAAAGTGGAGGATTCCCGACGCCTGCGGCGTGGTAAAGGTGACGGCTACGGTGGGCACAAAGACGCTTCCGACGGCAGTGTTTGACGCAAAGAACCCTTCCGCCGTCATTGAATCGGGATTCGATCTCACTGTGAATTTAAAGGATGCCTACGGCAACGCGCTCTCGGGCGCGACCATTGTCGCCAAGAAAGGCGCGACCGAACTCTTTACTTTGACGGACAACGGGGACGGTAGCTACAGCTATTCGGGGGCATCGGGTAGTTTTAACCTGTATGTCACGTTGGAGGGACACACCTTCTCGGTGGAACGCAATGTCGATTCTTCTCGCGCGACGGTCACGATTACCGCGACGTCTTCACCGGAAAACGGCGACAAGGAGAATGACAATAAGACCGGCTGTGCCTGTGGTGCGGTTTCTGGAGATTTCGGAACAACTGCCGGCGGTCTGCTGTTGATTGGATTGGCCGCAGTCGTCTGGAGCTTATTTGGAAAGAAACAAAAAAATTAAAGGGTAATCACGGGACATGAACGAGCAAAAATATAAGATTTACAACAGCAAACCCGCGACCGTCTGGCAGGATGCCACTCCGCTCGGAAACGGACGTGTGGGCGCCATGATGTACGGGAGCATCTATGATGAGAGAATTTTGCTCAATCATGAGGCATTGTATGCGGGGGCAGTCGATCTGCCCCTTCCCGACCTGTCGGGGGAACTTGCGACAGTTCGTCGCCTGTTGGGCGAAAAACGTTATTTGGAAGCAGATACCTACTATGTCGATCGTCTGAAGGCTGCGAATTATTTTGCGAGTACGGGCAATTTTCTGCCGGCATTTGATATTCATTTGATTCAGCAGGCGACAGGCGCATTTTCTTCCTATCGCCGGGAATTGGATATGCGGAAAGGTATTGCGTCGGTTTCTTGGAGGGATGGAGACGTAGATTTTTCGCGGGAGTTATTCGTCAGTATGACGAACGGACTCGTCGTTCTGCGGTTAAAGGCTTCTTCTTCTGCTTTGAATTTCGACGTAAGACCGGAAAAACACGATGAAAATGACGCATTGGATCAAGAGGGGAATCGTATCACCGATTTACCCGAATATGCGTTTGCCGTGGAGAAAAACGCCTTGGTCGGAACGCTGACGACTTCGGAAAATCGTCTGTTCCGAATCAAAATGCATGTATTCAGCGACGGCGAGATTTGCCTGTATAACTGTAAAAATCAGAAAAAGCTGAATGACATGCAGGGGTCTGCGTCCTTCCGCAGTAATTTCTTTTCGGTCAAGAACGCAAGTTTTGCAACGGTGGTTTGCGAACTCAAGGATATTGAGAGAGAAGAAGAACGTTTGCGGGATATTCCGGAGGCTGATTATGACGGTTGGAAGTCCGAACATACGATAGCGTTTTCGCGCGAATTTGATTCCATGCGGCTTGATTTGGGCGCTAAACCCCTGACCAAAACAGTGGAAGAAGCGCTTCTTGAAAGTTATAACGATACCGTCTCAACGGCGCAGGTCGAGCAGATGGCGCTCTTTGGAAGATATTTGCTTATTTCGAGCTCCTATCATTCCCGATTCCCTGCAAATCTACAGGGGCTTTGGAACGGGTTTTATCGTCCTCCGTGGTGTTGCACGTTTTTCAACAACGAAAACATTGAAATGAACTATTGGCAGGCGCTGCCGGGGAATCTTGCGCAAACCGAACTTTCATTGTTCGATTTTTACCTGACCCTGATGGATGACTATCGGGAAAACGCGAGAAAATTTTTCGGATGTCGGGGAATCCTGCTGCCGATGTTTTTGGACGGCTACAGCGGAAAAAAGAAAAATCTTCAGCCTCATGTGGTTTACTGGACTGCAAGCTCTTCGTGGATTGCGAACATGTTTTACGACTATTTTCTGTTTACCCGCGACGAAACTTTTTTGAAAGAAAAAGCATATCCCTTTATGTGGGAAGCGATGGAGTTTTACGAAGATTTCCTCGTAACGGGGGAGGACGGGAAGTTTGTCAGCTATCCGTCAAACTCTCCCGAGAACTGCGCAATAGGTGATTTTGAAGGGTCGGAAAATGTCCGGGTCTGTATCAACGCGACAATGGATTTCGCCGCGCTCAAACAACTCTTGCGTGATATCCTCGCTGCGGAAAAACAACTTGGATATTCGGATGAGAAGCACGAACTTTGGCTTGAAATGCTTGAAAAGATTCCACTCTACCGGGTAAATGAGGACGGCGCGCTTTGCGAATGGATGCACGAGGATTTTCGAGACAATTACGCGCACCGTCACTTGTCGCACCTGTATCCGCTCTTCCCGGGACGGGAGATAACGGAGGGTGACGAGAGATTCGAAGCCTGCCGGAAGGCGGTAGAACTGCGTTTTCGTATCGGATTGAAGGAACAGACGGGCTGGAGTCTTGCGCATATGGCAAACATTTTTGCGCGCTTGGGCGAAGGTGACCGCGCGCTTGCCTGTTTGAAACTTATCCTGCGCTTTTGCACCGGAAAAAATTTGTTTACCTATCATAACGACTGGCACAATCAGGGCGTTACCCTAAAATTTTTGTGGGCGCGCCGTGCACCGTTTCAGATCGACGCAAACTTTGGTTTTACTGCCGCAGTACAGGAAATGCTTATCCGGTCGGACGAGAGTTCGGTCAAGATTTTTCCGGCGCTGCCCGGAGAGTGGAGAGAGATATCGTTCGGTCCTTCACCGACGAGATGCGGCGTAAGCGTGGAAGCAACCTTAAAAGACGGGCGCGTAGTAATCCGCTTTTCTGCAAAAGTAAGCGCGGATTTTGAATGGTACTGCGGAGTAAACTGCAAATGGGATACGCCCCATCATTTACATCTTGAACGGGGCGAATCCTGTGAGGCAATAGGTTTACGAAACGAAAAATAAGAATTTTTAACTTCTCTGCAAACATACGCAACGTTGATACGTTGCAGGGCAAGTAATGGGCAAAACCGCGCCCCCCCGCACCCTGTTTTGGGTGCGGGGGGGCGCGGTTTGTCTGCGACGCAACAGCCTAACATGCTTCGGCTTGCGTCAAGAGCATTTCGCAGCAGCAACGCCGTTGCTACTTGAGAAATATTTAGAACATAGAAAAAACCTAAATCAAACCATTTCTATCACGGTTCAATTTAGGCTTTGTTGGTGCCGCTGGCCGGGGTCGAACCGGCACGGTATCGCTACCGCGGGATTTTGAGTCCCGTGCGTCTGCCAATTTCACCACAGCGGCGTGTTTGCGAAAAATATGATACCATAAATCGAAGGGTTTTGCAACTTTTTTTGATTCGTTTTGCAAAACGATTGTGAAAATACCTCCAAATAGGCTATAATGGACACAGAGAGAATCGGGAGGAGAACTATGGAATTGGTACTCATCGACGGCAACAGCCTTTTAAACCGCGCGTTCTATGCGACTCCGATGCTGACCAACGCGAAGGGGGAATTTACCAATGCCGTCTATGGCTTTGTAAATATGCTCCTGAAGATTATCGAGGGAAAACCGGACTATATTATGGTGGCGTTCGACCGCCGTGCGCCCACCTTTCGGCACAAGATGTACGACGGTTACAAGGCTACGCGCAAAGGAATGCCCGACGAACTTGCGAGTCAGCTTCCGATTTTAAAAGAAGTGCTTTCACTCATGGACATCAAAATGCTCGAGCAGGACGGCATCGAGGCGGACGATATTTTGGGTACGGTCGCCAAGAAATTCGATCTTCCGACCGTCATCTATACGGGGGACAAGGACGCCCTTCAACTCGTCGACGAAAGCACTTCGGTCTATCTGACCCGCCGCGGCATCACAGACCTTGTCAAAGTGACCCCGGAAAATATAGAGGAACTCTTCGGATATTCCGCGCAGGGCGTCGTGGAGTTCAAATCCCTTCGCGGAGACAGTTCGGACAACATTCCCGGCGTGAAGGGAATCGGGGAAAAGGGTGCGCTCGACCTTTTGGGAAAGTACGGCACTTTGGACAATCTCTATGCGCATCTCGACGAAATTCCGGGCAAACTGCATGAAAAACTCGTCCTCGGCAGGGAAATGGCATATCTGTCTCACACGCTCGCGACCATCGACACGCATTGCGACCTCGAAATTGCGTTGGAGAACATGCGTTATGAAACGCCGTTTTCGCAAAAACTCTATGAAAAGTTCCGCGAGTTGGAGTTCAAAACCTTTTTAAAACGCGACATCTACCGAAAGGACGAACCTGTCGTCAGTCGGCGGGAATTTGATTTGGTTCGTATCGACACCCGAGAGGCGCTTTCCGCGCTGATTTCCCGTATCGACCGGGATTATGCCTTTTTATCCGCGGCGAACGTGCATCTCGCGTTTGAAGCCGACACGGAATATGAAATCGTCATTGCCGAGAGCCTGCTTTTGGAGGGACTCGACTATGTGGAAGTGATTTCCGCGCTCTCTCAAGTTCCGCACCGCGCCATCGTCTATGATAAGAAAACCCTCATGCACCAGTGGAAAGCCCTTGGCGTTTGCCTGCCGGTGTGCGAGGACGTCATGATAAAAAAATATGTGGCGGAGGGAAGTGCTAAAAACGAGTCTGCCGCTCATATATTTGATATGGGACAGGCGCCGGCTCTGGAGATGCTCGAATACAGCGCGGCGCTTGAATCCTCGATTTTGCAGAACGAACAGCAATTTCTCTACCGGGACGTGGAACTTCCCCTTGCGGACGTACTCTACGATATGGAGGAATGCGGATTCCGTATCGACGGCGAGAAACTCGCGGAGCTCGGCAGGCGGTACGAGACCGAGCTCGCCTCTCTGACCGAAGAGATTACTTCGCTTGCGGGGCATTCCTTCAACATCAATTCCACCAAACAGCTCCGGGAAGTGCTCTTTGAGGAACTCGGTCTGCGGGGCGCCAAAAAGACCAAGACGGGGTATTCGACGGACATCGACGTCCTGGACGATCTCGAAGGGTTTCACCCCATTATTACCCCGTTAAAGCGCTTTCGGCAGCTTTTCAAACTCAACAGCACCTATATCGAAGGATTGAAATCGGTTGCCGACTCGAATTGGGTGGTGCATACGCAGTTTCGTCAGACGCTGACCTCGACGGGGCGGCTGTCCTCGACTGAGCCGAATCTTCAAAACATTCCTGTCCGCGACGACGAGGGAAGAGAAATACGAAAGATTTTTATTCCGAGCTGCCCCGAAAACGTCATCGTTTCCGCGGACTATTCCCAAATCGAACTCCGCTTGCTTGCGGCGTTCTCGGGGGACGAAACGCTTGTCGAAGCTTTCCGTTCGGGTACGGACATTCACGCGGTTACCGCGTCGCAGGTGTTCGGCGTACCTCTTTCGGAGATGACGCCGGAGGTGCGCAGGCGTGCCAAAGCCGTCAACTTCGGAATCATCTACGGCATTTCGGACTTCGGACTGGCTCGGCAGATCGGCACGCCCGTCCGCGCCGCCAAGGAGATCATCGAGAGGTATTTTGCGACCTATCCGAAGGTGCGGGAATTTATGGACAACAACGTGGCGTTTGCCAAGGAAAAGGGGTACGGAATCACGAAATGCAACCGGATTCGCAAATTCCCGGAGCTTTTCTCCCCCAATTACAACGTGCGAAGCTTTGGCGAGCGCGCGGCGATGAACATGCCCCTTCAGGGCACGGCGGCGGACATCATCAAAATTGCCATGAACGCGGTCGCGCGGGAATTTGAGTCCCGTGGTCTCCGTTCAAGACTCATTCTTCAGGTGCACGACGAACTCATCGTCGATGCCCTGCGGGAGGAGCGGGAAGTCGTGGAAAGCGTCCTGACCGAATGTATGCAAAACGCTTTTCTTTTGGACGTGCCCCTCGTCGTGAACGTCTCTTCGGGGGAGAATTGGTATGAAGCAAAGTAAAGTTATCGTCCTGACCGGGGGGATCGGTTCGGGAAAGAGCGCGGCGGCAAAGATTCTTTCGGAGCGCTATCCCGTCTATTCCTCGGACGAAATATCGAGGGAAGTGATTTTCCGTCCCGAGGTGCAAAAGGAGATTGCCTCTCGTTTGACAGCTCGCTATTTCGGACCGGACGGTCTCGACCGAAAGGGATTCGGAAGATGGGTGTTTGCGGATTCGGAGCGGACGAGGATTTTAAACGAAATCATGCACCGGGCGATCTATGACGAACTTCTGCGTTTGACGAAAGGGAAGCAAGGTTTGGTCTTCGCGGAGATACCGCTGTACTTCGAGACGGGCGCAAACTTTCCCTGTGACGAAGTTTGGGTGGTGACGGCGGAACGCGAGAGACGGATTCGGCGGACGATGGAGCGGGACGGTCTGACCCGAGGAGAAGTCGAGGACCGAATGAAGCGGCAAATTCAAATAGAAAACGTAAAAACTGCATATACTGAAATTGAAAACAACGGAACAACGCAGGACCTGCGCCGCGCACTCGCGCGCGCGCTTGAAAACGCCGGGGGGAAATGAAAAAGACCATACTTCGTGTGACAATACTGATAACGGCATTTTTTATCCTGTCGGTCATACTCTACGGGCTGTGTTACCTTGCCAAAGAATACAGCACGCCCAGAGTATATGAGGAACAGATCATCCGTTACAGCTTTGCCTACGAAGTGGATGCAAATCTTGTTTACGCAGTCATCAAGGCGGAGAGCGGATTCGACCGCCGCGCCGTTTCCAAAAAAGGAGCGGAAGGTTTGATGCAGCTGACCCGCACGACCTCGATATACGTTGCGGAAAAGCTCGGAGAAAATCCGGAGGGAATCGACCTGTTTGACGCGGATACAAATTTAAAATACGGCACTTGGTACCTTTCCTACCTCATCAAAAAATTCAAGAGCGTGGATCTTGCCATTCTCGCATACAACGCGGGGGAGGGCAACGTGCGGAAGTGGCAGGCGGAAGGGCTGTCCGAAGAGGACTTGTCGAACGTGCCCTTTCCCGAGACGAAAGCATACCTTGAGCGTGTCAAAAAGTACTTTAACCTCTACCGTCGAAAATATTATTATTAAGTCGCAAAAAGTATTTGACAAAACCTTTGTGATACGCTAAAATAAGAAAGCTAAAATGAATAGCGCTTTGCGAGGGTGGCGGAATCGGCAGACGCGTACGTTTGAGGGGCGTATGGGAATACCCGTGTGAGTTCAAGTCTCATCCTTCGCACCATGTTTCGCGGTGAAAAATACTGCGAACAGCGAAAACAAGCAAAAACATTGCGTTTTTGCTTGTTTTTTTATTGTTTTTGGGGTAAAACGGACTTTTGAAGAGAGCTCATTTTGCTTTTCAATTTTGTACTGCAAAAAGGCCTGTTTTAAAAAAAATGGGTATTGAACTCTGGTTTTTTATGTTTTATTACTATTCCAAAGAGTTTCAATAAACATACCATTTTATAAAAGTCAATCTTCAACGGGAGATTGGCTTTTTATTGTCGCAATAGAGTGATAAATAATGGCAAATGAGTGTTTCAATTCTATCTGAATTCTGCAAACTGAAAATTTTTAACAAATTTTATCTCAATAGGATCAACAGACTTTTAATATTTTGTCAAAAAATAACTCTTGACAACAAAAGATAAGGATACATAGCTTTTATGAAGACGTTCAGAATTTGCTCAACGTTATTTCTCAGGAAGTACATTGCGTAGATGCCAATATTCGTATCGGATTTATGACGGGAAAATTTCCCGACGTCACATATGATAAGAATTTGAATGATATTTTCCGTCAGCAAAAGAATAATCTGGTCGATAGGATTCGTACGGGCATGGGGATGTATCGGGAATGGTCTGTGCAGGAGATTATGAGTGAATTTTCCAATCCGATGATCCAGCGAAATTTTATTGATAACGAGGAGGTTTTGATAGAACCAGAAATCGAGAATGATCCTTATACGTTATACTATAAATCCCTTGCACTGACAGATCTGCAAACAGCTTGGTGCCTATGTAATGGCCTTAAAAGGATGATGTATAACTTATTTCAGTTTTGTGACAGAAAAATTGATGACTTTGAGCCGATTACAAAAGCTTTGTCTGAAAAGATACCGTTTTATAATACATTGGGGCGCTTGATCCCAACGGGAAAAAGATCTGAAGGGATTGCCATTATAAAGTCTCCGACAAATATTGTCCGTCAGCGTGCTTTGGGCGGATTTCCCAAGTTGTTCCAACATAATTATTGGTATGATTGGGTGAATACGATGGGTTTTCCAGTCGGTTACGATTGGAAACATGCAGAATTTCTTCTCCTATCAGGCGATGATATTCTGACTTTTTCGGATCAAGAGATCGATGATATGCTGAAAAGAGGAGCTGTAATCGACGGTAGAGCAGTTCAGTGTTTAGTTTTTCGCGGTTTTGGGTCGAGGATAGGGGTTCGCTCTGCGGTGTTTTGTCAAAAGGAATTTGTCTCAGAACGTTTTTTGCAGTCGGAAAAGAATGCCGAGTATGCAGGTTTTACGAATGCTGATTATCTCTGCTCTTCGCTCTTGACTCCTTATGATATTTACGATATTGATTATGCGAGCGGTGCAGAACAATTATCGGAAATTATCGATGTGAATGAAGCGCGTGTTTGCAATGGTGTTACACTTTATCAAAATGAACAAAGAGAACGATTTTGCATTTTGCCGTTTGACGGTTCAATGTTTGTCTCGTTTACTATGGTGAATTATAAACGAAAACGTCAATTGAGCAATGTGTTTGAATGGATTGCCCAAAAACCGCTTTTGGCGACGGCTGAAACGGCACGCACTGCAATTGTCGTCAACTCTTTTGAAAAGCGGAATGTGATTTCTCTTTTTAATCTATCCTTTGACTGTCATTCGGAAATCAAGATAAAGTATACGCCGAGAGGAGAAATGTTTTTTATAGATACGCATGGTCGAAAAAAGAAATTACAATTTCAGCAGAGTTCGGACTGTTTGATCATTCCGATAACGATTGCTCCTTTTCAGTACTTGATTTTAATAGATGAGTGGAGGGGAAAGCAAATTTAAGTGATGTTGAAATATTGAACGGGAGGTGATGAGTTGGTTACAATCAGAGATGTTGCGAGGAAAGCCGGGGTTTCTATTGCCGCAGTATCTTATGCAATGAACGGAAAAGAGGGCGTCAATGAAGAAAACCGAAAAAAAATTTTGAAAGCTGCCGAAGAGCTGGGCTATATGCCCAACCAGTTGGCGCGTAGCCTTTTGAAAAGAAAATCAGGTACGATTGGACTTTTGATCTCGGATTTTAGTTTGATATACAATATGCAGTTTATCGTCGAGATCGAAAAAAATCTTTTTTCTCATAATTTACAGTTGATGCTTGCCTGTACGGCAAATGATGCAAAAAAAGAAAAAATGTTACTGGATAATTTTCTGTCGCGGAATGTGGATGGATTGATCGTTTGTCCGACGGCAAAAACAAGCAGTAAGGCGCTTGCAAATTTGATTACCAGTATCAAAAGCAGGAATATTCCCGGCGTTATGTTTTATTATCCGTCGACGGACTATTGTGACAGTATCGTTCCGGATCTTGAATCTGGAGAATACAATTTAACAAGATTATTTTTGGAAAAAGGACACCATGAAATTGTATTTTTCAGCGGGCCAAAAGAAGATTACTATTCACAAGTGCGTTGTCGGGGGTTTCGCAAAGCAATGAAAGAAGCCGGCATTGACTGCACCGAAAGGATAATCTATTGTTCATCATATGGGTTTGCAGATGGTCAAGAGTCCATGAAGGAATATTTAAAATGTAATGCATTACCGCATGCGTTCTTGGCAGTGAATGATGTTATGGCATATGGGATGCTGAAAGAATTGCGAAAGCGAGATATTGTGGTGCCGAGGGATGTTTCTTTAGGGGGATTCGACCATCTTGGTATGCCGACTCTAGAAGAAATCGAACTTACCACTGTAGCAATCCCGATCGATCGGATGGCTGAAAAATGTGTTCAGCTTCTTACAGAAGAGTCTCACGTTTTCCAAGGAAAAACTTATACTTTCGGTACAAAAATTGTTGAGGGATCTACGATACGTGACAGAAATTGCTGTCGCTGAACGGAACTTCGTTTAAAAAAGTACACTTTTTCAAACGAACGAAAAGCAAAAAAAACTCTGCATTTTTTGCAAATACAGAGTTTTAAAGAAATGATTTTGAGATACAAAAAAGTGTACTTTTTCAAACAAAACTCCCGAAGCACGTGAAGAAATAAATTTGGAGAGGTGTATGATGAAAAAAATAACATGTTTGCTTTTGTTATTGGTGATGACAATGCCGTTATTTTCCTGCGGCAAGCGGCTGACAGTTGACGAAACCAAGACGCAACTTTACGTTTATGTTTATGATGGGGGAGTTGGAACAGATTGGCTTCAGTCGATCAAAGCGAAATTTGAAGCAAAATATGCTGATAGGCCCTTTCAGCCCGGAACTTCAAAAAAAGGCGTGGAGATAGTAATTGCTCCCGGAAAGGATGCTCTGACTTCTCTGGAAAGCTCACCATATAATGTCATTTTTACAGAACAAGTTTTTTACAATGATCTGATTTCGCAGAAACAGTTGTTGGATATCACCGACATTGTCGCCGAAAAGACACTTGAAGAAGTCTCGGACGGATTAGAAACGGGAACTATTGAAGATAAGCTGGCGGCAGAGCAGAAGGATGCAATCACAGCATTGGATGGGAAGTACTATGTGATCCCGCACTATGAATCCTATTCCGGAATTACATACGACGTGAAAGTATTCGAAGATAATGAACTGTTTTTCCGCGAGGGCGGCGGCTGGACGAATATTAAGACAGAAATGACTGTCGGCCCCGATGGGATCCGCACTACTTATGATGACGGCCTTCCTTCCTCCTATGAGGAGTTTTCGCAGCTGTTGACGCGAATGTATCTAATGGGGGTAATTCCTTTTATTTGGTCAGGACAATATGCAACGTATACCAACAATCTCGTGACGGGGGCATGGGCTGCATATGCCGGAAAAGAAGAATTTATGCTCAGTTTCAATTTCGGGACGGGCAACGGAAAGGATATCGCGACGGAAGTTGTTACTGGGTTTGATGCTGAAAACAAACCGGTTACGACAAATATGACGATTACCCCGAACACTGGATATTTCACTCTGCAACAGGCAGGCCGCTATTATGGTTTGGAACTGTTGTCTACTATTTTATCTGACGCAAGATGGTATTCTGATAAAATCGATACGAATCTGTCTCACCTAGATGCACAGAGAGAGTATATTTACAGCGATTTGGAAGAAAATCCGATAGGAATGATTATTGAAGGAAGTTATTGGTATAATGAAGCAAAAAACGCTTTCCGACAGTCAGAAAATACTTACAAAGAAAAGGCAAAAAATCGTCGGTTCGCATGGATGCCGTTACCAAGACAGGTCAGCGGAAGCGTAACGGAAGGAAACGGAACAAGAAATACCGTTTTGGATACATTATCTTCATTTGGTTTTATCAATGCGAACATTCAGGATAGAGATTACTTAGTGGATTTGGCAAAGTTGTTTTTGCAATATTGTTATACGGACGAAGCGATGATTGACTTCACGTTGAATACCGGTCTTCCGAAAGCGTTGCAATATACGATTCCCTCTAAAACAGTTGCGACGATGAATCATTATTATCAAAGTATCAATCAGATTCGATTGAATTCAGATATTATCTATCCGTATTCATCTCAGGAAATTTTTATTAACAACCAGTCGTCGTTTTCTCTTGCGGGGACATCGAATTTTTGGGCGTCCACGGTCTCCGGTACCCCTTACGCATTTCCGTTTACGGCATTCAAAGCAGGGAAAAGTGCACAGGATTATTTTAAAGGTATGTGGAAGGATCCGGTAACCTGGGAAACAATGTACGGACAGTATTTTTGATCAAACAGAAAGGGAATAATGATGATTACTGTTAAAAATGTTGAAGTGACGGTGCATCCAAAAAAGAGGAGCGCAAGAAATCGAGGACGCCTTATTTTCTATATCGGTATGAGTGCGATTCCGTTGTTGCAATTCGCGATTTTTTATGTCGCAGTGAACTTTAATTCTCTTTTATTTGCGTTTCAGCGTTATGATTATGATGTCGGTGCATATCTGTGGGCGGGTACGGAAAATTTTGCGAGAATGTTTCGCGAATTCGCGACAATTGAATATTTTCGTTATGCCTTTTCCAATTCATTTCTCCTGTACGGATTGACGCTTGTCGTCGGAACAAGTCTCGCGTTGTTTTTTTCTTACTATATTTATAAACATGCAATAGGATCTGTTTTTTTTAAAGTTCTTCTGTTTTTACCGTCCATTATTTCCAGTTTGGCGCTGATCACAGTATTTAAATATTTTACGGAAACGGGGATTCCCTATTATTGGGAAAGACTTTTCGGTGAAAAGATACTGGGATTGATCAGCAATCAAAATACTCTGTTGGGCCTCATGTTGTTTTTCAATATTTGGATTAGTTTTGGTGTTCCGGTTTTGATGTATGCTGGAGCAATGAGCGGGATCTCGATTTCTGTTACGGAATCGGCAAAGATGGATGGAGCAAATGCTTTTCAGGAGTTCATTCACATCACGCTGCCGTTAATTTATCCGACGCTTGTTACGTTTATTATCACGGGTTTCGCGGGAATTTTTACGAACCAGATGAGTCTGTTCGGCTTCTTTGCGGAAATGGCGGAATATCGAGTCTATACTATCGGATATTATCTTTATATTGAAGTGCAGGGCGGCACAATTGCAGATTATCCTTATTTGGCGGCGATTGGATTGAGTTTAACGATCGTAATGGTACCCATCACGTTGCTGGTAAAATATCTATTGGAAAAATTGGGACCAAGTATGTGAGGGGTGGAAAATGAAAAAAATTAAAATAAGCGGATCTAATATTTTTCTTTCCATAATATTTATTCTTTTATTGCTGTATACGCTCGTAACGCTCTTTCCTTTGTTTTGGGGTGTTCTGACGTCTTTGAAGAGTCCGGAGGAGTTTCGTCTGAATATTATCGGATTCCCGGAACACTGGGAGTTTGGCAATTATTCTTATGTATTAAGTTCCTTTTCGGTCACGGTGACGGACAGTTCCGGATTTCCAATAGAGTTCGGCATACTCGATATGTTAGGAAATTCAATACTCTATGTAATAGGCTGTTCTTTTTTTGGCACGCTGGTTCCCTGTGTGATGGCATATTTGAATACGAAGTTTGATTACAAATTTAATAAAGTCATTTATACAATTGTTATCATCACAATGATTCTTCCTATTGTAGGATCTGCGCCTTCAGAACTTCGTATCTTGCGAGCATTGGGCATGTATGATACGATTTGGGGGCTTTGGATACAGCGTTCGCACTTTTTGGGCATGTATTTTTTAGTGTTTCACGCAATGTTTCGCGGCCTACCTCGGGACATGTCTGAGGCAGCGTATATGGACGGTGCCTCTGAAATGACGACCTTTTTAAAAATCATGATGCCGCTAGCTAAAAATGCATTTTTTAGTGTTATGCTGGTTTTAGCGATCGGCTATTGGAATGACTATCAAGGACCTATCTTATATATGCCGTCGCATCCCACACTGGCTACAGCGTTGTTTGATTTGAGTTTTTCGAGAGCCAATGAATTGAACAACGTTCCTATGCGAATGGCAGGCTGCTTCATGTTAATGCTGCCGGTTTTGATTTTGTTTCTTTGTTTCCACAATAAACTGATGGGCAACCTTACGATGGGTAGTGTAAAGGAATAAAAGGGAGGAAAACATGTTGATCAAGAAAAGATGTTGTAAATGTTTGTCCGTATTTTTGCTCTTACTTGTAGTCATATCGACGTGGTTAATTGTTGCTGAGAGCGTACATGCAGATGAAAGCGAACATTCCGTGGTAACTCTTGAAACAGATCCTTTTGCCGGAAAAGATTTTTTTGCCGGGCAAAAACTTGATGTTCCGGAGGCTACCCTTTTATGTGGCGGAGAATCATATGTCTCGAATTCTGCGCTGGTA
The DNA here is from genome assembly GCA_905215695.1 of uncultured bacterium. Classification (GTDB taxonomy): domain Bacteria; phylum Bacillota; class Clostridia; order Christensenellales; family HGM11417; genus CAJMQN01. The sequence continues at coordinate 248,408 of CAJMQN010000001.1, forward strand.
TTGTTCCCTTCCGGAAAAGCAAGTTATCGTTCGGAGATAACGCTGGAAGAGAGTGGGGCTTATACGGTAGAATATGCTGCGGATCGAAACGGTCATACTATCCGTGCGAGAACCGGGTTTACTGTGCAGTCCGAGACATTCTCTGTGGGCGATGCTAAATCCGCTGCATTTTATGGCCGTAATGAGGTGTATGCGCCCGATAAAGAGGGAATCGTTCTTTCCATTGTACGAGGAGATCGTTTTACATATAACCGAACAATTGACTTAAGCGGAAAAACCAAAGAAGATTTGACTTTACGTTTTTTTGCAACACCCCAGCAGGAAGGTCAAGCGGATATTCTTGATTTTGTAATAACTTTCACGGACATCTACGACAGTTCCAATTTTGTTGAGATTCATGTAAAAACGCTGTCGCATTTGGGAAGATGGGCAGACGCACAGGCCTATGTTACCGCAGGAGCAAACGGACAGGTGCAAATGGGATTGGAAAACGGGCTTGCACACAAGGGAAATGATTACGGATATCCTGCATATTTTTCCATGGTTGGGAGGCCATATCAAGGCGGCAGTGTAGGAGAGGATACGTTTGATTTATCCTTTGATTATGCTGAACGAAAAGTTTTCGTCGCGGATTCTTGTTATGGCGGAGATACCATGGTTGCGGATCTTGACGATCCCGCATATTATACTGACTTATGGGCTGGTTTTACGACGGGAGAATGCTATGTCTCAATTTCGGGCGAAAATTATCAATCATCGTCTATGAATCTTGTGATTACAGAAATCGATGGCTATGATTTGGAACAGGCAAATTTCATCGATTCAGATGCGCCTGATATCACAATTGACTGGCAAGGCTACGATGCGAACACTTTACCTGTTGCGAAGACAGGCGTCTTTTATCGGCTGTTTGATGCTGACGCTTATGACACTTTCGATGGGGAAGCCGAAGTGATTGGCGAAGTTTTCTATAATTATCGCGCTTCTTCTCGGACACAAGTACAGGTGGCAAACGGCGGATTTGTTCCGACACGCCCTGGAATTTATTCCATCGTCTATACAGCGCAAGATAGATTCGGGAACAAAACCGTTCAAGTTATTGATGTCTTAGCGGAAGCTGGAGAGCCGGACCTGACGGTTACAGTTGCCGGTGAGACGAAAGAGGCGACACTGGGAACTTCTGTTAAGGTGTTCCAAAACATCGAGTGGGAGGGTCAATCCGGATTTGTGAAACTGGATATTTCGGCGACCCATCAGGAAAGCGGGGAAATTTATACAGTAGATTCCGGAAGCAATGAATTCTTTCCTCTGGAGGAAGGATTTTATGAGGTTTCTATTTCTGTTTCTGACTATATAACGGAATGGAAAGATTCTTTTGAGATCGAAGTGAAAGGAGGTGTTCCTGCTATTCCATATGAAGCAAATCTCCCCAAATATTTTTTGAAGAACGCTGCATATGAATTGCCTGAATTAATGGCCTTGGATTTTTCTGATGGTACGGCACAACAAGTTCCGGCGCAACTCTCGATTCTTGAAGACGGCGTGGCGAAGGATAATTTTCTGAACGCAGACGGAAAGTATGTGGTTTCTGCTCAAGAAAACGTTACGATTCGCTATTCTTTGACAGTTGGGGGAGAAACTGCAGAAAAGGAGTATATTGTGCCGGTGGTTGATGTCGGATATGGCGGTCAGTTGATGTTGGAAAACTACTTTCAGATAAAGAGCGGGAAGCTTGATATCTTAAAGAATTCTGAGGATATCGAATTCGTTACTGCGGAAAACAGTTCGGTTGAATTTGTGAGGGAGGTGCAAACGGAAAACTTTTCGCTCACATTCAATACGGTGAAAGGCAAGACTGCAATGGCGGGTGTGAACGTCTATTTGACGGACAGCAAGGACGGCACTACGGTAAAAATCGGTGTTTATCGGACAGCGGGAGGTTCTTTGCTTCGACTCAATGGGGAGATGAATTATCCTTTGCCTATTGTTTTCGATGATCCGGACGGAGAATTTTTCCGGATCGCTTATACGAACGAGGATAGACGGATAACATGTTCGGGTCAGAATGTGCAGATACAGCAGGATATCGAGGGAAAACCGTTTGTCGGCTTTGCCAGCGGAAAAGCATATTTGCGTTTCGAGTTTGTGGATGTAACGGACGAAGTGGCATTAAAATTGATGAGTATCAATAACCAAATATTTTTCGATACTTCAAGGGATAACTTTGCGCCGCAGATCCTTGCAAATGCCGTGAGAGGCGACAGGCTTTGTGGGGAAGAGCTTGTAATTTTACCTGCGTCAGCCTGTGATGTTCTTGATCCAGATGTTGAATTCCGCCTGAAAGTGACTGCGCCGGATGGAAACCCTGCGAAGAGTACGGACGGAGTAACACTTGATGAAAGTTGTTCACCGACGCGCGAGTATCGAATTTCTCTTTCTCAATATGGTGAATATCTGATCGAATATATTGCAATTGACGGAGGAGGAAAGCAATCGACATATTCCTATGGTGTTTCCGTCGTAGACGCAGAATCGCCGACGATTACACTGGGAGAATCTCAAAAAACAGCCAAGATCGGTGAAACAGTCAAGATTGCAGAAGCTGTCGTTACAGATAATATCTCAGAAAATTTAGAAGCTACCGTTTATTTGGAGTTGCCGTCCGGAATTCTCGTAAAGATGTCGCAGAACAGTTTTAAGGCAGTAGAGGCTGGTAAATACAAGGTTATGTTTTCGGTTTATGACGAAAGCGGCAATTATGCTACGGCGTCATATTCGATAATGGTTGCATAGGGGGCAAAAAAATGAAACGGGTTTGGCATCAAATTTTGTATGGAATAGTCAATGTGCTTTTTATCGCAGTTTTTGTGAGTGGATGTGCTGCCGAGACTTATTCTCCGCCCGCGACTTCCTTAGTGACAGGCGGCATACACGAAGATCTTTCCTCACCGGCGGAAGGGATGTTTTTGGCTACAGGAGAAACGGACTATCGGCTTGTGCTTCCCGCGGATGCACAGGAACTTGAGATCGTTGCAGCAGAAGAACTAACGGAAATATTTGCAGAAGCAACGGGTATAGAACTGGAACGTGTAACAGACAGCGGCTTGACGTTTTCGCCTTCTTTAAAATATCTTTCAATCGGAGAAACGACTCTTTTAAAGCAAGCCGGAATTGAACTCGATGCGGAAAAATTAGCAGGTGACGGATTTATCATCAAAACGGTCGGGGAGAGCATCTTTCTTTCGGGTGCATCGCAATACGGGACACTGTACTCGGTTTATGAGTTTCTGAACCGGATCTTGCATTATGATTTTTATTTTACGAATGCATATCGGCTGGACCGAGAGGTGGAAAATATTCCGCTTATGAATTATGATATCACGGAAGTTCCGGATATTGCGAATCGCGCGGCGGGATATGGCTTTATTTCAGAGGATATGTATAGCCTGTACCGAATGCGTCAGCGTCCGTATACGGAATATTTTATACCGATCGGTGACATCATTTTTCACAATTCTCTTGAATATATAGAGGGCAAGGAAGAAGGGCATCCGCTTTGGCGCTCAACGGATGGGACTCAGTTGTGCTATAATGCCCAAGGTAATTCTGAAGAAAGAACAGCGCTTTTGGAAGCGTGCAAGCAGACGTTAATCGAGGCGTTAGTTGAATATCCGGACCGCAATTTGGTGACCATGACAATACAGGATAACAACAATTTCTGCACCTGCTCGGCATGTCTGGGAATAAGAGAGACGTATGGAGCGGATTCGGCGTCAGTGATCCTGTTCTGCAACGATTTGTCCGAGGCGATTCGGCAGTGGTTCCAGACGACAGAAGGCGCTCCGTTTCAAAGAGATCTTGAGATTCTGTTTTTTGCTTATAATAAGACCGTGGAGGCCCCGGTATCTTATGATGAGAAGACCGGAGAGTATACGGGCAACAATGGAATTAAATGCGGGGAAGGTGTTTCAGTTTTTTATGCGCCGATTGGTGCCGATTTTACGCGGGGTTTAACGGCGCCCGAGAATGAAAGCACACGGAATATTATGAAGGGCTGGGCTGCAATTAGCGAAAGCTTATATTTGTGGACGTACAGTACATTGTTTAAGGATTATATGATTCCTTATGATACGTTCAACAGTATGCAGGATATCTATCAGTTTGCCTTTTCTGTAGGGACGGAATATTTGTTTGATCAAGCGCAGCACGACTCTTCCGGGGCTTCAAGCGGATGGTCGGTTTTAAAAGCTTATCTTAATGCAAAGCTCGCATGGAATGTTAACGCGGATATCGCAACGCTGACAGATGAGTTTTTTCAGTACTATTTCGAAGAGGCGTCAGACGCAATGAGAGAATGGTTTGACGGTTATCGGATGCATTCCGAGTATTTGAAAGCAGAAAAGGGGTTTGGTGGGATTATGTCCACATATCTGGAAGCAAAAGACGAAGCATTTTGGAGTAAAGGCGTACTCCTGCACTGGCTGGAATGTTCGGATCGCGCAATCAAAAGTATTGAATTTCTTAAGGAAACAGAATACGCGCGTTGGCAAAGACTTTATGATCGCATCTGTAACGAACGCCTATCACTGTACTATTTACTTTCTGAATTATATTCATTTAATACCTCGGCGGAAGATCTTCGTCTTTACCAGGAGACATTCCGCGAGGATGCTACGAGACTGGGATATAGTCGGTTGAGTGAAGGTGTTCCGATCTCGAGTTTTTGGAGCTAAAGCATGGTCGTATGCTTTACAATAAAAAGGAGGAAAAAATGATGAAGAAGAAAGGGATTATCGTCGGGTTGCTCTGTGTGTTGTGTTGTTGTGTGTGCTTAGTATCATTTGGCTGCACACCGGATCCTACGCCTCCGCCGCCGGACGATCGTATGGTAATCACACCGGCAGAATTAACGCTTGAGCAATATGAGGATGCGACGCTTACTGTCAGTGGAGCCGGAGAAACTGTTGCATGGAGCTCCTCCGATCCGCAAAAGGTATCTGTTGAAAATGGGGTTGTGGTGGCTTTACAAACAGGGGTTGTCACGATTACAGCGTCTTCCGGTGATCAAAGCGCAACATGTACTGTGACGGTCACAGAGTCGTCCTATGTGCCGCTGTTGAGCCTTGTCCAGACTTCAGAAGAACTGGATCTGCTGATTGGCGATACCTTTACCCTCAGACCGACCGTAACTTATCGCGGCGAAGAAGTAACCGGTGCAACATATCGATTCAGTGCCGACAGTGAATATTTTACAGTGTCGGAAGACGGTATTGTTACGGCAAAGACCATCGGCTCTGGGGTTATCACTATAGAAGCAGAGTGGAGAGGATGTCAGTCAGATTCAATGAAACTCAACCTGACAGTCAATGTGAAAGCAAACCTCAGTATCAATTTGGACAAAGACAGTCTGCAGCTTTATACGTCCGATGTTGCTGGTAATGCGACGGAAGATAGCGTGCTTCCTACCGTGCTGATGGAAGGATCTCCGATGCCGGAACAGCCGGCGGTTGAATGGGTCAAAGATTTGCAGGAGGGGGATACAGACAATATTGTAACTGTAGAAGGCAATACCTTCAGCGCAATTTCAGCCGGCATTATTCATTACTATGCTCGGTGCAATATTGAAGGAACCGAAGTACGTACCGATCCGATTATGATTAAAGTCGAAATTCCGGTTGTGGATAAGACGGCGAGTATTTCTTTGGACATAAGCAAACATTCGACAGACTGGGAAAAACTTGATGGGATCTATGACGGAACCTTGACTGCCGAACAATTAGGGGTGACAGGAAAAATTACGAGGGTAGAACATTCGGATGGTTCGGAAATTACAATAGTCGAGGCGGGAAACAATGCGAAGCCGGCGGACTTCTCCGCATTGCGTACAGGCGAACAGAAATGGCAGATCTATGTTGATGACAAGGTCGCGTATCTTGTGAATGTAACAGTGATTACGAAGGTGATTTCTACGCCGGAAGAGTTCCGAGATCTTTACTACGGAAATCTTGATTCTGCTGGAACATATGATGAAAGTGCAAAAATTTATGCGGAACTGCAAAAAGAAGGTAATTTTTCTGCGTGGACAGGATACTTTATTGTAGACAGGGATATTGACGGAACAGGAGTCACGATAACGCGGATTTCGCAATATAATCTTACGACTGGTTGGAATGGACAGGTGGGCGGCAATGTTGGATTCCGCGGAACGTTTGACGGTCGTGGACATACATTGAGCAACTTTACCACGCATGAAACCGGAGGAGCAAGCGCCGGGGTCGGCGGCGGATTATGGGGATACATCGGAGACGATGCAATTATCCGGAATGTTGCGATAACCAATATAAAAAGCGATGGGATTAATGATGGGCGTGCCTGGTTTGCCAATGTAATTTTTAAAGCAACAATCGAAAATGTATATCTTTCAACAGCTTATAATTATACACTTGGCGTGGAGATTTCGATGGGAGCGACATATAAAAATGTTGTAGTGGTAACACCGACAGCAGAATACGTTCCTTTTGATAATGCTCCGGTAGAAAATCCGTCCTGTCAAAATGTCTATGTATTTGCGAATACCAATGCGAATCCCCTGTTTACGGATTTAGATGGAGTTAATTATTTTGTGTATAATTCCTATCAAACGGATCCAGCTTTTACCGAAATAGATTTCGCGAGCATTTTTGATACAAGCGAACAGGGATATTGGACGATTCCCGAGAACGGCATTCCGATAATGAAATCTTCACAAGAAGAAATGATTCTTTAAGAAGAAGGAGAAAAGCGGTTGCCCGTCTTGTGCATTTGCAGAGACGGGCAATCCTTTAAAAAAGGGAGATTGCAGATGAGAAGAAAAGATTGTTTTTTTGGCTTGCATTTTGATTTTCACGCGAATAAACATTCAGCAGCAATTGGCTCCGAATGGAAAGATGAGATTTTGGAAGAATTGCTTGTAACGGTGAAGCCTGATTATGTTCAATGTGATACAAAAGGGCATGCGGGATATTCCAGCTATCCAACAAAAGTCGGTACACCTGCACCGCTCATTCATACCGACATTTTAAGACAATGGCGACGCATCACGAAAAAACATCATGTCTTATTGTACGGGCATCATTCGGGACTATGGGATACGGTTGCGTCGGAAAAACATCCAGAATGGGCAGCGGTTGATCACGAGGGAAATAAAACGGACAAGATGTCGGTTTTCGGCGGATATGCTGATGGCTTGCTGATTCCGCAGTTGGTAGAACTCGCAGTGGACTATGAACTGGATGGCGCGTGGGTTGATGGAGAGTGTTGGGCTGCGCAGATCGACTATTCGGATGCAGCAAGAGATGCATATCGTAAAGCAACGGGAAAAGAAGCACCGTTGCCGGACGATGAAGAATTTGAAAAATATAAAGATTTTTGCAGACAAGGTTTTTTTGATTATGTCCAACACTACATTGCAGAAGTAAAAAAAGTCGCGCCGCATTTTGAATTAACGAGGAACTGATGCGAAAAAATCTTCCTCAGGAAATGCTGGAACGGCCCAACTGGGTTGCGGTAGTCGTTTTTCAGGATAAAGCAAAAGGTAAACTTCTGAAATTACAGATCGATCCCAAAACCGGAAACCCGGCAAGTCCGTATGAGCCATCTACATGGTCGGATTTCGAGACGGCATGTCAGTATGCAAAGGAGAACGGTTGTGTGGCGCTCGCCTATGCGTTAGACGGCAAGGATAGGATTTGCTGTATAGACATAGATCATTGTTTTAATGCAAACCGGCAGCTGTCGGACGAGGCGAAAGAAGTGTGGAAAGCCAGCGAACAAACGTATCGAGAGGTGTCGGTCAGCCGCAATGGATTGCATATTTTCGGCAAGACAGATGGATTAGGCCTGCAGGTGTATTCGGATGCAGGAGATATGGAGTTTTATGAGCGCGGAAAATTCATGACGATAACAGGTGATGCGTTCAACAACGATAAAAATCTCTTGAATTTCGACGAAATGCCGATCAAGGACATCCTATTAAAGCGATTTAGCAAGCATAAGGAGTACAGCGGCATAGGCAAGGGGATAGAAGGGTTAGCTTCAATGTCCGACCGAGACGTAATAGAGCGCGCTTGTGCGGCAAAGCATGGGGACACGTTTCAGGCGCTGTACAACGGCGAAGATTTGCAGAATAATCGTTCTAATTCAGACATGGCGCTTATGACGCGGCTGGCATTTTGGTGTAACGGAGATAAACATCAGATGCTGCGGATTTTTGCGACGAGCGGATTATACCGCCCTGACAAATCGCCGGAGTATTATGAACATACCGCGCTAAAAGCTGTCAGAGAAAACCCGAATCGTTTTGAACCGCGTGTGCAGTCGGCGAGTCCGAAACCTTCTGCGGCAAGACATTCGGATGGAAAAGGAAGATAGTGAGAAAGCGGCAGCAGTGTAGAGTTCTGCTGCCGAAAAATTAGATACTTGTGATGGAAAGTGTCAGGCCGAGCGGTTCAAGCATTTTCAATAAAGTGGAGAGGGTAGGATCGGTGCTACCTTTTTCAGTTCGGGCGATGCACGGTTGAGTGACACCGGAAAGGACTTCGAGCTGTTTTTGCGAAAGATTTGCTTCTTGGCGTGCTTTTACAAGAGAGGCCAAAAGGCTTTGTCGATAGCGGTCAATATTGTCGGGAGCTTGGCAGGGCACGCCCTTTTCATAAAGTCCCTCGGCGGAAATGTCGAGGTCATCGTTCCAGACGATACCGTATCCGCCGGCGTCGATCTTCGCCTGTTCATACAGATTGGGGATCTCGGACAGAGAGCGGAATGCGGGATACTTGTGCATGAGCGGTTTTAAGTCGAATTGTTTGAACTCATTGCCCGTAAAGCCGACGAGCAGAATATAGTCGGGGAGCGTGGCAAGTGATGTAATCTTATGGAACATAGAGTTTTCACCTCCTATTTTATTCGATGGGGGGAAGCGGAGTGATGTCCTGAGTTTCCCACATTTTGAGTAACGCATCGCGGTGTAAACCCGTCCACTCCTGTACGATGTTGAGCGCTTTATTGGGCAGATCACCCTCAAGCATGTTACCAGTACGGATGTCGATGATGCCGAGATACTCGCCGTAAACGACATGGATATGCGGAGGATTATGCTCGGCGGCAAGGAAATACATTTTGATGATCATACCGTAGAAACGTGAGATGACAGGCATATAAAAAGACTCCTAACTATTTTTGCAAGGATATTATAGCACATAATATATTATATGTCAATAGCATATAAGATATTGAGCGAAGCGAAGTGAGGAAATATGAAAAAGAAGAAAACGCGGAAGAAATATGAGATCATAATTCCAACTGGATATGATTATGCGGACATGCTGGAAATGGATGACAGCATGTTTGAAGGAGAAAAACCTGCATTGGAAGAGGAGGTGAGACTGCATTTTGAACGGAAACAAGACGAAAGATTCCGGGAAAGGGAGCAATAAGCTGACGCCGCAGAGACAGATGCTGGTGGACATGATTCTGGAAAATCTGGAAAACGGGGCAGGATTGTGGAAAAAGGGATGGCGGCCTATGGGCGCACCGCAGAATGCGGTGACGGGTAAGAAATACCGCGGTGTCAACAGTCTGTTTCTCAATTACATCTCGATGCAGCGCGGATACAGCGATAATCGCTGGCTGACCTTTAATCAGATGAAAGCCCGGGAATGGAGCTTTAAGACGGACGAAGAGGGAAACAGCCTTGGAAAGAAAGCGGGCGTTTCGGTCGAGTTCTATGAACTTTTCGACCGCGAAACGAAAAAGAAGTTTGACCGAAGTGTTCTTGACGGAATGAGCTTTGACGAGCGGGCAGAATATATGGACGAGAATGTATATCCTGTTCGAAAATACTATACGGTATAGAGAAAGTCATAGACAGAATTGAAATAGGTCAAGATGGGAGCCTGGCGGTTCAGTTTGTCAATGGAATAGTTCTGACGAGTGAGGCAAGAAAGAGACATGGAAGCAGTGGCAAAAAAAATAGTAACAAAGATCGAAGCAAATCCGCTACTGATAAAGAATAAAAACGCGATTTCTATCCAGAGGGTCGCGGCATATTGTCGCGTGTCAACGGACAGTGACGATCAGATTGAAAGTTATAAGGCACAGGTTTCACACTATACAGACGTGATCCTGAAAAATCCGAAATGGCGTTTTGTACGAGTTTATGCGGACGAGGGAATCACAGGAACGCTGGCGAAAAAGCGAGATGATTTTATGCGGATGATTCGGGATTGCCGTAAAGGAAAGATTGATTTGATCCTCACGAAATCCTTTACGCGCTTTGCCCGAAACACGGTCGATAGTTTGAAATATATACGAGAATTAAAGGCGCTTGGAATCGGCGTATTTTTCGAAGAACAGAATTTGAATACCCTGACGGTTGACAGCGAAATGTTTGTCGGATTATACAGCGTCATGGCGCAGGCGGAAAGTGAAAATATCAGTGCAAATGTGCGCTGGGGAATACGGCAGAGAATGAAATCCGGAACTTTTCCATTTCGGTATAATATAATGGGATACAGGCAGGGAGCGAATGGCGAACCGGAGATCATTCCGGAAGAAGCGGAAACTGTACGCAAGATCTTTCATTTGTATTTAGATGGATGGAGCGTAAAACAGATTTGTGAATATTTGGAAGAACAAAAAATACCGACGAAAACAGGAAAAGGTCATTGGAGAGAATCTGTTGTACAGAGCATGTTGCGAAACGAGCGCTTCTGCGGGAATATGATGCAACAGAAAACTTATACCGAGGATTGTATCAATAAAAGGGTGAGGGTAAATCGCGGAGAGCAGGACAAATATTTTATTGCGAATAATCATGTGCAGATTATCAGTGAAACGGAGTTCAACCGTGTACAAAAAGAAATAGCACGGCGGGTCAGTCTGCGGAAAACTTCAGAAAAAAGCATAACGAACAACGGAAAGTACAGCGGGAAATATGCCTTGACAGAATTGCTTGTCTGCGGAGAATGCGGCAGCCCATTTAAGCGGGTAACGTGGAGAGGAGGAAAGAAAGTTTGGAGATGTAAGAGCCGTGTAGAAAACGGGACAAAATATTGTAAAGAGTCGGGAGCGCTTGATGAGGAGAAACTGCACGCGGCGATTTGCAGGGGATTGAGCAAAGCAACGGAAAATCGTGAGGAAGTACGTCAGCTTATCGAGACAAACCTGGCGTATGCAACTACCGAATGCCAGGAATTGCTGGATGCTTATGCAATAGAGCATGAGCTTAAAAATGTAAGTGATCAGATCGCAGATAATGTGAAACTTTTGAACAGCACAAAGGGAAACAGAGACAGGGTTATCAAAAGCATAAAGATTCTCAATGAAAAAAGTGCGGTGTTAAGGGAACAACTCCAAAATGCTCGTGAAAAGGTTGCCGTCCAGCCGAATATCAGTGAGGAGATGGCGGATATACAGAAGATGTTGGAAGATGAAGAAATGAGATTCTCTGAATACGACGAAACGATTGCCCGACGTTTAATTGAGTTGATTCGGGTGGAGGCAGATAATAAAATTGTGATTTACCTCAAGGGCGGAATTCGTGTAGAGGAATATGTGAGGTAGAAGAATCGGATCAGATACGATCCGATTCTTTTTCTTTATTCAGAAAGATTGACATAGCAGGACAGGGACTGATATAATAACGAGGTATCAAGCGAGTGGTTGCGGGACAACATGGAAAATGAGACTGTAGCATTTTTCACCGCGAAACCCATGATTCGCGGTGAAAAATGCTGCGAACAACAAAAACAGGCAAAAACATATGTTTTTGCCTGTTTTTGAAACTTACGGTCAAAGCGAGAGGAACATCGGGGACGCTTTCGTATGGCGGACAGGTTATCTGATCAAGGATGGAGTAGAATTTATTGCCGCTTTTGAAAACGGAATCGCGATAGATTAGGAAAAGCGTAAGTTTTATTTTTTTGTTGCTTTCTTTGTGTTAAAGTTAATGTGTTCATTCAGCCTGCGGCGCGAACAGCGGGAGAGCGGGAAGCCGTTACAGGCAATATTTGAAACAAAGGCGAATATTTTTGAGTTGATGACGTACCGTTAAAATGTTATAATGCGTTAAAACGGTGCGGGAGGAAAATAGTAATGCGGATGTTTCAGCCTTTTTGGGAAAAGCGGTATATTCGAGGGGAAACAGTTGTATTTGCTGAAGAAAAAGGCGAAATTACGGGACATCTTGCATTTGAGAATCCTCACAGCTTAAAACTTTTTTCGCGCAGCGGAATACTTTTGAAAGAAAATCAGGACTATGAGCGAAGAGAGAATAAAATTGTACTGCTGAATCCTTCTTTTCCGTATTTTAGGGAAGGCTGGTTACAGAATGTCGGTGTTCCGAATAACGTACTGTCCGAAAACAAAGATTATGGCATAGAAGGCTGTTTGCTTGTTTCACCTCCATATTTGCGAACAATGCAGTTTATCGCTGACTATCTATGCGATGAAACCAAATTTCCTGAAGTGTTGCCCGATAAAATAAGGCTGAATCGAACATATCAAACGCTAAAAGAAAAAAGAAAATTAAAATTTGCCCTCTATGGGGATAGTGTTTGCAACGCAGCAAATTCGTCATGGGAAATGAGATTTTGCGGCTACAAGCATTGGATGGAAGAGTCGCTCCTGCGTGCGGAAAAATTTTATGGCGCGAAAATCGAGTTTTTAAATTTTTCGCGTTCCGGCTATGGAACAGAATGGGGCATTGATGCCGTTACGGAAAAATTCGGTGCGCTGCAGATAGATCTTGTGGTTATCGGATTGGGCGGTAATGACGCACCGACGGGTATGCCGCTTGATAAGTATATTGAAAATGTGCGCGAAATCATGCGACGAATCAGAAAACGAAATCCCGAAACAGAGTTTATTCTTCTCTCTCCGACGCCGCAGAATCCCGAATGTAAGCAGATATATCGAAGAGACCTGATTCACGAGTATATCATCGGACTCAAAACTTTAGTGGATGAGGGTGTGACTACCGTCAATTTGGACGGAGTCTATAGCTTCTTGCTGAAACGCAAACGCTACTGTGAGTTTTCGGGTAATAATTTAAACCACCCCAATGACTTTTGGTATCAATTTTATACCGATGCCTTTACAGAACTGTTTTATAGGTTGAAAATAGAAAATGAATTTTGAAGAGTATTTTGCAGCACCCATATTCGAAAAATCAATTTTTTCAGATCTTCCCGAGGGAATTTGCGGCGGTTATCTTGTAACTAAAATCGGAAACAGAGAAGTAAAGACATTCGTATACGTCGGCACACCAAAGAAAACGGAGAGTTGCCCCGCCGTAGTGCTTGTCCATGGCGCGGGTGGAAATGCGTATTATCAGTGGGTCGAGGAGTGGGTAAAACGAGGATTTGCGGCGATTGCTGTCGATTTGGGCGGATTTCATTTTACGGAAAACGATATCCTTCACCGAAAAGAAAATCCAAGCGTGCAATGTTATTCAATCGGTGGTTTTGCTCAAATTTTGGGGGAAGTTCGCGATTCGTGGATTTTTTACGCGGTTGCACAAATTATTGCGGCACATTCTTTTATTCTCTCAATGGATGTCGTAGATCGCGAAAAAACCGGAGTCGTGGGAATCTCCTGGGGCGGCGTCGTGTCGCTGATTGCGCTGGGGTGCGACTTCAGGTTCGGCGCGGGTGCGATAATCTATTCGAGCGGATTTATTACCGAAGACCTGCTCGGTAAAGAAACCGGATTGTTTTCGGACTACAAAAAGAAAGAGTTTTATGACCGATATTTTGACCCTCAAAGCTATGTCAGCGGGATAAAAGTGCCTGTACTGATGCAGGCGGGACTTGACGATGCTGCCTTTTCTCCGATAAATCGACAGCGGACTTATCTAATGTTTGATTATCCTGCGACAAAAGCCGTTATCCCCGCACTTTATCACGATAATGAGAGTAACTTCCAAAATAAAAATGTGTTCGCCTTTATGAGTGACTGTTTGTTGAAAACAAATTTACGAATTAGCCTCGACGTCATCAAGAACGGAAACAGTCTGTCGCTCATATGCGACGGCGAAGTCGAAAGAGCGGAGTTGCTGTTGACTGACGGAATGGGAGACCCGCATCGATTCGTATGGGAATGCGTGGAAATCACATGCAAAGACCGGGCAGCTAAAATCGATCTTCCGCGAACCGGAAAATACAAATACGCTATGGTTACAGTCTATTATGGGGATGGATTATATACGAGCAGCGATATTTTCGAAATGTGAAAAAAAGCCGTACACATATGTACGGCTTTTGATTTTCATGAGCGTGGAGAGTGACCAAATCTACGTTTGTAAGCTCTATAAAACGTGACTACGCTATCGAAACCGCAGAGTGAGGAGATCTCCAAAATAGAATAATTTTCATATTTAGGATTGCGAAGAAGCAGTTCCGCCTGTTCTGCTCGCAGGTTGTTTAAAAAATATCGTAGGTCGATCTGAAGATATTTCGAGAGAAGTCTTGACATGCTTGTTTTCGTATAACCGAATTCTTTTGCCAACGTATCAAGCGTAATTTTCTGCCGATAATTTTTATAGATATACGTGACGATTTCGAGAATCTGACTGTGGGAAACAGTAGGAGTTTCTAATCCATAACGTGAGATGATTCTATCGAGCAAAAGATTTACATAAGCCTTTCTCGCGAGCGTCGAGAGATTGGATTCTGAAAAGGAAAAGGGGATGTCTTTGAGAATATCGAGTATTTGGGTGTTGTAAGTTTTGTCCGTTAAATGAGTTTTTAAGGTGTTATCCTTGAATTCTGCTCGAAAGTCTTCAAGATAGCGGTCGCTGAAAATCAGCACACATACGTGCGCCGGATCAGTTTTATAATATTTATGAATTTCAAAAGGATTTGCAATGGAAATATCCCCGCTTTCCATTTTAAATCTCTTTCCGTTTATCTCCGCTTCCATGGAGCCGTCGAGAAGAAAATAGATTTCCACCGCAGAATGAAAATGGGGAGAATATCCCAAATTTTCATGCTTTTTCCAAATGAAAGTATCATTTTTTTCATTGCTTTCTTCGTATAAATCGCGTTGGTGATACGTCGTTTTCATAATTAAATTTAGTATAATCGTTTTCATATTCAAAAGTCAACCTTTTTTCAATCATTGGAAAAAAGCTATTTTTTGACATTAAAATCCAATGATTAAATGCTGAAATGATTACTTTTGATACATCTGTGATTATTTTCGAGTTGCAGACGCGATGATAAAGCGTTATGATTTTTGTATATGAAGGATGTTATTTTAAATAAACTTCGAGTTGATGAAAAAATCAAACTTTTGACGGGCGTTGACGGTTTTACGGCTTTGAAACTGCCGGGTGACCAAAAGGGACGTCTGCGGATGTCGGACGGTCCTTTTGGCGTCAAATTAAAGAGCATGCCCGTATGTTTTTTGAATACCTGTCTGATGGCGTCTTCTTTTGACAGAGAAATTTGCTATGAGATCGGAAAAATGATCGGGGCAGAGTGCCGGGAGGCGAATGTCAACCTTTTGCTCGCTCCGGCTATTAATATCAAACGCAATCCGCTTGCGGGCAGAAACTTCGAATACTACTCGGAAGATCCTGTTTTAACGGGCTTGCTTGCCGCAGAATTTATTAAGGGACTTCATTCCGAAAATGTTGGATGCTGTATGAAGCACTTTGCCTGCAATAATCAGGAAACTCGGCGATGGACGCAAAATAGTGCGGTGAACGAGGACGCATTGAGAAATATTTATCTCAAAGCCTTCGAAAAACTTGTACGGGAAAAACTTGCCGATTCGATTATGACGTCCTATAATCAAATCAATGGGGTGTACGGCGGTGAAAATGAGTTTTTACTTAAGAAAATTTTGTGCGAAGAATGGGGATTTGAAGGCGTAACAGTTTCGGATTGGGCTTCCGTCTCCGACATATGTATCGCGATAAAAAACGGTCTTGACCTTGAAATGCCTGGCAATGCAGAGCTTTCCTATCCAAAATTAAAAGCCGCTTTCGAGAACGGAACTTTGAGCGAAAAGGAAATTGATGAAAAGCTGTCGAAATTACTTTGTCTGGCAGAGCGATTCAATCAGGCGACAGAAAATACGCCCAAAACGGAAATCGATATAGAGAAAGTTGTGCGCTATACGGCAGAATCGTTCGTATTGCTCAAAAACAACGGGATTTTACCGTTGGGGCACAATGAGAAAATATTGATTGTGGGCGGTGCGGCGAGGGAGCCGAGGATTCAAGGCGGAGGGTGCGCGAATCTCGGATGCGAGAAAATATCATCTCCGCTTGACGAAATTCGGATGTTTCATCCGAAAGCCGCATATATTGAAAGCTATGAATTGTCTGAAACGCAATTTCAAGCGGTGAATGACTACGATAAAATAGTGGTATTTTTATCGCTTGGCGAGTACTACGACAGCGAAGCGTTCGATAGAGAAAACATGTTTTTCCCGCATGAACAGGTTGAGTGTGTAAAAAAACTTGCGGGCGCTCACAAAAAACTTGTACTCATTCTTTCGAATGGCAGTGCGGTGGACTTAAGTTTTGAAGACTGTGCGGGTGCAATTTTGGAGACATATTATGCGGGAGATTGTTTCGGCAAGGCTCTTGCCCGGGTACTGTTCGGCAAAATTTCTCCCTGCGGAAAACTCGCGGAATCCTTTCCGATGAGGCTTGAAGACGTACCTTCCGACGGTCAATTCGGAAAGAAAGAAACTGTCGTATATGACGAGGGTGAGTTTGTCGGATACAGATATTATACGAGTTTTGGCGTGAAAACAAGGTATCCGTTTGGATACGGCATGAGTTACGCAAAATTTAACATTGACCGCATCGATGTGGAAAAGACGGGAACGTATGAGGTCACAGTCGCCTTTACTGTCGAAAACATTTCTTCCTTCGACGGAAAAGAGGTCGTACAAATTTACATAAAGAGAAACAGCCGTTTTCTGCCGAAACTTCAGCTTGCCAATTTTGACGTAGTAAGGTTAACACCGGGCGAGAGGAAAATCCAAAAAATCCGACTTGAAAAAGATGCCTTCGAACGGTATGTCGGTGGTAAAAAGGCTGTTTTCGACAAGGAAGTGATTGTGTGTGTCGCGCGCTCGTCGGAGGAAATTCTTTTTGAAAAGACGATTTCACTGACCGAAGAGTCTGCCGAATTCGGCAAAGATACGGTTTTGGGAGATTTGCTGGAAGATGAAAGATATCGTACGGTTGCGCTCGATTATCTGCGCGAAGCAATAAATCTTTGGGCATACAACGACAAAAACAGTAAGAAGAACTTTGAAAAAGATAAGTTTTTGAGGGAATCGATTTACTGCATGCCAATTCGGGGAATCGCATATTTTTCCGACGGTAAATTAAACGATTTCCGAATTGAGGAACTTTTGAACAAACTGCGAAATATTAGGGACGGGATGAAAAAATGAAACAGGTTAGAGTTATAATCGTCGGGAACGGGGAACGGGCAAACTGCTACTGCAAATATGCACTGACGCACCCAAAGGAATTAAAGGTTGTTTCGATTGTGGATCCGATTCTGCGCAAACGTAAGGAGGGTGCCGCTACGTATAACGTACCCGAAGAACTATGTTTTGAAAGCGTGGAAAAGCTGCTCGACTACGAAAAAGCGCACGGAAAACTTGCGGACGGCGTGGTGAATACGACAATGGACGAACAGCATTTTGCTACGGCGATGCCGCTGTTGAAAGCGGGATATCATATGTTGTTAGAAAAGCCGATTGTAAACAATACAAAACAACTTCTCGAAATCGAGAGTGCGGCGAAAGATAACCATTGTCTGCTTATGATCTGCCATGTATTGAGATATACACCCTTTTATCGCAGGATAAAAGAGGTATTGCTGACAGGCGTTATTGGTGAAATTGTGCACATGGAGACATGCGAAAATGTGGGCGTTGCACATTCGTCCAACGCATACATTCGCGGAAAGTGGAACAGTTCCGAAAAGTGCGGCAGTTCTATGCTGCTTGCAAAATGCTGCCATGATCTCGACCTCTTGTGTTGGCTGAACGATAAAACATCTCCGATAAAGGTCGCAAGTTTCGGGGGAAGGGATTTTCTCGTGCCTGAAAAAGCGCCTGAAGGCGCCGGCACGAGATGTCTTGTCGATTGCCCCCATGTCGATACCTGTCAATATTCCGCAAAGTCAATTTACGTCAAAACCGATAATTATCCATACTATTCTTGGACATGTATTGATAAAGATTATAGAGATATTACTTCCGAAGAGAAAATCGAATCGCTGAAGAGTTTTAATCCGCACGGTGTCTGTGCCTATAAAACCGGTTCTGACCTTGTTGACCATCAAGCGTTGATTTTAAAGTTTTTAAACGGAAGTACTGCTACGCACAGTATGATTCAGGGGGCTGTTCGACCTTGCAGATTGATTCGAATCATGGGAACAAAGGGGGAAATTCAGGGAATGATAGAGACAAGCAAATTTGTTGTCCGTACCTATGACTTCGATCGTGCCGGATATTTTGAAAAAGAATATGACGTATCCTCGATGTTTGAAAAAGGAGATCATCACGCGGGTGGCGACGACGGAATTATTCGGGATTTTACAAGCATGATTCGCGGCGGAGAGGTCAGTGTCTCTTGTACAAAGATTGAGGACAGCATCTTCGGTCATCTTTGTGTGTTCAAGGCGGACCAATCTCTTTTGAGCGGTTCTGTCGAACAAATATAATATTAAGATAGGAGAGGGAAAACATGAAACGAGTAATTTTGAAGAAAACGACAAAACTGTTGCTTCTTTGCTTTACTCTGACTCTTGCTGCGTTTTCGTTTGCACTGGTCGGTTGCGGGCAAAGCGGCGATAGTGAGGGGACGTTTCCGGCAACGGTCGGCGACCTGTATATCAAACAAGGCGACAGTACCTTCGATTTTGAAAAAGGCTTGCCGGATGGCGTAACGATCGATTGTTCTAAAGTAAATGTCGATACAATCGGAACTTATGAAATCGTATATAAAAAAGATGGTAAGACAACTAAAAAAACGGCTTTTGTATTTGGCATGCCTGTTTTTTCGAAGGATGGGGGCGCGGTCAAGAAGAGCTATGACGTAAGCTATAAGCAAGCGAATGAAATGGATTTTTTTGACGCAAATACGTTTGGGATTATCGCAAAAGATTCGTTTGACAATGCCGTCGAGATTGCCGCACAAATGGATAGAAATTATATCGGAGATTACGGCAACTACGAAGTCAAATATTCCGCGACCGACCTTGCGGGCAATACTGCGGTCATCGACGTTACTTACAATGTAAGCGGTGCGACTGCACCGACTGTTTCGATTGCGGGGAAAGTCGATGTTGCAGACAATGAAATAAATATTATGGTTCCGCTCACCGAGCCTGAACAAAATTCGCTCTATCTGTACGTAGATGGTAAATATATCGAGTTTTCTCAGTACGAAAAGGACGGTGAAAGCATTACCCTTTCGACGGAAATTTTTCGCGAAGATTTGCTTGCGGGAAAAAGCGACTTTGAATTAAAAATCGATACGGCGGAATGGTATGTAAAGACGAATATTAACTTCCGCGACGAAAAACCTCTTGTCTATGATAAACCCGTCTTTGATGGCAGGGCATACATGCAAGCCGAATCCATTACGCTGCCGGTGCCGCAGAAATTGATGCCGCAGAACTTCCGATTTGAATATGAGATTCGGGGAGGAGATTGCGTTATCGAGGTTACAAACGGCGGTGAAACCGTAACTCTTACCAATCGAGATGGAGGGGTGCTTTCTACCGGAAATTATACGTTTACGATAAAAGGGGTGCGCGACGAAGAGGTTGTCCGTACGGATACGGCGGATTTTAAAATTCTGACAAAAGATGAGTATGCGGACACATATGTCAGGGATGTCGCGCGGCTTGATTCCGCTGAAAACAATACCGGGCTACGGGCAAAGAATGATAGTTTTATAACTTTTGCTTACGACGAAAGCATGGGCGCGTACAAGGTGACCCCGTTGAAAAATACGCAGAGTCATGAAAACAGCGTAATGGTGGAAGGCGATAGCGAAACTTATACAAAGCTAAAGGACGGTTGCGACCTCTTTACTTATCTTGCCTTCGATATGTACTTTTCTGCTCCGGGTTCGGAAAACGGTATCATGTTCTTTGTGGCGACGGAAGACGGAAAAAATACGTCGCATGGCTATTGGTTTTCCTCCGAGCTCACTTATACCCGCGCGGATAATAATATGAAACTCGAAAATTATCTCGCCGTACAGTCGGGCGTCTGGTACACAATCTATATTCAGACGGGCGGACTCATGATGGAGGTGCCCGGCGGCTACGATTTCTTCGATCAGGCTATTTGTGAGGGAAATGATTCAAACAGCGCATATTGGGTCAAAAATATTCGATTTGAAAAAGAGATACCCAAGTATGTGGAAAGCAAAATTGCGGCGAATAACTATATTTACGAAGTGAGCGATACCGCTTATCGTCTCCCGGAGAAGTTGGGAGAGACACCTACTCTTATGGGACCCTCGGGAAATATATCGCTTGAATCCGGTACATTTACGATGAGAGAACCCGGAGAATATACTGCCACGGGCAACGGACATACCGTAAAATTTACTGTTTATACGGCAGAAAATTTCAAAAAACAAATTGCGCCGCTCAACTCCGACCAATTTGACTATGCGATTGCCGCGAACAATGCCGATTACGCCACCTTTACATTCGATGCGGAGAAAAATGCTTATAAGGTACACCATGTGAAACCTGACAACGACGCAAACAATGCGATTGTTTTGCTACTCGGCACGGATATTTGTGACAAGATGACGACGGGCTGTGAAGACTATACCTATCTCGCGATGGATATGTACTTTACGGCGGAACAGGCGGCGGGCATGATTTGGTGGATGGCATTAGAGGACAAATCGCAGTCGCAACATTCATGGCATTACGGTCAAGTGAATTATGTGGATATGGAAACAAGAGTGCAGGCGGAAAGTTTCGAATCCGTTCAAGCTGGAAAGTGGTACACCGTCTATATCCAAACCGGAGGACTGCTTGAACAGTACGGAAAGAAATGGTTTATCAGTCAGAAAACTACGGAAGGTGAAAACAGCGATTACTGGGTCAAAAATATCCGTTTCGAAGAGGGAATCGACGCCGTTCCTCCGACGCCGCCGGTTAAACCTGAAAAATTTATTGCGGCTCTCACCTCTGAACAGACGGATAACGCTTTTGCTGCGGCGAACAAAGAATTTGCCACCTTTACGTTTGACACCGCAAAGTCCGCATATAAGGTAACGCATCTTCAAGCTGATTCGGAATACAACAACGCGGTGATTGTGAATGCGGAGACAGAGGCTTACAACAGGATTGTCGCGGGTTGCGGGGAGTATGAGTACATCGTCATGGATATGTATTTTTCCGTGGATCAGGCTGGCGGCAACGTCTGGCACATGAATACGGGCAACGCCGATTCTCCCTATTACAGAAGTTGGTTTGGAGAAATCAAATATCTCGATTTGGAGACGGGTTCGGTCTGTAACGATTATACGGAAGTAAAAGCGAATCGGTGGTACAGCGTCTATGTTCCTGCAACAGGTTTTGCAATGAATTTCGGGACCAGATATTGGTTTGTCAGTCAGGTACAGACAGAGGGCGCGCATCATGACTATTGGCTCAAAAATATCAGGTTTGAAGAGGGAATAAATACTGAACTTTACAATAAAATCGTAGCCTCGCTGACCTCCGAACAGAGCGAATTAACTACAAATTCCGAGTATGCCGAGTTTACGTTCGATGCGGAAAAAAGTGCGTATCATTGGAAGCCGATTCAGGTTAACAGTGACGATACGAACGCCATCGTAATGAGTACATCGTCCGTTGCGTATAACAAGATTGTCGCAGGGTGTGAAAGTTATTCCTATCTCGCAATGGATATGTATTTTACGGCGGAAAAGGCGGCAGGTATGATGTGGTGGATGGCGGTAGAAAGCGGGGATCCGACATACCATGGGCATTATTTCGGGCAAGTGGTTTATGTCGATACGGAAACCGGAATCGCGGCGCAAGATTATCTTTCCGTATCCGCGGGGAAGTGGTACACCGTATATATTCAGACAGGCGGACTCACAAAAAACCATGGCAATCAATGGTTTATTAGCCAACGGGCATCGGACAACGCGAATCACGATTTTTGGATCAAAAATATCCGTTTTGAAAATACCATACAAACTGCGCAAACATCTGAAGGAGAAAAGATATGAAAAGAAAAGCATTTATTCTTGTAATGGCGATATTGATGGCATTTACCGCCGTTTCCTGCGGTCCCGCTGTCATTCCGGACGACAGCGAGGGAAAGACGCCGATAAAAATCAGTCTATATGGCGGCGGACATGGTACAGAGTACATGGACGTCCTTATCGCTAAATTTCTTGAGGCTCACCCCGAATATAAGGAAAATTACAAGATTTCCTATGAGGAAGAAAAACTGCATGCGGGATTGATTCAGGACGAACTGGAAGCGGGATATGGGGAAAAACAAATCTATGTCATGTCTCACAACGATTTTGTCCATTTTATCTACTCCGACTATCTTGAAGACTTAAGTGACGTCGCGGAAATGAAAGTTGACGGCGAAGATAAACCTGCTTTAAAGGATAAAATGACCCGATATGAGGAATGGCAGTCAATTTATTCGAATAAGGGTGAGGGGCTGTATGCAATGCCCTACGCCGAATCGGTTATGGGTTTTGTGTACGATCATGAGTTGTTCGTGAACAGCGGATGGTATGAGTTTGCGTCTGAGGCTGTTGACGGAGCGGCGCTCAAAAAGCAGGGTATCTCATACACGGAACAAAACGGGAAACTGATTTTTCAATCCTCCACCGGAAAGGTGAACTATAAACAAGGCGACAAGATCCTGACTGCCGGCAAAGACGGTAAGTACGGCACCTATGACGACGGTCAGCCGCAGGATGTTGCCGCTTGGGATAACATGATTCGGAAAATTTCCGTGGGAAACAAGGCGTTTATTGCCTCGGGCAAAGTGGGTTCCTACGCGTCGCATATTGTGTCTGCTCTGTTTGCGCAGTATAGCGGTATTGATGCCTATAATACTTATTTTACATACGACAGCAAGGGCGAACCCGTTGCGTTGGCGGAAGGAACACAGGCGGTCATAACCCTTGAGAACGGTTATAAAGTAAATTCTATGGAAGGCGTGTATAAGGCGTATGAGTTTCTTTCAAAATATTTTGATTCGAGACAACAGAGTAATCTGATTTCTTTGCATCCCGCAGTCGAAGACGGTACGCAAAATCATAGAGACGCACAGAATTTGTTCCTTCTCGGATATCAAAAAGCGCAGAGCAATCCGCAGTCTGCTATGCTCCTTGAGGGGGCATGGTGGGAGTACGAGGCACGTTCCATGTTTGAGACGGTCGGAAAACTCGACGCGAACAGAGCCTACGGAAAACGCGACTACAGATATATGCTTTTGCCCGAATTGGACGGACAGGTAAGTACTAAGTCGGCGATATCCTGTTGTGAATCTGGCGCAATGATCGTCCCAAAAGATTCGAATAAAGAGAGACTTAAGGTCACAAAGGAATTTTTGGCTTATATGGCAAGCGACGAGGCATTGAATATTTTTCTCACAATGACAGGATCTCTTATGCCGTATCGATATACGCTGACAGCCGAAGAGGAGGCAAAACTTACACCATTCACAAGAAATATGATAGAGCTTTATTCGGATAGCGAGCACATAGATGTTGTCCGTCCTCAGATTGCCGCGCTTTATTCTCCTATTTCCTATGCGGGTGGCAGGGACAATACATATTTTCAGCCCCGGATCAGCGGAGTTGCGCTTGACCAACCGTTTAAAATTGTCCGCGAACAGAGCTTGGACGCAATAAAGACCGGTCTAGCAAACTATTACACGGCTGCGGATTGGGCGAGTTATATCCAACGTGCCAAAGAACAGGGATTCTTCAAGGAATAGAGGTGCAATTTATGCCAACGTTATCTTCAAAGGCGGGAGGCGGCGGCAAACGCCGCTTCTCCCGAAAAATTGTCAGAGAGCGGACGTTTGTATATCTGTTTCTTGCCTATCCGCTCCTGTTGTTTGCCGTTTTTTACGTATATGTAAACGTTGATTCGTTTGTTCTCGCATTTCAGCAGGTAAATATTGATAGCACGAGAGAATTTGTCGGCTTATCGAACTTCAAACATTTCCTTTCGGAACTGTTTTCGGGGGAAGGGCTCATTCGCATTAGCTTTATAAATTCACTTATCATTTACGCCGTCGGAATTTGTGTGTCGCTGCCCCTACAATTGCTGTTCTCCTATATGCTGTTTAAAAAATGTTTTGCGCACAAAGTAATTCGTGTGCTGATCATGATGCCGTCGATTATATCTACTTTTGTATTTTGCCTTGTGTTCAGTAATTTTGCGGGGTCGGCATTACAGGCAACGATGCGCAGTCTTGGTTTTGAGAATTTCCCAAACTTGATGGATAATTCAAAATACGTTTTCGGCACAACGCTTTTCTATTCGATTTGGGTTTCATTTTCTACGAGTCTTATCATCTATCCGAACGCAATGCGTTCGATCGATCCGGGAATTTATGAGAGTGCACAGATCGACGGAGTATGTACCATGTGGCAGGAATTGCGTCATATTATCTTGCCGCTAATCTTCCCGACGTTATCCACATTCCTCGTGTTGGGGTTTGCCGCAATGATGACGGATTCCGGCGCTCTTGTTCCGTTTTTTATGTACAGTGCCCCTGCCCCTGCCTATAATATGGGCTATTATTTGACGGTTCAGGTATTCAGCGAGCCAAATCCTATGAAATATCCCGGAGCCGCCGCGGCAGGTATGATACTAACGATTGTAATTGCACCGCTGACAATATTATTGCGGTATATTTTGGATAGAATCGACCCTACGGGAGACGGAACGAATGGAAACAAAATTAAAAATAAAAAAATCAAAATCACGAATAGCAAATGAGATCATAAAATGGGTGATCGGCATCATTTTACTAGTGTACGCGCTCTCTCTTTTGATTCCGATTTACTGGATGCTTATAAATTCGTTTAAGGGTGTCATACAGTATTATCAGGAAGGACCGTTTGCATTTCCGGATTCATTTAACTTCGATAACTATAAATTCATATTGCAAAATATGAATTTTACTACCACTTCCAAGGACGGAAGCGGAACGGTTATATTTACATTGCCGTGGATGTTCTATTACAGTTTTATTTGGGCATTTTTTAATACCGCTTTTTGCCTGCTGATTCAGGTTATGTGTGCCTATGTAATTGCAAAATACAGGTTTCCGGGCAGAAATTTTTTGTATAGCTTGGGCATTGTAATCATGATTTTACCGATTATCGGCTCATCCGGCGCGGTTATGCTCCTTCGAAAACAGCTCGGGATCTATAACAACATGACTCTCATGATTCTGACTGCGCCCGCAATCGCTTTTTCGGGACTTAATTTCATGATGCTCCACGCGGCATTTAAAAGTGTGCCTTGGGAGTACGCAGAAGCCGTTTTTATTGACGGGGGCGGTCATTTGCGAGTATTCTTGACGATTATGCTTCCTATGGTAATGCCGACCGTATGGGTACTCATGTTGCTTGGATTCATCGGTGCGTGGAACGACTACAGTTCATTTATGTTCTGGATGCCTTCCTATGTCAATGTCGCGATGGGCGTCTATCGATTTCAGTATCTGTCAAGGCTTCAGCTTGGTGCCGAAATGCCGCAGATTCTGGCGAGTTTTACGGTCGTATCTGTGCCCGTAGTCATTCTGTATGTGGCATTTCAAAAAATCATCACCGCAAATTTTATGGTAGGCGGTCTGAAAGGGTAACTGAAAAGGGAGAAAATTATGTTGAATAGGGTGAAAAAATGTGTAATTTCCGTCGTTTTGAGCTGCGTTCTGCTCTTTCCTGCAGGCTGTGCCGGAAAGAACGGCGATTCTTCGGTCGGACAGCGACCCGCTTATCCGGCGGTGGATTATAATAATTCGGTCGGTTCGGG
Organism: uncultured bacterium; assembly: GCA_905215695.1. GTDB lineage: Bacteria > Bacillota > Clostridia > Christensenellales > HGM11417 > CAJMQN01. The sequence continues at coordinate 274,489 of CAJMQN010000001.1, forward strand.
AGCGTCGGTTCTGACACCCGACGAAAGCGGGTTGTTTTCCACGTCACTCGGTATTACCGGTGTAAGTTATAATCAAAGTATTCCCGAAATCTATGCGGCGCTCGAAGATTATGACTCGCCTAAGAGCGGCGTTAAATTTGATGCGAATATTTCCGGGGCACAGGTCTATTATAACAAAGTTTTAAATCTGAACGACATCCATGGTGACTTAATTACCTTTGAAGTACTAAACAACGAAAACTCCGAGTTTATGTCCGTAGAGGTTGAAATTATTGATGTTTATAATCCGTCCCGGAAGGTGAAAGTCAGTTGGAGTTACATCAGCTCGCCGACAGTGACCGATATGGTTGTATCTTGTAACAGCGTCTCAGCCGCGGGGAATAATGTGTCGGTCGAAGATTTTGGCAAACTCCGGCTTCAGTACGGAGCGACAAATTATATGAGCAATCTGTATGAGCAGATTATCGAATGGTACGGAAACGGTCACGAGCATAGACCTTTTCATTTTACCTACGATTATGGGACAAACGAGGTGCGGGCTGACGTCGGAAGTCCTGAAAACCAAAAGAACTTTTTGCTGCTCGATACAGACAGTCCTCTGCACATGGGAGACGATCCTTTTGAAGGGTTTACGACAGGCGAGGTCTATTTACGCCTCAATTTTGCGGACATTGTCGGCAAAGGATCTGTCGTCATCACATCGATAGGCGGAAGGGATTTGAGCGGAGAATCTTTTGCTCTTGAACCCAGCAATGCGATTAAAGTGTCATTCTCGCATCCATCTTACGAAAAAAATATGCCCAAGGGGGAAATCGGCGTTGCATACCCCATACCCGAAACGGAAGAAACCGATCTTATTCTCGGAACGTTGCCGATTCGAAAAATGGTGCTCGCACCCGACGGCAATACGGTAAAAATTGAGAAAGGAACTTTTACGCCCGAGTCTGCGGGAATTTATCGAATCGTATATTCCGGAAAAGATATCAACGGCTTCCATATCTCCGAAACCTATGAAGTTCAGGTGGAAAAGGCGCTTGTGCCATTGGCAATCCATTCTAACCTGTCGGAAGAGTCGGATATCAAATCGCGTGTTCCGAGCCGACTTCCGGTTGCAGAAGTGACCGGCGGCAGCGGAATTGCGGATATATCGACTGTTTATCTGTTCAACGGAGAAGAAATTGTGACGGATTCGGTCGGAAATTATTGTTTCGAGGGAGCCGGTACGCTTGAAATGAGGGTAAAGGCAACCGATTATCTTGGAAATCGGACAGAAAAAAACTTTGAATATTCGGTGAAAAAGAACCCGACCGTCCGATTGCTCTCGGCGATGCCGAAAGGCGTTAAAGCCGGCTCCGTCTTTACCGTTCCTGATTTTAAGGTGCTGGATGGCGAAAGTGACTATGATTCTTCAAGAGAAATCTACGCAAACGGCGTAAAACTCGGTTTGGACAGAAAGATAACCGTACCCGAGAGCGGAATCGTAACGGTAGATTATTACGCTGCGAAGGGGACTGCTGACGAGTTGAAGAAGAGTTTTACAGTTTCTGTAATTCCGGAAGGGGAAGAAAACGATGCGTCAAATCTGTTTGTCGCAAACGGTTCTGTGGTAACGCAGAGCGTTGGGGGGATAAATATTGCGGTAAGCGATTCAGATAACAAGACAACGTTTGCTTATCCGATATCAGCGGCAATGGCGGAACTTTATTTTCGTGATGTTGCCAATAGTCGTTTCGACTATATGGAGATCACGATGGCGGACAGCTTGGAGCCGAATGTCAGCGTTTCTTTCCGGGTGTACAACAATCAAACACTCACCGAAAACTTTCGGGTACAGAACGAGGCGGGGGCATTTGACGAGTACAGATACAGTATTTCGAGTTCTGTTGCCGTTACAGAAAGAAAACATTTCTTCTACGACAATGCGACCCACAGTATTTACAATGTAAATCTCGTAAAAATCGCAGAGATTCGTTATTGCACGGACGGGTCTGTATTCAACGGTTTTGCGAGCGGAGTGATGCACGTTTCAGTCCGGTTGGGGGGAGTAAAGGGCGAATCTTCTCTTCTGTTCATGCAGCTCGGAAATCAGCCGCTCGACGAAAATGCGCTTTCATTTGGCGATATCATTCCCCCGCAGTTTGCGCCTGTTCTGCCGCTTGCTTCCGGCAATGTGACGGTAGGCACAAATTTTGTAGTACCCGCGGCATACGCTATGGATGTTTTGAGTCTGGACGCCACGGTTAAGGTCAGTTTAACAGCGCCGGACGGAACAATTTTACTCAACCGGGAATCGAGCGATGTGTCGAGAACGTATCGCCTCGATAAGCTCGGCAACTATCTGCTCTCTTACAGTGTCGAAGATGTGAACGGTATTGCAACGACATGGCAGTACAATATCATTTCCGTCGATAATACGGCACCGGATATTTCGGTAAACGGCGTATTTGAAAAAGAATATACTCTCGGTGAAAAAATTACTCTGTTTTCGATGGACGTGACGGATAATATTGATTCGGCTGAAACGCTTCATACATATGTCCTCGTTATCAATCCCGAGCACTCATATGTAATTTATCAACCCGGAGACGAGTTTACCTTTGCTTCAGAGGGATACTATCGGATTCAATACTGCGCACGAGATTTATCCGGCAACTACAGAATTGTAGAATACGAAATCGACGTGTATTGATAAGGAGAAAATGACATGAAAAAATTTTTGAAAATAGTATCGGTGATTCTCATCTTTCTCGTAGCTTTCGGTTCGGTCGCTTGCTCAGAGGATATCAGGAAATTCGGCGGGTATTATGATGGAATCAATTTCGAAAAGGAAGTGGGTTATCTTGCTAATAACGGCGTTTCGGAATACAGTATTCTGATTCCTGAAGAGGCGACGGAAACGGATAGACAGGCGGCAAGCGAGCTTGCAGAATTTGTGAAAATGAGTTCGGGCGCCTCAATTCCGATTGTCAGCGATACGAATTATTCCGGGATAGGTACGTTTATTTCAATCGGCAGAACAAAACTTTTGCAGAACGCCGATTTGAAAACCGATTACACACAGTTAAACGGTGATGGGTTTGTCATAAAAACCATAGGAAAAAATATTGTGATTGATGCCGGTACGGACAGAGGTTTCCTGTATGGAACTTATGACCTTATCGAAAAAGTGTTGGGAGTCCGCTTTCTAACCGAAGACGAGACCTACGTTCCCAAAGCGGATCGCGTTGTGATTCATGAAATGGCGATTCGGTCAGTCCCGGCATTTGGTATGCGCGTTTATCTCAATGCTCCGACCTTTCATATGTACACCGATATGGAATATGTAGCGCATTCTCGCACCATGTACGATTGGCTCGACATTCCCAATAACTACGGCGGTCCTGCGCATACATCCCGCCGAGGCAACGACACGCATAACGCGCGTTTCTATGTGCCCGCCGAAAAATACGGTACACGAGATTTCTATGACGGGGAGTTTTCGGAGGACCATGTGGAGCGCCCCGACTTATGGTGGATTAAGCCCGGGGCGACCGATCCACAATATGAATTAGGTGGAGAGGGAAGCGGAATTACATTGAACTGGCTGAGCGGTATATCTGAGGACGGAAAGCTGATTGCTGAGGACGAAAACGGTATCACAACCGCTGCGGTCGTCATCGAGGAACTCAAGAAGGATGCTTTAGCGAATCCCGAAGCTGAATTTTTCATCATCGATCAAGAAGATATCGGTGTTATTATGGACAGCAATCATCCTACGGTCAAAAAATATACGGCGTCGGGCGTTCTTGTTCGTTTCTGTAATGTTGTTGCGACCGAACTGCAAAAATGGGCGGACGCTGAACTTGACGGCAGAAAGTTGAATATCGTTACCTTCGCATATCAGCAGACACAGGCTGCTCCTGTTGTCAAAAACTCTTCCGGCGGTTACGATCCTATTGATTCCACGGTCGTCCCTGTAGATAATCTCTATATCCGCATGGCATATACTTCTGCAATGTACTATCCTTATGACGACGAACGTCAACCTGATGAAGTAAAACAGACCATTGCAAGGTGGAGAAGTATTTGTAAAAACTTTTGGTTCTGGGGATATGACGCAGTCTATACCGATTTTATTTCCTATGCTCCGACGCTGGGGCAGGCATATGGGACAGTTCAGCTCTTAAGGGAAATCGGTGTGCAATACGCCTTTATTGAATCCTCACAGAATGCGCCGAACGATTGGCAGGCGTCGCTCAAGAGCTATGTTTGGTCTAAACTCCTGTGGAATCCGGATCAGGAAGTATCCCGTCTTGTATCCGAATATCTCAATGCGTATTACGGACCCGCCGCCAAATATGTGCGCGAAATGATGAATCTTTTTGATGCGCACTTTGCGAATTATATGGCGAAAGAGGAGCCCGATGTGTGGTTTTGGCCATATGGTACCATGGGAAATGAGAAGAATCTCAATGCCACTTTGCTCGATAACGCGATTGCCATTATTGAAGCGGGAGAACAAGCGGTTGCAGACGATCCAACCATAGGTGAGGATGCAAAAGAAAAACTTTCCCGTCGTCTCGCGAGAGTAAAACTTACGCCGAAGTGGATGAAGTTAAATTATTTTTCCACGTTATATCCGCTTGAAGATGCTCGCAACAAACAGGTACTTGCGCAAGAGGTGTTGAATTTAAGTGTTTACGGAGAAGTAAAAATGCTGAACGAAAGTACCGGGCTGGCAGGTTATCTTGCTTTAAATTACGGAGTATCTTAAGGGGCTGTTATGAGAGAATCGACAGATTATTTAGTAGAAAATGGTATTGCGAATTATCGTGTGCTGATTCCCCACAATGCGCCGTCGCCTGTTAAGCAGGCAGCGGCGGAGCTTGTCCAATTTGTCAAAAAGAGTACGTCGACTTTCATGACAATAGATGAGCACCCGATCGTCGGTATAAGGTATGTTTCAATCGGCAAAACCGAACTCTGGAAAAAGGCGAACTTCTGCAGTGATTATGAAAAGTTTAACAACGACGGTTTTATCATCAAAACGTTAAACGATAGTGTTATAACGGATGCAATGACGGATAGGGGATTTCTGTATGCGACGTATGACTTTATCGAGCGCGTCATCGGCGTGAGATTTTTTTCGGCGGATGAAACCTTTGTGCCTCGAAAAGAGAGCATAGAATTGCCAAACCTTGATGTTTTTTCGGTTCCGGCATTCAAATTGCGTACGTATCTGAATTATCCTACTTATCCGCACGGCTGGGACGAGGCGTACGCCGCACATTCGCGCACTTTGCATAATTGGCGGGATTTCGGGGAAAAGTACGGTGGCAAACCTCCGCTCTTTTCGCGGGTACAGGGGACTCATAATTCGCGTTTTTTTGTGCCTGCCGAAAAGTATGGTACAAAAGAGTCCACGGGATACGAGGGAAAATTTTTGACAAAAGAGGAGGGGTACGACCCGCATCCCGAGTTCTATCATATGGCGGAAGGGCATGAACCCAAATGGCTGGACGGAGGTTTCGGACCGACGATAGATTGGGCGAATGGAATCACCGAGGACGGAAAGCTCGACGAGAATATGGAAGTCAGCGTGGCAAAAATTGTAATTGAGGAGATGAAAAAGGATATTCTTGCAAATCCCGACGCAGAATTTTTTCAAATAGACCAAGAAGACTGCGTAAATCCCGTTACTGACGTTGAGCTGTTAAATAAATATCGTGCTTCCGGGGTTGTAATACGTTTTTGCAACGTCGTGGCAAGCGAACTTCAAAAGTGGGCGGATCGTGAACTCGGCGGCAGAAAAATAAAACTTGTTACATTTGCTTACCAACAGACGATGCACGCGCCTGTGAAAAAGAATGAGTGCGGCGAATATGTGCCGCTTGATCCGACGGTCGTACCTGTAGATAATCTGTATATCCGTCTTGCCTATATGTCCTTCCATTATTATCCTTATGGTGACTGGCGGCAACCCGAAGAAGTATTGGAAATGACGAATTCATGGGCGTCGATATGCAAGCATTTTTGGTTCTGGGGATATGACGCGATGTTTAACGATTACGTGGTTTACAATCCCACGATCGGACAAATCAGCGGAACAGTAAAATTGATGAAAGCTTTGGGCGTCGAATATTTTATCATGCTCGCCGCCTACAATGAACCGCATGATTGGCAATCCGATATGAAACAATATGTGTGGATGAAACTTTTGTGGGACACCGAACTAGAAGTCGCACCGCTTGTCAACGAATATATCGACGGCTATTATAAATCTGCGGCAGATTACGTAAAGAAAATGATGGGGCATCTCGATAAGCGATTTGACAAAGTTGTCGCCGCGCTCGAACCCGGGCACGACGAATATAACTGTTATCATGAAATCGGTTTGCCCAAAAACATTGACGGTAAATTACTCGACGGAGCAATCGCTATCATAGAAAAGGGCGAAGAGTCTGTCAAAAGAAATTCGGATATTGACGCAAGCGAGAAGGACGTTTTACTTCGGCGGCTTGCAAGAGTAAAACTGACGCCGGTTTGGATGAAGTGGAAATTCTTTAGGGAGTTTTATCCGGATGCCGGGATCGAAGAGGAAAAAGCTTTTGCGGATTATGTTTTAAATTTGCGAGAGTACGCGGGCGTAAAATATATGTCGGAAACGGTGGAATTAGAGCAGTTCGTGGAGGCTCGATATGAAAGTACAAGACCATGAGAAAACGCGGGCATTTTTCGCGCGCTACGACGAAAATATTGACATCTATTTTTCGTCAATAAGCGAAAAACAGCTCAAAGATGAAGCCCTATGGGATTTGCTTGTCAGACAGTTTTCGGAGAAATACGATAGGCTGGACGACGGTTGGCGGGGAGAATTCTGGGGTAAGCTCATGCGCGGAGCTTCGCTGATATATGCTTATAATCGGGATGACGAGCTGTACGGTATTCTTGAAAACACTGTGGTTGCGCTGTTGCAGAAACTAGATAAGTTCGGGCGCATTACTACCTATCCCAAATCTGCCGAATTTCGCGGCTGGGATATGTGGACAAGAAAGTATGTAATGCTCGGTTTGGAGTATTTTTACGAGATTTGTCCAAAATCCTCTTTAAAACGAAAGATTGTTGCGGCTCTCAAAAAGCAGGCGGATTATATTGCCTCGCATGTAGGAACGGGAAAGAATCAAATTTGCATCAATGACACAAGCCATGCTTGGGGAGCCGTCAATTCCGTCTCGATTATTCAGCCTTTTGTCAAGTTATTTCAACTGTCCGGCGAAAAAAAATATCTTGACTATGCTGCAATGCTGATCCGTACGCAGGGGGTTAACGGGACAAATCTGTTTGAGATTGCTTACAGAAATGAACTCGCGCCTTTTGACTATCCCATTACGAAAGCGTATGAAATAATTTCCTGTTTTGAGGGGCTTTTGGATTATTTTGAGGCATCCGGAGAGGAGAAGTGTTTGACGGCATGCATACGATTTGCAGACAAGGTTTTAGCGACTGATTTCACCATCGTCGGCGGAACGGGATGCCGCGACGAATATTTTGATAACTCAACCGTAAAACAGGTGCTCTATAGCGATATTAATAAACAGGAAACATGCGTTACCGTAACTTTGATGAAATTTCTGTGTTCGCTTTTTTCGCATACCGGGAAAGCAACCTATATTGATGCGGTAGAAACTGCATTTTTCAATCTATATTTGGGGGCGCTTCGGGACGGAGAGTGCTTTGGACATTTGGCGCAGCCGATGTTTTACAGTTATTCTCCGCTGTTAAACAATCCGCGTTGGACGCTGATGGGCGGCGGAAAAAGCCTTTCGTCGTATGCGGTGTTCGGTTGCTGCGTTGCAATCGGTGCGGCGGGCGCAGGCGTTATTCCAACCGTCGGCGTAACGGGGACGGAAGAGGAGGCAGCACTCAATCTATTTTATAGCGGCGAATATTTGCTTACCGGTGCGACAGGAAAAGTTCGGTTGAAAATCGAAACTCGATATCCATACGACGGCGAAGTTCAAGTGCATCTGTTGTGCGGCAGTGCGGCAGGTATCTTTTTGAAAGTTCGAAAGCCTCTTTGGTGCAAAGCATTTCAGGCAAGAGTAAACGGAAACGCGGCGACGTATGCTGAAAGAGAAAATTATATCTGTTTTCCGTTTCCGTTAAAGGTTGGAGATTTTTTGAATCTGAATTTTGAAATGCCGATTCGAATTGTCAAATCAGAATCGGTCAATCCCGCAGTCAATACCTTTCATGCGTTTGTGAAGGGACCAATTGTACTATGTGCCGATTCGAAGGATATAGATCTTGCGAAAAATTATTCGTTCGAAATCGATGATAAGGGTAACGTTATTTATCGCAGAATAGGGGACGGCGTTTATTGCCTAAAACAAAAAGACGGCAGCGAACTTGAAATGAAGGAGTATAAATCTGTCGGAAAGGATTATTATGCTCCGCGAGATATCAGCGTGTGGCTGAAGAGTAAATAATATGGAAAAAGATAAATATTATTGGATTGAACTGTGCGGTTTTGACAAATCGAGTGACGACTTTGGAGTGGAAAAACTGTTGGCGTCGATTCCGCAAAATGTGACCGGATTTGTAATACTGTTTGCAAACATTGAATTTTATAATAGTTTTGAAGCAACGGACAAAGAATACCTTTTGAGTCTCGACGACTGTGTTTACGGCGGCAGAAGAAGATTCGAGGAAAATACCGCGTTACTATGGTCAAATTTTGAATTAAAAAAACTTGTAGAGATTCTTCATAAGAAAGGAAAAAAGGTTTTTGCGACGGTATTTGATTCCATGGAAACAATCGTCGAGGGATCTTTTTCTTCTTGTCATGGGGAAATTGCCCAAAGAATGGCGGATGGCTCCTGCAATCCCTGTGTCGATGTTACGGCAGTTTTATCCGACGGACGCGATTATGGTCAGTTTTTGATTGAGAAAATTAAGGAAGTTTTATTGTATTATCGGTTTGACGGAGCGCACTATGCCGACGGTATTTCTTCATGGCGTATTCCGTTGCAGATAACGGATTTTTCAAGCAGATGTCTGAAGATGTTTGCTGAGTTTTTGAATGATGAAAAGGCAAAAAAAGAAATATTGAAACTTGCGGAAAATGCTCCTTCTGCGGGAACTGCTTCAAGACGTCTTGCGGAAAAGGTTTGGAATCGTTATCGGACAGAGTGGATACGATTTTCCGCCGAAAAATGGGCGGAATTTTACAATCGATTATTGACAGAAGTGAAATCAATCGGTAAAGAAAATATTGCAAATATTGCATGGGTTAGAGATCCGTTTGAAGCGTTGTACCGCTATGGATTCGATTACAATCTTATCAATCTGAAAAATCTTTCCGCTATCATCGTAAACGATGTAAATCGTAAAATAGTGCCGGAAACGGATTCATGCGGTTTCCAAATCAGCCACGATGAGTATAAATACAGCAATAACGACGCGCCTCCGGTAATGATGTTGACGAAAGCTGCCGCAATGAATCTGAAACAATATACTATGGCGCCCATCCGAGACAATTGTGAAAAATGGGATGCGCTTTCTACCTGTCCCGATTCATTTAGAGCAAAGGTATTTAGACGAAATCACTGTTTTTATTTTGATGGAATATACAAAAGAATCAGCGATGGAATACTCTATTGCCTTTCGACCGGAGTCGGCGAGCGGGAGTGGGCGTTTATAGCCGCCAAAGAGCGAGAATCTCTTGTTAAAGATATTCGTCCTGACGGATTTTGTCTTCTGTATTCCGATTCTGCGGCTGTGTCCGAACTCGACAATTATGTGCGGGAGAGGTTGCCGTCTATGTTTTGGAAATTGAGGGAGTTACAAATTTCAGGTTTATCCCTCTATACGATAACCCGTTTCGAATATTTGGATAAAATCGACATGCCTCTCGTCTGTCTGTCGGCAGAAAATTTGTCGGATAATGAGAAGTCAACGCTTGAAAACTATCACAGAAATCCCCTTGTGGTTTTTGGCAGAGAGAATCCTTTCAAGCGGATGCCGAATATTATAATACACTGTTCAAATAATGATAATTGTTACATTTTCAACATAGAGAAAAATGGAACGTTTGATGTCGGCGATCGAAAAAAGTTTGCCGAAAGTAAAAGACGTATGCGGGAGAGCGCGGAAAGCATATGGATTAAAAAACTTGGTTACCGGCGAATCAGTCGAAAGGAAAATAAAAATACGGTGAAAATACTTCATCGACTATTTGGATTGCCGTTTGGCAGCGGAGATATTCTTTGCAATGTGTTGCGTTCCCGCGGACAAAGACAAATAATTTTTGACAATCCAAACGATAAAGCGGTCGCTGTCAAAACTACATGTTGGGATAAATTTGGAAATGCCTCTGCTTTCAAAGTAGAAATAAATCCGAACGGGGTAACTGTTATTTCATTAGAAAGTGAAAACAGGTCGCTGTCCAACTCTATAGATGCTTACAAAAAGTAATTCGGTAAAAATAGGGATTGATCCAATAGAAAAAAGCAATCGAGTGGTGATGGGTTATTACGAAAAAAAGAGATGATAGCATTTTTCACCGCGAAACCCACAGTGAAAAACACCGTATTTTACGGTGTTTTTGCTTATTTTTGCGCTGTTTTTGAATAGTGGGTACGAAGTGGGCAATTTGGTAAAAAAATATTAAAAAAACCCGTTCAAACGCTTGACGAATTTTAAAAAGCGAGTATAATAGTAAATGTAAACTTGATTGAAAACAAATTCACAAGTTTGCCCAACATTGCTCATCATTTTCCCCCCTTATCATAGAAAGGCAGTCGCTTCGGCGGCTGCTTTTCGTTATTCGGCGCGTGTCCGGCAAAAAGATTGACGAAATGCGGTAAAATAGTATATAATACACTCGTAACTATGCGGTCATCCGGGCAAAGTCCCGCAACAATATGGAATGAAACCAGTATTTGGAGGAAAGAGAATGAGCGTATTATTTTGTGACAGTAACTGCGAGCTGTGGTACACCACGCTGCGGGAATTGCCGCTCGAGCTGATTAAAATGCCCTATACCATCGAGGGCAAGGAATACTTTTACGACATGGGGGAGGCGACGGATTTCGAGGGCTATTACAAGCTCATGCGAAACAAAGCGAAGGCGATCACGAGCGCGCTCAACACCTATGACTATATCGAATATTTCGAGCCTTGGTTCAAAAAGGGCGAGGATATTCTCTACATTTCCTTTTCGCACAAGCTGTCGAGCACATTCGAGAGCATGCAGAACGCCGTCTCCGAACTGCTTGAAAAATACCCCGGGCGCAAGTTCGAGGTGTTCGACACAAAGAGCATTTCGGTGGGCGCAGGTCTCTTGGTCTATTATGCGGGCATCCTCAAACGGGACGGCGCGTCGGACGAAGAGATTGTGGAAAAACTTGCGGAACTCCGCCAAAAGTTGAATGTTTACTTTGCTGTGGACGACCTGAACCATTTGAAACGCGGCGGGCGTCTCTCCGGCGTCGCGGCGGTTGCGGGAACTCTTCTCAATCTGAAACCCGTTTTGACTGTGGACGAAGAGGGCGCGCTCAAGCCTGTCGCCAAGGTCAAGGGGCGCAAGCTCGTCATGAACTATTTTATGGAAAAACTCCGTGCCGAAAACGTCGATGAGGAAAAAATTGCCTTCGTCGTGGGTGCGGACTGCGAGGAGGACGTCGAAGAACTCTCCGAGCGTATCTCCAAGGAATACCCGAAACTGAAAATCGTCAAGCAGATTGTCGGTCCCGTGATTGCGACGCACTGCGGTCCCGGAACTTTGGGCTTGATTTTTGTATCCAAATAGATGATTTTCCGTCGTAAAATGAAATCCGGTTCCGCAGAGGAATCCTCATTTTCATCAAAGAGCGGGAAAAGAGGCGCCGCGGTCGCGGCGCTCCTTTTGTGTCTGCTCTTTTTGCCCTGTGCGGTGTCCTGCGCGCCCGCGCCGAATTTTCTCTCTTCCTACTGTGAATTTTCGCACCTCGACGGCGACCGCGACGCGGAAAAGAACGCCCGCGCCCTTTTGGACCGTTTCGAGGCGGAAATCAGCACGCAGTATGCGGACAGCGACGTCTCCAAACTCAACCGTGCCGAGGGCGGTCAGCCCGTACAGGTGGGGGAGACCTGCGCCCGCCTTCTGCTCTTCTGCAAGAGCCAATACGAATCCGACCGCACGGACGGATTATTTTCGCCCTCCCTGTACGCGCTCTCCGAGCTTTGGGGGTTCGCAGAAAAATCATACCGCGTCCCTTCCGATTCGGAAATTTCGGAGACGCTCGCTTACTGCGACTTTTCGGAGGTGGAAATCTCGGGTAACGTCGTGACCAAAAAATACACGGAGACAAAATTCGACCTCGGCGGCATGGCGAAGGGGTTTGCCCTGCAAATGATTCGGGACAGTTTGAGAGCGGACGGCGCGACCCATGCGCTCGTCAACCTCGCGGGGAGTTTTCTCATCGAGGGCAAAAAGGAGGACGGCTCCGAATACAGAATCGGAATCGAGGATCCCCGCGCAACGGGGACCGGCTACGCGGCGGCGGCGATTCTCGAGCTGTCCGATTGCTATGTCTCGACGAGTTCGGATGCCGAAAACTTTTTTATTTCGGAGGGCAAACGCTACTGTCATATCCTCGACCCGCGCACGGGCGCTCCGGCGGAATCCGACCTGTTGAGCGTGACCGTCGTGTGGCAGACCGGGGGAGAGGAGAGCGGCGGCGCGCTGTCCGACCTGTGGTCCACCGCCTTTTTTCTCATGGGCAGAGAACGCGCGATGAATTATGCCGTTGAACACAATATCTCTGTCTTTCTGCTCGGCAAAGACGGCAAGTATTTTACCAATCTTCCGCTTGCGGAACCGACGGAGGACGTAAACCCGGAGTATTCGCCGCTATGAGGCGCGAAATATGGGAGAATTTGACGAAAAAGCCCTTTCGGTGGCAGGATATCGTTCTCCTGTGCGCATTTGTATGTATGCTCATATTGCCATATGTGTTTTTCAACAGGGAACAGGGTGCGACCGTGGAGATATTCTGCGAAAATCGACATATTGCGTCATATCCTCTGAATGAGGACCGAGACGTGCCCTTCGAGAACAACGGCATTCGGAATCTGATACGCATTCACAGCGGAACCGTGCGTGTTGCGGAGGCGGACTGCCCGGACAAACTTTGTATGCACATGCGGGCGATTTCCAAGGAAAATGAAAGCATTGTCTGCGTGCCAAGCGGATTAAAAGTGGAAGTCCGCGGCGTAAAAAACGACCTTGACGGCGTGACTTCGCGGTTGGAGGTGCGCCCATGAGCGGAACGCCCCGACAGTTTACCCGCACGCAGAAGGTCGCGCTGACCGCGCTCTATCTCGCGCTGTCAATGACTGCGTTTCTGCTCGAATCCCTGTTGCCGCCTCCGGTGCCGCTCGTGCCCTGGGCGAAGTACGGATTTGCAAATATCTTTGTGCTGTTGGCGCTCTTTACGCTCGGAAGCTGGCAGGCTGTGTTGGTACTGTTGGCGAAATGCGCTTTCGGCGGTTTCTTTTCGGGTTTTCTTTCCGTTTGGTACAGCCTGTCGGCAGGTCTTTTGAGCCTTCTTTTGGGTATTTTGCTGTATGAAACCTGTTACCGCTTTTTTAGTCTGACCGCAATCAGCGCGGTGTGCGCCGCCTTTCACAATCTCGTGCAGATCTGCATGGCGGCTGTGCTCATGTCAAGCCCCGGACTGCTGTGGTTTGGTCCGCTTTCGGCGGCGGTAGGGCTGTGCGCGGGACTTGTGACCGGGCTTGCGTCCTACTTTGTGCTCCGCGTTTTGCGAAAAAGAGTTGTTTTTCGTTGAATTTCCGGAGCGAATGGAATATAATAGGGATAGTATCATCAGGAGAGAGCTATGAAAAAAGTAAGAAAAGCAGTCATTCCCGCGGCGGGTCTCGGCACACGGTTTCTACCCGCGACCAAGGCGATGCCCAAAGAGATGCTGACCATTGTCGATAAACCTACCCTGCAATATATCGTAGAGGAGATTGTGCACTCGGGCATCACCGAAGTGCTCATCGTAACCGGCAGGAACAAAAAGTCCATCGAGGACCATTTCGACCGCGCGGTGGAACTCGAGCTTCTATTGGAGCGGACGGGCAAGGAAGAGTACTTAAAATTGGTTCGCCAAATCACGGACCTCGCGCAGATCTATTATGTGCGCCAAAAGGAGACCAAGGGTCTCGGGCACGCGATTTTGCAGGCAAAGGCATTTGTCGGGGACGAACCTTTTGCGGTGTTGAACGGGGACGACGTCATTTTCAACGACGAAAAACCCTGTATCGGACAGCTCGTTTCGGCATATGAACAGTGCGGAACTTCGGTTTTGGGCGTTCAGCGCGTCAAGAACAGCGAAATCTGCAAATACGGCGCGGTCAAGTACAGCGAAAAGAACGGACGCCTCTACCGCGTCGAGGACTTTGTGGAGAAGCCGCCCTGCGACAAGGCGCCCTCCAATCTTGCGTCCCTCGGCAGGTACGTGATTCAGCCCGAAATTTTTGATTATTTGGAGACGCAGACGCCGGGCGCGGGCGGAGAGATTCAGCTCACCGACGCACTGAACCGCATGGGCAGAGATTTGGGACTGCACGCTTACGACTTCGAGGGCAGGCGCTACGACATCGGAGACAAACTCGGCTATTTGCAGGCGACCTGCGAGTACGCGCTCCGGGACAAGGCGCTCCGCGCCGATTTCCGCAGTTATTTAAAGACCCTTTTGACAGAAGAATGATTTGAAAAAAGAGGAAAAAACCCCGCGAAAAAGCGGGGCTTTTTTCATATTCGGAAACCTTCTTGCATAGAGATATGGTAATCCAAATCCGAAGTTTTACTTATCCACCGATATCCACACGAACGGCTGTTTTTGTGGATAACTTTGTGGATAAGTGGATACCTTTGTGCAAAATGCCAGAAAAACTTTGTTTATTTGCATAAATTTACAAATTTCGACAATTTTCGAATGGAAAAGGAAGGGGACCGATTGCGAAGAAAAAAGAGGTTATGGGCGGCTGTTTCGGTCGCGATATTGGGGATATTCGCGGCGGTACTCGTCGTGGGTTTTTCGGGGAGTTCGGCTGAAAAAAAATACACGATTGTCATCGACGCGGGGCACGGCTATCCCGACGGCGGCGCAACGGGAATCAACACGGGAACCTGCGAGGCGGAAATCAATCTTTTGATTGCGCAGAGCGTCAAGAGTTATTTTGAAAGCTCGGATTTCCGGGTCGTCATGACGCGCGAGGGCGCGAACGGGTTATACAGCGGTGACGGCAATTTCAAAAAGGGGGATATGCTGAAACGACGGGACGTGATTCATCGCGCGAAACCCGATTTTGTGGTGAGCATTCACCTGAACAAATTTACGCAGAGCTACCGAAAGGGCGCGCAGGTATTTTTTAAAGCTTCTGACGAGAACGGAAAGCGGCTTGCGGACAGCATTCAGAGCGTATTGAACAAAAATTTGAACGAGCGCGCGTTTTCGGCGCTCGCGGGAGATTACTATATGCTGAACTGTTCGGAGTATCCGTCCGTGATTGTGGAGTGCGGTTTTCTCTCGAACCCGGAGGAGGAGCGGCTTCTTCTGACCGAGGAGTACCGCGAAAAGCTCGCCTACAATATCTACGCGGGGGTTATTCATTACCTATTTTAATTCCGATCGCGTTTTTATGCAGACTGCGTCTCCATAACGTGCGCGGAATTTACTCTTGGAATTGCGCTCTGTACAGATTCGCGTACAATCCTTCCCGCCCGATGAGCTCTTCGTGCGTACCCTGTTCGACGACGTTGCCGTTTTCGAGCACGAGAATACGGTCGGCGTTCCGAATGGTGGAGAGCCTGTGCGCGATGATGAAAGAAGTCCGACCCTTCATCATGACTTGGAATGCGTCCGAAATCCGGCGTTCGGTGAGCGTATCGACGTTCGAGGTCGCCTCGTCGAGAATGAGCATATCCGGGAGCGCAAGCATGGCGCGGGCGATGGTGACGAGCTGTTTCTGCCCCGAGGACAAGCTATCGTTTTCGGACAGAAAGGTGTCCGAACCCTTTTCGAGTTTTTTGACGAGTCCGTCGAGGTTGGCGGCGCGCACGGCGGCTTCGTATTCCTCTTCGCTCGCGTCGGGCTTTCCGAACATGATATTTTCCCGGATTGTCCCGGCAAACAGCCAGGTGTCCTGTAAAACCATGCCGAAACAGCCCCGCGCCTCGCTCAAGGGCATTTCGGCGATGTCTGTGCCGTCCAGCGCAATTCGCCCGCTTCTGACGTCGTAGAACCGCATCAGAAGATTGATAAGGGTGGTTTTTCCGCTCCCGGTCGGACCGACGATGGCAATTTTCTGTCCTCGTTCGGCGTGCAGGGAAAAGTCCTCGATGAGCGGTCTGTCGGGGGTGTAAGAGAAGAATACGTGCTCGAAATCGACCCTTTCGACCAGCTCTTTCGGGTGCTGTGTTCCGGCGGGATTCTCGTCCTCGACGGAGAGGACCTCTTCGATTCGGTCGAGAGAGGCAAAAGCCGTCTGAAGCTGTGTGGTGACGCTTGTGATATTGTTGATGGGTTGAGAGAAATTGGAGGAATAGGAGAGAAAACTCGAAATTTTTCCGATGGACAGACCCGTGCGCAGGGAGAGAATGCCGCCGACGAGCCCCAAAAGAATATAGATGACGTTGTTGACGAGCCGGGTGGAGGGGTTTGTGAGCGCGGAGAAGAACTGCGCGAGCGTGCCGCTCTTTTTGAGTTCCGCGTTCTTGTCCTCGAAGATATCTTGAGAACGCTCCTCGAGTCCGAACACTTTGACGAGTTTTTGCGCGCTGACATATTCCTCGATGTGCCCGTTCAGTTCCCCGGTGTGCCGGGTCTGCGACTTAAAGTATTTCGCCGAGTTTTTTGTGATAAAACGGGAGACGAGAAAGGAGACGGGCACCATAAGAAAGACGATAAGCGCGATGAGCCAGTTCAAAAAGAGCATGAACACGAGCGACCCGAGGATTGCGACCACGCCGGACAAAAGGTTCGTGACGGACATGGTCACGCCCTCATAGACGTTTTCGATGTCATTGACGGCGCGGGCAATGAGGTCGCCGTGCTTATGCGTGTCGATGTAGTTGAGTTTGGCGTGCGAGAGCTTGGCATAGACCTGCGTGCGAAGGTTGGAGACAACCTTTAGGGAGATGCGCCCCGCGAGAATTTGTAGGAGAAGAGAGAAGAGGAATCCGACGAGATAGAGCCCCCCGAGTTCCGCGAGCGTGACGAAAATTTTGGAGAAATCCACCGCTCCCGACCCCGCCATATCGTCTATGGCGACGCCGATTAGAAAAGGTGCGGCGATGGTCATGGAATTTGCGAGAAGGGCGCAGAGCACGGAGAGAATCACGAGCGCCCATGCGCCCCGGAGGTTTTTGAAAATCAGCCGGAAGTGTTTCATGCGAGACTCCTTTGGGACGCTTCGATTTCCCGATAGGTTTCGCAGGAAGAGAGGAGCTCCTCATGCGTGCCGAACCCGACCGCTCTACCGCCGTCGAGCACGAGGATTTTGTCCGCGCCCTTGATGGAGGAGACGCGTTGGGAGACAAAGATTTTGGTGCACTTGAAATGCTTTTTCACCGCCCGGCGGAGACGCAGGTCGGTGGCGTAGTCAAGCGCGGAAAAGCTGTCGTCGAATACGATGAGTTCCGGGGTCTTGACGAGCGCGCGGGCAATGGTGAGCCGTTGCTTCTGTCCGCCCGAGAGATTGACGCCCCCGCGTTCGACTTCGGTCTCGAGTCCGTCCTTCATGCGCGCGAGAATCTCCTTGCTCTGCGAGACCTCGACCGCGCGCGAAAGTTCTTCCTCGCCCGCCCCGGGATTCCCGGCGAGCAGATTCTCCCGCACCGTTCCCGAAAAGAGCGTCGCCTTTTGGGGCACGTACCCGACTTTTTGCAGGTACGCCCGCCGGTCGAGTTCGGCGAGGGAATCTCCGTAAATTTTCACCTCGCCGCTCTTCGGGCGGTACATGCCGAGGAGCAGATTGACGAGGGTAGTTTTGCCGCTCCCCGTTCCCCCGATGATGCCGAGCGTCTCCCCGCGCCCGACCGAAAAGCTCACGTCCTCGATTTCGGGCTCGCCCCCCTCCGAATAGGAGAAGGTGACGCGGTCGAAGACAATCTGCGGCGCGTCCGCTTTCGGAGACACGGGCAGGCTTCCGCCCTCGCGCACGGGGGTGTCAAAGACCTCGTTCACGCGAATCGCGGCGGCGGACGCCTTGGTGAAGGTGATGACGAGATTCGCGAGCACGATGAGCGCCTGCAAAATCATATTGACATAGTTGATAAAAGCGATGATTTCACCCTGCGTAAGCGTTCCCGTGTCGATCTGAATTCCGCCGAAGTAGAGGATTGCGATGACGGCGGCGTTGATGATGAGGGTGGTCAGCGGGGAGAAGAACGCGGCGACGAGAATGGATTTTTTCTGAATGCGCACGTAGTTTTCATTCTTTTGGTTGAACTTTTCGCTCATCTCGTCGGACTTTGAGAAGGCGCGGATGACCCTCGCGCCCGAAAGGCTTTCCTTGGTGGAGAGCGCGAGTCCGTCGAGCTGAACCTGTACGGCGCGGTAGAGCCGCGCGTTCTTCTTCATGACGACGACGATGATAAGGAAAAACAGGGGCATGGCGACGACGAGAATGAGCGCGAGTTTCCAGTTGATGAGAAACGCCATGACAAGCCCGCCCGCGCAGAGGAAGGGGACGCGCACGACGAGCCGGATGAGCATGGCGACGGCGTACTGTAGATCCTTGACGTCGTTTGTCACGCGGTTCGTGAGGCTTGTGGTGGAAAATTGATCGAGCTGATCGTATTCGAGCCGATTGATTTTGGCAAACAGCGAGTTCCGAATATCCGTCCCGACGCTCTGCGAGGTAACGGACGCGAAATATTGGCAGACATACGCCGAACCCGCGCCCACGACGGCGAGCGCGAGCATCAGGAACCCCATGCGCACGATATAGCCCTCGTTCCCGGCGGAGACGCCGTTGTCGATGAGCATTGCCATGAGCAGGGGAATGAGGAGCTCCAATACCGCCTCGATAAATTTAAAGACAGTGCCCGTAATCGCGATTCCGCGATAGGGCTTTAAAAATCGCAACAGTTTTTTCAAAATGTCTCTCCCGGTTGTTTATGTTTTACTCCGAATTTTCCGAATCACTGCGTCCGCCGCGCGCAGACCGTCCACGGCGGCGCTCATAATTCCGCCCGCATAGCCGCACCCCTCTCCGCAGGGAAACAGTCCGGCGACGTTGAGACTCTCTCCGTTCTCTCCGCGCACAAAGCGCAGGGGGCTCGAGGAGCGCGTCTCGGGCGCGGTCAAAAGCGCGTCCGGGTGCGCAAAGCCCCGGAGTTTGCGGTCGAGCGCGGGAATCGCTTCCCGCAAAACGCCCGAAATCCGCGTTCCCAAGAGCCCGTTCAAGTTCCGGAGCGCAACGCCGGGCAGATAGGTGGGGCGAACTTCCCCGAACCCCGCGGAAATTCTCTTCGCGAGGAAATCCCCGACCCGCTGACAGGGCGCTTTGCCCTCGCCGAGCAGAAACGCCCCGCGCTCGAGCTTTCGTTGAAATTCGATTCCCTCTTCGGGGGTTGCGAAGGATACGCCGACGAGGAGCGCGCTGTTGGAGTTGATTCCGTCCCGCGCAAATTCGCTCATGCCGTTGGTGACGATGCCGTCCGGCTCGGAGGAGGACGCGACCACGCTTCCGCCCGGGCACATACAGAAGGTGTAGGCGGAATCCCCGCTCTCATTCCGAAAGGAGAGCTTGTAGTCCGCCGCGCCCAATTTCTGGTGCCGCCACGCCTCCCCGTACTGCGCGCGGTTGACGTTTTCCGCGAGGTGTTCGATACGTACCCCTGCCGAGAAAGCCTTCGCCTGCGCCGCGACACCCTTTGCGAGCAGGGTGCGGTAGGTGTCCCGCGCGCTGTGCCCGACGGCGAGCACGAGCTCGGAGACCGCGATTCTTTCGCCCTTTGCGCGCAGGGCGGCGAGAGCGCCGCCTGCGATTTCAAAGTCCTCCGCGCGGGTATCGAATCGGATTTCTCCGCCCAGCCGCAGGATTTCCTCCCGCAGATTTCGGACGACGCGGGGAAGGTTGTCCGTGCCGATGTGCGGTTTCGCTTCCCAGAGAATCTCCTGCGGCGCGCCGAACGCGGCGAAGTCCGCGAGCACCTCCTCGCAGAGCGGGTCGCCGATGAGGGTGGTAAGTTTTCCGTCCGAGAAAGTTCCCGCGCCGCCCTCTCCGAACTGTACGTTGCATTCGGGGTCGAGCGCGCCGCCCGCCCAGTATGCCGCGGTTTTTCTTGCACGCGTTTGGACTTCGGAACCCCGTTCGAGCACGAGGGGCTTGAGTCCGTGCCGCGCGAGCCGCAGTGCGCAGAACATGCCCGCCGGTCCGAACCCGACGACGACGGGGCGTTGCGCGGACTTGATCTGCGGAAACTCCCGCACAATCGGCTTGTCCGATTTTTCCTCGATGCGGACGGAATAGACGAGTTTGATGTCGTTCTTCTTTCTCGCGTCCACCGAGCGTTTGGCGACGTGCATCGCGCGGATATCCCGCGCCTTCAGTCCGGACAGTTTGACGGCGCGGTCAAACGCGAGGGACTCGTTCTCGTCCAAACGCAGAGCGATATTGTGGATGATTTTCATGCGCGCTCCGCGGCGGATTTCGCCGCTGCCTCCGCCGAACTCCAGCACCATTGCAGATTGAACCCGCCGCAGTCCCCGTCGATGTCGAGGATTTCTCCCGAGAAATAGAGCCCCGGACATTTTTTGGACATCATGGTGCGGGAATCCACCTCGTCCGTGCGAATTCCGCCATGCGTGACCTGCGCCGTATCGAAGGAATGCAATCCTGTCAGCCGGAGCGGGAAATCCTTGCAGAGCGCGGCGACCCGCGCGAGTTCGGGGGGCGCAAGTTTTGAGACGGAATCCGCATGGGGGAGTTCCGCCCTCGCGAGCACTGCCCGCGCGACCTGCGACTTTGCGACCCCGAGCAGGAGCTGTTCGGGGGAGAGATGCGAAAATTTCTTTGTCCGTTCCGCGAGTAGGAGCGCGAGCTCGCCCTCCGAAAATCCCGGCAGAAAATCAATGTGCGCGTACAGTCCCGAAAACGAATGCCCGGAGACGTAGGAAGAGCCGGCAAAGACAATCTTTCCCGAAATTCCGTAATCGCAGAACAGAATTTCGCCGTTTTCCGAAAAATAGGTCGTCCTTTCGTCCGAAAGCGTGAGCCGTACGTCGGCACGGATACCCTTTAAGACCCGTGCGCCGGACATATCTGCGCGGAGCTGAACGAGGGAGGGGAAGAGCGGGGTGACACGGTGTCCGAAGGCGCGGGCGATTTCGTATCCCGCCTCGAAGTGCTTGGAGGTGGGCGAACTCTTGCCCCCTGTCGCGACGAGCACGGATTTTGCGTACTCGACCTTTCCGTTCTCCGATTCCAGCTCGAACACCTGCTTTTTCTCCACCCGTTTGACCGCGAAATCGGTGCGGATTTCGACCTTTGCCGCGGCAAGGGAGAGGCGCAGAATATCCACAATGCTTCCCGCCTGCTTGGAGAGCGGAAAGACCCGGCTGTCCTCGGCGAGAGTGAGAAGCCCCCATTCGCGGAACACTTCCCGCGCGCGGCTGTTGTCGAACGCTTCGAGCGCAGGGGCGCAGAACGCGGGGTTGCCGCCGTGATAGCGGGAGGGGGACAGTGGCGCGTCGCAGGTGATATTGCCCTGTCCGTTTCCTGTTGATAGAAGTTTTTTGCCCACGCGGTCGGCAGCCTCGAGAAGGAGCACGGAGAGTCCGCGTTCCGCCGCGCGCAGTGCGGCAAACAGTCCGGACGCTCCCCCGCCGACAATGGCGAAATCGTAAGTTTTCATAGGGATATTTTAGCATTTCCCGGCGCGGAAAGCAAATATTCTTGTCAATGTTGAGGAGTTATGATATAATAATCCCGAGAAATGCTTGAACCCGAAGGGCTCAAGGGCATTTCGACGGGTATTACATCGATAAAGATATCATTTATCGGAGCGCGGGGTGAAATGCTCGCATTTCAATCGGTCGCGCAGAGATAAATTTCACCGCAGGTATAATATTTCATAAAATGTTTTACAATACAGCGCCCGCCGACGCGGAAGAAGTCAGAAATATGAACGCCATTGTTCTCTCCTATGTGGGGGACGCGGTGCACACGCTCTACGTGCGGGAGAAACTTTCCCTGCACTCGAAGGAGCGCGCCCACGCCCTGCACGACCGCGCGGTCGGGCTTGTCAACGCCGAGGCGCAGGCGCGGGCGTTCGAGCGCATCGAAGGGCTGTTGACGGAGGAGGAGCGCGGCGTGTTTCTGCGCGGCAGGAACTGTAAAAATTCTTCTTCGTCGAAGAATGCGAATATTTTGGACTACCGCAAGGCGACGGGTTTCGAAGCGCTCGTCGGCTTTCTGTATTTGAGCGGCAGAAACGCGCGGCTCGAAGAACTTTTGGACGCTTCGCTGGAGGTTTCTGCATGATTATAGAGGGAAGAAACGCGGTATCCGAGGCAGCCAAGGCGGGTACCGCCTTTGAAAAGGTCTATGCCGAGGAGGGCGCGGAGCGCACGGGGAGCGGCAGAGAACTCCTTGCTGCCTTGCGCTCCTCCTATCGGGTCAACGTCGTGCCGAAAGCGGTTTTGGATCGCATGAGTCCGACCAAGCGGCATCAGGGTTTTCTCGCGGTCGCACCCGACTATGCGTACTGCGAACCCGAAGACCTGTTAAAGATTGCCGAGGCGCGGGGAGAACCCCCGTTTTTGGTCATGCTCTGCGGCGTAGAGGACCCCCACAACCTCGGCAGCGTCATTCGGGTGTGCGAGTGCGCGGGGGCGCATGGCGTCATCATTCCCAAGCACAGCGGCGCGCCGGTCAACGAGACGGTTGCGCGGGTGTCCGCGGGCGCGCTCTCCCATATCAAAGTCGCCCGCGCGACCAATCTGAACCGTACCATCGAGGATTTGCAGAAGAGGGGCGTTTGGGTCTATGGTGCCGAGGCGGAGGGCGAAGACC
Source organism: uncultured bacterium (assembly GCA_905215695.1). Classification (GTDB taxonomy): domain Bacteria; phylum Bacillota; class Clostridia; order Christensenellales; family HGM11417; genus CAJMQN01. The sequence goes on from CAJMQN010000001.1 coordinate 297,547, forward strand.
TCTACGCGGCGGATTTGACCGGTCCCGTCTGTTTGGTCGTGGGCGGGGAGGGAAGCGGAATTCCGCGGCTGACCCGGGAAGCCTGCGACAAACTCGTGCGCATTCCCATGTTCGGAAAGGTAAATTCTCTCAACGCGTCGGTAGCGGCGGGGGTGGTGCTGTATGAAGCAGTCAGACAGCGCCGGGGTTAGGACGGACGAGGAGCTCGTTCAGCTCGCGCAGGGCGGGGACGCCGAGAGCATGGACGAACTCATCGGCAGATACAAAAACCTTGTCAAGACCCGTGCCCGCGGCTTTTTTCTCTTCGGGAGCGAGACCGAGGACGTCGTGCAGGAGGGGATGATCGGACTGTTTAAGGCGATCCGCGACTATGACGAATCCAAGGGCGCGAGTTTTCAGGGTTTTGCCAAACTCTGTATCTACAGGCAGTTTTATACGGCAATCAAGCTCGCGAGCCGCCCCAAGCACATTCCCCTGAACAATTATATCCCGCTCAACGACGTGGACGACCTTGAGTTTATCGAACAGGCGGAGAGCCCGGAGGAGGCGCTTATCTCCCGTGAGGATGCCGAGCGTTTCACCGCCTACCTCGAAAGGACGCTATCTTCCCTCGAAAACCGGATTTTAAAGGACTATCTCGAGGGCATGAGCTACGGCGAAATTGCCGAGAAACAACGCGTGACCAAGAAAACGATCGACAACGCGCTCCAACGTATCCGAAAAAAGTGTTTCCGCCCCGATGCGGAATAAAAACCGACAGGGAGGAAAGAAAGAAATTATGAGCTATACCGCACTGTACCGTCGGTTTCGTCCGGATTCCTTCGACAAGGTCATCGGGCAGAATCACATCACGACGACGCTGAAAAATCAGATAGAGAGCGGAAAAATCGCGCACGCCTACCTGTTCTGCGGTACCCGCGGCACGGGCAAGACGACCTGCGCGAAGATTTTTGCGCGCGCCATCAACTGCGAGCATCCCAAAAACGGTTCGCCCTGCAACGAATGCGAGACCTGCCGTGCGCTCGCCGCGGGGAGCGTGGACATCAACGAAATCGACGCGGCGTCCAACAACGGCGTGGACGAGATTCGCGAAATCAAGGAGAACGTCCAATATACCCCCACCGTCGGGAAGTATAAGGTATATATTATCGACGAGGTGCACATGCTCTCGCAGGCGGCGTTCAACGCGCTGTTAAAGACCCTCGAAGAGCCCCCCGCGCACGCGGTGTTCATCCTCGCCACCACCGAATCGCACAAACTTCCGGCGACCATTCTGTCCCGCTGTATGCGTTTCGACTTCAAATTGGTGTCCGAATCCGAACTTTCCGCGCTCCTTCTCTCCGTGCTCGGCGAAATCGGGGTCACGGCGGAGGAAGAGGCGGTCAAGCTGATCACCCGTTCGGGCGAGGGGAGTGTGCGGGACATGCTGACCATCGCGGACACCTGCGTCTCCTACTGCGGCGAGCGGATTACCTACGAAAAGGCGGCGGAGATTTTGGGCGCGACGGATCGCGCCGCGGTTGCGGACTTTGCGGACAAAATGCTTTCGGGGGATGTCGGCGGCGTATTCGAGATGTCCTCGGAACTGTTCGCGCGCGGGCGCGCGGTATCCGCCTTTCATCGGGACGTCGTTGGGATTTTGCGGGACTTCTGCGTGATATTGAGCACGAAGAACGCGCAGGAACTCCTCGTGTGTTCCCCGGAGACCTTTGCGGAACTCCGCGACCGGGCACGAAAATATACGGTGGAGCATATTTTGGATTGTATCGACGTTCTCGCCTCAGCGGAGAACGAAATCAAATTTTCCCTGCATCCGCGCATTCTTTTCGAGGCGGCGGTCATGCGCTGCTGTAAGCGCGCGGGAAATTCCTTTGAATCGCTTTTGGACCGAGTGTCTCGGCTCGAGGCGATGCTCGCGGGCGGCGCAACGGTTCGTCCCGCAGCGCCCGACAAACCCAAACCGGCGCAGCCGGTTTCCGCACCCGCCCCGCAGGCGCAGCCCACTCAAACGCCCGCCCGCCCCGCGCCGACTGTTCAGCCGAAACCCGTACAGCCGGTTTCCGCGCCCGCTCCTTCGGCAGAGCGCGCGCCCGCGGCGGGGGATTCGATGTCCCCCCGTCTCGTGTGGGGTACGGTCATTCGTACCCTGCGCGAGAAACAGAACGGCTTTCTCTACACCGTCTGCACGGGTCTTGCGTGCGAACTCGGGGAGGGCACGGTGACGGTGCTCGTGAATACGGAACAGGAGGAGACCCTTCTGTCCCGCGAGATGAACAGGAAAGCGCTCGAAGAGGTTGTGCGCCCGCTTGGATTCGAAAGGATAGAGGTGCGGCGGAAGGACCGGAGCGCGGCGCCCAAAGCGGACCCCGAAATGCAGGAATTCCGGCAGATGCTCGGGGACAGACTCATTGAAAAGTAAAAAATAAAAATCGGAACGGAGGTATCATCATGAAGGGATACGGAGGATTTAACGGCGGCTTCGGCGGCGGAAACATGCAGAGCCTGATGAAACAGGCGCAGAAGATGCAGCAGGAAATGCAAAAAGCGCAGGAGGAGCTCGAGGAACTCGAAATCGAGGGGACGAGCGGAAACGGCATGGTTACAGTGACGCTGACGGGCAAGAAAGTCTTGAAGGCGGTCAAACTCGACCCGAAGATTGTCGATCCCGACGACGCCGAGCTTTTGGAAGATTTGATTCTCGCGGCGTACAACGACGCGCTCTCCAAGGCGGAAGAAATCTACGCGCAGAAGATGGGTCCCATGGCGCAGTTCTGATATGAAACTCTACCCGGACAGCGTGGCGCGGCTGATTGCGGAGCTCTCCAAGCTCCCCGGCGTCGGTCGCCGGAACGCGCAGAAATACGCCTATCATCTGATCAAAATCAGCGACCGCGAGGCGCTGAATCTTGCCGACGCCATCGCCGACGTGAAGAAGAATATCCGCTACTGCTCGGTGTGCGGCAACTTTGCGGACGGCGATCCCTGCGAGCTCTGCGCGTCGCGGGACAGGAGCATGGTGTGCGTGGTCAAAGAGCCGAAGGACATTTTGACCATGGAGAAACTCCGCGAGTTCAAGGGCACCTATCACGTGCTGTTCGGCACGCTGAACCCTCTCGAGGGCGTGGGTCCCGAGGATCTCCGCATCAAGGAACTTCTCGCCCGTGTGAACGCGGACGGGGTCAAAGAGGTCATTATGGCGACCAACCCGGACGTGGAGGGGGAGGCGACGGCGATGTATATCGCGCGGCTCTTAAAACCTTTCGACGTGAAAGTGACCCGACTCGCGCACGGAATCCCCGTGGGGAGCGACCTCGAGTACGCGGACGAAGTGACGCTCTCGCAGGCGTTCAACGACCGAAAGCAAATCTGACGGATTGGTCATACGGCGGGGGACAACCTCATACAATAGTGATGAGGTGGAAGATGCCCTATCTGGACGTATTGATCGGAATCGCAATCGGAATCGTCTTTCTGCTGTTGTCCGCGCTTCTGTTTCGGATTCGGCAGAAATGGTTCTTAAAGCTGATATTGAATATCGTGCTCGGCTTTGCTTTGGTCTTTGCACTGAACGTGACGGGTGTGTATCCCATACCCTTCAACGCGCTGACGGGCGTATTGGTGGGCTTTTTAGGACTGTTCGGCGTGGTGCTGATCGCCATCATACAGCTCTTATAGGAGCGCAAATCGGGACGCAAGAGGCTTGCGTCCGTTTTTTTGCAAAAAAACGCTCTCTTTCCGCAAGAAAACGCGCATTTTCCGGTTGCGCGGAAGGGCGGAATGTGTTATGATAGACAGCGGAACGGGGTTGCTCGGCGAAACGTCTGTAAACGAGACGTGTTGCCCGCATCAAAAAGGGAAGAAGGTTTTTAAAATCCTCACAGCCCCCGCTACTGTACCGGCTGATTCGGAACGCCACGGAAGGAAACTTCGGGAAGGCCACCGGAGCGAAAATAGGTCGGGAGTCAGGAGACCTGCCCTGTTACTATTGTAAAATGTTTCTCGGAGGGAGAAAGCATGCAAAAGAAACAGTTTCTTTGGAAGATTCTTGCCCTAATCGGGCTCGCAGTGATTGCGGGCGCAATCGTGCTTCTGTACGTATTCGTCCTCAAGCCCCAGCCCGTAGAGGGTGTCAAAAAGGTAGAACTTCTCTTCCGCGTTGAGGAAGGGGAGACGCTCGAGGAGCGTCGTTTCGAGGTGGAAACGGACGCAAATTACCTCGGCGAGGTGTTAAAGGCGCTGAATGCGGAATATTCGCTCGGTATGACCGACGCGGAGATTGAAGCGGGTTTTTTACAGCAGATGCTTGGAGTGACCGCTCCCGCTGACGGTTCCAAATATTTCTATTACTATACGACCAATTCTGCGCTCTACGACACCGAAGGGGAATACTTCGGCGGTTACGTGTCCTACGACGGAGCGTCCTACGGTGCGCCGGACTACGGCGTGAACGACGCGACGCTCGCAGACGGCACGAACTATCTGTTCGTCTATACTTTTTGGGGACAGTACGGAGAGGACAAACCCGTTCCGGTTCTGACCGCGGAATCCGTTTCGGCGGAGGTATGGCTGTCCGATGAGGCAAAATCCTTCGATAAGCGTGACGCCGACGCGAAGAGCCTTCTCATCACGGTATGCTGTGTTGTGGGAGCGGCGTTTGTCGCGCTGTCCGCGCTCCTCGTCGTCGAGGCGGTGAAGGCGAAAAAACAATGAATCTGCGTTCGGGCGCGCGAAACGTCGCGCTGTCCGCGCTCATGGCTGCGCTTCTCATCGCGGGCAAATTTGCCCTACAGATGATTCCGAACGTGGAAGTCGTGACCATCTTTATCCTGCTCTTTTCCTGCTGTTTCGGTCTTGCGCGCACCCTGCCCGCGGTGTTGGTGTTCTGTATCGTAGATCCTTTTTTGTACGGCGCCGTGCCGACGGTGGTCACGCAGTACTTTCTGCATTGGCCTCTTTTATGCGTGTCGGCATGGCTGTTGTCCCGGGTGACCAAGAGCGAATACGCCTTTCTCGGTCTCGCGGCGGCGGCGTCCGTGCTCTTTTGGTTAGAGACGCCCGTCATCAACGTGCTGTTTCAGTTCTCGCCCTTTATGGGCACGCTCGTGGCGGGATTGCCCTTTTTCGCAATCAATCTGATTTCGAACGGGGCGCTCGTGCTCGTCCTGTTCCGTCCGCTTTCGCGGGTTTTGGAGAAAGTGTCGAATCGTTTGACTTTATAGGGAAAGTATGTTATCATAAATACGCTTTTCAGGGTGTATTGCCGTGAAAGCAAAAATATTTTGACCGATTCCGGCGTTTCGCCGGAGAAAAACAGGCTACGGACAGCCGGGTCAGATGCCGAATTGGCAACATTGTTGCCTTATTGAATTTTATAAGTTGGACTTGTGAAACCTTCAATAAGAGTGATAAAAGTATTTTTGCTGCATAGACTCTGGAAAAGGAAACACCGGACGCGGGGCGAGGAGTCCCTGTCCTTTCCGCCAAACGGAAACGCAAGTGCGACTTCGCCTTGCGTTTTTTTATTTTTTGCCTCCGGGCAAAACGTATTTATTTATTTTTTTATGGAAAGGAGAAAGAATGAGAGTAGCAGTGACCGGCATCACCGGAAACATGGGGCAGGCGACCCTTGCCGAGCTTGTCAGGCTCGAGGGAATCGACGCCTTTCGTTTTCTGGTTCTGCCCACGGACCGAAGAATCCGAAAACTTTTGAAAAAGTACTCCGCCTTTCGGGACAAATTTGAAATTCTCCCGGGCAATCTGAAGGACAGGGAGACCTGCGACAAACTCGTTGCGGGCGCGGACTACGTCGTAAACCTTGCGGCAGTGATTCCGCCGCACTCGGACAGAGACCCGCAGAAGGCGGTGGACTGCAACGAAATCGGGGCGGACAACCTTGTCTCCGCGATTGAATCCCTCGAAACCCAACCCAAACTCGTGCACATCTCGACGGTGGCGCTGTACGGCAACCGCAACTCCAAACACCCATGGGCGCGGGTGGGCGACCCGCTCCTCGTCAGTCCCTACGACGTCTATTCCGCGACCAAACTGCGCGGGGAATTCCGGGTGCTCGAATCCAAAGTCAGAACGTGGGCGGTACTGCGCCAGTCCGCCATGCTCCACCCGAACATGCTCTCGGACAACATCAGCGACGGACTCATGTTCCACACCTGTTTCAACGCCCCTCTCGAGTGGGTGACCGCGAAAGACAGCGGCGTGCTGATTGCAAATATCCTAAAGCGCGACCTTGCCGGCGAGTTGGGGGGAGAATTTTGGAAAAAAGTATTCAACATCGGTTCCCTCGCCGAGAACCGTCTCACGGGCTTTGATACCTTAAACGACGGATTCCGGCTCATCGGCGGCAGTGCGAAGGATTTTTTCGACCCGACCTACAACGCGACCCGCAACTTTCACGGCGTATGGTTCTATGACGGCAAACGGCTCGAGGAACTCTTTTCCTATCAGAGCCAATCCGCCGCCGAATATTGGAAGGAGATTGCGCGGACGCACCGATACTATAAGCTCGGCAGACTTGTGCCGAAAAAGTGGATTTCCTCGCTCGTCATTCGCCGTCTGTTCCGAAGTCCGAATTCGCCCGCCTATTGGGCGAAACACAGGGACGAAGCGCGGCTGATTGCCTACTTCGGCAGCCGCGGCGCCTACGAATCCCTACCGGCGGAGTGGAAAGCGTTTCCTCTTCTCGTCGAGGGAAAGGACGAGAGCGGCGCGCCCCTCGATTACGAGACCCTGCGCGACCCGAAAACCGCCCTCCTTCTCGACCACGGCTACGACGACCGAAAACCGGACGAAGAGATTACCTTTGAGGACCTTGAGAGCGTCGCGGCGGCGCACGGCGGAAGACTTCTGTCGGGGTCTTGGTTGGGGGAGATGTATGAGCCCCTCGAATGGCAGACGCAGGACGGAGAACGCTTCATGGCGTCGGTATTTACGGTGCTCCGCGCGGGGCATTGGCACAACAAGATTTATCGGGAGAATGTCTGGGACTTTGACCGACTTTCCAAAAAGGACAAAATTTACGCCGGGCTGTGGCTAAATTCGCACCGGGCGGACGAGAATTACGAATACGGCATGGACGCGGCGTTCCGTGCGACGATCCGGGAGGAGAAGAACTGACCCTTGCTCCCGGAAAAGGAGCGAGAGATGAGCAAACTGAAACTGTACGGCTTCAACAACCTGACCAAGGCATTGAGCTTCAATATCTACGATGTGTGTTACGCGAAGTCCGAACGCGAACAGCGGGACTACATCGACTATATCGACGAGCAGTACAATTCCGAACGTCTCACGAGTATTCTCTATACGCTGACGGACATGATCGGCGCGCACGTATTAAACGTGTCCAAGCAGGACTACGACCCGCAGGGGGCGAGCGTGACATTTCTGATTGCGGAGGAGGCTCTCCGCCCGCAAAAGCGCGCGGCGGGGGGAGAAACGGTTGTGGGACACCTCGACAAGAGCCACGTGACGGTGCACACCTACCCCGAATTCCATCCCGAGACCTCGATCGCAACCTTCCGGGTGGATATCGACGTTGCGACCTGCGGAGAAATCACCCCCCTTTCCACCCTCGACTATCTCCTCGGGAGTTTCGATTCGGACATCGTGACCATGGACTACCGCGTGCGCGGATTCACCCGGGACATCACGGGCAAAAAGGTGTTTATCGACCACAAGATGAACACGATACAGGACTACATCTCCCCGGAAACTCTCCGGCGGTACGAGGCGACGGACATCAACGTGTATCAGTCCAACCTGTTTCACACCAAGATGCTGATTCGGGACATCGACTTGCAAAATTACCTCTTCAACCGCCGCGTCTCCGACCTTCCGGCGGAGGAGCGGGAGAGCATCCGCGAAGCGCTTCGCCGCGAAATGGTGGAGATCTACAGCGGCGCAAATATCTACTGAAAACGGAGGAATCGCCATGGACCAGACCCGCGCGCCGCTCGAGGAAGCGCTCCGCAGTTTCAAAAAAATGCGCGTCGTGCCCTTCGACGTTCCCGGGCACAAGCGCGGCAAGGGCAACCCGGAGCTTGCGGACTTTTTGGGCTCCAAGTGTCTCGAATTGGACGTCAATTCCATGAAACCCCTTGACAACCTCTGCCACCCAGTCTCGGTGATTCGGGAAGCGGAAGAGCTCGCGGCGGACGCCTTCGGCGCGGCGGCGGCGTTCTTCATGGTGGGGGGAACGACCTCGGCGGTGCAGGCGATGATCCTGTCCGTGTGCAAGGAAGGGGACAAAATCATACTTCCCCGCAACGTGCACAGGAGCGCGATCAACGCGCTGATTCTGTGCGGCGCGGTTCCCGTCTATGTGAATCCGCAGACGGACAAGCGTCTCGGCATCTCCCTCGGCATGACGGCGGAGGACGTCAGGCTCGCGATTCGGAGAAACCCGGACGCAAAAGCGGTGCTCGTCAACAATCCGACCTATTACGGCATCTGTTCGGACGTGGAGGGAATCGTAAAGGAGGCGCACGCCCACGGCATGAAGGTGCTTGCGGACGAGGCGCACGGCACGCATTTCTACTTCGGCGAAGGTCTCCCGAAAGCGGCGCTCCGCGCGGGCGCGGACATGGCGTCGGTGAGCATGCACAAGTCGGGCGGCTCGCTCACACAGAGTTCCTTTCTGCTCTGCGGCGCGGACGTGAACGCGGACTACGTGCGCCAGATCATCAATCTGACCCAGACGACGAGCGGCTCCTATCTTCTCATGTCAAGTTTGGACATCTCCCGCCGCAACCTCGCGCTCGAGGGCAAACGTATCTTCGCCGAAGTCCTCGAAATGGCGGAGTACGCAAGGGAAGAGATCAACCGCATCGGGGACTACGACGCCTTTTCGACCGAACTCGTCAACGGGGATTCGGTATTCGATTTCGACCGCACCAAACTCTCGGTCAACACCCTTGCGGTGGGACTTGCGGGCATCGAAGTCTATGACCTCCTGCGGGATGAATACGACATTCAGGCGGAATTCGGGGACATGGGCAACATTCTCTGCTACCTTTCGGTGGGGGACAGAATCCGGGACGTGGAGCGCCTGATTTCCGCGCTCGCGGAGATTCGCCGCCGGTTCAAGAAGTCGGGCGCGGACCTTCTCACCTACGAATATATCGAGCCGGAGGTCGTGCTCGCGCCCAAAGCCGCCTTTTACGCGGAAAAACAGTCCCTGCCCCTGAAGGAATGCGTGGGACGGGTCGCGGCGGAATTCGTCATGTGCTACCCGCCGGGAATCCCCATTCTCGCGCCGGGGGAGCGTGTGACCGCAGACATCGTGGACTACATCGCGTATGCCAAGGAAAAGGGATGTTCCCTGACCGGTCCCGAGGACATGGAAATCAACGATTTGAACGTCATTTAAGAACAACGCATTTTTCAAGGAGAAAGTATGGATCTTTGGTTTTCGGAAATGCACACCAAGAACGCGAAATTTTCGATCCGCGTGAATCGTCAGCTTGTGAGCCTGCAAAGCGAGTTTCAGCGTCTCGACGTATTCGAGAGCCCGGACTTCGGCAGGTTTCTGACCTTGGACGGGTACATGATGCTCACCGAAAAGGACGAGTTCATCTATCACGAAATGATCGTGCACGTGCCCCTCGCCGTGCACCCGAACCCCGAGCGCGTGCTCGTCATCGGCGCGGGGGACGGCGGGGTCGTGCGGGAACTGACCCGTTACGATTCGGTGCGATGCATCGACCTCGTGGAGATTGACAGAGAGGTCGTACGGGTGTGCAAGGAATATCTGCCCTTCACCGCGTCCAAACTCGACGACCCGCGGGTCAATATCTGCTATCAAGACGGTCTGAAATTTATCCGCGGCTGCCGGGAGGACTACGATATCGTCATCGTGGACTCGACAGACCCCTTCGGACCGGGCGAGGGTCTGTTCACCAAGGAATTCTACGGCAACTGCTACAAGGCGCTGAAAGAGGACGGCATCATGGTCAACCAGCACGAGAGTCCGTTCTATGAGAACGACGCCATCGCCATGCAGCGCGCGCACAAGCGCATTGTGGAATCCTTCCCCATCAGCAAAGTGTATCAGGCGCACATTCCGACATACCCTTCCGGGCACTGGCTGTTCGGGTTCGCGTCCAAGAAGTACCACCCGGTCAAGGACATGGATGCGGCGCGTTGGAACGCCCTGAACCTCGAGACGAAGTATTACAATTCCGAACTTCACGTGGGGTCTTTCGCCCTGCCCAACTATGTAGAGGAGCTTTTGGAACGTGTGGAATAAAAATATCGAGACCTTTTTGGGGTGCGACGCGCCCTCGGAAGAGGCGAGCGTCATATTATACGGCGCGCCCTTTGACAGCACGACCAGTTTCAAACCCGGTGCCCGATTCGGGAGCGGCGCGATCCGTCGGGATTCCTGGGGGCTCGAGACCTACAGCCCGTATCAGGACAGAGACCTTACGGAGATTTCCGTACTCGACGCAGGCGACCTCGAACTTCCCTTCGGGGACAGCGAGTCCGCGCTCAAGACAATCGAAGTGTTTGCACGCGGCGTGTTTGACGCGGGAAAACTTCCCTTTCTCCTCGGCGGGGAACATCTCGTGACCCTCGGCGCGGTGCGCGCGGCGGCGGAGAAATATCCGGAACTGCACGTCGTGCACTTCGACGCGCACACCGACCTTCGGGAGGAATATCTGGGCGCAAAGCTCTCCCACGCCTCGGTGCTCCGCAGGTGTCATGACCTGTTGGGGGACGGAAGAATTCATCAGTTCGGAATCCGTTCGGGGGAGAATGCGGAGTTCGAGTGGGCGAAAGCGCACACGGACTTGCACCGATTCAACCTTGAGGGGCTCGCCGAGACGGTAAAAGCCCTCGGGGACAAGCCCGTCTATTTTACCCTCGACCTCGACGTTTTGGATCCTTCGGTGTTTTGGGGAACGGGCACGCCCGAGCCGGAGGGAATCTCCTTCCGGGAGCTTCGGGAGGGAATCCTGCAATTGAAAGCGTGCAATATCGTGGGCTGCGACGCGGTGGAGCTCGCCCCCTCGTGGGACCCGAGCGGCGCCTCGACGGCGGTCGCGTGCAAAATCGTCCGGGAAATGCTCCTGGCGTTCGGAAAATAGGAGGAGAAATCATGGGAAAGGCATTGATCATCGGCTGCGGCGGCGTTGCGAGCGTCGCGATTCACAAGTGCTGTCAGAACAGCGAAGTGTTTGAGGAAATCGTCATCGCCTCGCGCACGAAGTCCAAGTGCGACGCGCTGAAAGCGAAACTCGGGGCGGGCAAGACGAAGATTTCCACCGCGCAGGTGGACGCGGACAACGTGGACGAACTCATCGCGCTCATCCGAGAGCACAAGCCGGACGTGGTCTTAAATCTCGCGCTTCCGTATCAGGATTTGACCATTATGGACGCCTGTCTCGCGACCAAGACGCACTACGTCGATACGGCGAACTACGAGCCGAAGGACACCGCGAAATTCGAGTACAAGTGGCAGTGGGCGTACCGCGAGAGATTCGAGAAGGCGGGCATCACGGCGCTCCTCGGCTGCGGTTTCGACCCCGGCGTGACGGGGGTGTTCTGCGCCTACGCGATGAAACACTATTTCGACGAAATCCACACCATCGACATATTGGACTGCAACGGCGGCGACCACGGCTATCCGTTTGCGACCAACTTCAACCCGGAGATCAATATCCGCGAGGTCAGCGCGAAGGGGAGCTATTGGGAGAACGGCAAGTGGGTGGAGACCGAACCCATGGAGATCAAGCGGGAATACGACTTCGAGGGCGTGGGCAAAAAGGACATGTACCTTCTGCACCACGAGGAATTGGAGTCCCTCGGACTGAACATCAAGGGTATCCGCCGGATTCGTTTCTTCATGACCTTCGGACAGAGCTATCTGACCCACTTGAAGTGCCTTGAAAACGTGGGCATGACCTCCATCGAGCCCATCGACTACAACGGCATGAAGATCGTGCCCCTGCAATTTTTGAAAGCGGTGCTCCCGGACCCGGCGTCCCTCGGACCCCGCACCAAGGGCAAGACGAACATCGGCTGTATCATGAACGGCGTCAAAGACGGCAAGCCCGTGTCCTACTATGTCTATAACATCTGCGACCATCAGGAATGCTACCGCGAAGTGGGTTCGCAGGCGATTTCGTACACGACGGGCGTGCCCGCGATGATCGGCGCGATGCTCGTCATGCAGGGCGTCTGGAGAAAGCCCGGCGTATATAATGTGGAAGAATTCGACCCCGATCCGTTCATGGACGCCCTCAACAAGTGGGGGCTTCCGTGGAAGGAAAACTTCGACCCTGTGCAGGTGGACTGAAAAGTGGGACGTTTCGATACGCTGCCCACGCCCTGCTACGTGCTAGACGAGGAACTGCTCGCCCGCAACTTGGACGTTCTCGGTCGGGTCAAGCGGGAATCGGGCTGTAAAATTCTCCTCGCGCAGAAGGCGTTTTCCATGTGGTCGGTCTATCCGCTCCTCGCCGAAACGCTTGACGGCACGACGGCGAGCGGGCTCTACGAGGCAAAACTCGGCGCGGAGTGCTTCGGCGGGGAAACGCACGTGTTTTCGCCCTGCTACGGCGGGGAATTTCCCGAACTTCTGCGCATCTGCAACCATATCGTGTTCAACTCCTTTTCGGAGTGGGAAAAGCACCGCGCCGCCGCGCTGTCCGCGGGCGCGAGCTGCGGGATTCGGGTGAACCCCGAGCACTCCACGCAGGGGGAACACGCGATCTACGACCCCTGCGCGCCCGGCTCGCGCTTGGGCGTGACGGAAAGGAACTTCCGCCCCGACCTCTTGGAGGGGGTAGAGGGTCTGCACTTTCACACCCTCTGCGAGCAGAACTCAGACGCCCTCGAGGAGACCTTCGCGGCGTTTGAGGAGAAATTCGGAACATACCTCTCCCGCATGAAATGGCTCAACCTCGGGGGCGGACACCACATCACCCGCGCGGACTACGACGTCGCGCGGCTGATTCGTTTGATTGCGCGCATTCGCGAAACATACGGCGTGACCGTCTATCTCGAACCCGGAGAGGCGGTCGTCCTGAACGCGGGATTTCTCGTATCCTCGGTGCTCGGCACTGTGGAGAACGGACTCACGACGGCGATTTTGGACGCCTCCGCCGCCTGCCACATGCCGGACGTGTTGGAGATGCCCTACCGCCCGGAAGTCGAGGGCGCGGGAAAACCGGGGGAGAAGAGGTACGATTACCGTCTCGCGGGCAACACCTGTCTCGCGGGGGACGTCATCGGGGACTATTCTTTCGACGAACCGCTTACGCCCGGAAAAAGGCTCGTGTTCTGCGACATGGCGCTGTATTCCATGGTCAAGAACAACACCTTCAACGGCATGCCCCTGCCCGCCATCGCGATCCGACGGAAGGACGGGGCTTGCGAGGTGGTCAAACGTTTCGGCTACGAGGATTTCAAGAACCGCCTGTCCTGATTTTCTTGACGGGCGGGGGGAAAACGTGTTACACTATCAATCAGTAATTTTACGGAGTAAATCATGGCAGACAAAAAGGAATTCGTCAAAGAAATCGCCGACATGACGGCGGATTTTCCGCAGTGGTACACCGACGTGGTCTTAAAGACCGAGCTTGTGGATTACGGTCCGGTCAAGGGCACGATGGTGATTCGACCCTACGGCTACGCGATTTGGGAGATTATTCAGGAAGAACTCAACAAGCGCTTCAAGGCGACGGGGCACAAGAACGCCTATTTCCCGATGTTTATCCCGATGAGCTATCTCGAGAAGGAGAAAGAGCACGTCGAGGGATTCGCGCCCGAAGTCGCGGTGGTGACCCACGCGGGCGGGGAAGAGCTCGCCGAACCCTTGGTCGTCCGTCCGACGAGCGAAACGATCATCTGCCAGATGTACGCGAAGTGGATTCAGAGCTATCGGGATCTCCCCGTGCTCATGAACCAGTGGGCGAACGTCGTCCGTTGGGAAAAGACCACGAGACCTTTTTTGCGCACCTCCGAATTTCTTTGGCAGGAGGGGCACACGGTGCACGCCACCGAGGAAGAGGCGATCGAGGAAACCATGCGCATGCTCGAAGTCTATCGCGAGTTCGCCGAAACCGTCCTTGCCGTCCCGGTATTCGTGGGCAGAAAGACGGAAAAGGAGAAGTTCGCGGGCGCAGTGGCGACCTACGGCATGGAGGCGATGATGTTGGACGGCAAGAGCCTTCAGGCGGGCACGAGCCACTATCTTGGGCAGAACTTCGCAAAAGCCTTCGACATCAAGTTTTTGGATAAGGACGGCACGCACAAGTACGGCTATTCGACGAGTTGGGGGGTCTCGACCCGGCTCATCGGCGCGCTGATTATGGCGCACGGCGACCAGCGCGGATTGGTGCTTCCGCCCATGGTCGCTCCCGTGCAGGCGGTCATCATTCCCATCGCCGCGCACAAGGGCGGGGTCATGGAGGCGGCGGAAAACCTGCGGTCGGAACTCCTCGCCGCGGGCGTGCGCACGGAGCTTGACGCGAGCGACAATTCGACGGGTTGGAAACTCAACCAGTGGGAGATGAAGGGCGTGCCCGTGCGCATCGAAATCGGACCCCGCGACCTCGAAAAGGGAGAGGTCGTGCTCTTCCGCCGGGATACGCTCGAGAAGACCTCCGCGCCCCTTGCGGGTCTCGCGGGAACGATTGCCGGACTTCTTGCGGAAATTCAGTCGCACATGCTCGAAAAGTCGAGAAAGCTTCGGGACGAGCGCACGAAGTACTGCACGACCTACGAGGAGATCAAAGAGGCGATCGAATCCGGCTGTTTTGCGGAAGCCCCTTGGTGCGGAGACCCCGCCTGCGAGCAGAGAATCAAGGACGAGCTCGCGGCGACGAGCCGGGTGATGCCGCTTCGGCAGAACCGCATGGCGAAAAAGTGCGCCTGTTGCGGCAAAGACGCGGCGACGACGGTGTATTTCGCGAAAGCATATTAAAATCGCTTGCCGAACGCGCGCGGTTTTGGTATAATAACATGGTTGCGATGAAATTCGCAATTTCCTTACTCGGGAGAGAGACCCGGGTCAAATTGTCCAAAAGGAGGTAAAAAAGCATGAACAACTACGAAGTTCTCTACATCATCGACCGCGATACGGAAGAGACCGCGAGGGACAACCTTGTCGCGAGATTCGAGAAAGTAGTGACGGACGCTGCGGGCACGGTGGAAAAGACCGACAAATGGGGCTTGAAGAAGTATGCGTATCCGATCAACTACAAGGACGAGGGATACTACGTTCTGATGACGTTCACGGCGGCGCCGACGCTCCCGAAGGAGCTCGAGCGGCAGATGGGCATCACGGACGAAATCGTGCGCTACATGGTCGTAAAGAAGTAGGAGAGAATTTATGAACAGGGTAATATTGGTCGGCAATCTGACGAGAGATCCCGAGCTTACGACGACGTCGAGCGGCGTCAACGTTTGCAAGTTCACGCTTGCGATCTCACGGCGGTTCCAGAATGCGAACGGCGAACGCGAGACGGATTTTCTGCCCATCATCGTATGGCGCGCACAGGCGGAGACCTGCGCGAAGTATCTTCGCAAGGGCAGCAAAGCGGGGGTCGTGGGGAGCGTGCAGACGCGCACCTACGACGCGCAGGACGGCACCAAGCGCTACGTGACCGAAGTGGTCGCGGACGAAGTGGAATTTTTGACTTCGCGCTCTTCGGAGGGCGGAGATTTCGGGGGCGGAGACAGCTACGACGCGCCGCGCCCGGCGAAGAAGAAGACCGTCGCGGAGCTTACGCCCGTCGAGGACGACGACCTTCCCTTTTAAGGAAATCTGACAGGAGGTAAAACGGAAATGGCATATACGAGCAATCCGGCGCCCGCAGGCGCCCCGGCGACCGAAGAGAAGGCGCCCCGTAAAATCATGAAGAGAATGCCCAAGCGGAAAGTCTGCACGTTCTGCGTGGAGAAGTCCGAGGGCATCGACTATAAGGATGTTGCGAAACTGAAGAAGTTCATCACGGAGAAGGGAAAGATTATCCCGAGCCGCATGAGCGGAACCTGCGCCAAGCACCAGCGCGAGCTGGCGGAGGCGATCAAGCGCGCCCGCGTCATGGCGCTGCTCCCCTTCAAGGGCGAATAAAAAATAAGGACAGCCCCCGGCGAATGCCGAGGGCTGTTTTTTTATTTCAGAGCAGAATATCGAGGAGCATCATGACGACGAACCCCGCGGAGAGTCCCCAAAGCCCGACGTTTTTGTGTCGGGAGGTACATTCGGGGATGACCTCGCCGAAGGCGACCGCCATCATACATCCGGCGGCGAGACAGAGAATATACGGGAGAATGCCCTGAATGAGCCAGGCGGCGAGAAATCCGATACACCCGGCAATAGGCTCGGCGATTCCTGAAAGCGAGCCGAAGAAAAACGCCTTTCCCTTGTTCATGCCGTCGCGGTAGAGCGGAAGAGAGACCGCCGCGCCCTCGGGAAAATTCTGAATCCCGATGCCGAGCGCGAGCATCGCGGCGGCGAGAAGTCCCTGCCCGGAGAGCGCCGCGCCGAACGCGACGCCGACGGCGAGTCCTTCGGGGATATTGTGCAAGGTGATGGCAAAGATCAAAAGGGTGCTCCGCCTGCGGGAAGGCTCAAAACTCGCGCGAGCGCAGCGCCGTTGCAGAAAGAGGTCGCAGAGAAAGATGACAGCGACCCCGAGAAGAAAACCTATGGGGACGGGCAGCCAAAGCGGCTGTCCGTTTTCGTTTGAAATCTCGATTGCGGGCGAGATGAGCGAAAAGAAGGAAGATGCGACCATGACGCCGCCGCCGAACCCGAGGAGACAGTCCATGACCTTGTCGCTGAATTTATGAAAGAGCAGAACGACAGCGGCGCCGAGGGTCGTGACGCCCCAGGTAAAGAGGGTCGCAAGCACAGAATACCAAAAGTAGTTCATAGAATTTCGTCCCGTTATGTAAAAATAGCAAGAACCCGAAAAAAGGCTCTTGCTATTATGGTATGCGGAACGTCCTGCGCGCGTGACGCCAGTCCTGTTCGGACTTCCCCGATTCCCCTAATCCGCACTGTCTCCCTTATTTGACGTGCAGAACGACGAATTTCAGATACTGTGTCTCTTCTGCGGCGAGCAAAGACGGGTGGTCGGGGCTCTGCGCGCGCAATTCGACGGTGCGGACGATTCTGCCGCTGTCCCGTGCGGCGTCCGAGAGCATACGCTCGAAGAGCGGAAAGGTCATATAGTGTGAGCAGGAGGAAGTGACGAGAAACCCGCCCGACCGAACAAGTTTGAGCCCGAGCACATTGATGTCCTTGTAGCCCCGGCAGGCGTCTTTGACT
Source organism: uncultured bacterium (assembly GCA_905215695.1). Lineage (GTDB taxonomy): Bacteria > Bacillota > Clostridia > Christensenellales > HGM11417 > CAJMQN01. The sequence continues at coordinate 314,846 of CAJMQN010000001.1, forward strand.
TCGCTCGCGGACTTGCAGAAAGCGGGCGGGTCGAGGACGACGAGGTCAAAACTCCTCCCGTCCTTTTTGAACTCCCGCAGAATCTCAAAGACGTCCCCGCAACGTGTGGAGACAATCTCCGAAAATCCGTTGCGCGCGGCGTTCCTTTCCACCTCGTCGAGCGCCGTGCGGGAAATATCGACGGCGAGCACGGACTTTGCCCCCGCGGCGGCGGCATTGACGGAGAATCCGCCGACGTTTGAGAAACAGTCGAGCACCTCTGCGCCCGCCGCGTATCTGCGCAGAGCAAAGCGGTTTTCTTTTTGGTCGAGAAAGTATCCGGTCTTCTGTCCGTTCTCGAGGTCAACCCGCATGATGAGCCCGTTCTCCTCGATTTCGACGACCGTGTCCGCGCCCGTACCTTCGTTGTCCTCCGACTTTGCACCCGTGTCACTTTTCACCGTGCCCGAGCACGGCGGCAAAATCCAACCCTTTACCGATTTTAATCCCTCTTTCGCGCGCACGGCGACGTCCGACCGTTCATAGATGCCCCGGGGCGAAAAGAGCTCTTTCAGGCAGTCGCAGATCATGTCCTTGCGCTGATCCATGCCGAGGGAGAGAAACTGTGCGCAGAGAATGTCGTGGTACTGATCGACAATGAGCGCGGGTAGCCCGTCCGCCTCGGCAAAGACGAGCCGGCAGCTGTCCGAAAAACCGAGTTGTTTCCGGTATTCCGCCGCTTCTCGGATTCGGTTGAGAAAAAACTCCCTATCGATTTCCTCCTCCCTGCGCGTGAGGATGCGGACGAGAATTTTGGAGAGGTGATTGATAAACCCCTTTCCGAGGAATCTCCCCGACGCATCCCGAACGACGGCGACGGAACCGTTCGAATCCTTTCCCTCGATGCGGGCGACCTCGTTGGCATAGACCCAGGGGTGACCGGCGGCGATTCGTTTTTCCTCGTTCTTCTTGAGAATGACGGTATAGGGCATGATTTCCTCCCGAAATTGAAATTTCTTTCATCATTTTATCACACGGCGGGGGAAAACGCCAAATGTTTTCGAATGCGCATATCTGCATATGACCGCTTAAGGCGTATTTTTCCGACAAAAAAATCGCGGAAAACCCGCACACGTCCCCCCGAAAACGCGGATTTCTCAAACTTTGTCGAATGCACGTCTGCGCAATCGAAACCAAACTCCCCGCAGATTGAAATTTCGGTGAAATGTGAGAAAAACCTTCCCAGCGGGCTTTTTTTATGATATAATATCTCCATTGAATGTTTGGGAGAAAAACCTGCATGGACATCAAGATTTACGAGGACAGAATCGAAGCGAAACTCTCGGGTGAAATCGACATTGTAAATTCGGACGATTTCAAAAAAGAAGTCATTGCAATTTACGACGAAGTACAGAAGGACATCGTGTTCGACTGCACGGCGCTGTCCTTTTTGGACAGCACGGCGCTTGGCGTTCTTGTCGCGATCAACAATCACATGATCAAAGAAGGGCACAGCATATCCCTGCACTCTTTAAAGAGCAGGATATTCAAACTTTTCACCATCACGGGTCTCGACAAAGTAATCCGCGTGACGGAGGCGGCAGTATGAACCGCATCGTCATCACAATTCCGCTCCGTCCCGAGTGCATCGTCGCGGCGCGGCTGTCCGCGGGTTCGGTTGCGAAGATTTTGAATCTTGGCATCGACGACGCAGAGGATTTAAAACTTGTGACAAACGAGGGTTGCGGGATCCTGTTTGCGCAGAAGTTCGAGGACTGCGAGGTCTGTTTCGATTGGACGGAAGGATTGGAAGTGACCTTCCGCGGACTAGCGGGCACGCCCGAGTATTCCGAGGACGACCTTGCGGTCAGCCTTCTTTTGCTCGAGGGACTGTGCGACAGCGTAAGCGCCGAGCGCACGGACGTTATCCGTAAAATCAGCATAAAAAAGAGCTATCGATGAATCTTGACAATCTTTCCGAAGAGGAAATTTTCAAACTGTACCGGGAAACGGGCAGCGAAGAGGTGCGGAACGCCATCGTTTCGCGCAATCTCTATATCGCGGAAATCTTGGCAAAAAAGATGTCAAATCGGGGCGTAGAGTACGACGACCTCTATCAGGTCGCGGCGGTCGCGCTCATCGGCGCGGTCAAGCGTTTTGACGTCGGAAAAGGTCTGAAATTCGCGACCTTTGCCACGCCCTCGATTTTGGGCGAGCTGAAAAATTATTTCCGGGACAAGTCCAAGATGATTCGCATGGGACGCTCGCAGAATCAGTTAAACGTGGACATCAAGAAGAGCATATCCCGGCTCTCGAACAGCCTCGGTCGCGCGCCTACATACGACGAAATCGCAGAGGATTTAAAGGTCCCCGCCGACGACGTCATCGAAGCGCTTGAATACAGCAAGGGCATCGTATCTTTGGATTCGACCATTGACGAATCCGCGACCCAGCTCTACGAGGTAATCCCCGACGAGCACAACGTGTTTGAGAAATTCGAGGACGTAGAGGACCTCAAGCAGGCGCTCAGCGTCTTAAACGCGCAGGAGAAGGACCTGATAGTCCAGCGGTTTTACAAGGACAGGAGTCAGGCGGAAGTGGCGAAGAGCATGGGCGTATCGCAGATGTTTGTTTCCCGTCTCGAGCGTAAAATCTTGGAAAAATTGAAAACGATGTTTAAACAGACCCAATCGGATTAAATATATAAAGTAGAAAAATCTACTTTTTTGCCGAGGATTGGGATTTTGTTGACCTTCGTTTTAAAAACGCTCGAAGAATTGCGGGCGCAATTTCAAAACGTCCGGGACTTCCTGGATCAGAACAAAATCGGTGAGGACAACGTCTATGACGTGCGCCTCACTATCTTCGAGCTGTGCGGCAATATATTGCAGCATTCCAAATGCCCCTGCCGGGTGACTCTGGAGCTTTCGGATTCGGTGATTTCGATTCGAATCGAGAGCGATGTGGCGTTCCGAATCCACGAAGCGTGCGGAACGACCTTTTCCGAGCGCGGCAGAGGCGTTTTTTTGGTCAAAAATCTTGTCCGCAGTTTACAATACTATGATTGCGGCAAAAATATCGTAGCGGAGATTGAGCGATGCTGAAAGAGAACGCTGCAAAAATCCGCGCGGAAGTGGGCGCGGATGTGGAGATTGTCGCGGCGTCCAAGACGCGGAGCGCCCAAGAACTCGCCGAACTTCCCGGCGCGGGAATCCGCATCGCGGGGGAGAACCGCGTGCAGGAGATTTTGGAAAAGTACGGCAAAGCAGACGTCATTTTTCACATGATCGGACACCTGCAAACGAACAAGGTGAAATACATTGCGGACAAGGTTGCCTGTATCCAGTCCGTGGATTCCGTGCGGCTCATGGACGAAATCGAGCGTCAGTGCGCCAAGCGCAACATCGTGATGACGATTTTTTTTGAAATCAACGCGGGGCGGGAGCCTGACAAAACGGGCGTGTTTCCGGAGAATCTTCCCGAACTTCTCGCGCACCTTCCCGCGTGTCCGCACCTGAAATTCGACGGAATCATGGCAATGGTCCCGAACGCGCCCGCCGAAAATAACCTCGAATATTATTTGCAAATGAAGTCGCTTTATGATAAACTAAAGGGAGAGTACGGAATCACAACGCTGTCCATGGGCATGTCGAACGACTACGCCGAGGCGGCGAAGTGCGGCGCGAATATGATTCGCGTGGGGACTGCGCTGTTCGGTCCCCGAAGGACGATTGCCAAAGAATAGAGAGGACGAAACATGGGACTGTTCGACAACTTTATGAGAAGAGGGTTTGACGAAAACGGCAAACCGCAGGGAAACGAGCGTATTCCGGTGCAGGAACCGCAAGCCGTGCCGCCGACCGCGCACACGTTTTCGGGCACCATTACGCGGAGTTCGACGAACATGCTCATCTTCGCGCCCAATTCCTATGACGATGTGCAGACGATTATCGACCACCTGAAGGCGGGCGAATCCGTGATATTGAATCTCCGCGACGTCAAGCGGGAATCCGCGCAGAGGATTCTCGACTTTATCAGCGGAGCGATCTACGCGCTGTCCGGGAGTATCTACCCGATTGAGAACGGACTGTTTGCGCTCACCCCCGACGGCGTCAATATCATGACGAAGAACAAATGAAAAAGATTTCGAACAAATACCGTCATCTCGTGATTGCCGCGCTCATCGCGGCAGTCCTCATATTTGTGGATCAGCTCTCCAAACGCATTATCGTGGCGACGATTCCCTACAGCCCGTACGGTTCCGAGGTCTATTACGTCATTCCGTATCTGTTCAACGTCACGCACGTGCGCAACACGGGCGCGGCGTTCAGTTTCGGCGCAAACACTTCGTGGGCGATGCCGGTTTTCATTGTCATGACCTTTGTCTGTCTTGCGGTCATCATCTTCGCGCTCGTCAAGTGGGGCACCCGGAGCAAACTCCTCTTTGCCTCCCTCTGCGTGATTTTCGCGGGCGCGGCGGGCAACCTCATCGACCGCCTGACCAACTTCGACGAGGCGGGACGCCGCTACGTGGTGGACTTTATCCGATTCACCTTTTGGCCGGAATTCGCCTGCTTTAATTTCGCGGACATCTGCGTGTGCGTGGGCGCGGTCATGTTTTTAATCTATTTTCTGTTTTTCGAAGGAAAGAAGAAAGATGCCTGACTGTCTGAAATTTCGTGTCGAGGCGGACGAACCCGTCCGCCTCGACGTCTATCTTGCGGAGAATACGGAGTTCACGCGTTCCGCGGTCAAGAACTTTGCGGACAAGGGCAGAATTTTATTGAACGGCAAACCCTGCAAAGCGGGCAAGACCCTGTCGGCGGGGGACGAAATCGAGATGGACGCGCGCCTCGAGGACGCGGGAATCCGTCCCGTGGACATTCCCCTCGACATCGTGTATGAGGATGATGACATCGCGGTGGTGAACAAACAGCGCGGTCTGACCGTGCACGCGGGGAACGGAACGGGGGAGGAGACCCTTGTCAACGCGCTCCTGTTTCACCTCGAGCATTTGAGCGGCGTCGGCGGGGAACTTCGCCCGGGCATCGTGCACCGCATTGATAAGAATACGACGGGATTGTTGGTCGTCGCGAAGAACGATGTCGCGCACCGCTCGCTCTCCGAGCAGATTGCGGAGAAGTCCTGCCGCAGAATTTACAGGGCATTGCTTGTCGGCAATCTGTCCGAGGACGAGGGGGACGTGGTCGCTCCGATTGGCAGAAACCGCAAGGACAGAACGAAAATGGACGTTGTTCCCGAGGGCAGGTACGCAAAGACGCATTATCGGGTATTGGAACGGTTCGAGGGCTTTTGTCTTACGGAATTTGAGCTTTCGACGGGTCGCACGCACCAAATTCGCGTACACGCAAAACATCTTGGTCACCCTGTCGCGGGGGACGCGGAATATGGTGGAACTTGCCGATTTAAGACAGAGGGACAGCTTCTGCATGCGGGCAAACTCGAACTGACGCACCCGCGCACGGGTGAACGCATGTCGTTTGAGGCGGAACTTCCGGAGGATTTTAAAAAAATATTATTCCGGTTGCGTTACGGCGGCGGAGCCGCCTTTTAATCGCGACCATTTCTCTTATTCGTCATTCCAAGCAGGAAATCGACCGAAACATTGAATAAACTGCTGATTGCCACAAGGGTTTTACAATCCGCTTCGTTTCTTTCCGCTTCCCACGCGGCAATACAGCTTCGAGACACTCCCAAGACGAAAGCAATGTAATCTTGACTCCAACCTTTTTCTTTCCTTAAAAACTTCAATCTTTCTGCAAATTTTGATTTCATGATTTCCTCCATCGTAGCTCCATTATAGCACAACTCTTTCCAATTTGTTTTGTCTATACTCATAGTGAGTATAGGCTGAATTTGGGGCGTTTTTTCGATAGAACCACGCCCGGAAATACTTGTAAAACTTTCTATCTTGTGCTATACTGAAAGACAAGGAAAATCTTTAAGATTGGCACAGAGAGGTCGCAAGAGAAATCCGAAACAATAGGCGAGCCGCAGGGCGCGCCGCTCTCGTGCCGTACCCGAAAAGGGTTCGGCTTTTTTTGTGCCCGAATACGGAGGGTCTATGGAATTCAAGACACAATTGATGGACGCAGAAACCATGCGCCGCGCGTATGCGCGCATCACGCACGAAATCGCGGAGCGCAATCCGGAGGACTTTGCTCTCGTGGGAATCCGCACGCGGGGCGTGCCCTTTGCAGGCAAAATCGCGGAAAATACCGAAAAATTTTTCGGCAAGCGTCCTGACCTCGGCATACTCGACATCACACTCTACCGGGACGACCTCTCTATCATAGCGGAACACCCGGTTATCAACAGCACGGACGTGCCCTTTTCGGTCAACGGCAGAAATATCGTCCTGTGCGACGACGTCCTCTATACGGGCAGAACGGTGCGCGCGGCAATCGAGTGCATCATGGAAATGGGCAGACCCAAGACGATACAGCTCGCTGTGCTCGTAGACCGCGGTCACCGCGAACTCCCCATTCGCGCGGACTTCGTGGGCAAGAACGTGCCCACGTCGCAGTCCGAGCTTGTCACGGTGAAATTTCCGCAAATCGACGGCGACGAGTGCGTCGAACTCTACGGCAAAGGAGAGAACCATGCTGAAAAATAAGGACTTGCTCGGCCTCAAGACCCTTCCGACAGAGGAAATCGAGGAGATTCTCGACACCGCCGTCGAGATGAAGAAAATTTTAAAACAGAATGTCAAAAAGACCCCCCACCTACAGGGAAAATCCGTTGTGACGCTCTTCTATGAGAACAGCACGCGCACGCGCATGAGCTTTGAACTCGCGGCAAAATTCATGTCCGCGAGCACCTCCTCGATTTCCGCGGCGACGAGTTCGGTCAAGAAAGGGGAGAGCCTCATCGACACGGGCAAGACGTTGGACGCGCTGTGCACGGACATCATCGTATTGCGGCATTCGGCTTCGGGGAGCGCGAAACTGCTCGCCGAAAACGTGCGCGCTTCCGTCCTGAACGGCGGCGACGGCGCAAACGAGCACCCCACGCAGGCGCTTCTCGACATGTTCACCATGCGCGAAAAGTTCGGCACGCTCAAAGGACTGAACGTCTGCATCGCAGGGGACGCGAAATTTTCGCGGGTGGCGCGTTCCGACCTGTACGGTCTGACCAAAATGGGCGCAAACGTCCGATTCTGCGCGCCCCGCACCCTCTTTCCCGCACAGCTCGAGAGGGCGGGAAACGCAATCTTTACCGACGACATCGAACAGGCGGCGAAGAACGCAAACGTTCTCATGGGTCTGCGCATTCAGCTCGAGCGGCAGGATGCGGGACTCTTCCCGAGCGTGGCGGAGTACAGCCGGTTTTACGGACTGAACAGCCGCATTCTCGGGCTTGCCGAAAAGGACTGCCTTGTCATGCACCCGGGTCCCATGAATCGGGGGGTGGAAATCACGACCGAACTCGCGGACAGCGCCGCGTCGGTGGTTGAGGAACAGGTTACGAACGGCGTCGCGGTGCGCATGGCGGTGCTGTTTCTGCTTTCGAGAGGTGTCAGATGAAATACGCGATTACAAACGGTCTCGTCTTTGCGGACGGAGTTTTGAGCAAGAAAAATATTCTCGTCGAGGACGGCGTGATTCAGGAAATATCGGACAAGCCCTTTGCGGACTGCGACGCGTTGGACGCGGGAGGGCTTACGGTGCTCCCGGCGTTCTTCGACATGCACACGCACCTGCGCGAACCGGGTTTCGAGTACAAAGAGGACTTTGACTCGGGCACAATGGCGGCGGTGCATGGGGGATACAGCGCGGTATGTGCCATGCCCAACACAAAACCCGTCTGCGACAGCGTCGCGGGGGTGAATTTCGTCTATTCCCGCGCGGCGGAGTGCAACCGCGCCAAGGTGTATCCCATCGCGGCGATCAGCAAGGGCTCAAAGGGCGCGGAACTGACTGAAATGGGTACGCTCAAAGAGGCGGGTGCAATCGCGGTCTCGGACGACGGCAGACCCGTGGAGAATCCCCAACTGATGCGCCTTGCTCTCGAGTACGCCGCGGCGTTCGGGATGCCCGTCATCTCGCACTGCGAAGATGTAAAGCTCGCGGACGGCGGCTTTGCCAACGAGGGCTATTACAGCACGGTGACGGGACTGAAGGGGATTTCCCGCGCGGCGGAGGAACTCATGGTCGCGCGCGAAGCTCTGCTCGCTGGAACGCTCGGCGTCCCGGTGCACATCGCGCACATCTCGACCCGCGGTTCTGTAGATATCATTCGCGAGGCGAAAAAGCGCGGGGTCAAAATCACCTGCGAAACCTGCCCGCACTACTTCGCGGGGGACGACAGCATGATAGAGAGTTTTGACGCAAACACCAAGGTCAATCCTCCCCTGCGCACCAAAGACGACGTACAGGCGATTCTCGACGGAATAGCGGACGGCACGGTGGACGCCATCGCGACCGACCATGCGCCCCACCACTTCGACGAGAAGAACGTGGAATATATGTACGCGGCAAACGGCATTTCGGGGCTTGAGACGGCGTTTCCGCTCTCCTACACGCACCTCGTGGCGTCGGGAAAGATCACCCTTGCCCGGCTTGTCGAACTCATGTGCGTCGCCCCGCGCCGGATTTTAAGCGCGCAGGGGGGCGCAATCGCCCCGGGCGAGCCTGCGGACCTCGTATTCGTCGATTTGGAAAAGGAATATGAGATTGACCCCGCAACCTTCTTCTCGAAGGGAAAGAACACTCCCTTCGGCGGGCGAAAGGTCAAGGGAGAAGTGCGCTGTACCATTGTGGACGGTGAGATAAAGTATCGGAAAACGGAGGAAGCGAAATGATTATCGACAGGCTGACGGACGCGATTCGCGCGACGAAAAATCCCGTGTGCGTGGGATTGGATACGGACTTTTCCTATCTGCCCGAGGAGATGAGAGAGGGGATCGACACCCCGGAAGGCGCGGCGGAGGCGATTCTGACCTTTAACCGCGGAATGATCGGAGCAATCGCGGACATCGTGCCCTCGGTAAAGGTGCAGATTGCCTACTACGAAAAGTACGGTCCGGCGGGCATGGCGTGTTTTGCCGAGACCCTGAAACTTGCAAAATCCGCGGGACTCTTCGTCATCGCGGACGCCAAGCGCAACGACATCGGCTCGACGGCGGCGGCGTACAGCGCGGCGTTTCTCGGGGAAACCGAAATCGGGGGCAAACCCTATACGGCGTACCCCTGCGACTTTCTGACGGTGAACGGCTACCTCGGGAGCGACGGCTTGAAGCCCTTTCTCGAGGACTGTAAAACATTTGACAAGGGCATTTTCGCGCTCGTCAAGACCTCCAACCCCTCGAGCGGCGAATTGCAGAACAAGAAGTTTGAAAACGGAAATACGCTGTATGAGGAGAGCGCGGAGCTTTTGACCCGACTCGGCTCGGAGCTCGTGGGCAAGTGCGGCTACTCCGCGGCGGGCGCGGTGGTGGGCGCGACGCACCGCGAGGAGGCGGAAGTGCTCCGAAAGCGTTTTCCCCAACTGTTTTTCCTGATTCCCGGCTACGGCGCGCAGGGCGGCAAGGCGGAGGATCTTGCGGTATGCTTTGACGAACGCGGCTTGGGCGGCGTGGTCAATTCCTCGAGAGGAATCCTCTGCGCCTACCGCGGCAAATACGCGGACAAACCCTTCGCCGAGGCGGCAAGGGCGGCGTGCATCGACATGCGGGAGGACATTCTCTCCGCGCTCCGCGCCAGCGGAAAGGAGCTTTGATATGGTCGAAACCTCGGCGACGCTTTTAAGAAAGCGCGAACTTGCGCCCGGCGTCTTTGAACTGACTCTGCGGTGCGAGCATTTTGAAACGCCCCGCCCGGGGCAGTTTCTCAACCTCTCTGCGGGCGCGGGATTTTCGCTCAAGCGTCCGCTCGGCGTCATTGGCGCGGACGAAGGGGAGAGGACCGTGACCTGCGCCTTCCGTACCTGCGGGAAGGGGACGGAAACCTTTGCGGCATGGGAACCGGGACAGCGCACGGAGCTGACCTTCCCGCTCGGCAACGGCTTTGCTTTCCCCGACGGCGCGAAGGAGATTGCAATCGTCGGGGGGGGCGTGGGGGTGTTCCCGCTCCTGTCCCTGTTCGGGAAAAAGGACGTCCGCTTTGCGAGCTTTCTCGGCTATTCGGACGCGGCGCACGCCTTCTATCTCGAGGACTTCCGCAAGCATTCTGTTGAGACCTTTGTCGCAACCGACGACGGCAGTCTCGGAGAAAAGGGATTTGTGACCGGACTTCTCGCGCGGGAATTGGAGAAACGGAGTTTCGACCTCGTGCTCGCCTGCGGTCCGAAGGGCATGTTTGTTGCGCTCAAAGGGGTACTGAAGGGTCGGATTCCCTGCCAAGCCTCTACGGAAGAGCGCATGGGGTGCGGCGTGGGCGCCTGCCTCGTCTGCGCCTGCAAGGTCAAAGAGGACGGAGAAATCCGCAAGAAACGGGTGTGCAAGGACGGACCGGTTTTTGACCTCGAATCTTTGGAACTGTAACCGACGCGCGTCGGTATAAAACGCCCGACTTTCGGGCAGGAGATTGTGAAATGAGAGAATACGGAAAAAATATTTGGATATTCCCGGACGGCTTTTGTCCCTCGGTTTCGACGGGGGCGAAGAGCCACGACTGCATCAGCGTGGTGAATACGGGCGCGGAAGCCGCGGAAATCCGGCTGACGATCCTCTTTGAAGAGGAGATTCCGGCGATGACCTTTTCGGAGGTCTGCCCGCCCGGACGGAGCCGGCATATCCGATTGGACAGGGTGAAAGACGCAGAAGGCAAGGGCATCCCGACCGACACCTGTTATTCCGCCGTGGTCGAGAGCGACAAAAAGATTGTGGCGCAGTACTCCCGGCTTGATACCTCGCAGGGCGGCGAGGCGCTGATGACCGCGCTCGGCTATTCGGAATGAACAAAAATTTTCGGGGCGTGCTGTTCGACATGGACGGCGTGTTGATTGACAGCGAGGACGTGACGGCGGAAGCGGCGGCGCTTGCGCTTGCCGAATTCGGCGCGGTATGCGACCCCGATGAATTCCGTCCCTATCGGGGCGGGAGTCCGGATCGCTACTTCGGGTGCGTCGCGCAGGCGCACGGCGTCGCCTTTGACCCGCGCATGAAGGAGCGCACCTACGACCGCTATGAGGAACTGACGAAATCCCGGCGCATCGCCTATCCCGGCGTGCCCGAACTCGTGCGGGAGCTCAAATCCCTCGGATACCTGCTCGCGGTATGCTCCTCGTCGGACGCGCGCAAGCTGAAAATATCCCTTGCCGCCTCGGGGATTGCGGAGGACGACCTCTGTGCCGCTCTGTCGGGCGAGAACTTCCAAAACAACAAACCCGCGCCGGACGTCTATCTCGCGGGGGCGCAATCGCTCGGACTGCCGCCTTCGGAGTGCCTTGTCGTCGAGGACGCGATCAACGGAATTTTAGCGGGCAAGGCGGCGGGCTGTTCGGTCGCGGCGGTGCCGACTTCGTTTGAAAAAACGCAATTATTGGGGGCGGGAGCGGATTTTTTGCTCGAAAAAATCGGAGATTTGGCTGAATTTTTGAGAAAGTAAGCGTATTTTTGGAGCAAATCGCCCAATTTTAATCATGAAAACAAAAAATGTACGACTTTTTGGCCAAAAAGTCGTACATTTTTTTTAATTTCGTTGAAATTTGAGCCGATATTGGTGCGGCGTGACCCCTTCAAAGGACTTGAACAGCGAAATCAGGTAGGGAACGCTGTCGATTCGGCACAATTCCGCGATTGTTTCGAGTGAAAAATTGGTTGTTTGCAGATAATTTTTGATGAGATTGACAATCTGCCTGTTCCGATCCTTGACCGGCGTCGTGCCGAAATACCGCCGATAGACAATGCCGAAATAGGTGGGCGTATAGCCCGATCGTTTCGCCATCGCGCGGACCGTAAAACTTACGGGGTCCTTGATCATACGGTTGCGAATATCCGAAAACAGCGCATGCTTGGAGGTCGCGTCCGGCGTGCGGGAAACCGCGTCCCGATACGCCTGCCCTACACTCTCGAAGAGTTCCCGCGCCATATCGGGCACATTTTTGCGGGAATCGAGTTCGTAATCGGTGTTGAGTACGAAAGACATGTGGTCGAGGATTTCGATGATGCGTTCGGCGTCATTTTTGGTAACGGTGAACAGGCTGTGAAGGGGAAACCCGAACTGTTCGAGCCATTCTCCGTCGCACTGAAACGCCATGAAACTGTTGACAAATTTGTCGTCGTCGCTCTTGTAGGCGTGCATGCGGTAGGGGTCAAAGAGAATAACACTGTTCTCCGCCGCTTTAAAGTACTCCTTTCCGTCATAGGAAAAGAGAATTTTGCTCTGAAACAGGAGCAGAAGATAGTCGTCTCTGCGCCCTTGCTCCGAATACATTTCAAAATCCGGCGCTTCAATTTTACTGGTCAATACTTTAATATTTCGGATTTCACTCATCCCTTTTATTTTACTTCAAAAGAGAAAAACAGTCAATACTTTTTTAGAAAAACAGTAATTTTTGATTGCGAAACAGAATTGAAAAGGGGTGCGCCAAAGACTAAAATAGAGACGGACATCAAGTTGGAGAGGTATTTATGGCAAAGATTGAAATGACGGACCGGAAAATCGGAGAAATCGGAGCGCTTCTTTGGGGCTCTTTTGTGGAACAGATGGGGCGCGCCGTCTATGGCGGAATCTATGATCCTGCCTGCCCCAGTGCGGACGAGAGGGGCTTTCGCAGGGACGTCATCCGCGCAGTGCGTGATTTAAAACTCCCGATTGTGCGCTATCCGGGCGGAAACTTTGTCTCGGGGTATGATTGGAAGGACGGAATCGGAAAGGAGCGTCCCCGAAGGCTCAATCTCGCTTGGATGCAGATTGAACCCAATACCGTCGGACTGCATGAGTTTTATGATTGGTCCCGGCTCGCGGGCACAGAGGTCATGATGGCGCTCAACCTCGGCACAGGCACCGTGCGGGACGCGCTCGAACTCGTGGAGTACTGCAACTTTGCGGGGGACACTGCCCGGACGCGTCTGCGCAGGGCGAACGGCAGGGAAGAACCCTTCGGATTTCGGTACTGGTGCCTCGGGAACGAGATGGACGGAATCTGGCAAATCGGGTGTCTGTCCGCAGAGGACTATGCGCACAAGGCGAGAGAGACCTCTAAACTGATTAAGCTCATCGACCCTGAAATCAAGACGACCCTCGTCGGGAGCAGTGCGCCGGACCTTCCGACCTATCCCGCCTGGGAGCGCACAGTCTTGGACGTCGCCTACGAGCATGTCGATTATATTTCCCTGCACCGCTATTATTCCCATGTCGAAGGGGGAGTTTCTGCCTATCTTGCGCAGTATCGGGACCTCTCCGCCTATATCGAGACGGTGCGGGACATCGTCGCGGAGACCAAGGCGAGGAAGAACAGCGCGCACGAGGTCAAACTCGCCCTCGACGAGTGGAACGTCTGGCACCGTGAGAATGACAGCAGTTCCACAAAGTGGCAGGTCAGCGATGTCAAGGTCGAGAACCATTACGACTTTCTCGACGCTATGCTCGTCGCAAACCTCATCTGCGTCATGACAAAGCACTGCGACGTTTTGGAAATCGGATGCTTTGCACAGCTTGTCAACGTCATCGGACTCATCATGACCGAAAACGGCGGGAGAATGTTTTTGCAGACAAGCTACTATCCCTTTGCCTTTGCCTCCAACTATCTGCGGGGCAGAGCGGTTGAAACGAAAGTTTCCGGCGCGGGGTCGGATTTGCTGAATATCGCGGTCTGCGACCGCGGAGACGGCATTTCGGCGCTCTGCGTGAACAACGACGAGCGGAACGCCGCGCTCCTCGAGTTCGAACTTCCGGCGGGGAAAATCACCGCGCAAATCATGTGCGCGGCGCCGGACGCGAAGAACAGTTTCGACGAGCCGGAAAAGGTTGTGCCAAAGGAAGTGCAGGTCTCGGAGAGAGGGGGGTGCGCCGTCGTGGAGATGCCGCCGCTGTCTATTTTGACATTACGTACCGAATAACCGAAGGAGAAAATCATGGAGAAAACGCGGGTTTTAAAATCGGGAAAGAGAAATTACAGCGTACACGCCAACGACGGCAAGTGGGGCGCGCTCTTTCTGACCCCGCTCGTCGTCGGCATGACGCTCTTTTTACTCGTGCCGCTGGCGTATGCGGTCTTTCTCTCCCTGAACGAGTACAACCTGTTTGTGTCGAAGTGGGTGGGGTTTGCCAACTTCGAGCGGGCGTTCCGGGATGCGCAGTATTGGTCGTCCATGGCGAACGCCGCGCTGTACTGCGTGTTCGTCCCGATTACCATGTTCATCGCGCTCGTGCTTGCGAACCTGCTCGCGAGGGAGTTCCGCGGGGCAAAGACCTATAAGATGGTCTTTTTCATCCCGACCATCTGTTCCGCCGTCGCCGTCACCTTCATGTGGAAGTGGATGTTCAACGGCGAGTACGGCACCCTGAACGCCATTCGAACCGCTCTTGGGCTGTCCAAAATCAACTTTTTGGACGCGGGGCACGCCATGTGGAGCATGATTTTGCTCTCTGTGTGGTCCGGACTCGGTACGAGTCTGCTTCTCTACACAGCCGCGGTCAAAAACGTCAATGTCAGCCTCCTCGAGGCGGCGCAGATCGACGGCGCGGGACCGGTGCGTATCTTTGTGAAAATTACCTTTCCGCTCATCACGCCGACCACCTTTTACCTCTTCGTCACGGGTATCATCGGCGCGTTGCAGGGGTTTGCGACCTTCTTCGCCATGACAGGGGGCGTGTCGCCCTCAAGCGTCGTCATGCCCGTCACCATCATCTACATGTACGCGGGACACGGCTGGGGTATCAACACCTACGGCTACGCTTCCGCCCTCGCGATTCTCCTCGGGCTCGTTGTGGGCGCGCTGACCGTGCTCAATTTCGTCGGTTCAAAGAGGTGGGTCTATTATGAATGAGATTGCGGCGCGGGGCAGACTCCGCAAAAATATCTGGGCTGTTTGCAGACAGGTGATTATGGTGCTCGCATCGGTGTGTATGCTGACGCCCTTTGTCGTGTCCTTCATGGTCTCCATTAAGACCGGGGCAGACGTCTATAGCACCTCGCTCTTTCCCAAAGCGGTCTATTTTCAGAACTACTATTACGTGCTCAAGGAGACGGCGATCCTGCGCGCTTTCGTCAATACGATTGCCTATCTGATACCGCCCATCGGCGTCGGCGTGATTGCCTCTGCAATGGCGGCTTATGCGCTTTCCCGTCTGCACTTCCGGGGGAGGAATCTGATCTTTTCCCTGCTGTTTGCGACCATCATGATTCCCTCCATCGTCACGCTGGTGCCCTCCTACGTCATGTTCGCAAACTTCTACAAGTGGGTGGGAACTCCTCTTCCGCTCATTGTGCCCGGTATGTTCGGCGGGGTCATGGTCATGTTCTATCTCAAACAGTTCATGCTCGGGCTTCCCAAAGAGTTGGAGGAAGCCGCGATGATCGACGGCATGAACAAGGGCGGCATCTTCTTCCGCATCGACCTGCCGCTGTGCAGACCCGCGCTCATCGCGCAGGTGGTGCTGAGTTTTACCGCCTATTACAACGACCTGATGACGCCGCTCATGTATGTCAACACACAGCCGCAGTACTACACCGTTCAGCTCGTCATCAACACGCTGAACAGCGCTTACGGTTCTCAGCTTGAACGCCTGCTTGCGTCCTGTATTCTCGCGCTGGTCCCTACCTTCGTCATCTTTGCCGCGGCGCAGAAATACTTCATCGAGGGCATTGCGGTCTCGGGAATCAAGGGTTGAATAAGGAGGAAATGCCATGAAACTGCGTAAAATCGTCGCGCTCTTTCTCACGCTCGCGCTTGTCTTTGCGTTCTGCGCCTGCAATCCGCCGACGGATCCCGGCAATGACCCGGGCGGAGAGGAGCCCGGCGAGGAGACAAACAAAGAGGACGTCGAGGATGAAATTTTTGTTGAAAAGAGTACGGAGCCTGAAACTCCGCTTTCGGTCTCCTCGCCCAAGAATTATGAACTTCCCGAGACAGGGGAGCCGAATGCGAGCGGAAACGTAGTTGAGACAGGGAGGGGGTTCGGTATCAAAAACGGAACCTATCTTCTTCTCTTCGTTCCGTCGGGGGAGGGCTATGGGCTCTCTCTCGAGACGGAAGAGGGGAAAGTGCTCTTTTCGAGCGACGCGCCGGCGGAGGTCGGCTACTCGATCAACGGAATGTACACGGAATATATCTATCTGCGTGCGCCCTATTCGACTCTCGGAAGCACTGAGGAGGGACTCTTGGCAAGTGCCCGGCTGACTTCCGCGAAGGGCAGCGTTTTCCTCGTGAGCGATGAAATCACCGTCAGCGGGGGCGAATTTCGGCTCCGACGCACGGTGCAGGTCGAAGACGCAAAGGACGGCGGCGGATATTTTTCCCGGGTGAGCTTTTCGGCTCCGGGTGAGAAAAAGTACGCAGACTGCGAATACTTCGTCCCCTCAAAGATGTACCGTACCGAGACAGCGCTGACCGCGAAGAGCGGACTCGCCTTCGCGGACACGCGCATGGGGCTCCCCATGGCGATGCTTCGGGACAGGGCGAGCGGTGCCGCGCTCTCCCTCGTCAAGGCGGCGTCCGGCATTTCGACGAAGTCCGGGGATACGGCAACGGCGAGCGGAATTTCCTCCGAGTACGGGTACGGTTCGGCGGGCGTCTTGAAACGGAGCGCGCCGACGGTGGGCTATACCTATCCCGCGCAGGAGCGGGGGCTTGGCGCGGGCGGCAGAAAGTTTGCCGCGGTCTCCGAGGACAACGATATTCGGTTTGACCTTGTGATCGAAGCGGGGGAATACGACAGTTTCAACGCTGCGATGTCCGACCAATATCTGCGCGCCGTCTCCGCGCGGGAACTTCCGCAGGCGGATACCGACCTTGACAGGGTGTATTCGCAGAGCATGTCCGACCTGTCGGACTCAGTGGAGTACCGAAACTCCGCTTGGGTTCTGCCCTTTGCGGTCTATCTGAATTCGGGTACGGCGATGGCTTACGTCGCGCAGAGCGGCTATATCGGTATGCAGATTTCTCTTGGCGCTCAGCTCATTCGTTACGGTGTGGAGACGGGGGACGAGGACGCCTACCGAAACGGTTTCAACATGGTAAATATGTGGGCGACGACGGCGGTCCCCGAGGGGAGCGACAGCGGCGTGTTCCAATGTTACAACAACGGGAGCGAGTACGGCAACGGCGCGCCCACTCTGCGGCAACTCTGTGACGGCATGGAGGGTATGCTCGACGCGCTTCGGTTCACCGAGAGCGCGCGCCCGGAGGAGGATATCAACGCCTGGTGGGAGATTGCATACGGATTCGCGAATTTCCTTGTCAGAGCGCAGAATGCGGACGGGAGCTGGTATCGGGCGTACGACTACGACGGGAACCTTCTCACCGAGAACAATCCATGGAAGATTGTGGTGGATGAAAACACCCTTGCCGACGCAAAGTACAATACGCAGATACCCGTGCGTTTCCTCTGCCGCATGTTCGAATACACGGGGGAGACAAAATTTCTCGACGCGGCGAAGCGGGCGGGGGATTACGTCGTCGAACACGTGATCGACGCGCTCGTCTATCGGGCGGGTACGCTGGATACGCTGGGCGTGACCGACCGCGAGTCGGGTATCTTCGCGATGTACGCAATGACCTCTCTGTATGCGGTCACCGGGGAAGAGAAGTGGCTCGAGTATGCGGAGTATGCGACGGTCTATGCGATGTCCTGGACCTACACCTATGACTTCGTCGTGCAGAACCCCGGAAAAAATATCGCCGGGAAGTTTCTCGAAAAGGGTTATACCGCAGGACTCTCCACCATCAGCCACTCGGTTACGGAATTCCGCGGCGCGGATACCTTCATGGGGTACGCCTATGCGGATTTCTTCAAAATGTATCTTTGGACAGAGAATTCCGCCTACTACGATATGGCTCTGCTCGTACAGGACTGTCAGAAACGGAGCCTCGACCTCGACGGCGAGTACGGGTATTGCAAGAGAAGTTTTGCCTGCGAGGCGACCGCGATTGCGAATATGACCTTCTCCACGGCGGAGAACGGCGTCTGGCTTCCCTGGATTACCAATGCGAACATCGAGGCAATGGTCAAGATGCGTTCCGCATTCGGGAGCTGGGACGTTGCGGCGCTGACCGCGGCGCAGACGAGAGAACGGCTGACGGAAATGCTCGACGCCTACGGCGCGGGCGGTCACGCGCTTTAGAGGAGGACGGAGAATGAAAAAGGGATGGAAAACACTCTTTGGAGCGGTGTTTGCGGTTGTGATTCCGGTCTCGGGATTCGGCTGTACGCCCGGAGAGGAGGAAGAAAAACAGCCGCCCGAGGAGCCGCTCGGCGCTTACGAGTACGCGGCGCCCGAGACAATCGGGCTTGAAGAGGCGTTTGACAGCACGGTTGTCCGTATCGGGGAAAACATCGCACTTCTCGCAGGGGAGTATCGTCTCGAATTCGTCAAGGGGGAGGACGGGTATTCCCTTGCTGTTGTGAATACCGCAAATCTTTCCTCGGATACTTCACCCGCGACGGCGGCGAGCATTGTATCCAAGAATTCCGCGCCCGCGGAGGTCTCCGTCACCACAAATAAGACGCTCACCAAGTTCAAGACCGCGTCCGGCGGCTACGACGAGATGCTCGGGAGAAAGGCGGGAGGCGTCGTCGGATACAAGAAACTGCATTTTGAGTCGGGAACCGCGTTTTCGCTGTACGACGAATTTGTCGCGGAGGACGGGGGCTTTACCGTGACCCGCACGCTGCGGTGCGATACGGCGGCGGAGGACGCCGGGTACTATACGGGATTCCGGCTTCCTGCGGCGAAAGCGGAAAAGAGTTTTGCCTCCTGCGAGTACGTGCTTCCGGCGAACCTGTACGGGAGCTCCGAAAAGCTGAGCGCAAATACTGCGGATACGGGTTTTGCGGTCTCGCAGACCAAGGCGCCCGCGGGATACACTCTCCTGCGCGTGCTTTCCTCGGGGGACGTACTTTCTCTCGGCGTACTCGATTCCGAATGTTCCACCCTGCCCACGGACAGCGGCGGATACGGAAAGTCGAGGGACTTTAAATACTGCTCTCTCGGAATCGAGCGGGCGGGAACGCCTGCGGTTTCTCTCGCCTACCCCTGTCAGGAAGCCGGCGTGAACACCATGACCCACAAGTACGCCGAAGTCGCGGAGGACAACGATTTGCAGATCTCCTTCCGAATCTTCGCAGGGAGAGAGGAAACGATTTCCGCAGCGCTGACCGCGGCGACGCGTTCGCACTTCGCCGCGAAAGAGTTTCCCGACTGCGAAATCGACAGTGAGCGAATCTACCGCTATTCCGTCGAGGACCTGAACGGGGTACTGTGGTCGCAGGGGGAGAAGGCGATTCTGCCCTTTGCGGCATACGTGGAGTCCGGGGATTCCCAAAAGTGGGGGTATCTTGCGGAAAGCGGGTTCATCGGTATGCAGATTTCGCTCGGATATGAGATGCTCCGGTACGGCATCGGTTACGGGCACACGGAGAGCAAAAATAACGGATTAAAAATTCTCGACATGTGGGCGGAGCTTGCGCCCTATCCGGGAAGTTCGAGCGGGGTATTCAGCGGATATATCAATACGAAGGGCGCGGTGCGCACTTCCGCGCCCACACTGCGGCTTTTGACTGACGGTGCGGAGGGTATGCTCGACGCGGTTCGGCTCGCAGAGAGTTCGCTCAAAAAGTATGATATTTCCGCTTGGAAAGCCCTCGTGACGGGCTATGCCGAGTTCCTCGTACAGAAGCAGAACGCGGACGGGAGCTGGTATCGCGCCTACGATTACGACGGAAATCTGCTTGTTGCGGGCAACCGATTCGGAATCGGTATCGACGCGAACACGCTTGCGGATTCCAAGCTCAATACGCAGATGCCTGTGCGCTTTCTCTGCCGCATGTATGAATACACGGGAGACAGCCGTTACCTCGACGCCGCAGAGCGCGCGGGAGCGTACGTTGAGGAGAACGTCATCGGCGAGTTTCAGTACTGCGGCGGTACGCTTGATACCAAGGGCGTGGTGGATAAGGAGAGCGGAATCTTCTGCGAGTATGCGATGAACGCGCTGTACGCGACCACTGGCGAATCAAAGTGGCTCCGCCTCGCCGAGCAAGCCGCCGCCTATGCGATGAGCTGGACCTATACGACGGATTTTCCGGTCAACAACGGCTCGGGTATCGCCGCCGGAAAGCCGACCGCCGCGGGCTATACCGCGGGCATGAGCGTCATCTCGTCGGCGGGGTACGGCGCGGACAGCTTCATGCGGTATCTCTACTACGACCTCTTCCGGCTCTATCTCTGGACGGAGGACGGTACATGGCTGTCGGCGGCAAAACTTTTGCAAAACTGTTCGGTGCGGATGATGGACATCGACGGAGAATTTGGGTATGCCTACCGCAGTTTCATGATTGAGGCGACGGACGTCTCGAGCTTTCAATTTGTGACGGCGGAGGGAACGGGCGTCTGGCTCCCTTGGATCACCAACGCCAATATCGAACCGATGGCAAATATGATGCAAACTTTCGGCTGTTTTACGGTCGAGGAGGCGCTCGAGAAGTACTCGAGGGAAGAACTCTTATCCCTTGCCGGGGAATGGGGCGCCGGAGGCGGCTCCTACGGCGGGATTCAGAAATAAAAAGGAGGGCAATGGAATGAAATTTCGCAAACGTGTTTTAACCGTCCTCGTGGCGGCAGCAATCGCCTGTGGGCTGACTGGGCTGTTTGCCGCGCAGGCGGAGGAGAGGACGGGAGGGTGGTATAACGCCCAAAACGGTAACGTCGCCTTTACGCAGTCCGGGACGGATGTCGTTCTCGAACTCGCGGGAAACGAGAGTTTCGGCTCCTCATTCGCGCTCAACGATTCGTTGGCGCAGGGGCTGTACAGCGACTACAGGATGAGCTTTGATATTGACGCGAATTTGAGCAAGGGCGAGGAAGTTTGGGTGTCGGCGATTCCTATCTACGACGAGGAAGCGGAGACCGTGCACCGCGTGGGTCTGCATTTTCAGAGCAATGACTGGATGAACATCGCAATTTACGGCACGCTCGCGGGGGAGGACAAGGGATTCGCGAAGGTGGTCGGCAAGGACGGGAATTTCCCTGCGCTGACGGATACCGTGCACGCGGAAATTTCGATTGAGTATGACAGCGATTTTCATGCGGTCGAGACGCTCAAGCTCAACGGCACGCAGATTTACTCCGTCGATTTGACCGAACTGTACGGAAACGGATTCTTCCATTTCGGCACGGCGTCTGTCGGCTTTGACGTGTTCGACAAGAGCGAGGACATCAAGGTTTCCAACGTCAAGGTCGAGGCGATTTCCAAGGAGTATTCCTGGACTCGGGCATCCATCAACAATTATTTCTCCTATACGAAGAATCAGGGAGACTTTACCTCAAAGCGTTTGAGCGCGGAGATTGACACCGCGGACACGGTGCGCGCGTTTACGCAGAATGCGACGATTCTCTCGGGCATGTTCGCGGGCGGACTTTCGCACAACTATGTGTTCAACGCGACAATCAAGGAGCTGACGGAACGCGAGGGTTCAGAAACCGGGTTCTATGTCTGGTATCTCGACCTCAACAATTATATCCTCTTAAAATCCGCAAGCGGAAATCTTGTTCTCGAGGCGGTTCTCGGCGGGCAGGTGCAGGCGACGGAATCCGTCTCGGGAGGATTCGCCGCGGAGGACGAGATTTCGGTGCAGAAATATACCAATCTCGGAAAGACCTCTGTGACGGTTGCGGTAAACGGGGAGGAGGCTCTCTCCCTCGAGGAGCTCTCCGGGTTTGACGAGAATTATTATGTGGGACTGTACGGCAAAAACGTTGCCGCGACCTTCTCTGGGGTCGGGACGGAATCCTTCTATGTGCCCTATGACTTTGTGGAGGAGAACGACTGGATCACTTCGGGGTTCAGCGAGACCGCATGGAACACGGAGGGGGAATATCCTTCGGTGACTTCGCAGAATACCCACGCGCAGGCGGATTTCCGTACCTTCTCCGCGGCGGTGACCGAAAAGGTCGTCAATGATACGGAATTTTCCTATACTGCGTCATTTGCGCCCGCGTTTTCGGGGGATTTCGCCTACGGCATGGTGCCCTATTACCGAGACAGCGCGAATTATCTTCTGCTCGGCGTGCAGCGCGTCGGCGGGGCGTACTCCCTTCTTGCCGTCTCCGCTTCGGGCGGCGTGCTCGGAACCAAGGCGGTCGGAACGATTTCAGATGACAGCGTGACCGTCTCCCGAAGGGGTGCGGAGTTCACCGTTTCGGCGGGCGGGGAGTCCCTCACCGTTACCGAGGCGGGCGCAACGGATATTTCGGAATACTACGGCTATTTCTTCTCCGGGCAGGGGAATGGGAGCATTCTGTCGATGACTTTCGAGGGGTTTGAGAGCTTCCGTCTGTACGAGAAGGAGAATGGGTGGATGACTTCGTCGGTCAAGAAGGACGACATCACCTTCACAGACGGAACCATTGAGATCAACGGCGATTACACCGAAGCGGGACTGACCGCAGATACCGAACAGCGGCTCGCGAAGGCAATTCGCCCGGAGACCTACAAGAACGATTATGTCATCGAGGTCGATATCACGCGCACGGTCGAGCCAAGCGGAGCCTGTCAACGGGAGGGCGTCGTCGCCTGGTACCTCGACGAGGACAACTATTTTATCATCTTCATCGACCAATGGACGGTCTGGGAGGCGTATCAGCTCAATGCCTGCGGCGTCTATCGGGGCGAGAGAATGGTGGACAGCAGTTTCAATGACTATCAGTGGTTCCTCGGCATGAAGGACACCCCTGGATATATCGACAGCACCATAAAGCTCAAAGTCCTGCGCAACGATCAAACCATCAAAGCCTGGCTTGGCAACGAACTCATTTTCTCTAAAACCTTCGATAAGAATGAGTACGACCTCTCTGTCTATGATGACGACGAACTCAAGCTCGGCGTGTTTGCGGCGGGACTCGGCGCGAAGTTTGAAAACTATACCGTCCGCGCGATGACCGCAAGCGAGGGGACTCCGACGCCGTCCAAGGGCAACCGTCCGGTCGAGAATCCCGACAACCCAGATAATCCTAACAACCCCGACAACCCCAATACGCCCGATAAACCCGAGGGATGCGGGGGCTGCAACAAGGGTTCTGCGGCGGCAAGTGCTGCGTTTCTTGCAATACTTGCGGCGGCGGGAGCGATTTTGAAGTGGAGATAATGTGATGAAAGGCTGTGAGAATGTACGAGAAATGAGACAAGCGGAGGTAATGTTATGAGAAAGACAACATTTGCGCTGTACTTCGGCAACCGGGGTTTCTTCCCCGGGGAACTGCTCGCATCGGCGCGGAACGAGATGACGAAGGCGGTTGAGCGTGCCGGTTACGGTGCAATCGCAATGGACGCCGCGCTCACCCGGTTCGGGGGCGTGGAGACCGTGGAGGAGGGCAAAAAGTATGCCGCCTTCCTCAAGGAGCATGAGGGGGAGTTTGACGGAATACTCCTCTGTCTCCCCAACTTCGGGGACGAAAACGGCGCGTACTATGCGCTCAAGGACGCGGGCGTGCCCATCCTCGTACAGGCGTACCCGGACGAGGCGGGAAAGATGGATTTCGCGCACCGTCGGGACGCGCTCTGCGGCAAGATTGCCATGTGCAACGTCCTGCGGCAGGCGGGTATCCGCTACACGCTGACCCGGGATTTTACCGTGCATCCGCTCTCTCCGGCTTTTGCCGAGGACCTGCGGCTGTTTGCGGGTACCTGTCGGGTGGTACGCGGGTTCAAAGCGTTCAGCATCGGCGCCATCGGCGCGCGCACGACTGCGTTTAAGACGGTGCGCGTGGACGAGATCGCCATGCAGAACAGACGCATTAACGTGGAAACCATTGACCTTGCGCAGGTGTTTGCCATGATGCGGGACGCGGATTCCGAAAAGGTCGCGGCAAAGCGGGCGCACTATGCCGCGCTCTCGGATTTCGGAAAATATCCCGCAGAAAAGCTCGAAAATATTTCGCGGCTCGGCGTTGCGGTTGATGAACTCATCGCCGCCTACGACTTGCAGGCGGTTGCGATCCGGTGCTGGGACGAACTCGAAAAGACCTTCGGCATCGCGCCCTGTCTCATTCTCGGCGACCTCAACGAACGCGGAATCTGCGCCGCCTGCGAACTCGACGTCAACAATGCCGTCATGATGCGGGCGCTGAATCTTGCGGCGGATTTCCCGGTTATGCTCTTCGACGTCAACAACAACTTCGGAGAGGACGAGCGCAAGGTCATCTTCTTTCACTGCGGTCCGGCGCCCGTTTCGCTCATGGAGGGAAAGGGACGCATCGAAGAACACCTTATGTTCAAAAAAACGTACGGCGAGGGCTCCGGCGTGGGAATCAACGTGGGAAAGATTGCCCGGAACGAGGTCACAATCGGCAGTTTCAAGACAGAGGCAGGCAAGCTGTGGTCCTTCGTGACCGAGGGCGAAATTACCGACGATACTCTCGAGGAAGCATTCTTCGGGTGCGGCATGGTCTTTGCAAAGAGGGAGGGCACCGCGCGCGAGATGCTCAACTACATGGGAACAGAGGGCTACCGCCATCACGTCGCCATTACAAAGGGGTTCTGGGCGGAATCCGTGCGGGAAGCCTTCCAAAAGTATCTTGAAATCAATATCGACGTTCTGTAAAGGGAGGAAATGATGAATAAACTTGGAATTTTTGTGAACTTCTGGCAGAAGACCTGGGGCGTGGATTATCGCCGTTACGTGGACAAGATGAAGAAGCTGGGCGGGGACGTGCTCGAGTTTCAGGCACAGCCCCTCCTCGATATCGAGGATAACGAGCTCAAGGAAATCAAGCGCTACGCGGACGGCGAAGGGATTGAAATGACTTACAGCCTCGGGCTGAACCCCAAGTTTGATATTGCGAGTCGGGACCCCGAGGTGCGAAAGGGGGGAATCAAGTACCTTTCGGACATTGTGAAAAAGATTGCCGTCATGGGCGGCACTCTGTTTTCGGGGGTCACCTACTGCGGGTGGGGCGTGCCGGACTACTTCGTGGACGTGCCCGAGAAAGAGGCGCTCTTTGCGCACAGCGTATCGAGTATGAAGGAAGTCCTGAAGGTTGCCGAGGGCGAGGGCGTGACGGTGTGCGTGGAGGCGGTCAACCGCTTTGAAAGCCCTCTTCTCAACACTGCGAAGGAGGCGCTGCGCTATGTGGAGATGGCGGACAGCCCGAATATCGGAATTTTGCTCGACACCTATCACATGAACATCGAAGAGGACGACATCGGCGCCGCGATTCGGTTGGTCGGGGACAGACTGACACACTTCCACACGGGAGAGAACAACCGCAATATCCCGGGCAGAGGACATCTTGACTGGGACGGAATTTTTGGCGCGCTCGCCGATATCGGCTACAAAAACCGCATTGTCTCCGAGCCCTTCCTCATGATGGGAAACGAAGTGGGGTACGACATCCGCGTATGGCGTCCCATTCTCGAGAATCCCACCGAGGAACGGCTGGACGCGGCTGCGAAGGAACTCTTGGATTTTACAAGGGAGAAGCTGAAGCAGCATTCCATCGGATAAGGAGGAAGTATGATAAAAGGCTATTTTCGCGCGGGGAAGGTGCTGAAAAGGTTCGCCTGCGCGCTCGTTGCCTGCGTGCTTGCGCTGTCGGTCTGCTTTGCGGCGACCGCCTGCGGAGGCGCTGCGGACATGACCGAGGACGGGCGGTATATCATCCGTCTCGCGCACTGGGATCAGGGCGGCAGGGAGGCGGAAGAGGCACCGCTTGCCCTCATCAAGGCGGAATTTGAGCGTACGCACCCCGATTACTGTCTCGAGTATGAAATCTACAGCGGGTATGAGTCGCAGTTTTTGAATATCATGGGTTCCGGGAAAATTCCCGATGTGTTCCTCGTGCCGGACGGAGATTTCGGGGCGTGGGTCACGACCGGGCTTATGGAGAATCTGACCCCCTATATCGAGGCGAGTCCGAACAAGGAAGAGATTGGAGAAATCTTTGAGACCGCGATGGAGAGGTATCGCTACGACGGTACCACCATCGGCGAGGGAAATCAGTACTGTATGCCGAAAGATATCGGACCGTATGTCATGTATTACAACGTGGACCTTTTCAAACAGTTCGGAATCTATGAGGAGTACAAGAGTTATCTCGAGGGCACCGAAGTCATGGATATCGAGACCGCAATCGATATGTGGTCCGCCTTCGCCGACCTCGACGCAAAGGGAGAACCTACCGCAAACCACATCTACGGAATCGACGGAATCACCATTGAGGGACTTGCCTGGAGCAACGGCGCGGACTGGTTCAACGAGGACCGCACCGAGCTGACCCTCGCGGGCAACGCGAAATTGCAGGAAGCCTACGAGATGTTCCGGGACCTCTATAACCTCAAAATCGCGCCGGACGCCGATTCCGGTGCGGGAATTACGCTCTTCTATAACGGCAAAAGCGCCTGCTATGTCGGACTTCGGGCAAACGTTCCCAATCTGCGTACGAACTGCGAATTCGAGTGGAACTGCTGCGCCATTCCCGCTTTCTCGACTGCGCCCAAGGTCAATTCTTGGTCGGGTTCGGTTGGGTACGGGGTGTATTCCGGCTCCAAGCTCAAGCAGGCTGCCTACGAGCTCTGCGAACTCATTGCGAGCAAGAAGGGACAGCTTTTGATGGCATCTACAGGGTTCTCCATTCCCTTCTACGGGGACGAGGAGACGCTCGAAGCCTTTTATGAGACCGAGTCGCAGGGTGCACCCGCGAATACCGCGGCGTTTATCGAGGCGGCAAAGTATCAGCGCGCCAATCGCCTGACCTATCTCCCCGGTTCCTATCGCTGGAAGACGCAGATGGACCTCGAGTACGAGAGCGTTTCGGAGGACGGCATGGACGTGGGGCTTTGGCTTGAAAGCCTGCAATCGACAATCGGGAATATTTTAAAAACGGATTATCCGGCTATTTTCGGATAAAAAAGGAGGAAAATGATATGAAAAAACTTTTGACCATGCTCCTCTGCGCGGTGCTCGCGCTCTCGGGAGCGGTCTCTCTCGCCGCCTGCGGGGGAGACGATGACAAGCTCACGCTGTCCCTCAACAAGACGACGCTGACGCTCGATGTCGGCGCATCCGAAACGCTGACCGCGACGCCGAGCAAGGAGGGGGAAACCGTGACCTGGAGTTCCTCAAATCCCGGGGTTGCCACGGTTTCCTCGGGGAAGGTGACCGCGGTGGCAGAGGGTTCCGCTACGATTACCGCGAAGGCGGGGGACGCAACGGCAACCTGTGCGGTCACGGTGCGGGAGGTAGAGGTGCCTGCGACCAATCCTTGGACGCTACCCAATTCCGTGGGCGCGGAGTTCAGCGACGACTATTCGGTAATCTATCCCTACAGCTCGAGCTTCGGCACGGCGGTCGTCTTAAACAAGTCCCTCGCGGACAAGATTACGGGACCTTATAAGTTCTCCTTCACGCTGGACGCGACGGCGTTTGAAGCGGGGGAACAGGCTTGGATCAGCGTGCTCGGATCTTGGAACGAGAGCATGGGAAACTGCCTGCGCACAGGTATCTACTTCTCCAAGGATAACCGAAGCACGGTCTGGGACGTCTGCGCATACGGACCCTGTCAGGCAAATTCCAACCTTGACTTCACCAATGTTGTCTTTTCCTCGCAGTATCCCGACGCCTTCCCGGACACAAGCGCAGCGGCGATTGACGTGGACTTCGTCATGGGCTACGACGAGGAGGAAAATATCGTTGCGGCGATCTATCTCGACGACGTGCTCGTCTGGTTTTTGAACTATACCGAGTACTACGGCGCGGCGTTTACCTTTACGGACACGGAATATGTGGGATTCGATTTCTTCAATCCCGTGCTCTACGAGTTTGAAATCTCTAACGTCACTCTAACCAACTTTGAGGACCCCGATTATGTGATTCCCGATCTCATTTCCCTCGAGGATCAGGCGAAACAGGAGATAGATAAACTCATCGCGAATACGCTCAAGGCGCCCAACTGGAGCAACGTGGGCGCGGTTACAGCGACCCCTGCGGACGTGTCGGGAAAGACCGAGATTGCGCTTGCTTCGGCGGCATCGACCGCTTTCGGACAATGCGTTGTCTGGAATCCTGCGCTCGCAAAATTGGCGAAGGGAGGGTACGAATTCTCTTTTCAGGTGGACGCGACGAATATCGGCACGGCAGAGACCTGGCTCGGAATCCTGCCCGCCTGGGTGGACGGCGCCAACGAAGCGCGCATGGCGATTCACTGGAATCAAGGGGGTGTTGCCGGCTTGACCAATTTCGCCTCCTACGGAAATGTCAACGGAGCGCAGGACGGATTTTCAACCGTGGTGGCACCCGGCGACCTTGCGGACTTCTCGCTTGACTACAGCTCGCCCTTTGCGGTCAAGGTACAGCTGAAAGCGGACGGCGGCTCTATCAAGGGCTTCCTGTACATAGAGAATACGCTCGTCATGACCTATGATTACGGCGCGAAGTATGCCGCCGGTTTCAGCTTTGACAAAATCGAGGCGATCGGATTTGACTATGTGGGCGCGGCGGAAGGAATTGTCCTTTCGGATTTCGCGTTCCGGCTTCTGTAAGACAATAAAAAAGCCGTCCGGCAAACCGGACGGCTTTTTTTAGATGATGCAATCGACAATCATCTGATAGATGGCGTCGTCGCCGTTCTCCGCCTGCGAGGAGAACGCGTAGGGGACATCTTTGAATTTGATTATCTTCTTGATGAGCGGTTCGATGAGAATGCTCTTGGTGGCAAGGGTGTTGAGCGCGCTCCGCATCTCCGAAAATCCCTTGTTAAAGCCGATGATTTTGAGCTGGCGCTCCAACACAACGGAGAGATTGGCGGTCAGTTTGTCCGAGTTGAAGCCCGCAACCGCAACTGTACCGCCGTTTCGGCAGTAGTTTAAAGAGCGGCGAATCTGTTTCTTCTGTCCGGAGATATAGACCACAAATTTCGCAAGGCGTCCGCCCGTAATCGAGGAGAGGAATGTCTCCACGTCCTCCTCTTCGGAGATGGTGTAGTAAATCTTTGTCTGCCGGGCGGTCTCGAGATTCTGCTCGTGGCTGTCGATGAGCACGGGAATCGCCTGATGAAAGATGGCGAGCTGAGCGAGGATGTTGCCGAGTACGTCGCCGCCGACAATGGCGATATGGTCCCCCTTCTCGATGCCGAGCGTGTCCAAAATCTCGTGCGCGAGGGAGATGTATTCGGTGAAAATCGCCTCGGTGTCCGACACCTGTTCGGGGAGACGTATGAGGTTTTCGAGCGGAATATTCGCAAAGTCCCGCAAAAATCCGTCCCGGTTGACGCCGAGAATGCTCATGTCCGGGCAGAGCTCGGGGCGGTTCGTCTTGCAGTGGAAGCAGTTGCGGCAGGGGATATAGGGGTTCAAAAAGACGCGGTCGCCCTTTTTCAGCCCCGCGGGATTGTCCTCCGCAATCTCGGAGACGACACCCGCGCCCTGTCTGCCGGGAACAATGGGATAGCTCCCGCCGCCCGCGTACAACTGAATGTCGCTCTCGGAAATTCCCGCCTTTGTGATGCGGACTTTGGCGAAGTTTTCGCCCGGGCGCGCGCCCTCTTCAGTCTGCAACACCATGTTTTTGGGATTGTCAATGACATAGCTTTTCATAGCCTTTATCATATCACTTTCGCCGGATTTTGGCAACTGATTTTGAAAGTGAAAAATGTCCCTGAAATTTCTTGACGAAACGGAGAGAATCCGCTATAATAAGGTGCAAACTGATTTTAGAGTAATAAGGAAGGTAGAGATATGAAACCCGAAATTCATCCCGATTATCACGAGGCGACGGTCATCTGCGCCTGCGGAGAAACTTTTAAGACCGGCACGACCAAAAAGACGGACACCATTCGCGTGGACATTTGCTCCAAGTGCCACCCCTTCTTCACCGGCAAGCAAAAGCTGGTTGACGCCGGCGGACGCGTCGATAAGTTCAAGAAGAGATACGGTCTTTAAGATTTTCAATCGAGCAGTTTTACAAATGCCCTAAAGTTGTTAGGGCATTTTTTAATATCTCGGCAAGGAGAGGGATATGAGCGAAGAAAAGACCCGTGCGGAGAAGAAGAACAAGCGGGAAACATCCTGCAAGCGTTCCTCGATCGGCGGTCAGGCGGTCATCGAGGGCGTCATGATGCGCGGGGAGCGCAGCATGGCGATCGCGGTGCGGGACAACGACAAGAAAATCCGGCTCGAGACCCGGCGTCTCAAGCCGATGAAGGAGCGGAATATTGTATTTCGCATTCCTGTCCTGCGCGGAATCTGCAATTTTGCCGTCACAATGGTGGACGGGATCAAGACGCTCATGCGTTCCGCGGACGTGTTCGGGGAGATGGAACCCTCCAAGTTCGAAAAATGGATGAGCAAAAAACTCAAAATCGACGTCATGAGCATTGTGACTTTCTTTTCCCTGCTCATCGGCGTGGGGCTTGCGATCGGACTGTTTGTCATGCTCCCCGGCGCTGTGCCCGGTTGGTTCGGCGTGAGTCAGGAGAACAGCACGGTCTATGAACTGATTGCGGGCGGGGTCAAAATTGTGATTTTGTTCGCTTATCTGCTCCTCGCCTCCTGTATGAAGGATATCCGGCGCACCTTTCAGTACCACGGCGCCGAACACAAGGTCATTTCCTGTTACGAAAAGGGCATGGAGATGACGGTCGAGAACGCGCAGAAATGCTCCACCCTGCACAACCGCTGCGGCACGACCTTCATGTTTTTCGTCATTCTCATGAGCGTGCTCGTCGGCATTCTCATGACCGCGTTTATCCACGTCACTTCTTCCTGGATGCGAATCGGACTTCACCTCTTGGCGCTCCCCGTCGTGGCGGGGCTCGCCTATGAGCTCTTGAAGGCGCTCGCAAAGACCGATTTCTGGCTCGTCTATCCCCTCAAGCTCCCGGGACTTCTGTTGCAGAAGATTTCCACCCGACAGCCCACCGACGACATGGTAGAAGTCTCTTTGACGGCGTTTCTGACCGTCCTCGAGATGGACAAAGACCCCTCGATTCCGGAGGTAAAATTTGAGATGCAGAAGAATTTTGAGGAGATTTACGCCGAAGCCAAGAAGAAGTTTGAGGAGGCGGGCATCGAGGATTTTGCGGACATCGACTGGATTTGCTGCGCCGTCCTGAAGTGCGAGCGCGGCAAGCTCCGGGACAAGGTTGTGACCCCGAAAAACTATCAGCGTATCTTCGAGCTGGTCGGAGAACGCATCGCCGGGAAACCCTTGCAGTACATTCTGTCCGAAACCGAATTCTTCGGATACCCGATAAAACTGAACCAAAACGTTTTGATTCCGCGGTTTGAGACCGAGCTCCTGTGCGACTACGCGATGAAGGAGATTCGGAAGGAAAGCAAAGTTTTAGACCTCTGCACGGGGAGCGGCTGTATCGCGGTCGCGATTGCCAAGGAGAAGGGCGCGCAGGTCACGGCGAGCGACATCTCGCCCGAAGCGATTGAAGTCGCGAAGGAGAACGCGCGCATCAACGGCGTTTCGGTGGAATTTGTCGAGAGCAACCTCTTTGCGAAGGTGACGGGCGTATTTGACGTTATCGTCTCCAACCCACCCTACATTCGGTCGGGGGACATCGCGGGGCTCGAGCGCATTGTGCGTGACTTCGAGCCCCGTCTCGCGCTGGACGGCGGCGCGGACGGATTGGACTTTTACCGTGCGATTGCGAGGGATTTTGAGAAGTTTCTTGCACCGAAGGGATATCTGTTCCTCGAGGTCGGCTACGACCAAGCGAAGGAAGTCGCGGCGCTCTTCGGGAAACGGGATATCAAGATTATCAAGGATTACAGCGGAATCGAGCGCATCGTCCGCGTGAGGAAGAAATAGAATGTTTGAAAAGTTAGAGGCGCTGTACAAGAGATACAAGGAGCTTGAGGAGCTCATCGCAGACCCTGCGGTGCTCGCGCGGCAGGACGAGTGGAAAAAGCTCACGAAGGAACATGCGGACCTCTCCGAGCCTGTGGAAAAATATCTTGAATATTTGAAACTGAAAGAGGAGTTCGAGCAGGCGGACGAGCTCATGCGGGCGGAAAAGGAGGAGGAGATGTATCATCTCTACCACTCCGAAGTGCTCGACCTGCGCGAAAAAATCGCGGCGTGCGAGGAAGCGCTCAAAATTCTGCTCCTCCCAAAGGACCCCAACGACGACAAGAACGTCGTACTCGAGATTCGCGCGGGCGCGGGCGGCGACGAGGCGGGACTGTTCGGGGCGGAACTCCTGCGCATGTATTTAAAATATGCGGAGCGCAACCGCTGGAAGACCGAAGAGATTGACTCCAACGTGACCGAGCTGGGCGGGGTAAAGGAAGTTTCTTACCTCATCAGCGGCAAGGGTGCGTACTCGCGGCTCAAGTACGAGAGCGGCGTGCACCGCGTACAGCGGGTTCCCGAGACCGAGAGTCAGGGGCGTGTGCACACTTCGACGGTGACCGTCGCGGTGCTCCCCGAGGCGGAGGACGTCGAAATCGAAATCAATGAAAATGATTTGAAAGTCGATACGTACCGGAGTTCGGGCGCGGGCGGACAGCATGTCAACAAGACCGAATCCGCAATTCGGATTACGCATCTGCCCACGGGAATCGTCGTTTCCTGTCAGGACGAGCGCAGTCAGATTAAGAACCGCGAAAAGGCGATGAAGGTGTTAAAGGCAAAGCTCTACGACCATTTTGCATCGCAGGCGGAGAGCGCGTATGCCGCCAACCGCAAGAGCCTCGTCGGAACGGGGGATAGGAGCGAACGGATTCGCACCTACAATTTCCCGCAGGGGCGGGTATCCGACCACCGAATCAACCTCACGCTCTACAGTCTTGAGAATTTTATGGAGGGCGACCTCGACGAAATGGTCGATGCGCTCTCGCTCGCCGATAAGAATCAGAAGTTGATGGGAGAAGAATAGAAAAACGCCGTGCATTGCGCACGGCGTTTTTTTTGTACGCAAACTTTTCAGGCAGGCGGACTTAAAAAATAAAAGAACCGAGCAACCGCTCGGTTCTTCTTCATTTGATTTTCTTATGTTTTTCTTTGGATCTTCTTTGGCAGAGGGGGGATTTGTCAGCTGACCATTCCCATGACGGCGATACGGAATTCCGTTCCGTCCTCGAGCATGACAGCAAATCCGCTTTCTGTGTCCCTGGTTTCTCTCACCAGTTCATCTTTGGTATCCACTTTGATCAGGTCTTTTAGGATTTCCACAAATTCAAGTCTTGTCATTGTCCTACCTCCTCTATCTGATTGTGAATGGATCCAAAAACGGAAAACCTTTCCGTGATTTTCATTATAAACGAAAGCGGGAGGGCTTGTCAAGCGTTTTTGTCGAAATGTGTCCGACTTTGAAATCGCATGTCGAGGGATGCCGCAAATTATTCAATATCCAATCGGTCTTTGCCCTTGAACAAAAACGCCACCGAACCGGGACCGAAGTGTGCGCCGATGACCGGTCCCATGATGTCCGTCACAATCTTTGCCTTGGGGTGCTTGTCGAGTACTGCCGCCTTCAGCTCTTCGGCGAGCTCCGGCGCATCCGTGTGCACAATGTTGATTGGCTCCGAAAAATCGCATTCCGTTTTCTTGAGAATCGAAATCATCTCCGCAATGCCCTTTTTGGTGCCCTTCGCCTTGTCGTAGATGGCGAGTTTTCCGATGTCGTTGATGGTGATGATGGGGCGGAGCTTCAAAAGCGTGCCGACAGCCGCCTTTGCGCCCGAAATTCTGCCGCCCTTCTTCAAATACGTGAGGTCCGTAATCAGCAGCCAATGCTGGAGCTTGAAGGTATAATCCTCAAGCAAATCCACCGCGCGCTCCGCGTCAAAGTCGAGGTCGCGCAGTTCCTGCGCCTTTAAGACCACGCGCTTTTGTCCGACCGTCGCGGCGAGGGAATCGAAGGGATAGACCTTGACGCCGAAGTCTTCGTATATCCGCTTTGCCGCCGCCTGCGCGCAGTTGTAAGTGCCCGAGAGTCCCGAGGAAAGACAGATATGCAGAATGTCCTTGTCGCCCTGCCGGATACCCTTGAAATACTCATAGAGCTCCTCGACGGTGAGCTGCGTCGTTTTTGGAGAAAATCCCGCCCGCATCTTCTGATAGAACTCGACGTATTCCTCGTAGGTATGGAAATCGTCGTAGAATATCTTGAATTCTCCGTTTTCTTCCGCGCTCAACGAAAGGTTGATATACGAAATATTGCGTTCCTTCAATTCGGATTTGAAGAGGTCGCAGCAGGAATCCGTGGAAAGAATAAAGCGGCTCATCTTTTGTATCTCCTTATTATTCGTCTTTTTTGGTTTCTTCAGGGGACTCCTCGCCCGTCTTGTTGCGGTGTCCGAGGAAGGGCAGGGGCGGGAGAGTGAAGTGCGGTTTTTCCGCCTCGATTTTCTCCTTGTGGTCGCCGAAGAACTGAAGGGCGATTGCGCCGGGTCCGAGGTGGGAACCGATAATCGGTCCGATGATGTGTTTGCGAATATCCGCTTCGGGGAAGTACTTCAAAACTTCCGCGCGGAGCTCTTCGCAGAGTTCGTCCGCGTCCGTGTGCGCGATGATGACCGGACGGGATAGGTCCGCGTGAAATTCCTTCATCTTGTCCGCGAGCCGCACGACGGCTTTCTTTTGTCCGCGGGTCTTTTCGCGGATTTTGATTCCGCCGGGTTCGGTAATATATACGACGGGTTTGATGCCGATAATCGTACCGAGCAGGGCGACGGTCACGGAAAGGCGACCGCCCTTTTTCAGGTGCATGAGGTCGTTGATCATGAGCCACTGCTGAATGTGCCCGCGCTCCCCGTCGAGGAGGGCAAGCGTTTCTTCCGCGGTCTTGTCCTGCGCGCGGAATCCTTCCGCGTCGTCGAGGAGCTGGCGCTGTCCGATGGTCCCTGTCTTTGTGTCGTGGACATAGACGTTGACCCCGAAGTCCTCTTTGATTTGCTTGGCGGCGGAGAGAGCGGAATTGTAGGTGCCCGAGATGCCCGAGGACAGACAGACATGCAGAATATCCGTGTCGCCCTCTAAAATACTCTTGAAGTAGTCGTAATGCGCCTGTATGCCGATTTGGGTGGTCTTGGGAAAGACCCCCGTCCGCAGGAGTTTGTAGAAGTCGAGGACATCCGCGTCGGTTTGGAAGTTGTCCTCGAGAATCTTTGTTTCGCCCTTTTCCTCATAGGAGAAGGAGAAATTGATATATCGGATACCGCGCGCCCGAAGTTCGGTCTTTGCGATGTCGCAGCAGGAATCCGTGGAGAGAATGAATGACATAGGCTTACCCTCTTACTTTTTATTTTACAATGTTTCCCAAACAGTTTATCATATGTCCGGGTATTCTGCAAATAAAACGGCAGCAAAGCAAAAAATTTGATTTCGTTTTTGTTGCAAATTGTCGAAATCTATAGTATTATATTCATTAATATATTTTTTTTATATCACAAGGGTATTGACCCGGAGGCACAAATGTCGAACAAGGAAATTTTGACCCGCCGCGCGAAGTGCATCACGCCCTCTTTGACGCTTGCAATTACCGCCAAGGCGAACAAGATGAAAGCGGAAGGGCTCAGCGTCGTCGGTTTCGGCGCAGGCGAGCCCGACTTCAACACGCCGGACTACATCATTGAAGCAGCCAAGGACGCGCTCGACCGCGGATTGACCAAATATACGCCCTCGTCGGGTCGTATGGACCTCAAAAAAGCCATTTGCCAAAAGCTCGAGAGGGACAACGACCTGATCTATGCGCCCAATCAGATTGTGGTCTCCAACGGCGCAAAGCATTCGCTCTTCAACGCCATGCTTGCGCTCGTCGAGGAGGGGGACGAGGTGATCATTCCCGCACCCTACTGGCTTACATATCCCGAGCTTGTAAAGATTGCGGGAGGGACGCCCGTCTTTGTGCAGACGCTTGAGGAAAACGAGTTTAAGCTCACCCCCGAACAGCTCGAGGAGGCAATCACCGACAGAACCAAGGCGCTCATTCTCAATTCGCCCTCCAATCCGACGGGGTCGGTCTATTCCAAGGACGAACTCTTCGCGCTCTCCGAGGTGCTCGAAAAGCACGACGTTTGGGTCATATCGGACGAAATTTACGAGAAACTCAACTATTCGGACATCAAACACACTTCGATTGCGAGCCTTTCGGAGAAGATGTACAACTGCACGGTCGTGGTCAACGGACATTCCAAGTGCTACGCGATGACGGGCTGGAGAATCGGCTACACCGCCTCTCCCAAGATTGTGCGGGACGCGATGGACGCCATTCAGAGCCACGGCACTTCAAACCCCAACAGCATTGCGCAGTATGCCGCGATGGTCGCTTTGACCGACGACAGGGGAACGGAGTTCCTCGCGGACATGAAAAAGGAATTCGACGCGCGCAGGAAGTTCATGGTTTCGCGCATCAATGCCATCGAGGGGCTGTCCTGCGTGGAACCGAAGGGCGCGTTCTATGTGCTCGTCAACGTCTCTTCGCTCTTCGGACGGAAGGCGGACGGATTCCGTATCAACAACTGCCTCGAACTTGCGGACAAACTTTTGGACGCGGGCGTCGCGGTGGTGCCGGGGGACGCATTCGGCGCGCCCGAACATATGCGGCTCTCCTATGCCATTTCCATGCAGGACATTGCGACCGGACTCAACCGCATTGAAGCCTTTATCAAGGACCTGAAATAGTCCCGGGGCAACGCTTCGGAGGGAGACAAGATGATTTATTTCAATAAGAAGTCCAATTTTTTGGAATTCGACAACTACAAATATTCTTTGCAGGACGTGGAGGAACCAAACCTCTACCGCAATATCTTCGAGTACGACAGCGTACCGAAAATCCCCTTCAATCATCGGCTCGTGCCCATGGAGCCTCCCGAAGAAATTTGGATTACGGACACGACTTTCCGGGACGGACAACAGTCCACTTCGCCCTTTACCGTTGCGCAGATTGTGGAGCTGTACAAGCTCATGCACCGGCTGGGCGGACCCAAGGGAATCGTGCGGCAGAGTGAATTTTTCCTGTATTCGGAGAAGGACCGCGAGGCGGTCAGGAAATGTCAGGAGCTCGGGTATGAGTTCCCGGAGATTACGAGCTGGATACGCGCCAATGAAAAGGACTTCGAACTCGTCAAGGAGATGGGGTTGAAGGAGACGGGCGTGCTCGTTTCCTGTTCGGACTATCATATCTTTAAAAAGATGGGTTTGACCCGCAAAAAGGCGCTTGACAAGTACCTCGGTATCGTCAAAAGCTGTATGGAGCACGGGATTCGTCCGCGCTGTCACTTCGAGGACATCACGCGCGCGGATATTTACGGGTTTGTTGTGCCGTTTGCGATTGAGCTCATGAAATTGTCCGCGGAGAGCGGGATTCCGGTCAAAATCCGTGCCTGCGATACAATGGGGTACGGCGTAAGCTATCCCGGCGCGGCGCTCCCGAGGAGCGTTCCGGGGATTATATACGGTCTGCGGAGTTACGCGAAGGTGCCGAGCACGCAGCTCGAGTGGCACGGGCACAACGATTTCTATAAGGTTGTGACCAATGCGGCGACGGCGTGGCTGTACGGATGTTCGTCGGTGAACTGTTCCCTTCTCGGAATCGGCGAGCGCACGGGCAACTGTCCGCTCGAGGCGATGACCATTGAGTATGCCTCTTTGCGCGGAACGACGGACGGCATGGATTTGACGGCGATTACGGACATTGCGGAGTACATCGAGCGCGAACTTGACGTAGTGATTCCCAACAATATGCCCTTCGTGGGGCGGAGCTTTAACGCGACGCGCGCGGGCATTCACGCGGACGGCATGCTTAAGGACGAAGAAATTTACAATATTTTCAACACGGCAAAGATTTTGAACCGTCCCGCGCATGTCTCGATCAACAACACTTCGGGGTTGGCGGGTATCGCGTATTGGATAAACGATTACTATGAATTGCCCGAGGAGCATCGGGTGGATAAGCGCGAGGAAATCGTCGCGAAGGTCAAAGCCATGGTGGACGCCGAGTACGAATCCGGTCGCAACAGCGTGATGGGGGACGACGAGCTCGACAACCTTGTGCGCATTGCGGACAAGAAAAGACATAAAGAATTTTTGGTCTATGGAAAATAAAAAAGAGCGGTCGAACGACCGCTCTTTTAATATTCGGATTTGCCTACAATATAGTCCAAGGAAAAATCTAGATAGACGGATAATTCCGTGAGCATATCGAGACGCGGCACACGTTTGCCGTTCTTCCATTGACTCAAGGTTGAGTGCGGAATTCCGGTCTCGCGTTCGATTGCGTTTAAGGACTTGCCGCATCCGTCAAGGATTTCGGTAAGCCGTTTTGCGACCCTGTCTGCGGAATACATGTCAATAATCTTTTCGCCCTACGAGATAGTCTAAAGATACTGCAAAATAGTCTGCAATTTTGACAAGGTTTTCGACGGAAGGCATATTTTTGCCCTGTACCCAAAGGGACATTCGCCCGGAAGAAATTTGCAGGTCCTCTGACAGTTTCCGTGCGTTGATTTTTGCCTCTTTCAGAAGCAGTTGAAGATTTTTTGCAAAAATTTCCTTCATACTTGACATTATATTCGTTTTTCGTTATAATTTAGATATTCTTCGAATTCGAAGAATTTATGCGGAGGGCGATTGAAATGGAACAGAAAATCGAGGAGGAAAAGTTGGAAGAAGAGGGAACAAGGGAGGACGAGGACGCGACGGAGTATGAATACCCGGCGCGTCATGAGTATGATGAGAGCATATTATAAGGTGTGAAAACGGCAGAGAGGATTTTTGTTGTTTGGAACATTCCCAACCTGGTTATAAATACAATATCAATAAAAACTTAATAAGGAGTTGCTTTATGATTCGTATTATCGCAGGGAAAAAGGGTTCGGGAAAAACCAAGAGAATCATTGACGAGGCAAACGCCTCTCTCGCAAACGCCAAGGGACAAAACGTATTTATTACGGACACCAATCGGTTTATGTACGAAATCAAGCACCAACTTCGTTACGTCAACGCCAAGGATTACGGCGTGGATTGCGCAAGGTCCCTGCGCGCTTTCATTGACGGCATGATTGCAGGCAACTCCGATATTGAAACCGTCTTTATCGACGGCGCAGCGAGACTTGCCAATACCACCGTCGCCGATATGGAAGATTTCTATGCCGAACTCGAAAAAGTGGGACAGAAATTCGGAACCAATTTCGTCCTCACCGTCTCCGAAGCCGAAGAGAATCTGCCCGATTTTGTCGCAAAATTCCATAATTAGCGCCCAAATCGAATGACTTTTCGGGGAATTCATGATAAAATAGAACCGTGTAGCTTTTCTGCACGGTTCTTTTTTTTCTCGAAATAAACTTTCGGAGCCGAAAAATGAAATATATCAGTACCCGTAACAAAGATTGGAAGGTTTCCGCCGCCCAAGCCATAGAGTCCGGCATCGCACCCGACGGCGGACTCTACGTGCCCGAATCAATCCCCGCGCTTTCCCGCGAGGAAATCGAGTCCCTCGTTTCCGAGGACTACGTCGGGCGCGCCGCCTACGTCATGAAAAAATACCTCGACGAGTTTTCCGTCGAGGAACTGACCGAGTGCGCAAAAGCCGCGTATTCCCGTTTCGACGGGGACGCCGCGCCCCTTGTCAAACTCGACGACGGGTTCTATATGCTCGAGCTTTGGCACGGTCCCACGCTCGCGTTTAAGGATATCGCGCTCACCATTCTGCCGCACCTTCTCGTCAAGTCCAAGGAAAAACTCGGGGAGAACGCCGAGACCCTCATTCTCGTTGCGACGAGCGGGGACACCGGAAAAGCCGCGCTCGAGGGATTCCGGGACGTGCCCGGGACTTCGGTGATGGTATTCTATCCCTCCGAGGGCGTTTCGCCCATGCAGAAATTGCAGATGATGACGCAAGAGGGGAACAACGTGCGCGTGTGCGGCGTCAAGGGCAATTTCGACGACTGTCAGACCGCTGTCAAAGCAATCTTTGCCGACGCGGAGGTCGCGCAAAAGCTCGCCGCGAAAAACGTCAAGCTCTCTTCGGCTAACTCTATCAACTGGGGCAGACTGCTCCCGCAGATTGTCTATTACGTCTCTTCGTACTGCGACCTCTTGGGAGAGGAACAAATCAAGTTCGGGGACAAAATCAATTTCTGCGTGCCGACGGGCAATTTCGGGGATATTCTCGCGGGGTGGTACGCCGCAAAGATGGGGATTCCGGTGGGAAAACTCATCTGCGCCTCCAATACCAACAACGTTTTGACCGACTTTTTCCGTTCGGGCGAATACAACGCCAAGCGGGATTTCTATAAGACCATGAGTCCCTCTATGGACATTCTCATCTCTTCCAACCTCGAACGGCTGCTCTTCGAGAACAGCGGAAGGGAGGACAAGCTCACCGCCGCGCGCATGGCGGAGCTGAAAGAGCAGGGCAGATACAAGATTTCCGCGGAGGAGCGGGACGCGCTGAAAAGTTTGTTCGCCGCGAATTTTGCGGACGAGGACGACACCATCGACACAATCGGGGAGTTTTTCCAAGACTTCGGCTATCCCCTCGACCCGCATACGGCGGTCGCGGTGGGCGTCAATGCCAAGTACCGCAAGGCTTCGGAGGACGAGACGCCCGTCGTGGTGCTCTCCACCGCCAATCCCTACAAGTTCCCGCAGGACGTCTATTACGCGCTGACCGGGGACGACGTCAAGGACAGTTTCCGGGCGTGCAAAAAGCTCTTTGCCGAGACCGCCATGGAAGTGCCCGAGAGCGTCGCAAAACTCAAGGAGATGCCCAAACGGTTCTCCGAAGTTCTCGCGCGGGACGCGCTGAAGGCTGCGGTGCTGGATTTCAAGGGGTAAGAGATGGAAGAGAAAAAACGGATTTTCTCGGGGATTCAGCCCTCGGGAAATATTACAATCGGAAATTATATCGGCGCACTCAAAAATTTTATCGGGTTTCAGGACGAGTACGAGTGTATCTACTGTGTCGTGGATTTGCATGCGATTACCGTTGCGCAGGTGCCCGCGGAACTGCGGAAACACACGCTCGAATTGCTCGCGCTCTATATCGCCTGCGGGCTTGACCCCGAAAAGAGCGTGCTCTTTTTGCAGTCGCACGTTCCGGCGCACGCGGAGCTTGCTTGGGCATTGGATTGCTACGCCTATGTGGGGGAGATTTCCCGCATGACGCAGTTCAAGGATAAATCTCGCAAACACAGCGATAATATCAATATGGGGCTCATGAACTATCCCGTTCTCATGGCGGCGGACATTCTGCTGTATCAGACTGCGCTCGTGCCCATCGGGGTGGATCAGAAACAGCACTTGGAGCTGGCGAGAAATCTTGCGATTCGGTTCAACAACCGCTACAGCGAGACTTTCGTCGTGCCCGAACCCTTCATTCCCAAGGCGGGCGCGAAGATTATGAGCCTTGCCGACCCGACTTCCAAGATGTCCAAGTCCGACGAGAATCCCAACGCCTATGTTTCGGTGACCGACGACGCGGATACCGTGATGCGGAAATTCAAGAGGGCGGTCACCGACAGCGAAAACGAAATTCGGTTCGCGCCCGAAAAGCCGGGGGTCTCCAATCTTCTGACCATTTACTCCGCGTTTGCGGGGTGTTCGGTCGGGGATGCGGAAAAGCACTTCGCGGGGCAGGGGTACGGCGAACTCAAGAGTCAGACCGCGGACGCCGTGATCCAAAAACTTCTGCCCATTCAGGCGGAGCAGAAGCGCATCCTTGCGGACAAGGCTTACCTCGACGGCGTACTGAAAACAGGCGCGGAACGGGCGGCTTACC
The DNA here is from genome assembly GCA_905215695.1 of uncultured bacterium. Taxonomy (GTDB): domain Bacteria; phylum Bacillota; class Clostridia; order Christensenellales; family HGM11417; genus CAJMQN01. Next base: position 356,681 of record CAJMQN010000001.1, read on the forward strand.
TTGCGAACAAGACGCTGCGCAAGGTGTACAAAAAAATCGGTTTCTATCAGCTGTAAGCGGGCGGGAAAAGTCCCTGTCCCGAAATATCGGAGAAATACATGTTCGGTTATGTAACGCCAGACAAACCCTATCTGACCCTGCGGGATTTCGCGCTGTACCGTTCGGTTTACTGCGGAATCTGTTGCAGTCTCAAGAAAAATTACGGGCAGATTTCAAGGCTTGCCACGACCTACGACGCGGTGTTTCTCTCGCTGCTCCTGCACAACTATCTCGACAGCGATTACGCCATCGAGAAAAAGCGGTGCATTCTGCACCCGATCAAAAAGCGAACCATTGCGCAGCCCAACGAAATCGACGACGTGGTATGCGCCTTCAATCTGCTCCTCATGTACCATAAAATCGGGGACGACGTGGAGGATGAGCACAAGTTCCGTTCCAAGGCGGCGCGGACCGCGTTTGGGAGGGCGTACAAAAAGGCGAAGAAAACTTACCCGGAGATGGACGAAATTATCCGGCGGCAGTACGCGAAGATGTCCGCGCTCGAACAGGAAAACTGCGACAGCATCGACCGCGTCGCAGACCCCTTTTCGGTCATGCTCGCGGAGATGACGCGGCTCGTTTTGAAGGAAAAGTTTACGCAGGATATCTACGATTTCTGCTACAACGTGGGAAAGTGGATCTATCTCATCGACGCGCTTGACGACATCGACGAGGATTTCAAACGGGGGGGGTACAACCCCTATCTCGCAAAGTTCGATGATTATATCAGCCGGGAACAGTTTATCAATACTCATAAACAGGAAATTTCGTATTACCTCAACAGCGCGATTGCGGTCATCAACGACAAGATTCGGAAAATCCCTTTCGCTTTCAATATCGATTTGCTCATGAACATCACCGCCCGGGGGCTTTCCGGGAGAACCAAAACTATCATGGAGAGTAACTGTAAATGCAAAACAATGCGTATTTAGTGCTGGGACTGCAGGAGGGGGCTACCGAGGAAGAGGTCAAAGTCGCCTATGAGACCCTGCGCGCGAAATATTCGGAGGAACGCTTTCAGCCCGGCGAAGAGGGAAACCTCGCCGCCGCCAAGCTCGAGGAGATTGAAGAGGCTTATTCCGATATTATGGCAGACCTCTCCAAGAAGAAGGTTGCGAGCGAGTACGGGTCTGTCTTCGGGCAGATTGAGAACCTTTTAAAGCAGGGCAACCTCGACGAGGCGCAGAAAAAGCTGGACGAGTGCGTCGAGCGGGGCGCGGAGTGGCATTACTTGCAAAGTATCGTATTCTATAAGAAGAATTGGTACGCGGAGAGCAAGAAACAGCTCGAATTCGCGGTCTCCATGGACCCGAACAACACCAAGTACAAGGACGCGCTCTTCAAGCTCAACAACCTCATGAACGGACCGCAGGCGAATGCGAACACGAACACCAACCAAAATCAGTACAACAATTACAACAACGTCAACGCCAATCAAGACCGGCAGATGGGGGGCGGCTGCGCGGAGGGGAACTGCTGTTTAAACCTTCTGTGCGCGGATTGTTGTTGCGAGTCCATGGGATTCGACCTGATTCCCTGCTGTTAGCGGTATGCGGAACACAAGCTACAAGATTGCGCTCTGCGGCGTGACCGTCGCGGGGGGGACAATCTTTCTCGCGCTCGCGGCTTACCTGCCCGTCGCGCGGCTCGGTATGCTTGCCTGCGCGACCGTCGTCTTGTTTCTGCCCTTCTCCATGAATTTTTTCGGAGGAGGCGTATTGAGCTTCGCGGCGACCGCACTCCTCGCTTTCTTTGTGGGCGGGGGAAACGGTCCGGTCATCGCGCTTGCCTATGTCTGTTTTTTCGGGCTTCAGCCCATGCTCATCTACGTATTCAAACGCTTTGGGTTCAGGCTTGTCCTGCGCCTTCTCATTGAAGCGGTCTTTGCCGCTCTCGTCCTGTTTCTCATCTGGAAATTCGTGGGACTTCTCGAACTGCTCGCCTTCGACATCCCTCTCCTGTGGCTGGAGCTTGCGGGCGTGCCCTGCTTCCTCGCCTATGAATACCTCATGGAGCGGGTCTATGTTCAGGTCGGGCGGTTCGCGTCGAGATTCGGACGTAAGCGTTAAATTGCCGCGGTCGTCGTGGTCGTCGTCGTGACGTCCGTCGAGAGGTCGAGGGAGGAGAAGAGCGCCAGCACCAATAATAGCTGGGTCGTGTCAAACTCGTTTCCGCCGCAGAGCACGAAGAAGATGAGCAGCATAAACAGCGTACTGTTCCCTGAATTGAAGGGATTCATGTGATTCCTCCTTTTTTGACAAAAGCAGACAGAAACGAACAAAAATGCCTGTATGCACGGATTGACATATCTGTCATTTTACATATATACTGTATATAAGCAAAAAATATGCAGGGGAATGGGGATATGGAACAGGCGATTGCGATCGATAAACGGATGCAGAGGGTGATTCTCAACTACCTTCCGCAGGAGAAGGCGCTCGAGGAACTGACGGCGTTTTTCAGTATCTTCGGGGACGGCACGCGGCTCAAAATCCTTTCCGCGCTCGCCATTTCCCGGCTCTGCGTCACCGATATTGCGGCGACCCTCGGCATCAATCAGACCACGGTTTCGCATCAGCTCAAGATTCTGA
>CAJMQN010000002.1 GCA_905215695.1 uncultured bacterium
GCGAGGAGTACCGCGGCAAACAGCAGGATCAGGCGGATTCTCTTTTTTCGGTTGTGAATCACAGTCATGAAAAGACCTCCGAAAGTAGAGTTCGCACCGAGGGCGGCGCAAACTAAATCATGCTCGTGATGAGATCGACGATCTTCGAGAGCACGGGAAGGGTCAGAAAGAGAATGACAATCTTTCCCGCAAGGGAGATCTTGTCCCCCACCGACTTACAGCCGTAATCCTCGCAGAGGTTTGCGGCGAATTCGCAGATATAGCCTGTCCCCACGATTTTGAAAAGCGCGGAGAGAATGGAAGATTCAATCCCCGCCCGCTCGACGATTCCGGTCAGGACGAACAGAATCTCCTGCAGGTAGTCCGCCACAAAGAAGAAGAGCACGATGCCCGCCGCGCAGGAGAGCACAATGGCAATCTCCGAACGGTTTTCCCGCACCACCACGATCAGGATGGCGAACACCACGCCCGCAATGACGATTTTTAAGACCGACATCGCTAATACAGCAGAAACAGATTGCGCAGGGTCTCGAACAGTTCGGAAATCATGGAGACCACCATCGTCAGCGCGAGTACGACGCCCGCGAGGGTGGTCAGCGTCGCCATTTCCTCCTTGTCCGACTTCTTCAGAATCTGACTGCAAACCGCCGTGAGGATTCCGATTGCCGCGATTTTAAAGATAATATCCACGCTCATGACGACTTCTCCCTATATGATGAGGACGACGACCAACAGCCCAAGATAGACGGACAATTTGACGGACAGTGCGCCGTTCTTCTTCTCCTCCGCCCGTCCCGCCGCCGCCATGCCCTCGAATACCGCCTTATATTCCGAACAGCGTTCCCGCTCCGTGTAGCAGTCGCACCCGCCGAGGGAGACGAAGTACTCCCGCACGCGCTCCCGCTCTTCCCGCGACAGCGGCAGTCGGGCGAGACTCCCTTTCAGACACTCCTCCGCGTTCTCCCCGCCCGCAAGCCAGCCGAGATAGCCCGAGAGTAGTCCCGCAAAGTCCGCCGAAAAGCCTTCCTTGACCTTGCCCACGAACTCCGCGAGAGGGTCGGCGGAAAATTCGAGACAGCTTAAGAACTTGAGATTGAAACTCTTGAGTTCCTCAAAGAACACGCGGCGGCGCTTGTAGTACCCCGCGAATCCCATGCCGAGGAGCACGCAGAAGACCAGTATTGCAAGAATGATGACAATCTTCACACAGCACCTCCGCCCCGGCTATCCGCCGGAAATCTTCGTCCAAAATTTCCTCCGCCGTTCCCAGCCCCAGCCTGTCCGACAGTCTCACGTAGCGGCGAAACACCCGCTCCGAAAAGAACCGCGAAAGATAGGCTTTGCGCTCGAGTTCCGCAAGTTCCCCCGCGTGAATGGTCGCAATCACCGCAACGCCGCAGGACGCCGCCTCAAACACCGCCTCAACGTCCTCTGCGGACTTAATTTCGTCGCAGACAACGGCGTCGGGATTGAGGTTGCGAACCGCGAAGTGCAGTCCCTCCGTCTTGGGAAGGTTGGAGAGAATGTCGCAGTCGGCAAGCCCGAACGCACCGAGCTCGGAGCGTTCGTCTATCAATACTATATTAGAGGGCATGTCCGCGTATGACAGTTTTTTGGCAATGTCGCGGACGAGGGTGGTCTTTCCGCAGGCGGGCGGCGCAAAGACCAATGTGTGCAACAGCCGCCCTTCGGACAGAAGATAGGGAAGAACTTTGCCCGCGCAGGGCACGTCGTGCGGCACGCGGACGTCCAGCGAAGTGAGATTTTTGACGGTGAGAATCCTTCCCCCTTCCCGCACGATTTCCCCGCACAGCCCCACCCGACAGCCGCGGTAGGTCACAAACCCCTGTTTCAAGTTTTCGTTGACCGAATACACCGAACGGTTGGTGACGTTCAGCATGACTTCCTCAAGGTCTTTTTTGTCGCATAGAACGCCCTCCGCGCGCCGTTCGGTCAATCCCCGCTCGCACAGCCAAAACCTTCCCGTCCGGGTAAGGACGACCGCCCTGCCCCCCAGCCGGAGACGGATTTCACAGAGCGCGGAAGGCTCTACGCGCTCCAAGCATCTCTGAATTTTAGAGGAGAATATTTGGACAATCCCCCGATTTTCTTTGGATTCCATACCCCTATTCTATGTCCGCGGGCATGAAAAAAGACGGCGAAACCGCCGTCTTTTTCTAACCTTTTATTCTCCCGACACAATGCCGGGAATTTCCGCAAGCGTTTTGACCTCATAGGTCGGTTGCGCGTCCCCCTCCCCCCGAACCTCTCCGGACGGGTTATACCAAACCGTATCGATGCCCGCGTTGTTTCCCCCTGCGATGTCCGTCGTGAGCGAATCCCCGACAAGCAGGAATTTCTCGGGATTTTTTTCGGGGACGCTCGCGAACACATAGTCGAAGTAAGCCCTTTGCGGTTTTTGAGAACCCGCCTCTTCCGAGATAAAGAGCTTTTCAAAATACTGTAGCAACCCCGCGCCGGAGAGACGGGAGTATTGCGTACGTTTCAACCCGTTCGTCGTACAGTAGAGCGCACAGCCCATGCTCCGCAGCGTCTGTAAAAGCTCTTCCGCGCCCGGTATCGTGTAATAGCCCTGCCCGATCCAGCCCTCGTAGCACTCCTTGAAGGCGACAGGGTCCGCGTCGAGTCCCAACACCGAGAACAGCTCCGAAAACCGCCGGACCGTGAGCGTAGGTTTGTCCAGTCTGCCCATAGAGAACTCGTGCCAAAGTTTTTGATTGATTTCGTGGTAAATCGGGTGCGTGTCCTTAGCGAAGGGAAAGCCGAAATGCGCAAAACTGCGCCGAAGCGCGTTCTCCTCTGTGCGGAAAAAGTCGAGAATGGTCTCGTCCGCATCCATTAAAACGGTCGTATATTTCATAGCTCCTCACAAAACGATGGTCACAGGACCGTCGTTGACCTGTTCTATCCTCATATCCGCGCCGAAAACGCCCCGCAAAACCCGAATTCCCTGTCCCGCGAGTTCCTCGCAGAAACGAATATAGAGCGCGTTTGCGGGCTCGGGCGCCTCCGCTCCGGTAAAGCTCGGACGATTTCCGTGCGCGCAATCCGCGCAGAGCGTGAAATTGGAGATTGCGAGCATTTCAAATCCGCAGTCAAGCGCGGAGCGATTGAGTTTGCCCGCCTCGTCCTCGAAGATGCGGAGTTTGGCAATCTTTTTTGCAAGCGAATCCGCCTGCGCGGGCGAATCTCCCCGTTCGACGCCGAGATAGACGCAGAGCCCTGCGCCGATTTCCGAAACAATTTCGTCATCCACCCGTAGTACCGCCCGGGAGACTCTCTGCACAACTGCTTTCACTTCAAACCCTCCTGCGCATTTCTCTCTCTCCATTCCTCACGCAGAATGGAATAGACCTTCACATCCACCAAATTCCCCTCATTGTCCTTTGTGTTCTGCCGAAGCATGCCCTCGCAGGTCATGCCGATTTTCTGCATGACGCGTCCCGACTTGGGATTTTCAAGAAAATGGCAGGAGGAAACGCGGTTTGCGCCCACCTCTTCAAAGAGGTGTCGTAAAACCCTGTTTGCCGCCTCGGGCATGATTCCCCGCCCCCAGTACAGACGGGAAAGGCACCAGCCGATTTCGATAGACTGAACCTCTTCGCTCGGATTGATACAGCCGACAGAGCCGACAGGCTCCCCCGTCTCCTTCCAGACGACGCACCACTCGTACCAGTTTTCGGGATATTTCGCGACAATCGAATCGAGATACGCCTCAGTTTCGGCGACCGATTTGTGCGCTTTCCAGGTCATATATCGGGGCACTTCGGGATCGGACGCCCAATTTTGAAACATTTTAGGCGCGTCTTCCCGCGTAAATTTTCGCAGGATAAGCCGATCGGTCTCAAGCTCCACCGTTCCGGTATGGCGCATTTCTCGTCCTCCTTTTGTGTAAAAAAAATCGCACAAAAGCCTTTCAAAGCCTTTATGCGACCGAACTTGGAGCGGGTGAAGGGAATCGAACCCTCGTGGCCAGCTTGGGAAGCTGGAGTTCTGCCATTGAACTACACCCGCACGATTTCGCGTGTAAATAATATACCCCATTTTTTTTATTTTGTCAACTCCTTCCATTGACTTTTCCAAGAAATTCGGATATACTTTAGCTGTTTCAAAATATGCGGATATGGCGAAATGGCAGACGCGCCGGATTTAGGTTCCGGTGCCCTCGGGCGTGGAGGTTCAAGTCCTCTTATCCGCACCATCAAGACACACGCAAAAGGAGCGTATAAAACTCCGCTGCGTGTGTCTTTTTCTATGCAAAACAGGGGTAAATTGCCGTTTTCGTGGCAGTTTACCCTTTTTGTTGTTTCTTCGAGTATCGCCGTAGGGATTTGTTCTTCACTCGCTTTGAAAAGTCACAAGCCTTTAACGATTGCACAAAAAGGATTTTTGCACGATAAGGAGCGTATGATTTCTTCTGTCTTAATCAACGAAAAAATGACCGACCGCACTCTTATGAACGCAGTCGGTCGTTTGCTTATAAAGTTTCTCTTACCGTTATTCCGCACTCGAACTCGATTTCGATTTCCTTGTTGGACAGCACAGTGATTTTCCGCACAAGGCTTTTGAACATCACTCGATCAAACTCTTCAAGTATCTTTCCTGTCTGTAGTAGTTTGGTCACTTCTTCGATTCGGTACGACGCGAGTTGGACTTTTCCTTGCTCGGACAGTATCTCTTCTTTTCTCATAAGCAGTTGGTCTATTTGCATTCCGACCTGCTGACTTTGCTGTTCATATTCTTTATCGGTAATCTCTCCGTTGTTCCTTTTCATCAGCAGTTCCATCATCTGCTCTTGTAATTTTTCCATCTCGGCATTCACTTCATTTATCGCTGTCGCACAGGAGTCCGTTATTTCGCTCACGGTCGCACTTTGCAGTTTTTCGAGTATTCGTTCCTTGTCTCCTATAAGTTCGTTTAATGCCCTTACAAACGCTTTCTCAAGGGCTTCTTCTTTGATAGGTCGGCTCTTGCAGTATTCCGCTCCATTGTTTTCGTGTCTTTTGCACACCCATATGTAGTACTTCTTATATTTGTTGTACTGTTGGTGTCTTCGGTAGGTTTCCCCGCATTCGCCGCATACTATCATTCCGCTGAACGGATATTTACCTGAAAACTTTCCGCATCCCGTTTCACCTGTACTTCGTAGCGACTGCCTGTTTTGGAACTCTTGCTGTACCATGTCGAATGTCTCTTTCGATATGATAGCCGCATGGCTATCTTCCACATACCAGCTCTGCGCGAATCCTTCGTTTTTAATTCGCCTTGGGGATAGAAAGTCTGGAAGGTATGTTTTTTGCAGGTGGCAATCGCCCTTGTACTTTTCATTTTGCAGTATCGACTTCACCGTGGAAGGATGCCATGTTTCTCTGCCTGACGGCGATGCTATACCATCTCGCTCAAGTCCTTCAGCGATTTCTTTCAGACTTTTACCGTCAAGGAACTCCGCATATATCCTTCTAACCGTTATTGCCTCTTCTGGCACGATTTTCAGCACCGTTCCCTTCTTGTCTCTCGTATATCCAAGGAAGTGTTTCGTGTTAAGAATCACTTTCCCCTCTTGGAACTTTTTCTTGACGCTCCACCTAATATTATTGGATATGCTCCGACTTTCTTCTTCCGCAAGGCTTGCCATAATCGTCAAGACAAACTCGCTTCGCTCTTGTAGCGTGTCAAGGTTTTCTTTCTCGAATATGATTCCGATGCCGTCCGCTTTCAGTTTTCTTGCCGTCTGTACGCAGTCGAGCGTGTTCCTTGCGAATCGGCTGACCGATTTCGTAATTATAAGGTCTATCTTTCCGTCTTCGCAGTCCTTTATCATTCGTTTGAACTGCACTCTTTTGGTATTTTTACCGCTCAAACCGGGGTCGGCATAGATGTCAACCATCGTCCAATCATCATGGCTTGCTATGAGTTTGGTGAAGTGGTCTACCTGTGCCTCGTAACTGCTCTCCTGTTCTTCGTGGTCGGTCGACACTCGTGCATATGCAGCCACTCGTATTTTAGGCTTTTGTCCCATCGCTATCGACATAGGGTCAAGCCGTTCGACTCTTGTTTTCGCTGGTATAATCGTAATTTTGGGTTTAGTGTTTGCACAGTTTTCCATTGACATTTCCCGCCCTCCCGTTTGTATATTCTTTCGTTGCCTTATATCCATTTTGGAACTCGAATGTAATAGTCCATTCTTTTACTATTGCCTTTACAAGGAACTCCGCCATTTGTTCCGTCAGCTTATCCGATTTCTTATATTTCCCTTTTACCATATCTCTCGTTTGTAGATTTTTTATGAGAGTTTCCTGTTCTTTTATCTTTATAAGTATTTTATCGGTTTCTTCTCGGCATTTACTTTCGGAGATATAACCTTTCGCTCGTAGTTGTCGCAGTTCTTGCTCGTTGGCAATAAGTTTTCGCAAGACCTCTTCTTGCTCCGTTATGCCGTTCACATCATTATTCGCGTCAAGGCTTTCGTTGTAGGCTTCAATCAGCAATCTTGTAACGACTTCGTCTTTGATGTCATGTGATGCGCATTCCTTTACCCCATAAACATCCTTTTTCCGACATGTCCACTTTATACACATATATGGAGTTCCGTGTGCCGAAGTTTTTCTTTTGAAACTCGTTCCGCACTCTCCGCATATCAGTTTTCCTGATAGCGGATATAATGCCGTAGGTGACCCCCTTGGTCTATATTTATTGCCACGTGCCATCATTATCTCCTGTGCTTTTTGGTAGTCTTCACGCGACACAATCGCTTCGTGATCGCCTTGAATATAATACTTGGGGAGTTCTCCGTAGTTGTATTTCTGCACTTTCATTGTGCTATATGATTTTTGCATAATACTATCCCCGCAATATTTTTCATTTCGTAACATCCCCGTTATTGTCGATTTGCTCCATCGTCCCCCATGCATTGGGGTGTACCCTTCGTTTTCGAGAATATGGCATATGGTTCTAAACGAGTTGCCTTGCAGGTACAGTTCAAAGATTCTTCGCACTATGACCGCTTCTTTCTCGTTTATCACTAACTTTCCATCGACCATGTCATATCCAAGTATTCGTGCCAGTTCCACACTCCCATTTGCGAATCGTTTCCGTGCAGCCCATTTTTGGTTTTGGCTCATAGATAGTAATTCCTCTTCTGCGAGACTTGCCATCACTGTAAGGATTAAGCCGCATTTGGGGTCAAGGGTATGTATGTTTTCAGACTCGAATATGATTTCCACACCTAAATCTCGGAACTCTCTGACTACTTCCATTAGTTCGACTTTGTTCCGAGCGAATCTTGAAACCGACTTTGTATATATCCTATCGATTTCACCATTTCTCACTTTTTGGAACATCCTTTTGAGTCCATCGCGCTTTTTCATAAACGCACCGCCGATGCCCTCATCGGAGAATAATCCGATATACTCTACCGATTCGTCATTTTCAAATCTATTTTGCCAGTAGTTGGACTGGAACGCGAAACTATCTTCTTGAGCATCGCTATCGGTGCTGACTCGCACATAGGCACATACTCGTGGTTTCTCCACTTTTTTCGTAGGTATCTCTTGAATATTCATTTCTTACGCTCCTTTCTTGTTCGCCTTTTGGCTCTTTCGACTGGATTCGAACTGCGATAAAAAATTTGTCCCGCCCTTTTTATTGGGCAGGACAAACAATACCGTGCTCACCTATAAAAGTCCAGACAAAAGCCGCTTTATTCTGAAACTTTTTTGATAATTCTTTCCTTCTCTGACGAAGTGATTAAACCTCTCTTCAAAAGGCTTTTTAAGACACTTTCAATTATCTGTTTTTCCATCGTCTTTACCATCCTTTTTGCCGAGCTGCTTAATAATCTGATTAGTACCCGTAGCCGTCAGTCCACTCGCACCGCCGATGACGATTGCCACCACAATGTTCGGTGCGGGGATGATGCTCGGCAAAGCGTAAAAACAAATAATACCACACACGATTCCGAGCGCCGTTGCAATAAGCGGAATACACCGCTTGAACTTTTCGTTCTCTCCGACTGCGTGCTTAATGATGTTAATCACCCAATACACGACCGCAGCAATCGCCGGGACGCTGATTAAATTCAAATACTGTTCCATTTATCTCCCCTCCTTATTTCTTGGAATTTTGTTCGAGCAAATATTCGTAGAGTTCATCCTTAACTTCCGCATAGGCTTTCATCGCCTCTTTCATCTCGCCGTTGGTTTTCCCGTCACGAATGGCTACCGCATCCGCATACGTCAATTTTCCGACCGCATCTATACTTTTTAGTATCAGCATGTTCTCTTTGGCTTTTGCTCTGTCTCGCTCTTCATCTACCTTTTGCTTTTTCTTGAAAAATCTTTGCAAGAAAAAGAGCACCATTCCGCTGATGATGCTCGCACATATACTCATAATTATTGCTACCATATTACTCTATTCCCAACCTATCCTTAACTTCTCTCATTTGCTCCGCTTTTTGAACCGCCTCTGCGTCCAATGTGGCGATGTCTCTATCAAAGGCTATTTCCAATCTCTTGGATCTTTCATATTGACTTACCTGCATATCGTACCAATCGAACCAAGTGCTTAATTCGGAATAAAGAATTTCGTCTTCTTTTTTCTTTAATTCTTCATCCGTATATGGAATGAAAACATAGATGTCCTCCGTTTCTTCGTAGGCATCGCGTCCCGGCACTCCTTTGACATCCACCACTTTTTCCACGTCCTTGCCACCGTTTTCGTATTCCTTTACCACTTCATAATGAAATTGTTCCACCACTTCCTTTACTGCCTCATGATAAATCGTACGTTCATCGCGCTCAAGGCGTCCTTTTGAAAGGTCATAATCCGATATAATTTGTGTTTTTTCTTTGTTATAAACTTTCATATTATCCTCCTTAAGCCGTTCTTTTCCACATATACACTGCTAAATACGGAGGCAAATTGTTGTGTTCATTACCGCCACCCGTATTCTCAAGTGCAGCAAGCAACACACCATGCCCACCACTACCCGCAGAAGTTTTAAAGCCTGTTGTCTCATTAGAACTGTAATGCACAATGTAGTTCGATCCGTCTTTATATTTATTCGCAAAGTGAGTATGCGCAGGCATTTCCGTAGTCGTTAATTTATGTGCTTTTTCGCCGCCTGTACTTCCTATGGAATAGTCAGAACCTCCGCCCACGAGGAATCTGTCGTAGAGTCTTGTCCAAGTTCCTCCGAAGATTGACGCTGGGCTGATATATACCGTGGACATATAAATTGCTCCGACGGGATATGTTTTTTCAAGTAACCCCGTCAAAAGCGATACCGGGACTTCCGTGACAGGAATCGTAACGTTTCCGCTCCCGTCAAAACTTTTAGCCGTTGCAGTAACTCCCGACAAACCGATTGTCCTTGCGGTTTTTAGTTTTACCGACGTTTCGGCTTCCAACGGCAAATCGGTAAGAGTGCCGTTGGCATTCTTAATTTTCGGTCTGTAAGCCATTCACGATACCCCCTTATACTACCTTAAAGAAAAGTCCGCCCGTTGCAAGAGACGCACTCGGAGTGGTCTGACCGCTCGTTCCGATTTCAATCATCTGTCCACCTGCGACAGCAATGCCTTTGGCATTGACCTGAACGGCAGAATAAGTGCCTGCGGCTACACCGCTATCACCCAAAGTGACTGCTATCGTCTTATCGGCAGAGCCGTCCACGCTCTGACTTCCCGATCCGTTGATAGCAGTCGAGCCGTCTTTCTTGACACCCGAATTGACGCTTACACCGAGTGTTCTCGCCGTAGTCCACTTACCTGCCGAAGTCGCACTTGTTGCCGTATCTGCCTTGGTTGCATTATCCGCTTTCGTCGCTGAGCCAACTTTGGTTGCTCCGTTCTTGATGTTAGCAATCTCTGTGACATTGGTATTTGCCTGACTCTTCGCCGCATCCGCAGTCGTTTTTACTTCGCCAATAGCACCGACTACTGTCTTTGCCGTGGTTGCAAGCGTGTTGTCCGTCTTCGTCTGATAGGCGGCAAGGTCAACTTTTTGTGTTTCGAGTGCGCTGATTTCAAAGTACCCGTAAGTACCCGTGTTGTTATCGAGAACCTTGCTTACCCAGTAGTCGGGCGTCTCCAAAGCCTTGATAAAGATGTTATCGCCCACTTTGTAGTCGGTTTTAGTAGCCGCTTTCAATGCGGTTGTCATCGCAGCCATGGTATCGAACGAAACCGCTTTTGCTCTACCTTCCGCAAGCGAATACGCACTGTTTGCTTTGTTCTGCGCATTAGTTACGGCGGTACGAATATCCGAGTGCGCCGTTCCGGACGTATTGTGAGCGTTCACCGCTCCGCTCGGTTCAGCGCCGATGTTGGCTGGAGTAAGGTTGACATCGCCTTTTCTGTAAGTTGTTTCCTTATCGCCCTTTAACCCGGTTACGATACCGCCACTCTCAATGTTTTTGACTTGCTCGTAGACCTTATCGATTGCACCTTGTACGTTCTCCGCCGCAATACCCGACGTTGTACCTTTATACTTAACTACTTCCGCTTCCGTTTCGGGATGGATAAGTACGGTATCTTCTGCGCTGACCTTTTGAATAATCTGGAACTTGTTTGTAGTTTGAGCCATGTTATTTATCCTCCATTTTCTTGAATACAAAATCGCCGTCCGGGATATCTTCGGTTATCTTGTCAACCGCCTGCAGTTTCCCTTTGACGAGTTCGCCAAGTTTTATTTTATTCGTCTCGCCGTTTTCTCCCACGACAAGAATAAAGGAGTCGCGTTTATCGACTCCCAGCTTAATTTCTTCATATTCCGTTACGTTGTTTGACAATAGGTTTAAGTCGCTTGCCGTCATTTTTCCGTCAAGCGGTTTCCCGTTGATGGACGGCTTGTTTTTTAACCGATTGTAGTTGTAGGTTACGGTAATACCGGGCGTAACTTTTATATGTTCCAGATTACCGTAGTAGTTTTTATCCGCCATTTTCCACCCTCTCCAAAACTTCTAATTTTTGACGATGCACGAGCGTTACCTCTTGCTCGTCTATTAAGGTGGCGATGATGTCGTATTTCAAAAAACCTGTTTTGAAGTCCTTTGTCACTTCACCCGGTATTCGAATGCGGAATTCATCCTCTTCTCTATCCGCCTCTTCTTCGATTCCAAGTTCTTTGCATGCGAACACCACCTTTTCTATGAGTTCCGTAGCAACGTTCTCAAACGATAACCCGAACTCAAAGACATCGCCTTTGACTACTTTCAGCATCCTATTGCTCTACGAAAACGATAGAGGAGATCGTTGTCGTAGTTCCGCTTTTTGTTTTCTTTTCTACCTTGCAAGAAATCTCTTTCAAGTGTTTTTCGTTTTCCGCAAGTGTATTGAAGATATCCGGCGTTACTTGGTCTTCCGCTTTGTAATCGCTCTTTGGCTCTTTCCAATTTGCCATTCATACCCTCCTTATATCGTTCTTCCGCGCGTCTCTTGTTTCAATCCGCCGTCAAACGTAAACTTGTTGTACTCGCACACGAGTTCTTGACTGTCTCCGAACCTATCCGCCGACTCGTACTTTTCACCGAGATTGAGTTTCGGGTTTCCTCGCCAAGTCGTAGTTATGACACCTTCTCCTGCGTGCATCCTTTCAAGCAAAATTCTTGCGATATACTCCGCCTGTGCATGGTTTTGTACAAGATCGCTTGACGGGTGCGAATACTCGGTCACTCCGTTGTTTCTAACACTGTCATCGTCTTGCATCGTCAAAGACTTGGTCGTTATCTCGATTGCCTTGCCCGTAACCGTCAGCACCGCCTTTTGCTTTTGTGCCGTTTTGTTCTTTGCCACGACCGAGCAAGCATTGACACCGCCTTGGAAGTCGGTCAATAGCACGTTTAAGTTATCCGTTTCCATTGCAGGGTACGCAACTTCGGTATTATAATCGAGCGTCAATTCAAGCGATGCGTTCGGCTCTATATTGAGTTCAACCGATACTGCTTCGACCGTATCGTTCGACAAGGATACGTCACAGTATTCCACAGAAATACGGTTCGCAAACTCGGTCAGAGAAACACTCGATGAGTACGAAAACATATTGCTTTTATCTATCCTTATCGCCGTTGTTGTCTTCGGCTCTTTCTCCGAGCGAACATTGATTTTATCTTCTCGGTCTATAAACACTTTGCATAGTCCCGCATTGGCGATTTCCTGCAATGCGTCCCAAGCCGTTCCCTTTGGCAGGAATGCCATCGGCACAACCACCGATTGCAAGTCTTTTGAGATGACGATAGTGTCCGCCGTTTCCCCTATTTTCAAGAGAATGTCGGTGGCTATATCGTACAGCGACGCATTCTCCGTCAGCGGAAAGCCGACATAGGTCTTTTTCTGCAGCCGCATTAGTCTGTCCACCGCACTACACTTTACCCATTGCGAATCTTGGTTTATCTGCCACTCGTCCGAATAGAATGTGCCGAGCGGTTGGTATTTTACTTCCCCGTCCGTTTCTATGCCTATGCTCGGTAACAGTTTGCGGTCGAGTATCATGAGCGAACGGAGATATCCTTTATCGAACTTTCTGTCCTTATTAAAGATGTTGACAGTCATCGTGTCGGATACTATGTTGTAGTTTCCGTCCGCCGCACCCATCTCTTCGGACACTTCGAACATTTCAATGGCATCGCCCTCGTACCGCTCCATCATTCGGTCGTAGAACTTCAATATTTTCGCACAGGCATTCGGCTTGCTCCACTTTGTTATCGTCAGCCTGATGGATGTAATGTCTTCAAGCTGCGGAGTCAATCGAACCTGTATCTGATTATTGACGGTCACACTATCCGAGTGAACAATCTTCCCGTCTCGTTTGTACTGCAAAATGAAGTCGACCGGGTATTCATTCCGCTTTTCATCGCCCAATACCACCCAAGATATTATCGGACGCTTGACAAACGATATCTCGATCCACGGCGCATTCGCAAGCACACCATTACTACCCGACAACGAACCGCTCCACCAACCGAGAACGACCGAATCGTCCATCATCTGAAAGGAGCCGTCCATTGTCGCATTGCCGTCCATCGTACAGCCTTTGACTGTCGGCACAAGGTATGCGCCGAACACTTCGTCCGGGTGGCTGATAGCCGAATTACCGCTTTCCGTTGTTTGAATGTCCTTACTGATTTCAGTATCCGAGTAGATAACGTCCACTCTGCCGAGTATTTTTCGTGGATTATCCGTATATTCCATAGGTTATCTCTCCACAAAAGCAACGTTGACGCTTGCCCACATTATCTTGCCTTTTACCCAATCGTATCGTGGCTGACAGGACAAGTCCTGCGGACGAGCGGTCATCGACGTCAACTTCCCCGTTTCGGGATCGTTGTAGTCTATCGTCACGAACGAGCCGCTTTTCGTTTCGGCAGTCAAGAGTCCCATATCTTCTTTCGAGAGATATTTCCACGCGACTTCGACCTTTCTCTTTCTCCCTATAACGTCCACGACCATTGTGCCGTCCATCGTTCTTTCCGATTTATCCAACACTTCGGTCGTGCAAGTGAGTTCGGTCGGCGCTTTTATCGTCTTACTGTTTATCTTAAAAAATACCGCCATCTTACACCTCCCTTAATGCAATGCCGTTTCGCTTGTATTCTTTATTCAGTCTCGGCATAATAAGCCTTGCGAACTGCTGTCCGTCAATCTCCAAAACGATGTCTTTTTGCTCTTTTCCACCGTTATTGCCGATTGCCGCTATCCCTTGGAGCATTCCATTGACCATATCTCCATAGGGACTGCTTCCGCTACCGACTACCGCGCGATTTGCCGATGCGGTGATGTTCAGCGAAGACGCGACCTGTGCCGCCGCTTGCTGCAACATAGGCATATTGTCGTACATTCCGTCCGCCATCATATCCATTAGGTTCGGTATCCACTCGTCTGCCGTATGTCCCGGACCTTTCTTTGTCGGCGAGCCGAAACCGAGAAAGTCTTTTATCGACTGTCCGACTGATTTTACTCCGTCTACGACTTTACTCCATGCTTTCTTTATGCCGTCACCGATATTTTGTATCAGGTTCTTACCCCAGTTGAATGCCTCTTTGAAAAGGTTCGAGAAGTAATCGCCGATGCTTGAAAACAAGCCCGTTATCTTATCCCAAATCCAACCGCATACCGAGCATATACCATTCCAAATATTCGTGAAAAAGCCGCTGATACCCGTCCAAATATTGCGAAAGATATCCAGCACATTTACACCGATACCTTGAAAGAAGTCTACGAACCCTTGTCCAAAGCCTTTGATAAACTCCCAAATACCGAGAAAGATGTTCTTAATAGCGCTCCAAATACTCGTAGCAATGTTCTGCATATGTGTCCACGCATCCGACCAATCGCCTTTGAGTATCGCGCACACGAACTTGATTACTTCGATGATAGCGTTCGCCACATCCAAGACAGCGCTCAAAAATGGTCCGAGCGCGGCGATGATTCCGTTGACCACTCCGACTACCACTCCGTACAGCACTTCGATTACTTTGCCTATTAACTCAAACACGGGCTTTAGGAGTTGATATAGTTCAACTATGGTATCCCAAAGCGATGCAAAGAGTGCCTTTATCTTCTCCCATAGCGGTTCGACATAGTTTAGGAATTTCAGCACCGCATTGCTTATAACGTCAAACGCACTTTTTATAATCGTCCAAAGACGGGTGAAAACGTCCGAGACGACTTTGAGTATCTGCTTGCCGTACTTCTGCCAAAAGGTCTTGATTCCATTGACTGTATCAAGTACGGTTTTCTTTACGAGCGGCCATACTTTCTTGGCTATGGCAAGCACTTTCGAAAAGACCTCTTTCACGCATTTCCAAACCGTTTTCAAGGCTTGCACGACTGCCGCTTTGATGCGTTCTCCGTTCTCGTCCCACCACGCTTTTATAGCGTTGGCTACGCTTATAATGACAGACTTAATCTTCTCCCATATGCGGATTACGGCATTACGGAAGTCTTCGTTCGTCTTCCATAGGTACACGAGCAAAGCGACTACCGCCGCTATTGCTAAACCGATGAGCCCCGCTTTCGTGAATAGGACTTTTGCCACCTTAATGATTGTGCCGAGACTGCCGACAAGTTTCCCTATTACGATAAGCAATGGTCCGATTGCCGCCGCAAGCAGTGCTATGACTACAATTTGTTTTCGCGTTCCCATCGACAGACCCATAATCTTTGCCGTCAGTGGGGAGATATACTTCGTTATAAACTGTCGAATGAGCGGAATCAGCACGTCTCCGAACGAGATTGCTATCTCTTCAAGCTCGGATTTCAGGATCTTCCATTGTCCTTGCAAAGTATCGAGCTGTGTTGCCGCCATGTCGGTCGCTTTGTTCGTTCCCGTAATGGCTTTGGTCATTCCCCTTACGGCATCACCGCCCGCCGACATCAAGGCAAGCATACCCGGACCGCCTCTTGCGCCGAAAATCTCCATTGCTTGCGCGGTGTCCAACCCAGCGTCTCGTAATCTATCAAGAATTGATGCGAAATCGTTGGTTGCCGGGTTTACGTCTTCTACGGCTATGCCGAGTTCTTCAAAGATTCCGAGTGCCGCCGTTGACGGGTTCATAAGAGATACAAATGCTTGTCGAAGCGAAGTTCCTGCCGTACTTCCGTCATAGCCTGCATCGTATAACACGGACAGTGCGCCGACCGTTTCTTCTATCGTATAGCCAAGGCTGTTTGCCACAGGACCGACATATCCCATTGAGTTTGCGAGTTTATCCATCGATGCCATAGAGTCACCGATTGCCGCCGCAAACACATTGGTCACTCGCTCCGCTTGGTTTGCTTCCAAGCCGAACTGGTTTAAGGTCGAAATAACAGTTTCGGTTGTGAATGCCAAGTCGCTCTGCGTTGCCGATGCAAGGTTAAGTGTCGCTTCGATAGAGTCCGCCATCTGGTCTACCTTGTAACCTGCCGACGCCATATAATACAAAGCGTCCGCCGCGTCCGATGCCGAGAAAACCGTCTTCGCGCCCATTTCACGGGCGATTGATGTCATTCTTGCGAGTTCTTCGCTTGTAGCGCCTGCGACAGATGCCGCGTTTGCCATCGACTGCTCGAACTGTTGCGACACCATGACCGACTTCGTTCCGAGTGCCACAAGCGGAGCCGTAATGGTTGCCGAGAGTTTCGTTCCCGCTTTCGTCAGGCTTGCTGACACCTTTTGTATCTTCTTTTGGGCATTATCTAACCCTTTCGAGAGCGAGGATATGTCCGCCGCTATCTTTACCACAAGGTTTCTTATAACCGCCAACTGTCCTCACCCCCCTATTTGATGATTATTCCTTGCTCTGCCGCCATTGCTTTGAGTACGGCATCACCCGCCGAGTTTGTTTTCTTCGGTTTCTTCCTTACGTCTTTCAGTATCTTTGAAAGAATCGGCAACTTCTTTTGCCTTGCAAAGGCTTCCGTATGCCACGCAAGAGTGATGTTATCCTCGAACAGTCGAATTTCCCGCTCTCGCTTTTGCTTTGCAAGCAGCATTACTTCATACGGAGTGTAATTGCCGATCTGTATGGGGTCTATGTCAAAGAACACGACTGCCTTTTCGCAAAACTCGGAAAGGTCAAAAGCAGTCTCACTTATTCCCCCTGTTTACCTTCCGCCTTGCCGAATGCAAGCGTAAAGGCTTCACCGAGTTTTTCGGCGATCTCGGTGATGTTCGAATACTCGTCAATAAGGTCACCAACCTTTTCGAGTGTAAGGGTTTTGTCTTCGTGGCAAAGCCCCGCATACACGATAATGAGCAAGTCTTTGATGCCCACGTGCGAAAGGTCAAGGGCCGTAATGCTTTTGCCCGTAAGGTCTTCTACCTTGACGAGCGCATTGATGCCGTATCTCAATGTTCTGGGTTTATCCAGATTGATGGTTACTCCGTTCTTCATTCTTACTCTCCTTTATGAAAACTCAATTCGCCCGTACCCGTGAGTTCAAGGCTGATGCTGACCACATCGTCCACTGGGTCTTCGATTGACAAGCTGCTGATGTATGCCGTTCCCTGATAGTAGTTCGTTCCGTCCACATACAGTTTTACGGTTATGGTCGTGCCTGCGAGATATGCATCTTGCAGTGCTGCCTGTCCTTGCGTGTCGGTCGGGACTGAATAATCGCCTTCCGAACTCGCCGTCCACTCTTTAAGACCCGTGATGTAGTTCTTCCAATCATCACCGAGAGCGGTCGTTTCCAAAGTTTCGAGCGACAGTTCAAGCGACCAGTTCTTGATTGCGGCTACCTTTTGATTTCCGCTCTCACCGATAATCACTTTTCCGTTTTTACCTGCTACCGCCATTTTCGTCCTCCTATTTTTCGTTGTAATAAAACTCGAACTCGATGCTCGACAGGTACTCTTCCGTATTGAACTTCAACGCGGTGTTCCCGTTGTACTCGTAGTCCGTTTTAATGAAAACGGCTTGGATTTCTAAGCCGCACATATTTCCGTGAAAGTCTTGAAAGGCACGCTTTACCAATCTTGACAATTCTCTTGCTTTTTTGAATGTCCTGTCGTGACACACGAACTGTATCGTTTGCCTGACAAACCCCGTATCGCCTTGCAAAGCCGAATCGTAGTTGGCAAGCACGGGAGAATAAACGATTGCCGGGAGTGGCGCGTCTTCGGGGAGCATTATGGGGAATATTTTATTCCCCACACATTCTCTTATCTGTTCGTTTTCGTTTAAATACACATATATTGCTTGGCAGATGTCCATCATAGTTTTCTCCCCACCGCGTTCGAGATTGCTTTCACGATCTCATCGTTTATCTTGTCGATGTTCCCATCCACGGCATTTCGCAGAAACGGATTGGCGGGTCTTCCCCTTGCACCGAGTTCCACGAATGTGCCGTATCGGAGCGACTTGTCATAGTCCACCGACACGGTCGCTTTCGTTTCCGTTGCTTTGCCTTCGTTGAGTTTCAGGCTTGCTTTCAGCGTTCCCGTATCCACCGGGCAATTCCGTCTTGCATCGTCAAGTGCAATTTTACCGCCTGCCTTTGCTCCCGTCATAAGCACCGATGATGCCGCATCTTCCATTGCTCGGATATCTTTCACGAGTTTGTCTGCGCCTTCTACTTTCGTTTTAACCTTGCGTTGCTTTGCGCTGTAGCCCATCGTTCACGATCTCCTTGCAATTGAGTATTGTGGCTTTATGCCCCGTTTTATCGTCCGATACTCCGATTATTTCGTATAACGAGTTCCCGTATCGGACTCGGTTTAGAACGGTCACATCGGTTGTATATCGGAGCGTTATCTTCACCACAGTTTCCGCTGAAACTTGTTGCGAAGTGAAATACTCCGTACCGCTCACAGGCTCGATTCTCGCCCATCTGATGCCCGTAGTCACCCACTTGCCTTCTTGCCCGCCGCAATCGTCTCTCTCCCACACAAAGGTCAGGATTTTCACCTTTCGGTTGAGCTTGCCAATGTCCATCAGAACCTCTCTTTCCTGTAGGCGAACAGCATTCGTCTGACAAGGTCAAGGGTTTCGGATATGTCGATACCCGTCTTATCCTTTGAGATTTGCCTTTCTTCGTAAAGCGTGGCTACAACTATAAGCATTGCTTGCCGCACAGTTTCGGGAAGAGGTTCAAGTTCCGCAAGCGGTCTTCGAAGCACATCTTCCGTCAATTCCTGTGCAGCCACAATCAGCGAGGCTATGAGATTTTCCTCATCATCGCCGTCAACTCTCAAAAACTCTTTGGCTTCTTGAAGAGTAATCATACTCATACCTCCCTAATGTATTTTGGTTTACGCGCCCCTCTTTGCAAGAGTGACGAACGGCGAAACAGTCGCACTTCCCTTGTAAGGAGTGAGCGGTTTCGTCCAGATAGGTTTACCATCAACCCTGTAGATGAAACGGAACACGTTCTCATCGTAAAGGAATCTGACGTGAATGGAACTTGCCGACTTCACACCGCCTTTGTCGATGAGAAGGTACTGACCGATATCCGCAAGGATGATGTCACCAACTTCGCCTGCGGCACTACACTGTTCGATAGGCACAACAGGTCTGCCGAAGAGCGTGCCGTAGGGTTTCTCGGAAAGACCGCCTGCCGGGATATACACGGGTTTATCTCCGATTTTGAGCGTGTAAAGGTAAGGTTCAAGTTCTTGGTTGATATACCACACCGCGTTCGCTCTGGAACGAGACCAAAGCCTGTTCCACATCTTGATGAGGTTCTCCACGGTAATGATATCCGTCTGGCTTGCTTCTTTCGCCACGGTCACGATTGCGCCGCTGTTCAAAATACCAAGCGGTTCGCCTTCGCCGCTACCCGAAAGGATGGCATCGTCAATCTTGAAGCCGAACTCTTCTGCGAATGCCTGACGAATAACGGCTTCGAGTGCCGCTGCGTCCTGCAAGAGTTCATCGGTCGCATAGCAAAGACCCGTGAGCTTCTTGAGCGAGAGTTCCATCTGTCTGAACTTGGGTTTGCTTGCGGTGATCTCATCCGCTTCGCCTTCCCAGTAGGTCTGCACACCGCCCCAACGAGAACCATTCGCACGGCTGTCTTCGTCAATGGCGTTGATTTTCATTCCATTCGCGTTGGTGCTGATAGGAATCTTCTTGACCTTGCTTGCGAGAATACCCGTTTCATAGGTTCTCTTCAAGAGTTCGGTCACAAAGTCCTGCTGAACAAGGAAACCGCCGTCCGAGGGAGTGCTTTCGTTAAGACCGCTTGCCGCTCTCGTGGTGAGTCTTTCGTCCACCTTGCCGCCCGGCGTTGCCGCTCTGTATGCCGCCATGAGCTGTTCGCCGAAAGACGCGAATCTCTTTTCGTTGTCCTTGGCGGGAGTGGGTTTCACTTCGGGTTTCTCGGTCGAACGATCTTCGGGTTCGATAGCGAGAAGTTTTTCCGCTCTGCCGATGCTTTCATCCCACGCGCGGATTTCCTCTTCGTACTTATCGATGTCCTTCTGTTCATCTTCGGAGAGGAAACGGTCTTCTGCTTCCGCCTTGTTAAGCACCGCCATCGCTTTGAGTCTTGCGTCCTCTCTCTTTGCCTTCATTTCGAGAATTTTCTTCATATTCATCTGTTTTCCTCCGATTAAATGATTTTGAATTTTGCTTGCAGGTTCTTAAGTTTTTCCTGCTGTTTTGCCTTTTTAACTGCGTTTTCCGTTTCTTCCGCTACTTTGCGTTGCTCGGTCTTATACACGTCATATTCTTGCATTGCACGAACACCGACATCGGTTGCCGTGTATGCCGGGAACGTTACGGGCGAGACGTCAAACAAGCGAACCTTTTTGAGTTCTCGTGTGTCGATTCCGTCTTTGGATGACCATTCATCGTCTTCCACAACGAAACCGATTGACATCTGCGAAATGTCCCCACGGCGGATGCTCGTGGTGATGTCCCTTGCCCAACTCGTATCCGGCGGAGTAATGCGGACACGGAGTCCTACATCGTCTTCTACGAGTTCAAGCGTTCCCGCTCTGTTTCTGCCGAGTACATAGTTTGGATCGTGATTGAACAACGCGCGGATATCGTCCCTGCCGATGCTCTCCGCAAACGCGCCCTTTCGCACTTTCTCTTTGAACGGAAAAATACCACCCAAGGTTTCAGACCACGAATCGAAAACGGCGGCGTGTCCTTCGATACACGTTCCGCCGTCACTTTCGTTTATTCTTATTTCCTTTAGCGGGAGCATTCGGAGTTCCTTTTTGTTCGTTTTCTTCTCCATCGCTACCTCCTTCGTCTGGATTGTTTTGTTTGTTCTGTTGTCCGACTTGCGCCGACATCATCGAGCCGTTGACGAGATAATCGTCACCGCCCTGTTCCGCCGGGACAAGACTCATATCTTCAAGCCGCCTTATATCGTTGATAGACAACCACCCGTTTTGCCGCCCTATGGAATAGCCTTCCATTCGGGATTTGTAGTCACCACGCAATAGCCCATCCACATTGAACTTGGCGAAATACAAAAGCCGTTCTTTCTCGTCAAGGAGTGAACGGCTTATCTCTTGCTCCCACCTTACAAGCCACGGCCGTATGGTGTGCTGAACAAACTCTATGGATTGGTGTTCTATGTTGGAAAAGGTTGCCCTTTCAAGGTCTCCGACAAGATGCGGCGGAACACGGAAGATACGGCATATCTCGTTCACTTGATACTTTCTCGTTTCCAAGAACTGTGCGTCTTCGGGTGCGATGCCTATGGTGTGGTACTTCATCCCTTCTTCAAGCACCGCCACCTTATGGCTGTTCCTTGTTCCCTGATACACTTGATTCCAAGACTGTCGGAGTTTTTCGGGATCTTTGAGCGTGCCGGGGTGTTCCAACACACCGCCCGGTCTTGCTCCGTTACCGAAGAACTTCGCACCGTACTCTTCCGTTGCCAAGGCGAGTCCGACAGCCTCTCTTGCTTGCGCTATGGGACTTAAGCCTTTAACTCCGTCTATGGACATTGCTTTGATGTGGAAGATTTGGTCTGGACGATAGACATAGGTTTTGTTGGTTATTTCGTCCGAATAGGTATACTTAATCTTGCCCGTGGTGCTGTCACGTTCCACTACCATTTGGTTCGGCTTTAAGTACCACAGTTCGGTCGTATGACCTTGTTTTCGGATGATTCTTGCGTATGCGTTACCCCACAAAAGGAGCGATGTCATCATCGTTTCCCTGAACTCGAAACTCGTCATCTCTTCGTTAGGGAACTCATAAAGGCAAGAAAAAAGCGGATGTTGCTCCGCCATTTCATTCTTACCGCCTTTACCTTTCTTAAATAGGTGTAGCGGTAAACTCGCTATTGTCTCCGCCAAGATCTTCACGCAAGCATAAACGGCGGAAGTTTGCATCGCCCGCATTTCGTCCACATTGATGCCGCTGTTGCTGTTGCCGATAAAGTCGACATCTATACCCCTGATGAAGTCTTGCATTTCCTTTGACGGTGCTGTTCGTTTCTCTTTTGTAGGAGCGTCTCTGCTCCGTCCGAATATTCCCATTTTACCTCCATAAATATCTGCTTAATCGTAGATTTCCACCCCGTCACGGACATGTTTTACCTGCACCGTCGGGCAGAGTTCCTTGTATCGTCTGACAATGACATCGCAATACTTCGGTTCGAGTTCTATCGCACAGCACTTGCGGTTCAGTTGCTCTGCCGCCACCAAGGTCGAGCCGCTACCGCCGAATGGTTCAAGCACGGTATCCCCTTCGTGGCTGCTGTTGTAGATGAGTTTGGCACAAAGGGTTATCGGCTTCATTGTCGGATGATCGGCGGACTTGGATGGCTTATTGTCGAGAATGACCGAAGTCGGTTGCTCGAACAGTTTATCGATGAAGTCCACAAGGTCGGCTTTGCTCATCTTCCTTGCGTTCAATCTTACGTCTTCATAGACCGTTGAGAGCGTTCTGTCGTTGATGAAGTAATGCCCCGCACCTTCTTTCCACCCGTACAAGATAGGCTCGTGTATCCACTGATAGTCCTGTCTGCCAAGCGTAAAGTGGTTCTTATACCACACAAGTGTTTGCGCGTATTTGAAGCCCGCATTCACCATTGCCTTGATGAAGTTTACAGATTCTTTCGTGCTGTGAAACACATACACGGGTGCACCTTTTTTGAGATTTGCCTCCGCAGCCTTATAAAAACTCAAAAGGAACTGATAAAACTCGTCTTCGGAGAGATTGTCGTTTGCGATGTTTCTGTCTTTACCGTTTATCGTTCCGCCGTAGTCCACATTATACGGCGGATCGGTTACCATAACATCGGCATACTTGTCTTCCAAGACCTTTGCCACATCTTCCTTTTGGGTGCAATCGCCACAAAACAGTCGATGCTGTCCAAGTATCCATAGGTCACCGCGTTTGGTCTTCGGTTCGGCAATCTCTTCTATGGCTGTTTCGGCATCGAAATCGTCTTCGTGGACATTCTCCATACTGCCGCTACCAAACAGTTCCTGTGCTTCGGCAAGGTCAAAACCCGTGAGAGTGATATCGTAACCGCTCCCGTCAAGGTCTTTCAAAAGGTTTGCCAATAGGTCGTTATCCCACTCGCCGCTGATTTTGTTCATTGCGATGTTGAGTGCCTTTTCCTTTTTTTCGTCAAGGTCAATCACCACGCAGTCGACTTCTTCATAACCAAGGTCTTTCATTACCTTTAGCCTTTGGTGGCCGCCGACAACCGCTCCCGTTCGCTTGTTCCATATAACGGGTTCGACATAGCCGAACTCTTGAATACTTCGTTTGAGCTTCTCGTACTCGGCATCGCCCGGTCGCAAGTCCTTACGAGGATTGTACTCAGCGGCTTTGAGTTCGTCCACCTTTCTTCTCTCTATTTTCATTCATTCCTCCTGTTTTGGGTATGAAAAAACCGCACTCGGTTTGAGTACGGTTTTCCATGTTTTTTCCTGATCACTCGTAGTATTCTTTCATCTCTTGTATATACTCTATGTATCGACATAAATAATCAAAGACAAAATCCAACATCGTTGCGACATATGCTATCTGTTCTTGCAATAATTCCATATCGACCATCACATTTTGTAATGTCGCATTGTAGAACATGTCTTCATTTTTTGAATTAATTGGATATCTTGCAAATGCCATGTCATTGGTCTTTTCGAAAATATTATCAATAAACTTCTTTACAAGTTTTATTGCTGTTATCGACTCAGCAACTTCATTATTATTTTCTTTTGCCTTAAATTTTTGTAACAGTTTTAATGTTACGTCTGACAATTGTTTTATATCATGTCCACCTTCAATTTTTGCCTTATCATATAAAATTATATTCAAATAATCGTTGATTGCTTTAAGCGATAGCTCTACCGCATGAACAACATTAAAGAGGATTGGGAAAATAAATATATCGGCTTTCTTATCTGAATTATCTTCCAAACACTTGGAAATAAGAGCATCGGCGGTCTCAAAATACCCTTCTGCCAAAGACCAAAAACTCATCCCATCATCTTTTGATATTCTCCAATTCATATAAGATGTAGTATTGATTGTACGTCCTTGGCAAAAAAATGATTTCATTTTTTTCGATAATTCTTGTATCTTTGTATAATCTACTCTTTCAAAAAACATTTTTTATTCCTTATATACGATTATACTTTCTCAATACATCGAATCTTATATCTTCTATATTTTTCGAAAGCTTTTCAAGTCGATTGTGGTCATTTTCAAGTCTACGCGCTTGTTTTATAAAAGCATCTTCCCATTCTCGCCCTTGCTTATAAACAAACATTACATATCCTTTATGCGCCCAGTGATTTCGAATTTCCGTTATCTGTGACAGAAGGTCATAATCTTCTTCGCTAAAATATGGATCTTCGCTTATATCCAATCTTTTCAATTTTCCAAGAACATTTCCTAAAGTCGACTTGTTCCTTTCCAGTTCATCAAATGTTTTGCGATGATCACCCTTCAGCATTGCAGAGTAAATCCAACGAATATCATTCTCAATGCACTGGCAGTATTCAATTGTTTCGCCAACATATTCATGAAACTCATTAATATTGTTTATGTACATTGATTATCCCCCCATATCTACTTCTTTCGCTTTTCCTCGTAAGACTCTTTCAGTCTGTCTATTGCCATTTCTACACTCATTGTGTGATATGGGAAATAGGTTATCCGCATCGTCTTTGCGGGCGCTTGCTTGTAAATCTCTTTACTGCTTTCACCCGTATAATAATGCCAACTGCGATAAACATACCCCGTCCAATACATCGTTTCTCGGTCGTATGTCTCACCGCCCGTTTTCAACTTATCTTTGAGCTCGTCAAGAATACGCTCCATAATGTACTCTTTGCCTGCCCATTGCATATGGTTGAATTCCGAGTCAAGGTCGCTCGCTATGTTTGACAGCATAAAAGCCTTTATAAAGGTTTCACTATCCAAACCTTTTTCGATAGACATCTCGAACAATTGCCCTTGCATATCCGAAAGTGCCGATTGTAAACTGTCGCTCATATCACTCACCTCTCAAGATTTCGTCGAAGAATTTTCCTTCTCTACGATATTTCAGCAGTATCTCTTCCGTAAGGTCTATTCCCTCTTGTCTTCTGACAATACTCTTATCTCGGAGTATTGCCAATTCAAGGGATGTCAATTCTTTCTTGTCTACGATTTCGAGTTGGTCGCACGCTTTTGCTGTTTTACAAACATACTGACGACCAAGGTCTAATGCCGAAAGGCTATGAATTAGTGCCACATCAGTTATTTCCTTTTCGAAAAAACTCTTCATCACTCGATACATACGATCGTTGGCAATATAGCCGAGTATCACATCGTATCCGTCAGCCAACCTTTCGTACTTCTTGTAGATCTCACTCCCTTTTACTTCGTCCATATACCCGCGATAATAAGCAATCAGCATTGCCCATTCGAGGTTCATTTCGACTTTCAAGACTTTTAGTCCTGTTAGGTCGAGTTTCATCGTGTAAAGGATCGGTTTGTCTTCATCGCATATTAAGGTTAAAGGCTGTGCAGGGTCAGTACCGAGATAGAACCCTTTTCCGAAGTCGCACGACTCACGGCTTATCGGTTTGATCTTGCCCGTGATTCCTTTCTTGGAGCCGTGATAAACTATCGACCTGTTATCGTCCGCATCGCGCTTTACCTGCTTTGCAATGTAGTCGAATAGGTCGATATTGTTCTTCTTGCAAAACTCGAACAACTGCGTTTGCGCCATCTTGTTCGGCTGCGTTTTCCCATTCTCCCACCGATTGATAGACAATGCTGTCGTTCCGAGAGCCTTTGCAAACTGCTCTTGGTTCATTCCTGCGCTTTGTCTTATGGCTTTTATAAGTTTATCCATAGCAATCACCTATCACTTGTTGTTTTCTATATTATATCAAATGATAGCCTAATTGTCAATAGTTTATTCCGCCATCCTCTCGTTTTGCGATGAAATTTGCTTTGCTTTTCTCTTTTTTCGGCACTTTAATGAGAAATATTTTCTCACTTTCTTCTATTTGAATGAGAAAATGGCACTTTTTTCTGACTCCGAAGGTGTCATTTTGGCACTTCTTGCAGTCTCGCATAGTGCCAATTCTTATATCACAATGATTCCGCGTTCGTTATATACGCTATCTGTCGAGCCTTCGTTTCGGATTGCTCGGTCAAGTGCCATAACGGTCGCTACCGCGCCGTCTATTCGTTCAGTGGACTTTTCTTTGTCCATCTTGATGTTTCCTGCCGGGTCGGTTCGGACATACACGTTATCCATCATCCATCGGAGCGGGACATTCCCGCCGTGCGCTATCTTCTGCTCCAACACAAGTTTCATCAGTTCTTTTGTTGGCGGACTCATATCCTTAAAACCCTGACCGAACGGCACGACCGTGAACCCCATTCCTTCCAAATTTTGAACCATCTGCACCGCTCCCCACCTATCGAACGCGATCTCTTTGATGTGGTATTTCGTGCCGAGGTCTTCGATGAAGTTCTCAATGTATCCGTAGTGAATGACGTTGCCTTCCGTGGCGATTACCTGTCCACGACCGAGCCAAGTATCGTATGGAACGTGGTCGCGCCTTACTCGCAAATCTATCGTGTCTTCTGGTATCCAAAAGAACGGAAGAATGCTGTATTTATCGTCATCGGCTGTCGGTGGAAACACCAACACAAATGCCGTTATGTCCGTGCTTGACGAAAGGTCAAGTCCGCCGTAGCACTCTCTGCCGAGAAGTTTCTCCGCATTTACCGCAAAATCGCATTTATCCCAAGCGTCCATCGGCATCCACCGCACGTTCTGCTTTACCCATTGATTGAGTCGCAGTTGTCTGAACAAGTTCTCTTCTGCGGGGTTCTCTTTTGCAGAGTTGAATGCCGTTTTCAGTTTGTCTATATCGACCGTGACACCAAGAGACGGGTTGGCTTTATACCACACCTTTTCATCTCCCCAATCGTCATCGTCTTCCGCTCCGTATATTACTGGATAGAACGATTTGTCGTGCTTTCGCCCTTCTATGATGTCCTTTGCTTTGGAATGGACTTCCCAACATATCGAGTTGCGATCCGTCCCGGCTGTCGTTATCAAGAAGAAAAGCGGCTGCTTTCGTGCATCGCCGGAGCCGTGTAGCATAACATCGTATAATGCTCGGTTCGGCTGTGCGTGTAACTCATCGAATATGACTCCGTGAACGTTGAGTCCGTGCTTGGTATAGGATTCTGCCGAAAGCACCTGATAGAACGAGTTAAGTGGCAAGTACACGAGCCGCTTTTGCGAAATTATCGGTTTGATTCGCTTTTTCAATGCCGGGCATTGCTCTACCATCTGACAAGCAACATCGAACACAATCGATGCCTGTTGTCTGTCGGCTGCACATCCATATACTTCAGCACCCCACTCGCCGTCACCCGCAAGGAGATAAAGTGCGACAGCGGCGGCGAGTTCGGACTTGCCCTGTTTCTTAGGTATTTCGACATAGGCTGTGTTGTATTGTCGGTATCCGTTTGGCTTTACGGTCCCGAATACGTCCGATATGATTTGAGTTTGCCACGGCAACAAATCGAAGTTTTTGCCGTGCCATTCCCCTTTGGTGTGCTTGAGCATATTGATAAATGTGATTGCCCTTTGTGCAAGGTCAGGGTTGAATAGTTCGCCGTTTGGTTTTGTAATTATCTTACTCTTTCCCATTCAACCTCCATAAACGACAAGAAGAGAGACATCTCTATCTCTCTTCTCGAACACACAGTATACTATCTTTATTGTTTCTTTTTCCGCATTTCCGTATCTTCCAAGGCTCCTTTTAGGTATTGTGGATCAAGTCCGCAGTCGTGATACCCTTCTTCTATTGTCCTGTAGTACGATGCATTGGGGTAATCGGGCAAGCCTCGGTTCATAATGTACACCATTGCGGTGACTTCCGTTCCGTCCGCCATCGTCACTTGGATGTCTTCCTTGCGATAAAGGTTCGGATACCCTTCGTATCTGTCGAGTGCGGCCTCGTCTCTCGGTTGTATTTCCCATACTCCAACGGGTACTTCCTTGCCGATCTCTGGCTCTATTGTTGCCACACACCTAAATGTCAGTTGGTAGTCCTTTATCGTACCGATACCGAACACCTTGGCGGTCGGACACCTACGAGCCATTTGCCGTAGGTTCAGGTTACTGCCGTAAGCCACATAAAGTCTTTTTTTCATAGATTTTATCTCCTTGTATTTCATAGGGTGGCTTATGCGGCCACCCTGTTAGGTCTTCCGTTCTTGAAGGCGATGTCTCCGTCAAGGCTTTCGAGCAGGAACTGTCTTGCCGTTTTGAACTCATCGCCTATCATTCCCATGCGGAGTAGCCATGTCCGCATGGTGTATTTTTCGTTCGTGCTTGCTGTCTTTCTTGCGCTTGCCGCATTTTGCGTCAGTGCTTGGTGACTGATTGCAAGGCACAGTTGTATGTAGGTCTTTATCTTACCTGCGTGGGTTGTTCCGTTGAAGCATCTGAACTCTATGCCTTTGCCTTGCCATAGGCTATGCAGGTTGAGTGCGTGGTAGCGACTGATATCGTAGTGAGTTGTTCTTCTCGATGCTCCGTTATACCATAATCTTTCGATGCCCGATTCGGTTGTCGGTTTTCTGCGGTTCAGGTTTGCTACGAACCCCTCTTCCGTCTTCTTGCACCATCTGTCCGCGCGATTTTGGCTTACTCCCAAGGCTTTGAAGAGTATGTCTTCTTTCGCCGTCATGATGTTTACGAGATTGCGGAGCGTTTTTGCTGTGTGGTTTGTCGCATCGACATGCACATGGATTCCGCAGCTCGCGTTTGCTATCGCTCCGTTCTTGCGGAGCAGTCTCACGATCTCTTGTAGGGTTTCGATGTCATCCCATCCGAGTATCGGTGTTACGAGTTCGCATTTGTATTCATCGCTCAAGCGGTTGTCGTTTTTGTCTCTTGCATCGATGCT
Organism: uncultured bacterium; assembly: GCA_905215695.1. Lineage (GTDB taxonomy): Bacteria > Bacillota > Clostridia > Christensenellales > HGM11417 > CAJMQN01. The sequence goes on from CAJMQN010000002.1 coordinate 28,858, forward strand.
GCTGTCGTACATCGCCGTCCATTTTCTGCCGTCTCTATCGCGCACCGAGTATTTATTGTACCCTGTGCCTTCATAGGTTGACGTTGTTCCGAAGTAGTCAGCGATGACTTTTGCCGCGTCTCTTCTCGTGATGCCCGTGAGCTCGATTTCGACTCCGAATTTTTGGTTTTTCATACTGTGTGTTCTCCTTTTTTGGTGTGCTTTCCGCACCCCTGTTTTGTAACACAACAATACCGTAAAGGTTTGAAAGAGCCCAGCGAAAACGCGCCGAAACACAAAGAATTAACAAAGAATTTTGCGATTATTTTTATGGACTTTTAGAACGCTCCGTCAAGGTCGATAAGGTCTACCGTTTTGCGGATTTCGGCAAGCGCCGTCGTGTAACTTCCGCAGTTTTGCACCCTCTCCCACATATCGTTGTAGTCGCTGATTCGTCTCGCCTTGCGGAGTGCGTCCCTTGCTTTTCCGATAATGAAGTAAATGTTCCCTTCCGGACCTTGACTATGGATTTCAACCCTTGGTTTGTTCATAGTTGTCACCTCCTATCAAGTCAAACAAAATACCGTAAAGGCGATCGAAAGTCCAGTATATAATTTGTCAATTTCGAAACTTTTCCCGCATTTTGCGAATTCGCCTTGAAACCTGTGCTTGACTCATCCCCACAATTTCACCGATTTCTCTTTGTCTCTTTCCTTGACGTATCTCTCGAAGTATTCTTTGGTCTTTCGGAGTTTGTTTTTCCTCGAACTCTTTTAGCATAATTCGAGTGATGATTTCATCTTCGCTCTGGCTTTCGTCTTCTATGACGTCGGCAAGAGTAAGTACGCTGTCTTCGGCGTCCCTGCCTATTACCATGTTCAGAGATACTTCGTGCGGATAGTGTTTGCTCGTTTTTCGGATAAACATCAGCATTGCGTTCCGTATGCACATAGCCGCGTATGTACTGAATCGGACACCCCTGCTTTCGTCAAAGGTGTCCGCCGCCTTGCATAGTCCGAGCATTCCCTCGGAGATGATGTCTTCCTTGTAGTTTTCTTTTATGGGACCATCACCGATTTTTCCGTACATATGGTAGACGAGTCGCATATTGTCCGTGATGAGTTTATCCCTTGCTGACGGCATCGTTTAGTTCCTCCGCTTTATCTACGAGTTCCCAAGCAAGGAAGTCCTTCCCGAAATGTCCGCCTACTGCCGTCTGTGCATACACGGGTTTCTTAAGGTCGAGTTTTTCAATTGTTCCCGCCACCGAAAGGTCAAAGACCTTTTCGATTGCTTTCTTGATGAGAACTTCGCTGACCGTTCCCGTGTAAAAGGTATTGACGTCAATACTTGTCGGTTTAGAAACACCGATAGCATAAGAAAGCGCGACTTCGCACTTCTCTGCAAGTTTCGATGCAACGACATTCTTTGCAATGTATCTTGCGAGATATGCGCCGCTTCTATCCACCTTGCTTGCGTCCTTACCGCTCATTGCACCGCCGCCGTTATGGGCGATTCCGCCATAGGTATCCACCATTAGTTTTCGCCCAGTCAGTCCCGTATCCGCAACGAACCCACCGATTACGAATCGACCTGATGGATTGACAAGGATTTCGGTTTTGGAAATGTCGTACTCCGCAAAAACGGGAGCAATAACCTTTTCCCTAATCTCTGCCGTCAGTTCATCGAGCGTCTTATCTTCTCGGTGCTGTGACGACACAACGATGGACACGATTCGAGAGAACCTGTCTCCGTCATATTCAACCGACACCTGACTCTTTCCATCGGGCAAAAGTCCCGCTATAACACCATTAACGCGACATTCGGTGAGCCTATCGGTCAATCGGTGAGCGAGTTCCACCGGGAGTGGCATATAATTTAAGGTTTCACTTGACGCATAGCCGTAGACGATGCCTTGGTCTCCTGCACCCTGTTCTTTCTTGCCGACTGCCCCCGCGATGTCCGCACTCTGCTCGTGAATACGGACTTCGTATTCAATGTTGTTCGCATCGTAGCCGACTTCGGCAATAACACACCTTGCAATGTACTCGTAGTCGACTTTCGCCTTGGTCGTAATCTCCCCGGCAATAAAGCATTTGTTATGGGCAAGCAATACTTCGCAAGCCACTCTGCTGTCTTCGTCCTGTTCCAGACATACATCGAGAATGCTGTCCGCAATAAGGTCTGCAAGTTTGTCGGGGTGACCGCAAGTCACAGACTCCGCCGTGTAGATATGTTTAATCATTTTCGTTCTCCTCTGCTAAAAATAAAGCCTTGAAGATTGCCTCCAAGACTTGAACCACTATTCCATTGCCCGCTTGCCTGTATTGCTGCGTTCCGCTTATCTTTGCCGCAACGATTTTGTCTATCTGTTCGTCTTTCCACCCCATAAGGCGAAGACACTCTCTCGGTGTGAGCTTGCGGATTCTCACATTCTCGGTGATCACCGCATTTCCGTCACCGCAAGTTAAGGTATGCGCCACTCCGTTACCCACTCGACCGCGCTTGGTCTTGCTACCGGGATATGTAATGTTGACATAATCGCCGGGGTTGGCTTCTTCGTAGCCTTTCTTGTTTGCCACATTCACCTTGACAGGAGTTTCGAGTTTTAACACAGCAGAACTTCCGGACGGAGAGCTGCATTGCCCTGTGAGCGTTGGAGCAACATCCTTTATCTCGGTCTTGTTGTATGCCACGAACATCTCCGGGACATACCCATTTTCTTCGATGAATTCGTTATATCTTCGGCTTACATAGTCCGTTTTGTCTTCTTCAATCACGAGATTGTCCTTTTGAACCGTAGTCAAAGCATTGCAAAGACCTTTTTCGTTGATTTCAAGTCTTTGTTCGGTCGGAACTCCCGCCGTTCTGTCAGACGGATCTTCGGGGTTTCTTCCACGCATTGCTCCAACAACGGGAAGAATCGCTGTCTTGAACCCTTCCGGTCGAGTAGTAAGAGTCGGACACACTCCACTCTTGTTTACTTTCTTATTGAAAGCGTCTATAGTATCTCCTACTTCGCACTCGTTCTCTTTCAGAGTTTCGAATGCTTGCTTATAAAAGCGTTCTTTCGGCTCGGCCGTGTCGATAATGATAGGAGTTTGACCTCCGCCTTTGCCCATCGCCTCGGTGAGCGTTGGACTAATGCCGTCCGTTCTCGGTGTTTGGTGTTTTTGCAAGCCACCAAGCACGAAGTCTTCGGCTATTTTCAGTTCGGTGTTGCCGCCCTGCTGACAATGCACGGTCGGAGCGATACCATCAGGTTCATACACACGCTTGCTGATATCGTGCATCTTATCCCATTTCTCGCCTACCACTTCTCCGACTTGAACACATTGCGGTCCGCGCCAATCTCTTGCAAGAAGTGTATTCGCGAGCCCGTCACCGGGGCGAATGCTGTCTCTTCGACTGTTAAAAGTTGAACGTAGAATGCTTCGTATCGTGTTTTCCTTGAGATAGAACTTCTCTTCAACCATTTCATCAATCATATCTCGCAAACGAATAGTCAATTCTTTGGGTTTTGGAAACACAAAAGGCTTGTGCTCACCCCTGATAGATACGCAGAAAACCCGTTCTCGGTTCTGCGGAATGCCGTAGTCCTTGGCATTCAACACTTTCCAATAGTTCGTGTATCCAAGTTCGGCGAGAAAATCGAGCCATTTATCGAAGTCCGCCTTGAACTTCTTGCTGACAAGGTTCTTGACGTTCTCAAGCAATAGGTACTTCGGGAGCGTTCCCTTTTCCGATGCAACACGCAATAATCGCTCGACTTCAAACAGCAAGCCGCTGCGAGTTCCTTCCTTAATGCCCGCACCCTTGCCTGCGACCGATATGTCTTGGCACGGGAACGAATAAGTCCAAAGGTCAGCGTCCGGGAGTTCTTCTATCTTGCGGATATCTCCGAGATTATTGGCTTTGCCGTGCATTGCTTCGTAACTCTGAATGGCATACTTATCAATTTCGCTTATCGCCACGACTTTATGTGCAATGCCGATATTCGTTAATGCCTGCGTTTGCGAACCGATTCCCGCGAACAGTTCAATCAATCGCAACGGATTTTCGGTTGTGTATTCCGTCATGCTTTACCCCCTAATAGTTTTTCCATAATGTCATCGTTCGGGTTCGTTTCGTCCCACTTTGACAGTTTGCTTTCTCGTACCACGATGTAGATTTTGCTCCACACTTCGTTGGTTTGTTTGAGATACTGCTGTGCCATACCCACGAACGGGGACGGCATCGGTTTGCCGTTTTGGTCTTTTACAAGCAGTCCGTGCTTGGTGTTCATCTCTTCGCATTCAAGCCATCTCGCTTTGCAAAATGCGTACTCTTCCAAGTTGTACGGCAGTATTCCCTGCGTACACCCGATGCTTTTCAGCCATGCGTACACGGTCTTGTATATCTCTTTTGCTTTGGCTGATAAATAAGAAGGCGGTTCGCTCGGTAGTTCCAGTCCGTTATCGGTTGTGAAGTTCACGACTTCTATCGGACGCTTGCCGGGATTGCCTTCCAGTATCTTTTGCGTGACCGCTTTCTTCGGTCTTCCCGCGCCCGGTCTTGCACCGCCACTTGCCATACTGCCTCCCTTTTGAATTATGATTTCCGTTTGATTATTTTGATTTCCCGCGAAATCAAAAAGGACGGCTCGCCGTCCTTCAATACTTCGTATTGGTTTTGATTTCTTTGATTTTTCCGTTTGATTTTTGATTTCGCGTTTTTTCGCGTTGGACTGCGGCCCCGCTCTTAGGGTGGAAATCGTCAGATTTGCGACATCCCCCTCCCTCGGCGGTCAGTCGTACTCTCTCGGCTTCGGTTTCCACCTTGAGCCTTCCTGTGCGCTCTTGCGTGAGTGACACGACCAACACAGGCTTTGCAAGTTGCTCGGAGCGAACCGCTCGCCGCCTTGCTTGATGGGAACGATATGGTCTACCATTGTCGCTCTCGTCCTTTTACCCGCTTTCAAACACTCCGCACAAAACGGGTGCTGATTGAGTTGCTGCTTTCTCGCGTGCAACCATTCGTGTGTCTTGTAAAAGTTCTTCGTGAAGTTATCTCGTCCGTACTCGTTGTATTGCTTGTCTACGAGCCGCTTGTGTTCTTCGCAGTATTGCCCGTCCACGAGCTTTGGACAGCCGGGATAACTACACGGTCGTTTTGGTTTTCTTGGCATATTTATCTCCTGCCTACACTCTTATTATATCTGCCGTTTGTCGCGTTTTGGCGGTTTTTGGCTCGGTCGTGTCGCTTTTTATAACTCGGCTAAACAGTCGCTTATAATGGCTATCGCTTTATCTCTTCTTCTGGCGATTGCATCGCGTCCCAAGAAGAACCGCTTGCTCATCTCTCGCAATGACATCTTTTGCAGATAATACTTGCGGATGATCTCGTCCAGTCCGTTCGGAAGACCTGCAATGCAGTCTTCAATCGCCGTGATGCATACAAGAGTTCTATCTTCGGTCAAGCCTTGTTTTTTCTTGTATTCCGCTATGGCTTTCTTGGACGTATAGTTCTCCAAGTATTCCTTGATTTCAGTTGTTGTCATTGCAGTAGTCCTCCATTTCCTTTCGTCTTTTTTCTTCTCTTACCCGCTCGTCCCAAACCCAATCGCCGTTTTCTTTGGGGTCGATCTTGCTTTTCAGCCAACTTCGTATTTGCCCGCAGTCTTCCAAGTTTTCGTTCCAATCGTCTTCGAAACAGACTCCGCACAAATCCCACATTTGCATCGTTCCGAACTTTTGCCCCTTATAAAAGAACAGCAAAAGCATTTTATCGGCGGTTTCGTCATAGTACTTCCACTTGTAGTTATATCCCCAAAGTGTGCGACCGCCGTCATATCTGGATTCTATGTAATTTTCGCAAGCCTCTTTTATGTCGGCTTTCGGCATCGGCAGTCCGAGTATTACCTCATAATCGAATTCCGCCTCTTCCGTTATCACCACTTTGTTGATGTCTGCCATACTACTCCTTTTCAAACGCTTGAATTATCGCTTTTACCTCGCCTATGCTTTTTACAACTACCGCATATCCGCCCGCTTTCAATATTTGCCGAATCGTTTGCTGTTGCAGTGCCGTTGCCGTGTTTTTACCTACCTTGCATTCCAGACCTATAAATCTGCCCTTATAACAGAGTATCAAATCCGGAATGCCCGCCGTTCCGTACATACCGCCGTGTTCCTTCCAAAAGAACAAGTTTGGAACTGCTTTCAAATAATTGCTTATCGCTTTTATCAGGTCGCTTTCCTTCACTTTTTTCGCTCCTATATAAAACTACCTGTCACAACCGTCACACCTGTCACTAAATGACACTTTACCAGTGTGACAGTAACCCCTCTATTAGAAATCTCGTTTTTGTGACGGATGTGACGGTTGTGACGGAGTGACAGTAGTGACGGATAGTGTTGTGTGAGAACTGTTTTCCTGTCACTTGCCGTCACTTTGCCGTCATTACCCGTCATTCTTATCAGGTCGAAATCGACCAGTTTAGCCGTATTAGTCTTCCGAATCATCGAATATCGCCCGTTGATATGTCGGTTTATAAGCCTGTCTTTTACCGAAATAATGTACTCTGCTCGAACCGCTCCGTTTCATCGAGTGTTCGATGCCGTCATAGTAGAGCTGCGTTTCAATGCTCGTTATCTCTTTGCCGAGTGCCGCCGTTGAGTAAATGCACGGACTTCCCGTCACATCGTACACAGCCTTGATTAAGTCGGTTGCAGTGCCTTTCCAACCCATCGGATACTGTTTTAAGAGATCTTTGACCGTTTTCACGATAGGATTGTTCTCGTACTCGCGCTTTTTGCGTTTCCTCTCTTCTTCCTCCGCAGTTCCGACCATTTCCCATCGATACTTCGTTTCATCGAAATGCACCACGACGTCTTGCTGCCGAATATCTCGTCCCGTCATAAACAGCACGGCATTTTCGTCTTGCCGCTTTTTCTTGTAGATGATGAATATCGTGTCGCATACACCCATGATGCCGTTCGAACCCGAAATCATATTGAATACGTCATTTTCGTCCGCCATCTTTCGCAAATGGTGAATGAGAAAAACGCAGATCCGCTTGTTGTCGGCATACTCTTTCAACGCTCCGAGTTCTCGATAATCCGTTGCGTAGGCGATTTCGTCTTTCTTTGCCGAACCCCTGACCTTTTGCAAGGTGTCGATGATAATCAGTTTTATGTCCGGGTGTTCTTCGAACTCTTCGTCCAACTGCTTGATAAGACCGCCGTCCAAACCATTCGCCTTGATGGACAAGTAGAAATTGCTCGGAGCTTTCCCGCCGTCAAGCACTTTGTTGAGTCGGTCTTTCAGACGGAAAATACCGTCTTCGAGAGCGAGATACAGACACCCTGCCTGATTGCTTGCATAGTCCAAGAACTCTTTTCCACGGCTTATCGCCAAGCACATCTGCATGGCCATCCAAGACTTTCCGACCTTGGACGAAGCACACAATATCGCCAAGCCTTGCGGCAACACATCCGGGATTAACCATTCTGGCGGATCAATTTTCGCCGTTTGCAAGTCGCTTGCCGCTATGCTCGCCACGCCGCGTTTATAGACTTTCCGAACTTCTCTCTTTGCCGCCGCCACCGCTGCTTTGAGTTCTTCGGGGTTCGACATCAAGAGTTCGTTAGGGTCTTTCTTGCTCCCCGCCACGTTGAATACTATGTATGGTATCTTGGCCGTTTGGAGTTCCTTTTCAAGCGTTTCGGTTGCCTTTTGCCCCGGCTCGTCATTATCCAAGCACAGCACAAGCGGAGCGTTCGGCTTTTTCGACTTTACCTCTTTGACGAGTTTGTTTGCCCCGCCAACACCGCAGAGCGACACCGAGACACCGCCGCATTGCATAATAGACAAGGCACAGAGCGGACTCTCCACGATAAAGACAGGCTCTTTGCTCGTTCCCCACAACGCTTTGCGATTAAACAGCGGCTCTGCACCCGCCTCTTCGTTTGTCGGTTTATAGAACTTTTTGTCGGATATACTCCGCGTTTGGTAGTATCGTAGTTCCGATGAGTACGGCAACACGATTGCGTTTCGCTTGACGTCATAGCCAAGGCAATATTTCTTCACCGTTTCTTTGGTTAGACCGCGCTTTTGAAAATAGTCGGTCTTGTCCGCGTCTTTGATGCACGCTTTCAGGTAGTCCTTGATGCTCGTCCGCTTGGAGCAATCGTCTATGTCGATATGGAACATCTCGGCAAGGAGTTTCGCCGCCTCTAACGGCTCTACTTCTTTTATCTTTGACGCGAAGGTTATGACATCACCCGTTTCTCCGCAGCCAAAGCAAGTGAAGATATTGTTCTTGCGGTCAATCGAAAACGACGGAGTTTTTTCCCTATGAAACGGACACAGACCTTTATCTCTGCTATTCAATTTGATGCCGAACGCTTCGACCGCATCGGCTATTTTAACTTGGTCTTTGACCTTCTCGAAAATGTCCGTCATCGTCCCTCCGTTTTGGGTTTCCGGGCGGCGGACTCTTACCGCCACCCGTTGCCCGTTTGTTTTTATTCTTCGTCAAGTGCCGTGACCTTGGTTGCCATTGCCTTGACCTGTTCTGCCAAAGGAAGTACATTTTTGAGTTCTTCCTCGGTCAAGTTTCGATCGACTGCGAACACCGCCTGCGAGTAGTTGATACCGCCGCTGTTCTGTGCCTTTTTCAGCGTGAACTTAGTGACCACACTCACGGTTTTCTTTCCTTTGGAAAGAAGTCGCATTACGTATTTACTGAATTCGGCAAGACTACCCGTCGGGAGCGAGAGAATAATCGGCAGAGCCTCACCCTCACGAAGAAGGTAGATTCTTCTCTTCTGCTTGCACGCTTTTGCACCGTTCTTGCCGCTGCCGAACTTATTGAACTCACAGTCGGCGCACTGCCTGATTTCTCCACTTTCCGCTTCGATTCCGATGCGTCCGTCCATCGAGCCGCAGTCAGGCGGGTTGTTCCCGCCCGTGTACTCTTCCTTGTAGTAGCACGAGATGGGATGATGATACAAAATCACCGCCTTGAACTCTTTTACCGAATCGGGACTGTCGGGATCATCGCCCGGTACTTCGTATGCAAGACCGCCGCCTGCCGGGATTTTGATTCTTTCGAATGCGGGAGTCAGTCCGTCAAGCTCTTCTGCGAAGATCTCGCCAAGGTCTGCGCTCGCTCCGTAAGTAAGTGCCGTGTTTTCTTTCTTTACGATTTCGTTTGCCATTGTTGTTTCGTCTCCTTAAATTAATATTTTTTCGATTTGGCAACGCGGATACTGTTCTTCTCCGCGATTTTTATGAGCCCGTCCAACCATTCCGGGAGTACGCCCTCGTTCGCCACAATGAGTTCCTTGACCGTTGCCGAAAGGGTTTGACTATTGATAGTGAACAAATCTTCGAAGCCATTTTTCTTCATGACTTCCCATAGTTCGCCTTTCCTTTCGGGTTCTGGTGCCGGGTACTCTTGCGTGACGAGCGAGAACGTCGTTCCGTTACGATTGAACGAAGTCAACTCTTCCGTGGTCATCAAGTCGATCATTTCGGTTGTTACACCGTCAATCTCTTCGTTGATGCCTTTGACCTCACGTTCAAGGTCGCTCTTTTGCATCCGCAGTTCCTTGAGTCTGTCGGACAGTTCCAGTAGTTTCGTATTCATCTGATACCTCCTGTTTTGTTTGATTGCTTTTTCAAGCGGAATCCCTTTCTTCAATCGAGACGCGACCGTGCTACGAGATACCCCGTATATCCTGCAAATTTCCGCAAGCGTGAACACTTTCCCGTACATCACATATCGTTTCGTTCGGCTCGTATTGCTGTTCTGCCTGTGTTTAGGTATCCATTTGCAGTTTTTCGGGCAATAATCTCCGCCGTTGTCGATACGCTCTATCGTCAGACCATCTTTGTATCCGTGCGACATTGCCCAGTAGAAGAACGTCTCAAAGTCTTCCCACTCGGCACACACGCACACGCCCTTTGCGCCGTAATACTTGAAGTCTTTGCTCTTCGGATTAGCGCATCGCTGTTTCATATTCGCCCATATTCGATGCAGTCGCAATTCTCCGTTCGGCATCGCCTTTTGCATCTTTCGGTAACATCCGCACGACATCGTGTGTCCGTTGACAAGGTCCGTTCCCCGTACTATCGCCGTTCCGCCACACTCGCACTTGCACGCCCACATCAAAGCCGTGTTCTTCCCGTGCGGTGGCAATGGTTCTGTTGCCGTAAGCCTTCCGAACTGTCTTCCCGTCAAATCCTTAAACTTTCCCATGCAGTAACGTCCTCCAGTTATCTACCATCAGTTTCGCAATATCGCCTTTGTGCTTTAATGCGTTCATTATCTTTTCGTCTACCGTGTTCTTCGCCACGAGATGAATGTATAGACACTTCTCTTTCTGCCCAATTCGGTGAATTCTTGCTCGGCTCTGCTCATAGTTCGCATAGGAGAAGTCCAACGAATAGAACACCGCCACGCTTGCCGCCGTCAGCGTCAGTCCCATTCCCGTGGTTTGCAGTTGCCCTACGAACACTTTTACATCCGGGTTCTCTTGGAAGTCTTTCACTTGCTCCGCTCTGTCCTTCGTTGCGCCGTAAATCAACCTATAGCCCAACTTTTTCTTTTCGAGCATTGCTTTTATGGCTTCGATTTCCGGGACGAATCTTGCGAACACGACCACCTTTTTGTCTTCTTCCACGCAACTGTCGATGATGTCTTCGAGAGCCTCTATCTTTGCCGTACTTACTGTCTGCGGCTTGGCGGTTGCATCGTCACGGATAAACCCACCAGTGCATTGCGACAGTCTTAAAAGCTGCGTCAGAATGTTCCTTGCTGTCACTTCCGTATCGGCGGAGAGTTGAGCGTAGCAGTCCTCTTCTATCATCCGATACACCGCCTCGGCTTTCGGTTCGAGTTTTATCGTCCGCACTTCGTCTATGAATGGCGGTAAGTCGACCGCATCCTGTATCTTGATTCGGAACGCTATCTTATGCACCTTTTCCACAAGTTCTGGGAGATGATTGTACCCTACGATTTGGTGGTTCTGGTAACCGCCCATCACGGCATAGCGATTGCGAAACAAGTAGTAGGATGGTCCGAGTATCTCTTCGTCCAAGAACTTATACTGCGAAAAGAAGTCCAACGGATTGTTCGTGACGGGAGTTCCCGTGAGTATGACGTTGAATTTTGTCTTCTTGCCGAGTTTATGTAGTGCCTTGGACTGCGCCGTTGCCGGGTTCTTAATCTTGGACGATTCATCGCACACGATCATGTCGGGATTCCACTTTCCTATCTCCGTTTCAAGTCTCCAAGCCGATTCGTAGTTCACGACTATGACCTGCAATGCCGAGCCGTTCATATATCCGAACGCTGCTTTTTTCTTGGCTATTGAGCCGTCCAAAATCGTCAGCGCATACCGATAATCCGCAAACTTTTGAAACTCTTCTTCCCACACACCGACTATGGACTTCGGTGACACAACAAGCACTTTACCGACACGCTTTTGACTGTTTAACGCCCCTATTAGCGCAATAGTCGTGATTGTCTTGCCCGTCCCCATATCCATTAGGAACGCTACCGCTTTGCCAGTATCGAACTGTTTTAGCGCGAAGTTATATGCCTTTACTTGGTGGCTGTAAAGACTGCCCTTAATCGGCGGTTTTATGGTCGGTTCGGCATTTCCTTTGGTGTCCGTGCTATCTGCCGTCAAAGCCTGTAATTCTTCGTCAAGCGTTGCTCCGAGCAGTCCGAGCGTTGCTACATTTTCTTTCGTGAGCGGAACTACCCAACACTTATCGTCCGCATCGTAGAACCTGTCCTGCATATCCTTGATGCTACCTCGATATGCGAATGAATCGTAGATGCGTATGGTTTCGTTAGATCGGACAGCGTACATTCATTCCCTCCCAGTCGATAACCTTGACCATCTTCTCTGCGCCGAATGCGTTCATCATTCGTTCGCTCTGTTCGTAACTGAACGGAAGACCGCCGAGCAGTATTGCCGCAAGTTCCGCCCTACTGATTTCAAACTCGATACAGAACAGCGACAGACTTCCGCATTCGTCCTTTACCATTCGGATGAATTTCTTTGTATTTACTTTCACTTATTACCTCTCTTCGGCTCTTTGAATGTCTTGAGAATGCCTTTCATCATTTCCAAGTCTTCTCCCGTGAGCCCTTCTGCGATTCTTTCAAGAAACTCGGATTGTTTTTGGGAGAAATACTTTTTCCCCAGTCGGTATCCATCGGCTATGTAAACGCCACCACCATGTCCTTGCACCGTGTAGACCGGGTAAGATAAGGAAAGCGTCAGAATGTCTTGGCGAATCGTCCATTCCGTCACGCCGAACTCGAATGCCAAGTTTGCCACTTGTTCGCGTCTTCTCTCGCATAAGGCTTCTAATATTGCCATGCGTCGTTCATTCGCTTTCACTTATCTCACCTCCTTTGCTCTTGATGGCTGTATTCTAAAGGTCAAACCGTTGGGGTTTTCTACGGTTTGAAAATAAAATTTCAATTTTTTTGAATTTATCTTGGGGAAAATAAAAAGGCCACCGACTAACTACTCTCCTATTCGGATTTCGTTAATCGGTGGCCTCTCAATACTGGTTTAACCTACCGCTTTAATGCTGATTGGATGTCTTGGTTTTACAGTGTCCCTATTGCAGACCGACCAAGTTCCTTTCGCAAGTTTATTTAGTTAGAGCGTAACAGTTCTTGCCCTTGTGGCGCAAACACATCTACTTGGACGTGACGCCTGCTGATTGGCTTTGATACAGTTACCGTGCCGCAATGCGGACACTTTATTCGCGTAAGACCGTCTTCGCCTTGAAAGCCGACAATGATATTGCGGCAGTTCAGGCACACCCATTTTATAGGGACATCGCCATCTTTGAAGTGCATAGTTGTTAGATTGCCTCCTTTCTCCCTGTGATACCTCGGTTTCGTATTTTTTCTACTGCTTTTGTGCGGTTGGGACTTCCTACACAGAAGTAGAAAAGCCGTTGTATCTTCTGTTATTATCTCACTCGGCAAAACGGGGCGGATTTGCCAAGATCAATGATTGTTTATGAGTGCGACAAGCGTTCGGCTATCGTATATCGGTATCCGTTTCGGCTTTTTGAAATGCGGAATCTCTATTTCACTTCCGCATTTGTCGCAGACGAATCGTCCCTCGGTTTCTTCGAGGTACATATCTTTGTTTAGTTTCCCGCATACGGGACATTTTGCATCATACAGCATTCTCTTCACGCTCCATTTGCGCTTGGATTGCCAAACCTTTATCGCTGACGTGGATGAGTTCCGTAAAGTTTCCGTTCTTATAGAACTTCCACTCGCTCTCGGACTCACACCTCGGACAGGTGGTTTTGGCTGTCTTTCTGTATTCAAACTCTATATTTAACTTTTGACCGCATATTCCGCAGTACTTCTCTGTTTGCATTTTTGCTCCTCCCGGCTTGGCTACACCAAGTCCCTATCTATGCCATAGATATCGTCAAAGTACACCTTGCCGTTCCCTATGACTATGTACTTAAAAATCGTATTGATTTCCTTTACGGCTCCTATGACCTTTACATAGTAACCGTCTTCGTAGCAAGTGAGTGAGATTCTGTCCCCTCTTTGAACTTTCGACAATTTTTCCGATATTTCGCTATCCAGTTCTTCGGAGTGGTCTCCACGCTCTACCTTGCCGAGGTCGTATTCCTTTTTCGCAAGAGCTTCTCGCAGTCCATTTAACGCATCGAACGGAGCAAACTGCTTGGCTCTGTCTTGTCTATTCATCATTGCCGCTGTTATGTCCTCCGATGAGTTTATTTCGCATAATAAGAGTTGCACCCTCTTGCAAGTCCGATGCCATTAGTAAGGCATTTTTCCCGAACTTCGACTGCAGTTCAAGGGTTGCTCTGGCAAGTCGCTTTTGTCGTTCGACTTCTTCCCAGTCAGTAAAAAGGTCATAACCTTCACACCCTTCATCGCATATCCCGTCAAAGCCGATACTTACCCTGCGTATCAACGAGTTTCTGTCCGTTGTTTGTTCGAACACTCGCATTGCGCTCGGCATTATCTTTTTCGGGAGATTCGTGGATGCTCCGATCTTCACTCTTCCACCTGTCGGTGCGTGACAGTCCTTGGAGTATCCGATGGTGACCGTGATGTGGCTTGCGATTACCTTTCGCCGCATCAGTTCCAAACAACCGCTCCGCACCATCTCTTCAACGACAATCTTCGCCTTGTCGAAAGTGTAGTCAGAGAACAGCACCTGCGATGACGAGACCGACTTGCTCTTGCTTTTGTAATTCTTGATGTCGGACATTAGGCAGGACTCTCTCCCCCATGAATGATCTATAAGCAGTTCGGCATTGATTCCGAAATCCTTATAGAGTATCTCCGAGGGATAGTTTGCGATTCCCGCCATATCCACAATTCCGCGCCGTTCAAGTCTACGGACCGTTCCCGTGGAAATTCCCCAAAAGTCGGTCAGCGGTCTGTGATGCCACAGCGTTTCTCGGAAGAGTTCTTCGTTCAGGTATCCCATATGGTCAGGGACTTTCTTTGCCGTGATGTCAAGAGCGATTTTGGCAAGATATAGGTTTGTTCCTATCCCCGCCGTTGCCGGGATATGCAGTTTCTCCGCTATCTCGTCTATCAGCATCTTGGCGAACTCTTTGGGTGTTTTGTGGTACATCGGCAGGTAGTCAGTCGCGTCAATAAACGACTCGTCAATCGAGTACACGTGAATGTCTTGCTTATCAATGTATTGCAGATAAATTCCGTATATCTCGGCTGCGTAGTCGATGTATTTTTGCATACGTGGCATCGCCGTTATGTACTGAATGCCCTTCGGTATCTCGTACCGTCTACACCTGTTTCGGACACCCAAAGACTTCATTTTCGGTGTTATAGCCAGACATATCGTTCCGTTACCTCGGCTTTCGTCTGCGACAATGAGATTGGTTTCGAAAGGGTTTAAACCTCTCTCCGCACACTCAACCGATGCAAAAAACGACTTCATGTCGATGCAGAAGTAGGTGCGCTCTTTCATAGAATTACAAGTCCTTGATTACCTTAATAGCAACACCTTGTATCATGCACTCGTCTACGATGATGTCCTTCATCCGTTTGTTCTCCGGGTGCAAAATAATTCTTCTGTTTGCCGGGTCTGGGCGATAGCGTTTCAGCGTTACTTCGTTGTCCACAAGTGCAACTACGATGTCGTTGTACTCTGCACTCTCCTGCTGTTTAACAAGCACAAGGTCTCCGTCATTGATGCCGACGTCAATCATTGAGTTCCCGCAAGCCGTGAGCAAGAAACACTTTTTTGCGTTTCCAACAAACGATGCCGGGAGTCTGACATATCCGTCTATGCACTCATACTCTTCTGCAAGCGGACCACAAGGAACATATCCAAGCTTCGGCACTGCCACCACCGATATTTCGGTAGCTCTTGTTACGTCCGTTTGGTATCCGTTATCCGTGAATTCCAAGAGTCCTTGCTCTTTTAGATAGTCGATGTATATCGTTACGTTGCTCTTGCTGCAGCCAACGTTCTCCGCTATACACCGGATGGACGGGCTTGTCCCGTACTGACCGTAATACTCTTCAATAAAGTGTTTGATTTTGTTCGTCAAGTCTTGTTTCTTCGTTTGCATTCGTGATGGCCCTCACTTTTTCAATAACGGACGCTCCGTCCGTTTTTGATACCTCTATTATATCCACTTTCACTTTCACTGTCAAGAGCCTGAAAGGTATAAAAACAGGGGTGTGCAAGAACATGCACACCCCACTAAAATATTTGTCATTATTTACTTAATCTATGATGTTTTCGGTCGCAAATAGCGGACTATTGAAGAACTCCACGATTTCAATGCCTAACCCTTGGCATAACTCAAAAAGAACGCGGACATTTACCGCCACATTGCGTTTGTGTTTGATATCCCCTATCGTTGTTTGATTCACGCCCGTAAGCATTGAAAGGCGGTATGCGGTCAAATGCTTTTCTTCCATCAGTTCCGTCAATCTCGCTGACAGGGCTTCTGCTATTGTCATGACTGCTCCTCCTTTTACTAAACTTTGGCTATGCATTTAGTATAAACTTTTTCTTTTTGAAAATACTGTGCGTAAGTTTAGTATTACTTGATTTTCGCCCAGTATTTTGGTATAATCGTTTATGAGAGGAGCGAATTATGAAGACTGTGTGCGTTACCGGGCATCGGCCCGCAAAGTTGCCTTGGGGTTATAAAAAAGAAGGACCCGATTACGATGAGTATATCGAGTCCCTTGCTTGCACTATTGCTGATTATCTTGAAAATGGCTATGACCATTTTATTACTGGTATGGCTCTCGGCGTCGATATGGACTTTGCCGAAACTGTCATTCAATTTAGGGAGCATTACGACCTTGACGTCAAGTTGGAATGCGCTATCCCCTGTCCGAATCAGACCTTGAAATGGTCTCCCACCGAAACCGCTCGCTATAAAGAAATACTCAAAAAAGCGGACAAGGTCACAATGGTCAATGACCACTACTTCCGTGCCTGTATGCTCGTGCGGAACGATTATATGGTAGACCACTCCGACTTGGTGCTTGCCATTTGGAATGGTGAGCAATCTGGCGGGACTTGGCACACAATTCAGTACGCGAAAGCCAAAGGCAAGCAAGTCGACATCATCAAGGTTGACCGCAAATAAAGAAAGAACGCGCTATCTGGGATTTCCCCAAACAGCGCGTTTTTCTATTTCAATCGTCTTCCCGTTTACACAATCATGTTTTCCTTCAACTTGTCTACTATCCGAAGTATTTCTTTTACTTGGAATTTGGAAAGTTGTGCGTAGATTCCATTACAATAGTTTACAGCGGCTTGTAGTGTTTTTTCCTCGCTATAAACCAAAACCTCTTGTGCTTTTCCGCGGGCAATTAAGGATTCCCAATAGGCACTTCCTTGGTTGAAGATATATACTTCGTCACTTATACCATTATCAAATCTTTGTTCTTTCTTCGCTCTTGCGTTTTCGGCGTCAAGTTCGGCACTTGTTACCAAATACTCGGTAAGATCATCCGTGAGTTGATATTCTTGCTTCATTATTACCTGCCAACACTCTTCCTTCTTGCAATAGGTTTCAATGTTGGCTGTCGACCGATTTTCGTCATATATCGAATCGAATACCAGTTTCCCGATTCTGGCAACATCGGTTTCAAAAATATCGGAAACTTTCTGATTGTCCCAAATTTGCCTATAATTGATTCTCTTTTTGGCGCGTTGTGCTTCATAAACGAGTTTTGAGAATGTATAAGCAACGATTTGGGGTCTATATGCTCGGCGCTCTTGATACCATTGTTGGTCAGAAATCACATGCTCTATATAAGCAAACATTATTTTCTTTCCAATTAACTCTTTATAAAAGAGTTCGTTAAACACCGTATTGTCCTTATTCCACTGTTTTACCATGTTGTTGTGGAAGTGCGCGGCATTTACCTCTCCGCCCCACGAAACATAATAAGGCAACATTGCTGCGGCATTCATATATTTCGACAAATCGGTAAGCGTAAACTTCTTATCCTTTGGTCTTACCAGTTTGTAATCATCCTTTTGTTTCTTGGTCATTTGCATCATTGGTTGTTCGTACTGACCACGGGCTCTCTCAAAGAACCACAGTTGTTGTACCAATTGTCCACTTTCCAATGGAGCATAGAGTTTTCTTGAAAAATCTTCCATTCGGACATAGAAAGGATGGCTTGAGTTAAGATCCGCTGTTTTAACTTTGTTTTGGCTATTTGCGTAGGTCGCAATATTTCGTATCAGTTCTGGGTCATCATTTTTTAATACCGTGAGCTTCATTTGAACGAAAATCCCAGACAAATCCGCCCCATTCTTAATATTCGTTGCGGCAAGAGTTGCTGTCGTTTGACCACCATTGATTATTTGCAGATCGGTAAATGAAGTAATCATCAACCCATGAACGGGATTGTTTTCCAATTCAATGCTCTTTGCCGTTGTCGAAATTCCATTGTTGTATGTAAAGAACCTTGATTTTTCGTTTAGGATTGTTCCGCGTATGCCTTTATTGACTCCGCCATTGAATTTTAAGAACGAACGAACATTGGCTTCCAAGAGCGAGGCATTATGCTTTTTGTATATGTCCGCAAGAAACTGACCGGGGACGATTGCCAAATATGACTCATACTGGTCTGTTTCTATTTCGGCTTTTATGCATGGAATGCCCTCTATCCCAAAGTCGGAACATTTTATTATAACATCTTCTTTTGTAAAGCCTGCAAGTTTCGATCTATATATACCTTCAATATCAAGCACATCCAAAGCGACTTTGAATGTTTGAAGTCCAAAGGTATAATCAGGCAAATCGAGTGTCTTTACGGCTTTACTCAACTTGTCCGTACTAACCACAAATAGATGTATTTTGTATATGTATCCTATATTAGCCCTAATATCGCGCGCCAACTGTACCGCCGGGTTTGCTTGTTCTCCATTTACAAAAAAACCTTTCAAACAGTTTTCAAAGTAATTAAGGAGCAATTGTGTCTTTGAATTAAGGAATTCATTGGTTATATTCTTTACTTCCCCATCGTTGAAATCCGCAATCAATAAGTTCAATGTATTCGCAGGCAAGTCCAAATATGCAGCATCTATGCGCATATTTTTATACGCACGATTTCCTTTCGTAAATTCGTAAAAACACTGCGAAATGTCCGTAATTAAAGAATAGTCGTTCTTTAATATATCCGCTGCACTATCAATAAAGACTTCGATCGGATACCTTTGTGTATTGATGGCTTCCGCATTGATGTCATCGTTAATATAACTTTCTCTGAATTCCTCTATGTTCATCATCAGTTCTCCTTATACTGTTCTATTGCTGGCAATGAAAGTTCGTATGAGATATTGGTTATCTCCGAAAACGGGACTTCCTTATGTGTCAATCGAGGGAATCCATTGCCGACCGCATACCGAGCAACGGCATCAACACTATATCGATAATTGTCCCCCTCGTTGTTGATGCTATAGCCATAGGCTACTAACTTGGTCAAAAAGACTTCCCGCAGTTCATCTTCCTTTATCTGCGAAACTATACTGTCCATCAATTCCGACACCATACACTCGCCATCATCATAAGCATCTGACATCTTCTCCACCTTTACGGTAACCAAATGTCCATCGACATTCGATTCCAACTGTGCAAGCGAAGTAATTGTTATCGTTGATGACTTAACCGATACTGTTTTTACTTCCCACCAAGTATCGTTAATCGAAAAGTCTTTTGCCGTTTTGTCTGGTCCGCCCCAACCCCTAATAGCCTTTTCAACTCCAAATTGCGGAATCATTATATGGTTCAAAACAAACAACTCGCCGAACAACCCTTTATATGCTTCTTCCGTCATAAGAGTTGACGCCCGCTGGAACATTTTTCGCCAAGAGTAGAATCTGTTTTTCACGGCAATCATAGCATCGGCATCATTGGTTTTGGATAAAGCTGCTGCAATGAGGTCGTTTCCCAATATGTAGTAAACAGTTCTTGCGCGCTCATCAATCAAATCAACGCATGTCCAAAACAAATTCGTATTTTCCGACCACTGCACAACCTTCAAAGAATTTGTAGAATCAATCAGCGGTGGCTGCGATTTAGATAAAAACGCAAGGCGATAATTGCCATCACTGTTTTTTCCATAAAAAACACCTATGGCTGAATCATCCGTTTTGGCTCTAATTAGATTACAGTTACTTCCTGTAATATTCTCGAACAATGGTGCTACGTCAAATGCTATCATACTCCGAATCCTCTTCAGGCTCCTCTCTTTCCTTCTTTATGGCATTTAGTTTTACTTTGTTTGCTCGATATTTTAGCCTTTCGCCTGTTTCCTTTTTAGGGAATCCAACAGCAAAGCCCAATACACACGGCAAAGATGACAAGTTTTTAACAGCTGCTATCTCATCAGCATTGGCATTGGTTGGCGGTTGTAACTCGATTGGATATATAACCAATAATG
The DNA here is from genome assembly GCA_905215695.1 of uncultured bacterium. Classification (GTDB taxonomy): domain Bacteria; phylum Bacillota; class Clostridia; order Christensenellales; family HGM11417; genus CAJMQN01. The sequence goes on from CAJMQN010000002.1 coordinate 48,809, forward strand.
GTTTTCTATCCTCTATTGACAAATAATCAGTTACCGTTAGCCCCGATGATGGCTTACCAGTTTCGTTTTCTCTCCGTCTTTCGTTTGCCCTTGCTATGTCCATTTGTTCTCTGGTCAAACCACTGTTAAAAATATTAGGATCTATCAATCGGTTGTTATTATCGCCAATTCGTAAAAGTTCTTGAGTTCCCTCTCTTCGGCGGAAGGAACGCGTCACTAAACGCACTCCTTCAAATGTATTTACACTATTAGAAGAACCTGATGCAATAACTAAATCCCACAATGGAAAGGCTTGACTTTTTTCAATATAGTCGGCCAAGTTATCCACATCAAATTTAACGTTTTCATATGGGACTTGGAGTCTTCGTATAAACCTTGCCACATGCAACTGATCTATATCCCGAATCATATGTCGGGACGACCTACCATCGATGATTGGAACATCTTCCCAAACGAACCCTGCCTTGGTCAACTCCGAGAAAAATGCATTGACCGTGTTTATGTTTTTCTCGTTTTTAGAGTAAGTCGGGTACAACTTTGATGTATCTGCATAAGTTCCGCCATAGTTCAATATTCGAATTATTTCATCCGAATTATACATCTTGTTTCGGCTTGTTATCAAAAGCGACGTGTTTAATGTATCTGGCGATTCTTTAATCATCAAACCGAATTCGGATGGTTTGCTTTTCCGTAATGCCATTTCCCTAAACTGGTCTTTTAAGTCTTCAACTGCGTCGACTACGGCTCTAAAGTTCATAATATTTATGGGTGACATATAAACTCGGCACAAATCCTCGTAACGGGGTCTGTATCCAAACCACCTACACATTTGGAGCAATGAGTCGTATGCAGACGAATTCCGACTAAAATAACTAATCATCAAGCCTTCAAGCGTCAAGCCTCTCGACAATACATATCCACCGATGGCAATTACTCTTGCTCCGACTTCCTTATAATTGTCATAACTAAATCGCTCGCCCTTTTTCTGACGGTTATTGATGATTACAACATTGAACTGCTTTATTTCGTTATAAAGTCCTTTTTTTATTTGCTCCCAACTAATGGTCTCACGAATATCGGCGTAATAATCGGGTTGATCCTTTATATAATGCTTATCGCCCATATACAGACCATACAGCATCGCCATATCTTGATTCCTTATAAAGTCGGAGGTCGGCTTATAATCGTCCTGTTCAATAATGTCTTTTAGGTGATTAACATAGGTACTCACAACCCTGTGAATTTGGTCATGGAAGTCGTTCAGTACAGATATGTTTATCATCATTGAACGATGTTTCTGCCCCGCCCCTCTAATTGTCCGAATAACGTTATTTATCAAGAAGCAAAGAACAGCCTCTTTCATACTCTGCGGCATAGCGTCAAAACGATTTATACCGACCTTATGCTTTACGGGCAAGAAGTTTGGCTCGGACTCATCCAGCTCACGAATATAACGGGAATTGGATTCGCCATTATAAGCAAATACCTTCGTCGCTCCGAAATAGTTCGAGGGCGGGTTAAGTAATACTATAAAATCCGATGGGAATAAATCCTTAAAAAACTCATCGTCTTCCGGGTTAATAAAAATATTAGCAAAAGGCGTAGCCGTATAGCCGACGTATGTCGCTATCGGGAAGTTGTTAAAAAGGTTTCTTATGTGTCCGTTAATTACCGATGCTGAATACTCTTCGGGCTTTTTTGTGTTAATAGAAGCATTGTCCGCCTCATCGTCAACGATTAAGATGTTGTCACAACTAATGTTGTGTTGCCCCGGCTTGAGCCACTCTACGACTTGTTTTAAGACGGAGCCATTTTTCTTTACGACAAGCACTATTGGCTTATTAAAGTCTCCGCTCGTAGCGTTTAAGTTCTTTTTGACAAACTTAACAAAATCATTTTCATTGTTCGTCAAAGGCACAGCATAGTGATGCTGCACCTGATCATCCGCACTTACACCTACATATGTAATCTCCGCCCCGCCACCTATTGTGTCGCTAATTGCTCCAATAAAGCCAGAATCAACACGGCTCTGTGTCTGTTGGCGCAATGAATCCGTCATTCCAGCCAATAGAACAATAATCTTATAACCATAATCGCAAGCAAGGTTAATCAAGCCAAGATAGTTGGCCGTTTTTCCCGATTGTACATCGCCGACTACCAACCCCCGTTTTTTTCTTTCACTTACGTTCATAGTCATTTCCGGGTTGGCACATTGTTTCAATGTTCTTGCACAATCAAGTTCCATTCGATGTATAACCGACTCATCGAAGTCCTCGCGCCTTAAGTATCTTTTATATCGTTCGAAAAAACCATCTTTCAAACTGTACTTAATGAGTTCTTGCTTGCGTTCGAACCACTTCCCGTCATTTTCGTCATTTACGAGTACATCAGGCTCACTAACCTTAATAAGCGGATGATTTTCTTCATACCGTATTACTATTTCGTCACGAATAGACACATCGGTAACGCCAAGCGTCGCAAGCACTCTATCTGCCGTTGCGACTATTTCGGTGTGAGTATGAGATGCCGTTCCTAACATTATCTTTAAGATATCATAGGCATTTTTTAATAAGATGTCTTTATCCATTCTCTTGCAACCTCTTTAACAATTCCGCCTTTTTATCCGCAATAGTCTTATACGCTTCCAAGCCCAATAATTCCATTAACTTATTGGCCTGTTGTTCTTTTGGGAAAAAGCCGACACATTTTAATACTTGTTCTACTAAAACATCATTTTCAGCATCGTCCATACTGTTTACGATATTTAGGGAATCTATTACATCGTTCTGAATGCGATATTTCGGTATGCACGCTTCAATCTGAGACAATAGAACTTCTAATAGCTCGTTTTCCTCTGTCCCGATTACGCTTGACAACGCTTGTATAAAAGGGTTGTCCCGATTGATTACATATCTTACATTCCCGTCATGTTCATTGATTTTTTCCCAGATCTTATGTTCAATAGTTGCCTCTTTCAATCCGGGGTTTTTAACCGTTCGCTTGCTACGAACGATTGAGTCCTCAACTGCTATACGGATTCTATCTCTGATTTTATCGGGTATTTTTGCGGAAGACTTCTTCACGTCCAACATCCAAACCGAGTCCAGTGTAGAAGGTATGTCAACCTGTATTCGCGCCAATTTGTTCAATTCGCTACGAATTCCCATTCGCATCCAACTACCCCAAGATATCAGTCTTTTATTTCTGTATAAGTAAAAGCCTTGCTCGTCAAAAATACTCTTTGGATTTCCCAACAATGCTTTTTCCTCTGTTGTTAGAGTATTCGCAAATGGTAAGGTATACGGGATAATAGTAATTGTTGAACCATCCACGGTTATATTGGATGTTCGCCCAGTTTGCTGTCTTCCGAGTGAATCTGTTAAGAATGGGTCACGACGCTCTATCCTTTTTTCATTATAATAAATCTTAATTTGGTTATAGAAACGATGAAAAACGAATTCCACATGCTTTTTTGACTCTGCAACCGCTTCTCGGAAACTCTCTTCGAAGTTCTTTGCGAGCCCTTCTATTTTATCAAATTTCTCCCATATGACCAATGTACCCGTTTCATAGTTTCGTAAATCATTTATGTGGGGTAATGAATCTATTTCATCTTGGTCTAACTGCAATAGCCATAATTTGTCATCAATTAAATCCAAATCAAATGCCATTGCGCGAATTTTGCCATATTTTTTACTCGCAACAATGAACTTTCGGCATTGCGATAATGATGCCGATTTTAGTCCAAGACCAAATCTTCCGAGTTCGAGTTCACACTCTTCTTTGTCTTCTCGGTTTGAACCAAACAGCATAGCATTGTCCAATTCCTTTGTAGTCATGCCATAGCCATTATCTAAAATGCAGAAATACGGAATATCCGCCAGTGGGTCTGAATAGATTTTAATTTCAGTAGCCTCTGCCGATATACTATTATCAATAATGTCAGCAACCGCAGTCGAAAAACTATATCCGATTGCCCTTAAACCTAACAGCAGCGTTTTAGCTGGAAATTGTCTTTCTACAGACTCACTCATTTGTTAATCCTCCGATTTTCTATACCCTATCGAATTGATGATCTTCGACATTTGATTCAATTCGCTAATTGAAAATGAATATATTTTGGGTATCCCCTCTATGTCGGTAACCAACATCACCTTTGCAATTTTGGAAAAATCATTACAAAAAGCAATTTTGTTGGTTTGCAAATTGAAATAAACTTGCTTTGTCGCAGTGTGACGCACTATCACATAGCGCTTTTCCCCATCGAATGTATATTGTATATCATACAATGCATAAGGGTATTCGTCAGCCAATATTCTTATGTTCTTTGCTCCTCTGGCGTCGAGCTGTTCTCTCACGATAGTAATTGCTTTTTCTCTATCGAACTGCATTACTTCGCAAAAGTTTTCTGGACCAACACTGTCATATCCGCGTTTTTCACGGAGAGCTATGATTTCCGAATCGTAAGAATCAGCATCTTCATTAAACACTGTGGAAAACTTATTCCCGACACCACGCCTATTGATAAAGACCTTGGAATAAGGAATGCCATTTTCTCCCACAATGGTTGCATCGAAATTAAACACACCATTTTCGTCATCGTATTCGAATGCCTCTACAATGAACGCATAATCGTGCAACTCCGCAGATACTGCCTTTAAGACCAATTTGTTGTCTATTTCTACCTCACTATCGTTATAATGCAAACTCATCGGATAATGCACTTTCAAGCGTCCATAGTGACAGTTATTAGGGTCTGTTTCCTCTCGTATGTATATACAGAATGACGGGACTCCACTTAAAAGGCTTCCATTCACAGCAATCTTATCAAACACGAACACGTTTGTTATTCGTGCCAACGCTCTTGACTTTGATAACAATTGACCAATAATGCCTTCTCGACTATTCTGGTGAATATTTTCTGGCAATTCCCAAATGTGCGATAACTCTTCCCGCACAGAGGCTCCCTGCTTTAATGGGGTTGCGACGGTTGCCGTATGTCCCGTTTCGTTATCGTTCTTAATGTTGAGATATAGAGATTTTGTATCAATCGGAAGTCTAATGATCACAGATTATCCGTCTCCTTTGCATACTTATTCTCAAACATCGCTTGGAAGATGGCTTGCAACACATTGACTACGATAGAATTTCCTATCAGTTTGTTTAGTTTTCTATAACTGAATGCAAGTCCTGCCGCCGATGAATACTCGTCCTCTGTAAATCCCATTAGCAAGAATGCCTCTCGCAGGGTCAATCTTCGATATGTATCTCCCTTTATTCCTTTATACTTAAACAATGCCGCTGTATGTGTCCGATCCATATTGCAGGTTATTGTTCGAATAATCGTGTCATCGTTAATCTCTTTCCCGTTGATACGCCACATTTCATCGCGGGATGGCGTTTTGTTGAGCTGTGCCATATCAGCTTCTGCCCTGTACATATGATTGGATTCGTAATCGTCCTTAATAAAATCTCTTATATGGAACTCTCTTGGGCGCTGAAGTTCCCTAACTCGATGTTCTATCGACAATGGCTCTCCAAGATGACTTACAATAAATGCTCTTTCTCTATCTTGGGGAACGCCGAAGTCCAACGAATTCAGTATCATACATTCGTCACTGCTATAGCCAATTGACGAAAGGAATTCAAGCCATTGATTTAGGTCTTCTATATTCGAGGACGCTTTTATTGTTTTTACATTCTCCAGTAATAAGTATTCTGGCAACCTATTAAGTGATTTCAGTCCTAATAGAATACGTTCTATTTCCCACAACAACCCCGATCGTGTTCCGGATCCTTTTTTCATTCCTTTGCCCAAGCCACCCGTGGATAAATCTTGGCACGGAAAACTATATACTAATAAATCCGTTTCGGGCATTTCCGCAGGATCTATTTCACTGATTGACCCATAGTTGTTTGATTGTTTATTAGCCCTATATAAATCTCTCAAGTCATCTTCCGATAACCTACGAAGATCTGTCGGTCTGACTGAATCAGCACTAAATGTAAACTTTGACAAGTATTCCAAGAGTTTTGCTTTGTCTTCTGGCACCTCAACCTGACGATCCTTACAGTGTATTGCTGCATAACACTTTATTGCGTCAATAAACCAATCACTAATACCAACTATCTCGTATTCAATATTCAATCGTTTTAATGCTGACGCTTGTGCGCCTATCCCGGCAAATGCTTCAAAAACTTTTAGTTTTCTTTTGCGCTTTTCCATAGTATTCTCCAATTGTTCCGCAATGCCTTTATTCGACTTTTATTCCGTTGTTAATGCAAAACTCATTAAAACGCAGTTCGGCTTTTTTCGTGGGGTTAGTCTTACCTCTCTCCCATCTATTTATTGTTGCAAAAGATACGTCTAATGCTCTTGCCATAGCCTCTTGGCTCAAATTCAATTTGGCACGAGCCGCAATCAGTTTGTCCTTAAACTCCATAAACAAACCTCCAGTCAGATGTTATAATATATTATAGCATTTTATAGCATCTGTGTCAACGGCAAATTGCGACAATTAACGAGATTTTTATAATTAATCAGCGTTTTCCTTCCCTTTTAACTGTTTGTATCCAATGGTAAGCGAGTGAATATACTCGACTACTTTCTCTACCACTTCGTTCGGTCCGACCACTTGGAGTTTATCCCCGAACGATAAACACCACCCGTAGAATGTAGGACTCAACTGCACCGCCGCTTTGAAACGCAGTTTGCCGTTCTCGTCCGGGGTGATTTCCACCTTATCTCCGAAGATATCAAATATCGGATCTAAAATGCTTGCATCGGCTTGGAACTCTACCAACTGTTCTTCGCCTTGAAACATTCCAAACAAAGTTTTTTTGTGCCTTTTCAAATCAATCGGCTCGCCTTTATATACGTCTATAGGTTGATTAACGACCATTTCGACGCGATCCATACGGTCTATGCGATAATGCACCACGCCCTCAAATCTTCCGTAGTAGCATATCAGGTAGTAGTTGTCATCGTCATAAATCGTGGCAAGCGGGTTGACGAAGTATCTCTTCCCGTTTCGCCTATATACCCGCTCATGCTTTGAGTTGAAGTCGAAGTATTCAAACGAAACTTTCTTGTTGTTCTCTATCGCCAAGTTGATTTCGCTTATCGAATAGAAGATGCTTTCGTTCGCGCTCTTTGTAGTATTGAATTTTACGATATTGCTCCGCAAGAGTTCCGCACGGTGGCTACCGCCAAGGTCGGCTATTTTATCCAATAGGACTTCGGTTTTGCTCGGTGTAATAAAACTCGATGCCTGCACCGCATCCATAAGAATGCGAAGTTCCGGGACGTCAAAGCTGCGGTCCACCACGCAATACTTATTCGGCTTGCCGGGGTTCTTCTCGCACAATACTTCGTACCCGAAATCATTGAGAACGTCAATATCTCCGTACAGCGTTCGCCTGTCGCACTCTATGCCCATAGCGGCGAGTTTGGACAGTATTTCCGTGGACTCTATATAATGGTCTTCATCCGAATCTTGACGCAGTATCTCAAGGATTTTTATGAGTTTTATTTTGTACGCTTTCTCTTGCTTCATCGACCGACTCCTATACCTCTCCCATTTTACTTAACCATATTATAGCATAAATCTATACGAATGTAAAGAGTAAGGTGTACAAGTTAAGCGATACCATATTTTTGAGCGTTACTCACTATTTTTGTTAATAACAAAAAAGACCACCACCCGTTTTATCGAGTGATGGCCTTGTCTTATTTATTTCATCTTATTTCTTTTTTGTGAACAATGCTTTGATTGCCGCGATTAAATCTGCAAACGTCTTTTTCTTGACTGCGAACCAGAAGATTGCAAATCCGCCGATTCCTGCGACCGCTACTGAACCGATTACGATACCCGCAATCGCTCCGCCCGAAAGTCCTTTCTTTGCCACGGGGGCATCTTCATACACGGCCGTAAGGGTTGTTGCTTCCGTCACGGTAAAGGTATAACTCTTGTTTGTGCTGACGATTTTACCGCTTTCGTCCTTCCAGCCTTTGAACACTTTTCCTTCTTTATCTTCTGCCGTTACTGTTGCACTTTCGCCTTGGGTGTAAGTTCCTGCACCCGTTCCGCCTTCGACTTTGATTTCAATCGACGGAGCCTCTTCTATATCTCTGAAATGCGCTTCCATTGTCACGTTGCTTGCGGGCATTTCGAAAGTAACCGTCGATTTTGCCAAATCCTCGTCGGACAAGGTAATTCCCGTAACAACCCACTTATCGAACTCTTTTCCCGTTGCAGGGACGTTTGCCGTAATGGTTACGCTTTCGCCACATTTTGCCTTTGATTTATCTGCCGTGCCGCCATTTACGGTAATAGTGTACTCGATATCTTCGTAATTTGCGGTTGCCGTTACGTTGCCGGCAGGCATATTAAAGGTAAGGCTTGTTTTAGTTGTATCAAGACCGCTTATTCCCTCAATCGTCCAACCCGAAAATTTCTTTCCGATTGTAGGCTCGTTTGCGGTGATAGTCACGCTTGCGCCTTGAATAAACACACCTTCGCCTGTTCCGCCTATTACGGTAAGATTGTATGAAGAAACGCCGCTTTCAGGAACTTGCACTTCGACAACTTCTCCTGCATTGTAGTTGTCCGTTTCCTTAAACCTTATTTGATATCTACCGGACGAAAGCCCTGTAACGTCACTACCTGTTCCCGAAGTCCAAGCAGAATCGCCTACTTTGCGGTATTCCATTTGGGCGGTTATGCCTGTTATTTTGCCGTCCGTTGTGGTCGTTGCAGTCGGAGCAACGGTTGTGAACAACGAAGCAGCCGGTGCAGATTGCTCCGCCTTTGCGATTGTAAATTTCCACGAAACGTCGTGAATATCGGTTGCCGCGTTGAAGTTCGCCGTTGCGGTTGTGTCGATATACACTTCATATTCGCCTGCGTCTTTTACCTCTGCAACAATCACTCCGCCTTTTTTGTACTTAACCGTGAAGGCAAAGCCTGTTTCGTCACCATAGAAAGTAATCAAACTAACGGTTGCGGTTTTGGCATTGCCGTCATACGTAAGGTTGCTCGGTTCATAGAAGTTAAAATCGCTTACAATAGGGTTTCTCTTACCTATGCTCCAAGAGATTTCCTTGTCGGTTATCGTGCCGTCGTTCCACTTATATCCGCTCTTTAATTTTGCTATTGCGGTATAATTACCTGCGTCAACGCCTTTATTGCCTGTTAGCGTATAGCCGACGCCATCATCAACGCCCGTTATCTCACTATTTGTATAAGTAAGCCCCGTTTTTGCTGTCGGAACGGCAATTTCTGTAAGCGTAGCAACGATATTAAATTTTGCGTCCGAATTGCTTTCGACAGTCAAATCGCTTGCAAGTCCCGTGATATTCGCCTTTGGAATTGTGATATTTACAACTTGGTCGCTAAGAGCGGTAGGCGTACCGCTGACGGTGATTTTCGCCTCGGTGTCGCTTATTCTCGTAACAGACTGAACAAGTCCGGCAGGAAGATTTGTTATCCAATCACCCGAAAGAGCGGTCGCAAACGTATATCCCGTAAGAGTAACGGTAATATCCGTGTTTGCAATCGGTTCGCCTTGCTCACCGGAAATAGTTACGCTATCTACGGTTGCTTTCTTTTCGGTGTAGTCCGCTGTGAACGGCTCGCTGTATATAGTAGCCCCATTATACTTAACCATAACGACGTATTGCCCGTTAGGTTTTGCGGTATCGGAATAAACAGTCGTTTGATATGTAGTCCCCGTTATGTTATTAAACCAACTATATACATATGCGTCTAAATCATCTGCCGATTTGATTGCAAGATAGTTCTCTTGATTGTTCGAAATAATCGAGCAAGTGACTTTTCCTGTTGTATCGCTTTCTCTTTCAAAAACAGGTTGCTCGGTAAACGCTTTATAATTTGCCCATACCGTAACATTTTTATCTTGAACGGTAAGTTTTGCTCCGGTTTGACTTGTTGGGTTGGTTATAACTGCGTCACTTGCAAACGAAAACCATTTGTCAAACGGTATGTTTGTAGTATCCGTTTCGCTCACTTGCAAAGAAGGCGCATTCAAAGTGATTTCGTCGCCCGCAAGGAAATATCCATCTGCTTTATTCAAATAATCGGGTACGCCCGGACCTGCAAGTTTGCCGTTTGCTGCATATACATAGTACGGTGTGCCATAGCGATAGGACGCAAAGCAATTTCCGTCATCTTCGTTTACCGCATGAGTTGTATTATCTACGTCACCACCGGTAATAGGCCAGCCATTGCTTCCTGCTTTCTTGTATTTTATGGTCATATTGCCTGCTTTAGTCATCGTCTTGCCGTTTCGAACACCATAACTATAAGCACTATCGCCACCCGCCACGCTAACGTCAATATCGATATTGCCGTTTGTATTTATAGTTACATTATTTTCTGCAAAAATACCTGCTACCCATTGATTTGCGGTGCTATTGTTTGTGTTTTTGGCTGTAATATTAACGCTTGCATTGTCTTCGATTGTTACGTTCCTTGCATGAATACCATGAACTTGCTTGTTTTCTCCATTAGACGTTGCGTTAATTGTGACTTGTGCGTTGCCTCCAATAACAACGTCAGTGGTTTTTACTGAATTCGACGCTCCGCAGGCTATTCCCCATACAGAGTTTGCGCTTGAAGCGTTTATCGTCAATTTTCCGTTTGCATTAGACGTAATAGTTACTCGTCCTTCTTTTGATGTATCGATAAATACGCCTCGTTGCCCACCGTTAATAGTATTTTCTCCGATAAGGTCAATTTTGTAATATCCTGATGCGGGAGCGCTTGTACCTATTTCCCCGCCGTGATAATTGTTAAGAGTCAAAACGCCGTCTTTGTATTTGGCAACGTAATCCGACGTAGGGTTGCCTTTTTTTTGAGTGTAAGACTCGTCCAAATACCAACCGCTGTTTAATGCTTCGCTATTTATGTAAATTCTGTCATACGGCGTAAGCGTTTCTCCTTCCGCATAGACCGTACTCGTCGGGCTTGCCATCACTATGCCGAGCATAAGTGCAAGGCACATCGTAAGACCGAGTATAAGCGCTAATATCTTTGATTTATTCGCCTTGTTGTTTGTCATAATCGTATCTCCTTTTAATTTTTGTGGGGGATATGTTCCGTGTCGCTTACGCGACTTAAAACCTTTGTAAAATGTTATTCTTTTTCCTTATAAAAGCAAAATCGCACCGCCCCATAGTAAAAAACCATGCAGCAGTGCGGTCAGATTCCGTTACTCTTATTCAAATTATAGGCAGACTTTCTCGTCTTTGATTGCCTTGTGTATGTCATACCTTGTCAACTCCTTTTGCCTGTATTTCGCATTTTTTTTGCAGGTTATTCGGCGTTAAAAGTTCCGCGTATCAATATATGATACGTTTTGTCTTTTATATTCTACCATAAATTTCTCAAAAAATCAAGTCTGTATGTCCTAACTTCGTGTGAAATTACAAAAAATCAAAAGTTTACCCACAATTCGTTTCTTTTTACTCATTTTCGATACCTTTCCGCTCTCCCCTTATGCAAAAACGCACCTGCTTTTACAAACCATACGACACTCCCTACACTCGTTATATTTGTAAAAAAGGAGCGGCTCTCTTTTCGAAAACCACTCCCCGCGGAGATTAGTCCGCTTTCTTGTTGTAAACCATGTTTGCTTTTGTCAGATCATAAATGATAACCTTTTCTTCGGGAACGAAGATGCCATTCATCTTGCGCGATGCACCATCGCCCCACTGCATAAGCTGCACAATCGTTGCGTGCGCGGCTTTGAATGCCACATTGATGACCGACTTTTTGCCCGATTCGGACGGCTCTGATACTTTGAATTCAATCGAGTTTGCGTCCTGTTCGTCCGTTGCCTGTATAGCAAACTTTTTGTTGTCTGCATCGATAAGCATTTGGATGTACTTTGGATAGCCAAGTTCGGCTGCGGTGTCTGCATTGAATTTGAAGTATTTGTTGGTGACCGTAACGGTCGATTCACTGGTGTTGCCATAGACGCTGATTACTTTGAAACCTTTTAACATTTTTGTTTTCTCCTTGATTTTTGTTTTTTAGAAATTTCTTTGAGTTGTTCGATGTCTATCTTTTCAACAGCGGACGGGATAGGAACGAAGCCTGTCAAAAGTCCTGACTTAATAGGTTTGAACTTAACCTTTATTTTGGGCTCTTTGGTGTGGCGAGCCCTATTGCCACCATCGAGGAAACGCTCTTGCACGTCCTCGTAGACCTTGCGTGAGACGATTGCCGGATGATAGTTCTTCATTCGGTATTGGGAAACTATGCCCTCGTTCTTTACCGATTTATGCGAGAACAAGTCAACCGTGACCGTCTTTTGCATTCGCATTTCACCGCAATACTTTTCATTGTGTAGCATTCCTGCGACCGTTCCCGGTTGCCATCTGACATTGCCTTTTGGTGTTGGTATTTCAGCCATTGTCAATGCTTCGGCTATCTCAACCGTGCTTTTGCCTTCCAAGTATGCAGTGAACATAAACCTTACGATTTCAGCCTCTTTCTCGATTATGAATATCTTGCCGTTTTCGTCTGTGTCATAGCCCATTATCGCCCACATATTGTTTACGGGTATTCCCTTCTTAAACCGCTGACGATATGACCATTTCAAGGCTTCCGACTTTGCCTCGGACTCACCTTGCGCTACCGTGCTTAACAGTGTAAGGAAAGTTTCGCTGATGGTGTCCAAGGTGTTGTATCCGTTCATTTCGAAGAATACTCCGACAGGCGGTTTGAGTGCTTTGAGTCTTCGCACGTAGGAAATACAGTCAAGGGTATTCCTTGCAAAACGGCTGATTGATTTTGTAACAATCATATCTATCTTGCCGTCTTCCGCATCTTGGATCATCTGCAAAAACTGCACGCGATGATTGACCGATGTTCCCGAAATACCCTCATCGGCATACACACCGACAAGCGTCCAATTGTCGTGCTTATTGATGTACTCCGTGTAATGTTGGACTTGTAGTTCGTAGCTCGATTGCTGCGACTCTTCATCGGTGCTTACTCGGCAATAGGCACAGACACGCAATTGCTTGTTTACTGTATCCCTGACATACTCTTCCTTTGGCGGTATCTCTTCGATATCTATATGGTTGTCTTCCAAGAATGCCGCTTGTATCCGCTTGGCAGAGGCTGTCCTCTTTTTGTCTCTTCGTTGTATCATTTTCTCACCTCCCTTTCGCCCATTATTTGCCTTATCAGCACGAGCGAATAGGCCTCCTATCCGAGCCTACATATATAATAAACTTTCGCCCAGTATTTTGCTATGGGATACACGCCCCAAGATGCTATAAATAAGATTTTTTAATTCAGTTTTGGTATTCAAGTCCTGCTGGACGGTGCTTATAGTCCGACAGACTTCAAGTGTGAAATTACGCTTTTTTGGGGCATAAAAAAAGACCGGGCAACGGGTTCTCCGTTACTCGGTCTGGTGATTTGCTATGAAATTGATTAAAAAGGGGCGAAAATACCCCTAAAAATGCAAAAAATGATGGTCTATAAGAAAAGACTTATAGACCATCACACTTGGCTCCACTTATAGGACTCGAATATCTGCCAATGTATCATTATTCTTCCTTTATCCGTTTCGTTCCCTTGGCCCAAGTATCCAAGAACATATAGTACTCGCTACCATTCGACAATCGACATATTGCCAACTTATTTGTTACAAGTTCTATTTCGTCCACGATATAACGCACTAAGTCTTCGTTGAAGTGTTCATACAGCGTTTGCAACTTCAACCTTTGAGATATTTCTTCTATTCGTTGCTCAATTGGTGCAAGACATTTATTTTCTTGTATCATTTCCTCTCTTTCCAATTCAAGGAATGGCTCAGTATGTATAAATTGACGAGATAAGTGGCAATATTCCTCATACGTAATCGCATCTTCTATATAATCGTCTTTTATTTGTTGTATTTGTCTTTGAACCCTTTTGATTTTTGCATTTACACTTTTTATGCTACTCTTGTGTGCTTTCCTTGCAGAATTGATAATCGTATCCGTCATCTCTGTGTACAACGGCTCTTTTTGAAACAATATCTGTCGTATAACCATTTGAAGCCCATCGATTATCACTTTTTCTTTTATTTGCATCATAGAACAACTGCCTTGGTCATGTCTTTGGCAAACCCAATATCCGATGCCACCACCTTTACGGTATTGAACATGTCGACGCATTACACCACCACACTGTCCGCATATAAGCAATCCGCTTAAGCAACTCTTCCCGCTATATTTACTTGGATACGCTTTCGAACCAGTTCGCAAGTCTTTTCTACGTTGCATCTCATTTTGAACCTCATCAAACATTGCTGATGATATAATTGGCGCATGGTGACTTTTTACGTAATAACTGCGAAGTTGTCCTGTGTTTTTATATCGTTTGGAAGCCAAGAAATCCGGGGAATAAGTTTTTTGCAACAAGCAATCGCCCTTATACTTCTCGTTCTTTAATATAGATAAAATTGTGCTATCTCCCCAGTTTTTATTTCCCTCCGGCGATTCTATCTCCCTTAGTTCCATTTCCAAGGCAATTTGGTGAATGCTTTTTCCGTCCGAGTATAACTGGTATATACTCCGTACAGCCAAAGCCTGTTTGGGAATTATAATAATCCGGTTATCTTCTTCTCTTGAATAGCCGAGAAAGTGTTTTGTATGTATTAAATAATGGCCTTGGGCAAACTGTTTTTGAATAGCCCATTTGATGTTGTTGGAAATGCTTCTGCTCTCTTCCTCGGCTACTATTGCCATAATTGATAAGACGAGAGCACTCTGCGGAGAAAGCGAATCAATCTTCTATATGAAGAAGTTTTGCAACAGATAATACCTTCCCTTCAATTTCTTTTTTCTTAAAATGTCGATTCCTAAGTGGGAAAGCAATGTTGTCAAACACATTCATTGTGGGATAAAGAGCATAATTCTGGAAAACCATTGCTACATCTCTTTTTTGAGGTTTATTTTCATTCACCCTTATTCCATCAATGTATATCTCTCCACCATTTATATCTTCGACTCCTGCGATAATATTTAAGAGGGTTGTTTTTCCACAGCCCGATGGTCCAAGAATAACAAAGAAGTCGCGGTCATCAACACAAAAGGAAATATCCCTCAAAACGGGGACATCCCTATCGTATGATTTAGCTAAATTAATGACCTTGAGTTTCTCCATCATTATAATACCGTACTGATTTTGTATAATTTTATTGACAATGCTTTCCGCTCGCCCTGAGTGCGCAGCTTTCTTTTTGAAGGCAGGTTTTGCATTGTTTTACATGATATTGCTCCACAACAGTTGTGCCATCATGTGATTCAGGAGATTGGTGCTGATTTTTTGCTTTCGATTTCTTGTTGTGTTCACTTACCAACTGTCCGCAAGCGGCTTTAATTCTTCCACCTCTCGACTCTCTAATTTTAACCTCTAAACCCGATTGTTCTAGGCGCAGTTTAAAGGCGACCAACTGTTGCTTGTTAGGACGAACAATCTTACCACATTTTGTTTCATTATATTGCAGCAAATTGATTAAAACATTCTTATCCCTAAACCATCTTCCCAATTGACGCACATCGCTTGATTTATCATTTACACCAGGGATAAGCAGATATGCAATCGTAATCTTTCTATTATGCCTTTCCGAATATGATAATACCGATTCCACAATTTTTCCAATATCTTGACCTTTCATGTTTGGTATCAATCTATCTCTAACAGCTTGCGTTGTCGCATGAAGAGAAAGGGTGAGTTGAATTTTAATATGCTCTTCACGTAATTTCTTTAATTCTTTAAGTGGTCCAACAGTTGAAATTGTAATTCCATCCGTGGGAAAATCCAACCCATTTCGATCTCGCAAAATGTGTATTGCTTTTATCAATGTATCATAATTTAACAAAGGCTCTCCCATACCCATGAAGACAATTCTATTTATTTTGTCTTTCATCAATATCACTTGTTGGACAATTTCCGAAGCCGAAAGATTTCGAATAAATCCATTGCTACCCGACTCACAAAACGTGCATCCAATAGGACAACCTACCATTGTGCTGACACAAACGGTTGTCCCTGTTTTTCTGGTAATGCTAACGGTTTCTATACAATATCCATCGTTAAGCTCAAAAGCGTATTTTTTTGTATCGCCACCGTTTTCAATACTATTAATCTTAATTGTTTGATTTTGAATTTTGGGTTTCTCTTTATAAAGAGTCCTAAAGAAAGCTCTTCCACTTTTTTCTCCAAAAAGCTCTACAACCTCCTCAAAAGTACACCCGTATGGATCGGGGCAGATTACATTAGAAGGAAGCCCTTCGTTCATTGCGTTATTTGTATTACTCATATAAAACCTCTATAGCGACTCACCTGATCGATTATGGTCGATTATTTTATATTATACCACTTTTTTTAAAATTCCGCAACAAATACTACGTACAACAGGTAAAAATATTTGGCATGCATGCAAAATTAACTCTTATATGGTTCCAGTCACTTATAGAGATTACAATATTGATTATAAATTTCGTAGTTGCTTTTGCGGGTGCAATTTCTTCGAAAAGAACAAATAATAACACAGTCGAGGCTTGCAAATAACATTTGTAATACATCAAATTATTAAATCTGCGGACATAAAGAAAAACAGCGAGAATTATCGCCGTTTTTTCATATATTGAACTTGCTGATTGCGTTAATATTAATAATTGCATTTGTGTCCCCAAGAATATCTAACCCTTGGACACTTTCGTTCAATAATTTTCAATACATATTCGGACTCTGCCTTCGTCAGCAATTTTTGTTGTCGCAGAGAGAACACGATTCCTTTTATAAGTAGCTGCAAATCTTCTTTCCCCATAGTACTTTCCGCCTCCTTTTTCAATTCAGCATAATACCATTGTTTTGTGAAGATATCCAGTGAAAAACGCTGCGATTCGTACAATTTTTTAGATAAATCTACTGCGGTTCAAATCCCCGTGGACGCCTGCCCCCTTTTCGGCTTAAAAAGACGCTCCTTTTTGTTCGTCATTGACACCAAGACACACGCAAAAGGAGCGTACAAAACTCCGTTGCGTGTGTCTTTTTCTATGCAAAAATGCCCTTTTCGGGGCGTTATTTCGTTAGTTACCCTTTTCGTGCAATATAACGCTTGCTACGACGGGAATTGATTGCCCCTTTGCTCGGTCTTTACCAAAAATTGAACTCGACACAACGAAAAGGGTTTTTGCCGTTCATTGAACGAAAAGTAACTATTGATTGCTTTAAGCGATAGCTCAATTCCATGTATTAAGTTAAACAAAATCGGAAAGATAATTATATCTGCTTTTTTGTCGGAATTATCTTTTATACAACCGTCAGTCAACCAAAAAGCCGACTGAAAATACCCTTCCGCCAATTCCCAAAATTGCTCACCAACACCTGCCGAGCGCATCAAACGCCAATTTAAATATGCATTTTTTTCGATATCTCTATTGAACCCAAAAATCGATTCCATACGCTTTGCGAGTTCAGGTATTTTATCATAATCCACTTTATCAAAAAACATTATCGCCTCGCTCTTAAATTCTTCCATATTTCCGTAAGACTTTCAGCCTTACTTCTTCAATGGTATTGCTTAACTTTTCAAGCCTGTTATGATCGTTTTCTAATCTTCTTGCCTGTCTGATAAAATCATCGTTATTGCGAGAATATATAAATTCACAATATGCCTTGTGAGCCCAATGATTTCGGATATTCGTTATTTGTTTCAACAACTTGTAGTCCCCGTCAGAAAAGAACCATTTATCATCAGAGCGATCAACAGATTTAAGGTTTTTCAGAACCGTACCGAGCGTCATTTTCTTCTTGGTTATCATATCCAAGTTGTCGTCCATATCGCCCGCTTTCATCCCCGCATAAATCAGTTTGATATCGTGTTCAATTGCCTGACAATGCATGATAGTGCGACCGACATAATAATGGAAATCGTCCCTGTTATTAATCATCCTTTTTCAGCGCCTCGTTCTTCAAAATATCTGCTATATTGCGTCCGCCGTAAAAGATATGCATTATCACTACTTCGCTCGTCTTATCATCTGCATAATAAAACACTATGTAATTATCAACCGGCATCTTACGTAGTCCACGACTCTTCCACGGTTCTTTATCGTACAACGTATTCCTTAACGGCATCTCATCCAATGCTGCGATTGCTTTCATTATCCTTCTCGTTTGCGCCATTGATATTTCGGGAACAAGCAAGTCTTCGGCAATATACTTATATATATCGTCTAACTCAGCAAATGCCGTTTTGGTGTACTTTATCGTCCATTTACTCATATTCCGTATTTCCTATGCATTTCCTTTTCGACTTCATCTGCTGAAACTGTTTCGCCATTTTTGTATTCGGCAAAAGACTTTTCCATTAAAGCATTAAATTGCAATTCAGTCAATGCGCCATATGCAATGGGTTTGGCAGTCGGCAATCCCAATTCAAAAGGAATTTTGCGTTGCATAGCTATTTGGCGCAAATAAATTTCCATTGCCGTAGCCATAGAAATTCCGAGCTGATCCAAAACGATTTCAGCCTGTTCTTTAACTACGGGATCAACCCTTGTAAATACGCTTACATTTTTAGCCATAATCAAATACCTCCAATACATAGTATTTTTAATTTCGTTTTAATTATACTATTTTTGATTGCAACTTGCAAGCGTTTTGCAAATATTTTTGCTTGTTTTATATAATAATTATACCTCGGTCGTTATAGACGCTCTCCGATACCGTTCCCTGATTGCGTATCGCACGGTCTAACGCCATAACCAAAGCCACAGCACCGTCGATTCTTTCGGTGGATTTTTCCTTATCCATTTTGATGTTCCCGGCAGGATCTGTTCTGACGAAAACATTGTCCATCATCCACCGTAAAGGAATATCTCCGCCGTGCGCAATCTTTTGCTCAAGGACGAGTTTCATCAACTCTTTCGTCGGCGGACTCATATCTTTGAACCCTTGTCCGAAAGGAACAACGGTGAACCCCATACCTTCGAGGTTCTGCGTCATCTGGACAGCACCCCATCTATCGAATGCTATCTCTTTGATATGGTATTTCGTACCGAGTTCTTCAATAAAATTCTCTATATATCCGTAATGGATAACATTTCCCTCGGTGGTTATGACTTGCCCTTTGGCTTTCCACACGTCGTATGGAACGTGGTCGCGCCGTACTCGCAGTTCTATCGTATCTTCAGGTATCCAAAAGAACGGCAGCACGATATATTTGTCATCGTCGTTCAGCGGCGGGAACACAAGCACGAACGCCGTGATGTCGGTACTGCTCGATAAATCCAAGCCGCCGTAGCATTCCCGCCCTTTGAGTTTCTCCGCATCCACGTTGAAATCGCATTTATCCCAAGCGTCCATCGGCATCCAACGGACGCTCTGCTTTACCCATTGGTTCAGGCGGAGTTGTCGAAACAAGTTTTCCTCGGCGGGATTCTCTTTTGCCGACTCATAAGCCGTGCGAAGTTTATCGATCTCAACCGTTATTCCGAGCGACGGGTTGGCTTTCGTCCACACCTTTTCATCGCCCCAATCATCGTCATCGTCTGCGCCGTAAATAACGGGATAAAACGAACGATCGTGCTTTCTCCCTTCGAGAATATCTTTCGATTTTTGGTGTACCTCCCAACAGATTGAGTTACGGTCAGTACCCGCCGTAGTAATCAAAAAGAACAGCGGTTGCTTTCGTGCGTCACCCGAACCGTGCGTCATAACATCGTACAAAGCCCTATTCGGTTGTGCGTGTAATTCGTCGAATACGACTCCGTGTACGTTGAGTCCGTGCTTGGTATACGACTCCGCCGACAGCACTTGGTAGAACGAATTAAGCGGTTGATTTTGTGATTTGGAAAAAAGATATGGCTATACAAGACTGAATAGTCTTTTGGTATTGAAGGATATTCTGGCTCACGTTTGGAATCAAAGATAAAATCACTGTTCGCATCCTTCAGAACGGAAAGAGAGAAATTTGCTTGCCGAGAGATCTTTCCGAAGCCTTTTCACTCTGCACCTCGTCGGGAAGTTCGGCGATAAAATTGGAAGGCTTGCCGCCGTCGCTCACAATCAGTTCTTCCCGCGCCCGCGTCATACCCACATAGAAGAGGCGTCGCTCCTCCTCTTCGTCCGTGCCGCTTTCGGATACCATAGGCAAAATTTTCTCCCTGACGCCGCAAAGAAATACCACGGGAAACTCGAGACCTTTCGAGCCGTGCAGCGTAACAAGCCGCACCGCGCCCGAACCTGCGCCGCATTCGGGCAGGCTGACGTCTCCCTCTCTGCCCATTCTCATTGCCTCGAGAAATTCCGCCATGTCCGCATAGTGCGCCGCGGCAATCAGCGTCTCAAATGCGGCGGATGCGATATGCAGATAGTCCCTCCACGCGGGGAGAATTTTCCGAGGTCTGTCGCCGAGTTTGGGCAAAAATTTCTCCTTTGCCAGAATATAGTTTTCTCTTCCGCCCAGAAAATCCGCGGCTTGGTTCTCCGCAGACCCGCCCGGCGCAAGCAATGCACCGAAGAAAGAGAGCGTTCCGCTCACTTCGGGCGCGTCCAAAAAATCCAGAGAACCCGATACCAGACATGGGATATCGTCATGCCGAAGGCAGCGTTCAATCGCGGCAATCTGACGGTGGGTGCGCGCAAGCACCGCGATGTCGCCGAACGCGCGGAACTTTTCCTCCCGCCCCCTGCCGAGCATATCCATTCCTCCGGTCATGCGCGCAATCTCTTTGGCGATAAAAATGCCCTCGGAAAGCTCGGAATCGCAGGAAACCGACCGCACCCGCACCCCGTCGGGCTGTTTCGCGTCCAACGCGCGTTCGCCCGAATTGTGCGATATAACATGCAGGGCGCTTGCGAGAATCTGCGGAGCAGAACGATAATTTTCCGTCAAGCGCACGGTAACTGCCTCGGGATAATCGGAGTGAAGACGGGCAAAGCAGTCGGACGCCGCGCCGCGAAAAGAATAGATCGCCTGATCGGGGTCGCCGATTGCAAAGAGCGTTCCGCTCTCCCCCAACCAATGTTTGACCAACTCATATTGCGCGGGATTGACATCCTGAAATTCATCGACGAGAAGATGCCGGAACGCTCTTCTTTCCGCCCTGCGCGAGAGCGCCTCAAGAATCAAATCGTCAAAGTCGAGCACGCCCCTTTCCCGCAGCCTTTCGCTGTACGCCTCGATTGCCTCTCATTTCCCGTCGCCTTCCCGTTTTTATGCGCGGAAACCAGATTAAGAAATTTTTTCGGCGCAAGACCGAGCCCGAACTCGGAGACGACTTCTGTCGCGACCTTCAGCGACAGAGCGCGGTCGGCAAGCGCAAATTCCCCCTTCAAAAGGGAATAACAGACCGAATGGAAGGTTCCGACGGTAATTTTGGACGCCTTTTTGCCCAATCGGGCAGTCAGGCGTTCTTTCATTTCCTCCGCCGCGCGAACCGTAAAGGTAACCGCGGTCATCTCGCTCGGCTTGATTCCTCGCTCAATCAAGCGCACAATGCGCTCCGTCAAAGTAAAGGTTTTTCCCGTACCCGGTCCCGCTATGACGGCGGTTACCCGCGCCGTGCTGTCTGCGGCATTCTGCTGCGCCGCGTTCAGTCCGCGCGCCCCGCCTTTTGTTTCCGAAACTTCCGGAATCGCCGCCGGCTGCGCCTTCGGCAACACGCTGTCGGCAACGGCGGCGGCGACCTCTTCCAAAAAACAAAGCTGACCCTTGGAAGTGCGAAGCTCCTCGGGCGTAAAAAGTTCAATCTTTCCGTACTCTCCGTCATAGCCGGCGGTCTTGATGACCCGTCCCTCGCGTAGCCTGCGGATTCCCTCGGCAATCCGTTCTCCGCCGACCTTCTCAATATCCGAAAGAGCGCATGTGCGTAGAATTTCCGCTTCCGAACCCAAAGCGGAAAGCAATTTGAGATAGATTTGTTCTGTCTTTCCCGATGCCTCGGAAATGCCGAGAGAGGCGGCAACTGCTTCGGGAAGAGGAATCAAGTGCTCAAAATGCTTTGCGTTAGCAGGGATATAACCTTCTTCCCGCTCGGCAAGCTGTTCCAAGCGATTGAGCACCCCCACCGTAATCTTTTTCCCACATATCGGACAACGACCGCCGTAAGCCAGTGTTTCCCGCGGCGTGAGCCGCAGATGACAGGCGCGGTGTCCGTCGAGATGATATTTGCCTTCTTCGGGGAAAAACTCAATGGTTCCTCCGAATCCTTCCCCTGTCTCAAGGGCGTGCTTGAGCGCGGGATAGGAGAGCGGACCTTCAATTAGATTGCTTTCCCTGCCGAGTTTGGCGGGAGAATGCGCGTCGGAGTTTGAAATCATGGTGTAACCGTCAAGCCGACTCACCCGTCGGTTCATCAGGGGGTCGGAGGAAAGCCCTGTTTCGAGCGCGCGGATATGTCCCGAAAGGTCGCCGAAACATTCTTCGATGCTGTCAAAGCCCGAGAACGCACCGAACACCGAAAAGTGCGGCGTCCAGATATGCGCGGGCACAAAGATTGCGTCCGGGCAGACGTCCAGCGTGAGCGCGAGCAAATCTTTGGAAGAAATTCCGAGAATGGGTCTCCCGTCCGAACGGATATTGCCCACGGTTTCAAGTTTCAGAGCGAGCCGTTCCGCCGCGTCGAGCGAAGGCAATAGGATAAGATTGTGCACTTTACGCACCCGTCCGTCCTGCTTATAGATACAACTGATTTCCCCGGTGACGACAAAACGGGGTGTCTGCGGAAATTCGCAGAAATCCCTTCGCCGACAGATATCCCTGACGCGATAGAGACCTTCCTCCGCGGGTTCAAGCGCGATTTCCATCTCCTCGCGCCAGGCGGGATGCGTAAAATCGCCCGTCCCAACCAGCCCGATGCCCTTGCGCCGCGCCCATAAATCGAGATTGGGAATGTCTCCGTTCTTGCTCGTCGCCCTCGAATATTTGGAATGAATGTGCAAATCCGCTATGTACATCGGGCAAAGACCCCCGCTTTGGTATTTTTTTCATTATATCACTTTTTTGTATTTGGTTACAATCTTAAAACCTATCTTCCTATAATCTTTCGTAAACCCCGCTATATAGAAAAAAACAATATAGAGAAATACGGAGAAAAGCGTTAGGATTTGAGCATCCGAACTACCGTCCACACTCAAGACAGAGCTTGCCGCGAACCATATCAAACCAAGCGCAATCAAAACCGTTTTCCCCGCTATACTTCGGCGACCTTTAAAAAACAAAACAACAAGAATAAAGACGACAAGACAGCTTCCTTCAAACATCCAAAGTACCCAATCCTGCACAACATAACCGAGTACATAGGGAAAGAAAATATAGCATGCCGTCAACATACAGCATCCCCAGACCGCAAAGGTAACCCAGTGCAGAACGCGATTTGTCATTCCCTCTTTCACAGACCAGAACACCGCAAAAAAGACGAAGGGAACAAATGCACCGCAGATAACAAGCATCACGGGCGAAGCAGGAAGCATAAAAACGATCAGTAACCAACAGCCCGCCGCAATCCAAAACAGAACGGACAAAAGATTATCGGGACGAAGCTCGCGCTTGCGCTTCGGGTTAGAGGAAACCGTTGTCTGCTCAGAGTTAGGTTCCGAAAACAGAGCGGCAGCGTCCGTGCGGTTGGTCCGATAGGGCACCTGAATTTCTCTGTTTTTTGAAATCGCCGCAAGGCAGCAAATCCCGTAGAGATCTCCCCCAAAGAGGAAGAGCGTTTCAAACACAGCGCTCCCGCCTATAGAGGAAATGAGTCCGAACAAAAAAAGGATCGCCACTCCGACGAAATAGACCACCCGACCTCTCCGTATCTCATCGGGTTCCTCCTTCGCAGGACAAAACACGAGAGAAGCCGTGATGAGAAAGGTCAGCGAGAACGCAAGCTGTAAATAGAGGAGCGCAGGAATCTTTTCGGTAAAAAAGGAATTTTTGAAAAATAATGAATTTCGCAAAATCCGAAAAAATACTTGACAAGGAAGATGCTTTGGAATAAACTGTATATACAGTATATGCACAGTGAATACGGAGGAACACTCAAATTGTTGGAAGTAAAAAATTTATGCAAGGACTACGGCAGCTTTGCGCTCCGGGACGTCTCCTTCACACTGCCGAGAGGATACATTATGGGATTCATCGGCATGAACGGAGCGGGCAAGTCCACTACTTTAAAATCGATTCTGAACATCGTGCGTCCGGACAGCGGAAGCGTGCACATCTTCGGCAAAGACATGGCGACGGACGAACTCGAAATCAAACAGAAGGTAAGTTTTACGTTGGGCGCTTTCGACTATTACCCGAACGCCGCGCTCTGTAAAATCGCGGATGTCTATCGAAAATTTTACAGAGAATGGAGCGGCGACGCTTACCGCGGATACCTCGACACCTTCGGGTTGGACGAAAAAAAGAAGGTGCGGGAGCTTTCCGCGGGCATGAAGGTCAAGTTTGCGCTCGCCCTCGCCCTCTCGCACAACGCGGAACTCTTTCTCTTTGACGAGCCGACGAGCGGGCTCGACCCCATTGCGCGGAACGAACTCCTCGACATCTTCCAAAGCATTGTGGAGGACGGGCAAAAGAGCATTCTGTTCTCCACCCATATCACCTCCGACCTCGACAAATGCGCGGACTATATCGTCTTTATCCGGGAGGGCAACATCATCGCGGAATCCACCAAGGACGACCTCATCGCAAATCATGCCCTGCTCGCGGGGCGGAAAGCCGACCTCACCGAGGATTTGAAGGCGCGCCTGATCTCCTATAAGGCGCACGGGCTCGGTTTTACCGGGCTGATACGCAGGGCAGACCTGCGCCCGGGAGACGCGCCCGAAATCTCCGCGCCCAATCTCGAGGACATCATGGTTTACTACAACCGGGAGGAACGCAAATGAAGGCTTTTTTGTACAAGGAATGGAAACTCACCCTCTCGCCGAGCTTTTTACTCTTTACCGCGCTCGCCGCGCTCGTACTCGTGCCGAATTACCCGGCAATCGTGGGCGTAGGATTCGTATTTCAGGGAATTTATCTCTATTTCACCCTCGCAAGGGGCAACCGCGACACGGAATTTTCGCTTATTCTCCCCATCTCCCGACGGAGCATTGTCAAGGGTAAGATGACGGTCGTCGCCATTCTCGAACTGACCCAGCTCGCCGCCGCGGCGGTATTCGCACTTGTCGCAGACTTTGTACTTTGGAAGACAGGCAATCCCGTCTTTATCGACCCGAATTTCGCCTTTTTCGGAATCGCGCTCCTCGGCTTTGCGGTCTTTCATCTCGTGTTCTTCCCATGGGTCTTCGGGCGGTATGCAAAACCCGGTCTCCCGCTCGTTGTAGGTCTGCTTGCTTTCTGCGGCGCGTATGCCCTCTTTGAAATTCTCGTGCACGCGATTCCCGCGCTTGGCACTGCGCTCGATTCGCTCGCGGTTTCCGCTATCCATTGGCGTCTCATACTCTTTGCGGCGGGCGGGGCGGCGTATGCGCTCTCCCTTCCCCTTTCCTTCCGAATGAGCGCCGAAAAATTCGAAAGGGCGAGTCTATGACATGGACATTGTCATCAACGTTAAGAGCGGTACGCCCATTTACGAACAGATTTTCCGCCAAATTTCCGCACAGATTCTAAACGGCGAGCTGAATGCGGACGAATGTCTGCCCTCCATTCGAACCGTCGCACGGGAACTCGGAATCAGTATCATCACGGTCAAGAGCGCCTACGAACAGCTCGAACACAACGGCTATATCTATACGCAGGCGGGAAAAGGCTGTTTCGTGTGTCCTCAATCCTCAAGCAGGCTCATCGACAAAAAGTTTTCGCTCGCGGAGCAAAAACTGCAAAGTGCAATCGAGGAGTGTTCGGCGCTCGGACTCTCCCCCGACGAGACTGCCGGACTGTTTCAAAAATTGATTGAAAAATAAAAAAAGACCGCCTCTGTGGAGGCGGTCTCTTGCTTTTTAGGCGTTGCCCTTGCTCGACGCATACTCAAGGAGCACCTTCAAGACCTTGATATGCGTCTTTTCGTCCTCTATGATGCGATCGATAACGCGGTTGATTCCCTCGTCGTCGATACGTGCGTTGATGTAGCGGTAATAATCGATAGCGGCATACTCGTTCTCGATATCGATATTGAGGAGTTTTACGAGGTCGGTCTCATAGTTGACCGCGGACGCGCTGTAAATCTGCCGCCTGCGCCCCGCAAAAATCGGGGTGCTTCCGAGCTTGTAGAGCATTTCGCCGAGCATCTCGAGATGATGCATCTCCACAATTCCGATCTTCATGAGCGCGGCGGCGACCCGCTCGTCGCTCTCGTCCTTGACGAAATGCTGAAAGCTGTACTGCAAAACCGCCGTCAGTTCGCTCTCCCGCCCGGCGTACGCCTCCGAAATCATGGACGCGTAATTATAATTCTTCTCCGAAACGACGATTTCGGGATAGGGCTCGTGTGCCTGAAACAACAGATTTTCAAAAATGTCTTCCATCTGAAACCTCCCAATACACTGTTCATAGTATATGAGAGATTTCCGGGGTTCATGACTGAAAAACGCCTTCCGCAGCCTGTCCGCCCGCGGGAATTTTCAATCCGCGGAATACCACGTCCTCATTGGACTCGTTCACGCCGAACAGCCGTCCCGCGCGGGAAAAGACGAATACCTTTTGGGTACAGAATTCGGTGCGGTACTCCCCTTTTATGAGTTCGGGAAGTTTCGTCCGCGCATCCGCGAGCCGCCGATAGAAGGCGAGCATCGGACTTGTCTCCGTCTCCCGCCAGCGGAATCCGCCGCGGTTGAAAGGATCTTCCGCGCCCTGCATACCGATTTCGTCCCCGTAATAGATACAGGGATTTCCGAAGAGGAAGAATTGCAGAAAAGCCGCGCACCTCTGCCGCCGCAATCCCTCCTCTAACTCTGCGCCCGAGAGCAGAACCTCCGCCCTCGCCGCGCGGGGAAGTAATTTCGTGTCCCGCATGAGCGCGGTGGAGAGTCTCGCGGTGTCGTGGGTGGAAAGAATGTTCATCAGATTGTCCAAAACGCACTTGGGATAGTGGTCGCAGAGTTCCCGGACGCAGGTCTCGAGGCTATGGAAATCCGAACGCTTTACGCTCTCGACGATCGCGTCCCGCAGAGGATAATTCATCACGCTGTCCAGCTCCCGCCCCAAAAAGTACTGCCGCCGTTTTCCGTAGGCGACTTTCTCCGAGGCGTCCTCCCAAACCTCCCCGATGAGCAGTTTTCCGGGATAACGGGCGAGCCGTTCCCGAATCTTTTTGACAAAGCGGTCGGGAAGCTCGTCCACGACGTCCAGCCGGAACCCGTCCACGCCCTCTGAAAGCCAGCGGTCCAGCACGCCCCCGTCCCCCGCGATGAAGGTTTCGAAATCCTCCGAATCCCGCACCGCAGGCAGGGTTTCGATGCCCCACCAACTCCGATATTTTTGGGGAAACGAAAGAAATTCGTACCAAGGGAAATATTTTGATTCCCGGCTCTGAAACGCCCCGGGTTCGAGGTACGCCCCGTAGCGGTTGAAATACCTGCTGTCGTCCCCCGTGTGGTTGAATACGCCGTCCAAAACGATTCTCATGCCCCGCGCGTGCGCGGCGGCGACCAGCCGGCGGAAGGCGGCGAGCCCGCCGTACCCCTCGTCGATTTTCTCGTAATCTCCCGTGTCGTACTTGTGGTTGGAGACCGCCTCGAAGATCGGCGAAAGATAGAGAACCCCCACCCGCAGGCTCTCGAGATACCCGAGCTTCTCCGTGACCCCGTCCAGCGTCCCCCCGAAGAAGTCGTTGTTTAAAATCCTTCCCGCCCCGTCCGGCAGATAGTCGGGGGTCTCCTCCCAATCCGCGTGAAAGCGTCTCTTTCGGGCGGGATTGCCGAAACTCTCCCCTTGCACCGCAGGTCTTGCCGAAAGAGGGCGGAAGAATCTATCTACAAATATGTGATACATGACGGTGCCCCGGAACCATTCGCACCCGCCAAAATCCGCCTCGTGCACGGTAAGCGCAAAGCTCGCCTCGCTCCAGAGCGCGCCCCTGCCGTCCTCCCCCCGTCCGGCAAAGAAGGTTTCCCCGCCCGCGCACACCGCAAAGCGGTAGAAATACAGTCCGCAGGACAGTCCGGAGAGCGAAATCCGAAAGCGCACCCGTCCGCCCTCGTAGGCGTCGAAGGCGGCGCGGTGCCAAACGGGAATTTCTCCGTCCTTGGTCAGCACGACAAAGGCGGAGTCATAGAACTTTTCATCCGAAATCTGAAATTGCAGGGTGACCGTCTCCCCTGTCGCCGCCGCCCCGCAGGGCTGTTTGCAGGCGGAAGAGAGCGGGTCGAAAAAGAATTCCAAAATTTACTTTCTTTGAACCTTGACAAAATTACTCTTTCCGAACCTTGACAGGCTCGGCGTGCCAGATGTTCCCGCAGTACTCCCGGATACTCCGGTCCGCGGAAAAGATTCCGGCGTTTGCGATATTGACGAGGGACATGCGCTGGAACCCGCGCGCGTCCCCGTACTTTTCGATGACGTTGTTCTGCGCGCGGACGTAGGACTCGAAATCCGCAAGGCACATATAGGGGTCTGCCACCCCGCCGAGGGTCAGAAGGTATTTGACGATATCCTGAAAGTCCGAGCCGTTGAACCCGGTATTCAGCGCGTCGATGACTCGTTTCAGCTTTTCGTCCCGCATATAGTAGAAGGTGGAATTGTAGCCCTTGCTCCAGAGATCCTCCACCTCCGAACAGTTCATGCCGAAAATTTCGATATTGTCCAAGCCTACGGCGTCCATAATCTCCACGTTTGCGCCGTCGAGAGTGCCCACGGTGACTGCGCCGTTGATCATGAACTTCATGTTGCCCGTGCCCGAAGCCTCCTTGCCCGCGAGCGAAATCTGTTCGGAAATCTCCGTCGCGGGAATCAGCGACTCCGCCATGGACACGCAGTAGTCCTCCGCGAACACGACGTTGAGCTTTTCACGAATGCGCGGGTGCTTCTGAATGTCCGCGCTCAAGAAATTCAAGAGCTTGATAATCTGTTTCGCGGTATAGTACCCCGGCGCGGCTTTCGCCCCGAAGAGGAAGGTCTGCGGCTGTATCTCGAGGTCGGGATTGTCCCGCAGATCGCAGTACAGCGAAATGATATTGAGCGCGTTCAGGAGTTGGCGTTTGTACTCATGCAGACGCTTGACCTGCGAGAAGAACATGGTGTCGGGGTTGACCCGGATTCCCTGTTTCTTGAAGAGGAAATCCGAAAAATCCGCCTTGTTCCGCCGCTTGATCTCGGCAAGGCGGTCAAGGACGCTCCCGTCCTCTGCAAACGCCTCGAACTTCTTGAGTTCGGATGCGTCCTTGTACCAGCCGTGCCCGATGCACTCGTCAAGAAGCCCCGCGAGCCGGGGATTTGCCTGCCCCAGCCAGCGCCGGTGCGCGATTCCGTTTGTGACGTTTTGGAATTTCCCCGGGTTTTCGAGGTAAAAATCGTGAAAAATCGTGTCCTTGATGATTTCGGAATGCAGAGCGGAGACGCCGTTGACGGAGTGCGAACCGATGACGGCAAGATTCGCCATCTTGACCTGCCCGTGCGAAAGCACGGACATGCGGTCGATGGTATCCCACTGCCCGGGAAACCGCCCCCACATGCGCTCGCAGAACCTGCGGTTGATTTCCTTGATAATGGAATGAATCCGGGGCAGGCGACGCTCGATGAGGTCCTCCTGCCACTTTTCGAGCGCCTCGGCGAGCACGGTATGATTGGTATAGGCGACCGTCCGGCTCACAATGTCCCAGGCGCGGTCCCAGTCGTAGCCGTTCTCGTCGATGAGCACGCGCATGAGTTCGGGAATACAGAGCGCGGGGTGCGTATCGTTGATGTGAATCGCCGCCTTGTCCGGCAGGGAATCGAGACTCCCGTACGTCCGCTTGTGGTCGGCGATGATGTTCTGCACGGACGCGGATACGAGAAAATATTGCTGTTTCAGCCGCAGGGACTTGCCCTCGAAGTGATTGTCGTCGGGATAGAGCACCTTGCCGAGGAGTTCCGCGTCGTTGTCCTCTTTGAGCGCCTGCAAGTAGTCCCCTTGCGAGAAACTCTGCATGTCGAACTGCTTTTTGGAGACGGGTCTCCACAGCCGCAGAACGCTCACGCCCTCGGAGTCTCCGCCCGAAATCATCATATCGTAACCGATCGCCTCGACGACGTTGGCGTCCCGATGCGCGACCTTCAGCCCGTCCGGAGTCCAGTTCTCCTCAATCCAACCGTCGAAGTTCACGTCGAACACCTTGTCCGAACGCTGAATGAGCCAAACCTCTCCGCCGGGCAGCCAGTTGTCCGGCAGTTCCATCTGCCAGCCGTCCACAATCTTCTGCTTGAACAGCCCGAACTCGTACCGAATGGAGAACCCCATCGCATAGTAGTCCTGACTCGCCAGCGAATCCATAAAACACGCCGCAAGCCGCCCGAGCCCGCCGTTTCCGAGCCCCGCGTCCGGTTCCAGCTCATAGAGGTCCTCGAGTTTCACGCCGTAATCCGCGAGCGCCTCCCGCACGACCGCCTCCGCCCCGAGATTGGAGAGGTTGTTACGCAGAGATTTTCCGAGCAAAAACTCCATACAGAGGTAATAGACGCGTTTCGTCCCCTCGGTGCGCGCGCGCCTGTTGAAATCCTTTCTCTTCTCGAGCAGAATATCCCGAACCGCCATCGCGGTCGCCTTATATACCTGATCGACGCTCGCCTCCTTGGGCGACACCCCGAAATAGCGGGAGAGTTTCCCGTCAATCCACTCCTTCACGGTCTTCTTGCTGTATTCCTTCATAGTCTCCTCAAAAAATGCGGGAGCACCCGGCGAAAGACTCCGCCGGACACTCCCCACCAAAATTTCATTCGTGCTTCGCTGCGCCGAGGTTAAAATACGATGTCATGATACATTTTAATGTATTCCCGTGCGGATTTGTTCCAGGAGAAGTCAATCTTCATGATTTTCCTGACCAAAGCCGTCCAGTTCTCGCGGTCCTCATAGGACATCATAGCACATTTTACGCGGTTGAGCAAGTCGTAGGCATTGTAATTCGAGAAGGTAAATCCGTTTCCTCCCCCCTCGCATCCGATGTCCCGAATGGAGTCGGCGAGCCCGCCCGTCTCCCGAACTACGGGCACTGCGCCGTAGCGGCTCGCAATCATCTGCGAGAGCCCGCAGGGCTCGGACTTGGAGGGCATCAAAAAGATATCCGCCCCCGCGTAAATCTTGCGCGAAAGGTCCTGATTGAAGGCGATGAGCGTGCGCATCTTCTCGCTGTAGATTTTCTGCATGTCGAGGAAGAAGTTTTCAAAAATCGTGTCCCCCTTCCCGAGCACGACAAATTGCACCCGCAGTTTTAAAACGTCCTCGATGATCTCTTTTACAAGGTCGATTCCCTTGTGCGGGACGAGCCGGGACACCATGGCGATGACGGGAATATCCGCCTCCTGCGGAAGGTTAAGCATCTTTTGGAGCTCCTCCTTGTCCTTCGCCTTGCCTTCGAGCCGGTCGGCGTCGTAGTGCGCAAAGAGCGCGGGGTCGGAGGACGGGTCATAGCTCTCTGTGTCGATTCCGTTGAGAATCCCCTTGATTTTGTACTCGTTGCTTTTGAGAATATGCAGAAGTCCGTGCGAATAGTAAGGGGACAAAATCTCCCTCGCGTAGGTCTCCGAAACGGTGGACAGCACATCGCAGGTCTGAATCGCGCCCTTCATGAGATTCAAGAGACCGTCATACTCGACGACGTTCCCGAAAGCGCGGGGAATCCCGAAGATATCCTCGAGGATATTCATGGAATACTTCCCCTGATACTCGATATTGTGAATGGTAAACACCGTGCGTACATGGTCAAAACGGGAATCTTCGCGGTAAACCGTCTTGAGATAGACGGGCACGAGCGCGGTCTGCCAGTCGTTGCAGTGCAGGATGTCCGGCATAAAGTCGAGCAAGGGCAGAATTTCAAAGACGCTCTTGGAGAAGAAGGCAAACCTCTCCCCGTCGTCAAAGTGTCCGTAGATTCCGCTCCGCTTGAAGTAGTATTCGTTGTCGAGGAAATAGTACTTGACGCGGTCGCTCTCATAGAGAAAGACCCCGCAGTACTGTTTGCGCCAGGAGAGCGAAGTATAGACGTTTCCGAGGTAACGCATCTGTTTTCGGAAATTCTGATGAATATCCGAATACAGGGGCAGAACGACGCGCACGTCAAAGCCGGAATCCTTTGCAATCGCTTTGGGCAGCGAACCCATGACGTCCCCGAGCCCGCCAGTCGCAATGAAGGGCTGACACTCGGTGCACGCAAACAGAAGCTTTTTCACAACCGGAGCAGCTTTCAGCGCCGCGTCCTTTTTGACGGGCGGCTTTGGCGCGGGCTTGGTCTTTTTCGGGGCGGTCTTTGCGACCGGAGCATTCTTTTGGGTCTTTACGGCGACTTTCTCTTTGGCGTCAGATTTCTTTTCCATAAGATTTCCTCCTCTATACCCTCATATTCTTTGCAATAAAATAGGGAAGTTTCTCGCACCCCGCGAGCACGCGGCGGTCGGAGATATAGACGTTCTTGTCTGAAACCACGCAGTCGAGCACGACGTTTTCCCCGAGCACGGTGTCCTGCATGAGGATGGAATTCCGAACTTTACAGCCCTTTCCCACCTTCACGCCCCGGAACAAGAGGCTGTTTTCGACGAGTCCCTCGACGACGCACCCGTCGGCGATCAGCGAATTTTTGACGACGCTCCCGTTCCCGTAGCGGGTGGGCGCGCTGTCCCGCACCTTGGTATAGACGGGACCCGCCTCCCCCGCGAGCACCGCGTCACGCTTCTCCTTGTCCAGCATCTCCATGTTGTACTTGAAATAATTGGTCAGCGAGTCAATGGTCGCGCTGTAGCCGTGAAAACGGTACGCCATAATCTTCATGCTCCCGCAGTTGCGCTCGATGACGTCCCTGTGAAAACTCTCATACCCGTGCGCAATGGCGTCGGTGACGAGACTCACGAGAAGTTCCCTGCGCAGGACAAAGATATTCTGACAGACGTTCTTTTCCCCCTCGCACTGCGGAAAACAGGAAACTTTGACGACACGCCCGTTTTCGTCCACATCGTAGAGAACGGAAGTCTGCGAAGTGTCGTGAGAGACCTCGGTGCGCTTATAGACGACGGCAAGATCGGCGTTTACCTTCTCCGCGTAATCGACGATATCCGCATAATTGATATTGATAATCTTGTCCGAATCGGTCAAAACGACGTACTCCTCGTCGCACCGGGTCACGAAACCCATAATCCCTTTCAGCGCCTCGAGCCGGGACTTATAGAGGGACTTGGACTCCGCCCCGCCGTAGGGCGGCAGGAGAATGATTCCCCCGTTTTTTCGGGAGAGGTCCCAGTCCTTGCCGCTCGCGACGTGGTCCATGAGGGACTGATAGTTGTACTTCGTAATAATTCCGACCTTGGTGATATTGGAATTGACCATATTGGAGAGCACAAAGTCCACCAGTCTGTACCGACAGGCAAAGGGCACGCTCGCCATGGTGCGGTTCCGGGTCAGTTCGGACACGTAACGGTCGTGTATGTTAGAAAAGACAATTCCCACCGCGTTCATCTTTCGCCCTCCTCTTCGAGCATAGCGCCGCTCGGGACAACGCTCCCCCGCGGCACGACGACGTCCCGCCCGACGACGACGATCTCGCCGCCGTCTATGCGGGGTTTTCCGATTTTCACGTCCTCGTAAATGCGGACGTTCTCGTCGATAATCGAGTATTCGAGCACCGAATGTTCCTTGATGACGGTGTTCTCCATGACCACCGAATCCCGCACGACCGCCCCCGCTTCAACCACGACATTGGAGGAGATCACCGAATTTTCGACAGTGCCGTAGATTTCGCATCCGCCCGCAATCAGGCTGTTTTTGACCACGCTCCCGGGCGCGAGATAGTGCGGCGTCACCGTGGGGTGCCGGGAATAGATCTTCTTTTTCTTGTCGAAGAGGTCAAATGCAGGTTCGTCCCCCAAGAGATCCATATTCGCTTCCCAAAGGCTTTGAATGGTTCCGACGTCCTTCCAGTACCCCCGGAAGGGGTGCGCGAACATGCGCTCGCCCTCTTCGAGCATGCGCGGAATGACGTCCTTGCCGAAATCCTTTGAAGAATCGGGATTCGCGGCGTCCTCCTCGAGATAGCGGAAGAGCTTTTTGGTGTTAAAGACATAGATACCCATGGACGCGAGATTGCTCTTGGGCTGTTTGGGCTTTTCGGTAAAGTCCGTAATCTTGAGGTGTTCGTCGGTGGAGAGAATTCCAAACCTCGACGCCTCCGCCCAGGGCACTTCCCGCACTGCGATGGTGCAGTCCGCGTCCCTCTCGCGGTGAAATTCGAGCATGCGCGCGTAGTCCATCTTGTAGATATGGTCGCCCGAGAGCACGAGCACGTAGTCCGGGTCGTAACGCCGAATAAATTCGAGGTTTTGGTAGATTGCGTTCGCCGTGCCGAGATACCAGTCGCTCCGGTCCTTCGCCTGATAGGGCGGAAGGACATGCACGCCCCCGAAGGTGCGGTCGAGATCCCAAGGCTGACCGTTGCCGATGTATTCGTTTAGGACAAGGGGCTGATATTGGGTCAGCACCCCCACCGTGTCGATATTGGAATTGATGCAGTTGGAGAGCGGAAAGTCGATAATCCGATACTTCGCGCCGAAGGGCACGGCGGGCTTTGCAATCTTCGCCGTGAGCGCGTACAGGCGGCTCCCCTGCCCGCCGGCAAGAAGCATCGCGACGCAATTTTTTTTCTTTATCATAAAACCTCCCGAATCACACCTCAAAGGGCGGTTCATCCTCCTGCAATTTTTCGGGCGCGCGCTCATAGACGAGCGCGCACATGGGCGGAATGCGCACGCGGATGCTGTGAGAATATCCGTTTGCCTCCCGCTTTTTGGCGCGGACGGTGCGCGGCGTGCGCGTCCCCGTTCCGCCAAAGACCTTTGCGTCCGTATTGAAAACGAGTTTCCAAATGCCCTCAAAGGCTCCGACGAGGAAATTGTCTCTCTGTACCGGCGCGAAATTCAAAACCACCAGCACCTCTTTTCCCGCCCTCGAGAACCGGAAAAAGGAGAGAATATTCTGCGTATTGTCGTCGCAGGACACCCACCGGAACCCCTCCCAGCCGTCGTCAATCTCATACAGCGCGGGCGTATTCAGATAGAATTCGTTGAGCTTTTTTACAAACTGCTGTGTGCGGCGGTGCTTGTCGAACTTCAAGAGAATCCAATCAAGTCCCTTCTTCTCGTCCCACTCGATGAACTGTCCGAATTCACAGCCCATGAACAGGAGTTTCTTTCCGGGGTGCGCCGTCATATAGACGAGGAAGGCGCGGAAATTCGCAAATTTCTGTTCGTACTCCCCGAACATCTTATCGAGCAAAGACTTCTTTCCGTGCACTACCTCGTCGTGCGAGATAGGCAGAATATAGTGCTCGGAGAAGCAGTACAGAAAGGAGAATGTGAGTTTCCCGTGAATATCCTTGCGGAAAAAGGGGTCGCACTGCACATAGTCGAGCACGTCGTTCATCCAGCCCATGTTCCACTTGTAGGAGAACCCGAGCCCGCCCTCGCTGACAGGCTGCGTCACCCCCGGAAAGGCGGTGGATTCCTCCGCAATCATGACGGCGTTCGGATATTTCTCCGCGACGTAGCCGTTGAGCTTGCGCAAAAAGGATATGGATTCGAGATTCTTGTTGTCCCCATAGACGTTGGGAATCCATTCTCCCGGCTTTTTATCGTAATCGAGATAAATCATCGCGGCGACCGCGTCCACCCGCAGACCGTCGATATGGTAAGCGTTCAGCCAAAAATCCGCGTTGGAGATGAGGAAGGACTGCACCTCGCACCTGCCGTGGTCGAATACGCGCGTCCCCCAGCCCCGGTGCTCCATGCGGTCGGCGCCCTGATATTCGTAGAGGGGCTGACCGTCGAACTCGATGAGTCCGAATTCGTCCTTGACGAAATGCGCGGGCACCCAGTCCAAAAACACACCGATTCCCGCCGCGTGAAAGCAATCGACGAGATAGGCAAAATCCTCCGGTCTCCCGAACCGCCCCGTCACGCTGTAATAGCCCGAGGTCTGATACCCCCAGGACCCGTCGTAGGGATGTTCGGAGACGGGGAGGAGCTCTACGTGGGTATAGTGCATCTTTTTGACGTAAGAGACCAGCTTTTTCGCGAGCTTCCGATAGCTAAGATAGGAGCCGTCCGCCTCCCGCATCCAGGAGCCGAGATGTACCTCGTAGATATTGATGGGCGAATGCAGAAGGTCCTTCTTTTCTTTCCTCCATTCGTCGTCCGTCCAGTCAAAGCCCTTGCCGAAATCATAGACGACGGAGGCATGTCCGCCCTCCGTTTCGCTGAAGAACGCATAGGGGTCCGCCTTGTAGATTGCCCGTCCGTCCGCGGTGTCGATGAGGAATTTGTAGGTATCCCCCGCCTTCGCGGTGCGCACGGTGCCCTCCCAGACTCCGCCCTCGGAAATTCTCTTCAATGCGGGTGCGGAGTCCTCCGACCAGCCGTTGAAAGAACCGATTACCCGCACGCGCGCCGCGTTCGGCGCCCAGACGCGGAATACGGTTCCCCGCCGGGCGGGGTGCGCGCCCAAATATTCGTAGGCTTTGAAATTCGTCCCCTGATGAAAGAGGTAGAGCGGATAAGTGTTCATGCGTTTCTCCCAATGTTTTCCATTGATTTCATTGTAACACATTGAATGGGCAATTTCAATATCTTTTCGGAATTTCCGCGCGAATTTTGCAGAAATCTACCATACCGAATTATTTTATGCCGCCGCGGCGCAAAACATACGCAAAGAAAAAAGCGTCCCGCGACATTTCCCGCGGAACGCAATAAAATTAAAGATAGCCGCCGTTCGGCGAGAGCGTCTGCCCGACCAAAAAAGAATCTTCTTCCGCCAAAAAGAGCACGCACGCGGCGATTTCCTCGGGGCGTGCGAGCCGACCCGCCGGGGTTTCCTCCGCGAGAAGGTCGAGCGTTTCTTTTCCGAGCGCGCGGTTCATACGGGTATCCACCGCACCCGGCGCGACCGCGTTGACGAGGACGCCGCTCCGCGCAAGCTCCTTGCCGAGCGCCTGCGTAAAGCCGATGAGCGCGGCTTTGGACGCGGAGTACAGCGCCTCGCAGGACGCGCCCGACTCCCCCCACATGGAGGAAAGGTTGACGATCCGTCCCGCACCCCGCGCGAGCATGTCGGGCAGAACGAGCCGCGAGAGCCGAACCGCCGCGCGGAAGTTCAAATCCATGACTTCGTCGTAATCCTCCTCGGAACAGTCCGAAAAGAGTTTGACGAGGGAAATTCCGGCGTTGTTGACGAGCGCGTCGATTCTGCCGAACCTCTCGAGCGTCTCCCGGACAAGGCTCTCGCACCCCTCCGAGGTACGCAAATCGGCGAAAAACGCGCAGGCGTCCGCGCCCGCATTCCGCAGTTCCCGGACAAGCGATTCCGCCTCCCGCACGCTCTCATGCGCGTGAACGGCAACCGACCAGCCCCGCTTTGCAAACGCCCGGGAAACCGCAGAGCCGATTCCGCCCGCGCCTCCCGTGACGAGTACGACTCTCATTTCAGCGTCTCATAGACCGCTCTCTGCGGCAGAAGCGCGCACTCCTCGAGGGAGAGTTTGAAGTCCTTTCCGCCCTTCTCGTCCGCAAAGTCCGTAATCGCGCGGACGGCGACGAATTCGACGCCGTTCCTGCGGCAGACCTGCGCAATCGCGCCGCCTTCCATGTCGAAGGCAATCGCGCCGAACGCCTCGGCAAGCTCAACGACCTTCCCCGAACCGCTCACAAATTGGTCACCCGAGGCAATGACGCCCCGTTTGCAGGGGAGTTTAAGTTTCTTGACTGCGGACGCGAGCCGCAGCGAAATGGTCTCGTTGACGTCGAAAGCGACGGTCTCCACGGTAGAGACAAATCCCTTGGGGTCGCCGAGCGCAGAAGTATCCACATCGTGCTGCACGAGGGAATCCGCGACGACGAGGTCTCCCCGCTCCACGCTTCCGGCTCTTCCGCCCGCCACGCCGCAGTTGAAGATGACGCCCACGTTGTAGCGGTCAATCATGATCTGCGCGCACATCGCCGCGTTGACCTTCCCGACGCCGCCCACCGCGAGGCAGACAAAGGAATTTTTGATGTCCCCGATGAGAAAATCGATACCGCCCACCGTCTCCCGCTGTTCGGTGACTAGCTCCTGCGCCAGCCAATTTGCCTCCGAGGGCAACGCTGTGATAATTCCAATCATTTTCCAATCCTCCAGTCTATCATATTTTTGAAAAAGAGCGCGGAGAACCCGCGCCGGCTTAAAACCTGCAATATTTTTCCATGTACGCTTCCATGAGCGCAACCTGTTCGCGGCTTCCCGCCGCCTCGAGATAGTCCCGAATGTCGCAGATGGTCACGATTGCGTGAACCGTGATTCCGAACTCGTCCAGAATTTCCTGTGTCGCGGTGCGGTCGCCCTGTCCGACCTCCATGCGGTTGACGGAGATGAACATATCCGAAAGCGAAACGTCCGCGGCGCACTTTAGAACGGGCACTGTCTCCCGTACCGCAGTCCCTGCGGTGATGACGTCCTCGACGATGACGACGCGGTCGCCGTCCTTGGGACGATAGCCGACGAGCGAGCCGCCCTCCCCGTGGTCCTTCGCCTCCTTGCGGTTGAAGAAGTAGGGCTTGTCAATTCCGTACAGCTCCCAGAGCTTGGCGGCGGCGGACGCGGCGAGCGGAATCCCCTTGTAAGCCGGACCGAACAGCGCGTCAAAGGCGACGCCTGCGCCCTGAATGGACTTGGCGTAGAATTCGGACAGCTTTGAAATCTGCTTTCCCGTCCGATAGTTGCCCGTATTGATGAAATAGGGCGAGAGTCTGCCGCTCTTTGTGGTAAATTCCCCGAAACGCAGAACGTCCGAGGCGAGCATAAATTCGATAAATTCGCGTTTTCCGTTTTCCATAACTCTATTATATCATAATCTGCCGTAAATTTCCATTCTTTTTTTAAAAAAAGTCCGCCTACTTGGAGGCGGAACTTCTGCGAAATTTGTCGGTTTTCACGTGTTTTGCCGTCTGCGTGGGCGGCTCGTAGGTCTCCCGGTTCTCGCGGTATTCCGCGATCACCCGGCGATACTCCTTATCGAGAAGCGCGGCGGAATCCTTCCAGGAGAAATAGAGTTCTCGGTGCGCGTTCTCCCCGATCTCCCGCAGTTCGTCGGGGTGCGTAATCGCCCATTCGATCTTGTCTGCGAAATCGATCACGGTATTGTCAGCGAGAATCGCGTTGCGCATGTCCGTTGTGCCGTAGGCGGTGTTGGAGTCCCTTAAGAACAGTCCGGGCGTGTGATAGGTCGCCGCCTCCACCTTGACGAGCGCAAAGTTGTCGAGAATGGAGGGAAAGAGCAGAAGATTTGCCCGCGAATACACCATTTTCAGCTCCTCGTCCGAGAGGAAACCGGTCAGAATAACGTTGTCCGAGAGCCCGAGCCGCTTGACAGCCGTTCGCAGGAAGGGCTCGTAGTTGCCCGTTCCGCCCACGATAAATTTGAAGTCATAACCGCGTTTTTTGATTTTTTTGAGCGCCTTTAAGGAGAAATCAATGCGCTTGCTCTCGACGATACGCCCGATGAAACAGAACACGGTATCGTCGTGTTTTAAACCGAACCTGCGATCCGCGGCGTCCGCATACCTGCTCCAGTCCTCCACAACCTCGAGACTCGTCCCGAAGGGCACAATTTTGCAAGTGCCGCTGTATCCGAAACTCCGAAGCTGCGCCTCGGTCGCCTGCGTTCCCGCAAACATCTCGTCCATCTCCCCGTACCTTCTGCCGAGCTTTCGGATATACGGCTCATAAAAGCATTTCAAGAGAAGAATGCGCTTGAACGCCATGCGGTAATTGGTGTGGAAGGTCGCGACAATGGGAATCCCCTTCGCCTTTGCAATCTTCGTGAGCACCTTGCAGATTCCGAAGGGCGTGTGCACATGGATGAGGTCGATGTCCATCTCCATGATCCGCTTCTGAAACTCCTTGTCCCGGGAGGGAAATCCGAAGTCCACAAATTTGGTAAAGGGAATGTGAAATCCCTTGTACCGAATGACGGGATAGGGATCCTTGTCCACATAGTTTTTTGCCTTGGGACCGACCGCCGTCGCCTCGATGTCGTCGGGATACGCGAGGAGCAGGTTGCGCATGCAGTTGACGACGCCGTCCATGAGGGGCAGATAGACGTCCATCGCAACGAGAATTTTCAGTTTTTCGCGCCCGCCCGTAGAACCCGGCATCGGCGCGGACTCGAGAATGCCGACGAACTCCGCTCTTCTCTCCGTCATGCGTCGAAACACTCGCTCTCGACAGCGAGGCAGAGAAGGTGATAGACGGGCAGATGATACTCCTGCACCCGAAAGGTTTCGTCCGCGGGCACATTTAAGAGCACGTCCGAAAGTTCCTTCATCTTACCGCCAGACCGTCCGGTCAGAGAAATGACCTTTATCCCGAGCGCCCTTGCAATCTTGACAGCCGCGACGACGTTGCCCGAATTTCCCGAGGTCGAGAGCGCCACCAAAACGTCTCCCGCCTCCCCGAGCGCGTTCACGAGCTGCGCAAAGAGCATCTTCTCGTTGCAGTCGTTCAAAAAAGCGGTATTGTACGCGCAAAACGAGGTCAGCGGAATACACTTGAGCCCCTGCTGAAGGTTCTCCGCCATCCATTCCCCCTCCGCGCCGTAGGCGGAGACCAACTTGTCCCGGAATCCCTCCGAAATCCTTCGCTTGAGGACAAAGGATTTCAAGAGTTCCCCCGCCATATGCTCGGAATCCGCCGTGCTCCCGCCGTTTCCGCAGATGAGAATCTTTTTACCCGCGCGGACGGCTTCGAGAATTGTCTCGACCGCCGCCCGGAGTGCGGGCTCCAGCTCGCGCAGTTCGGCGTTTCTCTCAAAAAACGCCTCAAAATGTCCTTCCGTTCTCTCCCTAAACTTCATATATCTTCCTTCTTTCGAACTTATTTCCGTAAAATCAAATCGACCGCAGTTTCGAGGTCGGCGCACACGAAATCCGCCTCCGGCGTTCCCGCATTCTCCCTCTCCCCGCAGGTCAGGCGCACTGTCCGCGTGCCCGCGTTTCTTCCCGCGGCGACGTCCCGAAAGGAATCTCCTATCATCCAGGACGCGGACAGGTCGATGTGAAAGTCCGCCGCCGCCCGAAGCAAAAGCCCGGGTTTCGGCTTGCGGCACTCGCAGACGATTTTCAACTCGGGTACTTCTCCGTCAAATCCCTTATCCGGGTGGTGCGGGCAGAAATAGACCCCGTCGAGATACGCGCCCTCTCTCCCGAGCAGGGTCTCCATACAGCGGTGAATTTCCTCAAGCCCCTCCGCCGTCACCTCTCCGCGCGCGAGCACGGGCTGATTGCTGACGACAACGGCAAGATAACCGCTCGCGTTGATTTTCGCTATCGCGCGCGCAACGCCGGGCAGGAGTTCAAACTCCTCCGGGCTCCGCACGAATCCGATATATCGGTTGATTGTCCCGTCCCGGTCGAGAAAAATACATTTCTGTTTCCGGCGCAGGTTGCGCGCCGCGACTGCGCCCGAGGCGAGGTCGCGGGCTACGGCGTCCAGCCGGTCAACCGTCCCCGCATCCTTGATATACTCCGCGGTCTCATACGCGAATACGTCCCCGAACTCTTTGATTCGCGCCGCAATCAATCCCTTCTCCATGTCCAGCTTTTCGGGTGCGGACAGGAGCGCAAGGGCGCGGGGCGAAAGGACGAAGAACGCCGCGTTGACAAGGTTGTGATAGAAAAAATCTCTCGGCGCGGTTTTTCCGAGAATCCCGGTTACCCGCCCGTCCGTTCCGGTCAGAACGAGGTCGCTGTCATACGGGTGCGAGTTGGGGTGCGCGAGAAGGGTGATTCCCGCCCCCTTTGCACGGTGGTATTCCATCATGCGCGCGAGGTCGATATCGAAAATCGTATCCCCGAACACGAGGAAAAAGTCCTCCTTCATGCTCTCCTTGAGGAGAAAGAGCGCACCCGCGGAACCGAGCGGCTCCCGCTCTACGAGATAGCGGACGGTCACCCCGAACCGACTCCCGTCCCCGAAGTACTCCTCTATTTTTTCGTGAAGGTGTCCGACGACAAAGGTAAAATCCTCGACCCCGCCCGCGCGCAGCGCCTCGAGCTGATGCTCGAGAATGGGCTTTCCGAGGACGGGAACCATGGGCTTGGGAATCTCTCCGCCCGTGACCGAGGAAAGGCGGGTGCCCTTTCCCCCCGCCATAATGACCGCACGGAACCCGCTCATTCGACGACCCAGCTTTCCGCGCCGTACTTGCTGAACTTGACCGGGAACACGATGCCGTCCAGCTGTTTGAGAGCCTCGAAGAGCTCCTGCCGGTTGACGGGATTGCAGTACATGAGAATAAAGCCGCCGCCGCCCGCGCCCGAGAGTTTGACCGCCTCGGCGCCGTGGCTCATGCTGAACTCGATGATGTTCTCAAGCTCGCGGTTGGTGACAACGCTCGAAGTGCGTTTCTTCTGTTCCCAGCCCTCGCGCAAAATCTCCGCAAAGCGCGGTATATCCCCCATGAGCACCGCGTCCTTCATATCGAAAGACGCCTGTTTGATGCGGTGCATGGCTTCGATTGTCTGCTGATTGTTGTCCGCGGCGTTCCGAATCTGTTGAGAAATAATCTTTGCCGAATCGTGGCTCTTTCCGCTGTAGAAGAGCAAAAGCGAGCACTCAAGCTCGTTCAATACGCCCTTATCTACCCGCAACGTATTGATGACGACGGTGCCGTCCTGCTTGAACTCCATGCGGTTGAACCCGCCGAACACCGCGGCGTATTGGTC
This sequence comes from uncultured bacterium, assembly GCA_905215695.1. GTDB lineage: Bacteria > Bacillota > Clostridia > Christensenellales > HGM11417 > CAJMQN01. Next base: position 91,706 of record CAJMQN010000002.1, read on the forward strand.
CTGCATCCCCCCCGCGAGTCCGATATCTTCCCGCTCGATTTCGTAGGCGAGCCGGGCGAGCTGATATTCCGAGAGGTTGAGCCGCAGCCAGCGGTTGTAAGCCTCGAGAATGGCGACGACCATCGTCGAGGAGGTCCCGAGACCGGAGCCTGCGGGCGCGTCCGAACTCGTGCTCATGACGAAGGAGAGCGGCTTTCCGCCGTTGAACTCCCGCACGATACGGTTATAGACGCCCTTGTGCAGAATGAGCGGCTCCTCGATCTCGATTTTGTCCGTCGAATCGATTTCGACGGTCTGTCTCCTATCGGGCGCGAGGAAACGAATTTTGCCGTCCTCGGTCGGTATAATGGTGCAATAGGAATACATGCCGATGGTCGCGTTGAAAACGCTTCCGCCGAACTGTTCGCTGTAACTGCGGAGGTCGGTTCCTCCTCCCGCAAACCCCAGCCGCAGAGGGGCTCTCGATCTGATCTGCATGATTCTTTCTCCCATTTCTTATTGCCGTTGTTCTCTCAAAAGAATGTGACATATGTTATCGATTCCGTTCGAATCGGAAAGGCGCAAGGCACGTTCTTTTTGTTCCGAAAGGGCTGTCCCGTTTTCTTCGATTCCGCGTAAAACATCCGGCAGGTCAGCAAGCGAGGAAAGAGCTACGGCAGCGCCTTTGGAACATAAGTATTCCGCATTTCGTTTTTCTTGAACGATCAGTTTTTCCCGAAGAAGAATTCCCGCGCCTTTGACAAGCAGTTCCGAAAGCGTCCCGAATCCGCCCCGGGAAAGAACCACGTCAGCCGCGTCGATCATAACGTCGATATTCTCGACAAATCCGTATATGCGCACGTTTGAAAGACGATTCTTCCGCACATAGGCTGCAATCCGACGATATTCTTTTTTATTTGTGCCGCAGATTGCAACGATTTGCGGAAAACAGCCCGCACGCGACAACGTTCGGATCGGGTCAAGATTGCCGCTCAAACATTCTCCGCCCGAGAGACACAGCAGTGTAAAACGGTTTTCGAGTCCGAGTGCGGCACGCGCGTGTTCCCGGTCTCCGATACTCGCAAAGCGCGGGCGCACGGGAAGTCCGCAAACAATCAGCTGTTCGCTGCGATATCCCCTCTCGAGAAATGCAGGGATCAAATCCTCGCAAGGCAGAAACACGCCGTCGAGCGTATTGTTCGCCTCCCAATTCGGATAGACGCAAAATTCGGTCAAAATCGAATATACGCGAATCCGCGGCGAAATCCGTCCTTCTTTTCGAAGTCTTGCAATCGCCGCCCCGCCGTAGAGATGGGTACAAAAAATTGCAGCCGGCTGAAAATCCTTCACCACTTTTTCCAGATAGGTCGCCGGTTTACGAAAAGAACGATACATCCTCCGAGGCATACACGTACGAACACGATCCGCCTCTCCGCTCCAAAAATAATGATAAACGGCTGGGATTCTTCGGTGCACAAAACGATGAATTTTGCTCTTTCGTTTTACCAGCCGCGGCGCATATCCGTACACCTGCGAAAATTTTGTTTCGATTCCCAATTCCGCAAGTCTTTCTCCGACAGCTTTTGCGATTCTGTCATGCCCCGTACCGTATGAAGCGCTGACCATCAGAACTCCGCGCGAATCGCAGCCGCAAAGGCGAAGCCCGCGGTTTTCTTTCTCGATTGAAGGCATATGTTCTCTCCGATACCCGGGTTACGGAAATCTATACATTTCCGTAACGGAGTTAATTTCAGTTCTATCTGTAAATTGTAGCATATTCGCGGCAAAATGGCAAGAATTCTGCGCTTTGAAAATGTATAGATTCCCGAATGGGAGAGCGACCGCGCTTGCGCGGGCGTTCGAGTCCGTGAGGAAATCTGCACGATAGTATGGCTTTCCGCAGAGGAGTGTGTCAAAGGGAGCGGACATGGATATACGGGACAAGAGCTATCTCGACTACGCGGAAAAAAAACTGTCGGAATACCGCCGCAACGGAAAACCCACCGTTGCATACTTCATTGACACCTATTTTCCGCTTATAGACGGCGTGGTCTCCGTTCTTCACAACTACGCGACCCACCTGAAACAAGATTGGAACGTCATCGTCTGCGCGCCCGCGCACCGCCATAAACAGCAGGAGCAGGACTATCTCGTCCTTTCCTGCAACAGCCATTATCTCAAATTGATTCACTACAGCTACGGTATGCCCGCATCCGACCGCCGTTTCATACGGCTTTTGGAACAGGCAAAAATCGACCTTGTACACCTACATTCTCCCTTTATGCTCGGCACGTTCGGGCTTCGGCTCGCAAAAAAGCGCAATATTCCCGTCATCGCGACCTTTCACAGTCAATACAAACAGGATTTCATGCGCTATACCAAGAGCAAAGCGGTTACGAAGTTCCTGCTCGACTCCATCATGAAAGTTTTTCGGCAGGCGGACTGCGTCTATACCATGCACGAATACAGCAAAAACACCCTGTTGTCCTACGGCTATAGCGGCGAAGTCCGTTTTCTCCCGAACGCGACCAATGAACGATATCCCAAAGACCCCGCGCCCTACCTTGCCCGCGTGAACGAAGAATACGGTCTTTCGGACAAAAACAATATCCTGCTCTTCGTGGGCAGGATCATAAAAGCAAAAGATGTCTTTTTCATTCTCGAAATTCTCGACCATCTCCCCGAAGAATTCCCCTTTCACATGGTGTTTGTGGGAAGCGGTCCCGACGAAAAGGAATTGCGAAAGCGGACGGAAGAGCTTGGTCTCTCCGCCCGTGTGACCTTCACAGGCAACATCAGCGACCGCGAGCTGCTGAAAGCGTTTTATCTTCGGAGCGATCTCTTTCTGTTCCCCTCCCGCTACGACGTATCCTCCATCGTACAGATTGAGGCGGCGGCGCAAAAGCTCTGCGGTCTCTTCCGCCGCGGAAGCGTGACTTCCTGCACGGTGCAGGACTATGAGACGGGTTTTCTCTGCGAGGGCGGCGCAAAAGAATTTGCAGACAAGATTGTTAAAATTTTCTCAACGCCCGGACTTCTCGCACGGGTTTCGGAGGGCGCGCACGAAAAGCTGTACATCAGTTGGGCAGCCCTCACGCAAAGGATTTTATCCGAATACGATACGATTCTGCAAAAGCCCCGACCCACCGCGGAAAAGCAGGAATAAAAATCAAAAGCGTCCCCGAGCGGGGACGCTTTTTTCTCTTTTGCAGTACGGAAAGGTACACCTTTCCGAAACAAAAAGTATTGTCAGATTTTGTCAATTATTATATAATTTTGTTGAAATCGGGGAGTGTTGCCGGCGCTTTGCAAAGGTGTACCTTTGCAAACCAACCCCGAAACGGGAGGAAAAATGAAGGAAAAGGATTGGGAGCAGACCTGCGCAAACCGAGAAGCCGCCCGTCTCGCCTGCGAGACCGCGTTCAAAGACAAGCGGCGCGCCCTCTCGGAGCGGGGCGAAGTCATCGCCTACGCCGGTCGCAATGCCCCTCCCGCCGAATCCGCGGCTACCGTCGCGCCCTTCCCTTTAAAAGAATTCGGCTACCGTTATGTTTTCGCCGCCCAAGAGTATGTCGCCCTCGAGGTGCGGGAACAGGTCGAAACCCAAGTGATCGGCTACTCCGGCACAGTCAAGGAAGACAATTCCTTCGAGCTCAAACCCGAAACCCGCGAAAACGTATTTTTTGAAACCGTCGAAGTCCGGCGCATCGCACAGACGGGCGCTTGGCTCAAGACAATCCGTCCCGGTTTCGCCCGCAAAGTCGCGAGGCTGGAGCGCAGATTTGAACGCGCGGACAAGTTCTATCAAAGATTCAAATCCGGCAAGTTCCACACGCACCGCCTCCGCAAATTTCAAAAACTCAACGCCCTGCTCGCAGAGATACGCAATTATTCGGTCGAATAGTCAAAAAGAGCCCCGCCGGACAGTCGTCCGAACGCAGGCTCTTTTTTATTTCGCAAGATAATCCACGTCGAAAGCGCGTTTCTTAAAGTAATATTTTTTATCCTCTTCGGTGATTTCGCGGAGCACCCGGCAGGGATTGCCCGCCGCAACCACCCAATCGGGAATGTCCTTTGTGACAACGCTCCCCGAACCGATCACCACGTTATTTCCGATTTTCACGCCGGGGTTGACTACGACGTTCGCACCCAGCCAGACATTGTCTCCGATCTCCACGCCGATGCCGTATTCATAACCCGAATTGCGCGCCTCCGGGTGCACGGGGTGCCCAGCCGTCGTAATCATGACGTTGGGCGCAAACATGACGTTGTTTCCGATCTTCACCCGCGCGACGTCGAGAATACAGAGGTTGTAATTCGCGAAGAAATTTTCCCCTACCTCGATATTGCGCCCGTAATCCGCGTGAAAGGGCTGTTGCACGACAATCTTTTTCCCCGTTTTTCCGAGAATGGAGCGGATGAGCGCGTCCAGCCTCTCCGTATCGTCGGGACGGCAGGAGTTGAACTCGTGCACGCGCACCTTGTTTTCCATATGTAGCTTGGGCAGTTCTTCCATAAACGCCCGATAGGGCAGTTCCGCCAGCATTCTCTCCCGTTCCGTCACAATAAGCCTCCGAATTGACACCGTAGAATTTTATTATACAATATTTTCAAGACTTTTTCAATAGGAAAACCAAAAATTTTTCCGCCTTTATTTTTCAAACCCATCTTGACAACCCAAAAATACGTGCTATAATAAAGGCGTAAAACAAATCAAGGCAAAGGAGGTATGTGACTGAAACAAAGAATCAGGAGGTATCTACCAATGGCGCAATTTGAGGTTTTTGAAGGATAGATCAGCCGGATATTGAATCGCGGAAACGAATTTTTGCCGCACGCGGCTTTGTATGCCGAAAGAGAAGCGCGATCTGTCGAATGACAACTGAATATGCAAGAGGACGGAGATTGCTCCGCCCTCTTTTTTTTGTTTCAAAGATTTTCAAACAGATTTCGAACCAGCGAGCTCGCGTTTGTGCCGAATACCGTCGCGTCCGCGACGGATTTATAGATTCCCTTGCGGAAGTCATAGAGATTCGCAAGTTTTTCGGGGTCTCCCGACAGAAGAGGACGGGTCGTGTCCCCGGACAACCGCTTTTTGATGACCTCGAGGGGGACGTCCAAAAAGGCGAGATAGGAATTTTTGCGGATTTCTCTGACATTCTCCTCCCGCAGAACGCTCCCGCCGCCGAGGGAGATTATCCCCTCCACGCCGGACAGCCTGCGGAGCGCCGCGCTCTCGATGTCCCGAAACCCGCTCTCCCCCGCTTCCTCGAAGATTTGGGAAATACTCTTCCCCTCCGTCTCCTCGATGATCTTGTCGAGGTCATACACGGGCAGTCCCGAAAATTTGCCGATGAGCCGCGCGACATGGCTCTTGCCGCACCCCATAAACCCGCAGAGCGCAAGACTCTTTTTGTCGAATTTGTCCCGAAGCCGCTTGAAAAAGAGCAGAGCCTCGAGCTCGGTGTACAGCCTGTCGAGGTCGCGCTTTTCAAACTCCGCGCCAAAGAAAATTTTCTGTGCCGCCGCCGCCTGCATCATGAGCATATACAACCCGTTTGCGGTGCGCACGCCCATGCGCGCGTTTCTCAAAAGCCGGGTGCGCAGGGGATTGTACACGAGGTCGAACACCGCCTCGGGCGAAAACTGCCGGATATCGAGCGCCTGCGCGTCCTCGGCGGGGTACATGCCGCAGGGCGTGCAGTTGACGATGAGGTCATAACAGTCCCGCAGGGTCTCATAGGTCACCGCGGCGACCTCCGCGCCCGAACAAGCCTTTGCCTTCTCGGCAAACGCCGCGACTTTCTCCCTCTCCCGCGAACAGGCGGCGACTTCGCATCCCTTGCCCGCAAGAAAGGCGGCGCAGGTCAGCGCCGCGCCCCCCGTGCCGAGAATGAGCGCGCGCTTTCCCGCGGGGTCGTATCCCATGCGGACAAAGGTCTGTTCGATGCCGAAGAGGTCGGTATTGTATCCCGCAAGTTTTCCCTCGCGGCAAAGAACGGTGTTGACGCTCCCACACCTCTTCGCGCTCTCGTCCACGGAGTCGAGAAAGGGAAGGATATTCTGCTTGTGCGGAATGGTCACGTTGAACCCCGCGAGCTTGCCGCTCGCGAGCACTTTTCCGATCTCCTCCGCCTCGAGTTTGATAAGCACGTATTTGGCTCTGCGGCGGGACAGTTCAAACAGTTTCGCGTGCAGAATATCCGAAATCGAGCTTTCGACCTTACTGCCGAGCAGTCCATAGACCTCGGTATCGTACTGTTTCTGTAAAAACTCCTCCGCCGTCAGGACGTTGTTCATGGAATTCTCCTTAAAATGTATAGATCTTGCAGTCGATGGTGCCGTCCGGCTTGGGGCTGTTGTCCGCCCTTCCGCCGACCTTTTTGTAGAGCTCCCAGAATTCGGGACAGGACACGCCCACGCACTCCGCGTCCGAAATCGTGCTTTCGCCGTCCGCGGCGAGTCCAAGCACGGCGAGCGCCATCGCAACGCGGTGGTCGCCGTAGCTCTCGAAATCCGCGCCGCGCACGTATCCGCCCGAGAGTACCATGCCGTCCTCGGTCTCGCGGATATCGATTCCCGTCTTTGCGAGTTCGGTCACCATGGATACTATTCTGTTCGATTCCTTCACTTTTAATTCTTCGGCGTCCGAAATCACGGTCTCGCCCTCGGCAAAGGCGGCAAGCACCGCGATGATCGGCAATTCGTCGATGAGCCGGGGAATGATTTCCCCTCCGATCTCCACGCCCTTTAAAAAGCCGTAGCTCGCCGTCACGTCGCCTACGGGTTCGTCTCCTTCCCGGACGTTGGAAATCTCAATCTTTCCGCCCATCGCCCTGAGCACGTCGAGAAAACCCGTGCGCGTGGGATTCAGCCCCACCCCCCGGACGGTGATTCTGCTTCCGGGCGTGACGCACGCCGCCGCGAGAAAAAACGCCGCGGTGGAAATATCCCCGGGGACCTCAAACCGTCGCCCGGTCATGTGTCCTTTCGAGGTGACGCAGATACGGTTTCCCTCTGTCACGAGGTCCGCGCCGAAGGCTTTGAGCATGATTTCGGTGTGGTTGCGGGAGGGCGTTTTTTCCACGACGCAGGTTTCCCCTTCGGCGTGCAGACCCGCGAGGAGAATCGCGGACTTGACCTGTGCGGACGCCATGGGCATCTCGTAGGTGATTCCACGCAATCCCCCGCCGTGAATGTGCAGGGGGCACATCCCGTTCAAGCTGTCAATCTTCGCGCCCATGCGCTCGAGGGGCTCGATGACCCGTTTCATGGGACGGAGATTGAGGGAGCGATCCCCCGCGAGCACGCTCTCGATGGGATAGCCCGAGAGAAGTCCCGCAAGGAGACGGGTCGTCGTGCCCGAATTTGCGGTATAGAGCTCCTCCTCGCTCGAGACGAAGGGATGCGGGGTCACCCGCACCCTGCCCTTTTCGCCGAGCTCGATGCCTGTCCCGAGCCGGGAAAGACAGTCCGCCGTCGCGATCGTATCGTCGCATAGGAGCACGTTTTCCAGTTCGCTCTCCCCCTCGCTGACCGCCGCGAACAGCAGAGCGCGGTGGGAAATGGATTTGTCCGCGCTGACGGCAAAATCCCCCTTCAGATTTCTTGTCGGATAAATTCTCATAAAAACCTCACGAAAGCGTCAGAATGTGCCTAAAATTCGGCAATAGGGAAGTTCGCAGGACAACTGCGCGAGCAGCGCCCGCACCGCGGAGTCCGCGTAGCTTCCCGAAAATTCCACATAAAAGCGATACTCAAAGGGCGTCTCCTTGACCGGACGGGAGTGAAGCGCGAGCACGTTCACCCCGAAAAAGGAGAACACGGAGAGCACTTCGGAGAGCGCGCCGGGACGGTTCGCCGTTCGGAAGAGGAGCGCGAGCTTGTCCGCGCCCTCCACACGCTCGAACCGCGTACCCAAGACGACGAAACGGGTCGTGTTCCCCGCGGCGTCGCTGATTCCCCGCTGCAAAATTTTGAGCCGATAGAGCTCGGCGCACTCCTCCGAGCACACCGCCGCCACATTGCGGGAGTCGCTCTCGGACACCATCTTCGCGGCGACCGCGTTATTGGTGCAGGGCACGCCGCGCATGCCGCGCGCCCGCAAAAAATTCTCGCACTGCTTCAACGCCTGCGGGTGCGCGAGTACCGTATCCACTTCGGAGAGTTCCCCCCGTCCGAGCAGAGCGTGCGAAATATTCAGTTCCAGTCCGCCGTTGACGAAGATTCCCTCCGCCGCGCCAAGCGCGTCGAACACGTCCCCGACCACCCCCGCGGTAGAATTCTCGAGGGGCAGTACCCCCGCGCTCCCGTCCTCCAGCGCGGAAAACACTTCCCCAAAGCTCCCGAGAAAGACCGTCGGCAGTCCGGGAAAGAGTTTTTTTGCGGCGACATGCTGATACGCGCCCTCCGCGCCCTGCAAAATCACACGTTTTTTCTTAGCAGGTTCTTCCTGCGCGGGCAGTCCGTCTTTCCCTGCCTCCGCGAACGCGAGGTATTGCAGACTCCGGCTGTTGCGCATGATTCCCGCAAACTGCTCGCGTACCGCGCGCGCGCCCATTCCCGTCAGCCCCGCGGTCGCACGGTCGAGAATCTGCGCCTCCCGCGCGGAATCAAAGACTTTTTTCACGCCGTCCGCGGACTTTTGTTTGACCGCCGCCACTTGGGCGGAGCAGTCCAGCCTTTCGCAGAACAGCGCCCCGAGCGCGGTGTCGATTTTGTCCAGCTTTTTCCTGATTTCGGAGAGTTCCACTTTCACCGTCCCTCCAACATGAGATCCATCGCACAGAGCGCGGCGGCGCCCTCTACGACGGGCACCGCGCGGGGCACAATGCAGACGTCGTGCCGTCCCTGAATCTCGAGTTTGACGGGTTCGAGGGTTTCGGTGTCCACGCTGTCCTGTACCGCCGCGACGGAGGGTACAGGCTTGAACGCCGCCGAAAAGAGGATGTCCGCCCCCGTCGTGATTCCGCCGAGCACGCCGCCGTTGCGGTTCGTCGCGGGGACAATCCTGCCCTCCCGCAGGATATAGGGATCGTTCGCATCTCTGCCGAAGGCGTCGGCGAATCCGAACCCCAACCCGAAAGAGACGCCTTTGACCGCGGGCACCGCGTAGAGCATGCCCGCAAGCCGGGACTCCACGCTCTCCGCCATCGGACCGCCCAGTCCCGCCGGAAGTCCGCAAATTCTGCCTTCGACGATTCCCCCGCAGGAACTCTTTTCCGCGGCGACGCGCTCGATCTCCGCGAGCATCTTCGCCCAGACTTTCTCCGAGGGCGGGAGAAACTCCTCGCCCGCGGAAATCCCCGCAATGCTCTTGATTCGCGCCTCGACGGAGACGCCGCGCGCTTTCAGCCACTGCTTGGCGAGATTTCCCGCCGCAACCACGGGCGCGGTGAGCCGTCCCGAAAACTGCCCGCCCCCGCGGTAGTCCTCGAATCCTCCGTATTTGACGTGCGCGGGGTAATCCGCGTGAGAGGGACGGGGAACGCGTTTCAGATTCGCGTAATCCGAGGATTTCACGTTCTCGTTTCGGATGAGGAGACAGATCGCCGCGCCCGTCGTGTACCCGTCGAAAATTCCGCACTGCACCTCCACCCTATCCGGTTCGAGACGCTTGGTGGAGTACGCGGAAAGACTCGCTTTCCTGCGCGCCATATCCGACGCGAGTGCGTCAAAATCCACTTTGAACCCCGCGGGAAACCCCTCGAGAACAGCGCCGATGCTCTCCGAGTGGGATTCGCCGAACACCGTTACCTTCAGTTTTCCGTTCAAGAGAATGCTCATATACTCTCCTTTAACAGTTTTTCCGCCTCTTCCATGGAAAAGCGATATACCTTTCCCGCGCCGATGCGCTCAAATGCCGCAAAATTCAGGATATCCCCTCTGCGCTTTTTGTCGCTCGCCATTCCGTCAAACAGGGCGTCCGCGGAAAAGTTTTCGGGAATGCGCAGGTGGAACTTGTCCACATATTCCTCGATGAGCGCGGTATCCTCTCTCCGCGCAAAGCCCGCGCGCTCGAGCATACGGCTCTCGACGATCATGCCGTTTGCGACCGCCGCGCCGTGCGAAAACTTGGAAAATCCCCCGAGCTTTTCGATGGCGTGCCCGACGGTATGCCCGAAGTTTAACAGCATTCGTCTCCCGCTTTCCCGCTCGTCCGCGGCGACGACTTCGCATTTGAGTTCCATGCACCGAAAGACGATTTGCTCCGTGTTCGATGAAAAACGATCGAGGAGCGGAAAGAGCGAAGCGTCCGCAATCACGCCGTATTTGATGATTTCTCCGAGCCCGTTCTCAACTTCCCGCTCGGGAAGGGTGTCCAAAAAACCGAGTTCCGCCGCGACGAGAGCGGGCTGATAGAATGCGCCCGCGAGATTCTTGCCCGCGGGAAGATCTACGCCGCACTTGCCGCCGATTGCGGCATCCACCATCCCAAGGAGCGTGGTCGGAAGAGAACAGTAGCCGATCCCGCGCATATACGTCGCCGCGACAAATCCCGAAAGATCCGTCGTCACCCCGCCCCCGACGGCGAGCACGCGGTCCGAACGCGAATACCTGCGTTCGGCGAGCAGATTCACAAGTCTCTCTGCGTTTCCGAAATTTTTGGAGCCCTCGCCCGAAGGAAGAATCTCGACCTCCGCGCACGCCCGCAGATTCCCGAGAAACTCGGAATGCAGACGCGCGGCGTTCTCGTCAACGATCGCGAGCGTCCGCCCCGAAAATTTCAGCGCTTCTTCCGCAATTCCCCTACCGCAGAGAATCCTGCTCTCCGCGCGGGTCTCGGTACGGAGCGTAAGCTCCCGCGCCGCGCTCACAGCGACCTCCCGACCGCCTGCGCGACGGGCGCAAGGCGTTTCATGAGTTCGTCGAACTGCGCGGGACTCAAGGACTGCGCGCCGTCGCAGAGTGCCTTGGGCGGATCGTTGTGCACCTCGATGATGAGTCCGTCGCACCCCGCCGCGACCGACGCGAGCGCGAGCGGAAGAACGAGGTCGGCGTGCCCCGAGGCGTGGCTCGGGTCAACGACGACGGGGAGATGCGTGAGTTTTTTCAGCACCGGAATCGCCGAGATGTCCAGCGTGTTGCGGGTGCGGGTCTCAAAGGTGCGCACGCCCCGCTCGCAGAGAATCACGTCCTGATTCCCGCCCGAAAGAATATATTCCGCACTCATCAGAAGTTCGTCGATCGTATTCGCGAACCCGCGTTTTAAGAGCACGGGCTTTCTGCATTTGCCGAGCTCTTTTAACAGCTCGAAATTCTGCATGCTTCGCGCCCCCACCTGAATGATATCTACACTCTTTTCAAATTCGGGAAGGGTCTCGAGATTCGTGATTTCCGAGACGATGGGAAGTCCGACTTTGTTCCCCGCCTCGGACAGGAGTTCGAGTCCCTTTTGATGCAGACCTTGGAAGGCGTAAGGCGAGGAACGCGGCTTGTACGCACCGCCCCGCATGATCGATGCGCCGCTCGATTTGACCGCCTTTGCAATCTCGTTCATCTGCGGCTGACTCTCCACAGAACAGGGACCCGCCATGACCGCAACGCGCTTGCTCCCGATCTCTACGCCCGCGACGCCGACCACCGTATTTTCGGGATGAAACTTGCGTCCCGCAAGCTTGAAGGGCTCTTGAACACGGATGACCTTCTCCACAAATTCCATTTGGCTGACGGTATCGATATCTACAGACGCCGTGTCGCCGACAAGCCCGAGGACGGTCTGCACTTCGCCGTGAATGGGCACTGCCTTCACGCCGAGTCTGCCGATATAGTCCTCGAAAATCTTTAATTGTTCTTCGCTGTGTTCCTTGAGTACGACAATCATTTCAATTTTCTCCCAATTCAGAAATCAAAAAATCCACCGCTTCGGTATAGCTCCTTTCCTTCTTTCCCGCGATCTGCACCGCGCAGACGGGCTCCAATACGGACACACGGCGGAAGGGCTCGCGGCTGTGAATGTCCGAAAGGTGCACCTCCGCGACCGGAAAACTCCGGCACTCGATCGCGTCCCGAATCGCATAGCTGTAGTGCGTATAGGCGCCGGCGTTCAGGATCATCGCGTCGCAGTCGGCACGCTGTATCCACCCCACGATTTCACCCTCGAAATTGCTCTGCAAAAACTCCGTTTCCACCCCGAGCGCCGCGCAGTAATCGCGGACATAGGCGTTGAGTTCTTCGAGCGTCATACCGCCGTAATGACTGCGGTCGCGCATGCCGAGCATATTCAGATTCGGACCGTTGATTACCGTTATCTTCAATATTTTGCACCTCGCTTGAAAATTTGTAAACTTTTTTGGCCAAAAACCGCTCCGGAATTGGAAATCGGTTGAATTTTTCCCCGAAAATACCAAAAAAGAACCGCATTCTTCAATGCGGTCCTTTTGTTTGGGGAATTTTACATCGAAAAAAGCGACTTTTTTATACGCAAAATCTGCCGTTCTCATATGCATAGAACGGCTTGCTAAACGCAAAAAAGTTGTAAATCGATGCTCTTTCTTTCATGTTTTCTATTATAGCACATCTCATGTGTTTTTGTCCACAATTTTCATCACTTTTAAATTTTTTTGTTTTTCGCTCCGCGCCCGAAGCTCGGACAGAACCGCCTCTATGCCCGTTCCGGTCTCCTCGAGCATCACGAGAAGATGATAGAGAAGGTCCGCGCACTCGTTTTTGATCTCCTCCGCGCTCCCGTTTTTCGCCGCGATGATCGTCTCCGCGCACTCCTCGCCCACTTTCTTGAGAATTTTGTCCAATCCCTTTTCGAACAGGTACGCCGTGTAAGACCCCTCGACGGGGTTCTCCCGCCGCTCCCGAATCACGCCCGTCAGCTCTCTCAATTCTTCCATATCATTCCTCCTCCGCGAGTACGCGGTAAAAACAACTGTAATTCCCCGTATGGCACGCCGCGCCCGTCTGCTCCACCGTCACCAAAAGGGTGTCGCAGTCGCAGTCGTAACGGATCTCCTTCACCCGCTGTACGTGTCCGCTCGTCTCTCCTTTTCTCCACAGCTTTTGCCGCGAACGGCTGTAGTAACAGGTATAGCCCGTCTTTAAAGTCTCCGTGAGACTCTCCGCGTTCATGTAGGCGAGCATCAGGACGTTTTTGTCCGTATCCTGCACCACGGCGGGGATCAGTTCGGATTTCCCGAACAGTTGTGATATCTCGATATTCGCTTTCATACTTCCTCCCGCACGGGGATTTTGTGCGCGCGCAGTTCGCGCTTGACCTCGCCCACGGTCAGTTCGCCGTAGTGGAACAGGCTCGCCGCGAGCGCGGCGGACGCCTTGGTCTTTTCAAATACTTCGGTAAAGTGCGCAAGGCTTCCACACCCGCCCGAGGCGATGACGGGAATCTTCACAAGCGAGGAAATCCGCCCGGTGACGTCGAGGTCAAAGCCCTTTTTGGTGCCGTCCGCGTCCATGGAGGTCAGGAGGATTTCCCCCGCGCCCAAGGTTTCCGCGCGCACAATCCATTCCTCCGCGTCGAGACCGGAGTCCGATCTGCCTCCGGCGGTGAACACGCGGTATCTGCCCTCCGCGCCCTTCCTCACATCCACGGCGAGCACCACGCACTGACTCCCAAAACAATCCGCCGCTTCCGAGATGAGTTCAGGGCGGTACACTGCCGCAGAATTCACGGAGACTTTATCCGCGCCCGCGCGCAAAATCCGCCGAAAGTCCTCGACGGTGCGGATTCCGCCCCCCACCGTGAGCGGCACAAAGATGTTTTCGGCGGTGCGGCGCACCACGTCTTCCATGGTGTTCCGCGATTCACAGGTCGCGGTGATGTCCAAAAAGACGATTTCGTCCGCGCCCTGTCTGTCGTATGCCTTCGCGCACTCCACAGGGTCTCCCGCGTCCGTGATATTGACAAAATTGATTCCCTTGACCACCCGTCCGTCCTTGACGTCGAGGCAGGGGATAATCCGTTTAGCGAGCATGGGCAATCTCCAAGGCGCGCTTTAAATCCAATGTGCCCGCGTACAGGCTCTTGCCGCAGATCGCGCCGTAGATGCCGAGTTCCGCGAGGGACTCGATGTCCGATTCCGAGGACACGCCCCCCGATGCGACGAGGTTCGCCGGGACGTTTTCTTTTAAAGTTTTCAGCATTTCGAGGTTGACCCCCGAGAGCATGCCGTCCCGGGAGATGTCCGTCACCACGAGCGTCTTTACCCCGCGGCGCGCCATGTCCCGACAGAATTCGAGATACCCGATCCCCCCGCTCTTCGTCCAGCCCGAGGTGCGGATGATTCCGTTTTCGCTGTCCGCGCCCACGGCAATCTTCTCGCCGTACTCTGCCGCGCACTCCTCGGCAAGCTCGGGATTTTCCGCCGCCGCAGAGCCGAGCACCGCGCGGGATACCCCGCAGGACAGCACTTCTCCCGCGCGGGCGCGGGTGCGGATTCCGCCCCCCGTCTCCACCTTCGCGCCGAGGGCGGCAATCTTCTCGATGATGCGGAAATTCACGCTCGTTCCCTCCTTCGCGCCGTTTAAGTCCACCACGTGAAGCCACTCCGCGCCCTCGTCCAAAAATCGTTTCGCCGCGTCGAGCGGGTCTGCCGCCACGCGGTGCGAGGTCGCGTAGTCGCCGCGGTACAGGCGCACACAGGCGCCGTCCAATAGGTCGATTGCGGGTAACAATATCATGTGCGGTTCTCCTTGTAAGCAGAATTTCGGGGAATGTTTCTATGTTGTGGATTTCAGATTTTTGGGGGAAACTTCGCGGCAGAAGGCGGCGAAATTCTCGAGCATGGCGAGTCCGGCGGAACCGCTCTTCTCGGGGTGAAACTGACAGCCGAACACGCGGCGGAGAGAATCCTGCACCACGGCGGGAATCTCCTGCCCATACTCCGCGTAAGCGGGAACATATTCCTCCCCGCACACCGCGCGGTAACTGTGCACGAAATAGACGTAGCTCCCCTCCGCGATTCCCCGCGTAATCGGGGAGTCCGCGCGGTAAGAGAGGCTGTTCCAACCCATGTGCGGCACGGCCACCTCGCCCGTGATGCGTTTCACTTCCCCCGGAATCAGCCCGAGTCCCGCGCAAATTCCGAATTCCTCGCTCCGCTCAAACAGGAGCTGCATGCCGAGACAGATGCCCAAAACGGGAACTTTCGAGGACTTCAGCGCATCGGGAAAGCCGCGCTCCCCGAGCATGCGCATCGCCTCCGGGAAGGCGCCCACGCCGGGAAGAAGGATTCCTTCGCCCCCCGCGAGCTCCTCTGCGTCCCGCGCAAAGGCATATTCGATATTCAGATATTTCAGCGCGTTGGCGAGAGAAAACAGGTTTCCCGCGCCGTAGTCAACGACCTTCAGCATGACAACTCCTCGAAATTTAATCGCAAAATATGCAAAATCACAGCACGCCCTTGGTCGAGGGCAGGCGATCCGAGGTCACGGACACCGCGCGCTTCAGGGCGCGGGCGGTCGCCTTGAACATGCCTTCGAGCTTGTGGTGGTCGTTTCTGCCGTAGAGATTCGCAAGGTGAAGGGTCATTTTCGCGTTATCCGCAAGGGCGCGGAAAAATTCCTCCGCCATGCAGGTCTCCATCGTGCCGCAGTACTGATTGTCAAACTTTGCGTCATAGACGAGCATGCCCCTTCCCGAAAGATCGAGAACGCACCGCGCGAGACTCTCGTCCATGGGCACGAAGGCGACCGCGAAACGCTCGATTCCCCTTCGGTCGCCGAGCGCGCGGCAGAGCGCGTCGCCGAGCGCAATGCCCACGTCCTCGATCGTGTGGTGGCAGTCCACCTCGAGATCCCCCTTGCAGGTGAGTTCGAGGTCGAAGCCCGCGTGATTGGCGAGCGCCGTCAGCATGTGGTCGAAAAATCCCACGCCCGTATCGATTTTGATTTTGCCCGTCCCCTCCAAATTCAGGGAGAGGGCGATATCCGTTTCCCGCGTCTTTCGGCGGAGTTCTGCCCTTCTCATGCCGCGCTCCTTATTCTATCCATAAAATTCCCGCCGCCTCGTCAAGGCACTGCAACAGTTCCGCGTTCTCCTCATCCGTCCCCGCCGTGATTCTCAAATAACCGTCGAAGGCGCGCACGCTGATCCCACGCTTGCGCAGATAGGCGTCGATTTGGCGCACTTTGGAGGTGCGCACGTACACGAAGTTGGTCTCCCCGTCCACGGGCACAAAGTCCCCTTTGGAGATTTCCTCGATTTTCTTGAGTCCGTTGAAGAGGTCTGTCTTGGAGTCCGTCAGTTCCTCCGCCCTTCCCTCCATCGCCGCGCGCGAGGAGAGCGCGAGCCTGCCCGCAATCTGCGTGAGCGCGTTGACGTTGTAGGGGGAACGGGTCGTGTTCAAAAGTCCCGCGATTTCCGTACTCGTCACCGCGAAACCGAGACGGATTGCCGCCATGCCGAAGGCTTTGGAAAGCGTCTTTAAGACGATCAGATTGTCGTGCTTTTTCAGCTCGCCGAGGTAACTCTCGGAAGAAAAGTCCATGTATGCCTCGTCCAAAACGACGAGGGTGTCCGGCACCGAGGAGACGAGTTTATTGACCTGTTTGCGGTCCAACACGAGGGAGGTCGGATTGCAGGGGTTGGAGAGAAACAACAGCCGTGCGTTCCCCTCCCGACACGCCGAAATCGCCTCTTCTACGTCCACCGTCAAATCCTCGCGCTTTTCGAGCTCGAGAACCTCGCACTCCATGAGCCGGGAGTAGAACGCGTACATGGAAAAGTCCTGCGCAAAGGTCACCACCCGGTCGCCCTTCGAGGCGAAGGTTTCCGCGATGAGGTTTAAAAGTTCGTCCGAGCCGTTGCCGCAGACCACCTGCTCCGGACGCACGCGGAAACATTTTCCGAACGCCTCGCGCAGAGCCGCGCAGGTCGGGTCGGGGTAGCGGTTGAAGTCCAACCGCGAAATCTCTTTCCTGAACTTCGAGAGAAAGCGGCGGTTGACGTTGAAACAGCTCTCGTTCGCGTCGAGACGGATTTTGTAGTTCTCCGTGACGGGAACATAGGGTTTGAAGGTTTCTAATTTCGGATTGAATTTCATTTTTCTGTCCTGACCCGAATGCTGTTTGCGTGCGCCGTCAGCCCCTCTCGCTCCGCAAAACGCACCACGTCCGGCGCCGCGCGGTCGAACGCTTCCTCCGTATAGCGGATATAGCTGTACTTTTTGAGAAAACTGTCCACCGACAGCGGGGAGGCAAAGCGCGCCGTGCCGCTCGTCGGGAGCACGTGATTGGGTCCCGCAAAGTAGTCGCCGAGAGGTTCCGGGGCGTACTTACCCAAAAATACGCTCCCCGCGCAATCGAATTCCTCCACATATTTTTCCGCGTCCTCTACCATGAGTTCGAGGTGTTCTGGGGAAATTTCGTTCGCAAGCTCCCGCACCTCCTCCATATTCCGGCAGACGATTGCCGCGCCGTAGGCGGAAAGGGAACGCTTCACGATGTCCGAGCGGGAGAGCAGGGCGCACTGCCGTTTGAGTTCTTCGATTGTTTCGTCCGCTATGCGTTCCTCGGTCGTCAGGAGCACCGCGGAGGCGAGGGGGTCGTGCTCCGCCTGACTCATGAGGTCCGCCGCGAGATACCGCGGGTCAGCGGTGCCGTCCGCGACCACGAGAATCTCCGAGGGTCCGGCGATCATGTCGATGTCGCAGGCGCCGAACACAATCTTTTTCGCGGTCGCCACGAACACGTTGCCCGGACCGACGATCTTGTCCACGCGGGGCACGCTCTCCGTGCCGTAGGCGAGCGCGGCGATCGCCTGCGCCCCCCCCACGAGCACGACTTTGTCCACCCCCGCGAGGTACGCCGCCCCGAGAATGTCCGCGTTCCGTTTCGGAGTCGCCATGACAACCTCGGAGACGCCCGCAATCTTTGCCGGAACAGCGTTCATGAGCACCGAGGACGGATAGCTTGCCGTTCCGCCGGGCACGTACAGTCCCACCCGTTTCAGGGGACGGATTCTCTGCCCCAACAGACAGCCGTCGCGCTCGTAGGCAAAGCCCGTCCGCTTTTGCCGGGCGTGATAGTCCTCGATATTCGCTTTGGCGCGCTCGAGCGTGCCCCGAAATTCCGGTTCGAGGGAGAGAAACGCCGATTTTAATACGGCTCTGTCCAAAATTTCAATCTCTTCCGCGCCGTCGAATTTTTTGGCGTAGGAAAGGAGCGCGGCGTCCCCCTTCTCCCGAACTGCACGCACGATGGCGAGCGTCGCCTCGTAGAAGTCGTCCGCCTCTCCCCGCGCCCGAAGTTTGTTCAAAAAAGGGCGCTCGCTCTTTCCGTCCGCGATGATTTTGGGTATCATTCTATATTCTCCTGAAATATTCTGCAAAGCTCCATGATTTCCGACTTCTTCATCTTCATGCTCGCGCTGTTGGCAATGAGCCGCGCGGAGACTTCGGAAACCGTTTCCACCACTTCGAGTCCGTTCTCCTTCAGCGTCGTCCCCGTCTCCACAATATCGACGATGCCGTCCGCAAGATGCAGGAGGGGCGCAAGCTCTACGCTCCCCTCGATTTTGATGATTTCCACGTCCATGTTCTTGCGCTCGAAGAACTTGCGGGCGACGTTCGGATACTTGGTCGCGACCGTCTTTTTGCGGTAGCCGTCGAAGAAATCCGCACCCTTTTTCGCCGCGAGCGCGAAACGGCACTTCCCGAATTTCAGGTCGAGGATTTCATACACGGGACGGTTGATTTCCGCGAGCGTATCCTTTCCGACCACGCCCACGTCGCACGCGCCGTGCTCTACGAAGGTCACCACGTCGTTTGCCTTGGCGAATACCGCCTGCAAAGAGGGCGTCGGGATCTCGATAATCAGTTTTCTGCCCTTCTCGCGGAAGGGGGAAACGTCCACCCCGCTCCGCTCGAGGAGGGATACCGTCTTGTCCTCGAGGCGACCCTTTGTCAATGCGAGTTTCAACATATTACACCTCTACCGTCCGACTCGCGCCGATCTTTTTGGCGTATCTCTCCGCCTCTTCCCGGGTCATATCCGTCGCGAGCGCCGAACGGACACCCGAGCGCATGAGCTCGCGCTGCGCGCAAATCGCCTTTACGGGGTCTTCCGCGCGCACGAGGACGAGCTCGGGAGCTTTCGCCCGCGCGTCTCCGGCGAGGGCGTCGAGGTTCACCGCGAATCCCACCGCGTCCACCGACAGTCCGAAATCCTCGTACAGAGTATCGTACCGCCCGCCCGAGAGCACCTCGCCTCCCGCGTCCGTATAGCCCTTGAACACGAGCCCGGTATAGTAATTATACTCGTTCAGGAGCGCGAGGTCAAAGGAAATTTTGCCCTTGACGCCGAGCCGGGTCAGACTGTCCATGATTTCCTGAAGATAGTCGAGGGTTTCGCCCGCGTCCGCAAAGAGAGAGCGCGCCTCCTCGAGCACCTCCGCCCCCCCGAACAGGCGGGGCAAAAGTTTGATTTTCTCCGCGTCTTTGACCTCGTTCTCCGCGAGCAGGGTGTCGAGGGCGGAAAAATTCTTTTGCGCGATACATTCGCGGAGTTCTTCGGCGAGCGCGTCCGGGACGCCCAGACTCTCGATGAGCGTCCGATATACCCCCACGTGCGATAGCTCGAAGAGAAAGTCCTCTGACACCGCGGACAAACTCTCCACTGCGAGCGCGACCGCCTCGAGGTCAGCGGACTTCCCCCCCTTTCCGAGAAGTTCCGCGCCGATCTGCATGACCTCGTCGCACTTCGCGGAGTGTGCGGGATTGCGGCGGAACACCGGCTGATTGTAGTACAGCCGCACCGGAAATTCCGGGTTCTTGAGCCGGGATGCGTACAGGCGCGCAATCGGTTTCGTGCTGTCCGGACGCAAAACCAAAAGTCTGCCCGTCCGATCGCAGAGCGTGAACATCTCGCTCTGCTCGAGCGCACCCGCACCTTCCGAAAACAAATCGTAATATTCGAAGGTCGGCGTTACCACCTCGCAATACCCGCACCCCTCAAAGAGACGGCGGAGACGCGCCTCCGCTTCCGCGCGCGACGCGCTCTCGTCAAAGAGCATTTCCGTTCCGCCCTCCGGCGCAGTCAGTTTGTTTTTCATGGCAACCTCGCTTTATCGCATTAAAGTGATAATATGATAACATAGAAAAGCACCCCTGTCAAGCGTTTCAAAATGGAGAGAGACAAAAAGTTGAGGAGATTCCGGGGCGCGGCGCACCGAATGCGTGGGACGCGGGCGGCGCGCGGGAGCAAATGCATTGCTTTTCTATAAAATGTATATCATACAAGCGAGAAAACTTGCTTGCAAGGGTTTTCGAGCGCAGTATTGCAGCAGAAATGCGTTTTGCATGGCAAAACGAGTGAGCGGAAGCGAACACAAAAGTCTTTGACTTTTGTGCATTTACTGTTATAATAGAACTATGGACAAAAACAGGGACATTCAATCGAGGAGCTGGTATCGGCTCGACAACGCCGCGCTCATCTATCCCGCGATAGAGAGCACCTTCCCCTCCCTCGTCTGGCGCATCGCCGCAACCCTCGACCGCGAGGTCGAACCCCTGCGTTTAAAACAGGCTTTAAAAAACGTTATGCCCAGATTTCCTTACTTCGCCACGCGCTTAAAACGGGGCTTTTTTTGGTTCTATCTCGAGGCGAACGACAGCGACTTCATCATCTACGAAGATCCCAAATATCCCTGTATCGGCATCGACTACAAGAAAAACCGCGGCTACCTCTTCACACTCAAACGCTTCGGAAAACGCATTGCGCTCGAGGCGTTCCACGCCTTCACGGACGGCGGCGGCGGAACGATCTTTCTCAACAATATCGTCGCGGAGTACCTGCGGCTGGACGGCGAGGACATTCCGCCCGCCCCCGACTGCAACATCTTCGACCTCGCCGAACCCGCGCCCCTCGAGGAGTATGAGGACTGCTATCACAAGTACTACAGCCCCGAAATCAAAAAACTCCCCATTCTGCCCGCCGCGTATCACTTCTCCGGCACGCTCGAGAGAGAGTTTGACAGACTGCACAACCTCACCGGTCATATGTCCGTCTCCGCCCTCTCCAAAGTTTCTAAAGAGTTCGGCGCGACCATTACCGAGTATATGCTCGCCGTCTATTTCTCCGTCATTCAGGACGTGCAGAGGGAGGAGGGCAAAACCGGCGTCATCCGCATTCCGGTCGCGGCGAACCTTCGCAATATCTTCGAGTGCAGAACCATGCGGAATTTCTCCTATATCGTCAACGTCGAAATCGATACGCGGCTCGGGGTTTACGATTTCGAGGAGATTCTCTCCGCGATTCGCTCGCAGATGAAGGCGGGACTCACCAAAAAGAGCGTTGTCAAGGGGTTTTCGGCAAATGTCAACACCGAAAAAAATCTCTTTCTGCGCATGACCCCGCTCTTTCTCAAAGTCCCGGTCATGACCTTCGTTTACAGTCTTTCGGGGGACAAACAGTGTACGAGCGCGTTTTCCAATCTCGGCAAGGTCAAACTCCCCGACAGCATGAAACCGCACGTTCTCTATTACACCTGCAACACCATGCCCTCGAGTCTGTCCCCCGTCTCGCTGACTTCCATCGGGTACGGGGACGAGATGTGTATGAGCTTTACAAGCCGAATCAAGGAACGGGAGATCGAACGAAAGTTCTTCACCGCGCTCGTCAAAGCGGGCATTCGAGTCCGTATCGAGAGCAACGATTAAAGGAGATCGCTTATGTATTGCGTCAACTGCGGCGTCGAATTGCACGAACAGGAGGAAAAGTGCCCGCTCTGCGGCACACCTGTCTATCGTCCGGACTCCGTACCCCCGCCTACGGCGGAAAAACTCTACTCCGACCGCATCGCAAGGAGTTCCATTCGCGTCAACCGCGTCAAATATACCCGGACGACAGGCTTTGTCATGATCGTCCTTGCCGCGCTCGTCGCCATCGTCAATCTCTGCGTTTCGGGGAATCTCTCCTGGGCAAAATACGCGCTCATCTCCATCGCAGAGCTGTGGCTGTGCATGGTCGTGCCCGTCAAATTCGCCAAAAAAATGCCCGTCGGCAGGATTGCGCTCATTCTCGCGCTCGCGACCTGTGCGTACCTTCTGCTCCTCGATTGGTTTATCGGGTTCTCGATGTGGTCCGTCTATGCCGTGCTCGGGATTCTGCTCGGCTGGGTGTGCGGCGGACTGCCCTTTACCCAACAGTACTATGCGCGGCGAAGAATCAGTTTTCACCTCTCCTTCTGCCTCGTCATGACCGCGCTCGTGCTCGTCGTCATCGACCTTCTCACGGGAAAGAGCGGGTTCTCCCTCTACACCTCCTTCGGGCTCGCCTGTCTTTGGTGCTATACCCTTCTGCCCCTCCTGCTCCGAGGAAGATTCAAAGTCTATATCGTCCTCGTCGTCGATTACCTTATCACGCTCGTCACTGCCTGGATGTTCCTCGACGCGAGCGGGCTCGGGGAGAATGCGCATAATTTTACGCTCACCCTCGTCACCCTGCTCTTTGCGAGCGGATTGCTCGTCGTCGCCATTTCCAAGCTCACAAAGTTCTCCGTGTTCGGAATCGTCGGCACTTCGTTCGCGTTTACCGCGCTCTTCCTCATCTGTCTCAATCTGCTCGTCAACCGCTGTTTCTTTGACCGCATCGCGCTCAACCTCTACAGCATCGTCACCGCCGCCTGCCTCGTCCCCATTGCGGTCTTTCTCATCGTGCTCGAATATTCTCCGCGACTCAAGGAATATCTGATCAAAAAACTGTTCATATGATTTGCACACTCTGTCCGAGAAACTGCGGCGCGGAACGTCCCGAAACTGCCGGGTTCTGCGGCGCGAAAGAACTCAAAATCGCAAGAGCGGACCTCCATTTCTTCGAAGAGCCCCCCATTTCCGGCACAAAGGGGTCGGGAACTGTCTTTTTCTGCGGGTGCTCGCTCCGCTGCGTCTTTTGCCAAAATTATGAGGTCAGCCGCAACGAGGTCGGAAAGGCGGTCACTCCCGCCGAACTCGCGCAAATCTTTCAAAACCTTGAGGCGAAGGGCGCGCACAACATTAACCTCGTCACGCCCACGCACTATTTAAACGAGATTGAGGAGGCGTTTTCCGTCTATCAGCCGGGCATTCCCGTCGTCTGGAACACGCATTCCTACGAGACCGAGGAGACCGTCGAGCGCGCGGCGAAATTCGTCGATATTTTTCTGCCCGACCTCAAGTACTTTTCTCCCGAAATCTCCCTCCGCTACGCAGGAGTGCGGGACTATTTCGAGAGGGCGTTCGCCGCAATCCGGCGCATGCGGGAGCTCAAAGCCGACGAATTCAGCGGGGACGGGCTCATGCGCTCCGGCGTGCTCGTCCGGCATCTCATTCTGCCCATGAACCTCGACGAAACCTTTGCCATTCTCGAAAAGCTCGCGGGCGAACTTCCCGGGACAAAACTCTCGCTCATGTCCCAATACACGCCCTTCGGAGAGCTTGCTTTTCCTGAACTTCGGCGCAAAATTACCCGCAGGGAGTACGCGCGCGCCGTCGGGCACATGCGGGAACTCGGCATCGACGGGTTTGTGCAGGAACTCGATTCCAGCGGCACAGCCTTTATCCCCGATTGGGACTACAAATAAAAAAAGAGGGACGCAAATAGGCTTGCGTCCCTCTCTCTATTTCAAAATCAATCTTTCCATTTCGGCGGGCGTCTCCGCAAAGACTTCCGCGCCGTGAGCCGAAAGCTCTTCCCGCGTGCGGTATCCCCACAGCACGGCAATGTGCGAAAGCCCCGCCGCTTTTGCCGTCAAAAAATCCGTCTCGCCGTCCCCGATAAACACCGTTTCTTCGGGCAATGCGCCGAGCGACTCGAGGACAAGCCGCACCCCCGCCGGGTCGGGTTTGACCGGGACTCCCTCCCGCTGACCCATGACCACTTCGAAACGGTTTCCGAAGTATTCCGAAATCACCGCGTTGGTCGCAAAATCCGGTTTGTTTGAGAGTACCGCGAGCCGCACGCCCTTTGACTTCAAATCGTCCAAAACGGGCAGAATCCCCGCAAAGACCTTGGAGCGTTTCGTGCTCTCCCGATCGTATATCCTTCGGTAAATCCGCAGGCACTCGTCCACCGTCGCTTCGTCCGAGGTCGAATGCGAAACGGACAGCCGCACGAATTCACGCGCGCCGTTTCCGATGTACGCGCGCACCTGCTCCCGCGTAATCTCCGGATATTTCATCTCCCGGAGCATTTCGTTCATCGCAAAATTCAGGTCCTCGATGGTGTCCATCAGCGTGCCGTCGAGGTCGAAAATCGCAAACTTCTTCATGCTACATCTTCTCCACGGTCTGTATATTCAACAGCCCGAGCCCGGAGGCGAGTACGCTCCGCGCCGCCGCGCAGATCCCGAGACGGCGGTGCATGACGCCTTCCTCTTCCCCGATAATCCGGCACTCGAAATAGAATTTGTTGAAACTCTTCGCGACTTCCGCCATCAGACGGGTCACGTAGGAGGGTTCGTACTTCTCCGCCGCGCTCTTTACCGTCTTCGGGAAAGTTCCGAGGAGGTTCACAAGGTCTGTTTCGTAGGGAGAAAGGTTTTCAAAGCGCATTTTTTCAAGCTCCGGCTTCGCTTTCTCGAGTACGCTCGAGCACCGCGCGTAGGCGTACTGCACGTAAGGTCCGGTTTCGCCGTCGAAATTCAGCACCTTGTCAAAGGAGAACACGATGTCCTTGATACGGTTCGCCGAAAGCGTCGAGAAGATGACCGCACCCACGCCGATGCGCTTGGCGGTCTCGTCAGGGTCTTTCATGTCAGGCGTCTTTTCGAGCATGATTTCCTTCGCCTTCGCGATTGCCTGCTGTAAGACGTCCTCCAAAAACACCACGTTGCCGCGGCGGGTCGAAAGGCTTCCCGAATCTTCGAGGGAAACCATGCCGAACGCGACGTGCACCATGTCCTTCGCCCACTCGCACCCCATGAGTTCGAGCACCTTGAACACCTGCTGAAAGTGCAGATTCTGCTGATAGGCGACAACATACAGACACTTTGCGAAATCGTAGGTCTTTTTGCGGTAGAACGCCGCCGCAAGGTCGCGGGTCGCGTACAGCGTCGCGCCGTCCGCCTTCAGAATCAGGCAGGGGGGCATGCCGTATGCCTCGAGATCCACGACTTTCGCGCCGTCGCTCGTCTTTAAAAGTCCCTTTTTCTCAAGCTCGTCCACCACGGGCTGCATCTTGTCATTGTAGAAACTCTCCCCCGCGTAGCTGTCGAATTTCACGCCCAAGAGGTCGTAAATCTTCTGCACTTCGCGAATGGTGAGCTCTTTGAACCAATTGAAGAGTGCGAGACACTCCTCGTCTCCGTCCTCGATTCTCTTGAAGTACGCGCGCGCCTCGTCGTTGAGAGATTCGTACTTTTCCGCCTCGTCGTGGAACTTCACGTACAGGCGGAGCATCTCCCGAATAGAGCCCTTCTCCACCTCTTCGCGGCTCCCCCAGCGCTTGTACGCGGAGATGAGTTTACCGAACTGCGTGCCCCAATCCCCAAGGTGGTTGATGCCCACCACGCGGTAGCCGAGCTTGCGGTAGATGTTGACGAGCGCGCCGCCGATGACCGTCGTCGAGAGGTGACCGATATGGAAGGGCTTTGCGATGTTGATCGAGGAATAGTCGATACAGATCGTCTTGCCCTCGCCTTCGCCGCTTTCGCCGTAGGATACGCCCGCGGAAAGAATTTCCCGCAAGGTCTTTTGGGTAAAATCGTTTCGGTCGATAAAGAAATTCAAATAGCCGTTCACCGCCCGGACGTCCTTCAAAAAGGGCGCGCCCGCTATCTCGGCGGCGAGTTCTTCGGCGATTTTGACCGGGGGCTTTCTGAGCGCTTTGGCAAAGCGAAAACAGGGGAGCGCATAGTCGCCGAGGTCACGCTCGGGAGGCACGGTGAGCCAGCTTGCGATTTCCTCTTCCCCGATGCCCTCGATTTTGATGAGTTTTGAGATTTCTTCAATGTAGTTCATAGGTACTCCGTTTTATTTCAAGTCCAATACAAGCAGGGTGATATCGTCGGTGACCTTCTCCTTGCCGTAGAAGTCCTTGACGTCCCCCGCGAGATGATTCAGGATAAGATTCATGTCGTTGGGCGCTTCGCGCACCGATTCGACGATTCGTTCGAGTCCGAAGGGTTCGCCCTCGCTGTTCCGGATATCCGCAACGCCGTCCGTGTAGAGGACGAGCTTGTCCCCCTTGCGGTATTGCAGGGCGTAGTCCTTATAGCGGAAATCGATTCCCCAATTGGAAATCGGCGCGCCGTCGCATTCGAAGGTGCGGATCTCTTCCCCGCGTTTCAAAATGGCGGGCTGGTTGTGACCGCCGTTGCAGTAGCGTATGGTACCCATTTCCTTGTCGAACACCATCGCAAAGATGGTGATATAGGATTCCTCGCCCATGTCGAGATCCTTGAATTTCTCGTTGAGACGGTAAAGGGCGCGGGCGGGAGATTTGGTCGTCTTGTCCAGATTGTCGCTCAAAAATACCGTAATGAGACCGCCCGAGACGCCCGAGCCCGAGACGTCGGCGATGTACGCGCCGAAGGTATGGTCGTCGATTTTATAGATGTCGAAGAAGTCGCCGCCCACGCGGTACTGCTGTTGGTACAGGTAGATGAAGTCGCAGAGCGAGAACACGTCCATGGGATTGGGCAAAAGGCGGGACTGAATGTCCTGCGCCTTCTCGATGTCGCGCACAAGCTGACGGGATTCCGTCGCCGCCTCGTCCATGCGTCCCTGTATGTCCGAAATATCCTCGAGCAGACAGATGAAAAAATCCTCGGGAAGGGGCGCCGCCGTCGCGCGGTAGGTCAGCGTGCGAGCATGCGCTCCCACGACCTGCGAAACTTTTTCCGTCCGGGAATCCCCCTGCGATACGCAGGAGGTCAGAAGTCCGCGGAGTTTGCACAGCGAACAGCGCGAACCTTCGCCGCAGGGTTCCCCCGCGCGGGCACGCGCGCAGCCCACGGCATTGCCCACCGTATCGGGGCAATGCGGCGAAAAATTCCGTTCGAAAGTACGGTTGACGTAGGAGACGCGGAGCTCCCGGTCGAATACGAATACGCTCACCGGGAGATGGTCCAACGCCATTTGTTTCAGACGCTCGAGTTCCATGGATTCATTATAACAGAACGCAAAAAAAAACACAAGAAAAACAATCGCGGCTCCTTAAAAGAGAGGCAGAAAGACGCGAGCGGTCTGTACCGAAAGAAAACAAAAACTCCCGCGAATGTTCGCGGGAGCGTCTTTGTCAGGTCAACCAAAGGCAGACAATGCCGATTGCCGCGCCGAAGCCCAGCAGGATAAATCCCAATGCGGGGAGAAAACTCAAAAACGCCGCGCGGAGCATTGCCCTGCGTTCCTTTCGGGTCAGGACCGGGGCGGGAGGCGCGGATTGCCGTTTCTTGCGGTCCGGGTCGTAGCCGCGCATGCCCGGGATATTCATGTCCGCAAAACTGCGTCCGTCGTCCTTCCACTCCTTCATTTTTCCGCGCCTTCCGGCGTTTCGCCGGGTTGTGGGTACAGATGGCACGCCACGAAATGATTGCGCTCGTATTCCCGATACGCGGGCGCTCTGCTTGCATACGTCCATGCACTTGGGACAGCGGGTGTGGAACTTACAGCCTGACGGCGGGTCTGCGGGAGAAGGAATGTCGCCCTGCAACAGAATTCTGTTCATCTTGTATTTCGGGTCCGGGACGGGTACCGCCGAAAACAGCGCCTGTGTGTAGGGGTGCATGGGGTTTCGGAAGATGGACTCCTTTTCCCCGCTCTCCACCATGCTCCCGAGATACATGACGCCCACTTCGTCCGAGATGTGCTCGACAACAGAGAGATCGTGGGAGATAAACACGTAGGTCAGACCCATTTCTTGCTGAAGGTCCTTTAACAGATTGATAATCTGCGCCTGAATCGACACGTCCAGCGCCGAGACAGGTTCGTCGCAGATGACGAGTTTCGGCTTGAGCGCGAGCGCGCGGGCGATGCAGATTCTCTGCCGCTGTCCCCCCGAAAACTCGTGCGGGTAGCGGTCGAAATAGTGCGTTTGAAGACCGCAACGCTTCATGACCCCGAGTATATAGTCCTTGTACTCCGAACGGGGAACGACGTTGTGTACCTTGACCGCCTCGCCGATGATTTCACCCACAGGGAGCCGGGGCGAAAGGCTGGAATAGGGGTCTTGAAAGATGATTTGCATGAGCGGGCGCAGAGAACGCATCTGCGAAGACTTGTAGTCCGTGATGTCCTCGCCCTCGAAAAAGATTTTGCCCCCCGTCACTTCGTGGAGCTTGAGGATCGTCCTGCCCATGGTCGTCTTGCCGCACCCGGACTCTCCCACGATTCCGATGGTTCTTCCCCGCCCGACCGCAAAGGATACGTCGTCAACCGCCTTCAGCCACGCCTGCGGGCGTCCGAAAAAGTCCCTTTGGAGCGGAAAGTATTTTTTTAGGTTTCGGACTTCGAGAATGGTGTCGCTCATTTCTCCTCTCCCTCGTACAAGTAGCACGCCACGCTGTGGGTGGGCGAGACCCGCCGAAGCGCGGGATACGCGCCCGAACAGCGCGCCTCGCATTTGTCGCAGCGATCTCGGAAATAGCAGTAGTTCGGCATATTGATGGGATTCGGGACCTGACCGGGAATACTGTAGAGCCGCTCCACCTTGCGGTTGACCGCGGGTTTCGCCTTTTGCAGCCCCACCGTATAGGGATGAAGAGGATTCTCGAAGATTTCCTCCACCGTGCCCTGCTCGATGACACGCCCCGCGTACATGACCACCACATAGTCCGCCATCTCCGCGATGACGCCGAGGTCGTGCGTAATCAGCATGATACTACCGTTTATCTTTTGCTTGATTTCGCGCAGAAGATCCAGTATCTGCGCCTGAATGGTCACGTCGAGCGCCGTAGTCGGTTCGTCCGCGATGATGAGGCGGGGGTTGCAGGACAGAGCCATTGCGATCATGACGCGCTGACGCATTCCGCCCGACAGTTCGTGGGGATAACTCTTATAGACGCGCTCGGGCATGGAAATTCCCACGAGGTTCAGCATTTCGATGGAGCGCGCCTTGGCGCGCTCCTTGTTCGCGCCCGGGACGTGCAAAAGATAGACTTCGTCCAACTGGTTGCCGATGGTGAAAACAGGATTCAGGGAAGTCATCGGCTCCTGAAAAATCATCGCGATTTCTTTGCCGCGCAGACGGTGCATTTCCGAAGAGGGCATCTTCGCGACGTCGAAAGTCTTTTCCTCCATTTCAAAGAGCGGAACGCCCTTTTCGTCCTGCGCCTGCACCTTTTCCACACGGCGGCGGTTGCGCTCCACGATGACCTGCGTCTTGATTTCTCCGTCCTCGGTACGCTCATACACGGGAATGGGCTTTCCGTGTTCGTCCCGCACATAGTCCATCGCGCGAACGCGGATACTGCCCTCCACAATCTGACCCTGCGGCGCCTGCACGAGCTGCATCAATGAGAGCGAGGTCACGCTCTTGCCGCAGCCGGACTCCCCCACGATGCCTACCGTCGAACCCCGCGGAATTTGGAAGGTTACGCCGTCAACCGCTTTCACGACGCCCGCGTCCGTGAAAAAGTAGGTGTGCAGATTGTCAAATTCTACAACGTTGTTCGGGTCGGACATCTCCGCGAGATACTCGGATTCGGGGACGTTTTTGCGTTTTTTGCGTTTCTCAAATTCCTTGGTGATCCGGAGATTTTCTTTCGCGGTGTTGCGAATTTCTTTGCCGGATATGTATTTGACTTTTTCCCGTTTCATCGGTCACCTCTTCATCTTCGGGTCAAACGCGTCCCGGAGACCGTCGCCCACGAAGTTGAACGCAAGTACCGCGAGCACAATACAGATTCCCGGTGGGCCCCATAGATTGAAATAGTTTGCAAGGATTTCCGGGTTGTTGGCGGCGGAAATCATGGTGCCCCATGCCGCAAACGGTACAGGCACGCCGAGACCGAGATAGGAAAGCGTCGCTTCGGTCAGAATAACGCTTCCGAGGCTCAGGGTCATCGAGACGATGAGCTGCGGCATGACGTTGGGAACAAGATGTTTGAAGATTTTGCGCCAAAAGGGCAAACCTGCCGCTTCCGTCGCCGTCATAAATTCCTGCTCGCGCAGAGACAAAATCTGTCCGCGCACCATGCGCGCCGTCCCCGCCCAACCGAAAAATACAAGGATGATCATCAAATAATAGATACGGAGCTGTCCCGGGACTTTCCACGCGGAGAGCAGGGAACTTGCTATGAGCAGCATCGGGAACTGCGGCAGACAGTAGAAGATGTCCACGATACGCATGATGAGCTGATCCACCCACTTGCCGAAGTAGCCCGCCAAACCGCCGAGCACAATCCCCACAAGGGTGGAGAGAATGACGACCAAAAAGCCGATGGACAGACTGATTCTTCCGCCGTACATGATTCGTGTCATGACGTCCATGCCCATTGCGTCCGTTCCGAGCCAATGCTCACCGCTCGGCGCGGCGTAAATGTTCTGCGAAAACTGGTCGTATGTCACGTCGTACATGGTGACTTCGATTTCTTTGGCTACGCCGTATTCGACAACAGTAATCGTTTCGGTAATCTTTTCCTGAAAATACGAGCCCTTGCCCGGACGGTCGTCCGTCTCCGTCTCTCCCCAAGGGGAGAACAGCGGACCGAGAAAGGAGAAGAGAAACAGAAATACGATGACCGAAAGACCCACTACGGAGAGTTTGGAACGGAAAAACCGGCGCATGACCATGCGCATCGGAGAAATAATCTGTACCTGTTCCGAGGACTCACCGGGGGATTCCGGTTCGGGTTCCCCGGCGGGAAGCGCGGCGTCAAGGACGGTCTCTTCGGAGATTTCGGAAAGCTCTTCGGGCTTTTTAAAGTTTTCGTCCATTGCTACCTCCCGAGCTTGACCCGCGGATCGACCACTGCATACATGAGGTCGGACAGCAGAATACCGATGACCGTCAGCACCGCAAGAAACATATTGTATCCCATGACAAAGGGGATATCCCCCGCCACCATCGCCTGATACGCCATCTGACCGATGCCGGGAATCGCAAATACCTGTTCCGTTATCATTGCGCCCGAAAACAGTCCGGGCAGCGTGCCTGCGAGCATGGTCACAAGGGGCACCATCGTATTTCGGAAGGCGTGCTTATAGACGACCGTGCGCTCGGAGAGTCCCTTGGCGCGGGCGGTACGGATATAATCCGCATTCAGAACTTCAAGGGTATTGGTGCGGGTATAGCGCATCAGACCGCCGATGGAGAGTACCACAAGCGTCACAATCGGCAGAACAAGGTGCGCACACATGTCCCAGAACCTTCCCCACGGATTTCCCGCCCAGTTCACAGTCGTATCCACGAGTCCCTGTAACGGAAGCCACCCCAGCCCCACCGAGAATACACGCATCAGGAGTGCGGCAAAGAAGAAGGATGGCAGGGAGATTCCCATCATGACCAGCACGCTGACCGTGTAGTCCGCTTTGCCGTACTGGTGCGTCGCCGAATAGATGCCGAGCGGAATCGCGATCGCGAACTGCAAAACCATCGCCACGAAAGAGATGCCGAAGCTGATCCACATGTTTTTGAAAATCACTTCGCCCACGGGCGCTTTGTATTTAAAGCTCATACCGAGGTCGCCCTGCACGAGATTCCCGAGCCAATTGAAATAGCCTTTGACGATTCCGCCGAAGGAATTGTCCAAAATTCCGTACAATTCCTTCATGCGGTCAATGTCAGCCTGCGAGACCGTCCCCTGCTGAATCTGCGACGCAAACTGCTGGTCCACATAGTCCTGCGGAAGCATACGAATCAGCCCGTATATGAGCACCGAGACTCCGAACAGAATCAGCAGAGACAAGAGCAGTCTCTTGATGATGTACTTTACCATAATTCCTCTTCGTCAGTGTACGAAATCCACTTCCCACATGCGGCTCAACGGGCTCGTGTAGGGAGATACTTCGCTGTCCTTCGTGACCATCGTGTTCTTATCCAAAACGTTGATGTTGAATACGTACAGTTCCTTTCTCTGATAGACCGGAAGCTCCACCGCAAGATCCATGACCAGTTTCAAGGCGTCTGCGTAAATCGGTTTGCGGGATTCGTCCGAAAGCGTTTCGCGTCCAAGATCTATCAGTTTGCTCAGTTGGGTTATGATATCGTAGCTCTGTTTATAGTCCTCGTCACGCGAATAATTCTTCTTGATGTCGTCATAGCCCCAGTTTAAGACGCTGGTTGCCTTGGAATCCATGTGATAGACCTGGAACATATCGGGGTCAATGGTCGAGGACCAAGCCGCCGCCCACACCGACAGCGCACCGCTCGCGAGTTTGGAGAGCGCCTGGCTGTCCGTCTCTACCACAATGTCGCAACCGAGGCTGTTTAGAATGTCTGCGGACTGCTTTAACGTCATAAATACAGGGTGATCCGTCGTGTCACCCGCGACCGTGAATTTCAGGGAGAGCGGTTTGCCCGCGAGGAGCATCTTGCCCCCTACTTCGGCATAGCCCGCGAGTTTCAGCTCCTGTTTTGTCTTTTCCCCCGTCTTATCGTAGGGGTACGCCGCTGTCGCCCCCTCGGGATATGCCCAGCTCACTTTGGACATCGGGCGGTGTATCACCTCCGCCAAGCCGTTGGAGAAATAATTCAGGCACAGGCTCGTATCCATAGAATACATGAGTGCGCGGCGGACATGGACGTTTTTCAACTCTTCTTCGCCCGCGTTGATTCCGATATAGCCGTAACCGAGATTGTCAACGAGCACTTTGTCAAGGGTCTTGTCCTTTTCGATGCCCTTCATCGTCTCTACCGTTGCCGAAGGAGCCGCAAAGTGAACTTCTCCCGTCTTGACTGCGTCGAACATCTGATTCGCCACGATCGTCTTATAGCGCATATATTTGATTTTCGCGTTCTTGGAGGTGTCCGTCCCGTCGCCGAGACAGGTATAGAAAAAGGGATTGCGCTCGAAATACACGTTCTTGCCGTCAAAGAAACGGTTTTTGGTCAGATTCTCGGAATTGTTGTCCGCGTCCGTTCCCATATAGACTCCCGCGCCGAGCGGAACGCCGTTCACCTTCTGCAGAACCTTGGTCATATAGTTGTAATCGTGGGACTTGAAACCGAAACTCACAGGTTTCTTATCGTCGTAACCCTTCACGCCGGGCGCGTTGAAGGAGGTGTAGTCCACATCGACGGCTTCCTCTTCGCCCTTCGGAATATAATTTTCAAATTCCGTCCCCGTCGCATCCGAATAGTAGTGCATGGGCGCGACCGTGAAGCAGAGATTCCACTTCGCCTTGGGGTCCTGTCCCTTGATCTTTACGCTCAAGACGTCATAACCCGGGTACTTCGTCGTTCCGATGAAGTCCGCGCCGTCTTTTACCGTGATGCCGGAAACCGTTTCCGTCAGGGTGTCGGCGTTCTCAAACCACTTACTCTTCTCCTCCGCCGCGAAAATCGCACGGATTTTGGAGGCGGTTACATAATAGTTGGCAACCGTCGCAAGGTCGTTATTGTCCTCGATGTACTTCCGGTACGCGGCTTCGATTGCCTGCTCCCGCGAAATCTCCACTCCGTCATATTTGCCGAGGTCATAGACATATTTGCCTTCGGAATCCTTAATCTTTTCGCCCGCGGCGTCCGTCTTGGGGAAAATCATGCCCTCGAGGATATAAAACGCCTGATAGGGATACTGCACATTGTAATCCTGATAGCTGTCCTGCGCCGTCTTGAAGTCGCTGTCAAGCTCCGCGCGGAAGGTCTCTTTGGTAACCGCGATATCCGCTTTTGCCTGCTTCATTGAGTCGGAATCGTCCTCTTTGACTTCAAAGATACTGTCGTCATAATCTTTGAGTCCGTTGTTGGTCGCCTCGATCCAAAGTTCCTCGTTGCGCTCGATCATGATGTTGACTCGCTCTTCCGCTTTCGCCACGAAGGTCTGCTCAAAGTCCTCGTCGGTCTGGTCGGTCGTTTGCAGCCGATACTCGGACAATCCTATGATGTCCGTCGAGTACAGCGTCGAAGACCCCGTATAGATCGGGTCGAGATAGACGTACATGTTGAAGAGAACGTCCTTGATCGTCAGTTCGGTGCCGTCGCTGAATTTGATTCCTTTTTTGATGACGATCTGATACTCTGTCTCGCCCTCGCCGCTGTTCGGGGTGAATTTTTCCGCATAGTCGAGCGCGACGACGGGTTCCTCCGTGCCGTAGGCAAGCTCCGCATTCTTGGTCGTGCCCATCATGCTGATTTGGGTCATACCGATGACTTCCGCGTCGTTGCCCGAAGTGTAGAAGAAGGGCGAAAATACGCCGTCCATTTCGAGAACAGCGACCGAGAGCGGATCCCATTCGGAATCGTACTTGCGGACGTTTCCGCCGCAGCCGAACGCGCTCAGCCCAAGGGCAAACGCGAGCAACATGCAGAGCAGTTTCTTAAAGTGCAGTTTCATCAGATAACCTCCATGGTAACGGTAATTTCTTCCTGGTTCGCGTCAATCTCCGATGTTTCGGAGACTTTCCCGAACAGTTTTTCACAGTAGATTTCATTTTCGGGCACCGTGCTCTTGCGTTTCACGTTCACACTGCCCCGGAAAGTACAATTTTCTATGACCGTATTTCCCTCGATTTTTCCCGCGAGCAAGCCGACATAGATGTCCGTGCCCCTCAGCCCAAGCTCCACGTTTACCGTGATGTCGAGGATCAGATCCTTGATCGTCGCGTCTTGCAGAACGCCTATCATGCCGTAGGCATATTCCGTTGCGCCCACTACGCGCTGCTGCTGGATGTTCAGAACCGCGCCGCTAACGGTGTGCCCGTTCCCGAGAATCGTGCCGCTGTAGGACGCGATATAGTTGAAGAGTTCACCTTCAGAAAATTCGACGTCGTTCATGAGAATCATGTTCGCCCCGGAACGAAGCGCGGTTTTAAATTCGGAGGCGTTCGTCACCGCCGCAAAATCGCCTTCCATCCACTTGGTATAGATGTCGATATTCCTTTTGCCGGTCGCGGGATCGACGATACCCGGGTGCGGCTGACCGAATACGAAGGGAATCGTGCATTCGGGATCGGCAAAATAGCCGATCAGACTATACCCCTCCTTCTCGGGGGGCAGGTTGGGTTTCTCCACGATTCCGCCGTCCTCTACATAGACAAGAAGGGTCTCGTCGCCCCCGTGAATCGTGTAGGAACACTTTTCCACCCAGTCCGCGTAGAGCGTCAGCGTGTAGGTTAAAATTCCATTCTCTTCGGTGATAACCACCTGATCCTTGATGTAATCCCAATCCGAATCGAAACGCATGACCTGAAAATCCCAGTAGTCCCCGTACTCATACACGCCGGGTTCCACTTCCGTCTGCACGCCGTTTTCGTCGGTCTCATAGACAGGCTCTTTGACGGTGGTGCGGAAGGGCGTCCAGCCGAGCAAAGTATAACCGTACCGAATCGGTTCGGGCAACTTGTTCGGCAGCTGTCCCGGCTTTATCAGATAGGATTTGTTCTGATAGTAATTGCGCCGCACTTCGTAATTGCCGATTTTCCCGCCCTCGCAGTCGTAGGCGACAACATGGTTGTAGCCTTCCCGACGGATTTGGTCGTCCGAATCCTCGGAGACGCACCCCGCCAGCCCAAGCGATAACACGGTAACAAGCCCCAGAAGTACGATGAACTTAAATCTGCGTTTCATATCTCTGTCGGTTACTCCAAACTTCTTTTGATTGCGATTACATACTCTCCGCTTCCCTTACAGGGAGTTTCGGAGAAAAATGGCAAGGATCAGAACAGCTGCGATTCCGATACAGATGCCGTAAACGACCTTGCGCACCTTTCCGATGCGGGCAGGGTCCTTTTCGCGGTATCCGAGGGGCGTCAGCGTTCCGTGGCAGAACGGACATTCCGTCATATGATCGAGAACTTCCTTCCCGCAGGAAGGACAGTTCACGATATGCCTCTGCATTCCTTTTTTCTTCATCTGTCCTTATCGGCGGATTCCGAGCGCCCGAAGCTTTCGGACGCTCTTTTCCGCCCTTTTGGTTATTCTTTGAAAGGGTCGAGTTTCTTCCACTGCGCGTCCGCCCTATAATCGTCAAACAGATCCGCACGCAGGACAAATTTCACACCGTTTTCAAAGGCGTTATAATTGTTCAGCTTGCACATCGTCTCGCCCATCAGATAGAAGGTCGCGCTCTTCACGTAATCGAATGCATAGTTATCGATGGTCGGGGACGCGGAAATGGTGACCTTTTGAAGCTTGTCCTGATATTTGAACGCCGCATTCGAAATCAGTTCGAGACCTGCGGGAATGACGACCGAAGTCAGTTTTCCGTAACTTGCGCTGTTCGCGTTAAACGCCTCTTTCCCGAGGGTCGTCAGCGTTTCCGGCAGAATGAGGTCGCCCTCGAGAGGAACTTTTTTAAACGCCTTTCCCCCGATTTCTACGAGCTTTGAGGGCAGGTTCACAGACGCGAGTTTGGTACAGCCCTCAAATACGGAATCCGCAATTTTCGTAAGGGAATCATTCAAAACGACCTTGAGAATCGAGGAGTTTCCGTAAAATGCGGAGGCGCCGATATCCTTCACTTTGGAAAGGTCAACAACCTTTTCCGTTTCGCCCGCAGTCACGAGAGCGGAACAATTATAGAACATGGACGGCGCGATTTCAAAGTTTTCGGGGAGCAGAACCTTGGTGAACTTGCATCCCTTGAAGGTGTTTTTCGTCAAAATCTCGCCCGACTCATTTTTGTCGAGCACCACGCCCGAAAGGTCGATGACATTCTCCGCCGCGCTTCCGCTCACACCGAAGGTCATCAGTTTGGTACAGTTTTCAAACGCACCCGCGCTCGCGCCGCCGACAAAGCGGACTCCCTCTTTCACATAGACCGCTTCAATTGCAGTACAGCCCCTAAACGCGCCGTCGGCAATGCTGTCTATCGTAGAAAGGTTGATTCCCGTCGCATCCCCTGCGGAATTCACATTCACGAGAGAGGTACAGCCGTAGAAGATATTCGCGGGCAACGCCGTGTGTTCGCCCAGCTTGACCGTCACAATGGAAGTACACCCGTTAAACATGTTTTCGGTGAGTTCATCAAACAGGGACAGATCGATTACGTTTTCGATTTCACCAATCTGCTTGAGATTGGTCATCCCAGCAAAGGAAGCGGGATAGACCGAACCAAAAACCATGCTGGACGCCTTCGCTCCCATGAGCGCGTCTGGCGCAAACTCGGTTACTTTTGAAAGGTCAAAAACATTTTCTGTGCTTCCGAATGTTACGATTTCCGAACTCTCGAATACAGAATTCCCGATAGATTTCACACCGGGCGCCACAATCTTTGTAAAGCCGCTGCTGCGGAACACCGTGTCCGCAAGAGCCGTTACCGTCTCGGGAAGGGTGAGCGTAAGCCCGGAGCCGAAACCCCAGAATGCGGACGCACCGATTGTCGCCAGCTTCGAACCCTCGGCAATCGTGAACGCCGTCACTTCATCGAGATATGCAAACGCATAGGTGCCGATTTCGGTCACGGACGCAGGGAGCGAAATGCTCGTGAATCCGTTGCCCGACGTCTCGAACGCGTAGTCGGTGATGCTCGTCACGCCGTCCTCAATGACGAGCACGCTTGCGGATTCCGCTCTCGTCCCCATGTTCTCGAACTTGTAGAACGCGCCATTGCTTTTTGTTCCGCCGCCGATTGTCTGAACCGAGGAGGGAATAATGATCTTGACTGCGGGAGAATACAGATTGCAAGCCGATTCGCTTCCCACTGATTCTGCCGCGGGACGTGAAAACGCGTTCGCTCCGATCGTCACGGTGCCCGCCGCAATGCGGAACTCTTCAAGTCC
The DNA here is from genome assembly GCA_905215695.1 of uncultured bacterium. GTDB lineage: Bacteria > Bacillota > Clostridia > Christensenellales > HGM11417 > CAJMQN01. The sequence continues at coordinate 129,448 of CAJMQN010000002.1, forward strand.
CGATTCGGGGATATCGTTGGGCATGGTTCCCTTCCAAAGAATCTGACGTTTGAGAACCGTTCCGTCGGACGAATAGAGTGCGCCGTTTAATATTTTCTCGTCCTCACCCGCCGCCGCGGACAGGTCAATTTGGGCGCCCGCTTTGAACGCGTTTTCGTACACCATTTCCGCTTTCGCCGAAAGGGTCGCCGAGGAGATTGCTGTATTCTCAAACGCACGGCTGCCGATCATTCTCACCCCGGATAAATCCACGTTGGCGAGCGCGGTACAGTTCAGGAAAGATTTGTAACCGATGACCGAAGCGTTGCCGAGATCGATATTCTTCAGATTCGCACAGCCCTCAAACGCATTCGCGAGGACAATAAAGGGCAAATCGCCGGGCACTGTGACATCCGTCAAGGAAGTACAGCCCTCAAAAGCACGGTCGCCGATGGCTCTGAGGAACATGGGAAGCGTGACTTTGGTCACGGAAGTATTGTTTTTGAAAGGACTTGTAAAGTTAGTGTTCGACAGATTCTGCGCGCTGAGCACCATACTGTCTCCGATTTGATTGATGATGTAAGTTCCCACGACAGAGGGGACAATCACTTCGCTCGGGAGCGTATCCTGCGCGCCGATTGCCTTCAGCTTGCCGCTGGTCTGCGTCCAGGTGATGCCCGGCGTCGCATAGTTGGCGATAACCGCGGGAGAGTTAAATGCCGGGAGATTGTTAATCTTCCCCGTCTTCGTATAAGTGCCGTCGTCATTTTTAGTCAGAGCGACAACTGTGGCGGAATCCGGTTTCATACGGAAGTACCACCCCGCGAAATTCGGGTCGTCGATTGCTTCCATGGTAAAGCCCGTGCGCAAAACCTCGCGCACCGTCGTCCCATCGGGCGTGATGACGGTAAGATTTACCCAAGCGTCCTCATCCTTTTCAAACACCGCATACACCGTTTTGCCGTTGTCGGGCATGACAGTCGCGTCGTCCGGCGCAATGACTGCGGGTTCGTCCGTGTTGTCGGGATCGTCAAAGGACCAGCCCATGAAGGTGTAACCTTCGACAGAGGGTTGTGCGATTTCCGCGAGCGCATCGATGATTTTGCTCCCGACCGCGATGCGTTGGGATTCGATCGGCTCGGCATCCCCCACGTCAAAGGTCAAAGTCGCCTTGTCCGTCCACTTCGCAACGAGGGTCAATGCACCGGTCATGGTCAGCGCGTCCGGTATTTCGGAGCCGTCCGACATCGTCCAGCCCTCGAAAATCGAATCACCCTTCGTCGGCAGGGCAAGCTCGCCGAGGTCCTCTATAAACGCTTTGACGTTCATGCCGTGTGCAACAGCGTGCACGTTGCCCGCAAGCGTTCCGCCCTCGCCCGGGTCCAATTTGAGCTGATAGGAGGTCTTGGACCACTGCGCATAGAGAACCCGAACCTCTTCGGTCATCTTGTCCGTGGACTGCGCCGTAAAGGGCACCCCGTCCGGCGTATAGGACCAACCGATGAGCGTGTAGCCTTCCCGAGCGGGCGCACACTCCCCTTCCATGGGAAGCACGTCGAAGAGTTTGGCGTCGTATTCGACGGAGAGAACATTCTTCTCCCCCTTCGTGCCGCCGTTCTCCAAGAGAACCACGTCGTACTTCATGTTATTCCACTTCGCGTACAGAGTCAGGTTCTCGGAGGGCATTTTGCTCCAAGAGGTAAACGCCGACGAAAGTCCGGAATCCGAATACCATCCCCCGAATTCTGCATGCGCCTTTTCGGGCGCCTTCGGTTCCGCCATCGCCTCTCCCGCGACAAATGCCGCCTCGGGAAGCGCCGTTCCTCCGTTGGTCTCGAACGTCACCTTCAGCGTGCCGCCGCACCCGGACAGTGCGCCAAGGCAGAGCGCCGCGACCAAAAAGAGAAACAAGAATTTCTTCATCTTTTTCATAGGATAACCTCCTTAAATTGTATCAAAAGTTATTCGGCGATGGCTTTGACATATTCGGCAAAGCCGCTTGACTTCCAATTGGAATTGTTCCTGTAGAATTCCACACTGTCCGCGGGAACGTAGATCGCAAAACCCGCGCCCACCGAACTGAAACAATTTCCGCCGAGACGCGGAGCATCGTTCTCGTTCTCGATTGCGGTATGGATGGTCACGCTTGTGAGCTTGGAACAGCCGCGGAAGGTTGCAACGCCGATCGCTTTCAGTTTTGTACCGAAAGTTACGCTTCGGATTGCAGTCTGCTGGAACACCGTCGCGCCGATTTCCGTGAGCTCGTCGGGCAGAATCACCTCTCCCTCGGTCTCGCTGTTGAAGGTCGCAAGATTGGTACACCCGAGGAACACGCCGTTCGGGAGCGACGTAAAGGCAAATTCGAATTTCGCGCTCTTAATATTTTTGCAGTCGGAGAAGAGACTTCCGCCGATTGCGGTCGCATTGCTCCCGACGCGCACTTCGCCCGCCTTGGAGCTGTTTACTTTGGAGAGAACCGTACAGCCGCCGAACACACGGTATCCGTATTCCGTCACCGTCTCGGGAAGTTGGACTTCCGTCAGCGAGAGACAGTCCGCAAACGCATAATCGCCCACATATTCGAGACTTGAACCGCCGCAGACAATCTTTTGGAGACCGCTCTTGTAAAACGCCTGTTTTTCAATCCGTTTGACCGACAGAGGCAAGGATATTTCCTTGAGCGACGCGCACTGCGTAAAGGAATATGCCGCAATGATTTCTATCGCGCTCCCCTCTTCAAAGGTGACCCGCTCGAGACCGGAGTTATAGAATACCCCATAGTAGGCGACCGTGCTCGAACCCACTTGGAAGCTCTTGACGCTTGATGGTATTTCGATGGATTTCAGAGCAGTACAGCCGCTGAACGCCCCCTCGAGGATTGTCTCAACGCGCGGCAGATTCGTACTCGCGAGGTTCGTACAGCCGAAGAACATTGTCTTGGGCAGTTCACTGTAGGTATTCGTCGAAAGAACTTCCCCGGTTTCCTCGTCCGTCACGGTTTCGGTGCGGACGAAGTTCAGGTTGTCCCCGAACACGACGCTCACGAGACCTGTACAGCCGTAGAACATATCGCTTGCGTATTTGCCGAGTTTGACGACAGAAGCCGCGGGACGGAAATCCACCGTTTTTATGGAAGTGCAGAGACGGAAGATTCCGCTTCCGTCAAGCATTTCCAAACTTTTGGGCATGACGAGCGTGCCTTCTATGTTGCTGTTGATTTTGGACAGGCTCGTGCACTCTGAAAACGCGTAGGTCTTGAAGGTCTTTACCGTGTCAGGGAGATTGATTTCCTTGAGCGAAGCGCACTTTTGGAAACAGCGTTCGGGAATCAAAGTCAACGTGCTGTTTGCGCCGAAGAGTACGCGCTCCAGCGCCGAACATTCCGCAAAGGAGTAGCGACCGAGCGCGGTGACGGAGTCGGGAATCGAAATTTCGCGAAGAGAGGTACAGGACGAAAACATGTGCTCGCCGAGCGTTTTCAATCCATTTGCCAGCGTCACGCTTCTCAAACTCACACAGCCGTGGAACATCGCGCTCCCGTAACCGCCCTCTTTGCCGTAGCGAAGAATGGAGGAAGGTACGCTCACGCTCTCCAGCGCGGTGTTCATCGAAAACGCGCCCTCCTCGTAATGCGTCGTCGTCGATATACTTGAGTCCTTCGGGAAGAACGAGCGAAGTGATTCGGTTGAGCATGCTGAATGACGCGACACCCACGCTCTCCAAATCCGAAGTGCCCGCTTTTGCACCCCCCGTATAGGTCTCGAAGGTCAGCGTTTCCGCGTTGGTACAGCCGTAGAAGGTGTAATCGCCCACGGAGGTCACCTCTTTGGCAATCTCGATGGAGGTCAACCCGGTACAGCCGTAGAATGCGTATGCACCGATTTCCTTGAGGGAGGAGGTGACTCTTCCGCTGACGCCCGAGTTATAGAAGGCGTATTCGCCCACCGAGGTCACTGTTGCGGGAAGGTCGAGTTTCAGCGAACGACAGCCGCGGAACATGCCCTCTCCGATGTGCGTCATGGTTGCGGGAAGGGTTACCGTCTCAAGCGCGGAACAGCCCGCAAACACATTTCTGCCCACCGTTGTCAACGTCGAAGGCAGTACGACCGTTTCGAGAGAGGAACAGTTATAGAAAGCATAGTTGCCGAGCTCCGTCAGCCCCTCGGAAAGAGTGACGGACAGGAGCTTGTCACAGCCGTTAAAGGCGTTTGCGCCGATGGATACCACTTTTCCGCCGAAGGTCACGCTCTTGAGCTTGTCGCACCCCCGGAAACAATCGACCGGAATTTCACGCACGCCGGCGGGAAGAACGACCGTTTCAAGATTTATACAGTTTGAAAATGCGCCGATGCCGATTTCCGTCACCGAATCCGCAATCACAGCGTTGACGAGAGACTCGTCGTCCGCAAATTCGTTGTCCTCAATCTTTGTCTTGCCGTTGCCGACGGGCACGGAAATTTTTGCGTACAGCGTCAGATTGAAGTTGACGGGCGAGGAGAAATTGTACATCGTTCCGTCCTCGCGCATCCAGCCCGAAAAACCTTCCGCGGCAAAGCCCGGGTCTGCTACAGGCGTGTAGCGATCGACAAGCACCTCTCTATATACCGTATCCCCGGTCATGAAGGTCACAACAAATTTCCGGGAATCCTCTTCCCATCCCGCATAGAGCTTGAGGGATGCGGTCACCGCCGAGGTCGAAAAGTCAAACGGCTCCGTACACGCTTCGTCCTTGAACCAACCCGCGAAGAGACTCCCCGCGCGGCTCGGATTTGCGGGGCGCAATACGGAAAGATCCGTTCCCTCGGTATAGCGCACGGACGGAATTCCCGGCGCGCTCTTCTCGTCGAAACGAATGGTATAGACGCTCGCGATGCGCCACTTGGCGTACAGCGTCACGCTCCCCTCGAGGGGCTCGTCAAAATCCACCCGCTTGCCCTTTAGCTGTTCGTTGTCGTACCAGCCGAGAAAGACAAAGCCATCCCGCGTCGGAACAAACGGAGTTTCGACGATTTCGCCCGAATCGAATTCCTGACTCTCGTATATGACGTCTTGCCCGTTTTCGATATAATTTCCGTGATAGGAAACCGTTACTTTTCCCGATTCGTCATGACACGCCGCCAGCCCGAAGGAACCGAACAGAATCGCCGCTGCCGTTACCACCCATACGATTTTCTTTTTCATATCTTTTGTCCCTCCGCTCTTAAACCCTGCGCCTGCGGGCGATATACACGCCGCCAGCCGCCAAGACGAGAAGAAGCATCATTCCCCCGAATCCGCCCGAAGCGTCCCCCGCGACAGCGCCGCAGCCTGTCTTTTCGGGTTCTTCGGGTTTCTCGTTGTCATCGCCGCTCCCCTTCCATTCAGCAAGCTTTTTCTCCGCGTCGGTCAGTTTTTCATAATTCGTCACAAGCAGTTTTTGGCTGTCCGACGAGATTCCGTCGTAGAGGTCGCGCGCCGCCTTGATTCGGGCTTCGAGTTCCTCGCTGTAGGAGAGGACTTCCCCGATTCCGTCGATCGCGTTGATGACGGAGAAGGTGTAAGCGTCCGCCGCCGCAGGACCGTCGAAGATGTGTTCGAAATAGTTCTCCCAAATATAGTTGTCGTATCCGACGCCGTTCGAGGGCTTCGACATGAAGATGCCGCGGAAGGTGCCGAACAGGTCATAGAAGTTGTCATAGTTGTACTGCGGCAATGACGTCTCATAGAGATACGCCTCGAGCGTCGGGGCTTCGTAACTCAAAAATTCGTATGCCTGAAGATTCCCGCAGCGGTAGAAGGACGCCGCGCCCACGGATTTGAGGGTTGCGGGCAGGGTCACAGAGGTCAGATAACTGTTATAACAGGCGGCATACGGCTGTATCCGCACCGTGCCCTCCTTGATACGGTAGGTCGCCCCCGTCTTACCCGAGGGATAACACGCAAGCTGATAGCCGCCGTTGGGCAGGATTTCGTAGAGAACGCCGTCCTCGACAAAGAAGTGCGCGTTGCCCTCCGCAACCGTAATCGCGTCGCACTGCATGAGTGCTCCGAACGCGCCCGCGCCCACTTTTTCGAGCGTTGCGGGCAGAGTCGGATTTGTCAGTTTGGTGTTATAGAAAGCGAGGTCGTATATCTCCTCTGCAACAGGGAAACTCGCCTCCTTCAGCTTACTGCAACCGTAGAACGCCCGCTCGCCGATGGCTGTGACCTTGGGCATAACAACTTTTTGCATATTGTTCGCGTACATGAAAGCGCCCGCGCCGATTCCCGTCGCTTCGGGAAGGGTTACGTCACCGAGGGAGGCGCAGTTCTGGAACGCCATTGCGTCAACGGTCGTCGCGCTCGCAAAGTCCACGTCGCGCAGAAGAGAACAGTTGTAGAACGCCGCGATTCCAATGTATTTCACTCGGGGCATTTTTACCGTCTCGAGGTTGGTGCAACCGTAGAACGCGGATTCGTATATTTTCTCAAGGTTGGGCATGGAAATCGAGGTCAAAGACGTGCAGTTGTAGAAGGTTTGCGAAATCCGTTCCTTACCCGCGTACTCCTCCGCGCCCAAAACCTCGAGACTGTCAAAGGACAGGTCTTTCAGCTGGGTGCAGTCCGTGAACGCGAACGCGCCGATGCGCTTGACGTTAGCGAGATTTAAGTTTTCAAGCCCGGTACAGAAGGCAAAGGCATAGTTGCCGATTTCCTCCACAGAAGCGGGAATCGTCACCGTCGTCAAAGCCTTGTGAACGGAATCCTCGAGCACAACAACGTTGCCCCAATCGTCCACCGTAAAGTTCGGACCAAACGCAAAGTCTCCGATGACCGTCGCACCTTCGGCAAAACTGACGCTCTCCAACGCGGTTGCGCGCTGGAATACGTATTCACCCATTTCGGTGACCGCGGAGAGTTCGGCGGTACGCAGTTTGGAGCAGGCGCGGAACACCGTATCACCCAGCTTTTTTACGCTCGCCGGCAAAGATATCGAGGTCAGATTCTCGCAGAGGAAGAAAGCGTCCGTACCGATTTCCGTCAGACCCGAGGGGAGCACTATCGTACGGATTCCCGTATTCGAGAGCGCAAGTTCGGGAAGCACCGTCAGTTTGCTCTTTTCCGGCTCATTGAAAGTCACAATGAGAGAGGTCGAGCCGCTGAACGTTCCGATACCAAGCTCGGTCACCGACACCGGAACCGCTATACTGTCGAGCGCGATACAACGCGAGAATGCGTAGTCACCCACGCTCTTCAAGCTGTCGGTGAAAGTCACATTGGTCAGTTTTCTACAGTCGTAGAATGCGTAGGCGCCGATGCGCTCCACCCCGCCGAGATCAATCGAGGTGACATCCTCCCGCGCGGAAAATGCGCCCGAAGCGATTTCCTTGACGCCGGCAGGAATCGTGTAGCCCGTCAGATTCGCCCTATTCGGAATGAGCAGAAGGCTGACTTTGCTTCCGTTTTCGATTCCGTAGAGAATTCCGTTTTCCGCCGCGAAACGGGTACTGCCCGACATGACGCTGAATTCTTCCAGATTGGTACAGCCCGCAAAGACCTGCGCGCGGACATCCGAGAGTACCGCATTCTTGGAGACGAGCACGCTCATAAGCGCGGTGCAGTTCTGGAAAGCATAAGTTCCAAGCGTTTCCAACCCGTCGGGAAGTTTGAGGGTGGAGAGAGAGGTACAGCCCGCAAATGCCTGCTGTCCGATTTCACGCACGTTCTTTCGGAAGGTCACGCTTGTGAGTGCGGCGCAGTTTTGGAACGCCATGGTGCCGATGCTGTCGATGTCCTCCGTGAATTTTACGCTCGTCAAGGAGGAGCAATTCTGGAACACACGATTCGGCAGAGAGGGCGATGCAATGCTCAAGGTAAGGAGTCCGGTACAGTTCGAGAACATCCCCTCGGAGAGCACCGTGTGCGGTTCCATGATGACTTCGGTCAGACCGGTGCATTTATAAAACATATTTGTGCCCGGCATACGCAGATTGGTAATATCCACCGAGCGCAGAGACGCGCACTCGGAGAAGGCGCTCTGCCCCGCTACAACGAGCATCGAAAGATCGACATCCGCAAGCTGTTTGCAACCCGAAAAGACCGATGCGCCGATGGTCAGCCCCGTCTTGGGAGCCTCGAGGTTGATATCGTTGAGCTTACTGCATCCGGCGAACACAGAGTCCTGCATGATCATCAGCGAGGACGGAAGCGTCACTTTTGTCAGATTGGTACAGCCGTAGAACGCACCCGTGCGGATATCCGTCACGCCCTCGGGAATCGTCACCGAGGTGATGGTTTCGTTCTTGTAGAATACCGTGTTGTTGATATACAGAATCCCGAGCTTTTCGGGAATCACAACGTCCCCGCCCGCGCCGTAATACGCTTTTAAAATCCGGTCTTCCACAAAAAATGCGACTTTTACCTTGAATTTTGCGAGCGCGGAATAGGTCTTATAGGTCGCACGAACCGTGATTTCGCGGTCCTCCTCGGTGTCGAGGAAGGTGATTCTTCCGTCCGGGTCAATCTTGCAGTACTTCTCGGAGGTCGAACTCCAGACAACTTCTACGCCCGTCGCGTTCCAAGGCTCCGTCTGGAGCTTGAGATAGAAGGGCATGTTGGAGACCATTTCGGTCACACCCTCGCTCGAGAGCTGATATTCTTCCCCGTCGCGGATAATTCCCGTAATTTTCAATTCGTTCAAAGGAACGTTCGCGTCTAATATTTCGTCTGTGACCGTAATCCTGATCGTATGCGACCACTCGGGATCCAAAGGATTGGTAACGGTCAGGTTGCATACGCCCGCAGCAAGTCCGCGGACTTCCCCACGGTAGGCGTCGGCAAGCACGCTCACATTGCCTTCGTCGTCCGTAAAGGTATAGACGAGATCGTTGAGCCAGACATTTTCGCCCGCCTCGATGGTGAGAGCCTTGGTCTCACCCGTCTTCAGAGTCAGTTCGGTTTCCGTAATTTGCACTTCGTCCGCATCCGCTCTGCCCCATTCCTCGGGCAGGTGGATTTCGTAGATTCTCGAATTGAGCGCATAGTCCTGAAGCTGAATACCGAGTTTGTTGTCCTTGAGTCGGTCCATCCAATCCGTCAACTCGAGCGTTATGATATTGGTGCCGTTGCGCACGCCGTCATACACAGGCTGATAGTAGTCCTCCAGCATGTATGCGCTCGTGCCGTCCAGAAGACAGGGCATATACGCCTCTATGTAATGGTTATCATACGCCGCGATATCCACATAGTAGCGCACCTTGCCGTCGCGCTCGGTCTCTTTGCGGAATTTACACTTTTCAAGCTCCAGCGTGGGAGCTTCGAAATCCACATAGAAGGTAAAACTGTAGCTGTTTCGGAGATTGGTGTCAACGCCGCCGTCTCCATAGTCGAGCTTGCCCTCCATTGTGAAAATGTATTTCGTATTGTTCGCAAGCTTTTCGCCGTAGGGCGAGACGCCGACAAGCGCGCTCGAGCCTGCCATTGTGCCGTTGTAGTTGTAGGATTTCCTCTGGTTAATCTTGGTCTCGTCGAGAATAACCTCCCCCGTCACGGCATCCGTAATCGTATAGTGCATCTCCTTCGCGCCGCGCAGAAGTCCGGCATAACAGGAGTATAGCGCGTAGATGCTGTTGGAATAGTATGAAAGGGCATTCTTGTCCATGGACGCGAGCACCTTGTCCGCGCCGTCAGGCTGTTTGTAGATATAAGTACCCAGCGGGAGAAGCATGGAACCGTTGTTGTAGAGACCGACCGGCACCGTTGCATAGACATCGGCTTTGGTCTTGTCCTCTTCGTTGATGCTCTTGTCCACTTCGTCCGCGGAGACCGTATAGCTGTCGATGTCGAACATCGGCGCTTTCGTCCAATCGCCGAAGAACCCCAAGTATGGAATGGAGAGGTCGATGCCGTCCGAGTTGTTGGAGATAAACTTGATAAAGCCCTCCACATACATGCCGTTTTTGAAGTTGTCCTTTAGATACTTTTTGTCTGCGTCGGAGAGCCTGACCGTGACTTGAATTTCCGTATCGACACCCGCACCTACGGTAATACGGTTTCCCGAAATCGTCGCGTTTTCGGCGGTGAAGGAAATTTCCGCATCCTCGAAGAGCGTCGCCTTTTCCGCCACGGTCTTGTTGTCGAGGGACATGGTCTCCGTCATGACGTAGGGAGAGAGCGTATAGGTCAGCGGAATATCCGAAAAGTTGTTGAGACGGAAACTCATCTGGTAGAGACCCGTTTCCTGCGGGTCGTCACCGAGTTCAATCTTGGTCTTATCCGTCCCCTCGACGTACAGGTACGCGCCCGTGTTCACCGAATTGTAGATACTGCCGAGACCCGCGCCCTGCTTTCTCGGCGAATAGGGATTTCCCTCTTCGTTCAGAGCGATGGTCGCGGTGCTCATGAGAAGCTGATTGACGAGCGCCGAACGTTCCTTTATATTTAAATCCGGGAAATGTTCGGTCACGTACTGGCGGACAAGCGTCACCGCGCCCGCCATATTCGGGGACGCCATCGAGGTGCCGCTGATAGAGGAATAACCGTTTCGGAACGCCGAATAGATTTCACCGCCGTGCGCTGTAATCTCCGGTTTCAGTTCGAGGCTCGGAAGCGGACCCCAAGAGGAGAAGTCGGACATGAAAGGTCCCGCCGCATTGTTCTTATCGATGACGATCGTGCCCGAGGGCTGGGAGGCAAGCTGAAGTCCCGCGTCCATCGGGATGGAGCAGGTCGGAATATAGAGCGTTTCAACGGACATGCGGATACTGCCCGTCACGTTATTATAGACGATACAGCCCACCGCACCGTTGCGCGCCGCGTAACGGACTTTGTCCAAAAAGTTCACATTGCCCCGGCGAACAAGCGCAATCTTTCCCCTGACGTCGAGCATATCGTAGTCGGAGGACGCGCCGTCACCGGGAATCGTCACGTATTCAAAGGTCTTTGCGGTCGCGGTGCCGAGCATGCCGCCCACAAAATCGTAGGGCTGAGAACCAAGGCTGTACGCCTCGGTAAAGAACGCCACGGTCGAGCCGTTGCAGACGAGATATGGAGTCAGTCTGCCGCTGATAGAGGCAACGGAGAGCGCGGACGGATAGGAGGCGGGCGAACCGATTGTGCCCGAATCCGGATTCGAAGCGAGGTTCGTGTTGCCGTATGTGCCGCCGTACGCCGAACTGTAGGAGTTGGACGCGGCAACGACAAGGCTGATTCCCGCGTCGCGCACCGAGCTATAGATTTCGTTCATGCGGTACTCGCCGTCCGGGTCTTCGCTTGAAAAGCCAGCAGACGCGCCCAAGCTCATATTGATGACATCTACGCCCAGCGTCACGCAGTCCTCAAGCGCGGCAAGAATGCCCGGCGTCGAAGAGGTATCGTTGTCCGAAAACACCTTCATGATAGCGAGCTGTGCCTGCGTTGCCACGCCGGTCACCACGTCGTCCTCGCCCGCGAGAATACCCGCGACGTGCACGCCGTGGTCGTTGTAGCCCGGATACACGTTCGCGTCGTTGTCCGCGTAGTCGAAGGCATAGGGAACTTTCGCGTTATAGTAAAGGTCCTTTTCGGTCACGTTCGCGAGTTCGGACGCGCGAAGTTCGCCGAGCTTGTCCGCAACATCGGTCTTTTCGAGTTTCTGCTCCTCGGGCATTCTCTGGAACATGGAATGCGACTTGTCGAAACCCGTGTCCAAAATCGCGATGAGCATACCCGACCCGTTATAGTCCACAGAGGAAGTATCGTAGATTCCCGTGGAGTGTACGTCCACCTTGTTCATGGTGGCGTCCGAATTCGCCGCGCTCAAATATTCGCGCAGCGCTCCGTAGTTTTCGGTGACCGGAACTTCATACTCCTCGCTGATGATGACGGATTTCACGCCCTTCAACTGTTTGAGCGCGGCATAATCCGCCGTCTTGATTTTCGCAGCGAAACCGTTTAACAGAGTTTTATATGTAGGTCCGAATTCGAGAAAACCGATTCCGCTCCTCTTGACCGAACGGATAGCCGAGTCCTGTCCCCGGGTCAAATCCTCTACGATATATTTTCCCGTTTCGGAGGAAGTAAAGGCAGAGACGTCTGCAAAACGTTCCGAATAGCCGGACTCAAATACGTCCATCACGGAATCCTCTTCGAGTTCCACGATGACCCACATCTCCTCCCGGGGTTCGGGCGCTTTTTCGCCGTTCAGGTGCGCCGAAGAGTCCAGCGAATATTTGTCCGTGACGTCCGTCGCCGAAAACGACGAAGTCTGCGGGTATCCGCCGCTCGTGATAATTTCGGCACACCCTGTATTGCAGAGCAGAATGGCAGAAATCAACAGGCATGCAATCTTTTTGTACTTCATAAATCCTTTCCTCCGTAATCCTATACTTTTACAAAGGCGGACGAAAAGAAAAAAACATGCCGTTTTCAAATGAAAACAGCATGTTATCGGTATTTTTTGCGTTTACGGAAAAGTATAGATTTGCGTATTTTGACAAAAAAGGCGACTCATTTCCCCTGCGGTTGAATGAATCACCTTTGACTCCCAAACTACGACATAATCACCGTTAATAGTATAACTCTCCTCATGCGTTTCTGTCAAATCATTTTATAAAATATTTATTTTCACTTCCCCATTGTAAAACTTTCACAATTATGATAGAATACATGTGTTCCACATCACTTATCGAGGATTTTTGAAATGAATCAAAGATTGAAAAATCTCCTGTTTACTTCTGCGCTCGTACTGCTTGCGGGCTTTGTGCGCGCGGTCGCCGTGTATAGCTTTATCGTACCCAACGCCTTCGCGCCGGGCGGCATCACAGGTATCGGCTCTATTGTCGAATTCATGACCGCAACGGACGGACATGCGGGCTTTTCCGCAGGCTATACCATGCTTATCCTCAACGTGCCTCTGCTCGCGCTCGCTTTCTTTTTCCTCGGAAAAAAATTTGCACTGACGACCGGCGCTGCGACAGTGCTCTCCTCCGTACTCATGGTGGTCTTTCAAAAAATCGACTTCTATGTCTATACCGACGAGCGAATCCTCGCCGCCGCCGCAGGCGGAATCCTTACGGGCGTATCCCTCGCGCTCATGCTCAAGACGGGCGGCACAATGGGGGGTACCGATATTATCGCCACCTTTATACAGCGCAAACACTCCGCGACCAATGTCGCCTGGTTCATCTTCGCGTTGGACTCCACCGTCGTCGTTGCCTCCCTCTTCTTCTTCAAGAACGGACTCACTCCCGCCATTCTCTCGTTTATCGAGATGTTCTCTTCGAGCAAAATGTGCGACGTCATCACGAGCGGTCACAAATCCGCAATCAAGTTCGAGATCGTCACGACCAAACCGCAGGAACTCTCGGACGCCATTCTCAAAAGATTGCACAGAGGGGTCACCAAACTCGACGCCGTCGGCATGTACACCGACGAACCCCGCGCCGTTCTCGTCTGTCTCATCCGGCGCAGACAGGTTTCCGAATTCCGCAAGCTCATCAAGGCGATTGACCCGGACGGTTTTGCCTATATGTCGCAGGCTTCCGAGGTGCTTGGGCTTGGATTCCCCCATAGCTAAATAAAAAACGGAACTCAAAAGAGTTCCGTTTTTTTGTTTATTTCTTCTTGGGGGGCTCGGGCTTTTCCGGAGGTTCCGGGGTTTTGCCCTTCTCCGTGCCGAGGTACTCGGGGAGTTTCATTCCCGCCATGTCGAACATCTCGTTCAAGGGCGGTATCGACTTTAAGAGCGAGGACACGAAGTTGCTCGTCGCAGAGCCGCCCTCCTTGCCGTTCGCGCCGCCGTCCCAAACCGTAATCTTGTCGATCTTCAGGTTCTTGATTGCCTCGACCTGCGTCTTGACGAGATTCTCGATCTTGTCCGAAATCATCATCTTGACCGCCGCGTCTGCGTTGCCGCCCGCCGCTTCCACGATGTTACGGAAACCTTCCGCCTGCTTGTTCAGCATCTCCTCGATACCGCGAGCCTCAGCCTCCATCTTCGCAAAGATAGCGTCCGCCTCGCCTCGCGCCGTGCGCCGAAGCATCTCCGCTTCCGCCTCCGCGGCAATCTCCTTCTGACGCTTGTCGATGTCCGCTTTGACGATAACGTCCGCCTCCAAGGTCGCCTTCTGTTTCTCCGCACGCGCCTGCTCTGCGAGCTGTTCCGCCGCGTAGGATTCCTCGAGCGCCTTTGCCGCGGCAATCTTTTCCGCCGCGGTCGCGCGGCGCATGGATTCCGCTTCGACTTCCCGCCTGTCCGCGTTTGACTGTGAAATCTTTGCGAGCGCTTCGTTTTCGCCCGCGACGGCGTTCTGGTTCGCGTCCGCGACGTTGATACGCTGGTCCTTCATGGCGTTCGCCTCGCCGATAGAGCCGTCCCTGTTCTTCTCCGCGACGGACTTCTTCGCGTCGTTGATTGCCTTTGCCGCCGCCTCTTTTCCGAGCGCGTCGATGTAACCCGATTCGTCGTTGATGTCCGTCACGTTGACGTTGATGAGACGAAGTCCGATCTTCTTGAGTTCGGTCTCCACGTTGTTGGAGACAGCCGCGAGGAATTTATCCCTGTCGGTGTTGATCTCCTCGATGTCCATGGTCGCGATGATGAGACGGAGCTGACCGAAAATGATGTCCTTGGCGAGCTCCTGCACTTCCGCGAGTTTCAGCCCGAGAAGGCGCTCCGCCGCGTTCTGCATAATCGCAGGTTCCGTCGAGATACCCACCGTAAACCGCGAGGGCACATCGATACGGATATTCTGCCGGGACAGCGCGTTCTTTAAATCCACGCTGATCGAGAGCGGCGTCAAGTCCATGTACTGATACCCTTGAAAGAAGGGCCAAACCATCTTCGCGCCGCCGTGAATGCAGATAGACGACTTTTTGGAGCCGTCCGCATTCCGCTTGTGAATGTGTCCGTAGATGACCATAATCTTGTCGGACGGGCACTTCTTGTACCGCGTCGCGACGATCATGACCATCGTGATGATGAGAATGACGGCAACTACGATGATAATCGCAATCACGCCGCCGGGTGCCATACCCGCAAGCAAATTTGTCATTTCTGTTTCCTTTCTCCTATTTCCCTAAAATTATCGTCAAATCTTCTTGACGATGATGGTCGTTTCGTCCATGACCCCCGCCACCTCGACGGCGGCGTTGGTCGGAATCGGCGATTCCTCTTCGGTGATCGCATCGTACTCTACCAAGCGGTCCTCCATGGTCACGTTTACCTTGCCCCTTCCGTTGCCCTTGCCGGGAATCGGAATATAGACGGTGCCGCGCTTTCCGACCGCGTTTCCGATGTTAATGTTGCCGTCGCTCTCGATTTTTTCAAACCATTTATAAACGAGCGCGATTAAGACAGCAACGATTGCGCCCGCAACAAAAGCGATGATGCCCGCAAGCCAGGTCGCAAGGCCGATTTCGGACATCAGCAGTCCGACCCAGCCCCCGATGGACAGGAACGCCATGATTCCCCGAAGGGAAAACAGCTTTAAGTTGAAGAGCGTCGTGCCGTCGGTCTCCACGTCCGAATCCATATCCACGTCCGCGTCGCTCGCACCCATTCCCACAAACAGCAAAATGAGCTGTATGATAAGGACGATGGTTGCGGGAATCGCGATCGAGATCATGATCTGTTCGAACAGGATCATGCCGTTCCACCACTCTGCCATAATGTACCTCCCATTGAAACTTTGGAAACATGTTTCGCATTATTTATAAACGGGTACAGGCTTGCGCAAACAGATTCCCGTCCGATACCACATTGTACCATATCCCCGAGGGTTTGTAAATACCTCGTACATATTTTATGCGCCGACCGCGCACACTATCCACTACGGAGGTATTTCCATGAAAGATTATGAAAAACGATTCGTCAACAAGTACTCCCCCGCCATGGAGGACGATGAGGAAGAGGAACCCCTCTACTGTATGATCTCCCCCACCGACGAGGACGCAAGAGAGGGCAGGGACGACCACACCGTCTGCTCCAATCGCTCATAGTACGTTTATTTTTGCTTTTTTTTGCCTGAACGGTTGATTTTTTCCAAAACGATGCTATAATAGTAATAACGAATTTTTAGGGAGGCATCGGCTATGGCAAAGAAAGGCGATTACTTCGGTCTGAGCTATCTCGTCAGCGTAATTCTCGCAATTATTCCGATTACTTCGGCAGTTTGCGGTATCGTTACGAGATTCTCGGAAGGTAAAATTCTCGCCGGAATTCTCCGCATTATCCTTGGCTGGAATATCATCTGGATTGCAGATTTGGTCCTCATGATTGTCAGCAAACATATCCTGCGGATTATTCCCCTCTAAAGAAAAATCGGCTTTCTTTCGAAAGCCGTTTTTTTATAGCGTTTTCAAAAAAAGTTTCCCGTTGTCCGCGAGCGCGTAGCCGCGGGACGTTCCGCCTTTGGGCAGGGAGACCGAACCCGGATTTAAGAGCGTTATCCCCTCCCGTTCGCCCAGAAAGGATACATGCGTATGCCCTTGGCAAAACACGCTGTTTTCGGGCAGAGGCGGGAGCGCGTCGAAACTCTCTGCGTCGCCGTGGCAGAAATAGAAGTGCCGACCGTCCGCAAAAATTCGCGCGTTTTTCACGACGGGAAACTGCGAAACCATGAGGTCAACGTCGCTGTCGCAGTTGCCGCGCAGGACGAGCAACCGCTCCCGACGCGCGTTTAGAAGTTCCGCAACTTCAAGGGAGGCATAACCCTCCGGAAGCGGGTTGCGCACGCCGTGATAGTAGAGGTCGCCGAGGAGCACCAAAAGCTCCGCTTGCTCCCGGTCGAAGGCGGCGAGCAATTCTCTTGTAAACTTTGCCGAACCGTGCAGGTCGGACGCAATCAGAAATTTCATGTTTTTATTATACCCCAATCGCCGCTTTTTGGCAAATAAAAGACCGGTTTCCGAAGAAACCGGTCTTTTTTTACTTGTACAGCGGACCGTAGGCGGCGCAGGCGCGGTAGTCCGCTCCCTCCGCGTCCTTCGTACCGAATGCGCAGAAGGCGTGCGGACGATAGATGTCTTTGTCCGCCACATTGTGCAAAGAGACCGGAATCCGGAACATGCTCGCGAGAGTCAAAAGGTCTTTGCCCACGTGACCGTACACGAACGCGCCGTGGTTCGCGCCCCAGTTCGCCATGACATTATATACGCTCGAGAACGCGTTGGTCTCGTTCAGACGCGGGACGAACCAAGTCGAGGGCCAAGTACGGTCGGTGCGGTCCAAAAGAGTCTTGTTTACCTTTTCGGGGAGATCGACCGTCCACCCCTCCGCAACCTGCATGGTGTAGCCGATTCCGTCAACCATGTTCACGCGAATGAGCGTGACGGGCATTTCGCCCTCCGTCGAGAAGGTGCTCGAGAATCCGCCGCCCCGGAAGTATCCGCGGTTCGCCGGCGAAAATTCGGTCGCCTTGAGCATAGCGGAGATGTCCTTATCCGTGACTTCCCACCATTTTTTCATGACCGAATTGCCCTTTTCGTCCTTGCTCGCGCCCGTGCCGTCCAACGCCGCCGCGCCCGAGTTGATCAGGTGCATAAATCCGTCTTTTGCCTTGCCGTCCGCCTTCCAGCCCGTCACGCGCTCGACTGCCTTCGGACTCCAATAGGTGCGCACGTCCGCAAACACGCTTGCGCGCCCCGTCAAAAGCGTCGCGAACAGCATCGCAAGCCCGTTGCAGTTGTCGCTCTCCGTCGCCAAAATGATGGGCTGTTTCTTGCCGTTCCAGTCGAAGGTGCTATTTAAAATCGCCTCGGTGTAGTCGCCGTTCGGCTTATAGTCCGTCCACATGCGCTGTCCTTGGAAGCCCGCAAAGATTGCGTTTCTGCCGAGTGCCTCCTCGTGCCGCCCGATGTCGTTCAGCTTGTCGTTGCCGAGCATGATGTCTTTGATGATGAGGGTCATCTTTGCGACAAATTCCCACTGCGCGTCCAATTCCTCGCGGGTAAAGTCCTTCTGCTCCCAGATGCCGCCGTTGTGGTCTTTGCCTTCCTTGCAGTTCTTTTTGATCCAGGCGAGTTCCTTTTCGTACTCCGCCTTGTCGTAGATTTCGAGGTCTATCCGGCGCAGAATTTCGGTCATGTCCACCCATTCGGCACGGATTCCGAAGTACTTTTGCATGAGGTTCGCGTCGAGGAAGGAGCCGCCGATGCCCATCGCCACCGAGCCGATTGAGACATACGCTTTGTTGCGCATCTGCCCCACAGCGAGCGCGCACCGCGCAAAGCGCAAAATCTTTTCCTCCACATCCGGCGTGATGCCCGAATCCCCGACGTCCTGCACGTCCTCGCCGTAGATCGCAAACGCCGGAAGCCCTCTCTGCGCGTGCGCCGCCATGCACGCCGCGAGATACACCGCGCCCGGGCGCTCCGTGCCGTTAAAGCCCCATACCGCTTTCGTGGTGAGAGGATTTAAGTCCATTGTCTCCGAGCCGTAGCACCAGCAGGGCGTCACGGACAGCGTCGCCGTCACGTTCTGCGTCGCGAAATACTGCTCGCACTCGTACGCTTCCTTTCCTCCGCCTATGGTGCAGGGGGATACCACGACCTCTGCGGGCGTGCCGTCCGCGTAAAATACGTTCTCTTCAATGAGCTTCTTGGCGTCCGCCGCCATCTTCATGGTCTGCGCCTCGAGCCCCTCGCGGATTCCGCCCCAACGACCGTCAATGCACGGTCTGATTCCGATTCTCGGTTTCATACGATTACTCCTTTCTTTAAAATAATATTTGCATAGAGCGCGCCTTCCCCGGTCGCCACGACCGCGTATGCGCTCTTCGCCCTCTCGTAAAATGCGAAACGCTCCTCCTGCCCGAGCCGGAAGTTCGGATCCGCGGAGGCGATTCGCTTGTAGTCCTCCCAAATGACGGGTTTCACGTTATCCCCCGGCACCACCTGCATGAGAATAAAATTTTCCTTGGAGTAGCTATCCAACGGAAACAGCTCTAAAATCGCGGAGAGCAGTTCGCAGACTGCGTGACCGTCCGCCCGCACCACGCGCTTTCCGTAATTCTCGCTCGGAAAATTGCCGTCCGCCAGCACCAATTCGTCCCCGTGCCCCATCTCGCTTAAGATCTTCAGAAGCTCGGGAGATATGATCTTGGGTATCCCTTTGAGCATATGCCTTTCCTCCTTTTTCCAATGCTATCATACCGCCTTTTGAATTGGATTACAATACAATTTTTTGTACATTATTTTGTGCAAGATTCTGCAATTTACTTGCGGTGGACAAAAATCTGTGCTACACTGAAGAAAAAGGGAGGGAGGCAGACCGTTTTGAGAGAAAAACACCGCATGGATACCGAGGAACTCCGGCACTTCACCTTTTCCAAAAAATTCGCAAGGTCTTTAAAACCGAAATTCGTGTACAGCGGCGTGCTCAAAAAACAGCCGGGTTGGGAGGCGGCGGAACACCGGCACGGGGCTTGCGAAATACTCTATATCCGTTCGGGTTCGGGGCGGGTGCGCGCGGCGGGGACGGAATTTGCCGTCCGGAGCGGCGACCTCGTTGTCTATGACCCCGGGGTCGTCCACAGCGAATACTCCGCGCCCGACGACCCCATCGAAACCCTGTTCGTTGCCGCTGCGGGCATTCGGCTGCACGGACTCGAACCCGGGAGACTGCTCTCACCGGGCGCGTCCCCCGTGATTCCCGCGGGAGAATACCGGGAATTCTTCGGTGAACTCTTTTCCCGTCTTGTCGAGGAGACCGAAAAAAAATCCCTCTTTTTTAAGGAGATTGCGGAAAACCTGCTATCCTCTATCATTCATCTTCTGCTTCGCATTTCCGTGCAGAATACGGACTTTGAGGAAATCAACGACGTCTATTATCGGGTAAAAAACTTTCTTGACGAAAATTTCGCCGAAAAATTGACCCTCGACGGACTATGCGAGACTTTTTTTGTCTCAAAATCCTACCTCTCGCACATCTTTAAGGAGCTGAACGGGGATTCCCCCATGCACTACCTCGCCGCCGTCCGGCTGAAAGCGGCGAAACATCTTTTGCGGGAGACGGAACTCCCGGTTCGGGAGATCGCGGAACGCGCGGGCTATCCCGACGCATGTTACTTCTGTCGGGTCTTTCGACAGACAGAAGGGTGCACGCCCGGGGAATTCCGCAAGCAATAGGAAAGAGATTCCAAAATCATACCGTTCGCGCAGAAAAAGAAAAAATACGGTGTTTCAGCCCGCGTCAAAAGGTTTATAATCAATTTAGTAAAAACAGGAGGTAACGGCTCTATGAAATACGTTTGCGAAGTCTGCGGCTATGTTTACGACGAGGCCGCGGGAGACCCCGACAATGGGATTGCGCCCGGCACCAAGTGGGAAAATCTCCCCGAGGATTGGGTTTGCCCGCTCTGCGGCGTCGGAAAAGATCAGTTCAGCCAAGAATAACAAAACGCTCCCTAAACGGGAGCGTTTTTCTTATTTCAATGCGAAATATTTTTTACAACGTACTACATTTCGTATAAAAAAACTGAAACGGAGGATTACTCCGTTTCAGTTTTTTGGTGGAGATAGTCGGCCTCGAACCGGCGACCTCATGAATGCCATTCATGCGCTCTACCAACTGAGCTATACCCCCATGACGCTCCGGTTTCCCGGAGCGCAGACGCTTTGCGTCAAATTTTAAATTTACGCCTTGATCTTCGAGACAACGCCGGAGCCAACCGTACGACCGCCCTCGCGGATAGCGAAACGGAGTCCCTCTTCGATAGCGATAGGCGTGATGAGCTTCACGTCGATGTTCGTGTTGTCTCCGGGCATGATCATCTCAACTCCAGGAGCCAACGTGATCGCACCGGTAACGTCCGTCGTTCTGAAGTAGAACTGGGGACGGTAGTTGTTGAAGAACGGAGTATGACGACCGCCCTCTTCCTTGGTCAGAACGTAAACCTGCGCCGTGAACTCGGTATGAGGATGGATACTTCCGGGTTTCGCAAGAACCTGTCCTCTCTCGATTTCGTCACGGTTGACGCCACGGAGAAGAGCTCCTACGTTGTCGCCCGCAACAGCCTGATCCAAAAGCTTACGGAACATCTCAAGTCCGGTAACGACGACCGCGCGCGCCTTGTCCGTCAGACCGACGATTTCAACGGTATCGTTGACCTTCGCCGTTCCTCTCTCGACACGGCCCGTCGCAACAGTGCCACGTCCGGAAATCGTGAAGACGTCCTCAACAGGCATCAGGAAGGGCTTGTCCGCGTCACGCTGCGGGTCGGGAATATAGCTGTCGATCGCGTCCAACAGTTCGCGGATGCAGTCCAGCTTCGGGTCAACCTTGAGCTCGTCCGCGCTCTCCTTCTGGCAAGCCTCGAGAGCCTGGAACGCCGAACCCTTGATGATCGGGGTCGTGTCGCCCGGGAAGTTGTACTGGGTCAGCAGTTCGCGGATTTCCATCTCAACCAGCTCGGCGAGCTCCGGATCCGCCTGATCCATCTTGTTCATGAATACGATGATATACGGAACGCCGACCTGACGCGCGAGCAGAATGTGCTCTCTCGTCTGGGGCATCGGTCCGTCCGTCGCCGCAACGACCAAAATCGCGCCGTCCATCTGCGCCGCACCCGTGATCATGTTCTTGACATAGTCCGCGTGCCCGGGGCAGTCAACGTGAGCGTAGTGACGCTTCTCGGTCTGATACTCGACGTGCGCAGTGTTGATCGTGATTCCGCGTGCCTTCTCCTCCGGCGCGCTGTCGATCTGATCGTATTTCTTCGCCTCGGCGAGTCCCTGCGCTGCGCAGTACATCGTGATTGCCGCCGTCAACGTGGTCTTGCCGTGGTCAACGTGGCCGATCGTGCCGATGTTCACGTGCGGCTTGCTTCTGTCAAATTTTGCCTTTGCCATGTTTCTGTTCCTCCGTTTCTTTTTAGGTGGTTTTTATTTGTATTACAATGCTATTCTATCAATTTTAAGCGGCTTTGTCAACTGCTTAATCTTCTTTCTTTCCGCGCGTCGAGATGATTTTTTCTGCAACCGACTTCGGAACCTCGGAATAGTGCGAGAACTGCATGGAGAACGAGCCTCTGCCCGACGTCCGCGAACGCAGATCCGTCGCGTAACCGAACATCTCCGAAAGCGGGATGATCGCGTCGATGACCTTGACGCCGTTGCGGTCCTCTGTGCCCTGAATCGTGCCGCGGCGGGAGCTGACGTTGCCCATCAGGTCGCCGAAGTAGTCCTCGGGGGTCACGATCTCTACCTTCATCATCGGTTCAAGCAGAACCGGGCGCGCCTTTCTCATGCCATCTTTAAATGCCATGGAGCCGGCGATCTTGAACGCCATTTCGGAGGAGTCAACCTCGTGATAGGAGCCGTCGAATACCGTGACCTTGAAGTCCACGACCTCGTAGCCCGCGACGACGCCGCTCTGGCTCGCCTCCTGAATTCCCTTGTTGATCGGCTGGATATATTCCTTCGGAATCGAGCCGCCCACGGTCTCGTCCACGAACTCGTAGCCCGTGCCGGGTTCCTTGGGTTCCAAGCGAATCTTACAGTGACCGTACTGACCTTTACCGCCGGACTGCCGGATAAACTTGCCTTCCGCCTCCACGCTGTCGCGGATGGTTTCGCGGTACGCAACCTGCGGCTGACCGACGTTCGCCTCAACCTTGAACTCGCGCAGAAGTCTGTCAACGATAATTTCAAGGTGAAGCTCGCCCATGCCGGCGATGATGGTCTGCCCCGTCTCCGTATCCGTGTAGGTCTTGAAGGTCGGGTCCTCTTCCGCCAGCTTGACCAGCGCGAGAACCATCTTCTCCTGTCCCTGTTTGGTCTTGGGCTCGATGGCGACCTTGATGACCGGATCCGGGAATTCCATGCTCTCGAGCACGATCGGGTGTTTCTCGTCGCAGAGAGTATCTCCCGTCGTGGTGTCCTTTAAACCTACGATCGCCGCGATGTCGCCCGCGTACATCTCTTCGATGTCCTGACGGTGGTTCGCGTGCATAAGAACGAGACGCCCGATGCGCTCCTTCTTCTGCTTGGTCGAGTTATAGACATAGGAACCTGCCTGAAGTACGCCGCTGTAGTCGCGGAAGTACGCAAGTTTTCCGACGAAGGGATCCGCAACAATTTTGAACGCGAGACCCGCAAAGGGTGCGTTGTCGTCGGAGGGACGCTCCTCCTCTTCTCCCGTGTCAGGATTGGTTCCCTTGATGTGGGGAACGTCAATCGGGGAAGGCATATACTCGATAACGCTGTCCAGAAGTTTCTGTACGCCCTTATTTCTGTAGGATGTGCCGCAGATGACCGGGGTCATCTTCAGCCCGATGGTTGCGGTACGAATCGCCTTCTTGAGCTCTTCGATACTCGGCTCCTCGCCCTCGAGGAATTTTTCCATGAGAACGTCGTCCTCGCCGGACAGGAACTCGACAAGTTCCGCACGCGCGGTTTCGCACTTGTCCTTCATGTCCTCGGGAATCTCTTGCTCCCGCATCGCGGTGCCGAGGTCGTCCGTGTAGATGGTCGCCTTCATGGTCAGAAGATCGACATAGCCCTGGAAGGTGTCCTCCTTCCCGATGGGAAGGCAGATGGGCAGAGCGTTCGCCTTCAGACGCTCGCGCATCATGTGCACGCAGTTGTCGAAGTTCGCTCCGTTGATATCCATCTTATTGACGTACGCCATACGCGGTACGCCGTACTTGTCCGCCTGATGCCAGACGGTCTCGGACTGCGGCTCAACGCCGCCCTTCGCGCAGAATACCGAAACGGCTCCGTCCAAAACGCGTAGGGAACGCTCCACCTCGACGGTGAAGTCCACGTGTCCGGGGGTGTCGATGATGTTGATCTTGTGCTCGGGGAATTGCTGGCGGGATCCCATCCACTTGCAAGTCGTCGCAGCGGACTGAATCGTGATGCCGCGCTCCTGCTCCTGCACCATGAAATCCATCGTCGCCGCGCCGTCGTGTACCTCGCCGAGCTTGTGCGTCTTGCCCGTGTAGAACAGGATACGCTCGGTCGTCGTAGTCTTGCCCGCGTCGATGTGAGCCATGATGCCGATGTTTCTCACGCGTGAGATTTCGATTTCTCTTGCCATACGCTTCTCCTATTACCAGCGGAAGTGCGCGAACGCCTTGTTCGCTTCCGCCATTCTGTGGGTGTCTTCCTTTTTCTTGAACGCGCCGCCCGTGCTGTTGTAAGCGTCCGCGATCTCGTTCGCGAGACGGTCGCACATATTGCGGTCGTTGCGCTTTCTCGCAGCATCCACCATCCAGCGGATACCCAGCGTCTGCCGGCGCTCCGCGCGGATCTCGAGCGGAACCTGATAGTTCGCGCCGCCCACTCTGCGAGCCTTGACTTCGAGAACGGGCATGACGTTGTTCAGCGCCTGCGTGAATACTTCGAGGGGGGAGTCGCTGCCGACTTTCTCCGCCGCCGCAGTAAAGGCGTCATAGACGATTCCCTGCGCGATTCCCTTCTTTCCGTCGAGCATGACCTGATTGATGAGCTTGGTCACAACCTTGCTCTTATAGATCGGATCGGGCAATACGTCTCTCTTCGGGACGTTTCCTCTTCTTGGCATATGATTTACCTCCTTGTGTTTTTCCGGTTTTCACCGTTGTTTGTACCAGCTCGGGGTCGGAATTTCCGACCGCACTGCTTCTGCAATTTCACAATCGCATACTCGCTTCCCCAAATTCAGACCCTGCGAAACCGCAGACAGCCCCGGTTCCCGGAAAAACCGCAAAGGGTCTTTCAAGAAACAATTTGGTTAAAAATGCTCGTATCCCAAGGCGAATGTTACTTAGGCCGCTTGGTACCGTACAGCGATCTCGACTGCCTGCGCTTGGCGATGCCGGCGGTATCCAGCGCGCCGCGGATAATGTGATAGCGCACGCCGGGGAGATCCTTCACTCTGCCGCCGCGAACGAGGACAGAGCTGTGCTCCTGCAGATTGTGACCTTCGCCGGGAATGTACACCGTACCTTCCTGACCGTTGGTCAGTCTGACCCTCGCGATCTTGCGGAGCGCGGAGTTCGGCTTTTTGGGGGAAGTCGTCGTGACCGAAAGGCAAACGCCCCTCTTCTGCGGACACTTGTCCAGAATCGGGGAATTGGACTTTACGACCAATTTCTCTCTTCCCTGCCTAATTAACTGATTGATGGTTGGCATTCTTTAACCTCCTTGTAGATTTTGTAATATATCCTCATTCTGTCTCCAGAATGGCGATAACGGATGCGCCGACGTCAATATCACAGCATTCCCCGAGTTCACGCATGGTGAACGCGGAGACGTGCGAGACGCCCTGCTTTGCACACGCCGCGCACAGTTCTGCCCGAAGAGGCTCGTCTGCGTCCGACGCGATAATGACCATTTTTGCACGCTTCCCCTCGAGACTCCGCCGGGTCTGTTTCAGCCCCGCAACGAACGTCTTTTTCCGGAGAAGCGACTGCAATTCGTCGATTCCCATTTTTTGCACCGAAATTTATTTTATCATACTTTGCCCCCGCCCGTCAAACGTTCGGGGGCATTTTCAAAGCAGATTTTCAGTTTTCGGCGATATCCTTGCCCGAAACGACCACCGGCGTGATGTTTTTGTAGTCCTTCATGCCTGTGCCCGCGGGAATGAGCTTGCCGATGATGACGTTTTCCTTCAAGCCGATCAGCGGGTCAATCTTGTTCTTGATTGCCGCCTCGGTCAGCACCCTCGCCGTCTCCTGGAAGGATGCCGCCGCGAGAAAGGAATCCGTCGCAAGGGACGCCTTGGTTACGCCGAGCAGAACGCGTTTCGCGACCGCCGGACGCCCGCCGTCCATGAGAGCCTTCTCGTTCTCTTCCTCGAAGTGGAAGATATCGACGAGTTCGCCCGGGAGAATATTCGTGTCTCCGACGTCCTCGACCTTGACCTTTTTGAGCATCTGCCGGACAATGATTTCGATATGCTTGTCATTGATCTCAACGCCCTGATTGCGGTAGGTGGACTGCACCTGATTGAGAAGGTACTCCTGTACACCCTTGACGCCCTTGGTCTTGAGAATGTCGTGCGGGTTGACCGAGCCCTTGGTGAGCACGGTACCCGGTTCGAGACGGTCCCCCGTCTTGACCTTGAGATGCGCGCCGTAGGGAATCGAATACTCTTTGTCATCCCCGTCTTCGACGCGGACGATGACCTTCTTCAAACCGTTGTGGTCCTCGGCAATTTCGCACACGCCGCTGTATTCGCAGACAATCGCGACGCCCTTCGGCTTGCGTGCCTCGAAGAGCTCTTCGATTCTCGGAAGACCCTGCGTGATGTCGTCGCCGGACGCGACGCCGCCGGTGTGGAAGGTTCTCATCGTGAGCTGGGTGCCCGGCTCGCCGATGGACTGCGCCGCGATGATGCCCACCGCCTCGCCAATCTTAACCGGGTTGCCGTCCGCAAGGTTCATGCCGTAGCACTTCGCGCAGACGCCGTTTCTCGATTTACAGGTCAGAATACTGCGGATATTCACCGCCGTGACCCCTGCCGCGACAATCTTCTTGCCCAACGCCTCGGTAATCATCTCGCCCTCGGGCACAATGACTTCGCCGGTCTTGGGGTCGAGAACATCCGCCGCCGTAAATCTGCCCAGAATGCGGTCGTACAGCGATTCGATGACCTCAGTTTCCTTGTCGCCCGTGATAGCGGTGACCAAAACGCCCTTCGGCTTTTCGCCGCTTGCCGCAA
This sequence comes from uncultured bacterium, assembly GCA_905215695.1. GTDB lineage: Bacteria > Bacillota > Clostridia > Christensenellales > HGM11417 > CAJMQN01. The sequence continues at coordinate 156,014 of CAJMQN010000002.1, forward strand.
AGCAGTCGTCCTCGCGGATAATGACCTCCTGCGAGACGTCCACGAGACGCCGGGTCAGATACCCCGAGTCCGCGGTCTTGAGCGCGGTATCCGCAAGACCCTTTCTGCCGCCGTGAGAGGAGATGAAGTATTCGAGAATGGTCAAGCCCTCGCGGAAGTTCGCGCGGACGGGCACTTCGATGATTTTACCCGAAGGATCGCTCATGAGTCCGCGCATGCCGGCAAGCTGACGAATCTGATTCATGTTGCCGCGCGCGCCGGAGTTCGCCATCATCCAAATGGGGTTGAAGTCGTCGAGTCCGTCCTTCAGCGCCTGCGTGACCTTATCCGTCACGTCGTTCCAAACTTCCACGACGCCTTTGTACCGCTCGTCTTTCGTGATGAAACCGCGGCGGTAACGCTTTTCGATGTCAAGTACCTTCTTGTCCGCCTCGGCGAGGTATTCCTTCTTCTTGGCGGGAATGTGCATGTCGAACACTGAGGTCGTGATCGCGCCAAGCGTGGAGTACTTGTAACCCATTGACTTGATTTTGTCCAACATTTCCGCGGTCGCAGAGGAGCCGTTGACCTTGAAACACTTCTCGACAATCTGCTGAAGTTGTTTCTTGCCGACAAGCATGTCGATTTCGAGGTCGAGCTGGTCCTCGGGCGTCTCGCGCTTTGCAAAGCCGAGATTCTGCGGAATGCTCTCATTGAAGAGAATCTTGCCGACGGTGGTCTTGATATTCTTCTGATAGACCTTGCCGTCGATCTCGCGGGTCACGCGGACAAAGATTTCCGCTTGGAGTTCAATCTCCTTGGTCTGGTATGCCATGACGGCTTCATCCTTGTCGATGAAGTGCCTGCCCTCTCCCTTGCCCCCTTTTCTGACGATGGTCAGATAGTAGGAGCCGAGAACCATGTCCTGCGTCGGGCTCATGACCGGCTTGCCGTCCGAAAGTTTCAGAATGTTGTTGGAGGCGAGCATCAGGAAACGCGCCTCGGTCTGCGCCTCGATGGAGAGCGGAACGTGCACCGCCATTTGGTCGCCGTCGAAGTCGGCGTTGAACGCCGAACAGACGAGCGGGTGCAGTTTGAGCGCGCGCCCCTCGATGAGCACGGGCTCGAACGCCTGAATGGACAGTCTGTGCAGGGTCGGCGCGCGGTTTAAGAGCACCGGATGGTCCTTGATGACCTCTTCGAGAATGTCCCAAACCGCGGGTTTTGCGCGCTCGACCGCGCGCTTTGCGCTCTTGATGTTGTGCGCCTGATTGGTCTCGACAAGTTTCTTCATGACAAAGGGCTTGAAGAGCTCGAGCGCCATTTCCTTCGGGAGACCGCACTGATAGAGTTTCAGCTCGGGACCTACGACGATAACCGAACGTCCGGAGTAGTCCACGCGCTTGCCGAGGAGGTTCTGACGGAACCGCCCCTGCTTGCCGCGGAGCATTCCCGAAAGGGATTTGAGCTCGCGGTTGCCGGGTCCGGAAATCGCCTTGCCCCTGCGACCGTTGTCGATGAGCGCGTCCACGGCTTCCTGAAGCATACGCTTCTCGTTGCGGACGATGATGTCCGGCGCGCCCAGCTCCATGAGACGCTTTAACCGGTTGTTCCGGTTGATGACGCGGCGGTAAAGGTCGTTTAAATCCGAGGTTGCAAACCGTCCGCCGTCCAACTGCACCATCGGGCGGAGTTCGGGCGGAATGACCGGCAGAACGTCCAAAATCATCCATTCGGGGCGGTTGCCGCTCTTGCGGAAGGACTCGATAATCTCAATCCGCTTGATGGCGCGCACGCGTTTCTGACCCGTTGCGTTCGCGATGATGTTCTTCATCTCCTCGGCGTCCTTGTCGAGGTCGATCGCCATCAGGAGTTCCTTGATGACTTCCGCACCCATGCCGGCTTTGAAACCGTTGGGTCCGAACTTCTCCACCGCCTCGCGGTACTCACGGTCGGAGATAATCTGCTTATAGGCGAATCCCGAATCGCCGGGATCGATGACGATATAGCTCGCAAAGTACAGCACCTGCTCGAGGGCTTTCGGGGAAAGGTCGAGAAGAAGCCCGATACGGGAGGGCACGCCTCTGAAATACCAAATGTGCGAGACCGGCGCGGCGAGTTCGATGTGCCCCATGCGCTCCCGGCGAACCTTCGCGCGGGTGACTTCGACGCCGCACTTGTCGCAGATAACGCCCTTATAGCGAATCCGCTTGTATTTTCCGCAGTGGCACTCCCAGTCCTTCATTGGCCCGAAGATGCGCTCGCAGAACAGTCCGTCTCTCTCCGGCTTCTGCGTGCGGTAGTTGATGGTCTCCGGCTTTGTGACTTCGCCGTAGGACCACTCTCTGATCTTCTCCGGGGAAGCGACGCCGATCTGTATGGAATCAAAATTATTCAACTCAAACATATTCTATCTAATCTCCTAATCCAAGGTTAAAGGCAAACGACCGACAAAACGAAAAAATTAAATTTCCTCGTCGTCGTCAAATTCGAACAGATCGGAAGCGTCGAAACTGAGTTCGTCGCTCTCGGAGGCGAAGTTGTCTTCAAAAATGTCCTTCTTGTCCTCCTCTTCCTTGTCGAGGGAGAGTTCGACCTCCTTGAGATCCTCGGCATCGTCCGCCAGATTGAGGTCGAAGATGTCGCGGTCGTCGTCGATGAGGTCTTTGATTCCCACCTCTTCCTTGTCTTCGGTGAGAACTTTGACGTCAAGCGCAAGGGATTGGAATTCCTTGATCAGAACCTTAAAGGATTCCGGAATTCCCGGCTCGGAGATGTTGTCGCCCTTGACGATGCTCTCATAGGTCTTGACACGACCCACGACGTCGTCGGACTTGACGGTCAGAATCTCCTGCAAGATATTCGCCGCGCCGTACGCCTCGAGCGCCCAGACTTCCATTTCGCCGAAACGCTGACCGCCGAACTGCGCCTTGCCGCCCAAGGGCTGCTGCGTGACGAGGGAATAGGGTCCCGTGGAACGCGCGTGCATCTTGTCATCGACGAGGTGGCAGAGCTTGAGGTAGTACATATACCCCACCGTGACGGTGTTCTCGAAGGGCTCGCCCGTTCTGCCGTCGTAGAGCTGAATCTTTCCGTCAACCTTGCCGGAGGCGTTCACAAAGCCGTTCTCCGCGAGAAGTTCCTTGATGTCCGCCTCGTGCGCGCCGTCGAACACCGGCGTGGAGATGTGCCAGCCGAGCGCCTTTGCGACGAGTCCGAGGTGAACCTCGAGCACCTGCCCGATGTTCATACGCGAGGGAACGCCCAAGGGGTTTAAGACGATCTGAAGGGGCGTACCGTCCGCGAGGAAAGGCATATCCTCGGGGTCGAGAATGCGGGAAATAACACCCTTGTTGCCGTGGCGTCCCGCCATCTTGTCGCCGACGGAAATCTTACGCTTCTGCGCGATATACACGCGAACGAGCTTGTTGACGCCGGGCGAAAGTTCGTCCTTGTTTTCGCGGGTGAAGATCTTGACGTCCACGACAACGCCCCACTCGCCGTGGGGAACGCGCAGAGAGGTGTCGCGCACCTCGCGCGCCTTCTCGCCGAAGATCGCGCGGAGCAGTCTCTCCTCCGGGGTCAGTTCGGTCTCGCCCTTCGGGGTGACTTTGCCGACGAGAATGTCTCCGGAACGCACCTCCGCGCCCACGCGGATGATGCCGTCCTCGTCCAAATCCTTCAGCGCGTCATCGCCGACATTGGGAATGTCCCGGGTGATTTCTTCCTCGCCGAGCTTTGTGTCACGGGACTCGAGTTCATGCTCCTCAATGTGAATCGAAGTGAACCAATCGTCCTGCACGAGCTGGCGGGAGATGAGAACCGCGTCCTCGTAGTTGTAGCCCTCCCAGGTCATAAACCCGATCAGAACATTTCTGCCGAGCGCGAGCTCGCCCCCCTCTGTCGAGGGTCCGTCCGCGATGACCTGACCCTTTGCGACAGCCTCGCCCTTGCGGACGATGGGGCGCTGGTTCATACAGGTCGCCTGATTGGAACGCTCGTATTTCTTTAGAATATAGGTATCGACGTCACCGTCCTCTCTGCGCACGCGAATCTGCGCCGCATCGACAAAGTCCACGACGCCCGCGTTTCTCGCGATGACCATGACGCCAGAGTCGTAGGCAATCTTGCCCTCGATTCCCGTCGCCACGATGGGCGCCTCGGGACGAAGGAGCGGAACAGCCTGCCGCTGCATGTTCGAGCCCATGAGCGCGCGGTTGGTATCGTCGTTCTCAAGGAAGGGAATCAGCGCGGTTGCGACCGAAATCAGCATCTTCGGGCTGACGTCCATATAGTCGATCTCCATCTTGGAGACCTCGATGATGTCCTCTTTTCTGCGGCAGGTCACGCGGTCGTGCACGAAACGTCCAGTTTCGTCCAATTCCTCGTTCGCCTGCGCGACGGTATATTTGTCCTCCTCGTCGGCGGGCATGTAGCGCACCTCGTCGGTGACGACGGGCTCGCCGTTTTCGTCCCTGATAACCTTGCGGTAGGGCGCCTCGATAAAGCCGTATTCGTTGATCTTCGCGAAGGTCGAAAGCGAGGAAATCAGACCGATGTTCTGACCTTCCGGCGTCTCGATCGGGCACATTCTGCCGTAGTGCGAGTGGTGAACGTCGCGGACGTCGAATGTCGCGCGGTCGCGGTTCAAGCCGCCGGGACCGAGCGCGGAGAGCTTTCTCTTGTGGGTCAGCTCCGCAATTGGGTTTGTTTGGTCCATGAACTGCGAGAGCTGGGAACTTCCGAAGAACTCCTTGATCGCGCTCGTCACGGGACGGATATTGATGAGGGTCTGCGGGGTGACTTCCGCCTGATCCTGCGTCGCCATGCGCTCCTTAATGACGCGCTCGAGACGCGCGACGCCGATGCGGAACTGATTTTGGAGCAGCTCCCCGACCGAACGCACACGGCGGTTGCCGAGGTGGTCGATGTTGTCCGTCTGCCCGATTCCGCAGTTGAGGTCGAGATTGTTGGAAACCGTCGCGATAATGTCGTCGATGGTGATATGTTTGTGATTGAGAACGTCGGTCAGCGCCTTGATCGCGTTGCGGCTCTCAAAGCTGTCGTCATAATTCGCCTTGCCCTCAATACGCGCGTTGAATTCCACCGAGGCGAGAATGAACCGCTCGCGGTGCTTGCGGTACTCGTCCGCGTCCGAATCCGTCGCCTTCTCGTTGATGTACAGAATGGCGTTGATCTCCTGCTTGAGATTCTCGGAGATGGTCTCGATCGAACTGCCGCCGTTGAAGAGGTCCGCAATGTTCTTGGAGAACTGCATGGTCGGGTAGTGCACGAACTCGAGGAGACCGAACGCCTTGGGGTCGAGTCCCGTCACCGCTTTAAAACTCACGGTGTTGTTGCCGATAATCTTGTGCTTTCTGCCCTTGAAGTCCACGTAAATCTCGTTGATTCCCGCGTTCTGAATTTCCTTTGCGACTTCCTCGGGAATGACGTCCCCCGCCCGAACAAAGAGTTCGCCGGTCTCGGGGTTGACGATGTCCTCCGCCGCCTGCTGACCCGCCGCGCGGGAAGCAAGGTTGAGCTTTTTATTGAATTTGTATCTGCCGACCCGCGCGAGGTCGTACCGTCTGTAGTCGAACAGAAGGTTGTTGAGCTGTGTCTTGACCGCGTCCTCGGTCGGGACTTCGCCCGGACGCAGACGCTTGTAGAGCTCGACAAGCGCTTCCCCTTCGGTCTTGGCGGTGTCCTTCTCGAGGGTCGCCTTGATGATGGGGTCGTTGTCAAAGATTTCGAGGAGCGTGCTGTCCGTCGAAAAGCCGAGAGAGCGCAGGAGCACGGTCGCGGTGACCTTTCTCGTGCGGTCCACGTGCACCCACAAAACGTCGTTGCCGTCCTGCTCGAATTCGAGCCAAGCGCCGCGGTTCGGAATGACGGTGGTGTCGAAGAGATCCTTTCCGGTCTTGTCCAGACGCTTGCCGTTATAGACGCCCGGCGAGCGGACGAGCTGAGAGACGATGACGCGCTCCGCGCCGTTGATGATGAAGGAGCCGTTGTCCGTCATGAGCGGGAAATCGCCCATGAACACCTCTTGGTCAATGACGGAGCCGGTGTCCTTGCAGACAAGCCGGACCTTGACCTTTAAGGGACGGGCAAAGGTCGCGTCGCGGTCGCGGCACTCCTTCTCCGAATATTTGGGTTCGCCCTCGAGGGTATGGTCGAGGAAGTAGAGTTCGTAGTGCTTGGAGAAGTCCTTGATCGGCGAAAAGTCCTGAAAGACCTCGCGGATTCCCTCCTTGATGAAGTTCTGGTAAGAATCCTTTTGTACCTCGATCAGGTAGGGAATCTCCAAGGGTTCCTTGATCTTGGAAAAGCAAATTCTCTCTCTTGTTCCGCATTTCACCTTGTGAATGTTTCGCGTCATGAAAAAACACTCCTTAAAAATTTGAATAAGTTATTGAAACTTTTGCACTTTTGGTGTATAATGCAGTCAGATGAATGCATTACCATCAACAACCAATCCAATATTATACCTGCGTTCCAAGCTTTTGAACCTCACATAAAACGGGAAAAAGCGGTACTCCCAGCCATAATAGTGCATTTTAATATATTAGTACTTTTTCGTCAATACGTCAAGCATTTTTAATAAGGATATAACGAAATCTTATGCGTTTGGACAAATTTTTGAAGGTTTCGCGCCTCCTGAAACGGCGCACTGTAGCAAACGAGGCGTGCGGCAAGGACCGCGTGCTCGTCAACGGCAAGGAAGCAAAGCCCGCCAAGGAAGTCAAGTCCGGGGATACCGTGACCATTCGGTTCGGGGACAGGGAATTTTCGGTGCGCGTGCTCTCCGTGGAAAACGCGGTAAAAAAAGAGGACGCCGCCGCCATGTACGAGGTGCTTTCGTGAAGACCAATGTCGTTTTGACCTGCGCCGGTTCCGGCAGCAGGTTTTCTCATGCGCAAAACAAACTTTTTTTAGAGGTGGGCGGAAAGTCCGTTCTTCAGCACACCCTCGACGCTCTGAACCGCTGTCGGGGCATCGACCGCATCGTCCTCGTCTATGCCGAGGAGAACGCCGACCGTCTCCCCTCCCTGCGCTCGGAGATTCCGCTCGAGTTCGTGCTCGGCGGCGAATCCCGCACCCGCTCGGTCAAGAACGGGCTTGCGGCGTGCGACTGCGACATCGTGCTCATTCACGACGGCGCGCGACCCTTCGTCACCCCCAAGACCGTCGAGGACTGTATCTCGAGCGTGTACGAATTCGGGAGCGGAATTGCCGCCAACCGAATCACGGACACCGTCAAGGCGTGCGAGGGGGATTTCATCGACCGCACGGTCAACCGCGAAAAACTGCGCACCGTGCAGACTCCGCAGGGGTTCTACTTAAAGGATATCCGGGACGCCTACGCACAGGTCTCGGACGAGAGTTTATTTGACGACAGCGAGGTCTATGAGCGGGCGGGCAAACGCCCCCACCTCTTTTATGCCGACCGCGCCAATCTCAAAATCACCTATCCCGAGGATCTCAAGGCGTTCGAGCGCACCCTGCGCTCCTCCGAGGAGCTCCGGGCGGACGACAGCATACGCACCGGGTTCGGGCACGACATTCACGCCTTCGCGCGAGGACGAAAGCTCATGCTCGCGGGCGTCGAAATCCCCTATTCCATGGGGCTCGAGGGGCACAGCGACGCGGACGTGCTCGTGCACAGCGTCATGGACGCACTCCTCTCGGCGGCGGGTCTCCGGGACATCGGCTGCTATTTCCCGAACACCGACCTGAGGTACAAAAATATTTCGAGCATGAAACTTCTCGACAAGGTGCTCTTCCTCATCTTCGAACGGGGATACGCGCCCGTCAACGTCGCGGTTTCCGTCATCTGCGAACAGCCGAAACTCGCCGATCACATTCCGGACATGCGCAGAAATCTTGCCGCCGCCCTCGGGCTCCCCGAGGACAGCGTGGGAATCAGCGCGGGCACCAACGAAAAGCTCGGATTCCTCGGCGAGGGCAAGGGAATCTGCGCGCTCTGTCAGTGTTTGATTAAAAAGTGCATTTTTTAGGATTATGAAGAATACAACCCAATTCATCTGCAATCAATGCGGATATGTCAGCACAAAATGGATGGGTCGATGCCCGAATTGCAACGAGTGGAACACCTTGACCGAGCAGGCGGTCGCGCCCGAATCTGCGCATCGGAGCGCGAAAGCGCCCGTCCGCGCGCCCGTCGCCAAGCCCTTGCCTCTCTCCGAAATTTCCTATGAGGAATTCAGCCGTTTTTCAAGCGGGCTCGGCGAACTCGACAATGTATTGGGCGGGGGCATCGTGCCCGCCTCCCTCGTCCTCTTGGGCGGGGACCCGGGAATCGGAAAATCCACAATCCTGACGCAGGTCGCGGGCGTCGTCGCCAAGGACAAAAAAGTTTTGTACGTCTCCGCGGAGGAGAGTGCGTTTCAGGTCAAAATGCGGTGCAGGCGGTTAGGGGTGGACGGCTCTTCGCTGTACGTCGTCACCGAAAACAATCTCGAGGAAATCTGCGCGCTCATCTCTTCGGATAACTACGCGCTCGCCGTCGTGGACTCCATTCAGGCGGTCTATCTCCCCTCTCTTTCGCAGAGCGCGGGCTCTATCAGTCAGGTGCGGGAGTGCGCCGCCGCACTCATGCGCGCCTGCAAGAGCTCAGGCACGGCGACCTTTATCGTCGGGCACGTCAACAAGGACGGCGCCATCGCAGGTCCCAAAGTGCTCGAGCACGTCATGGACACCGTGCTCTACTTCGAGGGCGAACACACCAACAATTTTAAAATTCTGCGCGCGGTCAAAAACCGTTTCGGCTCCACCAACGAGGTCGGAATCGTCGAAATGCGGGAGGACGGCATTCACGGGGTGGAAAACCCGAGCGGGATTTTACTCTCCGAAAACCGAGGCAAGAGCGCGGGCGCGGTTGCCGGGTGTCTTTTGGAGGGCAGCCGTTCGCTCATGATCGAAATACAGGCGCTCGTCGCGAAAACCGTCTTTCAGATGCCCCGCCGCATCATCAGCGGCGCGGACTACAACAAACTCGTCCTTCTCATCGCGGTGCTCGAAAAGAAGGCGGGCGTGCTCCTCTACGACCAAGATGTCTATGTCAATATCATGGGCGGACTCCGCATCGACGAGCCGTCCGCGGATCTTCCCATTCTCGCGGCAATCGTGTCGAGCGCGAAAAACATTCCCGTCCCGAAGGACACCGCCATCTTCGGCGAGGTCGGACTGACCGGGGAAATCCGCGCCGTTCAGCAGGCCGAAAAACGCTTGAACGAGTGTATCAAACTCGGGTTCCGCCGAGCCGTCCTGCCCAAGGCGAACGCGAAATACGCGGACAAATTCAAGGACAAGATCGAACTTCTCTATGCCGGTCACATCTATACCGCCGTCAAAGAGCTGTTCGGATTGTAAATATTTTTTTATCGGAGGTACTTATGAAGGCATTGGAAAAGGTATTTGACATTCTCGGCGAGATCATCGCCGTCGTACTTGTCATCACGTTCGCGCTCCTCATCATCGACGCAAACTTCAAGTTTCTGCCCGACGTTCTCTACAATATCCTGAACGTCATCCGCAACTACGGCGCGCTCGTGTTGATTGCGGTCGTGGGGCTTGAGGCGATCTCCAAACGGAACATTATCTTCAAAATTCTGTTCCTTGCGATGCTTGCGCTCATCGTCATCTTCCTCTTCTTCCCCGGCACATACGAAAATCTCATCAATCTCGTCAAGTAAAAAAGAAACGCCTTCGATTTTTCGGGGGCGTTTTTTCACGCATTTTTCTTCTCTCGCATAGCATAAAACAATCCAAATTCCAAAGAGGAGAAAGTATGCAGAACCAAAGTTTTCCCACGCTCCGGCGCGTCTTCGGGCTCCGGGAAACCGTCACCATCACCGTGGGCACCGTCATCGGCGTGGGGCTCTTCACGGTGGGCGCGTCCGTGGTAGGCACGCTCGGGGCGGCGGTACTTCTCGCGACCCTCGTCGCCTGCCTGATCAGTATCTATCCCTCCCTCATGTATGCGGAGATGAGCGCCGCGCTTCCACTCTCAGGAGGCACCTATCAGTACGCAAAATACGGTCTCGGCAAGCCCTTCGGCATGCTTGCGGGCTGGAACTTCATCATCTCCATGGTCTCGGTCGCGAGCGGAGAGGCGCTCGCATTCAGCTTTTACATACGAACCCTGTTCGAGGCGCTCGGAGTCGGTCTGCCCGTCCCGGACGCGGTGATTGCGGGTATAGCGGTGCTTCTCTTTCTCGTCCTCGGCGTATTCGGCGTGGAGATGACGGGAAAGATGCAGAACGCCTTTCTGTTCTTCTTCTGGGGCGTCGCGGTGGTCTGGGTCTTCTCCATGATTCCGCACCTGCAATTCGGCAACTTTGATACGCCCTTCGCGGGCTTGACGGGAATCAACTTTTTTCAGGGCGTCGCGATGATATGGTGGTGCTTTGCGGGTTTTGAGACCTGCTGTTCCTTGGGCGAAGAAATCCGGCACCCGCAGATCAATCTCCCCCGCGCGCTCTTTCTCGCGCCCTTCATCGTCTTTGCGGTCAACGGACTCTTCCAATGGGTGCTCGTCTGCATCGTGCCGCCCTCCGGACTTGCCGCAATCGCCACCGCGGCGGCACCCTACGCCGAGGGCATGAAAACGGCAGGGATTGTGGGCTTTCCACTCATTCTGCTCTGTCTCGGCATCGCCTTCGGCGGGGACTTTTCCACCCTCAACGCGAGCATCGTCGCCCCCGCGCGCTACCTCGCCGCCATGTCACGGGACGGGGTCTTGCCTCGGTTCTTCTCCTATATCCACCCGAAATTCCGCACGCCCATGGTTGCGGTCATCGTGCCCGGGCTCATCACTTTCGCGCTCGTCCTCACGAACAGCGTCACCTTCATCGCGTCCCTCTCCCTGTTCGCGACCCTTCTCTACTACGTCATCGGCATGTGCGCCGCCTGCGGGCTACGCAAGCGGCACCCGGAACTGATACGCCCCTACCGCGTCAAGGGAATTTGGGTCTTCGCTCCGGTCAGCATCGCAATCTATCTGCTCCTTATGACCCAGCTCGAGACCGAAGCCGTCCTTTTGGGGGTCGCTTGGTGCGCGCTCGGACTCGTTCTCTACACCGTCAGCGTGCTCGTCGGTCGGCGGCGCAGACAAACCGAATCCGTCCAAAACGCTCCCCCGACCGCGAGCGCTGCTCCCCCGCCCACGCTCGCGGAGCTTCAAAAAAAGATGTATCCGCCCCCGCCCACAGTCGAGGGCAAAAGAAAAATGGACCGCGAGTACCGCGTTTGGAAAGCAGTTGTCTTTTCCGCCTGCGGAATCGTAATTCTATTAAATCTGTTGTCCTTCCTGCTATAAAAAAACGGTCGGTTTTCCCGACCGTTTTCTCTATCCTCTTTTCTTTTTCACCCGAAGCGCGCGCAACGCATTTAGAATTGCGAGGAAGGAAACGCCCACGTCCGCGAACACCGCGAGCCACATGGACGCAAACCCGAGCGCGCCCAGCACAAGAATGACAGCCTTTACGCCGAGCGCAAACACGATATTCTCCTTGACGATGCGCATGGTCCGGCGGCTTTGCCGGATTCCCTTTGCAAGTTTGGAAGGCTCGTCGGTCATCAATACGACGTCCGCAACCTCGATTGCCGCGTCGCTCCCCATGCCGCCCATCGCGATTCCGACGTCCGCGCGCGCAATGACGGGCGCGTCGTTGATGCCGTCTCCCGCAAAGAGGAGTTTGCCCTTTTCGCTCTTTTCCGCAAGCAGGGCTTCCACCCGCGCCACCTTGTCCTGCGGGAGCAGTCCCGCATAGACCTCGTTGATTCCGAGCGTCCGTCCGACCGCCTCTGCGACCTCGGGCGCATCTCCGGTCAGCATAACCGTCTTTTTGACTCCCGCCACGCGCAGTTCGGCAACTGCCTCCCGGCTGTCCGGCTTGATTTCGTCCGCAATGAGAATACTTCCGAGGAATTTTCCGCCCCGCGCGACATACACCGCCGTTCCGGGTTCTGCGCAGGCGGAAAAGGCAATTTTCTCCCGCTCGAGCAGTTTCGCGTTGCCGCAGAGCACCCGCTCGCCCTCGAATATCGCGGAGATTCCGTATCCCGAAAGCTCCTGCGCGTCCGAGACGTCCGAAAGGGGTGCGACACCCGACGCTTTCACAATTGATTTTGCGATGGGGTGATTGGAAACGCTCTCCGCCGCCGCCGCGACACGGAGTAGTTCGGCTTCCTCCGTGCCCGGTGCGGGAGAAACTTTCGCCACGGCAAAGTTGCCCTTTGTGAGCGTGCCGGTCTTATCGAACACGACAATCTCCGCCCGCGCAAGTTCCTCGACGTTGTGGCTCCCTTTAATGAGCACGCCCATGCGGGACGCGCCGCCGATACCGCCGAAAAAGGAGAGGGGCACAGATATAACAAGCGCGCAGGGACAGGAGATGACGAGGAAGGTCAGCGCGCGGTATCCCCATTCCGCAAAGTGCGAAAACCCGACAAAGAGACAGGGTACTACCGCCAAGAGCACCGCGCCCGCCACCACGGCGGGGGTATAGTATTTGGCGAATTTTGTGATAAAGTTCTCTGAACGGGACTTTTTGGCGGAGGCGTTCTCCACCATATCGAGAATTTTCGCAACCGTCGATTCGGCAAAGACGCGGGTCACGCGGATTTCCACCGTACCCGAGAGATTGATGCTGCCCGAGAGCACCTCCTCCCCTTGCGCGAGTTCACGGGGCAGGGATTCCCCTGTCAGCGCGGAATGATCGACTGTCGTATGCCCGGAGACGAGTACGCCGTCGAGGGGCACCCGCTCCCCCGCCTTGACAAGAATGATTTCGCCGGGCGCAACCTCTTCGGGACTCACCCGCACCGCGCCGCCCTCCCGCAGGACGTTGGCAAAGTCCGGGCGCAGGTCGAGAAGGCTCTTGATGTTCTTTCTCGACCGCTCGACCGCCATGTCCTGAAAGAGTTCGCCGATTCGGTAAAATAACATGACGCCCACCGCCTCGGGGAAGTCGCCGATCGCAAACGCGCCGACCGAGGCGACCGCCATGAGAAAGTTCTCGTCGAAAATCTTTCCGTGCCCGATAGACCGCGCGGAATTCCAGAGAATTTCCGCGCCGATAACGAGGTACGCCGCAAGACAGAGCCAGAGTTTGGCATTGTTCGCCGCAAACACCCGCTCCTCCCCGAAGAAGAAGGACAGCGCAAGCAAAACCGCCGAGAGAGCAATCTGCGCGTAAATCAGCCGGAATTTTCCGATTTTCAAATCGGCGTGTTCGTGGTTGTCACAGTGTCCACAACCGCAGGCGTGCCTGTGCCCGCACTCCTCGTGCCCGTGTTCATGCTCGTGTTCGTGGCAATGCGCATGCCCGTGACAGGATTCATGTTCCCGTTCTTTTTCCTGTTGCCCGCAACCGCAGGCGATATGTTTGTTTTCCATATTTTATTCCATGATGTGGTCGAACCCATCCGCCATAATGTGCTTGACATGGTCGTCCGCCAAAAAATAAATGACAGACTTCCCCTCCCGCCTGCACCGCACCAGCCGCGCCTGTTTCAATACCCGTAACTGATGCGATATCGCGGACTGCGTCATGCCGAGGAGCTCGCAGATATCGCAGACGCACATCTCCGCCTCGAAGAGCGCATAGAGAATCTTCACCCGCGTGGTATCCCCGAAAATTTTAAACAAATCCGCGAGGTCGTACAGAAGGCTCTCTTCGGGCATATCCCGTTTTGCGCTCTCCACCACTTCCTCGTGCACAATCTTCTCCTCACAGCATTCGCATTTGCTTTCCATTTCATTCTCCTTAAAAACACATGAACAATTATTCATATGTTTATTATATGCGGAAGTATGGGAATTGTCAACTGTTTTTTCAAAAAAAATAAAAAAATCCGACTGTCCGAAAACAGCCGAATTTTCAAACGTTCGATATTTATTTTTTTCTGCGCAAGACGCAGTTTAAAAGTCTCGCGGGGCGCAAAACCGAATATTTTGACAAATCGTCCCGAAGGATTTCCGCCGGATTTTTTCCGATTTCCGCCGTCGCAAGAAACCGCCCCCGCCGTCCCGGACGGACGCGGAAGGGAGAACAGATTCCCTCAAAACGTTCCTCCCCCAAACGCAAAGAGAGCATTTCTCCCTCAAATCGGAATTCAATTTCATCCTCACTCTCAAGCGTCAAGGTTCCCGAAAACCGCAGAGAGTGTTCGTCTTCCCCCGATAGATTCCACAGGACGGGTATCTCCTCAAAATCCGACCGCACCGGAGCGGGCGTACTGCCCGGTTGAAGAAGGAGCGCCTTTCCCGGCTCAAGGGAAATACGGCATTTTCCCGAAACGACCGGGAGCAAATCCCGCTCGTTGTTCAGCCAATCGACCGCAAGACAGGAAACATACGCCCCGACAGTTACCTCTGTTTCTATCTTATTCCCGCCCTCATTGTGCAAAAAATACAGATTTTCCTCTTTGTCCGCCAATCCGAGAACACGCAGTCCGGGTTCTTGGGTGGAAAGCGTCAGTGTTCGGCACCCCAGTTCGGTCAATGTCCGCAAGAGTCCTTCCCAGTCCGGGGATTTAGAGAGCCGCAGGACAGAACAGGACGCATCGGAAAGTTTTCGCTCAACGGACCCCGGCAAAAATTCCGCCCAAGGAACAATCAAGCAAGTATATTTGTCCGCGCAATTCAACGCATCGGAAGGCAGAATATCGAAATCAATCTGATTCTCCATCAGTGTCCGCGCAACGCCGTCCACCGGCGCAAAATCTCTGCCGCTCCAATCAGCCTCCGCATGATAGAGCACTGCGGTGCGGATCATCGGCTGCCCCTCGCTCAATCGTTGGGACATTCGTTTGAGATATCTGCTCACAATACAGTAACCTGCAAATCCAAAATTTCTTCCGCCGCAGTAGAAGTGCGGCGGACAATCGACGTTTGGATAGACGGAGGAAAACGCGTGCGGTATAAAGCGATTGATTCCCCGCACCAGCATGTGATTGGCGAGATATGCCATTTCCGAAAGACTCTCCCCCCAGCCGTACGCACCGAAAATTTCGCAGAGCGCGCGCCCCTGTTTTTCGGGGTCGATATGCGCGCAGGAAGAGGCAAGTTTTGCGAGCGTACCGTCGAAAAAGAGCGGATCGGCATACCCGCCCGCAATGGGCGCAAGGTGTCTCCCGCGATATAAAGGTTTTATCTGATGCAGAACAACATCTACAGATGCGCAGTCTGCCCCGCGTTGACTCCGAAAATAGTGTCCCGCCGAACAGCCGAGATGGGCGTGCGCTCCCATATCCTCTATGATATGTCCGCAGTACGTAAGTCCGCGCTCATGACACCAACTTGCAAGTCTGCCCGAAAAATTTTCGGCATACGCACGAGTAACGAGATCCATATATCTGCAACGGATTTCGGAAGTTCTTTCCCCGAGGTCAAACCACAGCGAAAGAATTTCTCCCCGCGCCGCGCCCGGAACGCCCTTAAAGATTTCTTCCTCAAGCCCCTTCCGATAGGGATACGCCATACCCGGAATACCGATACGGGTATTGTACTCGTCATAGCCGTGGCGCAGATCGATGTTGGCAAACCCGTTTGCAAATCGGGGTTCGTCCGAAAAGAAACCGACAAAAGTGTCCCGATATTTCTCGCCGTAGCGTTCGTAATGGGAGCGGTAAACGGTGTCGATCAGCACATCGACGGAGGCAGGTTCGAGCATGTCGATATAACGCTCCCGTCCGGCGCCCTCCGCCCCGCCTCTCGTCTGCTTTACACAGCACACCCGGAGGGGCGTTCCGTCATAATCCAGTTCCAGAAAGTTCCCTTTTACGCAGTCGGACACCTCTCCGAGCAATTCTCCGTGTGCGCCGTCCCGCATCCGCAGCAGCCAGACGCCGAGGATTTGGTCCTCGTTCGCCTCGTCCCCGACAGAATTTAAAATCAATCTGATTTTTCCGGGCAATCCCTCGAGGTCTATACAGTCCGCTTTGATTCTCCAAGGGCGCAGCGGAGAATCCGCGGCAATCGCGTCTGCGGCGCTCCCCGTCGGATAGTGCTTGTCGTCAAGCAGCCAGACGCGCATGTCCCGCTCCTTCGCCGCGGCAAGAATGCCGTCCATCATCCGCCACCAACGCGAACCGCAGAAGTCCGGGTGAATGCGCGATTCCACGCAAAAAGCCGTCGCACCGCTCTTCCCGATTCCCTCGATTTCCGCGCAAACCGCGCCGAGGTCGTCATCCGTCACCCATAAAAAGGGGTATAAAAAGTCCTTCATGACTGTCTCCTTAAAATCGGAAAGCGGACCATTCCTTGGAACGGTCCGTTCTTTCCTGTTCGCCTAATTGAGCTGTAAAATGTCCAAATAAATCCAAAGTCCGGATTCACCCCGAAGCGTCTCTATCCCGCAAGCACGCGGGACGAACTCTTGAAAAATTACCCCGACAAATAGGAAAAGGGACTGCAAACGCAGTCCCTTTTTTCTATCTCATGTTTTTATTCCATTCTGTCCCGCACGGCGAGCAAAAATTCCTTGGTATTGACCGCGCGGACGGTCACTTCGGGATTGTGAAAGAGTCCCACGAGGTCCTTGGTCATGACCCCTTCCTCTATGGTACGCACCGTTGCGGATTCCAGCCGCTCGGCAAACGTGCAGAGCTCGGCATTGCCGTCCATCTCGCCGCGCTTATGCAGAGCGCCCGTCCAGGCGAAGATGGTCGCGACCGAATTTGTGGAGGTCTCCTCCCCTGCGCGGTGCTTATAGTAATGGCGTGTCACCGTGCCGTGCGCCGCCTCGAATTCGTACTTGCCGTCCGGCGAGACGAGAACGCTCGTCATCATCGCAAGAGACCCGAACGCCGTTGCGACCATATCGCTCATGACGTCGCCGTCATAGTTCTTGCACGCCCAGATAAAGCCGCCCGAACTCCGCACAACCCGCGCAACCGCATCGTCAATGAGGGTGTACATGTATTCGATTCCCGCCGCCGAAAATTTTTCTGCGTACTCCGCGTCGAAGATTTCCCGAAAGATATCCTTGAACCGATGGTCGTAGGTCTTGGAAATGGTGTCCTTGGTCGCAAACCAAAGGTCCTGTTTGGTGTCCAGCGCGTAATTGAAACAGCTCCGCGCAAAGCTCGAAATACTCGCGTCGGTGTTGTGCATGGTCTGCACGATTCCGTCCGATTTCGAGAAGTCGAAGACCGTCTTTCTGCTCTCGCCGTCCGCGCCCGTTACGACGAGTTCCGCCTTTTCTCCCTTCTTTACACGGGATTCCACACCCGAATAGACATCGCCGTAGGCGTGGCGGGCGATGGTAATGGGCTTTTTCCAGCCCGGAATAAAGGGAACAACGCCCTTCGCCATGACCGGCGCGCGGAAGACCGTTCCGTCCATGATCGCGCGGATCGTGCCGTTGGGGCTCTTCCACATCTGCTTTAAGCCGTACTCCTTCACGCGGTCGGCGTTCGGGGTAATCGTCGCGCACTTGACCGCAACGCCGTACTTTAGGGCGGCGCGCGCGCTCTCGCGGGTAATCTCGTCGTCGGTCTCGTCCCGCTTTTGGAGTCCGAGGTCGTAGTATTCGGTCTTTAAATCCACATAGGGAGTGATGAGAATGTCCTTGATCCACTGCCAGATGACCCTCGTCATCTCGTCCCCATC
This sequence comes from uncultured bacterium, assembly GCA_905215695.1. Lineage (GTDB taxonomy): Bacteria > Bacillota > Clostridia > Christensenellales > HGM11417 > CAJMQN01. The sequence continues at coordinate 173,637 of CAJMQN010000002.1, forward strand.
CATTTCGACGAGTGGGGTCGTCATCTTGATCTTCGCCATAAAAAAATACCTCCCGTAACGCGTTACAGGAGATATTTTACCAAAAAAACCGAAGTTTAGCAAATGTTTTCGCGGGCATCCTCCGCATACCCGTAATCGCCCTCGATGTGCCGCACGCCGTTCTCGACACGGACTTTAACAAAGCCCCCGCGGTGCGGAAGCTCAAACTCGCAGTCAATTCCCGCAAACCGCTCCGAAAAGCGCGCAAGCCCGTCCGATTCCCCGAGATACCCCGTCAAAGCGTTGACGAGCCAGACCGCACAATAGGCGGAGATTCCGTGGTTGCAGCTCGCCTCAACGTCGGTATGCTCCCAGAGCGTGCCCGTACGCCTCGCCATGCCGAGGAAAATATCCTTGCACTCCCGCAGGAGCCGTTCGGTCTGCCCCGTCCGCATGAGAAGGTCCTCCCGCATACACAGACCGATAATCACGTTGGAGCGGTCGATATCCGGCCAGTCCGTTCCGCTCCGCTCGGGTCCGAAGCGTTCGGTAAGCAGGCGGTAGAGCGCGCTGTGGGATTCGGGGGTGACGATGTTGAAAAAGAAGGCATAGTATTGACAGGTTTCGGAGATATGTCCCTTTCGGACGAGCTTGCCCTCCTCCCGCACGCAGTTGTCCTCGAAGAACAGACCGTTAAAGGACTGTTCCAGAATTTTACGCCGGATCCGTTCCGCCTTTTCCGCAAGGGCGGGGCGCTGTAATATCGTCGCCGCCGCGCGAAGGGTCTCGGCGTACATCATATTCGAGGGATAGTTGACCCCGCAGATGTAATCGCTGTGATTCGCCATGCTCCATTCCACGAAAATCCAGCCGTCCAGATTTTCGAGAAGTTCGTCCTCATTTTCAAATCCTTTGAAGAAGTTGACAAGCCCCTCCACCACGGGCACGCACTCCGCGCGGAACCCTTCGTCCCCCGTACTGCGGTAGTATTGGCAGAGATTGAGCGCGAGCCACATGCCGCAATTCGGGACATATACGCCGTCCCGATGGTCGCAGGGGTAGCACATCGGCGTCATTCCCGCGGGCAGTTCGGAGAGTCGGGGCGCAAGCACGAGATTTTGCAAAAAACTGTACTCTACCCGCCGTTCCCCCGAAAAGAGCTGATCCGCCTCCGAGGAAAAATATCCGTCGTTTGTCCAGCCTGCCCGCTCCCGAGAGGGGCAGTCCATGAGAAGGTCCACCGAATTCTGCGCGTATGTATTCCGCGCCGCGTCCAGAATGTCCGAAAGTTCCGCATCCGCGACCCGAAATCGGAACCGATACGCAGTCGGATTTTCATAGACCACGATGCGCGCGGTGCCGAGTTTCGCTCTGCCCTCCGCGAGCACAAGTTTCGCATAGCGCATGGAATAGGCTTCAAAGGCGAGCAGGTCATAGCTCCCCTTTTTGAGCCGCCACTTGACAATATTGACGCATTCGTTGCGGTAAAAACTGATATTTTTTGCCCGCACGTAGTCGGGATTCCTCTCTTCCTGCCAGTCGATTTCGTCGAACACGAGATAGAGAACGCAGTCCTCTTCCGCCTCAACGCGCACACGAAAGAATCCGGAGAGTTCCCTCCCGAAGTCGAACAGCGAATATTCCCCCGCCCGAAGCGAAAATTCGTTTCCCGCCGCGGGTTCATAGATAAATCTTGACACCTCGTCGGAGACACATTCCTCGAGATCGCCGTAGGCATAGCCGCCGAGGGTTTGCCCGATGTCCGTAATCGAACGGTTGACCCAGCGCGCGTGTCCTTCGTCGACACGGAATTTTCCGTGCTCGCAGGGCACAGCGGAACGCTCCTCAAGAGTGGGATACGCCGTCTCCCGCGCGATGAGCCGATTGCAGGGCACGGGCTCGGTCTCCGCCGCGGGAAAGACAATTCTTTCCCGGCGGTAGAGCGCAGTACGGCAGACCTCCATGCGATAATCCTCCACAAAGGGGCGCTGAAAACTGTACCGCTGAACCTTTTGCACCCGGTCGGTCAGAATCACGCAGTCGAAGTCTCTCGAGGTCGCGAGCTCCCTCCCGCCGCTGAAGATTCTGCATGCAAAGAAGGGGTCCTCCTCAACGAGATAATAGCTGTTGACCTGATAGGAGACGACCTCCACCGTGATCGGAAGAGGGGTCTCGGAGGAAGGAAGGCTCCACTCGTCGATACGCGCGTACCCGTGCGCCGCGCGCGCGGGACCGTAGCCGATGAGCTTTTCCCCCGCAAAAATCCGATAGAGATTGCTCGCGGCAATCAGAATTTTCGCGTCAGCGTCCGTACGTTCCGCTGTCCAGAGAAACGCGCAGGTCAAATTTTTTTGTTTCAGAGCTTCCTTTGCCCATACCGCCAAGCTTTCCATTCGGTCTCCAATGTTAATTCGTAATCTCGTCACAGTATTCCCCGCCGAGCATGGTCTTTAAGATGACCTGCGCATACAACCGCGCCACAAAATCGTTGGGGTGGTTGATGTTGTTTACGGTCACGTCGCGGTACCGCTTGCCCGCAGAAAAGAGCGCCTTGTGCATCTCGGTCACATTCGCGACCGCCACGAAATCATACGACTCTTCAAGACCGAGAAGTTCCGCCGCAAAGAGTTCCTGATTGCCGTACCAGGTCGATTCATAGTTCGGAACCATGCTCCCGAGAAGCAAAATTTCCGTGTCGGGGAGTTCGGTGTGAATGCGCTCTATCATGTCCTGAATCATGAGCGAATAGGCGCCGGGGGTGGTCAGCATGTCGTTCATGCCGAAACCGATGACCACAAGGTCGGGCGCGTAGCCGATGACGTTGCCCTCGAGCGCGTCCTGCCCCTGCTCGGTCGTCCAGCCGCCCACCGCGGTGTTGTAGTAATCAATATTTGCGGCATATTTTTCTTCGAAATAACCGCATACCATTTTCGGGAAGGACTCCGCATGCGGCGATACGTTTCCGCCCTGCGAAGTGCCGCTCGAATTGCACCCCGTTGTAATCGAATCCCCATAGAAGAGCACCGTCGTCTCCTCCCCCGATTTCAGCTTTTCGAGGGATTTTGCCAGCTTTTCGGACTTGCCCGCGGGTATCGGACCCTCCCAGGGAGAGCTGTGCCGATAGGTCACCGCTATCTGTTTTTTCGTAAAGGTATCCCCCTCGCCGTATTTCAGGTAGCGGTCTCCCTCGAGCTCGAGCGAAACCTTGCTCTTGTCAACCGCAATTCCCACGCTGTCCGGCGAAGTGCGATAATAGTCGTCAATTTCAAAATAGGGAATGGAAGAATCCGCCGTACGCTTCAGCACGCCGTTCTCATAGATATAATCCACCCCTTCCTCGTACTCCACGTCCAGCCCGTAATTGCGGACGGACAGAATCTCCGTCGCGTCATACAGGAGAGGCGCGGTATCGTCTGCGCCCACAAACATTACCGTCTCGTTGTAGATTTCCCGCGTGTGCCAGTAGGGGCGGACATAGGTATCGAGATTGTATTCGGTATAGGTCATGAGCTCTCCCTCGGGCGCAAGTCCGCTTCCTGTATTTCCATCGCCGCCGCACCCCGCGGCGACCATCACGCCGGCAAGCGCGCAAGCCGCCGCCGCTCTCCAACTCTTTTTCATCGCTCTCTCCTTATTTTATCGGGAATACAAAGAAAAACTTCCCGTTCTTGTTCTCCGCCTTGACGGGGAGCCGGAACTCTGCGCGGGTGTTTGCGGGAATTTCCGCAGTCAAAGTCACCTCGTCGCCCTTCCTTCGCCACTCGACAGCCGCCCTGCCGCGGACGGTCTCGACAGAGGCGCGCGCACTTGCGATTCCGGCGGGGAATTTCGGCGCAATCACGAATCTGTCCGCGCCCCGCGCGTCCGACGAAACGATGAGTCCCGCCACATGCCGATAGAGGAAGGAATCGTAGCTCGCGAACATGGGGTGGTCGTAGGAGTGCATGAGGTTTTTCATATCCTCTTCCCAGCGTTCCCATACCGTCGTCGCTCCGCAGGCAAGCATGTAGCCCCAGCCCGGATACTCGGGGTTTTTTAAAAGTGCAATCGCCGTTTCCGCCTGTCCGCAGGCGCCCAGCCATTCCAAAAGATGCCGATAGCCCTGATTTCCGCAGGTCGTATGATAACCGTGCACTGCGACGTCCTCCGCCAGCTCCTTTGCCGCGGTTTCAGCGTCCGTGCGCGCGCCCGCCGTGAGCATGACCGAGGTCTGCGTCTGTCCCCTTGCATCGCCGTACTTTCGCCTGAACGCGGCAAGCAGTTGCTCCCGTTTTTCGGCGTAGTCCTTCGCGTCCTGCTCCCTTCCGATTGCGCGTGCGATTCTCTCCATCATGCCGTGATACCAGACAAAGTACGCCGCCGAGAGGAATTCCGGTTCCGCTGCCGCGCTGAAGGGACATTCCCCGCCCTCCTTCGTGAAGGGTGCGGCGGGTACCCAGTCCCCGTAAACGCCGCTGTTCAGCGTGCCCTCCTCTCCCACATGGGTGGAAAGGCACCCGAGCCAGCTCTGAAACGCCTCGTAATTTTCCCGCAGACAATCCTCGTCCCCGTACATTGCGTAGCAGGCGAGCGCGAGAATAAGGTAACCGCTCACGGGATCCGCGGGACGTCCGCCCACAAAGTGCGGTGCGGTATCCGGGATACTCCCGTCGGACTTCTGCGCGTCCGTGATGTCCCGCACGAATTCGGGCAGAAACCGCGCATAATCGAAATTGTTTGCCATCTGCCAGATCCGAGCGGTCAGGTCGTTGAGCCAGCCGAACCGCTCATCTCTCTGCGGACAGTCTGTCAAAACACCGAGAATATTGTTGGATTCCGTGCGCCATGCCAGCTCGTGCAGGCGGTTGAGCGTCTCGTCCGAACAGGTAAAATCCCCGATTTTCCCGACCCCGCTCCGCACGTGCTCGCCCTCGAGGGAGAGAAGCTCGGCTTTTCCCTCAATCTTCGCTTCGACGTACTGAAAGCCGTGCCAGGTAAAGGACGGCGCCCACTCCTCTTCCCCGTCGCCCTTCAAGATATATTCGTCCTCGTTCGCCGCGCTCCGCAGATTCAGGCGGTTGAGCCTTCCCGATTCGTCCAATCGTTCCGCAAAGCGCAGGCGCACCTTCGCGCCGCGCTCGCCGCGCACGCGGATTCTCGCCCAGCCGGAAATATTCTGCCCGATGTCAAAGACGTCCCCGCCAAGCGACCGCCCGGGAAAGCGGGAGACAACCGTCATGCCCTCGGACTGCTGTGCGCAGAGCTTGCCCGAAAGCGGCGGAACGCCCACCGAATACATCCAGCCGCGGTCCCAGCCCGGCGCATAGCCGGGCGTGCACCAACCTGCGCGCTCCAGCCGGGCGTCATAGCGTTCCCCGCCGTAAATGCTGTTCGATGTGACCGCGCCGCACCCCGCCCACCAGTTTTCGCCGGACTCCGTGCAGAGATGCAGAACGCTCCCGTCCGCGAAATCGACGAAAATCTGCGCAAGCGCCATGCGGTTTCCGAGCCAACCGTAGCCGAGTTCCAGCCCGAACACGTTGGTCCCCGGACGGACGTCGAGAGCATAGGTATTGTAATACACCCGCTTATCGTAACTGCTGACCTTGGGTCCGAGCACCTCCGCACCCGCCCGCGCGCCGTTTAAATACGCAACATGGCACCCGAGTCCCGCAACATAGGCGCGGGCACGCAGTACATTTTTGCCGACGGGAATTTCAAAGGCGGTGCGCAGGAGCAGGGTGTGCCCCGCAAAATTCATGGGCATACCGATCCACCGTCCCAACCAGAGCGAAGACTCCCAGAGCGCCGTCTCGAAGGCGGCGACAGGGCTTTCGATTCCGTGTGAAATCACCCGCCAATAGTACCGCGTGCGGGGCTTCAGCGGTACTCCCGCATAGCGAATCCCGACGCTTTCGCCGCTCATCGTCTCGCCGCTGTCCCAGCAATCCCCGATTTGGACCGTGGGGTTCTCGGAGACGAGCACGCGATAAGATTCCTGAAAGAACTCCCCTTTCGCTCTCCACTTCCAGCCAAAACGGGGCGCACGGCTCTCCACCGCAAGGGGTTCCGCCGCATATTCTGTTGTCAATCCGTAAATTTCCATTTTCAGTCCGTCCATGTAAAGCCGCAAGGCGAAAGGATAAATTCCCCGCCCCCTCTTCGCGTCACCTTCTTCGGTTCCGTCGAGAGATTCACAAAACAATGATAGTTCTTCTTTCCGTCCGTGCGCCGATAGTAGCACACGCCCTCCCCGAATCCGAATTCGGGTTCTCCCGCATAGTGCGCGAGCATTGTCCTCTCGAACTTGGACTCCATTTTAAAGAGCGCAAACACGAATTTACCCTTGCCGCATGCAACTTCCTCAATGCCCGGAAATTCCTTTCCCTCGAACACGGCGGCGTGCCCGCAGAGCGCGGTCTCCTCGCCGAACGCGGAGACCTTTCCGCGCCCCTTGTACTGTGCAAACCAGCGAATCTTGGTTCCTGTAAGCCGCTCGAGGGCGCCGAGCGCGCAGTCCGTATAGAGGGTATGCTCTTCCGTCCGCCAGCCCGTATAGGGTCCGACCACCACCGTCGCGCCCTCGCTCGCCGCCGCGCAGAGCTTTCCGGCGAGCGCGTCGGAGACGTGCAGACAGTACGGAATATAGATGAGTTTGCGCCCCGAGAAATCGTCTTTTTCGGTGAGCGCGTCCCGGTACAGGCAGGTCGAGACCAGCGAGGCGTAGGACGCTCGCGTATCCGCAAGATAGTCGAACTCCTTGAGATTCTCCCCCTGCGAAAGCATGCGGGAAAAGTCCGAAAACACAAACGCCGTCTCCGCTTTCGCGGGTTTCGTAGCGAGCACAAACGCCTGTAGCTCCTCAATCGCCGCGGACACCTCCCGCACGTTCCCAAAGGCGGGCGTCTCTCCGCCGAAGACGGAAAGAATGTGTCCGTGCGGCATTTCGCTCCCCGAGCGGCTCTGCCGGAACTGCCAGTACAGAAATCCGTTCCCCCCTCCGAGAAAGGCGGACGCCGCAAGCGCGCGGACGTATCCGTCATGGTGGAAGGGCAAGACTTCCACAATGTTTCCCCCGCTCGTGGGCGGAGTTTCCATGACGAAATAGGGCAGCTTGCAGGTATTGCGGAATCGGTCGAAGTTTAAAAGGCTCTCCGGGAACGCGTCATAGGTCGAATACTCGTCGATGCCCACGAAATCGAGGTTTCGGAAGGCGCGGTCAAAGTCGAGCTCGAACGTGCGGCACACGTTGGTGCAGACGGGCGCGTCCGAATACCGACGTATGATTTCCGCCTGCTCGTCCAGAAATTCCCCCACGCTCTCCCGGTTAAAAGCACGGTATGCCGCGAGTTGAGAGGTCGAATGCAGATAGGGCGTGGGCACGGGCGGGAGTACGGAGACAAAATCCGGGTATTCAAAACTCCACACCCGATTGCCCCAAGCCTCGTTGAGCGCCTCGATACTCCCGTACCGTGCGGCAAGATACTCCGACCATTTTGCGCGGCATGTCGGGCAAAAACACTCGTGTACCGGGCAGTTGGGTTCGTTGTGCACCTGCCAGGCAATGAGCGCGGGGTGCCTGCCGTACCGCTCGGCGAGCCGCCGGACAATCTCCGCCGCGGCGCGGCGGAAATCGGAATTGTTCACGCACACATGTTCCCGGGAACCGTGGTCGAGTTTTTTCAGGTTTTCGTCCACATACAGACTATCGGGGTATTTCAGGGTAAACCAACGCGGAGGCGTCGCCGTGGGCGTGCCCAGAATCACCGAAATGCCCGCCTCATAAAATCTCTCTATCGCCGCATCGAAGAGAGAAAAGTCGTATTTTCCCTCCTCCGGTTCCAGAACGGACCAGGCAAATTCCGCCATGCGCACGGTGTTCAGCCCCAATTCTTTCATGACGGCGATGTCCCGGTCGAGGTCGCCTGCCCCCCATTGCTCGGGATAGTACGCGCTTCCGTGCCAAAGTTTTTGTTTCATTCTACAAGAAACACGGGCGAACCCATGCGGAAATTCATATCGACAGTGAAGTTCGCGCACTCGAAGGCGAACGCCGTCGTCCCCTCGGGCAAATCGATTTCCACCCGACCCGAAACCTCCAGAGACATGCTCTCAAACCGCCAGGAATGGCTGTCCGACCCGCTGTCCGTCGTATAGAGGAAATTGATTTGTTCCACGTAATCGGGATTTTCAATCTCTATGTAAGCCTTTCCCTCCCGCACGCCGCTGTCGGTGACGAGAATCGCGGTGTCTTTTCCCCGCAAAACGTGTTCCATGAAAGCGTACACCTCATAGGTTTGGTTCCAATAATAGCCGTGCTGAAGGTCGGAACGCTGAGAGGCAAACACCTTGCCGGGCACAAGCGCAATGGACTTTGCGCGGCTGACGACGTCGAAACAGTTGTCGTCGATGCCGGATACGAAGAGCATCGGCTTTGTCGCATAGGGCAGATACGCGCTCGGGTCGTAGGCGGAAATCCAGGCTTCCCGTCCCGCGCTCCCTTCGCTTCCGCCGAAGATACCGCCCGCCCCAAAGCTGTCCTCATAGAGGTAACCCGCGCCGTAAATGGGCGCAAACGCCGCAAAACGCTTATCCACACCCGAGGCAATGCAGGTCAGCACGCCGCCCCAGGAAATTCCGGTACAGCCGATTTGGTTGGGGTTGACGTCCTCCCGCGCGCGCAGAATGTCGTTCGCGAGAATGATGTCCGCCACGCAGTGGTACACCCAGGAATCCTCCCACTCCTCCGCAGTCTGATTCTTGGAACCCGAGTACCCCTCCGTGGGTCCGCCCTCGGGATTGGTCTTCTTGTTCAGGGACGCGTCCAACTCGTTGCCGAAAATATCAATCGCAATGGCGACGTATCCTTTCTCGTTCCAGAGTTTGACCCATTCGGGATAGACCTGCCCCGCGCCGCCGTGCACAAGGACGATTCCCGGATACCCGCCCTCGGGCATGGGAAATTCCGTCTCGTCCGGCACCCCGACCACCGCGAAGGTGCGTTTATGGTCAAGGTCCTTCAAGGGATAGGCGACGGACTCAAATTTGATTGCCGTCATATTCTTGCCCGGATTGACCTCCGATAGCGTCTCGATTTCGGGCTCCGCCGCAAACAGCGTCTCCGTATCCCACATAAGATCCTCCCGCACAATGTCCTCTATCGCATAGGGTCCCTCCGCGGGATTGTAGGGCGTATTGGGTTCTCCGCCCCCGCACGCCGCGGAAAACAACAGAATCGCACCCACAGCACAGGCGACAGCGCACTTTTTCATCAGCTCGTCTCTCCTTCCAGATATTTGGCGGCAAAAATAATATTTTTTACAAAGTCCCGCTTCTCCGACGCCATCTGCTCGAAGAGCATTTCGACGGACTTCAACCCGAGTTCGTACTTGGGAATCTCCATGACCGAAAGCTTCTTATCCAAAAACGGATATTCCTGTTCCGGTCCGTAACCGATGACGGCGACGTCCTCCCGCAGACGTTTGCCCGCGTTCCCGATGAGGTCGAATATGGGGGCGGATTGCGTTGCCGTTGAAGAAGATAAACCCCACCTTCTCCCCGGAATCCCGCAAGAATGTTTCCGCCTCCGCCGTCCAGCCCTCCCGATCGATGTCGATGACGACAGGCTTTCGGGTGGGATAGTAACGCGCCATCGCGATATAATACGCCCGCAGGCGGTTGGAAAACGCGAGTTCTCCCTCCGAGGATTCATAGAAGATAACGCAGTTTTTGCAGTCCTTTCGGTGACACTCCTCGATCATGGAATATACCGTGATAGAATCGTCCACAAGCACCGAGGGCGCAAGCATGCCGTGCGGCGGCTTTCCGATGACGACAATGGGAATATTTCGGTGCGAAACCGCAGAATAGAAGTCCACCCGCCGCTCGTCCTTGACCCGCACGGGCAGAATGAGCATGCCGTCGATGTCCTTGCGCTTTAAAATATTTCGAATACATTCCCGCTCTTCGTCAAGGGTTCGGTTATACATGACGACGAGTTCCCAGCGGTTCTTGCGGATATTCTCCGAGACCCCCTCGTAGATAGGGGTATAGAACCCCTCCTTACCCGAAATGACCAACGCAATCTTACGCGCGGTCACATCCTTGAGTTTCTCCTCCCTCCGCCCTGCGAGAGCCTCCAGCACATTGTCCGCAACATAGGTCCCCTTGCCGCGGACTGTGCGGGCATAACCGTTGTTGACGAGATAGGAATACGCCTTGCGCACCGTTCCCCGCGAAACGTCGAAACGGCGCATACATTCGGCTTCGCTTGGCAGAAGCTCCCCGCCTTTGAGTTCGTTGGACTCCATCTGTTGTAAAAACCAGGCAGTGATCTGCTCATAGACCAGCAAGACGTGTTCCATTCGTTCTCCTAAATTTCTAACGGTTTTGTTCCGCCGAAAATTTCTTGCAGAACTACCGCTTTCTGTTTGGGCGCAAACGCTCCGCCTTCCTCTTCCGGCTCCGTAAAGAGTCCGAAACTCCGTTCCGCGCCGCTCCCCCATTGGGAAGCGTACGCACAGTCATACAGTCGGAAATAGCAGACAGTCTCCACCTGCGGCATCGCGGCGCAGCGCTCGTACAGTTCCGCGATCCAAATCTCCTGCTTTGTCATCTCCTCGGGGTCGCCGTAATCCGGCCAGCCCATTTCGGTCAACAGCACTTTGCGCGCCACCGTATCGTACTTGTCGATGACCTCGAATACGCGCTCGTTGCCCTCGACCCAACCGCTCCAGTCCCGGTACTCATAGGGATGGTAGCCGATACATTGAAAGTAGTCCTCAATTTCGGTGCTTTTGGTTTCGCCGTAGGGAAATTCTCCGCTTGCGATATTCTTATAAATCTGTTCCAAAAAGAGCGGAATGCTATAGCCGACGTCGGTGAGCGAATCTGCGTATTCGGTCATGGTTCCGAGCGAAGTCCAGCCGGGCGTGACCGTATAGGCGTTCGGATTTCCCGCGCGGATTCCCTTGGAGGCGTAGTACATGAGGTCGGTGTTGACTGCCGCCTGCTCCTCGAAGGAAAACCGCCCCGAGACCGGGCTCATATAGGAATAGCAATTCGTCTCGTTGCCCATCTCCCAGTAGGTGATTTCCGGGAAGGACGCGGCGAGCGTCTTCCAAAGCTCCGATAGGAGCGCACACCAGTCCGCGTAGCACTCCTCCTCCCGCGACGGCACGGTCAGGCTCAGATACCCGCCCGCAAAGCCTTGCGGCTTGGGATAGATCGCCGCTTCTCCGATGATGTGTTTGACGCCGGCATCCGAGAGAAGAGCAAGGCACTCTTTTAAGTATGCCTCGATTTCAGAATCCAATTCGATTTCAAAATCGTTTTCGCCGTACATGGCGTACTTTTTAAAGATTTTTTGGGGAAACATAAAACGCACCGACGTCGTGCCGAGCGCCTCAAGGTGCCCCGTCATCACTTCTTTATCGAATCCCTTGACCTGAAACTCTTCCGAGTTCTCCTTCTTTTCCCAAAACGGCTCCGCTATCCCATACAGACGGGATTTATCCACGGTCAAATGGTCGTTTTCCGCATAATAGGGCGGGGATTCTTCGCCCGGATTCGTTCCGGGGTCCTCTCCGCCCGTACAGCCGAGCGCAAGGAGCAGGAAGGAGAGAAACAGACACGCAAATTTCTTCATCTGTCCTCCGCAAGTTTTTCGTTCAGTTTCTCGAGGTCAGACCACATTTCGAGGTCTCCCGTACCGCCGAAGATTTCCTGCATCACAACCGCCTTCTGTTTGGGCATGAATCCTTGCGTTTTCGTCGGCTCATAAAAGACTCCGTAGGTCTTTTCGGGCGAATTCGCGCCGAGACCCGCCCAGTCGTACTCGCAGTTGTAGAGCCGGAACCAAAGACAACTCTCTACGTACCGCATTTCTTCCATGCAATACCGATAGACGAGCTTTGCCGCCTCGCTTTGAGAGGCGATGAGGTCGGGAGAATTGGAGTCGAACCAACCCATTTCCGTGAAAATGACAGGCTTTCCGTCATCTCCGTTGTCAATCGCGAGCTGATAGATGTCGCCATTGTACCCAATCCAATCTTCGTCCATGGGCATACCGTCATAGGGGTGCCAGGAGAAACCGCCGAAATAGTCGTCAGAATCCGTGCTCTTCTCCCCGATCCGCGGAAACTCCCCGCTGTTGATATTGTCATAGACGTAGCCGAGAAAATACTCGATTTCCCGGGACGCCATGTTTCCGAGAGAAGTCCAGCCCGGTGTGAGCGTGACCGCTTCGGAATTTGCGGCAAGAATTCCGCGATTTGCGAAGTACATATAGTCGGTATTCGCCGCGGCGGACTCATCGATGGCAAATCCGCCCTGTTTGGTGTCCGGGTTGTAGGTCGCCGGGTGGAAGAAGGTGTCCGCGTTGTACTCGTTGCCCATCTCCCAATAGGTGATTTCGTCAAACTCTCCGACGAGCACAGTCCAGGCTTGCGAGACCGCCTCCGCCCAGGTTTCATAGCAGGAATCCACTCCATAGACGGGCACGCCCAGCGAACCCGCGGGCACGCTCTGCCCCGCGTCCGTCACGAAGGGCGGCAGAACGATTCCCTCTCCCACGATGAAACCGATTCCCGCGTCGTGGAGTTTCTGGATAGATTCGTGAAAATAAGGGACCATTTCCTCGTCCAGTTCGATCTCTATGGTGCCGTCGTCATAGTCCACAATGAATTTTGAGAAGATGCTCGCCGGAAACATCATGCGGAAGGAGTTGCACCCCATCGCGCCCATGAGATAGACGGTGACGTCGCGGTTGAATCCGATGACCTGATCTTCGTTTGAGTTCGCGCGCTTTTCCCAAAGCGGCTCGAAAAAGCCGTACATGTGCGTTTTGTCCGCAGTCGGCGGGGTCTCTTCTCCGCCGCAGGCAGTGCATCCGAGAATGCACAGGACGGAGAGAAAGAGACAGAACAGTTTTTTCATGATTCCTCCTTAACCTTTGAGCCCGCCTGCGACGGTATTCGCGATAATCGTCTTTTGGAAGACCGCGAAGATGACGATGACGGGGACCGAAGAGAGCACCATCGCCGAAAAGACGACAGGCCAGTTGGAGCCTCGGGAGCTCATCTCCTGCTGTAACTGATAGATTCCGACCGCAAGCGTCGGGAATTCGCGCAGATACATGTAGGGCGTAAAGTAATCGTTCCAGAACCCGATAAAGCTGATGATTCCCACCGCGAACAGCGAAGGCTTCGCCTGCGGGAGCATAATCCGTACGAAAATCTGAAAGTTTCCCGCGCCGTCAATTTGCGCCGCCTCCGCATAGGTCCAGGATAGACTTTTAAAGAACCCGTACAGCAGAAAGAAGTTAAATCCGAACCCGCCCGAATACATGAGAACAATGCCGAGATGGTTGTTCGCAAGTCCGCTCTCGAACATAAATTTGTACTGCGCCGCAAGGGAGCCGGATGTCGGAATCAGCATAATCGTGATAGCGAGTCCGTAGATAAAATTCCTGCCCTTAAAATCGAATTTGGAAACCACGTAGGCGGACATCGCGCAGGCGATTGTCGAACCCGCCGTGCCCCCGACGGCAAGGATGAATGAGTTTAAAAACATCGAGAAGAGGTTGTACTCGCTGAACGCTTTTGCGTAATTGTCCAGCGTCCATTTCCCGAAGTTAAACCAGTCCATTGGGTATTTTGCAAAGTCGAGCCTCGTGCGGAAGGAATTGATTGCCGCCCACAGCAGAGGGAAGACGAGAGAGATGCCGTAGAGGATAAAGACAATCAGGACAATGATCATCGTGACCTTGGGCAGAGAACATTTGTCCTCGCTCGCCTTCCGCGCTCTTTGTGCGTGAAATGCCATTATTTGATCCTTTTTCTCGTATAGAAGAGTCCGAATGCGGCAAGTGCAATCACCGCAAGTCCGCCGCCCAGCATTCCGCCGATGCCGCCCGTCGAGCCGCAGCCTCCGCAGCCGCCCTTTTCGGGTTCTTCGGGTTTGTTGGGATCATCGGGCTCCTCGGGCTCTTCGGGGTCCGGCGGAACAACGTCGTCGGGAATTTCCGAATAGTCCGAGAGGTTGACGAACACAAAGCGGTCCAGCGCAATTCCGCCAGAAACCGTCGCGACACCCACCCGTCCGGGTACGGCGCAATCCACGTCGAATTCCGCAACAGGTTCATTGAGTACGTCATAGGGAAGGTCTCCGTACATGAGCGCGATTTGGAGCTTTCCGCCCATCACCGTCGTCTGTACGACAAAGGAGCCCTCTCCGATCGCCGCAAAGACATCAACGCCGAGTTCAATGGTACGTTCCTCTGCACCGTCTTTGACTGTCGCCTTCGTGGAACCCTTCGTAAATGTCACCGTGCAGGCATCCGCAAGCGTATCCTCGGAATCCAGCCGTCCGAAGTACAGCGAAATATCCGTACACGTTTCGGAAATTGAGGTAATCCGCACCATCTGCGCGTAGTTGCGCGCCCAGCCTGCGGTTCCGAACATTCCGTTCGCACCGAGCGTAAGTTTTCCGTCCGCAACGGTGCCCGCAACGCTCTCGAATTTGTCCGAGCCGTCGAATGCCGCCGAAGCGTCAGCCATCTGCGGAAGATCGATGACGCGGAAGGTCTTTTGCGCGGTCGCGGTCAAGTCGTGTGTGTTCTTGACCGAAAATTTCACCGTATAGAAACCCGTCGCAGTCGGTGTAAAGGTCAGTCCCTCGGAGTGAAGAGGCGTACCCGTCGCCTCCTTTCCCGCGAAGACCTCCATTGTAATCGTGAGCGAGTCCGCGTCGTCGAGCGGGTCATCCGCTTCGGGCGCAAACGTAATCGGATTCAGACCGTTGTACCAGTCTTTCGTGTCCCCGACGGTGAGCGTGGGCGCGCCGTAAATAACTTCGAAGTCGAAGGGCACGTTTGCGGTCTGTCCCGCGGGATTGGAAACGGTAAAGAGGAAATGATAGTTTCCGATTTCCGTCGGTTTAAATTCCGCAATATTCGGTACCGCATAGGGCTCCCCGTCCTTGGTCACGGTATAGTTGAAAGTTTTCACGATTTCCGCAACGCTGAAACTCGGGTCGGAGAGTGTAGGCATGAGATTGAAGGTCTCCCCGAGACTCCCCTGTGTCATTTCAGGCACCGTCACCGTGGGCGCCGCAGCGGGATTGGATTTCAACGAGAGGTAGTTAAGTCTCGCGGAAATTGTCTCCCCCTCTCCGAAGAACCCAACAAAGCCGTCGGTATTCTCGAGCGTAAAGATTTCGGTTTTTCCTCCGACCGATACCTCGAGCGCACCCGTGGCGCCGATGAGCCGGAAGGTTACGAGCGTGGGATTGGTCAAATCAAGCCCCGCGATTGCACGCTCGTCGGGTTCTTCCTCGCCCTTGCGCAGTCCGAGAACCGCGCCGTTCGTGTCCCGTTTCAAATAGAGATAGCTGCTGTTCTCGCCGAAAGCATAGTTCGTACCAAGCCCGAACGCCGCGCCGAACGAGCCGGAGTTCAGCTTGAAATTGAACGCGCCGCTCACGACGTCCGTGTCGAGGTTTTCGAGCTTTGTTTTGACGCCGAGCGTCCCTTCGCCGGAGAACGAAACCTCCGAAACCGCCGGAAGGGTCAGGGTCGTCGAGGAAGAAGCGGTCCAGAGCGCAAGCCCGTTGCCGTTGATATTGTTGTAGGAGAAATCATCCGAGAGCAGGACTCCCTCCGCCGAAGTGGAGACCTGTGCCGAATGTAGCGTTGTTCCTCCGCCCCAAGTATTATGAGGAACTGAAATAAAGAATCGTCCGCCGTCACGCACCATATCCGCAAACAATCCCGTTTCGGTAAAGAGGACGTAATCTTTTTCGGTACTGAGTCCGCTCTCTCCGCCCATCGTTATTTGCTCAAGGATTCGCAGGGAAAGCGTTGCGGAACCGTCCGCGGAAACGTCCAGAATAAACTTCACTTTTCCGTCGAAGATACGCAAATTTCCGGACGCGTAAAATTTAGACTCGTCTTCCTTCAGAATTTCGTCCCATCTGCCGTCAACCTTCACATTGCTTCCCGCGTTGCCGTCCTTTGTCACGCTGTAGCCGTTGAAGTTCAGGGAAATATAGTCCGTAGGCGCGGTCTCGTTCGCTCCGACAAATCCCACTGCGGTCGTCGGTCCTCTCGAAGTCACGACATACTCGACATGCGTCGCGCCTTTGAAGGACTGTGTGCTGACAAGCATATTGTTTCCATTCACCGACGTACCGCCGCTCGCGACCCCCTTGTCGTTGGGCAAGGATTCAACAAAGGAAACCGCGCCTGCGCTCGGCTTTGAAGCAGTTCCCTCGGCGACAGCAGTGTCAAAGGCGTCGTTTGTAACCCAGTTGGTATCAAAAGTGGAAGGGGTTGCAAAGTTTTCAGTATAGTTTTCAAAGACCGAAATCGGGGGTTGCGATGAAATGCTCGCACGGAGCAATTTAAAATTGCTTGACGCAAAGAAGGGATAACCGACTTCTTTCAATGCACTTGGATTATCCACATTGGCAAAGGACAAAAACGGATAGCTTGTATCAATGTTTTTATACATTTCGAGCCAACTGTCGCGTTCGAACTTACTGTCCATTACCGTATTAGAGGCAGGAATTTTTACGGAAAGCGTCACGTTACCGTAGGCGGAAATCTCAAGTTTCAGCGAAACTTCCCCCTTCAAAGGCGCAATGTCCGTTGTTGCGTCATGATTCCAAGCTCCTTTTACCATGGAGGTCGGCTTTTGTGCACTGCCGTCATTATAATAGAAGATATAGTTAGATGCTGCATCCGCAATTTCCGACTTGACATTTTTGCGGCTCAATCCTATTTTGAATTGATAGGTTTCCTGTACAAATTCCACGTCAAAAGTGAGAGTGGACTGCAAACCTGTTTCTCCACCGACAGGTTTATTTAAGAGGAACAGTGCGTCTGTGACAGAGGATGCGTCAGCATAAGCCTGTACCGGCGTCGTGCTCTCCACCTCGGAGGCGTGGAACCCGCCTCCCGCAACATAGGTTTTGGCGGAGCTGCCCGTCCCGGTCTCCGCAAACGCCGCCCCGGCAAAACCGCAGAGGCTGATTACCATGACACAAAGAATGGCGAAAATCGCTCTTTTTCTTTTCATCTTTTCTCTCCCTTAAGCGTAATTTTCGAAAGACAGCGGCGTGATACTTAAGTTGTCGATGTCAAAAGTGCTGTTGTATCCGCAGCTGATTCCCACGTAGCCGTAGGTGTTCACATTTGTGAAAACGGCTTTGGGTTGGTCGAGATAGCTTGCGTCTTGATTCGAATATTTATAGTAAATCGAAATCGTGCGGTTCTTGACGATGACGACGACGTTGACTTTCAAACCGTCGGTTCCGGTCACAACCTTGCCGTCGCTTCCGTCATGCCACCAGCACTCCGAGGGCCACTCCGCCTCTCCTCCGCTTGCGGTCGTCGCGCCGTATCCCCATATAATCATGCTCGGTGTAATCTTCCCTTCCGTATTCTTGTTCCAATATTTGGTGCAGAACTGTACCGAAGGATGTGTTCCGCCGATACTGCTCTCGTCATAATTCTGTTTTCCGACCGAAATACCGATGCTCATGTCCGCGTAATAGCCGGGTGTGGCATACAGCCCGTCCTCGTCCCGGTAAAAACTTCCCACAATGCGCGTCACGTCAAAGCGCAGAATAAAGTCCTGATATTTTTCCTTTGTATTGAAGGAAGTATTGACATCGCCGGAAGAGAATTTTAAAACCCCGTTCCGAACGCTACAGTTGCCTTCGGCGACCCACTTTTTGGAATCCACGTAGCCCGCCGTCGTCGAACCGTTTTTCATCGCGTCGAAATTGTTTCCGATTGCGCCCGCCGTCGGTCTTTGGAAGGTATAGAGCGTCAGTTCCGCCGAATACAGGAACGCGCTCACCGAACCGGTCGCAGTCTCCTCCAATTTTTCGGCGGCGAATCCGAGATAGCCGGACAGAGCCGCATTTCGCGCCGTTCCCGCGAGAACGCCGTCCACATAGACCTGCAAATCGCTGTTATACCTGCCGATGAGCCGCACGACCGCGCCGTCAGAAACGGAAAGCCCTTCCTTCACGATCGCCGCGTCCTCTCCCTCGCGCGCAATCACGAGGTCAAATCCCTCTTCCGCAGGGGTAAACGCGAGAAAATCTCCGCCCGCGCCGCTGCCGTCCATGCCGGTGCGCACTCCGAATCCATAGCCCTCGGGAATATTCGAAAGCCCGACGCCGAAGGAGAAATCAAAGAGATTGAGACTACCCTGTCCCTCCTGCACCTCAAACTTCGCCGCCATGACCGCAGAGGAAATCTCCGCAAACTTTGCGGCATATCCCATACCCGAAGAATACTGTTCATTCTGCGCGATCCAGGGCAGAATGCGCTCATCGGTCATGCCGATCAGTTCCTCTGTGGGTTTTTCGAACTTTTCGGTCGCAACGACTTTGTCCGCCGCCGTATCTCGAATGGAAAGATTCATAAACTTGACCGTCGAACCGTCGCCGTTCGCCTGAATGCAGAGATGACCTGCCACGCCAAACACCGAGAGATCGCAGACCTTTTCGAGCGTTTCGCCTGCGTAAATCGCGCCCTTATATTCCTCGTTCTCATAGGTCACGGAAATCTTGAAGGGCATCGCGACTCCATTCGAAACAAGTCCCGGGACGTTTCCCGTCTCGCCGTCGATGATCTGACCGAGGCGGTAGTTGTTGACCCAACCCTTTTGTCCGTTGGCGCTGATGATGATTCCGCTTTGGCTGCGCTTTGCATAAGTCGAACCGACTTCTTCGCCGCCGAGAATGATGCCGCACCACGCCTCGCCCGAGGTCTTCATCGAAACCTCGAAGCTGATATCATAGCTCTTTCCCGCCTCGAATGTAAAACCGTTGTGATAAATGGAATGACTATAGCCCTGCACGGGTTTCATTACCAGCGCGCCCGAAGTTTCAACAGCATTCACCTTCTGCGCGTCCGCGCCTGCGAGCAGCCACTTTGACGAATCGATGGTGCTTCCGCTGAAGTCGTCGGCGAGCGCAACCGTCGCCACACTGCCGGCATTCGCCGCGCCGAGGGGCAGCGCGCAAGCCGCGATGAGCAGGGCAAGCCCGACAGCCGTCGCAATCCTTGCAAATTTTCTCTTCATACCTTCCTCTCCTTCCTTTTTTATTTTAAAATTCAATATCCGGTGTGACCTTTCCCATCAGCCATTTGACGAAGAACACGAAGGGAATGCCGACCACCGAGAACATGAGCCCGAGAGCGGCGGCTTTTTCTCCCTCCTCCTGATTCACAAGCTGATAGATGTACAGTGCGACCGTCGAAGTCTTTCCGTTTGCGCCCCCGCTGTCCGAGATGATAAGCATGGGCGGCAAAAACCAGCCGAAGATTGCCAAAGAATTTAAGATAAACAGCGTGGACATGGTCGGCCATACAAGGGGCAGAACAATCTGAAACATCTCCCTCACGGTCGTCACGCCGTCCAGCCTGCTGTACTCGAGAATCTCCTGCGGAATGCGGGAAATGCCTCCGTTTAGCAGCACCACATTGTACCCGAGTCCGGACCACACCGCGAAGAAAAACACAGTCGGCATCGCCCAGCTCCCGTTGCTGTCCAAAAAGAATGGCGTCTTTTCCCCGAAAATGAGCTCGCAGAGCTTGTAAAAAAGACCGTAATCGGAGTTAAACATGGAGCGGTACGCGAGTGCGAGCACGGTAATCGAGATGATCGAGGGCAGAAAGAACACCACCCGGAAGAGGTTCGCGCAGGGAATCTTCTTGAACAGAAAGAACGCGCAGACAAAGGACAGCGGCAGAATGATAAAGTTATTGACCGGGAAGATCCACAGCGAGTTGAGCATAGAGTTGAAGGTGCGTTCGTTGTGTCCGAGGAACATGTCCCCGAAGAGTTCCCAGAAGTTATTGAGTCCGTACCAGACGTACTCCTGCGTGTTGGGGCTGTATCGAAAGAAAGTCATGAAGATGGTATTCGCGTTGATGTACAGCCAAAACACGAGGAAGTGCGCGATCGGGTATGCCAGCATGAGCCATACAAAGACCGTGGTCTTCCGCTTCCCCGAACGAAGCCGTTTTGTCTTTTCCATCAGACCTCGGCGAGCTCCTTCCACTTATCGAAGTTATCCATCGCATTGTTATAGACGGTTGTCACGAGCTCGTTTGCGGTCTTTCCGTAGAGTTGAAGAAGGATATCCGCCTCGTTGTTCTCCGCCCATTCCTTGATGCCCGCGTACATAAAGATGTTGCTTGTTGAGCTACGCACAATCTGCAGAGCGTCCGGGTTCTCATAGACCGAGAAAACGCTCTTCGTGAAGTCCGTGAGTCCCTCCGCCTCGCTCGGGCTGTAGTCAAAGGGACGTGCGATAGACATGGATTCGGTCGCCTTCATGACGTTTTCCTGTTTGTTGAGGTAGATAAGGAACTTTTTGGCGTTCTCCTTGTGTACCGCATTCTCGGGGATAAACATGAGGTCGCCGATCTCGGTATTGTTGACGACGGCGTATTCGGGAGACTGCGTTGACGCGGTCTCAAACCCTCCGTCCTTCAAGAGTCCGCCGTGAATCTCTTTGGATTCGAGTCCGAGCTTGGACGCAACCGAGGAGACATAGGCATAATCGACCGCCGGCACGGGCATCATTGCGTAGTGGAAATTCTCGTCGATCAGTTCGTCGATTTCGTTCTGAATCCAGGAACCATTGGGCATCATCGCCGCTTCCCCGAACGCGAACTTTTCCTGTGCCTCATAGACGGTCTTTGAGACCGGGTCCTTGATGCTGTTCGTCCAAGTGCTGTTCGCCTCATCGACGATGAGGTCGCGAAGAACCTGAAGCGCAATCTTGCGCCCCGCCTGATTAAAGGATTCGTATCCGCTGTCCGGATTTCCGGCGTTGTCCACAAAGTTGTAAAAATCCTTCAGGTCGCCGTATTTTGCCACGCCGTCCTCGAAAGATTCGTCATAGCCTTGATAGGAGCACCACAGACTCATAAAGAGGAAGTTCCAATACCCCATATTCGTGCCGTCGCCGCCCCAGGCAAAAGCGGTCTTTCCCGCAGCTTTCAGGTCCGCGACGAGCTCGAGAAGCTCGGTGACGGTCTTGGGCGTATAGCCGTCCGCCCACTTGCCGCCGAGACTCTTGAGCATATCCACGTTATAGACGATTCCGGTGAGCGGCGAAGTCCAGGGCACCACCCAATAGTGCTTATCGGCACTGCTCGGGGTCTGTCCCATGTATCCGAACTGCGCGGCTTCGTCGATCAGCTTATCGGAAAGCGTTTTGTCGTCTTCATCCTCATAGACATACGAATAGACGTCGTCGATTTCGGAGATATAGCCCTTGTTGACGTAGCCCTGCCACTTGAGGGTCTGCGTCATCACGACGTCGGGAAGTTTATTGAGAATGGTCGCGCTCGGCTTTCCATTCGAGGGATGCGCATTCTTCAAGAGCGTGGGAATCTCGCTCGTGACGCTGTTGTCAGACTCGAGATAGACGCCGATGCCCGTCTCTTGCACGAAATTGTGCGTAATCTCGTACAGCCATTCGGCGCCGTTGCCTCCCTCGAAATAGCGGACATACAGATCGCCCTCGTCCCGCTCGAAGAGGTAATCGTAGTCGGAATTTGTCTTTCCCCGGCCGCAGCCGGCAAAACCGAACACGAGAACAAGCGCAAGTACTGCCGTCAACACACGTTTCATCATATCCTGAACTCCTTTTTTTCTTCCAAAAGTACTCTGTCAGA
The DNA here is from genome assembly GCA_905215695.1 of uncultured bacterium. Classification (GTDB taxonomy): domain Bacteria; phylum Bacillota; class Clostridia; order Christensenellales; family HGM11417; genus CAJMQN01. The sequence goes on from CAJMQN010000002.1 coordinate 195,304, forward strand.
CTCGAGTGGCCGCTCAAAGCGCGTCCACTCTCCTCTCAAGAAAGGATACCTTCGGTGAACTTTTCCTTCGAGACTCGAATGTCCGCGCAAAGCGCGTCCGCTCTCCTCTCAGGAAAAGTATATCATATTTCAAAAACCGCGCATAGACGCTCCGGCGGGCTGACTTGTACATAAAAAGTACAAGTTGTACAAAAAAAGAGACCCCGCGCAAACGGGGTCCCCCCATAGGACTGATTGACTATTTTCGGGCGGTTTTCACGCCCGCGGCGCTCGCCGCAAGAAGTTCGGAGGAGAAACTTCGGATAAGCGTCTCGCGCTCCCGGAATTCCGCCACCGCCTGCGCGATGACCTCGGACAACACCTCCGAAAAATCTCTCTCGAAGAGATAGAAGGCAAGCGAGCCGGGCACGCTGTTGATTTCGTTAAAATATACACCCTCCTCCGAGACCATGTAATCCATGCGCACGATACCGGACATTCCGAGGAATTCATACACCCACGCGGTGGTCTCGAGAATCTCCCTCTCCGTCTCGGGGGGCAGAACCGCGGGAAATTCCCTGTCCCCGGATTGTTTGGAGAAATTCAGATATTTTTCGTCAAAGGAGAGAATATCCGACCGCCGCCCCGGACTCTCGAGCTTGGAGAGGACGAGTCCCTTGGGACCGCGGTAGATTGCGCAGTTGACTTCCTTAAAATCGGGAACGTACCTCTCAAGGAGCACCTCCTCGTCCAGCGAAAACGCGAGCGCGAGTGCGTCCGCGAGCTCTCCCTCCTCCCTGCACACCGAAATGCCGATGGACGAGCCCCCGCTCGCGGGCTTGACAACAAGCGGCAGTCCGAACTTCGCCGCCGCAAACGAAGTCTCCCGCGCGCCCTTTTTGAGCGCGGCGTATTCGGCGGTCCGCACGCCCTCGGGCAGACACCGTTTGGTCAGAATCTTGTTCATCGCGACGCGGGAGGAAAAGGGCTCCGAGGAGGTCACGGGCACGCCGAAGAGGGCAAGCGTTCCGGCAAGGTCGCCGTTCTCCCCCGAACCGCCGTGACAGCAGTTGACCGCGCAGTCGATTCTTGCGAGCGGACGACAGCGATTTCCCCTCTTTTTGGCGAGGACGCCGCCCGGAAGAAGCACGCATTCCTTCATGTCCGCAAGGTCGGAAATTTTCGAAAAAGCCCCGGTGCGCCAGCGGTTTTCCCTGTCGATGTGGACGGGATAGACCGCGCACCCTTTAAGCGCGTTGGTCACAAAGAGCGCGGTCAGCACCGAGACGTCGTGCTCGGTTGACTTCCCGCCGAAGATGACGGCGATATTCATGTTTTCAACCTCCATTCTACAAGTAATTGTCGGGCAGGTCGTTCTCGAATACAATGAGGTCGCTGCCCCGCATGAACCCCTTTAAAAACTCCTGAAGTTGGGATAGATTTCGGAAATATACCACTCTGTCCTTCGGGTAACCGATCTCCGCGAGTCCGTCCTCAAAGGCTTTTCGGTTGGTGCGGGAGATGATGAACAGAAAGTCGAACACCCCGCACAGCCTCGCAAATTCCACGTTCTGTCTGTATTGAAGTTTTCCGAGTTCCACCATACCGCAGGTGACGAGAATTTTGCGTCCCGAAAAGCTCCTCACGACCTCAATCATCCCCCGCACCCCCGAAAGGTTGCTGTTGTAGCTGTCGTCGAGTATGGTTACGCCGCCGTTCTTGATAATTTGGAGCCGGTGCGGGGTCTGCTCCAAGTGCAGACATCGCTCCTTTAAAGTCTCCACATCTACCCCGAGCCGATGCGCGAGGAGCAGGGCGAGCACAAGGTTCTTTTGGTGCACCGTGCCCACGAGATTGGTGCGGAAAAAATGCGTTTCACCGCCGATTTCGAGGTTGAAGGAATTGATGCCCACGCTCTCGAAGGTTCCGAGCAATTTTTCGCAGGTCGCCCTCTCATAGAGCTCCCGGGTCTCGGGGGTGTCCGCAAACACACAGCACCCGCGCGTGTGTTCGCAGAGCTCGAATTTGGTCGCCTTGATTGCGTCAAGACTCCCGAAGGTCTTATAGTGACAGTACCCGATACTCGTGAGAATGGAGTCTTCTACACCCGTGATTTCGCAGAGCGCGGCGATGTCCCCCCTTTTTCGCGCGCCCATCTCGCAGATGAGAATCTCCGTATCCTCTCTGACCTCGTTTAAGACGGTCATCGCCACCCCCATCTCGGTGTTGTAGCTCGCGGGGGTACGCACCACGCGAAAACTGTCCTTCAAGAGGTCATAGAGCATATTTTTGGTCGTGGTTTTGCCGAAACTCCCCGTAATTCCGATGACCCGGCAGGACAGAGACTTCATTCGCTCCCGAGCCCGTTCCGCGTATTTCTTTCGGAATCTGTTTTCAAGGGGCAGGAGGGCGAGACTCGCGAGCAAGGTTATGAGTCCGGTGAACAGTCCGGACAGAAGAAGCCAATGTTCGGCGTGAAAAAATGCGGCATAGTTGCAGGCAAATATGAGCACTGCCGCCGCGATGTAGTTTCGAATCAGGCGCTTGGTGAACCGCACGGGCGTCTTTTTTCCGAGTGTAAGCACCGAAATCACCATGAGACAGATCGACAGACTGACGACGAGTTCGAGGTGGGTCTCGGGTACGAACACGTCCAACAGAAAGAGCAGACAGAGAAGGTCGCTGCACGCAAATTGCAGCGCGAGCCGTTTATCGAGAGCGAATCGGTAGCCGTTCATCTGATAGTGGTGCAGATATTTCAGCGCCAGAAAGACCTGTGCCGCCGAAAATAAAAAAATGAGCATTTCGTCCCCCTATTTCAAGAATTCGTTGACCGTGACCGCAAAGTCCCAGGTTTTCTCCAAATAGGCAAAATGCCCGCAGTTTTCGTAGATGATCAGCCCGCAGTCCGCGAGACCTCTTTTTAGTTTTTTCGCCATATAGAGCGGCGTATCCGCGTCCTTTTCGCCCCAGACGAGGAGCACGGGACAGGAGATGTATTTGAGGGTGAACCCGAGGTCCTCGTTGACCACATTGACGAAGGTCTTTCGCATCTCAGGCGGAAGGGACAGATAGTCTGCGCTCCCGTAGCGGTCGGGGTCAAAATTTTTCGCAAACCGCTTATAGCACTTGTACCGAAATATTTTCCAGCGCGTCAACAGACTCCGCCGGGGCTTTAACCCCGCGCCGTCCGCGATGACGCACCGCCGCACGCGCTCCGGGTAGTAGCACATCAGAACGAGCGCGATGCGCGCCCCGAAGGAGTGCGCCACGAGATTGACCCGCTCGAGTTTGAGGATGTCCAAAAGGTCAGCGACCTTTTCGGCGTAGTCATAGACGGTGAACTCCTCCGGGAGCGCGGATTTTCCGAACCCCCAGAGGTCGAGGGTGATGATCTTTCCCTTCACGAGGGGATAGAGCGGGCGAAAGCTGTCCGCGCTCCCCCCGAATCCGTGCAGAAAGAGAGTGGGTACGCCCTCTCCCTCCCCGAAGGTTTCCACATATGTATCCAGACCGTCGACAATCATAGCTCCCTCCGACAAGAGTGCGGAAGGACTCCTTCCGCGTCAGCGGGACTCCGAAAAATACTTCCAGAGCACCAGCGCGTCTTCTCCGTCAGAATAAAAGCGTCTGCGTACGCCCTCGCATACAAACCCGAACCCCGCATAGAGCGCCCGCGCGGGCGCGTTCGAGGGTCGGACTTCGAGGGTTGCCGCGGAATACCCCGACGCCGCAAGCTCGCCGAGGAGCGCCGAAAGAAGGGCTTTGGCAATGCCCTGCCGCCGAAACGCGGGCGAGACCGCGACGTTTGCAATCTGCGCCTCTCCCGCGACGAGCATCGCGTTGGCATAGCCCGCGACCTTTCCCTCGACCTCGTACACCCAGCACGCGAAATCGGGGTTTTCAAACCCCTCCCCGAGCGCGCGGAGCGTCCAGGGCTCCGAAAAGCACGCCTTCTCGATTTCGGCGATTTCCGGGAGGTCCTCCCTCTTCCACCGCCGAATCTCAGGCATCTCTCTTCTCCGCGAGCTGTTCCTCCGCCTGACACTTGCGCAGATACAGAGGCTGAATCCCCTCGTAACCCTGCGCGCGCTCCCTGCGGTCGTAGGCAAACTGCGCGAGCCGAACATGAAGTTCCCCGTATCCCTCGAATGGAATGTCGAGCGGGGTATCCGAAAACACCTTCGCGCCCGCGGGGATTCTGTCCTTCAGCTCCGCTTTCTCGCACCAGGCGGGCGCGGAAATTTCGCGCTCTCCCTCGTACAGGGCATAATAGACCTTGTTCTGCATGGCGTCCAGGCAGACGCACTTCTCATTCTGACACGGTACATGATATGCGCGATACTCCAAAGAGTTTACAGGGATACCCGGCTTTCCCGTGACCTGACAGAAGGTGCGCATCGTCACAAGCCCGATACGGATCCCCGTAAAGGAACCCGGTCCCGCGCAGGCGGCGAAAGCGTCGATGTCCGAGAGCTTGAGTCCCGCGCCCTCGAGCAGCCTGTCCACCGTCGGGAGCAAAATCTCCGAATGCCCCTTCAGGCAGTCGGGGACGGTTTCTCCCGAAATGCGGGGCGTACCCTCTCTCTCCTCATAGAGTCCGACCACGAGGTCGCGCGTCGTCGTATCAAAGCAAAGAATCTTCATAGACGGTGATCCTCCTTTTCTCTCCTTCGTAGTCGATACGGATACGAATCGCGTCGGCGGGGAGCGCGCGCTCGACGTTTTCGGACCATTCGACCACGGTCACGCCCTCTCCGAGATTTTCAAAAAAGCCGACCTCTTCCAGTTCGGATACGTCCGCAATGCGGTACATGTCGTAGTGAAAGAGGGTCGCTCTTCCCTCGTAGGCGTTGAGAATGGTAAAGGTTGGACTTGTGACGAGCGCAGAGACCCCGAGCCCCTTTGCGATGCCCTTGGTCATGACGGTCTTTCCCGCCCCGGGCTCACCGTAGAAGGCGATGGTCTCCCGCCCTTTGAGCGCTTTTCCGAGTCTTTCCCCGAGGGCGAAGGTTTCCCCGTCGCCCGAAGTGATAAACGTCTTCATTCCATTCCTCGTATCAAAAGTATTACAGATGATAGGCGAGCGCAATCAGTCCGAAAAACAGAAGAATATAGAGAAATCCGAATAATTTATTCATGATACGCTTACTTTGCGCAGTTTCCGCAAATTCATGCGTGTTTTCCCAATATCTTCCAGAATTCGACCGGCGCGCCGTGCTATACTGACATTCCGAACCCAGCTTCGGGGCAAGTGCTCCGGGGCGGACGGTTCGACAAAAAGAATCCGGAGGTGTCTGATGCTTGCAAACGGCGTCGTGGGCGGACTCGCCCTCTTTTCCCTGATTCTCATGACAACGGTGGTCGTGTTCGGAATCAAATTCGTCTTGGACCGCAACCTCGCGGAAAACCCCAAGCCCGAAGCGCCAGAGCGCCCGCGGGAAGAGGTCTCCCCCGAACCCGAAAAGAAACCCCTCTACATGATCAAACAGCCCGCCGCGACCCGCAAAAAACGGACGTCGCGTCCCCGGGCGCAATACGCGGTGCTCCCCGAGGGCTCCGTCTATACCCTTGAACCCGTCAAGGAAAAGGAAAAAGAGAGCGCGGCATCCTGACCGCGCCCTTTTTTTAATCCGCCTGCCGCATATTGAGCCCGGAATTCCAGAGCATTTCGATGTTGTACTCCTTGCGGGTCTCCTTCTCGAAGACGTGCACGATGACGTCCGAATAGTCCATGGCGACCCATTTCGCGCCCCTGCCGCCCTCGATGCGGAGCGCGTTCTCTCCCTCTTTGGCGAGATCCTCGTCGATCTTCTCCGCGATTGCGTGCGTCTGAATGACGTTGTTCGCGCTCGCCACCACGAAGTAGTCGCACACCGAGGTGCGCTCGGAGACGTCTATGGTCACGATATCAAAGGCTTTTTTGTCCTTCATCGCCTGAATGATGCGTTCGGTCTTTTCCAATGCGTTCACTTTTTCTCTCCCGACTCTTTATAATATTCGTATGCCTGCGCCGTCAGTTTGGATACAGCCATGCGGTTCTCCCTCTCGAGAAGTTCCATCGTGCCCTTGAGACAGGCGACAAATCCGCGCTCAAAACTGTGCTCCACCGCCCGCCGGAACCCCCTTACGCCCTCATAGGCGCGGGATTTTTCCACGCAGTCCGCGGTATAGATGACCTTCTCGAGCTGTGTCATCGCAGGACGTCCGGTCGTGTGGTAGCGGATTGCGTCCAGAATCTCGGGGTCGGTCATCCCGAAACACCTCTCCGCGAGGTACGCCCCCGCAAAAGCGTGCACCACGGGGTCGGGCATCTCCGAATCCCGGACAAATCCAAACGCCGCGAGCTGTTCGTCGCTGAACTTCTTGGCGATGTCGTGGAGCGCCGCCGCAGTAAACGCCTTTTCGGGGTCTGCGCCCGCCCGCCGCGCGAGAATCATCGCCTCCGCCACGGTAAACGCCGTATGCCTGTACCGCTTTTCGGTCAGAAACTCCTTTGTGCTCTGAATAAAGGCGTTTCGCTCCCGATACAGCCGTTTTTTTCGGATAAACCCGAGCACCTCTTCGGGCACCCAACTCGAGACGTCGATGCCGTAGGCGATGAGCACTTTCAGCTCGGTGGAAGAGAGGTCCGCACCCGCGTAATCGAGGAGTACGGGCGACTTTCCCGTCCGCTTTTCAAAGGTCTTGACCGCGCGGGCAAGACTTCCCGCTCCCCGCCTTCGGCAGACCGCAATCGTCGCGAGCTCCGCAATCTTTTTGGGGCTGCGCCAGGAAAAGAAGTCCCGCAGGCTGTCGCTCCCGATGACGAATACAAGCTCGTCCCCGGGGTAGCGTTTGCGAAAGTACTGTAGGGTGCGGTAGGTATAGCTCGGTCCCCGCTGTCTCATCTCGAAATCCGAAAACTCCACCCCGTCAAGCCCCGAAAACGCAAGTTTCGCCATCTCCGCACGGTCCTTGGCACGGGAGACGCCCTCCCGCCGCTTGTGCGGCGGAAGTTTCGCGGGCATGACAATGAGCCTGTCCGGTTTCAGTTCGGACAGCACGTGCTCCGCGATGCTCCTGTGTTCGTTGTGCGGGGGATCGAAAGTCCCGCCGAAAATGGCGATTTTCATGTATGTTTTCTTCCCGGTTTGTCAATCATTTCACCTGTGAGGTGTAACCAAAAATGTCTGCCGCAAATCTTTTCGACAAGCTCTCCTCCAGAATTTTTCTCTTTCTGCTGGCGTGCTACGTCTATTCGCTGTTCTTTCCCGAAACTTGGCTATTTCTGAGCCTTGGCGCCGTGACCCTCGCCGCGTTCGAGCTGGTCACGCTCATTCTGTCCAAAAACACTTGGGTGTCCACCCGCTCATTAAAGCGCAAGACGCTCAAGACCCTTCTCCTGTCCTCCCGCGAGGACAACGTCAAGCTCTTCGCCCGCGCGCTCGAAGGGGAATACAAGGTACTCGTCAAGGAGACGCACCTTGTCTTTTTCAAGCACAACAAGAAATGTGCGCTCTTTTCGCGGTTTGAAAAGCTCCCGCTCACGGACAAAGAAGTCGTGGAGTGCGCGCGGCTTGACAAGAATTTCCGCGAAATCTACATCTGTTGCAAGTCCTGCGACAATTCCGCGCGCATCATGCAGAATGTTTTGGATTCGCAGAAAATTGTCATCTACGAGCAGAACGACGTGTTTGAGCTTTTGAAAAAGCACGAGACCTATCCGTCCTTCGAACTTGTGGAAAAGCCCCGTTTTTCGCGGCTGTTTTCGCAGATGTTCTCGGCGCGCAATATCAAAAATTACCTCTTCTGCGCGGGGATTATCCTGCTCTTTTCGGTGTTTTCCCCCCTCAAACTCTACTACTATATCGCGAGCGGGGTATGCGTGCTCCTCTCCCTCGTCTGCCTCATCAAGAGCGGCAGACGCATCACCAAGGAACTGCTCTAAAACTCGATGTGTTCGACGCCTTCCTTTTTGCTCCGGCGATAGAGTACCATTTTAGAGCCGACCGCGGAGACAGGCTCTGCGCCGAGTCGGAGCGCAAGGTCATTCACAAGGTCCTTCGCCGAAAAGTCGCAGTTGTTGAGGACCGAAATCTTCACGAGTTCCCGGCACTCGAGGCTCTCGGAGATGGACTCGAGAAGGTTGGGCGAAATCCCGCCCTTTCCGATGAGGACGACGGGCGCAAGCCCGTTCGCCTTTGCGCGGAGCGCCGCGCGCTGTTTGCTTGTCAACATAAAAAATTCTCCCGAACGGCTCTCTGCCGTATGATACTTCGTACGGCTCCCTGCCGTGTAATACTCCGAACGGCTCTCTGCCGTATCAAACTCCCGGACGGCTCAGCCGTCCTTTTTCAATCCACAAAATCAAAGGCAAAATCGTTCATGACGACGGTATCCCCGTCCTTCGCGCCCGCCTTGCGCAGTTCCGCAATCACGCCGCGCTCGTTTAACTGCCGCTCGAACCAGCGGTAGGAATCGATATCGTCGAGAACGACCTTGTTTGCAAAGTCCTCCACGAGTCCGCCCGTGACCTCGAACACGCCGTCCTCCCGGCGCGTGACCGAAAAACTCGTCGTGTCTCTCTTGTCGTAACTGAATTCCTCATACGCAATGGGTTCCGCGGGCGGCAGAGAGGCAAGCGTTTTCAAAACGCGGTTCTTCAACTCGTCCAGTCCCTCGTGAATGATGGCGGTCAGCTCTAAAACTTCGAGACCCAGGTGCGCCGCGCGGAACTTTTGAAGGTTCTCCGCGGCGGGCTCGAGGTCCATCTTATTGGCGGCGACGATTTCGGGAAGGGAAAGCAGTTTTTCGCTGTAATTCCCGAGCTCCCTGCGAATGGTCTCATAGTCCTCGAGCGGGTCTCTGCCCTCGCTCCCGCTCATGTCCAGAACGTGCACGAGCATGCGCGTGCGCTCGATGTGCCGCAAAAACTGCAATCCGAGCCCAAGCCCCTCGCTCGCGCCTTCGATGAGCCCGGGAATATCCGCGATGACAAAACTTTTGTCGTAATACTTGACCACCCCGAGATTGGGGGAAAGCGTGGTAAAGGGATAGTTCGCAATCTTGGGTCTCGCCGCGGTCAGCGCGGACAAAAGGGTGGATTTTCCGACGTTGGGAAACCCGACGAGCCCGCAGTCCGCGATGGTCTTGAGCTCGAGAAGAACCGCCTTTTCCTCGGTGATTTCCCCATTCTGCGCAAAGGAGGGCGAACGTCTCTGCGGCGTACAGAACCGCGCGTTGCCCTTGCCGCCCCTGCCGCCCGAGAGGACGACCTTGCGGCTGTCGGGGTAGAACATGTCCGCAATGATTTTTCCGGTCTCGAAATCCCGTATCACAGTGCCCTGCGGCACCTTTACGATGAGGTCGGCGCCGCTCTTTCCCGTACAGTTCTTTGCCTCGCCCCGCTTTCCGTTCTCCGCGCGGTAGTGCGAATGATAGTAAAAGTCAGATAGGTTGTTCAGCTCCCTGTCGCAGACAAAGACGACGTCCCCGCCATTTCCGCCGTCCCCGCCGTCGGGTCCGCCGTTCGCAACGGCTTTAAGGCGCAGAAAGGAGACAATACCGTTCCCCCCGTTCCCCGCCTTGATATAGATTTTCGCCCTGTCGATAAACATGGAATACTCCTTACTTTCTCTCGTTTAACTGTTTTAAGATACTCGCGGCGGCGAGCTTGCCCGCCCCCATCGCGAGAATAACCGTCGCCGCGCCCGTCACGGCGTCGCCGCCCGCAAACACGCGGTCGATGCTCGTTGCGTTGGTCTCTTCATTGACGACGATCGTGCCCTTTTTGGTGGTTTCAAGCGCGGGACAGCTCTCGTGCAGAAGAGGGTTCGGACTCGTGCCGAGCGCGACGATGACCTCGTCGCAGTCGATGCGGTAGTTGCTCCCGGGCACCTCGACCGGTCTTGCCCGTCCCGACGCGTCGGGTTCGCCGAGTTTCATGGACACGACCTCGATTCCCTCGACGCGGTTCTCTCCGAGCACCCGCACGGGGTTCGTGAGAAGGTGGAACTCCACGCCCTCCTCCTCCGCGTGCCGGATTTCCTCGGCACGGGCGGGCATCTCCTCCCGTCCACGGCGATAGACCACCGTCACCTTGTCCGCGCCCACCCGGAGCGCCGTGCGCGCCGCGTCCATCGCCACGTTGCCCGCGCCGATGACCACGACGTTCCTGCCACGGTACAGCGGCGTCACCGCGTCCGGCTCGTACGCCTTCATGAGGTTGACCCTCGTCAGAAACTCGTTCGCGGAGAATACGCCGTTGAGGTTCTCCCCCGGAATTTTCAAAAACTGCGGAAGCCCCGCGCCCGTACCGATGAACACCGCGTCGAAACGGTCGAGCAGTTCTTCCATGGTAAGCGTTCTGCCGATTACGGTATCGAGTTCGATCTTGACGCCGAGGCTCTTGAGCCCGTCGATTTCCTTCTGAACAAGCACTTTCGGAAGTCGGAATTCGGGAATCCCGTATGTCAGCACGCCCCCGGCTTTGTGAAACGCCTCGTACACGGTCACCTCGCACCCCGCCTTCGCGAGGTCCGCCGCGCAGGTCAGCCCCGCGGGACCGGAGCCGATGACCGCCGCTTTGAATCCGTTCGGTTCCGCCTTCTCAACCTTGCCGTCCCCGTTCTTTAAGAACCAGTCCGCAACATATCTCTCGAGGGTACCGATGGAGACGGCGCCCTCCATGCGCGCCCGCACGCACAGCGCCTCGCACTGCTTTTCCTGCGGGCAAACCCGACCGCACACAGCGGGCAGATTGTTCGTCAATTGAATTTCCCGCGCCGCGCCGAGGAGGTCTCCCTCGTGCACCTTGCGGATAAAATCGGGGATATGCACCCCCACCGGACACCCCTTCATGCAGGGCGCGTTCTTGCAGTGCAGACACCGGGACGCCTCGATCTCGGCTTGCTCGGGCGTGAATCCCGTCGTGACCTCTTCGAAATTATGCGCGCGGATTTCGGGCGCGATTTCGGTCTGATGCTGTCTCTCGATTCTTTCCATTTTCAGCGTACCTCCCCGGTCAGTTTGCATACGTGCGCCCGCTCCTGCTCGGCATAGAAACGCGAGCGGTTGATTGCCTCGTCAAAGTCCACGAGATGCCCGTCGAATTCGGGTCCGTGCACGCAGGCATACTTTGTCTCTCCGCCCACGGTCAGCCGGCAGCAGCCGCACATGCCCGTGCCGTCCACCATCATGGAGTTCATGGACACAATCGTCTTGACGTTGAACTCCGCAGTCACCCTGCAAACCGCACGCATCATGGGAAGAGGTCCCACCGCGAACACGCAGTCGTAAGGTTCGCTTTCGAGAAGTCTGCGCGCGACGTCCGTCACGAATCCCTTTTCGCAGTAACTCCCGTCGTCCGTCGTGATATAAAAATTCTTCGCATATTTTCTGAAATTGTCCTCGTACATGACGAGGGATTTGGTGCGCGCGCCGACGATGACGTCCGCGGGCTTTCCCTCCGAAAAGAGCGCTTTTGCCTGCGGATAGATGACCGCGCTCCCGATGCCTCCGCCGACAAGCATAATTTTTTTGTAGGGCGAGAGGTCGGTCGGATGTCCGAGAGGACCGACAAAATCGGCAAGGGCTTGTCCCGCCTTCATCTTTGCGAGGAGCATGGTGGAATAGCCGACCGTCTGCACGAGCACGGTCACCGTGCCCTTTTCCCGGTCGAGGTCGCAGATGGTGAAGGGCACCCGTTCGCCCTCCTCGTCCACCCGCAAGATAATGAACTGCCCGGGTTTCGCATGCGAGGCGACGAGCGGCGCTTTGACCTCTACCTCCACGACGTTTTCGGCAAGAAATTCAATCTTTTCAATGGGATACATCTCTTATTTCTCCTTCCGCATGGGCGTTTGTTTTTGATAGTAGTCACAGAGGTCCGAAAGTTTGCACTCCGCGCACTTGGGGCGTTGGGAGGCGCAGACCTGCCTGCCGTGATAGATGAGCCAGTGGTGCGCACGGCTCCACAGCTCCTTGGGAATATTCCGCTTGAGGTCCTCTTCGGTCGCAAAGACGTCCTTCGCGTGGGCGAGTCCAAGACGGTTGGAGACGCGGAACACGTGCGTGTCCACCGCAATGGCGTCCCCTCCGAAGGCGACCGACCAGACCACGTTCGCGGTCTTCTGCCCGACGCCGGGCAGTTTTTTGAGCGCTTCAAAGTCCGCGGGAACTTGTCCACCGTACTTTTCCACAATCTCGCGGGACGCCGCGAGAAGGTTCTTACTCTTATTGTTGTAGAAACCGCAGGAAAAAATGTATGAAATGAGCTCTTCCTGCGACATTCCCGCAATCGCCTCGGGCGTGTCGTATTTTTTGAAGAGCTCTTTCGTCACTTCGTTGACCCGCTTGTCCGTGCACTGCGCGGAGAGAATGACCGCTACAAGAAGCTGAAAAGGCGTCTTGTACTGCAAAGCCGGTTTTGCGTCCGGGTACATTTCCTGCAATCTCTTGAGTATTTCGGCGTTTTTGTCCATTTCTTCCTCGAAAAAGAGCATTTTCTCTATCGAGATATTTTACCATAATTCGCCGAATCATTCAATCAAAATGAACACAGTTTCAAGAATTTCAGTACCGGGGAGTATAGACCGGTCCGCTCATGCCCTGAGAAACAGCGAACATTCCCCCGTAAGAATAGAGATTGAGTCTGCGCAAAACCGCAAGCGCCCGAGAGAGCGCGCCGCTCTCGAACCGCACCGAAAGCCCGCATCCGAGCGAAACCTGCCTTGGGGTATTGACAATCTCACAGCGCACGCGTTCCCCTTTCAGCGTGTTGTAGTATTTCATCGTCTGGTTCCTCGACTTGAATACCGCGATATAATATTCCGCCTGATTCATGATTCCTCCGTCGTTTTGGGAGTATTTTTTGATTTTTCCCAACGTATATATAAAATGAACGATCGGAAATTTCTTCCCGACATATCATAGTACGGAAGGAATCGAAATAATGTTCCCCGGAGGTTGCCTTGATCTATTTCGACAACAGCGCGACCGGCGCGCGCAAGCCGGTAAGCGTACTGCGCGCGGTGCGCGCCCAGCTCCGCGCGCCCGCCAATCCCGGCAGGAGCGGACACAGACGTTCCGTTGACGCCCTCGCGCTCTGCGAGGAAACCCGGGAACGGGCGGGCAAACTCTGCGGCGTTCCCCCCGAGCGCATTCTTTTTTCAAAGAACTGCACCGAAAGCCTGAATCTCGCTATCTTCGGACTCATTCCCGACAACTCGCACATCGTCCTTTCGCAGTTCGACCACAACGCGACGCTGCGCCCCGTGTACGCGCTCTGCCGCCGCAACCACACCTATTCGGTCGCATTCCCCGAAAACGGCAGAATCACCGCGAGAAGTGTGGAAAAGGCGCTGAAAAAAGATACCCAAACGGTTGTCTTGAACTGCGTATCCAATGTTTTGGGATGCCCCGCAGAGGTGGAAGAGATTTCCGCGCTCTGCAAGAAGAAAGGACTTCTGCTCATTTTGGACGGCGCGCAGTACGTCGGTCACCACGAAATCGAGCTGTCCTCTCTCTACTATACCGCCCTCGCCGCCGCACCGCACAAGACGCTTTTCGCGCCGCAGGGGATTGCCTTTCTCGCCGCAAGGGAACTCCCGAAACCCCTCCTCTACGGGGGCACGGGAACAGCGAGCGCGGAACTCGAACAGCCCGCGGAAGCCCCGGAGGGCTTCGAGAGCGGCACGATGAACATGCCGGGTATCGCCGGTCTCAACGCCGGACTCCGCTACTACGAATCCCGTCGGGCGGAACTTTCCGAGCGGCTCTCCGAACTCTGCCGATACCTCTACGAGAGCCTCGTGAAGTTGGAGGGTATCCGCGTGTATTCCTCTCCCAACGCCGCCGGAATCATCAGTATTCTAAAGGAGGGCAAGGACAGCTCCGAGCTCTCGGACTATCTCTCGCACCGCGATATTGCGACCCGTTCCGGTCTGCACTGCGCGCCCCTCGTGCACCGCTACCTCGGAACGGAACGGAGCGGTCTTGTGCGAATCTCGCTCTCCCCCGCCAATACCGCGCGGGAAATCGACAAACTCGCCGCCGCGCTCCGGGAGTTTTAATTGCCGGGCAAGTTTCCCCGCCGATTGTGTTTTCTCGCCGACTGCGCTCCCCGCGAACTGTGTTCCCCGCGAACTGTGTTCCCGCCGAACCAAAAACGCCCTCCGAAGAGGGCGTCCCGCTATGTATTTTTGAGCATTCTCATGACTTCCTGAAGTCTCTTTTTCTGTTGGTCGTTCAGAACGCCCGAAAGCGTCCCCGCGAACTGTTCCATCTGCGACATATCGAAGGTTCCGTTCTGCTTGCCCTCCCGTGCGGCGTTTAAGAGATCGGAGAGAACTTCCTGTTCGGAGCTGTTCTCGTACTGTTTGGCAAAGTCCAGCACTTCCTTTTCGTTAAACGGAATCTGACCGTTTTTCTTCTGATCTCCCTGCGGCGCGGAATTGGACCGTCTCTGTTGGTTTTGAAAAGATTTAAAATCACTCATCGGATTCTCCTTTTGCAAGGTTTGGGGTTGTCATTGTTATTATATGTGAGGTGAGAGAAAAAATTGAATCAGATGGATTTAAAAAAAATGCTTCCCCTTCTGATGATGATGGGAGGTGGACAGAATGCCGACATGATTAAGACCCTTTCCGAACTCGGAGAGGGGGAAAAATCCCCGCAGGAGCTCCTGCCCCTGTTTGCGTCTATGTTCTTGAAGGGGAACGCAGCGCCCGCCCGTCCCGCGCCTCCGCCCGAACCCGCGGAGCCTGTCCGTCCTGCCCAAACCCCGCCCGGGAACGCACAGTTCTTTTTCCCGATACTCGACTTTGCGGGAGAGCAGATTATCTATCATCTCTCCCTGCTCCTTCGCTAAAACAAAAAGCCGGGCATTTCGCCCGGCTTTTCTCCTTTACATTTCCGCGAGGGAAGAAGGCATCACGTCTAAAAACCGATAGTTTTCTGCGTCCCCCGCAGGGACTATACCGCCGCTCTCAAAATCCACAAACACAAAGTCGCCTTCGGGTTTTGTCTCCGTGATACCCGTACAAATCATCTCCCCGCTCTCCATGTTCATATCCGCCATAAAATACACCGTTCCGGTCGCTTTGACGTAGGTAACGCCCTTGTTGTCGGTCAGCGTTTTCTCAGTCTCGTCGTAGGTAAAGGTTCTGCCGCTGCCCTCTACTAATATTATATTTTCTTTCACCGTAAAGGGATTGTTGAATCCTTCGGGATTCTCTTTCGTCAGTTCCGTTGCCGTCAGCCAAAAGTCAACGATTGCCGTGATTTCATCCGAAGCGTCCTTTGCGACCCAAGTGCCCGCATAGAACTCTGCAGACGGGTCCGCAACAAAGACGGGAGTCAGCGTAAGCGTCTCACTTCCGCAGTTCAAAACGTCCCAATCCATGCGGTACTGATTCCCGGTTTCATCCTGCCAGCACACGAAAATCTGTCCCTCGGGTGCGGCAGCCTTCGGAAGAGCCTCTCCCTTCAATCCGTCCCGCGTATAGACCTTGGTTCCAAACCCGTCGTCCGATTCAAAGGTAACCGTCACTTCGGTGATTTCCTTCCAGATTCTCGCCTCCAGCGTCACCGTTGCCCCGTCCGAATATTCGTAGAAAAGCTCGTCGGAATGATAAAAATTTCTTCCGGTGTCCGTTGCAAACCACCCCTCGAACTTTGCTTCTCCTTCGAGCGGGGGCTGTTCGAATTCCATGGACTCGTTTCTCCTGTAAGTGGTAGTTTTCCATTCCGAGCCGTTGACCATAAAGACGACGGTGATTCCCTTCTCCTCGCGGAATTGCGCAACCGCCTTGTAATTATCCGCGCTGACAAGTTCACCCCAGTAACGGATTTCGACAGGTTCGCCGTTGAAATTTGCTACCCAGACGCCGATCATTCCTTCACCTTCCGCTTTAGGTTCGGGCAGAGGCTCCATCGCCCTGTCCCAAAGACTGACGCGCTCTTCGTAAAGGGGATTCCCGTCCTGTTCGAGAATAGCCTGCACATTGAGGAAACAACCTACAATTTTGCAATTTCCGGCATCTTCGGGCGCAATGCTTTGCAGTTCAAGCAGGTCTGCATAGCTGTAGTCTCCCTCAAGCAAGCTCTCCGAAACCGAAGTGGGCGTATTTGTCCGATAGCCGAATACATCGCCGCGCACGTCTATGTACAGTGTCCCTTCAAAGCGCTCCAGCGTGCTTCCGTTCACTTCAAGCGTATCGGTATCCTGCTGATAGTTGAAATTGTATTCCCCTGCGAAGAAGCTGGCACCGTCCTCTGTCTGATAGGGAATCGTATATCCCGAATAGATTTCTCCTGTCACAGTCACGTTTCCATCCGTGATACTCGCAAAGAAAAATTTAGTACCGATATTCGCAACGGCAACGATTTCGTTGGATTTGCCGCGCAGAACGTAACTTCCCGCAGCCGCGAGTTGAGACACGTCAACGACGTATTCCGCCCGCAGCGTCATTTCACTGCCGCAGCTGTGGAAGAGATCTTCGATATTTCGGCACTCTCGTCCACAGTTATTGCACCGCCAAAAATCAAAGACAAGCGAGCTGTCGCTCGGTATTGCCGTAGGAAGCTCTCCCGTCTGTCCCCTTTCATAGGTGACGACCGATTCTCCGTCCAGAGTGCCCTCCATGGGGTCAAAAGTTACGGTCACCGATGTCGAAACGCCCCACTGCAACTGATAGTAGTCGCCGGACAACTTATCTTCCGTTACGTCAATCGTGCAGTTCTGCGCGTCCATCAGCGCCTCGCTTTCAAAGTACAGATTGTCGCCGAGATAGGAAAGCGTGAGATTTCGCGCGGACAAAAACGCGTTGAAATCCACAGTATTTACGCTCGCGGGAATGACGACAGCCATATTTCTGCATCCCGCAAAGCCCTCGTAGGCGATCATCGTCACGGGCTTACCGAGAAAGTTATCGGGAATCTCGACACATTTCGAGTATCTTGCGGAGCCCACGCCGAAGGCGTAAGCGTTCACCTCGCCAGTCTCGTCCTCAATCGGATAGAATTCATAGGGCGAAACGGGTGCGGTTTCTCCCGCGGTCAGCTTGTAATCGGTGCGCACGCCGTCGATGCAGAGATAACCTTCCGAATCGACAGTGATGACCGAACCCGCGGCTTTGATATCCGTCACCTCGTCCCCGATGACCCAATATCCGTCGTCGTTGATGTACGGTGTGTCCCCGGGTTCTCCCTGCGGTCCTTGGGGACCGGTAGGTCCCTGTTCGCCCTGTTCACCCGCGGGACCTTGTGGACCCGTAGGACCCTGTTCTCCCTGTTCGCCTGCGGGTCCTTGCGGTCCTGCGGGTCCCTGTTCACCCTGCTCGCCTGCGGGTCCTTGCGGTCCTGCGGGTCCCGTTTCACCCTTTGAACCCGCGGCTTTCACGCCCGTGTCCGTAGTTCCGATGAACCAGTTGCCGTTTTCCCCGATTGTCGGAGTCTTGCCGTCAAGTCCTTTTAAGGACGCGAGCCACTGTGCCTCGGTGCCCTCGTAGCCTGCCGCCTGCGCGAGCTCGTAAGCGGATTTTCCGTTCGCCCCGTCGGCGCCGTCCTCCCCGTCCTTGCCTGCGACGATCGCCAGAAATTCGTCCAGCGTCCCCTCAAAACCAAGGTCCTGCGCCTGCGCGTACATGATTTCCACAGCGGTCTGCGTCTCCGGATTTTCCGGTTCTCCGCACGCCGGGAGCAGTAGCGCCGCAACCATCAGCGCGACCAAGGCAAGGAACAGTTTTCCCTTTCTTCTCATATCCTTTCCTCCTGATTTCGTAAAAGTACACTTTTTCAAATGCAGAAAAAACAGAATAAAAAAACGCTTTGTTCAAAAAAACAAAGCGTTATGGATGATATGATTTGATTGCATAAAAGTGTACCTTTCTGTATCTTTCAGTATATAGCAACAGGAAAATTTTGTCAAGAAAATAAAAAGAAAGGACCGGAATAATCCGGTCCTTTTTTTGTCAGTCGTCGTCCTCTTCGTCGTCATCAAAATCCACGCGGTCGGCGGTCTGTTCTCTGCCGTCCTCGAATTGGAAAACGTACTTGCTCTCGCCCATCGTCTCGTCCGTCACGACCTTGACTTTGCAGACATTTAATTTGCCCGTTTCGTCCGTGTACTTGACTTTGATTTCGGTTTCGCCGTCCTCGGTCTCCTTCTCAAAGGAGTACTTCTGCGGTTTGCCCTCCGCGTCCTTCAGCTCAAGTTTCATTTCGGTTTCGTCCTTTTCCTGCTCAAGTTCGACTTTGCTCTCCTGAAGAAGTTTGCCCTCCGCGTCGAAAAGTTTGTATTCGAAACTCTGCTCTTCCTCTTCGATTTCCTGCTTTACATCAATACGTGTGCCGTCCGCCGCACTTGCGGTAAAGTGCACTTCCATTTCGCCCTCTTCAAGCTCCTTTTCGCCCTCGATTGCATACTCGAGGTTGCCGAGCACAAGGAGTCCCTCGAGCTTGCTCTCGATTTCCTGCTCCTCTTCGTCCTCTTTGTCCTTCTCCGCGGGAAGTGCGGTCTCGTTGTAATACATCACATAGACTGTGTTCGTGCCGTCGAGGTTCGGGACGGTGATCGTGCTTTTGACCGCGTACTCGACCTCCTTATAGACGACGTTTTCTTCGGTTACCGTGTTCAACGCGTTCGAGCCGATCATGCCCTCGAACATGTTGATGTACTTGGTCACTTCCGCAATCTGCGCTTCGAGAGGGTCAGTCGGTGTTTCAGGGTTCTCGGGATTTTCAGGAGTTTCGGGAGTTTCGGGGTTTTCGGGCGTCTGTTCCGCAGCCGCGAAATAGGACATCACCGTCTGCGCCGACGCCGTGTCTAACGTCAACAGCGTACACCCCGACACCGCCGAAAACGCAAATGCGTCCTCCGCGTTCTTCACAAGACCGCCCTTCGCGCTCTCGTCGTTCGCCGAACCGCAGCCCACAAGCGTCGCCGCCATCGCCGCCATTCCGAGTACCGATGTTACCAATAAGCCCTTCTTTTTCATTTTCTCATTCTCCTTTTCGTTTTTGTTTTTGTTTTTGTTTTTGGCTTTCACAGTTATGAACAATCGGGAACGCAAAATTGTTGGAAAAAGAAAAAAACTCCCGCAAAAAAACTTTTGCAGGAGTTTTTGCGCAAAAAGCACTACAAATTTTAGAATTGTTTTCTAACCGCGCCGAATCGGGCGGAAAAACCGCGTGATTCGCGCAAAAAACGCGTGTTTCATCGCGGAAAAACCGCGTGATTTGCGCAAAAATGCGCGCTTAATCGCGGAATTTCGGACGCGCTTTGTACGAGGTATGCAGGATTTCGTGCGCTTTGTGCCCGTTCGGTTCGCCCAAATAGGTCGAATACAGCTCCAAAACCGCGGGATTTTCGTGGCTTTTGCGCTTGGGCATGTTCTTGTCGATGTCGTACAGCCCCTTCGCGCGCGCGATCCGCACGTCCTCGAAGTTGATGGTTTCGCCGTTCTTCACCGGCTGTCCGCCGCCGTTCACACAGCCGCCCGGACAGCACATGATTTCAATGAAGTCATACTTCTTTTCGCCCGATTTGACCGCGTCCAACACCTTTTTCGCGTTCGCCGTGCCGCTCGCCACACACACGTTGACCTCTTTGCCCGCGACCGTGTAGCTCGCCTCTTTGACGCCCTCGATGCCGCGCACGTCATGGAAATCGAGATCGGCAAGTTCCTTCTTGTCCACAACTTCCACGACCGTGCGGAGCGCCGCCTCCATCACGCCGCCCGTCGCACCGAAGATGACTCCGGCGCCCGTTGACATGCCCAGCGGGTTGTCAAACGCCGAATCGGGCAGTTTGTCGAACATGATGCCCTCGCGCTTGATAAAACGCGCAAGCTCCCGCGTCGTCAGCACCGAATCTACGTCGGGAACGCCCGCCGCAGCCTGATTCTCGCGGTTCTTCTCGTACTTCTTCGCCACGCAGGGCATGATACCCACGACGTAGATGTCCTCGGGTTTCCACCCCATCTTCTCCGCGTAATAGGTCTTGACCGTCGCACCGTACATCTGCATGGGCGATTTGCAGGAGGACAGATTCTCCAAAAACTCGGGATAATACAGCTCGCAGAAGTTGATCCAGCCCGGCGAGCAGGAGGTGATCATCGGGAGCTTTCCGCCCTTCGTGAACCGCTCGATAAACTCGTGTCCCTCTTCCATGATGGTCAAATCCGCCGCGAAGTCCACGTCGAACACCTTTTCAAAGCCGAGCATGCGCAGGGCTGAAACCATTTTGCCCTCCACGTTCGTCCCGAGAGGCATTCCGAATTCCTCGCCCAAGGCGACGCGGACCGCCGGAGCGGGCGCGACAATCACGTGCTTGGAGGGGTCTGAAAGAGCCTTCTTCACATTGTCGATTTCGTCCTTCTCGGTCAGCGCGCCCGTCGGGCAAACCGTCGTACACTGTCCGCAGCCGATACAGGGGGAATCCGCCAAATCCTTCTCGAACGCGCAGGCGATATGCGTCGCAAATCCGCGCTGGTTGGGTCCGATGACCGCCACGCCCTGATTGTGCGCGCACACCGCGACACAGCGGCGGCAGAGGATACATTTGTTGTTGTTGCGAACAAGCCAATCCGTCGATTCGTCTTTCTCGAATTCGTTGACCTCTCCCCCGAACCGCTTTGCGTCGCAGCCGTACTCCTGCGAGAGCGCCTGCAATTCGCAGTTGCCGCTCCGCACGCAGGACAGGCAGGACTTGTCGTGGTCGGAGAGAATCAGCTCGAGGGTGGTCTTGCGCGCCTTTTGGATGCGCTCGGAGTTCGTCGTGATCTCCATGCCCTCGTTCACCGGGTACACGCACGCCGTCACGAGCGAGCGGGCGCCCTTGACCTCTACCACGCAGATACGGCAGGCGCCGATCACGTTGATGTCCTTCATATAGCACAGCGTGGGAATCTTGATGCCCGCAAGCCGTGCCGCCTCCAAAACCGTCGATCCCGCAGGGACCGAGTAAGGCATTCCGTTGATCTTGATGTTTACGTTTGCCATGTCAGTTCGCTCCTCTTACTTTTTCACGATCGCGCCGAAGTTGCAGTTTGCAAGGCATGCCCCGCACTTGATGCACTTCTGATTGTCGATGACGAAAGGCTTTTTGATGGTTCCGCTGATCGCCTCCACCGGACAGTTGCGCGCACACTTCGAACACCCGATACACTTCTCGGGGTCTATGTAGTACTTCATAAGTTTCTTGCACACTCCCGCAGGGCAGGTCTTGTCCTGCACGTGCGCGATGTACTCGTCCCGGAAGTAGCGCAAAGTCGAAAGCACGGGGTTCGGAGCCGTCTGCCCGAGACCGCACAGGGAGTTTTCCTTGATGTAGTAGCAGAGCTGCTCCATGTCCTCGAGATCCTGCATCGTCGCCTTGCCCTCGGTAATCTTGGTCAGGTACTCGAGGAGACGGCGGTTGCCGATTCGGCAGGGCGTACACTTGCCGCAGGACTCCTCCACCGTAAATTCAAGGAAGAATTTGGCGATGTCCACCATGCAGTTGTCCTCGTCCATGACAATCATGCCGCCCGAGCCCATCATGGAGCCGATGGCGATGAGGTTGTCATAGTCGATGGGCGTGTCGATGAGAGAGGCGGGAATACAGCCGCCCGAAGGACCGCCCGTCTGCGCCGCCTTGAACTTCTTGCCGTTCGGACAGCCGCCGCCGATGTCCTCGACGATCTGCCGCAGGGTCGTGCCCATGGGAATCTCCACAAGACCCGTGTTCGTAATCTTGCCGCCGAGCGCGAACACCTTGGTGCCCTTGGACTTCTCCGTGCCCATGGAGGCGAACCAATCCGCACCCTTTAAGATAATCTGCGCGACGTTCGCGTAGGTCTCGACGTTGTTGAGAATCGTGGGCTTGCCGAAGAGTCCCTTGACCGCCGGGAAGGGCGGACGGGGACGGGGTTCGCCGCGGTGTCCCTCGATGCTGACCATGAGCGCCGTCTCCTCGCCGCACACGAACGCGCCCGAGCCGAGACGGATTTCCAAATCAAAGTTGAAGCCGGTATCGAAGATATTATTCCCCAAAAGTCCGTATTCTTTCGCCTGATCGATTGCAATCTGCAATCTCTGCACCGCAATCGGATATTCCGCGCGGATATAGACGTAGCCCTGATCCGAACCGATGGCGTATGCCGCAATCGCCATCGCCTCGATGACCGCGTGCGGGTCGCCCTCGAGGACGGAGCGGTCCATGAACGCGCCCGGGTCTCCTTCGTCCGCATTACAGCAGACGTATTTCTTGTCCGAAACCGATTTCGAGGCAAATTCCCACTTCTTGCCCGTAGGGAAACCCGCTCCGCCTCTGCCGCGCAGTCCCGAACGGGTGATTTCCTCGATGACCTGTTGCGGAGTCATCTCGGTGAGCGCCTTCGCGAGAGCCTGATAGCCGTCGAAAGCGATGTATTCGTCGATTTCCTCGGGGTTGATCACGCCGCAGTTGCGCAGCGCGACACGGGTCTGTTTCTTGTAAAAATTGGTGTCCGAAAGCGCGCGGACCGCCTCGGTGTCCTCCGTCTCCTTGTGCAGGAGCCGGGTCAAGAGCCGACCCTTTACAATGTGCTCGTCCACGATTTCGGTCACGTCCTCCACCTTTACGTGGCTGTAGAACGCGCCCTCGGGATACACGATGATGACCGGACCTACCGCGCAGAGCCCGAAACATCCCGTCTTGACGACCTTGACTTCCTGGTCGAGCCCCTTCTCCTTCAGCTGTTTCTCGAATTCGTCAAAGATTGCGGCGCTGTTGTTGGAGTGGCAGCCCGTGCCCCCGCAAACCAGGATATGACTTCTAAACATACTTCCTCCTTACTCGTTGGTAATCATGTATTCCTTGACCGCGTTGCCGTTCACAATATGATTGGCGACCACGTTTTTGGCTTTTTCGGCGTCCATGTGGACATAGGTGACCTTCTCCTGTCCCGGCACGAATACTTCCACGATGGGCTCTAACTTGCACATGCCGATACAGCCCGAACGCGTGACCTTTACGTTCTTCAAATTGCGCTTGGCAACCTCGTCCACAAGCGCGTTGAACACAGGGCGCGCGCCCGCGGAAATTCCGCAGGTCGCCATTCCCACGACGATACGGATCTCACTGTTCTCGTCCGTGTTGTCCCGCACGAAGATTTGGGACTGCATTTTGTCACGGATTGCCTTGATGTCGGCGATACTCTTCATATTTCTGCTCCTCCATTGATTTCGATGATATTTTCTTCCAAAAGATTTCTTACAAAGTTCAATATTTCCGGTTCGTCCAAGGGAATCCCCTCTCCAAGCTCCGCTCGAAGCTCCCGCGTGTCGAACCGGAAATTCCGGTCCTCCACCGCATAGTCGAGGAGAAAATCCACCTGCTTTCCCGCGTTGGTCGTGCTGTCCGAAAGCAGCGCGCAGAGCGTTTCCGAAAGACTTCCGAGCGGCGCGCGGTCGATGTGCGAGAGCTGAAACGTTGCTTGCACCCGCGTGCCCCTGCCCACTTCGCTCCGAATCTCAAAGCTGCCCCCCGCAGTCTCCGCCGCAAGTTTGAAGAGCGGAATCCCCATGCCGACCTTGCGCGTTCTTCGCGTGGTCGTGAAGGGGTCTGTGACCCGCGCGAGGAATTCCTCGCTCATGCCGCAGCCGTCGTCCGTCACGGTCAGGGTCAGCGTGTCCTCTTTCGGCGAGGCGCGGACACCGATCTCCACGAGGCTTGCGCCCGCTTTGACCGAGTTTTCGCAGATGTCGAGAAGATGAAGGGAAAGTTCTCTCACAGCGGTCTCCTTATATATTCGAGCAGCGCGCGGGGGGTGGGCGCGTCGAGCTCGAGGGTGCTCCCGAGGCTGATGTCCGCGAGCGTGTGCGCGTCCGAATCCACGAGAAGGCGGTAGTCCTTCGCGTAACGCCTGCGCAGTTCCGGGCTTGCCCGGGAAGAAAGTTCCACCGCGCGGAATTCCTCGGTCACCGCGCCGAGAATCTGCACCATGCCGTTCGCCTCGCGGTCGATGTGGGCGGGTACGGGTTCGCCCCCGAACCTGCGCACCTGCACAGCCGCCTCCTGCGAGGACAGCAGCGAGGACGCGAGGAGAAGCCGGGATTCTCTGCCGATTACGTTGTCGTCCTCGTCGAAAATCAGCTGTTCGCCGAAAATCTCGGGACGATTCTCTATCTCCTGAAACGCGAGCGTCTCAAAGAAGGCTTTTAAATCTCCGTATTCCTCGAACAGGCACAGAATGTGCACGTCCTCGGAGGTCTGGAGTTCCATGGCGGGGAGGACGGCGATTCCGTATTCCCTGCCGGCGCGGATGGCGACTTCCACGTTCGCAATCGCGTTGTGGTCGGCGACCGCGATGAGGTCGAGTCCGCTCATCTTCGCGTATCCCGCGATGGTCGCGGGGGTCATCTCCTTGTCCGCACAGGGGGAAAGTCCGCTGTGGATATGGAGGTCGTACCGTACTTTCATTTCCCGAGGAAACGGCGCACCGCGCCGAACACGTCCTCCGACACGGAGAGAAGGTTGATGCCCTGCGCCTCACAGCGGGAAACGAGCGCGGGGTCGCAGGCGCAGTTTTCGCACACCGCCACCGCCGCAACGTCCGCAAGGGACGCGACCGCCGCCACGTTGACATTGGTCATGACCGTGAACCAACAGCACCCGGCGGGCGCTCTGCCCATGACGAAACTCAAAAAGTCCCCGCAGTATCCCCCCGTCACCTCGCGTTCGCCGTCGGGAATACAGACTGCCTTTGCGTTCAGGAGAGGGAGAAGATCGGATACTTTCATGCGCCGCCTCCTTCCCCGCCCTTGCGCGGACAGGGGGTGTCCTTTTCGAGAATCCCGTTCGCGAGGTCCTCCGAAAACGCCCGACAGGAGGGCGCGCCGCACAGTCCGCAGTCCACGAGAGGAAGTTCTTTGAGTTTTTCCTCGATGGCGATGAGCTTGTTCATGGCAGAAATCCGGTTTTCGTCCAATTTCAGCGCGTAGTTGACGCCGGGGTCTTGCTCCCACTGGTAAAATTCGAGAGGTTTGCCCTCGTCCAAGAGCGCGTTGGATTTTGCGGGAAGCTTTCTGCGGAGCGCGCGAAGGCGGGCACGGGCGACAAAGGGGTTTTCGATGTTCAAAACGCCGCCCACGCACCCCGAAGTGCAGGCGGAAAGTTCGATGAAGTCGATGTCCGATAGGGTGGAATCCTCGAGGGCGTTTAAGACGTGCATGACGTTTTCGATACCGTCCGCCGCGAGGTATTTGTCACGGAACACCGAGACCGCCTCTCCCCCCGACGCCGCCCATCCGAGACCCATCGAACCCATTTTGGAGAGGGGTTTTACATCCTCTTTCTTGAGATTATTCATGACGGGCACGAGTTTCTTGTACACCTCGCTCACGGCGAGCACACCGTCCGCGAGCGGACGCTTTGCGCCGAGTCCGGTCTTGAGCGCAGACACCTTCGCCGGGCAGGGAGAGATGAAAAACACGCCGATGTCTTCAGGCGGGATTCCCTTCCGCTCCGCCTTTTCCCGGGCGAGCTTTGCCGCGACGTCCACGGGCGCAAGAAGGTTGACGAGGTTGCCCTTCAGGTTGTGAAAGCGGGCGAGTATCAATTCCAATACCGCCGGGCACGCCGTCGAGATGACAGGACGTTTGAGTTTGCCACGGTCGAGAATGATTTTGGTCGCCTCGGAGACAAGCTCCGCGCCCCTGCCCACCTCGAACACGTCGTCGAAGCCGAGCGCCAAAAGTCCGTTCAGCACATAGTCGATGTTCGTCAGGTTGTTGAACTGTCCGTACAGCGAAGGCGCGGGGAGCGCGATTCTGTAACGGTAGGAAAAAATCGTGTCAAAGGAATCGTAGGAGGCAAGTTTGGCATGGTAAGGACACAGCCGCACGCATTCGCCGCAACCGATACAGCGTTCATAGAGAACGCTCGCCTTTCCGTTTCGCACCCGAATCGCCTCCGTCGGACAGCGTTTCATGCAGGTCACACAGCCCTTGCATTTCTCCGCGTCCAGGATAACCGTATGCAGGTTCTTATCCATTTCCCTCTCCCCTTATCCTTGCGACCTACTGAAAAT
This sequence comes from uncultured bacterium, assembly GCA_905215695.1. GTDB lineage: Bacteria > Bacillota > Clostridia > Christensenellales > HGM11417 > CAJMQN01. The sequence continues at coordinate 221,319 of CAJMQN010000002.1, forward strand.
AGATGGTCATCGATACCGTGGTCCCTTTTCCGACCTCGCTCTCGATATCGAATTCGTCGGTATATTTCTTCATGTTGGGAAGTCCCATTCCCGCGCCGAACCCGAGCGAACGCACATCTTCGTCCGCCGTTGACCAGCCCGGCTGCATCGCAAGCGAAATGTCCGCGATCCCCTTGCCGTGATCGACGAGTTTCATCTCGATGCGGTCAACGTAGATGTCTATGAGCGCTTTTCCGCCGCCGGCGTGAATCACCATGTTGATTTCGCCCTCGTACATGGAAATCGCAACCCGCCGAATGTCCTCCTGCGGGATACCCAAGCGCTTTAAATGATTCTTCACCTCTTCGGACGCGGTGCCCGCCGACGCAAAATTTTCGCCGGACACGTCGTACTCGAGGTGGATTCCGTTTTCGCTCATTTCTCGGGTTTGAGACCTGCCGCGTACAGCATGCCACAGGCGCCGAACATGCGCTGGGGTGCGCAGATTAAGACGATGCCCCGTTCTTCGGCGAGTTTCTTCATCATCTCGTCCGGCTGTTTGCCGCGCACGAATACCACGCAGACCATGTCCATCATTTCGGCTGTGCGGATCACCTGCGGGTTGCACAGTCCGGTCACGAGCACCGCTTGGTCCTTGACAAATGCAAGTACGTCGCTCATCATGTCCGACGCGCACGCCGATACGACCTCACGGTCCAGATTCTCCCGGCAGCACAGGACTTCGCCGCCGAGAATCTCCGCAATTTTACCGATTTTCATTCGAGATTCTCCAAATGATTATTTATACTGCGCGAGGATACCCGCGACGTCCGCGGCGGTCAGTTTGCCATAGACGTTTTCGTTGACCGTAATCACGGGCGCGAGACCGCAGCAGCCGATGCAGCGCGTCGCGTCCAGCGAAAAACGCCCGTCCGGCGTGATGTCGCCGCCTTCGATGCCCAAAAGTTCCTTAAATTTATCGAAAATGTCCCCCGAACCCTTGACGTAGCAGGCGGTTCCGAGGCAGACGCCGATCTTATTTTCCCCCTTGGGGTTCAAAGAGAACTGCGCGTAGAAGGTCGCAACCCCGAATACGTCCTCGAGGGAGATTCCAAGTGCGTCCGCCACCATCTTCTGCACTTCGATGGGAAGATAGCCGTAGATCTCCTGCGCCTTTTGCAGCGCGGGCATCAGCGCGCCCTTCTTCCCTTTCAGTCCGTCGAGCACTTCCTTCAGCTTGTCTTCCTGCTCTTTCGTGCCCTTGAAGGGGACTTTTGTCAACTTCAGTTTGCTCATGTTTTCCGCTCCTTTCCGAACAACTATGTTAAAAAATTAACTTTCCGGTTAAAAAATTAACAATTACAGTTATTATACCAAAGTTTTAAAATGTTTGCAATCTAATTCGGGCATTTTTCTACTGCCACTATACGGAATTTTGGGCAAAAAAAGAACCGGAATCCCAATCCTTGGATTCCGGTTCTTATCGGGTTTATTTTAGCCCATCATCGAGCTGGGGTCAAACTCCTCGTAAGCGCTCAAATCCGGCAGGGTTACCTTACCCGTAAAGCGCTTCATTTCATATTCCACCATGCTTTCCCCTTCAACCATCACCATTTTGACAGACTGGAATTTGTTGTCCTTATCGACTTTCAATTCCATATACGAAGGCTCGCGGATCTCTCCCTCTTCAAGCTTTTTCGTAATCTTCAGCCAACGCGTCTCGCCCGCCTTGCCCGAAACCTCGAGCTTGCCGATGTCCGAAGCATCCGTTGCAGTAATCATATCAAGCACCTCTTCCAGCACATCATACTCCCCTACAATATCTTCACCGAAATCCATACTGATCTTGACCTTGGACTTTCCGCCGAACATTTCAGACAGCTCCGCAGGGACATCCATATACAGATATTGGTCGTCAACATAGACCTTCGCATTCTGCTCTACTCCCGCGGACTTTGCTTTGCTTTCTGCCGCCGCGGACATCTTTCCTTCCGCATCGAATACGAATTTGCCCGTTGCCTCGGTCTCCGTCGTCACCCCCTCATAAGTCATCGTCATTTTCATCTTCAGCTCGTAGCCAAAGCCCTTGCCCTCGACGACTTCGTCGGTCACGTCCGCGAAGGATTCGAGCGTGCTCGCATAATCTGCCTCCGCCACCTCACTGTAGCTCGGCGCGTCACCGCAACCGAAACACATCGCCGCGAGCGCGAACGCAAGCAGCACGCCGACAATTTTTCTTGCCTTCATTTTTCTATCTCCTTCCTAAAAAATTTGAAAAAGTGTACCTTTTTGAACATACTCAAAAACTTTCAAAATGTCCTGTCTTTTTAGAAAAAGCAGGACATTTTTCTTTTTTCGAATTCCTACAAATTCGTACACCTTTCCGTATTTTTATTTTAATACTTTCCTCTTTTCGTGTCAACCTTTTTGGCAAATTTTGTCGAAAAAGGGAAACCGTCGTCTCCGGGGGTACTGGAAACGACGGTTTCTTTATAAATGGAGCCGGGATTACGGAATTAAAATCCCGGTCCATCTGCAACTGACTGCCTGTCGGGACGCCTCCCGGTCGGGCTCTTGAGCTTTGCGTCACCGCCTTTCGACGGCTTTGCCAAATTTTTATTTTATACTACCACAAGGTTCCGATTTTGTCAACCTAATTCAGGTAAATTACCCTGCGGCAATTTTCGCACTCGATGTATCCTTCCTTCTTCAGCTTGTTCATTTGGTTCAGCGAAATCTGCATACTGCACCCCCCGCAGGATTCCGCATTCAGGGGCACAAGCACAGGGAAAATTTTGTCCTTGCGCTTTCTCAAATATTTCTCCATAAATTCGGGCGGGACGGACTTCGCCGCAGCCTTCAGCTCCGCGTTGATTGCCTCGATTTCGGGCGCGCGCGAACTTTTCAGCGCCTCGTATTTCGCGCGGTACGCCTTGAATTCCTCCTTCGCCTGAGAGAACTTCTTGCGGAGGTCCACGAACGCTTTGCCCGTCTCGTCCATCTCTTTGGTCACAGCCAAAAGCTCGTTCTCAATCGCGCGCAGGGAATCCATCACTTGGCCCACTTTGCGCTCGAAATACTCCAATTCGTCCTCCTGTTCCAACGTTTCGGACAGTTTTGCGTACTCCTCGACCGTCTTTAACGTGTCGCCGTAAGTCGCCTTCAGTTTTTGATAGCGACCCAAAAGGTCTTCCGCCTTCTTTTCGAGCATCGCCGCGGAATCTTCCACGCCCGTCAGGTATTTTTTGCGCTCAAGCGCTGCTTTGCGCTCCTCCGAGTTCGAAAGCGCAACCTCGATTTTGCGCAGTTTTCTGTCGATTTCCTGATATTGGATGAGTTCTTGTATCATGACTTACCTCCAAAGATGAAGTAGGGAGCAGGCTCCCCGCTCATTATAAACGATACCCCCGCGCAAATCTCTGCAAGCGCTCGGGTAAATTGTTTCAAATAAAAATGTTCCGTTTCAAAGTGCCCCGCATCAACGAGATTGAATCCGTTGTTCTTCGCCCAAACGAAGGCGTGATGTTTCGCGTCCCCCGAGACGAGCGTGTTGCAACCCGCTGCGCGCGCCTGCTCCATGTATGATATCTCCGCGCCGCCGCCGTTCAACACCGCTATCCGCAAGGGCGAACCGGCGTTTTGCGAGACGCGCATCGGAGCGCCCGTCAATTCGAAAAGTTTGGCGCAGAGCTCCTCCACACTTCCCCGGAAATCCCCCGCAAACAGCAGTCCCGCACCCTCGCCGAGGTCCAAGAGCGGACGAGCGTCCGCAAGGTCGAGCGCACGCGCGAGAGAGGCGTTGATTCCCTCCTTCGCCGCGTCCAGGGACAGGTGCGCCGAATACACAGCGATGCCCGCACGCACGAGCGTCAGATAGTTTTTCTGCTCGCCGTCCGAGGGGAGTAAGGATTTGATTCCGCGATAAATCACGGGGTGGTGCGAGACAATCATGCCGCATCCCTTTTCGACCGCCTCGCGGACCGCGCCGCAGTCGGCGTCCAATGCTACGAGCACCCGCTCGATTTCCCCGCATTCGGGGTCAATTAAAAGTCCGGTATTGTCGTATTCCGAAAATTCCGCGACGAGCCGCGCCGAGAGAGACTCGGGCGCAAGCCGATTTACCGCCGCCGCGATTTCCTTGGCAGTCATACTTCCTCCAAATTCAGAGAATTCAGTTCATCCAATTCCGCCGCCGCCCTTCGGTGCGTTTCATCCGTCACCTTCCGGGCGAGAAGGCTCTGGTACATTCCCTTGCGGCGGGTCACCCAATATACAAATGCCGGATTGGGAGAAATCAGATTGGTTTTGCCGTATTTGATTTCCTTCTCCGTCAAAGGGCAGGGCGCGCCGACATAGCGGACCTTTAAGAGGTCATGTATCCGATGATTTTCGGTGATTTTGCGGTCGGTAAGAATTTCAAAACCCGCGGGCGCGATTGCTTCGCGCAGTTCGGGCGCGTTCTTCATCGGCTGGAGCACGTACAGTTTCGCGGAATTCGGCGCGGCGAGCAGGATGGAAGCGATTTCTCTGCCCCCCATGCCCGCGATGACCGCTACGTCAACGGGCGGAACGGCGTTCGCGGAGGGGTCTGCGGGAACGGACAAATCGGCGTTTGACGCGGTCAAGTGCGCAAAGCCGTTTGACACGAAAAACGAGGCGCGGGCGTTTAAATCGAGAATCCCCGCAAGGTGTTTCGCCTTCTCGAGACATTCCGCGCTCACGTCCGAAAAGAGAACGCGCGCGCCGGGTTCCCGCTCCAAGAGCGCGCAACCGAGCATGCCGTGGTCGCAGCCCACGTCGCACAGCACCGCGCCCTCGGGCAGATTTTTCGGGACTTCGGAGAGAATTTCCTGCATTCGGGTGGAGAGACAAGACAATGCGCGGCTCATCAGTCCAAAAAGTCCTTCAGTTTTTTGCTCCGCGAGGGGTGCCGCAGCTTGCGGAGCGCCTTCGCCTCAATCTGACGAATGCGCTCGCGGGTCACGTTGAATTCCTTGCCCACTTCCTCGAGGGTGCGCGGGCGTCCGTCGTCGATGCCGTAACGCAGACGCAAAACCTTTTCCTCCCGCGGGGTCAGAGAATCCAATACGCCGATCAGTTGTTCCTTGAGCATCGTGAACGCCGCAACGTCGCTCGGCGCGGTCGCGTTGTCGTCCTCGATGAAGTCCCCGAGGTGCGAGTCGTCCTCTTCGCCGATCGGAGTCTCCAAACTCACGGGGTCCTGCGCAATCTTCTGAATCTCCATGACGCGCTCTTCGGACACCCCCATCTTCTCCGCAATCTCCTGCGGAGTCGGCTCTCTGCCGTACTCCTGCAACAGCATACGGGAGACGCGAATCTGCTTGTTGATGGTCTCCACCATGTGAACGGGGATTCGAATCGTCCTCGCCTGATCCGCAATCGCGCGCGTGATTGCCTGCCGAATCCACCAAGTCGCGTAGGTCGAAAATTTGAAACCCTTTGTGTGGTCGAACTTTTCAACCGCTTTCATGAGTCCGAGATTGCCCTCCTGAATCAAATCGAGAAAGAGCATGCCCCGCCCCACGTAACGCTTGGCAATCGAAACCACAAGACGGAGGTTTGCCTCGGACAGACGCTTTCTCGCGTACTCGTCCCCGTCAATCATCTTCTTGGCAAGCTCGATTTCGTCCTCGGGAAGCAGAAGCGGAACCTTTCCGATGTCCTTTAAGTACATCTTCACGGGGTCGTCAATGCTGATCTCGCTCAAAATCTTGTCGAGATAGTCCTTGTCGCTCTCGAAATCCACTTCGTTCAGGATTCGGATTCCGCTGTCCGCGAGCTTTTTATAGATTGTTTCCATCTGTTCGGGATCTAAATCGTATTTCTCCGATTTGTCGAACAGGTCGTCCATCGTGATGACGTTGCCCTGCGCCTTGCAGTTGACAATCATTTGTGCGATAAAATCATTCAGTTGCTGTTCCGTAAACATTCGATATCCTCTTTTGGTTTTCCGCTACTTTCCGCCGAGCTTTAAACTCAGCTCCTGTAAGTTTTTTGCAATTTCCTTTCTTTTTATCAAATCGCGTTCGGATTCGAACGCCGCCGTCAGCCGCCGCACTTCCGCCTCGAGATCCTCCCTCTCGAATCGCCGCATACAGTCCTCGTAGAAGGGCGCGCGCTCCTCCTCCTTCAAACTGTCCGCCGCGGTCAGAATCCGGGTCACTTCCGGAAAATCCGCGTCCTCCACAAGCTCGAAGAGCATCGAAGGCGCAAGCGGCTTTCCCTCCCGCAGGTTTGCGGAGATATAGTCGTAAACCGTCTTGGGCACGCCCTCCGGCACGTGTCGGGCAAGGGAGGCGAACCGCGCGGGGTCTCCTCTTCCGCCGAGATAGAAACACAGGAGAAACCGAATCGCCTTTCCGTCCGCGTTCTCCTCCGGGCGGGGCTCCTCCTCCCGCGGAAGGGGCGGGGATTCGGGCGCGCCCGCGTTTTCGAGGTCGCGTTTGAGCGAGTCGAGCGAGTAACCCGTTTCGCTCCGCAGGAGCTTGAGACAGTCCTCCTGTTCCGTCGAATTTTCGATTTCCGCGACCACCTTGAGCGCGGCGCGGATAAACGCGCGCTTGTCATAGCCCTTCAAATCGTAAAATTTCTTCAGGGTGCGGAGCTTGAAGTCAACAAGGGGCAGGGCGCCCTCGAGCGCCTGTCGGTAGGCGTCCGGTCCGCGGTCGCGAATCAGCTCGTCCGGGTCCAAACCGTCCGGCATGGAGACCACTTTGACCTCGAGTCCCTCGGATTTGAGAATATCAAGCCCCCGAATGGTTGCCTTCTGCCCTGCCGCGTCCCCGTCGTAACAGATGTAGGCGCGCTCGGTGAACCGCTTTAAGAGCCGCGCCTGCTCCTTGGTGAGCGAGGTGCCCATGCTCGCGACAACATTTTGAAAGCCCGCCTGCTGGAGGGCGATGGTGTCCATATAGCCCTCCACGACAATCACGCTGTCAAAGCCCTTTTCCTGTTTGAGCTTTTTCAACAGGTTGACCGCGTAGAGGTTGCGTTTCTTGTCGAAGAGAAGGGTATCGCCGGTGTTCTTGTACTTGGCGAAGTCCGATTTTTCGAGCAATCGTCCGCCGAACCCGATCACGTCGCCGTATGTATTTTGCAGGGGAAAAATCAGCCTGCCGAAGAGCGCGTCATAGATTCTCCCGCTCTCGTTCTTGCGGACGGCTACCCCCGCATCGACAAGCTCGTCGGGCGAGTACCCGAGCTTTTTGAGATGTTCGACGACAGCCCCGAAGTCCGGGGAGTATCCGAGACCGAACCGCACAATCATCTCCCGCGTTACGCCGCGCTTTGCGAGGTACTGCTGGGCGGGGCGACCCGTTTCGCTCATGAGCGCGGAAAAATAGAATTTCGCGCAGTCGCGCATGAGCTTTAAAAGGCGTTCCTTCTTTTTCTTCTGCTCGGCGATGAGACCCGTGTTTTCGCGGAGCTCGGGCATCTGCATGCCCGCCCAACCGCAGAGGAGGCGCACCGCCTCCAAAAAGTCGCAGGACTCCATCTCCTGCACGAATTTGATGACGTCGCCGGACACGCCGCAGCCGAAACAGTGGTAGTACTGGTCGGACTGGTTGACCGAAAAGGAGGGCGTTTTTTCATGGTGAAACGGACACCTGCCCCAGAAGTTTCTACCCTTCTTCTCGAGAGGCACGTATCTCGAAATAACGTCCACTATTTCGTTTTTTGCCTTCAGCTCCTCGATAAACTCGGCGCCGAATCCGCCCTTTGTCGTCAAATACTTTCTCCTTAAATATGCGAATCCAATTTCCAACTGCGCGGAACAAAGATACTCTCGAAAAAGTGTACCGCGTAGCGGTCGGACATGCTCGAGATAAAGTCGCACAGAACCGTCGTCTTTCCGTCCCGCTCCAGCATGCCGCGGAAAAATTCCGGGAGCAGTTCGGGGTGCTTGTCCAAATGATGAAACAGGGTCTCTATCATGAGCCGCGCCTTTTTTTCCTCGTCCTTTGCGGCGTTGTCGAAATACACGCGCTCGAAGAGAAAATCCCGCATGCGATAGGTCGCGTCGAAAAATTCCTGCTCCATTTTCACCTGCGGCTGTCCGCGGCTCGCGCGGTAAATCGAGGAAATCATGCTGTTGATTCTTTCCCGACTCGTCCTGCCGAGCACCTCGAGTAGCTCTTTCGGAATCTCCTCGATGCGAAGAATCCCCGCGCGCAGGGCGTCGTCAATGTCGTGATTGACGTACGCAATCTTGTCCGCGAGACACACCGCCTTCCCCTCGAGGGTGGAAGGGTTGCCGCTCGTCTGATGATTCAAAATCCCGTTCCGTACCTCTTCGGTGAGATTGAGATTCTCGAGTACGTCCACCACTCGGAGGGACTGTTCGTTGTGCCGGAAATGTCCGTCGGACAAACTGTTCAACGCGCGCTCCCCCTCGTGACCGAAGGGAGTGTGTCCGAGGTCGTGCCCGAGGGCAATCGCCTCGGTTAAGTCCTCGTTCAAGTCCAAACTCCGCGCGATGCTCCGCGCAATCTGCGACACGTCGAGCGTGTGCGTCAGGCGCGTGCGGTAGTGATCCCCTTCCGGCGACAGAAAAACCTGCGTCTTATTCTTCAAACGCCGGAAACTCTTGGAATGAATGATGCGGTCCCGGTCGCGCTGAAAATCCGTCCGCATGGGACAGGGTTCCTCTGCGCGCCGTCTGCCCTTGGTGTCCTCGGACTTGCAGGCGTAGGGACTTAAAAACATTTCCTCTTTCCGATAGGTGGTTTCCTTCATGAAATCCTCCGGAGAGCCTTCGCTCACATTTATTATATTTCGACGAAAGTTTGATTTCTCCTTCTTTTTCAAATATTTTCGCTTATTTTTCCATAAAATAGAGTGTAGGTTTCCGAACCGGGCACGGCTGTAGCGGCGCGGACAGGAAATTTTCAAAAATGATTTACGTTTCCAAGGAGAATCGCCATGAAAATTGCGCTCACGGGCGGCGGGACGGCGGGACACGTCATGCCCAATCTTGCCCTTCTGCCTTCCTTAAAAAAACACTTTGACCAAATTCTCTACATCGGCGGAGGCGGCATGGAAAAAAAACTTGTTCGCGACCTGCCTTTTTTTGAAATTCCCACGGTAAAACTCGAGAGAAAGCTCACGCTTTCCAACCTCTGTATTCCCTTCAAACTTCACAAAGCCGTGCGGGAATCCAAAAAAATTCTGCAGGAGCAGCGTCCGGACGTACTCTTTTCAAAGGGCGGCTACGTCGGACTTCCCGTCGTCATCGCCGCGCATCGGCTCGGGATTCCCGTCGTGATTCACGAATCGGATATGACCCTCGGGCTTGCAAATAAACTTTCCAAAAATTACGCCGACTATGTGTGCACGGCGTTTTCGGATATCGCGCGCACGCTCCCGAACGGAATTTTTACGGGAACTCCCATTCGGCGGGAACTCGCGTTCGGCAAAAAATCCAAAACCCTCGCCGAGTGCGGGTTCGAGGGGAACCGCGCGATTCTGCTCGTCACGGGCGGAAGCCTCGGGGCGCAATTTCTCAATGAACTCGTCCGAAAACACCTCGACGAGCTCCTCGAAGAATTTGACGTTCTGCACCTCTGCGGGCGGGGAAATCTCGACCCGTCGATTCGGAAAAAGGGATATTTTCAGGCGGAATTCTGCGACCATATGGAGGACTATTACGCCGCGGCGGAGTGTATTGTTTCACGCGCCGGGTCAAATACCATCAACGAAATCGCGTTTCTCCAAAAGCCTGCCCTGCTCGTTCCCCTGCCGAAGGGAAATTCGCGCGGAGACCAAATTGAAAACGCCAAATATTTTGAAAAACTCGGGCTTGCGCTCGTGCTCTTTCAGGAGGACGCCGCGCACTTCGTCAGCTCGGTCTCCAAGCTCCGCCGCGAAAAACCCCGGCTCGTCGAAAATATGCGCAAATACGACACCCAAAACGCCTGCGATAAAATTACCAAAATCCTCGTTGACTGTACAAAGAAAAAATAGTCCGAAGTTTTATTCAAACTCGCACTTCGATTCGGTGAGAAGATAGGTTTGATTGGGCGGAGATTTTGGGGAATACCCCTCATTTTCGCCTTCGGACTCTTCCTCGGTTTCTTCTGTATCATCGACATATTCCATAATTCCATTTTAAGTCAAGATTCTCGACTTGTCAAGTCAAATTTCTTGACTTGACATAAAATAAACTTATGAATTTATTTGCGAAACGCTTAAAAGAATTGCGGGAAGAGAAAAATTTATTGCAAGCTGAACTCGGAAAGCAATTCGGCGTTGGAAGAACAACGATTACTTCTTGGGAAGGCGGCAACAGTGAACCAAACTTTGACATGCTGATTGCCATTGCTGATTTCTTTGAAGTTCCGATAGATTATTTACTCGGCAGAACAGATTACTAATTTTGCAAAAAAAAAGACAAGCCAAATTGGCTTGTCTTTTTTTATCCTTGTTTACCGACCGTGCTTAAGCGTAAGCGGCGACCCTCGCCGCGAACATAACACGGTCGGAAGCGAAGCGCCTTATTTTTCATTGGGCAGGAAAATCTCAAGCGGATAATTGATGACCTGCCCCAAAAAATCTGCGGATTCCTTGCGTTTCTCCTTTCCGTATGCGTCCTTCACCGGACGGTAGTTGTAAAAAACTCCAAGCCCAATCTCTAAATTCCGGCACAGCTCCGAAATGCTCTCAAAACTCGGCAGTTCTTCTCCCGATTTCCATTTCCGCACCGCGCCAACGCTCACACCCGCAGCTTTCGCCAATTCTTCCGGCGTCAATTCCAATTCAAATTCTATCTCTTCCAACCGATGCGCCATCCACATCCGGTTCAATTCCGCGTACTTTTTGCGGTTTTCCTTCCGGTCCTCGCGCGTCTCCTCTTCCATGTACGAAAACCTCCCCTTTTTCGGTATTGTATCACCCGAATATCGGGTACGTCAACCGTTTTAGCCGAGTTTCGGGTAACATGGAGTTATATTTGATTTTTGTAAAAATATGTTATTTGGATAAAATAGCGGTATGCAGAAGAATACGCTCGGTAAAAATTTACATGAGTTTCGGGAAATGGGCAGCCTTTCGCAGGAACAGCTCGGTCGTAAACTCGGCGTCAATCAACGTACCGTCTCCAACTGGGAGGTAGGTATCAATGACCCGTGCCTCGATATGGTTGTCAAAATAGCGGATTTCTTCGGAATCTCCACCGATGAATTGCTCAAAGATTAGACAAACGGACAAGCCCTGCGGCTTGTCCGAATTATTTTCAAAATCTACACCTTCTTTTCATACGGTTTTCACAATCCCCGAATATAATAAAGCCATAAACTTCATCCGGATTTTCCGAGCCTTCCCCCCTGGCTCGTGAAAATTAAATTTTTCTCATCTTTTTCCCTAAAAATAGAAAGAACAGCAGGTAATCGACCTGCTGTTCTTTCTTTATTCCTCTATTTTCTTACTTTTTGCTCTGAAAACTTCCGAATCGGCACATAGACAAGACTCGTCAGAAGGCAATTAACCACAATCCAAAACGGCTGCGTCAACAGTTTCGAAAATGCAAGCATCAAAAATGGACTCGTGATTCCGTACTTCTCCCCCAACGCGACAGCCGAAGGGAAGTAAATATCCAAAAGGGGTACGGAACCCCATGCTCCAACGCCTAACGTGCACACAATGAGGCTGATTGCCGCGGAGAGGGCGAGTTTTGCGGTAAAGCTCTTCCAAGGGATATACCGGAATACAAGCCCCGGAATCATGCACATCAAACCATTTGAGAGCGTAATGAGCGGCATCCACGGACCCTGCGGTGCGACGAGCGCGGGCAGAAGATCCGCACAGATTCCCGAAGCAAAGCCAAGCCAAGGACCAAGCACGATGCCCGCGATGTTCGAGAACAGATACACGAAGCTCGCGCGCCCGAAGGGCGGCACCGAAAAGCTCAACAGGTTCACGACCACACCGAAGGCGGTAAACATTGCGACATAAGCGATTTTTTTAGCGTTTGTTTGCATAAAAAAATGACCTCCTTTTTCCGTTTGGAAGCAAGGGGTCCATTACAAGGTAGCTTTCACTTTTCGCAAAATGAAAATATCTGCAACGGACGCGAATAAACACCGCAGCGGTTTCCCGCTTTCGTTTGCGAACAACATCCCGTTTCGCAACACTTGACGCGTTTATTCTACTTTGCAGATGTTATCATAGCATATTTCTAAATCTTTGACAAGCATTTTTCAGCCGTTTCGTTCAACAGCTTTAATTCCCTCATAGCGGCGCGTATAGAGCGGGAGACGTTCCGTAAGAAGCGCGATCGCCTCCTCCGCCGACTCCACGCCGTAACAGCGGTCGTCGAAGGGATAACGCTTGCGGTGGTCGATACAGGTGTCCGCTACCTTTTTGCTCGTACCCTCCACGTTCTTGAAGGAAACAATCATGCGGAGCTGCGCCCACGCGCTCGAGACCTCGCAGAGCGTGCCCGCGCCGCCGCCGACCACAATGACCGCCTCGGAGTTTCCGACGATGACGTTTCGGAACAGGTCGAGACCCGTCGCAATCACAATGTCCGCGCACTCGTTTGCGAGGCGTTCGTCGAACTGCGGAAGGATCGCGATCGTATCCCCTTCCCGATACTTTTCGGAGGCGTGCGCGCCCCGGAACGCCGCCTGCATGACGCCCCCCAATCCGCCCGACGCGACGCGGTAGCCCGCGTCCACAAGCGCTTTTCCCATCTCAAACGCCATACGGTATTTGTCGCTGTTTTCATCAATCCAGGCGTCGCCTACGACTGATATGATCTTTCTCATGGTCACTCCTTGTTGTCTTTTACGTTCATTTTATGTATTTATACGGCAATATGTGAGATTTTAAACAGATGCCCGCCCCCGAATATCGGGAACGGGCGTTTTTTCTCTCTTTTACTTCTGCTTTTTTTGGAACTTTCCGTCCTTTTTGTGCACCGTCATGTTGACGTCCTGCCGCTTTGAAAGCTCCTTTGCAATCTCGAGCGCCTCTTTTTTGGTCTTGACGCGGCGGGTCACGCGCGTGTTGTTGTCCTTCTTGACCACCCAAGTGAAGGTCTCGCGGTCATATACCACGCGGTAACCGCTCTCGGACTTCTTCGCGTCGGGGTGACGGACTTCCACGTCGTTGTGGTCGTCCTCGTCCACCTCCGGCTCGGGTTCGGGCTCGGCGGGCGTCTCCTCCTCGGGACGTTCGGACACGGGCGCAGGCTCTTCCTCCGGTTCGGGAGCAGGCTCTTCCTCAAATGCGGGTGCGGGTTCGGATTCCGAAACGGGCGCGGATTCCTCTTCCGGCTCGGGTTCGGGCTCGACAGTCACATTTTCCTCTTCGGGCAGAATTTCCTCTTCGGGCGCGGTTTTTTCTTCCTGCCCCGGTTCGGGAATCTCCGAATCCGCGTTCTGCGGCTCTTCGGTATTCTTGGGTGCGTCCTTCTTGTCCGTGCAGAGGAGCACGATGATACAGATTACGATGATGAGACCCAGCGTCAGCCAAATCCAATTCGCTTGCAAAAATTCTACAAAACCCAGTAACATTGCTCATTATCTCCTTGGTTTTTTATTTCAAATGGAATGCTTTTTCGATGTCCTCGACTTCCTTGTCCGAAATGGGCACGGCTTTGCCGATGAGACGGGACTGCATCAGCGTGTCCGCCGTGAAGTCCGCGACTTCGAGCGTATCGAACGCCTTTAACAGCGAGGAGCCGACGACGAGCACCGCGTCATTCTCCACCACCACGACCGGACTCGAAAGGCTCGCAAGTTCGGACGCCTTTTCGGGCTGTCTGTGCAGGGTTCCGAAGGGAAGCGTCTGTACCCGCCGCATGTTGATATAGCTCTCGGGAATCGTGCGGGAATCGATTTCGCTCCGCGTGATACCAAACGCCATGACGTTGGTCGGATGCGCGATGATGACCGAATTGATTTCGGGGTGATTTTCGAGAATGGATTTGTGCACGAGGACGCTCTTGGAGGGGATTTTGCCCGCCTCGCGCCAGCCGTGGTCGATGCGCACGATGTCCTCGGGTTCGAGGTAACAGCGGTCCACGTTGTGCGGCGTAATCAAAAAGCTGTCGGGACCGAGACGCACCGAAATCGTGCCCTGCGTGCTTGTAAACAGGTGCTGGCGGTAGCTGCGTTTGACGAAATCCGCCATTTCCCTGCGCGCCTCGCGTTCCGCCGAGCCGTGCTCGCTCGGAATGAATTCGGACAAATCGGCGAGACGGCGGTTGCGCGCGATGTCGATTTGGTCCTCGGTCAGCGGAACGGCTTTCCCCAAAATATTCGACTTGATGTCGAGCTTGGCGCAGTACTCGAGGGTCTCGAAACGCTTGAACGCCTCGAAGATGTCGTTGCCGCACACCACGACCCCGTGATTGTCCATCATCACCACGTTTCTGCCCGCTTTGAATTCCTTGGCGATATTCTTGCCGAGCTTCATGGAGCCGGGGATTTCGTAGCCCGCGATGCCCACTTTGCCGCAGACGATTTCCGCATTGGCGATGATTCGGGTGTCCGGCGCCTTGCGCAAAAGACTGTAGGAGACGAGCGCGGGCGGATGCGCGTGCAGGACGCAGCGCACGTCCGGACGGGTCTCATAGACGAGCTTGTGGAAGGGAAGCTCCACCGACGGCTTGTGCTTGGAGAGCACGCTTCCGTCCGGCTTGACGCAGACGATGTCCTCCCGCGTCAGCGAACCCTTGTCGATTCCGCCGGGCGTGATCCAGATGTCTCCGTCCCCGTCCAAAATCGAGATATTTCCCCCGCTCGTCGTCGTCAGACCGTACCGGTAGATGCGGTCCATCATCATGACGAGCTGGTCCTTTGGGTGCAACAGCTCAAATTTCATAAAAAATTACTCCTTCCGTGTATGATTATACCCTTTTTTCGGTAAGATTTCAACCCTTTTTCCCAAATCTTCCTTTTTTCGCGAAAAGTTTTCGCTTTTTGTCTCGCCCGTTTGACATCGGAGAGCGAATCAAGTAAAATATATATACCCTATTATGCGGAAAGGAAGCAGGATTCTTGTAAAAACACTGGCGGAATGCGGAGTCGATACCGTTTTCGGCTACCCCGGCAGTTATGTTCTCGACGTCTATGATGAATTATATGCATCATCGGGCAAAATTCGGCACTTCGAGACCTGCCACGAACAGCACGCCTGCCATGCCGCGGACGGTTTTTCCCGCGCCGCGGGCAGAGCCGGCGTCGTCCTCGCCACCTCGGGTCCGGGCGCGACCAACCTCGTCACCGGCATCGCCTGCGCCTATATGGACTCCGTTCCCCTCGTTGCAATTACGGGAAACGTTCCCCTCGCCATTCTCGGCAAGGACAACTTTCAGGAAGTTGACATCACGGGCATTACCATGCCCGTCACCAAACACAACTTTATCGTACATGACGTCTCCGAACTCGAGGAAACCGTTGTGCGCGCCTTTGAAATCGCCGAGAGCGGGAGAAAGGGTCCTGTCCTTATCGACCTTCCCCACGACGTCCTGACGGGCAGAGCGGATGTCCGGGGGCTCAAAAAGGCGGTTCTTCCCCCGCCCTGCGCCACGGACGAACAGGTGCGCGGGGCGGCGCAGCTCCTGTCCGCCGCAAAGCGTCCGCTTCTCCTCGCGGGGGGCGGCGTATCGGGAGAGGCGCTCAAAGCGTTTGTCTCCGCGACGGGGATTCCCGTCTGCCACACCATGACCGCCTGTGCCGCCGCAGGCGGGCTTTCCACCCGCGTCGGCATGGTCGGGCTTTGGGGGGACGCGCGCGCGAACCGGGCGGTCTCGGAGTGCGACCTCCTGCTCGCGGTCGGCACGCGGTTTTCGGATCGGGTCACAAACGCCCTGCCCAATATCGGCAGACGCGCCGTCATTCACGTCGATCTCGACCGCGCCGAACTCGGAAAGAACGTCCCCCCCGCGCTCGCGGTCTGCGGGGACGCCGGGGATTTTCTTGCGCGGCTCGTTCGGGAACTCGTCGGCTTTCGCGCGACGGACTGGACGGAATCCGCGGAGATGGAACAGGGCTGGGACGGGGAATTTCCCCAAGCGCTCGCGGAGGCGCTCGAGAGCCTGCGCGGGCTGGGTGAGCAAATCAACCTTGCGACGGACGTCGGATTTCATCAGGTGTTCGCCGCGAAAAACTTTCCCTTTCTGCCCGGGGACAAATTCGTCTCGAGCTGCGGGCTGGGCGCAATGGGGTTCGGGCTCGGGGGCGCGATGGGCGCGTACCTCGCGAACGGCAAACCCACCGCGCTCATCACCGGGGACGGAAGTTTCCGCATGAACCTTTCGGAGCTCGTCACCGTCGCGCGGTACAGGCTGCCCCTCACCGTCGTCGTCTGCAACAACCGCTCGCTTGGCATGGTGCGCAGGCTACAGGAAATCAGGTTCGGGGGCAGAATTTTCGAGACCGACGGCGTTGAGACCGATTTTGCCGCGGTCGCAAGGGGATTCGGCATTCCCGCCGAACGCACCGACGACCCCGCGCGGCTCGCGGAACTCCTCGCGTCCCGCCGGGGCGCGGATTCTCCGCTCGTCATCGACTTTTTGACCGGGAGGCTGTCATGATTCAGAAATTTATCATCTCCATGCTCGTCGATAACCGCTCGGGCGTTCTCACCCGAATCTCCGGACTCATCGCGCGGCGGGGGTACAACATCGACAGTCTGACCGTCTGCGAGACCGAAAACCGCGATTACTCCCGCATGACCGTCGTCGTGCGCGGAGACAACCTTATTTTGACGCAGATTACCGCGCAGTTACAGAAACAGATCGACGTCAAGTCTCTGCGCGTCCTCGACGAACACCTCATTGAGCGCGAACTTCTGCTCGTCAAGCTCGAGGCGCCCGCCGAAAAGCGGGGACAGCTCCTCGAGGTTGCGAAAATCTACAAGGCAAAGACCATCGACCTCTCACCCCGCTCCGTCATCTTCGAGCTGACGGGGGATTCCGAAAAAATCAACGCCTTTGTCGAGGTCGTCAAGGAGCACAATATCCTCGAGCTCGCAAGGACGGGTTCCTGTGCGCTGCAGAGAGGGGACAATACTTTGGGAGAAAAAGGAGAAGGGCTATGAGCAATTTTGCCGAAAGTTTCGACAACGAGCCGCAGAGAGAAATCCTGCGCGCCGCGGGGTATTTCGACGAGGACATCAAAAAACCTTTTATCGGGGTCATTTCCGCCTACAATCCGCTCATGACCGGGCACAGAGGTCTGCGGGAACTCGAGGCGGCGGTCTCCCGGGGCATCATCGACAAGGGGGGCACGCCCGTCGTTCTGCCCCTCTCCTCGGTGTGCGCGGGGCTTGCAAACGGACACCACGGCGCGAAGTTTTCGCTCCCCTCCCGGGAGCTGACCGCGGACGCGGTCGAGACCCTCGCCGCCGCGCACGCGCTGGACGGCGCGGTCTGTCTCGGGTCCTGCGGCATGACCGTCGCGGGCATGGTGCTCGGGCTCATCCGCGCGGGAGTCCCCGGACTCATCGTCGGGAACGGGAGCAGGTGCGCCGGATGCGCGGAGGGCAACTGCGGCGGTATGCCCGAGAGCATGAACCTCGCGGTCGAGGCGCTCGGGCTTTCCCTGCCCGGGAATTCCACCCTGCCCGGGGACACGACGGAGCGCAGGGCGCTCGCCCGGCGGACGGGCGAGGCGGTCATGGAGGCGGTCAAGCATCAGCTCGCCCCGCGCAGGGTCATCACCCTCGCCGCGCTCAAAAACGCGATTGCGCTCAATATGGCGGTTCTCCCCTCCACCGACACCCTTTTGCACCTCCTTGCGATCGGCAGGGCGCTCGGGTTCAACTTCGAGAAATTTTTAAAGCCCGAAATTCTCAATCAGATTTCGGCAAAGACTCCCCTGCTCGCGGACGTCCGCGTCCCCTTGCGGGCGCTCGACGCCGCGGGGGGAACGGGCGCGGCGATTGCCGCGCTGCTCGCCGCAAAACTTTTGGACGGCACCGCGCTCACCGCGACGGGCAAGACCCTCGCGAAAGTCTATGGCAAGTGCGAAATCACGAATCAAAACGTCCTGCACACGCCCGCGAATCCCTATGAAAAATACGGCGGACTGCTCATTTTACAGGGCAATCTCGCGGAAAACGGCGCGGTCGTGCGCCGGGCGGGACTCGACCCCATGACAGTATTTTCGGGTCCGGCGCGGGTATTCGATTCCGTCGAGGACGCTGCGCTTGCCGCGAGCGGCGGCACGCTTCGGGAAGGGGACGTCGCCGTCGTCCGGTTCGAGGGTCCCAAAGGGGGTCCGGGTATGCGGGAGATCACGCCCTTCCTCGCCGCGCTCAAAAAGGCGGGACTTTCGGGGAAGGTCGCGACGGTCACCGACGGACGAATCGCGAGCGACGCCGAGGGGCTCAACGTCTGCCACGTCTCCCCCGAGGCTTACGGCTCCAATCCCCTCGCTGTACTCCGGGACGACGACGTCGTCGAAATCGACCTGCGCAAGGCGCGCATCTCCGTCAAACTTTCGGGAAAGGAACTCGAACAGCGCAAGCGCCGTCTGCACGTGGATGAAAAGGACATATCCGGCGTATTGCGACGGTACAAGGATCTCGCGGAGGACGCGTCTCTCGGCGCGGGCACAGGGGAATGAGTACGGCACTCAATCGGCGGATTTCCGTGCTCGACACCACCCTGCGGGACGGCTGTCAAGGCAAAAACGTCAATTTCTCCCTCGAGGACAAGCGGGCGGTTCTTCTCACGCTCGAGGCGCTCGGCATCGACTTTGTGGAGGCGGGAAATCCCGGTTCGAATCCGAAGGACGCCGCGTTTTTCGCGGAGGTGCGGAGCGACAGGCTCGCCGCCTTCGGGAGCACCTGCCGAAAGAATACCGAGGCGGAAGAGGATTCCGGGCTCGCCCTGCTCGCGGAATGCGGCGCGCCCACCGTCTGTATCTTCGGCAAGTGCTCCGCCTTCCACGCGGAGAACATTCTGCGCTGTCCGCCCGAGGAGAATTTTCGCATGATTGCCGATTCGGTCGCATTCTTAAAGGCGGCGGGAAAGAAGGTCATCTTTGACGCGGAACACTATTTCGACGGGTATCGGGAAAACCCGGACTTTGCGCTCGCCGCGCTCGGCGCGGCAAAGAGCGCGGGCGCGGACATCCTCTGTCTCTGCGACACCAACGGCGGGAGCTTTCCCGAAGAGGTGTACCGCATTGTCGGGGAGACGGCAAAAGCATTCCCCGACGCGGTTCTCGGCATCCACGCGCACGACGACATGGGGTGCGCGGTGGCGGTCTCGATCGCCGCGGTCAAGGCGGGCTGCGCGCACGTGCAGGGCACGCTGACCGGGTTCGGGGAACGGTGCGGAAACACCAATCTCTCCGCTCTTCTCCCCTCCCTCGTCCTCAAGCTCGGGTGCGAAATTCCCGGGCTTCGGCTGGAGGCGCTCACCTCTTCGGTGCGCAAGATTTACGAGATTTCCAACTTCGTCATGCCCGACAATCTGCCCTACGTGGGGAGCGCGGCGTTTACGCACAAGGCGGGCATGCACGCGGACGGCGTATTGAAGGCGCGTTCCGCCTTCGAGCATATCCCGCCCGAGGCGGTGGGAAACGACAGGCACTTTGCGCTCTCCGAGATTTCGGGAAGGAGCGTGCTCCGCGAAAAGCTGAAGGGCACGCCCTACGCGGACTCCGAAGAGAAACTCGCCAAGGTGCGGGACGAACTCAAGAGAGCCGAACTCGAGGGGTACGCCTTCGAGACCGCGGAGGCGAGTTTTCTCCTACGTCTAGCAAAACTCTTCGGGGACTACAAACCCTTTTTCGAGCTTGTGAGCTTTAAGACCATCTCCGAACAGCCCGAAATCGAGGGCGTCGCCGCGACCGCCGTCGTCAAGGCGCGGGTGGACGGGAAACCCACCCTCTGCGCCGCGGAGGGGGACGGACCTATCAACGCGCTCGACAAGGCTTTAAAGGGCGCGCTGTACGCTTTCTATCCCGCCCTGCATCGGGTTTCGCTCACCGACTACAAGGTGCGTGTCATCAATCCCGAAAATACCACAGCCGCCCGCGTCCGCGTGCTCATTTCCTCCACGGACGGCAAAGAGAGCTGGTCCACCGTCGGCGTCTCCGAGGACGTCGTACACGCAAGTTTTATCGCGCTATCCGACAGTCTGGAGTACTATCTCCGGCTGAACACATAAAAAGGAGAAAAGATTATGACACTGACACAGAAAATTCTCGCGAGAGCCGCGGGGAAACCCTCTGTCAAGGCGGGAGAACTCATCTTCTGCAACCTCGACATCGTCATGGGCAACGACATCACAAGCCCCGTCGCCATCTCGGAATTCGAGAAAGCGGGATTTCCGAAGGTCTTTGACCCCGAAAAGGTCGTCATTGTCCTCGACCACTTCACGCCCTGCAAGGACATCAAGTCCGCCAATCAGTGCATCGTCTGCCGCAATTTCGCCAAAAAGCACAAGCTTAAAAACTTCTTCGACGTGGCGGACATGGGCATCGAGCACGCGCTCCTGCCCGAGAAGGGACTCGCGCTCCCCTACACCTGCATGATCGGCGCGGACAGCCACACCTGCACCTACGGCGCGCTCGGCGCGTTCTCCACGGGCATCGGCTCGACGGATATGGCGAGCGGCATGTTCTCGGGCAAGGCGTGGTTCAAGGTTCCCGAGGCAATCAAGGTCAACCTTGTCGGAAAGCCCTCCGAGGTCGTTTCGGGCAAGGACGTTATTCTGCACCTCATCGGCAAAATCGGCGTCAACGGCGCGAACTATATGAGTCTCGAGTTCGTCGGGGAGGGGGTGAAACACCTCAATATGGACGACCGGTTCACCATCTGCAACATGGCGATCGAGTCGGGCGCAAAGAACGGAATCTTCGAGGTGGACGATATTACCCGCGAATACCTCAAAAACGTCACGGACAGGAGCTTTGAGATCCTTACGGCGGACGCCGACGCGGAATATGCGAGAGAAATTACAATCGACCTCTCCGAGCTTTCCCCGGTGGTCGCGTTCCCGCATCTCCCCGAGAACACAAAGACTTTTGACGAAATTGAAAAGCTCCCCCCCATCGACATCGACCAAGTTGTCATCGGAAGCTGTACCAACGGCAGAATCGAGGATCTGCGCGCCGCCGCAAAATATTTGAAGGGCAGGAAGGTCAAGGTGCGCACCATCATCTTCCCCGCGACCAAGAAAATCTATCTGCAAGCCATCGAGGAAGGACTGATTCAAATTTTCATCGAGGCGGGCGCGCTCGTCTCCACTCCCACCTGCGGTCCCTGTCTGGGCGGGCACATGGGAATCCTCGGAAACGGGGAGAAATGCGTCTCCTCCACCAACCGCAATTTCGTGGGCAGAATGGGCGCGGCGGACAGCGAAGTCTATCTTGCCTCCCCCCTCACCTGCGCCGCCTGCGCCGTCAGCGGACGCATTACAAGACCCGTTTTATAGGAGGTTTGTCATGAAAGTCAAAGGAAACGCCATCGTATTCGGGGACAACATCGACACCGACGTCATCATCCCCGCGAGATACTTAAACAGCTTTACGGAAGAGACCCTGAAAAGCCACTGTATGGAGGACATTGACCCGACCTTTGCCTCCCGGGTCAAACAGGGAGACGTCATGATCGGCGGGGAAAACTTCGGGTGCGGTTCGAGCCGGGAGCACGCGCCGCTTGCGATCAAGTACAGCGGAATCTCCTGCGTCGTCGCGAAGTCCTACGCGCGCATCTTCTATCGCAACGCCATCAACATCGGGCTTCCCATCCTCGTCATTCCCGAGGCGGACAAAATCAAAGAGGGCGACGACGTTGAAATCGATTTCGACACCGGGGAAATCGTCGTGAACGGAAGGGAGCGCTACCGCTCGCAGCCCTTCCCGGAATTCGTGCAGAAGATCGTCTCTGCGGGCGGGCTCATCAATCTTTTGAAACAGGAGGGCGACATTCGATGAACTTAAAGATTGCGACCATTCGCGGGGACGGTATCGGTCCCGAAATCGTGGACAGCGCCGTCGAGGTGCTCAAAAAGACCGCGGAGGTCTTCGGACACAAATTCACCTTCACCTACGTCGATATGGGTGGGTGCGCCATTGACAAGTTCGGCGTTCCGCTCCCGGACGAGACCCTGAACGTCTGCAAGGACAGCGATTCCGTGCTCCTCGGCGCGGTAGGCGGGGACAAGTGGGACAACGTTCCCTCCGAGCTCCGACCCGAGCGCGGGCTCTTGAAGATTCGCAAGGAACTCAAGCTCTTCGCCAATATCCGCCCCGTCAAGCTCTACTCCTCCCTGCGGGACAAGTGTCCCCTGCGCGCGGACATCGTGCGGGACGGAATCGACCTCGTGGTCGTGCGCGAGCTGACCGGCGGAATCTACTTCGGGGAGAAAAAAGCGGTCAACGAGCCTGGTAACGTCTATAGCTACGACGTCGAGAAGTATTCGGACTATGAAATCGAGCGCATTCTGCGTTCGGCGTTCGAGTACGCGAGAAAGCGCGGGAAACGTCTGACTTCCGTCGATAAGGCGAACGTTCTCGAGAGTTCCAAGTTGTGGAGACGTATCGCAAACGAGGTCGCGAAGGATTATCCGGACGTGACCCTTGAGCACATGTATGTAGATAACTGCGCCATGCAGCTCGTTTTGAACCCCCGGCAGTTCGACGTCATCGTCACCTCCAATATCTTCGGGGACATTCTCACGGACGAGGCATCCGTGCTCGGCGGAAGCATCGGCATGATGGCGTCCGAGTCCCGGCGGGAGGACAGTTTCGGGCTGTTCGAGCCCATTCACGGCTCTGCGCCCTCCATCGCAGGCAAGAATATCGCCAACCCCATTGCGACCATCTCCTCCGCCGCCATGCTTCTGCGCGCGCAGAATCTGCTCGAAGAAGCCGCCGCCATCGAGAACGCGATCGACACCACTCTGCACCAGAAGTACCGCACCGTCGATATTTTCGACGACGACAAAATTCTCGTGGGCACGGCGGAAATGGCGAAAAAGATTATGGAGAACATCTATTGATGGAGCGCGCGAAACGCGTGCGGGATTCCCGTACACAGCAGGTGCACCTTATCATGTCCAAGGATATCAACTCCGTGGGCAGGCTTTTCGGCGGACGGCTCATGGAATGGATCGATATGCTTGGGGGCGTGGTCGCCATGCGGCACTGCAATATGGAAATCGTCACCGTCGCCATTGAAAAGCTCGAGTTTCTCGCCCCCGCCTATATCGGAAATATTCTCTTTATGGACGCGAAAATTATTTCGGTGGGAAACACATCCATGCGCGTGCAAGTTGACACTTACGTCGAGAGCACGCACGACGGACAGCGCAACCTCATCAACCGCGCGGAACTCGTCATCATCGCCATCGACGAAGAACAGCACCCCGTGCGGGTTCCCCGGCTTCTGCCGGACCCTGAGGAAGAGGAATAAAAAAGGGCTTTCCCGAATGGGAAAGCCCTTTTTGGTCTCTGAAGCGGTTGCGGTCAGATTTTTCGCGGGGAAATAGCCTGCCGCGCCGCCTCGAAAGCGCGCATATATTCGGAGATTTTCTCCTTCGCCTCGCGGACACCCAAAATGGTCTGCACCGCTGTCACCTTGCCTTCAAGTTCCTTGTACACGGTGAAAAAGTGCGCCATTTCGTTCAGTATGTGCCGAGGCAGCTGATCTACGCTGTGAATGTTTCGGTATTCGGGGTCGCCGTAGGGTACCGCGATAATCTTTTCGTCCAGATACTCCTGATCTGTCATGACGATCATGCCGATCGGGAAACACCTTACGAGACAGTTGACCGCAATTCTTTCACTGCACAGGACGAGGACGTCCAGATGGTCGCCGTCCGCCGCAAGCGTACGGGGAATCAATCCGTAATTCGCCGGGTAGTGCGTGGAGGTAAACAGGACGCGGTCGAGAATCAAATAGCCCGTCTCCTTGTCCAGTTCGTACTTCATCTTGCTCCCTTTGGAAATTTCAATGAGCGCGAGAAAGTCCTCGGGAGAGACGCGGGAGGGATTTACGCTGTCGATTGCCGCCATTTTAATTCTCCCTGAAGAAAGCGAGCATATCCGCGGTCAGCCGGTCGGGACAGTCCACGAGCGGCGAGTGACCGCTCCCCTCGTAGCGGAGAAGCTTCGCGCGGGAGCCGAGCGCACCGACATTTTCCGCCACCATCCATTCGGGGACGACAACATCTCTGTCGCAGGTCGTGAATGCGCAGGGACATTCGACCTTGGAAATCGAATTGTCACCCTCGCGGTACCCGTTTGTGCCCGCGCCCATGTTCAGGTTCGCGAGCGCCCAGTCGAGATCAATGAGGTTGCGCTGTTTCATGGTCTCGGCGAGCCACAGAGCGGACTGCTCGGGCAAGGGCTTCCCCACCGTATAAATCGTTTGGTCCCACACCCAGCCCATGCCCGCCGCGTTGCCCGCGGCAAACAGCGCCAGCATGGGCGCGACCTGCAAGGGGTCTTTCGCCATTTCCTCTTTGCTCGCATAGACCTGCCCGACAAGGGGCATATTCTTTTCGTCCTTTTTATAGATGGGATAGCCGCGGTGTCCCGCGCCCTCGATGCTGAACAGAGAACGCACGAGCGCGGGAAACCTTGCCGCGAGTTCTAGAGCAATACCGCCGCCCGTGGACCAGCCCGCGACATGCGCGCGCGTGATTCCAAGCGCCTCGCAGAAGAGTTTTACGTCCTCGGCAAGCTCCGACAAAAAATCGAAACGCTTTTCGTAACTGCTGTCCCCGAAGCCGCGCAGGTCGGGCGCAATGACCCGATATTTTTGCGCAAGCGCGCCGAAAATCGGCGCAAAGTGCACTGACGAGGACATGTTGCCGTGAATCAGCAGAACAGGGTCCCCCGTGCCCGCCTCGAGATAGGCATAAGTTTCGCCATTTGCGAGTCGGATTGTTTTCTTTTCCATTGGTTCCTCCCTATTATTGGGTTTCTCTATTCTTAAACGCGGGAGTGCGGATCAAAACCGATATATCGAAAATTCCGTATCCGCGGCGTTCACGAAACCCAGCACAAGAGACGCAAACAGCAGGGGCTGTTCGTACATCGAGGCGTGCCCGCTCTCCCGAATGACGGCGTGTTTGCTTCCGCGGATGCCAGCGCGCAGGATTTCCTGCTCCGTGAGCGGAGTCAATACGTCCGCATCCGCGCTTATGATGAGCGTCGGACAGGTAATTTCCCCCAGACGCGCCTGCACGTTGTACGCTTCCGCGCTGTCCGTCAGCCGCACGAGGCTCGCGAGAACTTCGGGATTTGAGAAGTACGGGACGAGCGTCTTTTCGCGGTTCTTCATCCAGTCGAGACGCTCCTCGTAGAATTTTGTGGAATAGATGACGGGAATCGTCGTCAGGTAGTAAGCTCTTCCGTCCCCGGACGACGCGACCGCGTTCCAGGCGTGACCGATTTCGCGGAGCCAATCCGAGGTACGGGACGCCGTGTTTGCGAGAATCAGTCGTTCCACTCTTTCGGGGTATTTCAGCGCGAACTGCAAAGCCACTTCGCCGCCGTAGGAGATGCCCATGATGCTCACCTGCGAGTACCATAACCGTTCCAAAAGCTCCGCGACAAGCTCCGCCTGTATGTCCTGCGCGTAGGATTCTTCCATGCGCCCGGACTGCCCTTGGTCGAGAAAATCCACCAATATCAATACGTTCTTTTCCGAGAAGGAACGCACAAAAGGCTCCCAGCTCTTTGTGGACATCATGATGCCGTTTAACAGGAGAAGAGGTTTTCCGTATTCGCCGTACACTTCGTAGTGAACGGGCTTTCCCCGAAAGATAAACTCCGCCATGCTATTTCCTCGGCAGAATCCCGAGCTCCGCCGCCTCGTCCCGCAGGGATTCGCGGAATTTCGGATGCGCGACGGAAATGATGCGCTCCACCCGCTCGCGGATACTCGTACCCTTCAGATTGACCGTTCCGTACTCGGTCACGAGGTAGTCAAGGTCGTTTCGGGACAGGGATACCGCCGCGCCTGGCTTTAACTGACAGACGATTTTTGAGACTTCCTCTTTCTCCCCCGTCGCGGGATTTTTCACCATCGCAGTGGAATACAGCGCGATGATGGAACGCCCGTTGCGGGAAAGCTGGGCGCCAATCGCCGTATCCGACTGCCCGCCCGTGCCGCTGATCTGCTTGGAACCGATGGATTCGGAGGCGCATTGCCCTGTCACATCGACTTCAACCGTCGTGTTGATGGAGACCTGATTGTCGTTTTTGGAGATCACGTAAGGGTCGTTTACGAGAGTGCCGTCACGGATAATCACCGTCGGATTGTCGTCCATGAAGTCATAAAGCTCCCTCGTGCCCATCGCAAACGCCGCGACCATCTTGCCCTTGTCCTGCTGTTTGCACTTGCCTGTGATGACCCCCGCTTTGGCGAGTTTCATCATGCCCGTCGTAATCATTTCGGTATGGATACCGAGATCCTTTTTGCCGAACAGACTTGCCGCAACCGCATTCGGAATTCCCCCGATGCCGAGCTGTACGCAGTCCCCGTCGTTGACGAGTTCCGCGATGTGACGTCCGATGACGAGGTCTTTTTCCGTAGGCTCGGCGTCGGGAATCTCGGGAATTGCGTAATCCGTTTCGAGGAAGTAATCGACGTCCGAAACGTGTACTTCGTTGTCCCCGAAAGTACGGGGCGCGTTCGGATTCAACTCGAGAATGACGATGTCCGCCGCCTCAAGCATGCGTTTTTCATAGGTATTGGAGAGCGGGAGCGAAACGTATCCGTGCCGATCGGGCATGCTCGCAAGTCCGACATAAATGTTGGGTCTGCGGAAGGCGAGGCGCTTGGTCGCCGCAAAGTGCAGGTGGTTCGGAATAAAGGCGATATTGCCGTTTTTGTGCATACGGCGCTGATCGGGAGAATAGAACCAGCTATCCACCCAAAAGCTGTCCTTGTACTCGCCGTGTGCAAACTCATAGTCCGCCATGGGCAGACAATTCGTGACGGTGACGTCTGAAACACGGTTCGCTATCGTGTGGAGCGCGCTCAAGAACGTTTTTCCCTCTGTCGCTCCGAGCCCCGTGACAATCATGTCCCCGGATTTGACGAGACCGAGCGCCTTCTCCAGCGTGATGACTTTGCTGCGATATTCCATTTTCTTTTCCTCCCGTATCTTTCAAAAAGCGCACCCTTGCCCCCTCCTGCGGAGGTTCGGACGATGACCGGGAGAGCCGACTCTCCCGGGAATTTGGGCATACTCTATTATGCCATGCTTGCGACAATGTCGTCAAGGGACATCATGTCACTGACCTTGGCAGCCGCGCCCGTGCCGTCGAATTTAGACAGGTTCAGATATGTGGTTCCGAGTCGCTTGCCCTCGCTGTAATCAAGCTTTGCGCCCGAACCCATGGGGATCACGATTTCCGCGCTCTCCATTTGGTCAACATAGTTCTTCCAAGTAAGTTCGAGGTCCGCAGCCTTCACACGGTCGAGACCCTGACAGAATACGTCCGCCGCGATATAGCCCGCAAACGCATATGCGTCCAACGCCTTCGCGGAGAGATATACGCCCGGCACATAGGGATTTTCCACGAGCGCAATGTTGTGCGCGAGGTCATAAGCTTGGAAAATCATGCAGAGTTTCAGATAATCTACGTAGCCTGTTGCGGAAGTATTGTCCACCCAGCCGCTGTAATAGACAGGACGGTTGACCGTGATGCTTCCCTCTGTTGCAAGGTCGGCAAGGGTTTGAGCGCCTGCATTGGAGTATGTCGTCAATACTTTTGCGTCAAAGTTCGCCGCCTTCATCGCTTTGAGAACGTTTGCAAAGGGAGCGACCGTTGCAACAATGACTACGTCACAGCCCTTGTTCTTCAGCGCGGTAACCGCCGCCGAATAATCGGTACCGGATGCCGCGGACGCCTCCTGATACTCGACGGAAACGCCCATTTCCTTCGCCTGAATCTCGATGCCGCGCTTCATGCCGCGTCCGGCGTCGTCCGAAGTATTTAATACGCCCACCTTGGTTGCTTTGAGTCCGTAGAGTATTTCGTCCTTCGTGTCCGCGACCGCGCGCGCCAGCATGAGTCTGCCTTCCGTCTCGTAGATGGGTTGTACCGGCATGACCGCGCGCTCGTAGCCCTTCGCCTCTTCATTATAGAGCGCCGAGACGCCGGATGCCGCATAGACCATGGGAATTCCCTTAGCCTTGATGTCGTCCAGCGTCGCGACGACGCCGTCCGTTCCGAAATGCCCAACGATTGCAAACACCTTGTCGTCGTTGATGAGTTTGTCCGTCATCGTCACGGTGTCCACGCCCTGATCGTCATAGTGAATGTAGCGGATTTTCTTCCCCTCGTAGCCGCCCTTGCCGCCGCCGTCTGCAAGACCCGTGACCGACATATCCTCTGCCGCAGTCTTGGCAGGCTGATTGTAGTACCAGAAATATGCTTCCATCGCCGCCTTGAAGGGTCCGCCGATGGACATGAGCGTACCGCTCGTCCCGGCGGTGTTGCCCACCAGAATTTCGGTATCCGTTACGCCCTGCACTTCCGTTCCGTCATAGTCGGTCTTTCCGCCGCAGGCGACCGTAGTCAGCATTGCGAGCGCGAGGGCCGTTGCGAGAAACGCTTTCCAAATTTTCTTCATTTTTCCTCTCCTTATTTGTTTTCTTAAAAATCCGCCCGATGACGGATATTTAATTCTTTTTTCCGCCGAGATACGCCTCGACAAGTCTTTCGTCTAAAATCAGGTCGGAAGCCCTGCCCTGCATACTGATTTTGCCAAGCTCCAAAACGTATCCGTAGTCCGCAATCTTCAGAGTCGCAAGCGCGTTCTGCTCCACAATGAGAATGGTCGTCCCCTCTGCCCGAATCCGCACGAGCGCTTCGAATATGTCCTTGATGAGCAGGGGCGCGAGTCCGAGCGAGGGTTCGTCGAGAAGCAGAACCTCAGGGTCCGCCATGAGCGCTCTGCCGATGGCGAGCATCTGCTGTTCCCCTCCCGAAAGCGTCGAGGACTGCTGTTTTCTGCGCTCCTTGAGTCGCGGAAACAGCGCGTACACCCGGTCAAAGTTCTTTGCCGCCCGTGCCTTCGCGGAGAGTTTTTCGCCGTTTGCCGTCACGCCGCGAAGTCCGTACGCGCCCGCGCGCAGGTTCTCCTCCACCGTCAATCCGATGAATACGTGCCGTCCCTCCGGCGACTGTGTGAGTCCGTGCTTTGCAATATAATAGGTGGATTTGCCCGCGATGTCCTTTCCGTTTAACAGAATCTCCCCCGCGGAAGGGCGAATGAGTCCGCTCACCGTCTTAAGGGTCGTCGTCTTTCCTGCGCCGTTCGCACCCAAAAGCGCGACGATAGAGCCCTTTTCGACCTTGATATCCACCCCTTTCAGGGCTTGAATCGGTCCGTAATTGACCTGAAGATTCTTGATATGCAATACCGCGCTCATGCTTCGCCTCCTCCGCCGAGATAGGCTTCCTGCACCGCTTTGTTTGCCTGAATTTCCGCGGGCGAACCGATGCCGAGCAGTTTACCGAAAGAGATCGCGCAGATTCTCTCGCAGACGTCCATCACAAGTCCCATGTCGTGCTCCACGAGAAGAATCGTACAGTCGTACTCCTCCCGGATTCTCCGGATCAGACCCGAAAGCTCCGCGGTCTCGGTGTCGTTGAGTCCCGCCGCGGGTTCGTCCAGAATGATGAGCTGCGGGTCGCACATGAGCGTACGCGCAATCTCGATTTTTTTGAGGATTCCGTAGGGCAGTCCGAAGGCAATCATGTCCCGATAGGGTTCGAGACCGAGAAATTTCAGCACTCGATCCGCACGGCGGCGGATGACGATTTCCTCCTGCCTCAAAATGGGCAGATGGAGCATCTGCTCGAAGAGGTTTGCCGTGTACTGCCGGGTCGCCGCAACCAAAAGATTCTCGAGCACAGTGATTTCCCGCACGACTTCCACATTCTGAAAGGTGCGGACGATTCCCTCGAGAATCACGTCGTGCACCGCGACGCGGTTCATGTCAACCGTCTCGCCCTGCTTGTTGAGAAAAAAGATATTTCCCGAAGTGACCTTGTAGAACTGCGTGATGCAGTTGAACACCGTGGTCTTGCCCGCGCCGTTCGGTCCGATGAGTCCGAAGATTTCTCCTCTTTTGACCGAAAAACTCAAGTCCTCCACCGCGTGCAGTCCGCCGAAGTACATACAGAGGTTTTCCACCTCGAGCACGGTATCCCCTTCGAGCTTTCTCCCCGCGTCCGTGTTCGCGAGCTTTTCCGCGAGCGCAGCCCGCGTCTTTGCCGCCTGCCGCTCGTACCTCGCGATTCGCTTGCCCGTCAGCGACTCCCGCCTTTCCTTTTTGCGGGCAAACCGTTGCTCGAGCGTGGCACGTTTTGTCTTGCGCGCTTCCTCGCAAGCCGCCTTCTCGGTTTCCCATGCCGCTTTCGCCCGTTCCGCCGAATCGGGCGTTGGTTTTGACGCCTCGAACGCCTCGCGAAGTGCGGACTCGTATGCCGAAAATTCTGCGTCAAGCTCGGATTGATACGCCACGAGCGCAGACTCTACGTTTACCGCAGAATTTTTTTTCGCCTTTCGGCGCAGGGCTTCGCGACGGGCGCGGTACTTCATGCGAAGGGATGCGGATTTCTTCGTCAGCTCTTCCGAAAGGAAGGTTTCAAATTCTTCGGTCTTGTCCGCGAAGCCGAATTCCATGTCCGCAAGCCGACGCTCCTGCGCGCTTTCAAAGTTGCGGATTTTTCTCGCACACTCCGCGTCGAGTTTCTCAAAAGAAGCTTCGAGATATTCCCGGCTCACCGCCGCGCGGCGCTCGGTTTTGTCGAGAGAACGCTTGAGCCAGTCGATTTCACGCCTATTCTTCCACGCCATACTTCCTCGCCCTCCACTTGTACCGCCACTTCCGAACCGTAAACTTCAGATTGACGAAGAGCTGTGCAAGCCCTCCCGGATAGAACATGACGATCAGGATAATCAGCAGTCCCGTCAGCATGGGAATGAAAGCGGGATTGTTCTGGAAAAAGGGAATGTCCTGCAAAAACATGTTCTGAATGCCGTAGATAACGAAGGTGCCTGCCACCGTGCCCCACACCGAACGCGCGCCGCCGATGATGACCGCGCCGAGGACGTTCAGCGAGGTCCCGAGCAAAAAGAGCGTCGAGGAGGAGGCGATAATCGAGCGGAAATACATCATATACATGAGTCCCGCGACCGCCGCGTACACCGTCGATATGACAAAGGCGAGAAGGCGGTATTTCATAAGACTGATTCCCATTGCCTGCGCCGCCGAAGTGCTGTTCTTCATGGCGAGCATGGCGCGCCCCGTTGGGCTGTCGATGAGGTTTGCGAGCAGACACATGAGCGCGATGAGTACCACCACAAGAAGGAAAAACACTACCGTCCGATCCACCGTCATGCCGAAGAGCTTGATTTTGGAGGAAGAAATGGTAATGGCTTCCTTGAGGTTCATGAGCGCATAGCGCAGAATCTCCGAAAGTCCGAGGGTGACGATTGCGAGATAGATCCCTTCGATCCGCAGAGAGATGAATCCCACTCCCACGCCAATGACGATGGAGACGACCAGTGTCAGGAGAAGCGCGACGATGTACGGGAGTCCCCAATCCTGCAAGCAGAAGAAGGCGATGTAGGAGCCGATACCCACAAAGCCCGCCGTGCCGAGAGAGGCAAGCCCCGAGTAGCCGAGGAGCAGGCAGAACCCGATCGCCATAATGGCGTAGATGAGCGTCGAACCCACCGCGAGGGCAAAACTGCTCTGCAATACCCCCGCCATCGCGAGGAGCTGAACGAGAATGAGTACCCCGCCGAAGATGAGATACTGATACAGCGGGTTTTTGAGCCGGATTCGAATGTTCCGCCTGCACTCCGCACCCGCAAATACCGGGTTGGTCCGGTCTAACATTTTGGTCTTGAAATCTGTCCGCATGTCACACCTTCTTTGCAATCTTCTTGCCGAAGAGCCCCTGCGGGCGGATAAGGACGGCAATGAGAATCAGCACATAGATAATGACTTCGTTCCACTGCGACATGGCGGGCACGTAACCGCCCAGCCAGCCAACGAGACTGGTTGCGACGGGAATCAGCACCGCGCCGATAACCGGACCGTAGAAGGTCGCAAATCCCCCCAAAATTCCCGCGAGGAAAGCGTTGACCTGTATCTTTGTCATGAAGAGGGGCGAAATCGAGTTCATCCCCGCGAGCATGACCGCCGCCAATACGCCCAAAACTCCCGCGACAGACCAGCTGATCGCCGTAATGGCGTGGGTGTTGATGCCCATCATGCCCGCCACATACTCGTTCGACGCCGTCGCGCGCACGCCGAGTCCCCATTTGCTGTACTTCAAGAGCACGAAGATGAGCGCGATGATGACCGCCGTAATCGCGAGACAGAGTACCGCGTTCTTTTGGATATAGACCTCGGTTCCGCCCATCATGAAGGTGAAATACCCGTTGACGAAGGAGGGAAAGCTCACGATCATGCTGTTTCCGAAGATAAGCGGGATTGCGTTGACGATGAGGGACACAAGTCCCATGGTGATGATCTGTTTGCCGAGCATATTGACGTTTCTGCCCCGGCGAAAGATGACCGTATCCACAATCAGACCGCAGGCGAGTCCCGCCGCAAGCCCGATGGCAAGCGCGAGATACAGGTTCATGCCGCTGTTGATGACGAACTCGGCGGTGACATAGCACCCGAGCGCCGCAATCGAGCCCTGCGCAAAATTCGTCGTAAACGATGTCTTGAAGATGAGCGTAATCCCGAGCGTCGCAAGGACGCAGATACACGTCATCTGCACCGACCCGAACAGGGTGTTGAACAGAGAAGCCATAGAGTTCCTCCTTTATGCGCGCCGCGCTATTCCTTCCCCCACCGGACAATATTCGCCGCCCAAACATACCCGATGCCCGCAGCGAGCATGCAGACGACCGTTCCGTCCTTGACCTTGCCCGCGTCCAGCGCGAGTTTCAGGCTCAGGATCTGGTCAATCTGCCCAATGTGTCCGTAGTCCTCGAGATAGATGGATTGTTCTTCAGTCAAACCGAGGTCCCGAATCATGCCGAGATGCCCGGAACGCTTGATATGCAGAATGTCCAGATACCCGAGGTCCGACCTCGTCAGACCCGAAGCCCGAAGCGAATCGTCGATACAGGTTATCCAGTTGGGCGAAGAAACTTCGTTGAGACGGTTCTTCATGCGGACGGGGTCCATGAGCCGCAAGGATTTTCTTGACTCTTCAAGGTTCTCCGGCGTAATCGGGTTGACGATTCCGCCGATTTCCACCCCCGCCGTCCGGGAGAGAGAGCCGTCTGCGATAATTTTGGAACCGAGCAGAAGATTTCTGCCGAGGTTCTTCTTTAGGACAAAAGCGCCGCCACCCGCGCCGAGATTGTACATCATGCTCATGTTCTTGTCGGTGTAGTCCAAAAAATCGCAGTTGCGGTAACCGCCCGCGATCAGTATGGTCTCCACCTCGTCCTCCGCGATCATGATGTCCTTGGCAATCTTCATCGCGGAAACGCAGGTACAGCAGCGGTTCTGCACGTCGATACCCCAGGCGTTCACCGCGCCCACGGCATCCTGTATGTACAGCGCGGAGGTGGTCAGCGGATACTCCTTCCACTCCTCGCCGATACACAGAATCACATCGATTTCCTTGGGGTCGATGCCCGCGTCCTCGATGGCGAGTTTCGCCGCCCGCGCCCCCATTTCCTGCGTGCCGTCGTCCTTGCCCGGCATACATTTTTTGTTGATTCCGAGTTTTAATCGGACGGCTTCCTCCGTCCAAACGCCCTTGGTTGCGTCGCTGATTTCCTTCGCCGTCATCACCTCGTCGGGAAGATAGACGCCGATACCCGCAATGCCCACGTTTTCGTATTTCATGCGCGCCTCCTTACAATCTCATACCGCCGTTTACGCTGAGCACGTGTCCGGTCACGTAGGACGCCTCGTCGCTCACCAAAAATAGCGCGGCGTTCGCGATTTCCTCAGGCTGTCCCAGACGTCCGAGCATGGTCATCTTCGCAAATTTTTCGAGAAGGTCGGCGGGCACCGTCTTCATCATGTCCGTCATGATATACCCTGGCGCGATTGCGTTTACCCGCACCTTTGCACCCTTTCTCGCAAATTCCTTCGCCCAGGTCTTTGTCAGCCCCATGACGCCCGCCTTGGTCGCCGCGTAGTTCGCCTGTCCGATGTTGCCGAACTCTCCGACCACGGACGCAATGTTCACGATTGCGCCGCTCCCCTTGTCCTCCATTTGCGGTCCGATGTAACGGGTCAGGTTGAACACCCCCTTCAGGTTCACGTCCACGACCATGTCCCACATCTCGTCCGTCATCTTGCGCGTCATCGCGTCCCGCGTAATGCCCGCGTTGTTCACTAATATATCGATTCTGCCGTACTTTTCCATGGTCTCGTCAAAAAACTTTTTGCACGCGCCCGTGTCCGTAATGTTGAGTTTATAAAACTCCACATTCGGGTCCGAATAGGTCGGCTCACCCATATCTACCGCGATGACCTTCGCGCCCTCTTTGGCAAACAACTGCGCCATCGCGCCGCCCAGTCCCTTTGCCGCGCCCGTGACGACGGCAATCTTATTTTCCAGTCTCATTCTTCTTTCCTCCCGATTATTTGCAATTCTTGACGATGACGGCGGTTCCCATGCCCCCGCCGATGCACAGGCTCGCAAGCCCGAGTTCCCTGCCCGACTTCTTCAGTTCGTACAGCAGGGTGACGAGAATCCGATTGCCGCTTGCGCCCACCGGATGACCGAGCGCGATTGCGCCCCCGTTCGGATTGGTCCGCGCACGGATTTCTTCCTCCGTCATGCCGTGTTCCGCCGAAAGTTCCTTCACCACGCCCAGCGACTGCGCCGCAAAGGCTTCGTTCAGTTCGATGATCTCCATATCCGACAACCGCAGTCCCGCACGGATCAACGCGCTCCGAATCGCGGGAACGGGTCCGAGTCCCATGTACTGCGGGTCCACGCCTCCCTGTCCGACCGCGACAATCTCCGCAATCGGTTTTAAGCCCTGCTCTTTGACTGCCGTTTCGCTTGCAAGGACCACAAAGCTTGCGCCGTCGTTGATGCCCGAAGCATTGCCCGAGGTCACCGTTCCGCCGGGCTTGAACGCCGGACGGAGCTTAGCCATTTTCTCCGGCGTCATCGTACGGTTGGGGAATTCGTCGGTTTCGAAGGTAAAAGCATTCTTGCCGTCCACCACGTCCACCGGCACAATTTCGTCCTTGAACGCGCCCGAATCCACCGCGCGGATTGCCTTCTGTTGGGATTCGTAGGCAAATTCGTCCTGTGCTTCGCGGGTAATTCCGTATTTTTCCGCGATGTTCTCCGCGGTGATGCCCATGTGCGCCCCACTGAATGCGTCCGTCAACGAATCGTAAATCATGTGGTCGAGCACTTTGATTTCTCCCATCTTAATGCCCGTACGCGCCTTCTTCGGTATGAGATAGGGTGCGCCGCTCATGCACTCCGTGCCTCCCGCCGCGACTATCTCCGCATTCCCCGCAAGAATCTCCGCCGTGCCGTTCATCACCGATTTCAATCCGCTCCCGCAGATCATGTTCACGCCGTAGGCGGGCACCTCCGCGGGCACGCCCGCCTTGATTGCCGTCTGCCGCGCCACCCCCTGCCCGTTGCCCGCACAGAGAATGTTCCCGACAATCACTTCGTCGAGTTCGGCGGGCTGAATTCCCGCCTGTTCGATTGCCGCCGACAGCGCTTTTGCCCCGAAATCTGCCGGGTGTACGCTCTTCAGGCTTCCCAACATGCTTCCGATTGCCGTGCGCTTGGCTCCTACAATAAATACCTTCATGCGTCCTCTCCTCATCTATTTGTCGGGAGAGCGGGCTTTTTCTCGAAATATGAATGATATTCATATTTTATTCCACAAATATACTAACAGAGTACGGGACTCTTGTCAATACCCTTTTGGAAAATAATTCCGAATTTCGGAAAGAAAACGCCTGCCTGCCCGATATTTTCCCTCCGGCGGGGACCGGAAGGCGTCTTTTTATTCCTGAATCAGCCGTTCTTGACGGCGAGAATTTCCTTCTCGAGATAGGGAAGGATTTTCATGGCGTCCCCCACGACGCCGAGCTGTGCCACATTGAAGATTGCCGCACCCTTGTCCTTGTTCACCGCCACGATGAAATCCGATTCCTCCATGCCCGCGAGGTGCTGTACCGCGCCGGAGATGCCCAAGGCAAGATAGACTTCCGGTCGAACGGTTTTACCCGTCTGCCCCACCTGACGGTCCGAGGGCATGAGTCCCGCGTCCACCAACGCGCGGGAGGAGGATACCGTCGCGCCGATCTTTTTTGCGAATTCCGCGATACGATCCAAACTCTCGGGCTTTCCCACCCCTCTGCCGCAGGAGACCAGAAATTTCGCGTCCTCAATCTTGTCCGCCGCCTTCTCCGCGAGCACTTCCTCGACGAGGTTCACCTTGAATTTCGACTTGTCAAATTCCGGCTTGCAGGGGAGTATCTCTCCCGAGCGGCAGGTGCTGAACTCGTTTTTCTGCATGACGCCCGGTCGCACGGTGGACATCTGCGGTTTGTGGTCGGGACAGACGATGGTCGCGAACAGGTTGCCCCCGAACGCCGGGCGGGTCATGAAGAGGTTGCCCGTCTCGTCCGCTTCGAGTTTGGTGCAGTCCGCCGTCAATCCCGTTCGGAGCCGCGCGGACAGCCGTGGCGCGAGGTCTCTGCCGATGCTCGTTGCGCCGAAGAGCAGGATATTCGGTTCCTCTCTGCGCACAATCTGTTCCACCGCCTGCGCATAGGGTTCGGTCAGGTAGGAGGCAAGCTCAGGAGCGTCCGAGATAAATACTTTATCCGCGCCGTACCCCACAAGTTTCTCCGCCTGTCCCTTTAAGTTGTGACCCAGCAGAATCGCGCAGACCTGTTCCCCTGTCTTTGCCGCGATTTCCGTCGCCGCGCCCAGAAGTTCAAAGCTCACGTTCGCGAGAACGCCGTCCCGCTGTTCACAGAATACGAATACGTTTTTTGCCATGACTGCGTTCTCCTATATCAAGTGCTTTTCAGCGAGCTTTTGCGCGATGACTTTCGCCGCCTCGGCGGGTTCCAGCTCCACAAGCTCCCGCGCCGCGTTGAACTGCTTGTTGAAGGTCGCTTTCACTTTGGTCGGCGAACCTTTCAGCCCGATGCGCGCGGCATCGACTTCGATATCCGCAAAACCCATTGTCTCCACAGACTTCTCCTCCTGCGCCACGATACCCGATACCGTCATGTACCGGGGCGCGTTCATGCTCGAGAGCACGGTCAGAAGCGCGGGACCTTCCACTTCGAGAATCTGATAGCGGTCCTCGAACTGACGGCGGACGCGAGTGACCTTCCGCGATTCGTCATAGGCGATTTCAGACACGTAAGTGACCTGCGGAATGCCGAGGTGCTCCGAAATCTGCGGTCCCACCTGCGCCGT
Source organism: uncultured bacterium (assembly GCA_905215695.1). Classification (GTDB taxonomy): domain Bacteria; phylum Bacillota; class Clostridia; order Christensenellales; family HGM11417; genus CAJMQN01. The sequence continues at coordinate 258,725 of CAJMQN010000002.1, forward strand.
GTCGCCGTCGATTGCCTGCCTGCCCGCAATGATGAGGTCGAAACCGAGTTTTTTGACCGCTGCGGCGAGAATGGTCGAGGTCGCAAGCGTGTCCGAGCCCGCAAACGCGCGGTCGGTCAGGAGCACCGTGCGGTCCGCGCCCATCGCATACGCCTCGCGCAGAATCTTTTCCGCCTGCGGGGGTCCCATGGTGACCACGGTCACCTCCGCGCCGTACTTCTCCTTGAGAACAAGCGCGCATTCGAGCGCCGCCTTGTCATCCGGGTTGATAATGCTCGGCACACCCTCCCGCTTTAACGTGTTTGTGACGGGATCAATCTTGATTTCCGTCGTGTTGGGAACCTGTTTGATACAAACGATGACCTTCATGTCCTTCCTCCTACTTGCGCAGCAGCGCGCCCGAGATCACCATGCGTTGGACCTCGCTTGTGCCCTCGTAGATTTCGGTAATCTTTGCGTCCCGCATCATTCTCTCGACCTCGTACTCCCGCGTGTAGCCGTAGCCGCCGTGGAGCTGCACGCACTTCGTCGTCACCGACATCGCCGTCTCCGCCGCGAAGAGCTTTGCCTGCGCCGCGTAAACCGAGACAGTCGGCTCCTTCTGCTGTTTTGCCTCCGCCGCGCGGAACACGAGAAGTTTCGCCGCCTCGACCTGCGTCGCCATGTCTGCGATTTGGAACTGCGTGTTTTGGAATGCGGAAATGGGCTTGCCGAACTGTTTGCGCTCCTTTACATATGCAATCGTCGCAGCAAGCGCGCCCTCCGCAATGCCGAGCGCCTGCGCCGCAATGCCGATTCTTCCGCCATCCAGCGTCTTCATCGCAATTTTGAACCCGTCGCCCAACTTTCCGAGAAGGTTCTCCTTGGGTACGATGCAGTCCTGAAAAATCAGCTCGCAGGTCGCGGAGCCGCGGATACCCATTTTCAGCTCTTTTTTGCCCACCGAAAAACCCGGAAAATCACTCTCCACGAGAAACGCCGTCATCTCCGGGGTGCCCTTGGGGGTCTTGCCCGTCACCGCAATGATGACATAGACGTGCGCATACCCCGAATTGGTAATAAATATCTTGGTGCCGTTCAGGAGATAGTGGTCGCCCATGTCCTTGGCGGTGGTCTGCTGTCCTGCCGCGTCCGTGCCCGCATTCGGTTCTGTCAGTCCGAATGCGCCGAGCCATTCTCCGCTCGCGAGCTTGGGAAGATATTTCTGCTTCTGTTCCTCGGTGCCGTGCTCCAGAATGGGCGCGACACAGAGGGATTCGTGCGCGGAGAGAATGACACCCGTCGTCGCGCAAGCCTTGCTGAGCTCCTCCACCGCTGTGATGTACATGCGGTAGTCGCCCCCCGCGCCGCCGTACTCCTTGGGCACGACGGTGCCGAACAGTCCGAGCTTTGCCATCTTTTCCACGGTCTCCACAGGGAACCGTTCCTGTTCGTCCACTTCCTTCGCGAGGGGCTTGACCTCACGGGCGACGAAGTCCGTTATCATGTCCCCGAAAAGTTCATACTTGTATGTATTTCCCATGCCGTCCTCCCAACTCAAGCGTCGAACTTGACCGTCGCGACCCCCGAAATCACCTGCTTGCCGTCTTGGTTGTAGCAGTTGGTGGAGAGCTTGACAATCTTTTTATCCTCGCGCAGCTCGATGACCTCGACCTCCGCGCGCACGTCGTCCCCGAGGAATACCGGCGCAGTGAACCGGACTTCCTGCCCGAGATACACCGTCCCCGCGCCCGGAAGTTTGTTCGCGAGAACCGCCGAAATCAGCCCGCAGGTCAGAATCCCGTGCACAATGCGTTTTCCGAACAGCGTGTCCTTGGCGAACTCCTCGCTCATGTGCAGAGGGTTCACATCGCAGCTGATACCCGCGAACAGCGTCACGTCCGCAGCCGTATAGGTCTTTTGGAGCGTCGCCTTCTGCCCCACGTACAGATCACCGAATTTCATCTCTTCTCTCCTTTGATTAAATTATGAATAATATTCACATTTTCTTCATATTAACATAAATTGTAAATTCTGTCAATAGGGTTTTGTGAATTTTTTTCATAATTTTTCAGGGCGCAAAAAAAATCCTTTTGCAAATCCGAGAAATGGTGTATAATAGAAAATATGAAACCAAAGACGATTCCGGGCGTAAAGCCCGCAAAGACAAAGCTCGGCAACGAAAAACTCCAAAAACTTTTGAAGGCTTCCGAACTCGTATTCGCGGAAAAAGGATTTTACGGGACCTCTATCCTCGACATCTGCAAAAAAGCGGGAACGGCGGTCGGGACCTTCTATATCTACTTTGACGATAAGATTGCGGTCTATCGCTACCTTGTACAGGACTTTAAATTGCGCATCAAGCAGGCGCTGCGAGAGAGCATCAAGGACTGTCAGACCCGCTTTGAGCGGGAGCGAGAGGGCATCAAGTGTTTTATCCGCTTTGCATGGGAAAATCCTCTCTGCTACAACATCATTTGGGGCAGCCTCTCCGTCGATAAAAAAATGTTTGAAGAGTACTACATGGACTTTGCTCGGAGCTATACCGCCGCGCTCGTGCGGGACAACGCCGAGCTCAAGGACGTCGATTTTCTCACCCTCTCCTACATTCTCATGGGAATAACAAACTTTGTCGGGCTGAAATTTCTCTTTGAAGAGGACTTCAGCGAAAAGCGGTTGGACGAAGTGGTGGACAATACGGTCATGCGCATACTAACCGAAGGCGTCTTTAAACAGTAATGTTCGGGACATGAGGAAAGCCCCCGCCGGAATCGGCGGGGGCTTTCCCCTATTTTGGGTAATTGGAGATGGCTGTTATTTGGCTTTCGCCCTGAAGTAAATGGTCAAATCCTTGCTGATTGCGTTGTCAAAGTTGAAACTTCCGAGGAATTCCTCGTCCGCCGCGAACTCATAATTGTACAGCTCGGAGACGGGTGCAGAAATCTTCATTTCGGAATTTGCGCACATGCTGACCTTGATCGGTTCGATGGAAAGTCCGGTCAGTCCGGAATCTCCGGGGACGAACACAAAGGTCACCGTATAGGTGCTGTGCTCTCCTCCATCGCAGACGAAGTGTCCTTCCGTTCCGCATTCCGCCTTCTGATGCTTGTCGGCGGTCTCCGCTCCCGCGCAGTCCGTGCAGTAGTCTCCGCAGTCAAACGGCTCGCCGCTGTGGTTGTGCGAATCCTTTGCCATCGGCATGCGGACGAGCTGGTTGCAGTCCGGGCAACGGAACGCGCCCATGCCATCCTTGCTACAGGTCGGACGGTAGTACATGCCGCTCGGGTCGTCAAACGCCTCCGTCACAAGGTAATCCATTGCATTCTCGCCATAGATAGCGGAATTATGTCCGGTCGCGGTACCTTCGTGCACGACAACATCCTTTTCGTGTCCGCAGAGCGCACACTTGGAGGTCGTATATCCGTCCTTTGTACAGGTCGGGGCGACCTCGGTGTCAACGTATGCGGTTTGTCCCGCTTTCTCATGACCTTCGGGATAGATATGGTTGAATTTTGGCAGAACTTCTTCTTCGGTTTCGCCGCAGGTAGCGCAGGTTCGAACTTTCTTTCCGTCCGTCTCGCAGGTCGCCGCGGTCACCGTCCAATCGCTCCACGTATGTCCCGAAGCAGAGACAGTCTGTTCGCGATCGGGGTCGTGCGCCTTGTTGCACATTGTGCAGAGGTAGCCCATCAAGCCGTCCTCTGTGCAGGTCGCTTTGTTGATCGTCACAAGCGTATCGCCGTAGGTATGCGCAAGCTGTCTCTCCTGCACCAATCCGCAGACGTCGCAGACGCCGGGATGTTCGCAGGTCGCGCGCACTGTCTGAACGTGCTGTCCTTCAACAAGCACCGTCTCGCACACCGTGCAGACCTGCGGATTCTGACAATCCACTTCACTGAACGGAATGTTCGGCGTGTGCTCTACGATAGCGATATCCTTGTCGCACTGCGTGCAGTGGAATGCAAAGCCATCCGCAAGGGTCTCATCCTGCGTGCAGACGTGTTTGCCTTCGGGAATGATATGACCGAGCTTTGTAAGGACTTCCTCCGTCTTGGAGGTCTCGTCCCCGTCGCACCATTCGTGCGTGCAGGTCATGACCTTGAGTCCGTCCTCGGTACAGGTCGCCGCCTTGGAGAGTTCCGCGTTTTCTGCGAGGGCGTGCCCCGTCGCTTTTACGGTCTCGTCCTTCGTCGCGTCACAGCGCGAGCACGCAAAGTGGTTGTTTCCGTCCTTCAGGCAGGTTTCGGCTACCGTCAGTTCGGACTCCTCGTCCAGCACAAAGTCATGCCCGAGTTCTTTGATATAGTTGTCCTTTACGTCGAGTCCGCACCCGTTCGCGCAGGTGTGATGATCGTAGCCCTGTTCCACACAGGTGGGCGCAATCGTCTCGACAATTTCGTCGTGTCCCGTTGCCGCAACCATGTCGCCGACATAGCGGTCTCCGCAGTGCTCACAGGCAAATACCGTGTAGCCCTGACCCGTACAGGTCGGCGCAACCGTTTTAATTCCCTCGTAGGAATGCCCCAAAGCGCCCTTGAATTCGTCCTGATAGGAATAGTGGCACGCCGTACAGGTATAAACCGTATGTCCGCCGCTCATGCAGGTCGGGGCAACAACGACGGGTTCACCGAACGTATGCGCAAGTTTCGCGGTGGAAATCGAGTAAGTATCCTTACAGTGCTCGCAGACCATCACGTCGGTACCGCCGGCTTCGCAGGTCGCCGCAACTGACTTCGCCGTATCCTTCACATATGTATGCGCGAGTTTTGCAGTGGGCACCGAGTAGGTGTCTCCGCAGGACTTACAGACCATCACGTCGGTACCGCCAGCTTCGCAGGTCGCCGCCACGGACTTGTCCACATCCTTCTCATACGTATGCGCGAGCTTCGCCGTGGCTACCGTGCGGATATCCCCGCAGTGCTTGCAGACCGAAACATCGGAGCCGCCCGCCTCGCAGGTCGCCGCAACAGAGAGCGCGGTGCTCTTCTCGTACTCGTGTTCGAGCTTTGCCGTGGGCAGCGTACGGATTTCACCGCAGCGGCTGCATACGGATACTTCGGTGCCGCCCGCCTCACAGGTTGCGGCGACCGACTTTTCCTCCGACACCTTAAAATCGTGTCCGAGCGCGTTTTGATAGACCGTATAGCGGTCTCCGCACTCTGAACAAGCAAAGGTCTCGGCACCTTGGGAAGTACAGGTCGCTTCGGTCTTGCCGACAGATTCGTATGTATGCTTGTGGATCTCTTGGTTGCACGCCGAGAGAACAACGCAGAACATACAGAGCGAAAGCAGGGTCAAAACGAGAATCAGCCTGGACTTGCTGTTCGATTGTCTCTTCATAAACAATTCTCCTTACATTATTTTTTTCACCCAAAATGCACATAATTCTTATTATCCTTACCAGGTCACAATGCGGTCAACAATCTCCTTCTGTTCGCTCGAAGTGCGGCGCAGGTAGATACGCGTCGTTTCGATGCTCTCGTGTCCCATTAAATCCGCGAGCAGGGCAATATCGTTGCACTTTTCCAGAAAATTTTTGGCAAAACGGTGCCGAAAGGAGTGCGGATAGACCACGCGCGGGTCGATTCCGTACCGAACCGCAAAGCTCTTGAGTTGTTTTCCTACCCCGCGCGCCGTCACGCGCTCTCCAAAGCGGTTCAAGAACAGAAATCCGCCACCCCGCCCCGCTTCCTTCAACCACGAGAAGGTCTCCTCGCGGAGCTTTTCGGGAATATACAGCCGTCGGAGCTTTCCGCCCTTTGCGTACAGGTCGAAATATCCGCACTGCACATGCTCGAGTTTCAGTTGGAGAAGCTCACCGATGCGCGCGCCCGTCGCCGCAAGGTAACGCACGACGAAATACCACTCCCTCTGCCCGTCCGCCTTGAGACGGGACAAAAGATAGCGGTAGTCCGCGTTGCTGATGACGTTTTCCAAAAAATTCTTCTGCTGGAGCTTGACCGGGGAGAGCGAAAGCTTCTCCCTGCCGAGAAATTTCAGATAGCGGTTGACACCCTGTATGCGGAGATTTACCGTCTTGGGCTTACAGCACTCCACAAGTTCCCCCTTGAAGGCGAGAAGATTTCTTCGGTTCCATTCCCCGTAGTCCGATTCAAATTTCCGCACCGCGTACAGATACGCACGCACCGTGTTCGGCGCGAGCTCTTGCTCTCTCAAAAACACCTCGAATTCCTCTTTCATCTGTTTTTTCCTCCGTAAAATTTTTAGTTTTTTCTCTTATTTTACACTTGACAGTCCAAAACGAATTATGTTATACTGTGACTACAAGTGCAGATAATAAGAACTATCAGAACAACGAAAAAGCCCTTCCGAAAAACGGAAGGGCTTTTGTTTTCTCCAATAAAAAAGGGAATCCCTGTCGGAAGGGATTCCCTTTTTTTTCTATTATTTCCAGATGTCGCGGTAAATTTGCAGAACGTCCGCCTTGTTGGGTACACGGGGATTGGTGAGCGTGCAGGCATCCGCAAGAGCGGCGTCCGCCATTGACCCGATGTTCGCCATATACTCCTCTTCGGTGCACTTGCCGAGTTGGGAAATCGTGAGCGGAATGTTCATCTCCTTGAGCATGAACTGAATCCAGCTCACCAACGCGCGCACCGTCGTAATCTCGTTGAAGTTTTGCAGACCCAAGAGCTTGGCGATGTTCAGATACTTGCGAACAGCGGGGAGATATTCCTTTTTTGATTTGCTGTGTTGGTTGATGTCGCTGTTGTACTCGATGATGTGCGGAAGCAGAATCGCGTTCGCGCGCCCGTGCGGGACGTGGAAGGTCGCGCCGAGTTGGTGCGCCATGCCGTGATTGAGTCCGAGAGACGCCGAGTTGAACGCGAGACCCGCAAGACAGGACGCCACGTGCATCTTGCGCCGCGCGTGCACGTCGTTTCCGTCGTAGTACGCGCGCAGAAGAAACGCGCCGCAGATCTCGATCGCCTTCTCCGCGAGCGCCGCCGAAAACTCGTTGTTGTTGACGCTGACGTACGCCTCGATGGCGTGGGTCAGAACGTCCATGCCCGTGTCCGCCGTGATTGCGGGCGGAACGGATTTGACGAGTTCCTCGTCCAAAATCGCCTCGGTCGGAAGCATACGCTCGGACACAAGCGGATATTTGACGTGATTTGCCGGGTCCGTGATGACGGAGAACGCCGTCACCTCCGAGCCCGTGCCGCTCGTGGTCGGAATTGCGATGAGCGCAATCTTTAACGAAGCGTCAATCTGCATGGTGAATTCGCGAATCGCCTTCGCAGAATCGATGGCGGAGCCGCCGCCCACCGCGATGATTGCCTCGGGCTTGTAATTCATGACTGCTTTGACCCCGGCGACAATCTTTTCGATCGGGGGGTCGGGCACCACGTCCTTGAAAATTTCAAAGTCCATGTTGCCGCTGTCCAGACGGTACGTGATGAGCTTGACCATGCCGCTCTCCACGACAAAGGGGTCTGTGATAATCATGACCCGCTTGTAGGGAATCTTTGCGAGACGGTCCAGCGCATTTTCGCCGAAATAAATTTTTGTCTTGATGTCGAAACTCTTCATGTCGCTCCTAATCTCTTACAGAAGATATACGGGAAGTTCCTGTCCGAAGGAAACGGTCTCCGCGCGTTTTCCCTCCGCCTTGGGTGCGGATACGGGCTTCGCTGCGGGCGCCTTGGGCGCGGGAACCGCCTTGGGTTTGACTGCTTTTGGTGCGGGAACGGGCGCAACAACCGCCGCCGCAGCCTCCTCTTTCGTCTCCTTGCCTGCCTGCTTCGCGCTCGCCGCGCGAGCGATACTGCTCTTACCGACTGCCATAACGATCGACCTCCTCGGCTAATTTTTCATATTCTCCCGCGCTCCGCGCGCTCCTTCGGAATGCGCCCACGGGCTTGCTGTTGTCCTGCGACCACTCGATACTGCTGTCCGTTCGGATATACGTCTCGAAAATCTGCACGTCCTCTCCGAGTTCGGAGAGGGTCTCGAGAGTCTGTTTGAAATAGTTTTTGCGGGTATCTACTTTGGTCACCACAATCCCCAAGAGGGAAAGCTCCGGGGATACCGCCTTGACATCGTTTAAGAATTCAAAGAGATTCGCGAGTCCGAACAGTCCCCACGGACTCGCCTCTACGGGGATAATCAGGTAGTCCGACGCGACCAGAATGTTCATGACCCAGCCGCCCAGCGTCGGGGGCGCGTCGATGAGGATATAGTCGTATTCTCCGCTCTCCCGTACCTCGGCAAGACACTTCTTTAAAACAAATTCCCTCTGCCACTTGGAGAAGAGTTCCACCTCGATTCCGCTCATCAAGGTCGAACTCGGCACGAGGTCGAGTTTCTCGTACGGAGTATGTACGATGTCCGCCTTTACGCTCCGTTGCGTCTGCACCGCACGGTAGAGATTGTTTTCGGACTTGGCGAATTCCAACACCCGCTCCTCCGGGAAAAAGGAGAGCGAGAGGTTGAGCTGCATATCCCCGTCCACGAGGAGCACGCGCCTGCCCTTTTGGGCGAGGAAGTAACCGACGTTCGCGCAGGTCGTGGACTTGCCGCTCCCGCCCTTGTTGTTCGCAAAACAGATGACCTTTGTCATGCTCTCCTCCTTACGCCTGCGGGCACACGCACTCGATGCCCGCTCCCGCGAAGAACTGTTTCCACGCCGCGGAAGGCTCTTTGTCCGTCAAAATGGTCGTGATTCCGTCGAAATTGACGATACGGGTAAAGGATACGCAGTCGAATTTGGTACTGTCCACCGCGAGAATCCTTTTGTCCGCGGCGTCAAGCATGAGCTTTTTCGCGGCGGCATAGGACTCCGACAGGTCGGTGATTCCATTCTTTGCGTCCACGCCCTTGCAGGACACGAACGCCTTATCTACGTGATAGGAGCCGAGCATTCGCTCGGTCTGATGCCCCTCGAGCGCGAGAGACCCCTCCTTCATCGTGCCGCCGGTGGACATGATCTTCCAGCCCGACACATCCGAAAGCTCGATGAGAATCTCAATCGAATTGGTGATAACGGTGAGATTGTGCTTGGTCTTTAAACGCTTGGCGATGAATACTGCGGTCGAACTGCCGTCCAGCATGACACGGTCGCCGTCCTCCACAAGCTCCGCTGCGAGTTCCGCGATGCGCTGTTTGCCGATGACGTTCTTCTTCTTCCGAATCATGAAGGGCAGATCCACATTGGTGTCCTCGTTGATGACTGCGCCTCCGTAGGTCTTTTTGACGTACCCTTCCTTCTCCAGCTTTTCGAGGTCGCGGCGGATGGTTTCCTCCGAAACGTCGTAACGCTGACTCAGGTCGGCGACAAGCACCCGCTTGTCCTCCTGAAGGGCGGTCAATATCAGATTTCTTCTCTCGATCGCGAGCACGTTTCCCCTCCTCGAATATCCAAAGAGTCCTCCCGGGGGACCGGGAGGAATCGTAAGACGCTTTTACAGAATTGATTTGCAGATTTTGGCGTCCGGACGCGCGATGACCGAGCTGTCCAAGAACATGCCGTTCGGCGCAACACTCGCCTTTGCGCGGTCGATTGCCGCCTGCACCGCCGCGACTTCGCCGGTCAAGAGCAGGTAGGATTTTCCGCACATGCCGCGGGCGAGCCGGATTTCCACAAGTTCGACTTCCGCAGTCTTTGCCGCCTGATCCGCCGCGACGATGATCGCCGCCGCGTCATAGGTCTCCAAAACGCCCAGCGACTTGATGACTTCCACGTGCGTGGAGCCGTAGATTGCCGGGAAAATTGCTTCGTCCGGGTTGCCGAGGACAAAGCTGTCGATGAGTTGGGTGCCGTATTGGGTCTTTGCCGTCTCCACCGCCGCGTTGACCGCGGACAGCTCGCCGGTCAGGATCACGATATATTTGCCCGGGCAGACCGTCTGCGCCTCGATGATCTCCACGTCCGAAGTCTTGACCATCGCGTCCGCCGCCTGAATGCCCGCCGAAACCGTCTTGTATTCCGCCATGCCGATTGCTTTACTCATTGTCCGTTCCTCACTTATTCTCGATGACCACAAAGTCTTTGTCCGCTTCCAGCACCGTGCCCGCAATCGAGGCGTGAATCGCCACGCTCAACGCGCCGGGCGCGGGATTCGCAATCTTCTGTCCCCGACCCACGATGTCCCCGGGTTTGACCGCGAGCTGCGCGGGCGCGCCGATGTGCTGGCGCAGGGGAATCCGAACTTTTTTAAACTCTACCGTTTCGTCCTTTAAGGGAGCGTCCACGTCGTAGCGAGCAAGGTCAAGACGGCTCTTCAGCCGCGCAATGGGTGCCTTGCGGAGTTCGCGCTCGGGTCCTACGGGAGCTGCCTCCACATGCGGGGGCTTGACGCCCGCGGCGCGGAGACCGTTCTTGTACTCGCCGATGAGCGTGCGGGGCGCGAGGCTTTGGAAACAGGAATACATCTCGCAGAGACCGCAGCCCGAGCAGAAAAAGGTGTTCAGGAAGATATTGGGGTTCTGCACGTCCTTGCAGGTCGCCGCACGCATGAAGAGATGCGGTTCGATCGGATGCCCCAATGCGTGACGCGGGCAGAGGTCCGTGCACATCTGGCACTGACAGCAACTCGCCGCCGCACGCTTTAAATCAATACTCGCCTTGCGGTTCTTCTTCTGCACGATGGGGTGATCCTTCGAGAGCACCAACACCGCGTTGGTCGTTTTGGTCACAAGGGTGGACGCACTCCCCAAAAAGCCCATCATGGGTCCGCCCACAAAGTACGCCGGGTCCTTCACCGTCGGACCGCCCGCGAGCGCAACCACTTCGCCGATGGTCACGCCGAGAGGCACGCGCACCGTCACGGGATTTTTGACCTCCGCAACGACGGATACGAGTTTGTCCACGACAGGCGTGCTCCGCTCCAGCGCGCGGTAGAGATTGTAGATCGTCTCCACGTTGAAGACCGCGACGCCCTGTTCAATCGGGAGCCCGCCCGGACGGACGACCTTTTTCGTCACCTCGTAGATGAGCACGACTTCGTCGCCCGCAGGATACACCTCTTCGAGGAGTCCGAGCCGAACGCCCGGAAATTTTCCGATGTGCTGATTCAGCGCAGCAATGGTGTCCTTGTAGTGCTCCTTGATGCCGATGATCATCTCCGACGCCTTCACGGTCTCTCCGACCAAACTGAAGGTCTTTAAAATCTCATAGGCATACTTCTCGAGAAGCTGCTGATGCAGTTTTAAGAGAGGTTCGCACTCCGCGCAGTTCAGAATAATCGTGTTCGCGCGCTCGTCCAGTTTTGCGTAGGTGGGGAAACCCGCGCCGCCGGCGCCGACAACGCCGTTTTCCTGTAAAATTCCGCTTAAGGTTTTGATGTCCATTTTTCTCTCCGTCCGTCTATTCCAGTCCCGAACCGTCGTCGATAATGCCCACAATGGCGGCATCGACCGGGGCTTTCTCCATACCGCAGCCAATCCGGGCGGCAGAGCCCTGCGCGACGAGCACGAATTCTCCGATGCCCGCGCCGATGTTGTCGATGGCTACGATTCTATTCTCCACTTTCAGGCTCGGGATCGGCTCGACAATCATGAATTTATTGCCCACCAAATTGTCGTTTTTTCTCGTGGAAACGACGCTCCCCACTACCTTTCCGATAATCATAAATTTCCTCCTGCCCGAAAGAATTTTCGCAAATTCAGATGATATAGGCGGGCTGTCCGCAGGTAATCTTCGCCGCGTTTGCCTCGTCCGTATCGATGTGCATCTCCAGCGTAAAACTTGGATCTACGCGGATTTGCACGTTATTGAAAATGGTTCCGCGCTCGTTGTCCACGCGCACGGACACAATCTGTCCGTCCTTTACGCCCGCGCACTCCGCGTCCTTGGGGGACATGTGAATGTGCCGCTTTGCGACGATACAGCCTTCCTTTAAGTAAATCGCACCTTTGGGTCCCACAATCGCAATCGGGGCGGAACCCTTCGTGTTGCCGGACTCCCGAATGGGCGCTTTGATGCCGAGTTTGACGGCGTCGGTTGCGGATATTTCCACCTGCGACCCCTTTCTCACGGGTCCCAAAATACGTACGTTTTCGATTGCGCGGAGCTTGAGCCCCACGATTGTGACCTGTTCGTTGGAGGCAAACTGCCCCCCCATCAGCTCTTTCTTCTTGGTGAGCTGATACCCTGCGCCGAAGAGCGCCTCCACGTCGTCTTGCGTTAGATGGACATGCCGCGCGGATACGCCGATCGGGACCATGAAACCGCCCTTGGTCTCACGCTCCTTGATTGCCTCGAGCACCAGTCTTGTGATCGTTTCGATATTCTTCTCTTCCACTCTTCGTCACCGGTCCGTTTTGTTTGCATCCGAAAATCGGAGAACAAGCCAACCCATGCGCGGCGAAACTCTTCCGCCGCGCATGAACTGTCTGTCTATTTTGATGAGGTCTCGAAAAATCTTTGCCCTTCTTACTTGAGGACGGGCAGGATCTTCTCGACGTCGGTGTGGGGACGCGGAATCACGTGCGTCGCAACCAATTCACCAAGTTTTGACGCGCTCGACGCTCCCGACTCAACGGCAGCCTTGACAGCGCCTACGTCCCCGCGAACCATGACGCTCACGAGCCCGGAACCGATCTTCTCGGTGCCGACAAGTACGACGTTCGCAGCCTTCAGCATCGCGTCAGCCGCCTCGACAGCCGCGACAAGACCACGCGTTTCAATCATTCCCAATGCTTCCTGTGCCATTTTTTTATCCTCCAAATGGTTGTTAAAAAATTACTTTTTGGTTCCCTTGATTCCCGTTGCTCTTCCCCGCCATGCGGCTTGCGCTTAAAGCCACGATGCGGAGAATTTCCTCGTGCGGATTTGCGATGACGTTCGCCGCAACCGGCTTTTTGATCGCCTTTTCCGCCGCGGCTTCGACCGCCTGCGTCACCGCGGAGACGTTTCCCTCCACGATAATCGTCACCAGCCTGCCGCCGAGTTTTCTCTCCCACGTGACGAAGGACACGTCCGCGGTCTTGCACATGATGTCAAGCGCGTCCACCGCCGCCGTCACGCCGGAGATTTCCACAAAGCCCAATGCCTTTCCCATACTTTCCTCCTCCGGGTCTGCCGGTCACTATCCCGGCAGCCCGGGGCGCGGAAATTCCGATTAGATCTTGGGAAGGATCTTTTCGACGTCGTTGTGCGGACGCGGAATCACGTGCACCGCAACCAGCTCGCCGAGTCTCGAAGCCGCAGCCGCGCCGACCTCGGTCGCCGATTTGACGGCGCCTACGTCCCCGCGAACCATCACCGTGACGAGTCCGGAACCGATTTTCTCGGTGCCGACAAGCGTCACTTCCGCTGCCTTAATCATCGCGTCAGCCGCCTCAATCGCAGCCGTCAGTCCGCGCGTCTCCACCATTCCGAGTGCAAGTTGTGCCATTTTCAAAACCTCCAAAAATCTTTTTGATTTGTCTCTATATCAAACGGGCGGGACGCCCGCGTGTGCCGGGAAACCGTTTTTCCGGGGAAACCCGCGGAATTTTTACTTCTTGTCGAGCGCGCTGAGTTTCAGCATCTTCTCGGTGTCCGTTTCGGGGCTCGCAATCACGTGGTGGGAGACCACGCCGGAAATCTTTTCCGCCGCCGCCATGCCCGCCTCCACCGCCGCTTTCACGTCCGCGACGGAGCCGCGGTACTTGACGCTCACGATGAGGGGCACGGGGAGCGCGTCCGCGTTGCCCGGTTTGTTCTTGTCGAAGGTCTCCAGCCGGACGTTTGCCGCCTTACAGCCCGCGTCCCCCGCGGCAAACGCCGCGACGAGTCCGAACACCTCGAGAATTCCCACAGCTTCCATAACCGTTTACCCGATTACTTGTTGACGATGGCGATCTTGAGACCTTCCATCTTCAGGTTGGTACGGAGCGCCTCGTTGATCTCCTCGAGGGGGAATTTGTGCGTAATCAGCTTGGACATCGGAAGCCCGATTCCCTTCGCCCGTTTCAAAAAGTCAAAGGTCGTCGCGTAGTCGCGCAGGGTATAGACCCAACTTCCGACCGTGGTGATTTCCTTGGCGCAGATGTCGAAGTGCGGGTTGATAGTCGCGTCGCCGCCGTTGATAAAGAACCCGAGTTCGCACAGTCCGCCGCCGTTGCGGATAAACTTGTAGATGTTCGCGTGCGCCACGGGCGAACCCGTGCACTGGAAGGCGAAGTCCGCCGGGTGTCCGCCGAAGCTGTCCTCCACCGCTTTCGCGAGCGCCTCGATGCCCTTGTGGTCCTTGAAGTTGACCGTATGGCTTGCGCCCATCTCCTTGGCAAAGTCGAGACGTTTCTGCTCTCCGTCCACCGCGGTAATGTTCTCGATACCCATGGTGCGCAGTACGGCGATGCAGATCAGTCCGATGGGACCGCAGCCCTGCACCACGACGCGGGAGTTAAAGCGCAGAATGTTGGTCGTCTTTGCCCGTTCCACCGCGTGTACGAGTACAGCGCAGGGTTCGATGAGGATTCTCGAGTCGAGGTCGAGGTCGGAAACATTGAAGACCGTCGAGCCCTTGCGGATAAAGATGTAGTCCGAGAACCAACCGTTCAGGTGAATGTTGTCGTCCGGGAGCAGACCATAGACGTCCGCGCCCCCGACGTTCTGCTTATTCAGGTCGAAAATCGTGATGTCCGGGTTGTCCTTGAAGATCATGCAGGTGACGACCTTATCGCCGACCTTGAGGTCCTTGCCCGCGCTGTCTTTCTTGACGTTTTTGCCCATTTTGACGATTTCGCCGGTGCCCTCGTGCCCGAGCGCAACGGGAATCATGCCGAAGGGGTCGCGCTTGAACTCGTGCGCGTCCGTGCCGCACACGCCGCAGCCCTCTACCTTGACGAGAATGTCGTCGTCCCCTACTTCCGGAATCGGATATTCCTTGATGTCGAAGTTTTCGAGCTTGGTGAGCATCGCGACCTTCGCGGTCTTCGGAATCGCGCCGCCCGCCGCGGGACGGGAGGAAGTCGCGGCATCCGCGGGTCTGCCCGTCATGTCCGCAAGGACTTTCTTGACGATTTCGTCGATATTGACAGAATTGATATCCATGTTTTGTTCTCCTTTATCTGATGCAGAGGCTGTCCGACATGACGCACCGTCTGCGCTTGGTGAACGTGGAGGCAGAAGTCAGCCCTTCGCCGGTGCGGGAGGCAATGGTAAAGGTGCAATATCCTTCGCCGCCGAACCCGAGCGCCGCATAGGAGGGCGCGTTCTTGACCAAAATTGCCGTGTCAATCGCCTTCGCGTACTTCGTAATGTTGTCGATATTCTTGGAGTGAATGTGCGCAGAGTGCCGGTTTCCGTGCTCAAGCCACACCGCCTTCTCCACCGCGTCGTCAAAATCCTTTGCTCGGACGATGCCCAAAATCGGCATCATCAGCTCTTCGGCGATGAGCGGGTGCTCCTTCTCGCCCTCGAAGATGATGCACCGAATGCTGTCCGGCACCTCTACCCCGATCATGGCGAGCAGCGCTTTCGCGCTCCTGCCCACGCACTTGCGGTTGAGTCCCTTGGGGGTCAGAACCGTGGAGACGAGTTTGTCCTGCTCCTCTTTGGAGGCGAGGTAACAGCCCTGCTCCGAAATCATGTAGTGCATGAGTTCGTCGATGATCGAACCGACCGCGACGACTTCCTTTTCCGCGATGCAGGGAAGATTGTTGTCGAAAGTACAGCCGTTTACGATGTCCTCCGCCGCCTTGCGAATGTCCGCGGTCTCGTCCACAAGCGCCGGGGGATTGCCCGCGCCCGCGCCGATGCCGCGCTTTCCCGAGGAGAGCACCGCCGTCACGACGCCGGGACCGCCCGTCGCCACGATGAGCGGAATGTCCTTGTGCTTCATCATGATGTTGCTCGAATCCATCGTGGGCTTGACAAGCGAAACCGCCACGTTTTCGGGACCGCCCGCCTCGACGGACGCCTCGTTGACGAGGTTGACCGCAAAGTTCGAGGTCTTGATCGCCGCAGGGTGGGGATTGAATACCACCGTATTCCCCCCCGCAATCATGCCCATGCTGTTGCAGAGGATGGTCTCGGAAGGATTGGTGCAGGGCGTAATCGCGCCGATGACCCCGAAGGGTCCCATCTCGATGAGCGTCAATCCGCGGTCGCCCGACCACGCTGTCGTCGTGATGTCCTCGGTGCCGGGCGTCTTGTCCGCCACGAGGTGGTGCTTTAAAATCTTGTGCCCCACGTTGCCCATGCCCGTCTCTTCAACGCCCATTCGGGCAAGCGTTTCCGCATTTTCCTTGGTCTTTCTGCGGATATTCGAAATAATCTTTTCTCTCTGATCCATGGACATTCTGCGAAGCACCGTTTCAGCCTTTTTTGCCGCCTCGATCGCCTCGTTCATGTCCGTAAAGATGCCCATCTGCTTTCCGTCCGCGTTCAGACTGAACCGCGCAAGCACCTCTTTTACGATGTCCTGTACTACTTTTTCATTTACAGACACGATATCACCTCTTTAAAACGGTCCCGCGCAAACTCGCCGAGCGCCGTATCCTCCTCGAGCGTGCCGCCGCTTACGCCGAACCCGCCGATCATCTTCTCGTTGTAATAGAGGGGTTCTCCCCCGCCGAAGATCACGAGCTTTCCGCCGTTTGTGAACTGAATCCCGTAGAGCGGACCGCCCGGCGCAGCCAAAGCCGCAAGTTTGGAGGTCGGCATCTGCAGGGACACCGAAGTGAACGCTTTGTTCACCGCGACGTCGTAGCTCGCTATGTAGGCGTCGTCCATGCAGTGCACGCAGACGGGATTTCCGCCCGCGTCGCACACCGCCGCGACAATCTTCATGCCGCGTTTTACAGCCTCACGCTCGACTTCCTCGCAGAGCGCCTTCGCAATCGCGAGACTCATGCGCTTGCCGCACTTGCAGACGTGTCCGTCCGCATGCCGGTGCAGAGGCTCGGCAGCGGGCGCGGGCTTTTCGAACGCAGCGGGGACAGCGGGAGTTTCTTCCTTCTTCCCCGCCATCTCGCGGACGATGGAGGCGATGGTCTGTGCGATTTCCGCCTCGTTCATGGTTTACAGTCCGAGCTGCTTCATGACGCGCTCGGTGATCGCCGCGATCATGTCCGAAGCGCCGCTGTTCGCCGTATTCTCCGAAGTGGGAATGCAGGAGCCGTTGCAGCTGTGGCAGCTGGGCTTGCCGTTCTTGTTGTTGACGCAGATGTCCGCCGGGTGCTTGCCCTTCAGACCGAACTGACGGCGAATCTCATACAGTCTCTGAACCTGCTCGTCGGAGAGGAGCTCGGGTCCGCCGAGCTGCTTGGACTTGAAGAGGAGCTCCGCGTAGAATTCGACGGACTCCATCTTGTGATAGGCATTCAGCAAAGAATCCGAATAGGTCAGCGCGCCGTGGTTCTCGAGGAGCACCGCGTCGAAGTACTGAAGGTACTTGGAAACCGCCTGCGGAATCTCGTCCGTGGAGGGCGTGCCGTACTCGGCGATCGGAACGCAGCCGAGCGCGATGACCGCCTCGGGCATGATGGGCTGCGTGAGCGGAATGCCCGCAATCGCGAAGCTCGTCGCATAGATCGGATGCGCGTGCACGACGGACTGTACGTCCGGGCGCTCCTTATAAACTCTCATGTGCATCTTGATTTCCGAAGAGGGCTTGAACCCAGGGTTCGCCTGAAGAACCTCGCCCTTCTCGTTGACTTTGCAGATATAATCGGGAGTCATGAATCCCTTGGAGACGCCGGTCGGCGTGCAGAGGAACTCGTGGTCGTTCAGCTTGACCGAAATGTTGCCGTCGTTCGCCGCGACCATTCCCCTGTCGTAGATACGCTTGCCGATGTCGCAGATCTGTTTCTTGATTTCGTATTCGTTTTGCATTTTCATGCCTCCTAAAATATTTCCTTATTTTTCTTTTGGATTTCGACTCTATTATACGCCAAAAACGGACACAAGTCAACATTTTTAAGCGAATATTTTGGGTATTATGTCTGGGATTTTGTGGTTTCGTGTTGTTTTTGTTCCCAAGGAAGGATATCGCCGGGCTCACGCAGGTATTCGAGGATGTCGGAAACGCCCTCGCCCGTGCGGGAATCCACAAAAAAAATCTTTTTGCAGCCCGTGAGCCGGAGCCAACGCTCCGCCCGTGCGGGGTTTGCGCCGGGTTCCCGAATCTTGGTCACGATGCCAACAACCTCGCGGTTGACGAGACAGGTGATATTGGGCGGAAACAGCGAGTAGGGTTCGGTCGAGGAGATCAGAAGTCCCACGACCTGCGCCTCGTAGGAGTACAGCGCGAGCGCATGCCCGAGTCGGGCAACCTGCGCGTACTCTCCGGGCGTATCGATGATGACGTCAAAGTTGTTGATGTACTGTGTCTTGTGGTAGGTGATTTTCTCGCCCCGCAGGGCCTGCGTGAGCGTGGTTTTGCCGACCTCACTCCGACCCATGAGCACGATTTTGCGCATATCAGGTCCTCGAAATCTCGCAGACCGTAAATCCGAGCGTATCCCTTGTATAATCGGTCAGTGCGCGGAGCGCTGCCTCCACCTCGGAGACCGTGCCCGTCACGATGAGCGTACCACTGAAACGGTCCACAAAGGAGAGATCCACGCCGGACGCCTTGATTGCAATGTCGGCGATGATGATTGCCGTCTCCGCCGGGCTGATGGTTACGACGCCAATCGCCGCCTTCGCGTAGTCGATCGAGGGGTCAAGTCCGAGCTTTTGGTAGAGAATTTTGTCCGGGTTCGCGATGACGTGCGCAATGGAGATCTGTTTGCCCGGAACCAGCTCCTGTACGATGCGCATCTTATCCTGAATTTCCTGAGACATAGGGTTTCCTCTTTTTATTATTGTTGCCGCTGCAACGCCTTACGACCCGACCGTGCTTAAGAGCGAGCGCGGAGCGCGAGTGTACCCCTTCGGGGTGTAGTCGCTCCTCGGGACTCTTATGCGAGTGCAAGCACTCACGCACTCCCCTCGTCACGACCATAACACGGTCGGAAATTATCCTCCAATCTGTACGTCGAGACCGCTCGCCTCTCTCGCGACCTTTGCGAGGGATTCCATGGTCTCCATGGCCGGCGGCACAATGTCCTTCATAAGGTATTCCCGTCCGAGACCGTCGTACTTGTCCTGTCCCAATCTGTGATACGGGAGCAGATGAATTTTCTTTACGCCCGGAAGACTTGCCGAAAATATCGCGATGTCCCGGATTTCCTCGGGCGTGCAGTTGAAGGTCGGAATCACCGGCACCCGAATGGAAAGCTGCGTTCTGCCGTCCTGCGCAATCTTCTTTGCGTTCTCGAGCATGAGCTCATTGGACTTGCCGCAGAACTCGCGGTGCTTTTCCGGGTTCATGTGCTTGATGTCTAAAAGATATTGGTCCAGCCAGGGCAAAAGCCGCTCAATGATTGAGAACGAAGCGCACCCCATGCTCTCCATGGCGGTGGTCAGTCCGCGCTCCTTTGCCCCGCGCAAAAGCGCCTCGGCAAAGTCGGGTTGGCAAAGGCTCTCGCCCCCCGAAAGCGTCAGTCCGCCCCCGTCCGAACGCCGGTAATAGGTGCGGTCGCGCTCCACAATCTCCAGAACCTCCCGCGCGGTCACGTCCTCGCCGATGGTCTTGGGTTTGCCCTGTACCGTCATGGTCTGAATGCGGTACTCTTGGGATTCGGGATTACAGCACCAGCGGCAACGCAGGACGCAACCCTTTAAAAACACGATGGTACGGATTCCCTTGCCGTCGTGTATGGAGAATCTCTGTATGTCGAAGATTCTCCCCTTGGTATCCAAATAATCCATATCAGAACCCCTGCTCGGTGCGGTTGATGATGTCGTCCTGCAAAGAGCGGGAAAGCGTTGTAAACAGCGCCGAATATCCCGCCACGCGCACGACGAGGTGCTTGTAGTTTTCGGGGTGCTTCTGCGCGTCGATGAGGGTCTCGCGGGTCACGACGTTGAACTGCATATGGCTGCCCTTTTGATCAAAATAGGAACGGATCAGCGCGACGAAGTTCTCCAGCCCCGTCCGCCCGGCGAGCGCCGAGGGATGGAATTTCTGATTGAACAGCGTTCCGTTGGAGGCAATGTAGTGGTCGAGACGGGAGACAGAGTTCGCCGCCGCCGTCGGACCGTGCGTGTCCTTGCCCGCGGAGGGAGAAACACCGTCCGCGACGGGCTTGCCCGCGAGCCGCCCGTCCGGGGTCGCCCCCGTCTGTGCGCCCAGCGGAACGTTCGCCGAGACCGGATACAGCCCCGCTTGGAAGGTGCCGCCGCGCGGGTTCTTGAAATTCTGGAGGGGGCGCGTGTAGGTGTACGCCACGTCCCGCGCGAACGCATCTACCTCATCGACATCGTTTCCGAATTTCGGAATCGCTTCGATGAGCTCTAAAAGCTCGTCGTATCTCTTCTTGTCCTCGGGCGAAACGCTGCCTGCGAGCACTTGCGCGAGCACTGCGGCAATCTGTTCCTCTCCCACAGGCTTGCCCGCCGCCTTTAGGTTTTTCACGACCTCGACGGTGACGCGCTGCGCCTCTTCCGGGCTCACGCCCCTGCCGTAATTCGCGGCAAGCGCGCGTTTAAATTCCGCAAGGGTCACCTTCTTTTCGTCAAAGACCAATTTTTTGATCGCATACAGCGAATCCGCCATATTCGCGACGCCGAATCCCTGCGGTCCGGTGAAGTTATAGACCGCACCGCCCTCCTGCACGCTCTTGCCCCGTTTCATGCAGTCCTCCACCATGCAGGAGAGGAAGGGAAGCGGGCACCGCTCCGCGTGCGCGACGTCAATCGCGTTGTCGGCGTTGACGAGGAGTTCGATATTGTAGTTCATCTGCGCCTTGTAGGCGTCGTAGAATTCTTCGAAGGTCTTAAAGTTCTCGACCTCGCCGGTCTTAATACTGATCTGCTCGCCCTTGTCCACACCGTTGGAGAACACGAGCTCGAGCGGACGGCACATGTTGAAGAACGCGGCGTCGTGCCACCCTTCCGTCTTGCCCGCCTTTTGGGGCTCAACGCATCCGATGATATTGTAGTCCCGCGCATCGGCAAGGGTCAGCCCCCTGTTCATGAGGGAGGGAATGATCACTTCGTCGTTATAGTACGCGGGCAGTCCCACGCCCGTCCGCGTCAGCTCCGCCGCGCGGATCAGGAATTCGTGCGGAGAACCGTTCCATACCCGCACCGAGAAGGAGGGCTGCGGAAGAAGCACGTGCATGCTCGCGTTGATACACATAAAGGAGAGGTCGTTGGTCGCGTCCTTTCCCTCAACGTCCTGTCCGCCGGCAATGAGGTTTTGGAAGAGACTGTACCCCGCAAACCCTTCGGCGGATGCCGCGTCGCGGCACTTGTTGAGGTCGTTGAGTTTGACCCAAATGCAGTCCATGAGCTCCTGCGCGAACTTTCTCGTCACGCGACCGAGCTGCACGTCCTTTTCATAATAGGGATACATATATTGGTCAAAGCGCCCGGGCGAAATGCTGTGTCCGCTGGACTCGAGCTGTAGGAGCTGCTGAACGAACCAGAAGGACTGACACGCCTCCCAAAAGCTCTGCGCGCCCTTTGCGGGAACACGGGAGCAGTTCCGGGCAATCGTCAAAAGTTCCTCCCGGCGCGCGGCGTCGCCGCAGGATGCCGCAAGTTCGTTTGCGAGCGCGGCATACCGATTTGCATATTCGATGACCGCTTCACAGGAGATGATGACAGCCTCAAGGAAACGGGATTTCTTGGCGTAATTCGCATCGCCGGGACGGCAGGAGGCAAGCTCCGCCTTCGCCTCTTCGATGATACCCTCATAGCCGACGGCGAGCACCTTGCCATAGTTGACGGTGACGTGTCCGACGCCGTTATAGAAATAGTTGCCCGGCGTGAAAATGTTGTGTTCGATGGCTTTCTGCGCCTCGGGCGCCATATAAGAGGTCGCGAGTTCGCTCGTTGTCTTGCCCTTCCAGTAGGCATCCGCCTCTTTGAGCTCCTTCTTGGTCTTTTCCGAAATAAAGAAGGGGTCGGCGGTACGGGTGGCGACGGTATCGAATTCGGACTCCAGCCATTCGTAGGAAAATTCGGGATAGGTCTGACAGCCGCGGGGCGCTATCGTCGAACTGCCGACAATGAGCTCCTCGTCGCGAATAATAATAGGAATATTTTTGAGAATGTGGCGGAATGCCTTCGCACGGCGGAGCACGATGGGTTCGTTCTCCGTTTGCCGGTAAGATTCGGTCAGAAGAATCGCGCGCGCGGATTCAATCTCGGGCATCTTCGCAAACAGATTGTCCACAAGACGGGAAATCCGGGGGCTTTTTTCAATCGGTTCACTGTTGAATTTCTGCATACTATGTACACTCCGACAGTTATTTTCAAATCTATTATATCCTCCTTACCGCCCAATGTCAACAGAAAACAACATAATTCCCCTTATATTTTTTTGATTTTGAACGATTGTGTGGTTTTGGTTTTGTTTTCGTAAAATTTTTGCGAAAAATGTTGACAAATTCCCAATTTCGTAGCATACTGTTATACGGAATAAAAAAGGAGGCGGAACATGATCGCCATCGACACTCACACGCACACCGTCGCGAGCGGACACTTCACCACGGACACCGTCCGCGACCTCGCGCTCGCCGCCGCCGCCGCGGGACTTCAGGCGCTCGCCGTCACCGACCACGGACCCGCCATCATGAATTCGGCAAAGTCGGGTTACTTCCGTTCTCTGCTCCTCGGTACGCGGGAGCGGTACGGCGTCAGACTTTTTTTCGGCGCGGAGGTCAATATCCTGGACGCGTCGGGACGGGTTGACCTCGACGCGGAGACCATGGCAAAGCTCGACTTTTGTATCGCGAGCCTGCACGTACCCTGCTGTAAGCCCGCGGGAATTGCGGAGAACACTTCCGCGCTCACGAACGCGATGAAACACCCCTCCGTGTCCATTATCGGGCACCCGAACGACGCAAAATATCCCGTTGACCTCGAAGAGCTCGTCTCCTGCGCCGCGCGGGAGCGGGTCATGCTCGAACTCAACGACACCTCTCTCACGCCCGGCAACTACCGCGGGGATGTGCGCGCCGAGGCGAAAGAGATGCTCCGGCTGTGCGCCAAACAGGGCGTTTCCGTCTCCCTCGGGAGCGACAGCCACGGAAGGGCGCGGGTCGGGAACGTTTCGCACTGCGAGGCGCTGCTCGCCGAAGTCGGATTTCCCGACGAACTCGTTGCAAACCGCACCCTTGAGGGATTCCTCTCAAGGCTCAAATAAAAGAGGCGTTTCCAAAAGGAAACGCCTCTTTTTTATTTTGCGTACCGCTCGTACAGTTCGCGGAACACACCGGCAGTCCAGCCCAGCATTTTGGGCGGTTCATACTCGTTGTGTGTGGAGCATCTGCCCGTGAGGGCGCTGTACTTCTCGCACAGGAAACCCTCCTCCGCGAAGGTTTCGGATACGGCGGTCAAATACTTTTCCGCAACCCGTGCGGCGGCGTCCGCCGCGCCCGCGCGCTCCAGTCCGCGCACCGCAAAACCGACCAAACACGGCCACATATTCGGATAATCCCATTGAAAAATTTTCCCTGAAGGATACTTTCCGCAGGCGGCAAGTCCGTTTTCGCATTCCAGCGCCGCAAGCGTGCGTTCGCACGCCCCGCGGTCCGCACTCTCCCCCGCCCAGTAGGGAAGCAGACTCGCAGCGCTGACCACGGGAGAAAGCTCTCCGCACACAAAGTCAAAATCCCGATAAATTCCCTCCGAATCCCGAAGCAAAGCGTCCATGCGCGACTTGCGCGTCTCCGCCGCGCGCGCAAATGCGGCGGAGTCCTCCGCCCTGCCGAGGATGTCCGCGAATTCCGTAAGGATCCTCTCGTTTGCAAACAGAATCGAATTGAGGTCAGCGGGTGCAAAATCCAAAGCCCTTCCGAGAAATCGGGGCGTAAAATCCCACCCGCTCTCCGCTTCCGCAAACAGATGCAGGGTGCGCAACCTCATGTCCGGAGCATTCGGCTCCAAGACTCCGCGCGAGGACAGCACTCCGTACATTTCCGATATCTCTTCTTCGGAAGGTTCCGAAGCATACCGCACGAGTCCGCAGGAAGTCGAGCGGCGGGAAATCCAGAATTCGTATTCCCTTTTCAGCGTCGGATAGAACTCCTCCGCAACGGAAACCGAGGGAAATCGATCGTAGTAGTCCTTGACCGCCGAGGCGTACAGAGGAGGCTGCGACCGATTAAGCATTCCTTTCGCATTGGCGTTCGGAATAAATCCGAACCGTTCCACCAAAAATTTCAAGTTCCGAAGATTGTTCAACGCCTGCGCAGGGTCGTCAAAGATCAGTCCGCAGTTGATGAAATAGGTATCCCAATAGAAGAAAAAGGTAAACATCTGCGTCTCGCAGGGCACAGAGACGGGATAGGGAAGCTCGACGAGCGCCCCGCCCGCCTCCCACGACCGGACCGTATTTTTCCAGTGCGTTACAATATATTCATTGGTACGTTCCAATCTTTCTTTTCTCATCTTATCCTCCCGACAGCAAATTCAGACATTTTTTCCGAGTACGATACGGCGGTAATATTCCAGTGCGGAAGGGAGCGCATACTTCCGCTCGAGCTCCTCGGGAGAGACGAAAACCAATTCGCCGAACCCCGCGCACACTCCCCCTGCCTGCGGCGAAAGTTCCGCAAGCCAGCCCGTCATGTGCCACTCGAGGTGCGTGAAGATATGTTTCGCCTCCCCGAGCGGGGCAAGGCTCTCCCTTCCGCAGCCGACGGCTCGGGCGGCGTCCGCAATCGAGAGCGTCCCCGCGACCGAGGGAAATTCCCAGAGCCCCGCGAGAAGTCCGGACTCCGGACGGCGGCGCAGGGCGTATTTTCCCTCCCGCCGCAGAAGAAAGACCGTGCGCGCCTCCGCCTTGCGCGCCTTTTTTTCGGGACGGACGGGATAAGTGGTCTGTACGTCCAACGCGCACGCGCGGCAGAACCCGGAAAGCGGGCACTCCCCGCACAGCGGTGCGCCGTTCGGCAGGCATACGCGCGCGCCGAGCTCCATCATCCCCTGATTGAAGTCCCCGACATCGTTTCTCCTCTGCCCGAAGGGAGTGGAGAGAGACAGGGAAAGCCCCTCTCTCCCCTTAGGCATCGCGTCGCAGAGCGCCCGGAAAATCTCTTTGCGCAGGGCGGGCGACGAAGGGTTTTCCTCGATACAGAGAAGGCGGGATAACACGCGCAGGACGTTCCCGTCCACCGCCGCGACGGGTTCTCCGAAACAGATGGACGAAATTGCCGCCGCCGTATATGGACCGACCCCTTTGAGTTCGAGCAGTTCCGAATAGCGCTCGGGGAATCCGCCCCGCGCACGGATTTGCGCCGCTGCCGCGCGCAGGTTTCTCGCCCGGCTGTAGTAGCCAAGCCCTTCCCAGAGTTTGAAGAGTTCTCCCCCGCTCTCCGCAAGGGAGCGCGGGTCGGGGTATCTCTCGAGAAAACGCTCGTAGTAGGGCTTGACTGCCTCGACGCGGGTCTGCTGCAACATAATCTCGGAAATCCATACCCGGTACGGGTCTTGCGTCCTTCTCCAGGGCAAGTCCCGCGCGCAGCCCCGATACCACTCGACGAGAGGTCCCGGAATACGGAAAAGGAGCGTTTCCGCTCCCTCCGGCAGTTCGACTTGCTCCATGCCTTAAATCATCATAATGCCCAGAACCTTGGTGTCCCTGCGGGCGTAATATTCAAGCACAGTCTTCAAGAATTTGTGTGTCGTCTTTTTCTGCTTGACCACGAGCATGACAGCGTCGGCAATCTCGTCAAAGGAGAACACGTCCGCACCCATGTCGCAGGGCGTTCCCGAGAGAAACACAAAATCGTATCCGCTCTTCAGTGCGTCAATCAGCTTGCGCGTTGGCAGGTCGTCGCCGAGCTGTTCGGCGTGTGAAACTTCGGAACAGATGACCGAGAGGTTCTCAACCGCGGTCTTCTGCGGAAGCTTGTCTGCACTCGATTTTCCCGCGAGATAGGAATGAAACGTATCCTTGGGCGAAATTTTTAAAAGCGAGGACACCGAGGCGTTGATGCGGTCGAGATCGACGACGAGCACCGATTTCCCCACTGCGGTCAGCGCGCAGGCAAACTTCAAGAGCGCCTCCGCGGTCTCCTGCGGACAGCGGTCCGTGCCTACCAATACCGTGCGCGCCTTCGCCTCCTCCGCCGCGCGCAGAAAGTTTGTGCGGAGAAAGCGGAGCTGTTCCTTTTCCGCTTGGTCGATTTCGCCGAGGACGAAGGGTTTTACAATCTCGCTCATGACTTCTTTCCTCCTTTCAAAGAGCCCAGAAACGCAGCTTTGTACCGAGACTCGATCTCTTCCTCGTCGTAGATGCGGGAGTCGAGCAGACGGAAGCAAACGAGCGCCACCCCGAGGATGACGGCAAGCAGCACCGCGCCGACGAGCGCGGAAGTCAGACGGGGATTGACCGGCTCTTCCACCTCGCGGGGATCATAGACTTTGACGACCGTAATGTAGTCTTTGCCGAGCACGCGCTCGACCTCGCCGTCAAGGTTGTCCAAAATGGACTGCACGATTCCCCGTGAGAGCGCAAGCTCGCTGGTCGCACAGGTGATGTTCAGAAAGTCGCTGGAGTTGAGCCGGGAAACGCTGACATAGTCCTCGACGTCCTTGCCCGTCTCCTTGCCGAGAAGTTTGGATGCTCCCGCCGCCTCGAACTGTTTTTCGAGAAAACTCGGGTTTTTGACCGTCTCGAGAACGTTGGTGATTGCGTTGTTCTTGAGGTCGAGAAAATTTTCTCCCGCACCGCTCAAATTCTCCACCTGTACCTTGACTTGACAGGTGACTCGATAGGTTTCCGGCTTCATGTCCGCAATCATGAACCCGCCGAGCGCTCCCAGCACCGCCACGGCAACGAACAGCCACCACAGGCGGAGAAGGAACATGAAAAGTTTTTTAAAACTGATTTCCATATATTATTCTCCCATATTGATTTTCAGATAAGAGGGCGCGATGCCCCGGAAGGACTCCCGCATGGGCGGGGTCTCCTTTTCCGCCGCGCCGAGGAAGAGGAACACAAAAAAGATTTGATATACGATGAAGAAGGTCAAATCCATAAATCCGTAGAGTTCATAGGCGGCGACGAGCAGGAAGGCAAAGAATTTAAAGACGGACATGCCCTTAAAAAGAAGGCGGTAACGCTGAAAATAGAAGAGCACAAATCCAATTACACCCACCACTCCGGCGCTGGAGAGAATTTGCAGGGGCGTGCAGTGCACCTTCCAGAGATGCCCGACAAACCGATCTCCCTCGTAGCCGAGGTATCCGCACCCAAAGATAGGATTGGCGAGAAATCTATGCCACGCCTCCTCCCAGAGCTCAAACCTGCTGTTGTCGTCAAATCCCTTTTCGAGCATCTGCGAAAACAAATCCAAAAGTTCGGTACGGAAAATGAGGAAAACAGTCAAGAGCAAAACGAGAAATACGCCCGCGGAGATGAGCAGTCCCCTGCGGTAAGGAGACTTCACGACCGCATAGACAAAGGCGGTAGGGAGGATGAAAACGCCGAACAGCAGGTTGCCGCGGGACATCGTCACGAGCAACGTGACGCCGAAGATAAAAGCTGCAAGCATGAGCGCCCAGTTGTGTTTCTCCTCCACGCAGAGGTAGAGCGTCGCCGGAATCGCCATCAACAGCAGGGTCGCAATGCTGTTCGTCATGCCCCAACCGATGCGCATGCGTTTCGATTCGAGCACATAGGCGAGGTCGTGAACGGTCGAGAAGTAAATGAGCATTTCCGCGACGATGACAAACCCCGCAAACATCATGATTTTGCAGGCGAACCGCCGCAGGTCACAGCTTGTACAATTGATGATGAGAAAATAGACGAGATAGACGCCGAATCCCACGGCAAACACCGTGAGCATGTTGATTTTGTCGTAATCGGGATTGAGCACCCCGGACAGCAGGCTGACAAGCCCCGCGATCGCCATGCCCATCCAAAGTTTTCCGAAATTCGGCTTGCGTTTGGCGCGGATGAAGTGCTTGTACAAGTACCACACGAGACAGACCGCTGCGATGCACCCCGCAACGACAATCGTGGTAATATAGGTCTGCGTAACGGACTGCGCCGGGGTAAAATCCGGTTCTGCGGGCATCTCTTCAAAAAAATAGGAGAATGCGCCGAGACACACGAGTACAAAAAGGGGTGTCAGGTCCTCCCGAAAGAGCAGGATAAAACACGCGAGCGCAAGAAGGAGTACAGGACCGGCAATTTCCCAGTGAAGCGCCCAGGACAGCACCACGATTACGCCGGCAAACAGCATAAACCAGTTGCTGTCCAGAAACAAATCCACCCACGATTTCAGCCGGGACAGGCGCGCGCCCCCGTCCCGCCCGGAACTCGCGGAAAAATTTTTTTTCGTTTGTTCAAGTCTTTTCATCTTATATCCCAGTTTTCAAAATTTATTCCACAGTAACGCTTTTCGCGAGGTTGCGCGGCTTGTCGGGGTCATTCCCCCTCGCGCGCGCCATATAGTAAGCAAAGAGCTGAAGGGGCACGATTTCGAGCACAGGCTCGAAGAGCTCGATACTCTCGGGCAATTTCAGGTAAAAATCCACACCCTCGCTTGCGATCACATCGTCATACTGCGTCAGCACGAACACCG
Organism: uncultured bacterium; assembly: GCA_905215695.1. Lineage (GTDB taxonomy): Bacteria > Bacillota > Clostridia > Christensenellales > HGM11417 > CAJMQN01. The sequence continues at coordinate 287,252 of CAJMQN010000002.1, forward strand.
TCGCCCCCCGCGCCTTGACTTCGTGCAGGGCGTTGAGCGTCTTTTTGGCGAGTTCCCGCTGCGTCATGAGAATGACGACGAGCGTGTCCTGCTCGATGAGCGCGAGCGTGCCGTGCTTGAGTTCCCCCGACGCGTAGCCCTCGCTGTGGATATAGGAAATCTCCTTGAGCTTTAAAGACCCCTCCACCGCGACCGCGTAGTCGAGTCCCCTGCCGAGGAAGAACACGCTGTGCGATTTGGAGAACCGCCCCGCAAAGCTGACAATTTTTTCGTTGTTCACCCAAAGCCGATTGGCGAGCGCGGGGAGCTCTCGCATCGCGCGCTCCATTCCGCTCACGTCCGCATTCAGACGAACCTTTGCCATGAGCATGGCGAGTTTGTAGAAGGCGAGGAGCTGACAGTTGTAGCTCTTGGTTGCGGCGACGGCAACCTCCGTCCCCGCCTGAATGATGATAGAGAAGTCCGCAAAATTCGTTATGCTCGAGGCGCGGATATTGGTGACGACCGCGACGAACGCGCCCCGCTCCTTCGCGAGCTTGACCGCCGCAATGGTGTCCGCGGTCTCCCCGCTTTGGCTCACCGCCACGACGAGCGACCCCTTTTCCACAATGGGATTGCGGTAGCGGTACTCGCTCGCAATCTCCACATTGACGGGTACGCGCGAAAGCTCTTCGATCGCGTATCTCCCCGCAAGCGCGGAATTGTACGCGGTACCGCACCCGATAAAGGTCACCGTCGGGGTCTCCCGCAGGACACGCTCAAATTCGGGCGTCAGCTCCAGGGTATCGAGATAGCGGACGGTGTTTTCGAGCGCGGCGGGAATTTCGTAAATTTCCTTGAGCATAAAGCTCTCGTAATTGCCCTTGTCGAGAGAACCCGCCTTGATATCTACACACTCGTGCGCGCGTTCGACGGGCTTGCAGTCCGCGTCGTAAAATTCCGCGCCCGCCTCGGTGACGAGCGCCATTTCGCCGTCCTTTAGGACATAGACGTCCTTTGTGTACTGCGAAATCGCGGGAATGTCGCTCGCAATATAGTTTTCGCCCTTTCCCCGCCCGATGATGAGCGGATTGTCCTTTTTAAAGACCGCGATCACGCCCGGGCAGTCCTCGCACAGCGCCGCCACGGCGTAAGAGCCCTTGAGCATGCGCGCGGTGTCCCGCACCGCCTCGATAAAACTGCCGCGGTAATTCTTTTCAAGCAGATGAGCGATGACTTCGGTGTCCGTGTCCGAGGTAAAACGCGCGCCTTCGTTGACGAGGTCCACCTTCAGTTCGAGGAAGTTTTCGATGATGCCGTTGTGCACCACCGTGAAGATTCCCGAGGTGTGCGGATGCGAATTTTTGTCCGAAGGCTTGCCGTGCGTCGCCCAGCGCGTGTGCCCGATTCCGGTAAAGCCCGCGAGATTCCCCACCTCGCCCTCGAGCCCCGCGACGCGCCCCTGTTTTTTGACGACCTCTACTCTGTTATCCGCGTTCATGACCGCGATTCCGACCGAATCGTAGCCGCGGTACTCCAATTTTTTCAGCCCGTCGATGAGAATGCTCACGCAGTCTCGTTCCCCGACGTAGCCCACAATTCCACACATAGTTGCCTCCCGAAGATTGTTGCGCCGCGTCAGGAAAGCTCGTCAAGCTCGCGGACAAACGCCGCCACGCGCTCCGCCGAGGATTTGGCAAGCGCACCGTCCTCGCTCTCGGCGAATACGCGGATGAGTTCCTCCGTACCCGAGGCGCGCAGGACGATTCTGCCCTTGCCGTGCAGTTTCATGCGTTCGTTCTCGAGAGCGTCGGCGAGTTGTTCGTTGTTCAAGATACGCAGTTTTTCCTTGACCCGCACGTTGATGTTGTGCTGCGGGAAGAGCTTGACCGCGTTGAGCTCGGAGAGCGTTTTTCCCTCCCGCTTGATGAGGTTCGCGACCTGAATCGAGGAGAGAATCCCGTCCCCCGTCGTCGAATGGTGCTTTAAGATAATGTGTCCGGACTGTTCCCCGCCGATGACACAGTTCTCCTTCAGCATCATCTCGATGACGTATTTGTCCCCGATATCGCTCCGCAGAAGGGTGATTCCCGATTCCGCGAGCGCCTTCTGCACCCCCATGTTGGTGTGCGAAGTCCCCACGACCTTGTTTCCGCGCAAAAGTTTCTGCTTTTGCAGGGAGACGGAGAGCATATAGATGAGCATATCGCCGTCCACGAGGCTGCCCTTTTCGTCCACGGCGACCAACCGGTCGGCGTCCCCGTCGTAGGCAAATCCCGCGTCCGCATGGTGCTCCAAGACCGCAATCCGAAGTTTCTCGGGGTGCAGAGAGCCGCACTCGAGATTGATGTCGCAGCCCGAAGACCCGCAGGAGAGCGCGACGACGTCCGCGTTCAGCCGCCGGAACACCTCGGGCGCAATGCGGAACGCCGCGCCGTTGGAGCAGTCCAGAACGATTTTCATACCCGACAGATCGCCCGAGGAAGTCTCCGTGAGATAGTTCGCGTAATCCCAGCGCGCCTCGCTGTTGTAGATATATCTTCCGATCTCCCCGGGCGCCGCGTACTTGTGAAAACGCATGAGATTTTCGATCTCGTTCTCGTCCTTTTCGGAGAGCTTGTAGCCGTTCTTGTCAAAGACCTTGATGCCGTTGTATTCGTTGGGATTGTGAGACGCGCTGATGACCACCCCGAAATCCGCGTTGAATTTGCGCGTCAGGTAGGCGACGCCCGCCGTCGGAACGATTCCGAGGTCGATGACCGTCGCGCCCCCCGAGGTCGCGCCGCCCGCAAGGCTCAAAGAGAGCATATCCCCCGAGCTCCGCGTGTCCCGCCCTACGACGACGACCGCTTTGCTCTTGAGAGAGGAGAGCGCGTTTCCGCAGTGCATGGCGATTTCGGGCGTGAGCCCCTCGTTGGCGATTCCTCTGATTCCGTCCGTACCGAACAATCTGCTCATTTCTGTCCCTCCGAACGTCGGTATTTCCCTTCAATGTTCAATTTTTGCTGCCGAACCCGTCCGATCATGAAACTGTCGGGCTCTACATCCTTCGTGAGCGTCGTCCCCGCCGCGATGTAGCTGCGGTCGCCCACCTTCACGGGCGCAACCACGTTGCAGTTGCTCCCCAAAAAGCACTCGTCGCCCACGACGGAAACGGACTTCTTCTCCCCGTCGTAGTTGGCAAACACCACGCCGCAGCCGACGTTGCAGTTCTTTCCGAGCTCCGCGTCCCCGACATAGGTCAGGTGCGAGACCTTGGTTCCCTCTCCGAGTTTGGCGTTTTTGAGCTCGACAAAATCCCCGACCCGGCAGTTGTCCCCCGCCTCTGCGCCCGGACGAAGATAGGCAAAGGGTCCGACCTTGGTGTTTTTTCCCACCTTCGCCGAGACCAGAACGCTAGCGAGAACGGTCGCCTTTTCTCCGACCTCGCTGTCCGTAATGATGTTGTTTTCTCCGATGACCGCGCCCGTCGCAATCCTCGTATTCCCGCGCAGAAAATTGTTCGCGCCGATGACCGCGCCCGAGGCAATTTCTACGCTTTCGTCTATATGTACGGACGATACGTCCGAAAAAATAACTCCGTTATCAAGGTGTCTCTGTAGGACGGAGAGCCGCGCCTCCTCCTGTTCGCGCATGAGTTCTCTGATATTTTTCAAAGACCTTTGCTCCTTATTTTATTTTCAATATACCATAATAGTATATCATAACCAAAAAGATATGTACAGTTTTTCGGCGTGATATTTTTCGGACGCTTGCTCAATATACTATAATATGCTATAATGGAAAAAGTTGCGACCGCAGCTTTCAAGGAGTATTATGATAGAGATTTTAAAGACAATCGCGCTCGGTATCGTGCAGGGACTTACGGAGTTTCTTCCTGTCTCTTCGAGCGGACACCTCGCCGTTCTGCGCGTGGTGCTCGGCATGGAAGAAGACCTTTTCACGGATGTCATGCTCCATTTCGGCACGCTCATCGCCGTCGTCGTGTTCTATTTCCGCGAGCTCATCGGACTCTTCCGCAAAGAGAATCACCGCACGCTCCTGCATCTCGTGATTGCGACCATTCCCGCCGTCGTCGTCATGGCGGTTTTGAAATTTGTCCTGAAAATGGAAGATTTTTCCGCGAAATTCGTCTGTTTCGGCTTTCTCGCGACGGGAATTATCCTGCTCCTGACCGAATTTATCGGCAAAAAAGTCACCGAACCCAAACCCTTGAACGGCAAATCCGCGCTCATCATGGGACTTGCGCAGGCGGTCGCCGTCATTCCCGGGCTGTCCCGGAGCGGCTCCACCATCGCCGCGGGCGTTCTCTCGGGCACTGACCGAAAAGAGGTCACCAAATTTTCCTTTTTCATGAGCGTGCCCATCATCGCGGGTTCCGCGCTCGTCTCGGTACTTGGTTTGCTCACTTCGGAGGGCGGAACGACGGACGTCAATATTCTCGCCACCCTTTGCGGCATGGCGGCGGCGGCGGTGTGCGGATTCTTCGCCATCAAGGTGATGATCCGGCTCATCGGAAAATGCAATTTCAAATGGTTCAGTCTCTATCTCTTCGTGCTCTCCGTCGTCACTTTCATCACGCTCTTTTTATAATACCGGTTGACAAATCCCCTGTATTGCCCTAAAATAGAAATATGATAAACATAGGAAACGATTGGGACGAGATTTTAAAGGACGTATTCGACTCCGAAATCTACGCCGGAGTGCGGGAATTTCTCAAAGAGGAATACCGCCGCTACCGGGTCTATCCCTCGATGTATGACATCTTCAACAGCCTCAAACACACGCCGTATGCGGCGGTGAAAGCGGTGCTTTTGGGACAGGATCCCTACCACGGTCCCGGACAGGCGCACGGCATGTGCTTTTCGGTCAAGGAAGGGGTGCCGCCCCCGCCCTCGCTCGTAAATATCTACAGGGAACTGCACGACGACCTCGGGCTTCCCGTCCCCCAAAGCGGAAACCTGACCAAGTGGGCGGATCAGGGCGTTCTGCTTTTGAACACCTCTCTGACGGTTCGGGAACACTGCCCGAATTCGCACAAGGACTGCGGTTGGACTTGGGTGACCGACCGCATCATCGAAAAAATCGACCAAAAGGATTCCCCGGTTGTCTTTCTGCTGTGGGGAAGCAATGCGCGGAGCAAAAAATTGCTCGTCAAAAATCCAAAGCACCTCATTTTGGAGTGCGCGCACCCGAGCCCATTTTCCGCGAGCGGTTTTTTCGGCTGCCGGCACTTTTCAAAGACCAATGCGTTCCTCGAACGGAACGGACTGTCCCCCATCGATTGGGATTTGACAACTCCATAAAAAAAGGAAAAACAGGCTTTTCAGAGCCTGTTTTTTTTGTTAGCTTTTTCCCAAAAGTTCGGCTTTGAGGAGCGCGAGTTCCTCTTCGGTAATCGCACCTGCCGCACGGAGCGCGTTCAGTCGCTCCAATTTCTGTACTTTGTCCTCCCATGCGGGAACGCTCGGCGCATTCGGCTTCAGAGGTTCGGAAAGCACAGGCTCGTTCTTTGCCTGCACGAAGGCGAGATAGCCGAAGACCGTCGAGACAATCTGCGCCAGCGCAAGCAGAGAGGGATACCCGTAAACTGCGGCGGACAGAATCAGACCGAGCAGAGAAAACAGAGTCTTTGTCACCGAAACGCCGAGAATCGTCCCGGATTCCGCGCGGAACGCTCCGCCGCGCTTTTCGCCCATAGCGAGCTGACGGATGCCGAACGCGAGCAGCGCGCCCCCTTCCCCGCCCCAGAACAGGAAAGAAAGGAAAGCGTCCCCTCCCCTGTCGTAGGGCGAAACGAACAGGATGATAAACAGAATCAGTCCCACAATCAGACACATCGCGCCGACCACGATGTCGAGCACCGCCGACGCCGTCAAAAACCCCCGTTTTGCTTTCATACCTCTTTCCCTCCGCAACGCAAAATTTCTTCCTTTAGGCGCATAAACTCCTCATCGGAGATTTCGCCGCGCAATCGCATTCCGTTCCATTCCTCAATCCGCCCCAACTTCCCCGAATCCGGGAGATTTCCCCGGATAGGGATTTGGGAAAGTTTCCGCCCGATACGGATTTCGGAGAAATTCCTTTTTCGGAATTTTCCTCCGCTCGGCAAAGGCGGCGAATCCGAATCCCGCGCTCACCGCCAACAACAGGACGGGAAGGAGCATCCACAAAATCTCGGGCGTCTGAACGCAATGGACGGCGAGCGGAAGTCCGCTTGTAAGAAAAAAATAAGCTTTGACAATTGAAAGGACGAGTACCGCGTTCAGCTTACTGCGGTAGTCGAGCCCGTCCTTTTTTCGGGAACGGAGCTGCACTGCGCCGAACACAACGGCGATTCCGCCGAAAAACACAAGAACCAAGACTCCCAGTGCCGCAACAAAATTCCCGAGACTCCGCCATGCGGCTTCCTGTTCCCCATCCGGCGGCGGCAGAAACCGCAAGACCGCGCACAGGGCGACCGCGCCCGCAAGAATCACGATTCCGAGGACCAAATCGAGAACGCCCGTAACCGTCAAATACTCCTTTTTGACCCGTTCCGACATATCCCCCATTCCCCCTTTTACCCTTATAACAACCGGACGCGCGGTTTTGTCCCGCGAAACGATAAAAAAATCCGAAGGAAAATTCCTTCGGATTCTCTCATACTTTTTCATTCAATTTGTGAATAAACTCCCGGGTGCGTTCGTTCTCGGGACGATCGAACACCTGCTCAGGCGTACCGTATTCCGCTATTTCGCCGTTGTCGAGAAAGAGCACTTTATCCGCGACGCTCCGCGCAAAATTCATTTCGTGCGTCACGACAATCATGGTCGAATCCGTACTCTTCAAGCCCCGAATTACCTTCAGGACCTCCCCGGTCAGTTCGGGGTCGAGCGCGCTCGTGGGCTCGTCGAAACAGAGAATATCCGGACGCATGGCGAGCGCCCTTGCGATTGCGACGCGCTGCTGCTGTCCGCCCGAGAGCTGATAGGGATAGCTATCCGCTTTTTCGGAGAGCCCCACCCGCTCGAGCAAACCGCGCGCAAGCGTCTCCGCCTCCGCTTTCCCGAGCCCATCTACAAGGGTGGGCGCAAGCGTCAGATTTTGCAGGACGGAGAGATGCGGAAACAGATTGAATTGCTGAAATACGAGCCCGAAGTGCAAAGCCTTTTTTCGGGACTCTTCATCCTTGCCGTACACGGATTTCCCCTCCGCGTCAACGGAGATCAGTGTCTCTTCCCCGAGCGTCACGCTCCCGCGGTCCGCCTTTTCCAAAAAGTTCAGACACCGCAAAAGCGTGCTCTTTCCGCTCCCCGACGGTCCGATAATGGCGAGCACTTCCCCTTTTTCAAGGGAAAAGCTCACATTTTTGACGACCTCAAGTTTACCAAACCCCTTCGAAATCCCCTTAATTTCTAAAAACATCGCGCACCTCCTAACGGTAATAACTCATTTTGCGCTCGGCATAGCCGAACAAAAGCGTGAGTATCCCGTTAAAGAGCAGATAGAAAACACCTGTCGCAAGAAGAGGCCAGATGATTCCGTACTGCGCAAGAAAACTCTCTCCACTCATGATAATTTCTCCGAAGGAAATGACACGAGCAAGCGACGTATCCTTGACAAGGGTAATGATTTCATTCGACATGGGCGGAACAATGCGTTTGACGACCTGCGGCAGAACAATCTTCCCAAAAGTTTGCGCTTTTGTCAGTCCCAGTACCTGCGCCGCCTCGTACTGTCCCACGGAAACGCTCTGAATTCCGCCGCGGTATATTTCAGAAAAATAGCAGGCGTAATTAATGACAAAGGCAATACTTACCGCAAACAGGCGAGACTGCATCGGCGTCTGAAAGACGATCCCGGGAACATAAAAGACAATGATGACCTGTAACATCAGCGGCGTTCCCCGAATAATCCAGATAAAGACCCGGACGACGTATCGTACGGGTCGGAATCTGGTCATTGATCCAAATGAAATAAGGAGTCCGAGCGGCAGAGCACACACCAGTGTAATGAAGAAAAGAAGAAGCGTATTTCCAAAACCGTTTAAAAGACTCAACAGGACTTCGCCGAAACTCATGCCGCTTCTTCACCCCAAATGAGAACGTCCGCAAGACCGTACTTCTCTGCGAGTTTGAGAAGATCGCCCGATTCTTTCAGTTCGTTGATTGCCCCCGTAATCTTTGCCATCGTCTCGGTCGCTCCCTTGCGTACGCCGATCCCGAATACTTCCATGTCGAATTGAATGGATTCTGCAATTTCAAGCGAATCTTTGTAACCGTTGGATTCAATACTGCAATAATAGTCAAACTGCAGACGATCCATGATTCCGCAATCCGAAGTTCCCGATTTGACTTCGTTCATGACCATCGACATTGGGTTCACTTCGATTTTATTCACGTTGATACCGAGCGCGTCAAGAGTTTTCTCGCCGGCGGAACCGTTCTCAACCGCAACTTTCTTCCCCGTGAGGGATGCCTTTTCGGAAAAATCCGCTGATTTTCCCTTGGGAACGACAACGACCTGCTGATTTTCAATATAGGGATCGCTGATATCAATCACTTTCTTGAGGTCGTCCGAAATCGTCATCGCGTTCCAAATGACGTCGATAGTCAATCCGTTCAGTTCCGCGACCTTATTGTTCCAGTCCTGAATGATCTGAAACTTCGCCTTGACGCCCAGCTTCTCGGCGACCATTTTCGCAAGTTCGATATCGAATCCGCCCGCAGCGTCGGTTTCGGCAAAAGGCATATAGACGGTATAACCGATGATCATCTCGCCTTTTTCCGCTATGTAATCCCAATCTTTCACTTCTTTGTTACATCCGGCAAACGACAACGTCAAACCAAGCGCGAGCGCCGCGCAAACAATCTTTTTCCAAAACTTCACGATTCCGTACCGTCCTTTTTTGATGTCCCCATTATAGCATAACGATTTAGCAAAGTAAAGCGATAAATCAACAAAACCCAAAAAAAAAGCCGCGTGTTTGGGCGCGGCTGTTGCAATTTATTCGGTGCGCAGGGCGACGACGGGGTCTTTGTTCGCGGCGACGCGGGAGGGAATCAGCCCCGCGACGAGGGTCAGCCCCATGGAGATAAAGACGAGCAGAAGCGCGTGCAAGGGGTTGAGCGCGGCAATCCCCGAAAATCCCGTGAGTCCCGCAATGATGAGGTTTAAGGGAACGGTCAAAAGCGCAGCGAGCGCTACGCCGATGACGCCCGCAATCGAGCCGATGACAAGCGTTTCGGCGTTGAACACCCGGGAAACGTCCTTTTTCCGCGCGCCGATACTTCGGAGCACGCCGATTTCCTTGGTGCGCTCGATGACGGAGGTGTAAGTGATAATGCCGATCATGAGCGAGGACACGACGAGCGAAATCGCGGCGAACGCGATGAGGACATAGGAAATAATATTGACCATCGTTCCCATCGAAGAGGTCATGACCTCGGCGAGGTCGCTGTACCGAATCTGCGCTTCCTCCGGCTTTCCCTCGTTCCAGGCGTCAAGGTATTCGCAAATCTGCTGTTTCGCCCGGAAATCCTTGGGATAGATTCGGATACTCGCGGGCGTTTCGTCCAAACCAAGATGCTGTAAAACCTGCTGATAGGCGTAATTTTTATTTTTTTCGTCCTCCACGACGATATTGCCCTCTCCCGCAGCGAACTGCGCCTGCGACGCCTCGGAATTCTTCGCGTTGTCCATGACGAAATCCAAAAGTTCGGAAGTGAACGCGAAACCGGAATCCAGCACGGCGGACTGCGTCTCGGGTTTCTGCCGCAGAATCCCGACCACTGTGAGCGGAATCACCTCGTCGCTGTCGGTGTTGTAAATTTTCTTATACTCCCGGTCGATTAAATACTCCCCCGCCGCGCCCTCGGACGCGCTGAAGGTATAGTAGGTATCGTTTAAGACGAGTTTCATCTCCATGCCGAGGAAGTCCTCGAAGGAGAGCGTCTCCCCCTCGGGAAGTTCGATTCCGAGCTGTTTCAGAAAACTCTCGGAGAGCCGGTTGTACTTATCGACGACGAGCACGATTTCGCGTTCGTTTGCGGGCAGACGTCCCCCCTCGAGCACGTCGAATTGGCTGTTGACGAGTTCGGGGTCGAAGATTTCCTGCCACACGGAATAGTTCGCGCCGGTCATCGTGTTGTAGCTCGTCCCCGTGGAGAGATATCCGTAATCGTTCTCATTCTTCTGCACGAGCACGTGCATGCGCACACTTCGATAGTAGGCGACCGAAGTCGTCAGCGAAGGGTCGAGTTTTTCCACATAGTCCAAAAAATCCCGCAAAATAATATTTGTGTGCGGGTCGGTCGCCATACTGCCCTCGTCGTAGGGATAGATGACGTCCCCCTCGGGAAATTCGTCAAAGTCCGGGGAATTGTTCAGAAAATACTGCAGGTCCGCAATGGTCGCGGTGCGGTTGATGGAAATGGGATACCCCGCAAGCGTATCCGTCTGCATCTTGGTAAGATACGCCGAAAACCCGTTGGTGAGCGCGAGCACGAGCGTAACGCCGACAATACCGATGCTCCCGGCAAAGGAAGTCAAAAAGGTTCTGCCCTTCTTGGTCACGAGGTTGCGGAAACTCAAGGAAAGCGCGGCGAAAAAGGACATCGAGGTCTTGCGTTTTTTCGCCGAAACAGGGGAGCTCTTCTCCTCCCGGTACGGGTTGGTGTCGTCCACGACCTCTCCGTCCAAAAGCCGGATAATGCGGGAACTGTACGTTTCGGCGAGTTCGCCGTTGTGCGTGACCATGATGACGAGCCGTTCCCGGGAGATTTCGGAGAGCAAATCCATAATCTGCAAACTCGTGCCCGAGTCGAGCGCGCCCGTCGGCTCGTCCGCAAGCAGGATTTCGGGGTCGTTGACGAGCGCGCGGGCAATCGCGACCCGCTGCATCTGTCCGCCCGAGAGCTGATTTGGGCGCTTTTTGAGTTGGTCCGAAAGCCCGACCTTTTCGAGCGCCTCCGCCGCGCGCCGCCTGCGTTCCTCCGCAGACGCGCCGGACAGCCGGAGCGCAAGTTCCACGTTGCCGAGCACGGACAGATGCGGAATGAGGTTGTAACTCTGAAACACGAATCCGACGCTGTGATTGCGGTAGGCGTCCCAGTCCGACGCGCCGTACTCCTTTGTCGAAACGCCGTCTATGAGCAAATCGCCCTCGGTATAGCGATCCAGTCCGCCCACGATATTGAGAAGAGTGGTCTTGCCGCACCCCGAAGGACCGAGCACGGAGACAAATTCCGCCCTTCGGAATTCAAGGTCAATCCCTTTCAGTGCCCGAACGGCGTTTTCGCCCTCCCCATAGACCTTGACAATATGCTTGAGTTCCAGCATGCTCCCACCCCGCAAAAAAAATACTTTCTCTAATATATAAACAGATTATTCGATTCCGGTCAACGGTTCGTGTTCATTTTGTGTAAATTTCGCAAAAAAAACCGGACCCGCAGGTCCGGTCATTGCAATTTCCCCTTCAGTTTCATGAGCCGCACGGTCGCGGCGCGCTCGTTTTCCTCGAGCTTCATCACGATGGCGCGCACGTCCCGTTCCGCCTCGGGAATCATCACGTATTCGAGCGCATTGACCCGGCGTTTCGTTCTCTTCATCTCCGCCTCGAGCAGCCGATAGGTCTGTTCGGTCTCCGCAAGTTCCAAAAGTACGGGCAAAAGCTCCGCGAGAAGGCGCACCCCGACGTCCGCCTCCGCGGGCATGGACGAATAGGCATAGGAGATACTCTCCCCCTCCGCGCCTATCAGGGAAATCTTCGGCACTTGCACGGACAGAAGGCTCGCGTTCGTACAGTCCACCCAAAGCGGACGACCGGGCATCAAGATACTTTCGAGAAATTCCGCCTCGCCGCAGGAGGATTTTGCGAGCACGAAGGCGGAGAGCGCGGCGGGCAGTCCCGCGCGCACCCGTTCCCGTAGCGACTTCGCGCGGCGGGAGAGAAGGACGAGCCGGCGCACCATTTCGTCGGATTTGTCCTTGAGCATCTTGTGTCCGCGCTTTGCGGTCACGAGCCGCGCTTTGAGCCGGCGGAGCTCCATTCTCGTCGCGCCTTTGGTCATACGTCAGCCCCCAAATATTTCGCAATATATTCCTCCCGCACCCGCTTGAGCTCCGCCCGGGGCAGAATGCGCAAAAGTTCCCAGCCGAGATTCAGCGTCTCTTCAATGCTCCGCCGCTTGGAAAAGCCCTGCGAAACATAGCGGTTCTCAAATTCCGCCGCAAACGCCGCGTAAATGGTATCGGTCTCCGAGAGCGCCTCTTCCCCGAGCACCGCGGCGAGCTCCTTCGCCTCTTTGCCCCGCGCGTACGCCGCGAAAAGCTGATTCATGGTATCGGCGTGATCCTCCCGGGTCTTCCCCGCCCCGATTCCTTTCTCCTTGAGACGGGAGAGGGAGGGCAGCACGTCCACCGGCGGCGTGACGCCCTTCTTCCAAAGCTCCCGGGAGAGAATAATCTGCCCCTCGGTGATGTACCCCGTCAGGTCGGGAATGGGGTGGGTCTTGTCCTCTTCGGGCATGGTGAGAATGGGAATCTGCGTAATCGACCCCTTCTTGCCCCGAATCCGCCCCGCGCGCTCGTACAGCGACGCAAGGTCGGTATAAAGGTAACCCGGGTATCCCCTTCTCCCGGGCACCTCCTTTCGCGCCGCCGAGATTTCCCGGAGCGCCTCGCAGTAATTGGTGATGTCGGTCATGATGACGAGCACGTGCATGTCGAGCTCGAAGGCGAGATACTCGGCGCAGGTGAGCGCCACCCGCGGCGTGGCGAAACGCTCCACCGCGGGGTCGTCGGCAAGGTTTAAAAACACAACCGAACGCGCGAGCGCGCCCGTTCTCTTAAAGTCGGAGAGAAAGAAATCCGCCTCCTCATAGGTGATTCCCACCGCGGCAAAGACCACCGCGAATTTTTCGCCGTCCTTTAAGACGCGCGCTTGCCGGGCAATCTGCGCGGCAAGTTCGGCGTGCGGCAGCCCGCTCGCCGAAAAGACGGGGAGTTTCTGTCCCCGCACAAGGGTATTGAGCCCGTCGATGGCGGAGACGCCCGTCTCGATGAATTCGTCGGGATAGTTGCGCGAAACAGGGTTGATTGGCTTGCCGTTGACGCTCGCGGCGTTTCCCTGCGGAATGGGCGCGCCGCCGTCCTTGGGTCTGCCCATGCCGTCAAACACCCGCCCCACCATGTCCGGCGAAAGGGCGAGCTGCATGCCGTGCCCGAGAAATCTCGCTTTCGCCGCGGAAATCCGCAGTCCCTGCGCGCCCCCGAAGAGCTGAACGAGCACTCTGTCCCCGCTGACCTCGAGCACCTTTCCGAGCCGGAGCGTTCCGCCCTCCTCGATTTCGACAAGTTCGTCGTAGGCGGCGTCCTCCACTTTATCCACGAGTACGAGAGGTCCGACAGCCTCCCGAAGCGTTCGGTATTCCTTTCTCATCTTTCCCCCCTTCCGAGCGCGGAGAGCACCCTCTTCGTCTCCCGCTCGGCGTCCTCGAAGGCGGCGGCGGACGCCGCGTACTTGAGCTTTGCGATTTTCCGGCGCACCGGGAGCGAAAGCACCGCGGAAAGTCCCACCCCCCGCGCGAGGGCGGCTTTCGCCTGCTCGTGAAAGTCCAATATACACTTTAAAAGTCTGTACTGCCGCTCGAGGGGCGTATAGGTGTCCGTCTCGTGAAAGGCGTTTTGGTGCAGAAAATCCTCTCTTATGGACTTTGCCGTCTCGAGTTTCAGGGCGTCCTCCTCGGAGAGCGCGTCCATGCCGACAAGCCGGACAATCTCGTTGAGTTCGGACTCCTCCTGTAACATGCGCATACACGCCGCCCGCGCCTCGGGAAACCCCTCCGCCACACGTTCGGCGTACCAGTCCGCGAGCCGGTCGGCGTACAGCGAGTAGCTCGTCAGCCAGTCCACCGCGGGGAAGTGCCTTCGGTATGCGAGTTGGGCGGACAGACCCCAAAATACCTTGACGATGCGAAGAGTCGCCTGCGAAACGGGCTCGGAGAGGTCTCCGCCCGGGGGCGAAACCGCACCGATTGCGGTCACCGACCCCGTGCGTTCCTCCGAGCCGAGCACCCGCACGATTCCGGCGCGCTCATAGAACTGCGCGAGCCGGCTCGAGAGATAGGCGGGATACCCTTCCTCTCCGGGCATCTCTTCGAGCCGTCCGCTCATTTCCCGCAGAGCCTCCGCCCAGCGCGATGTGGAATCCGCCATAATCGCCACGTGGTATCCCATATCCCGAAAGTATTCGGCGATGGTGATACCCGTATAGATGGACGCCTCCCGCGCCGCCACGGGCATGTCCGAAGTGTTCGCGATGAGCACCGTGCGCTTCATGAGCGCCTCGCCGGTGCGGGGATCTTTGAGCCCCGGAAACTCGTTCAGAACGTCCGTCATCTCGTTTCCGCGCTCTCCGCAGCCGACATAGACGATGACGTCCGCGTCCGCCCACTTGGCGAGCTGATGCTGTACCACCGTCTTTCCGCTCCCGAAGGGACCGGGCACCGCAGCCACGCCCCCGCGCGCGATGGGAAAGAGGGTATCGATGACCCTCTGCCCCGTCGTCATGGGCATGTCCGGCGAAAGTTTCTCCCGGTAAGGTCTCGGAATCCGCACCGGCCAGCGCCGGAGCATGGAAACCTTCCGTTCCCCCTCCGGCGTCTCGAGAAGGGCGACAGGCTCGTCCACCGTAAAAGAGCCCGCTTGGATGCGCAAGACCTTTCCGCGCATGTCCGGCGGCAGGAGAATCCGGTGCTCAAACACCTCGTTCTCCCGCACCGTGCCCAAAAGATCCCCTCCCTCGAGCACGTCCCCGGGCTTTGCCGCGGGCAGAAAATCCCACTTCCGTTCATGATCGAGCGAAGTCAGTTCCACCCCGCGTCCGATTCTCTCCCCGGAGGCGTCGCGGAGCCGTTCGAGCGGACGCTGAATCCCGTCGAAAATGGACGCGACGAGCCCGGGTCCGAGCTCCACCGAGAGCGGGTTTTCGGTGGATACCACTTCTTCCCCGACCCGGAGTCCGTCCGTCTCCTCATAGACCTGTATCGAGGCGAGGTCCCCTTTGAGTTCGATAATCTCGCCGATCAGTTTTTCACCGGAAATGCGCACGACGTCGTACATACGGCAGTCCGCCATGCCCGCCGCCACGATGAGCGGTCCCGATATTTTTACGATTTTACCCTTCATAATTCTCCTTGCATCACAGGTACGGCAACGACGACCGGAAACACGCCCTCGGGACGTTTGAGCCCCTTGCAGAGGGGTTCGGAGACGAAAACGACCGCGCATTCGGAAAGCGAACGGATCAGGTTTTCCGCCTCTTTTGCGGAGTTTGCCGTGTATGCCTTCGCGCCCAGCAGGGAGAAGGCAATCATCTCGTCCCCCCTGCCGACCGCGGCGATTTCTCTCTTCATACGCCCTCCCGCGCCCCGACGCGCAGACCGTTCCGCTTTGCGTTCCGAATCCGGGCGAGACGCATGGTCTCCGCCTCCCGGCGATACCAATAGTTCGCCTGCACAAAAAAACCGTCCCGTCTCCCTCCCAACAGTTCCGCGGGAAGTCCGAGCCGGAGCTCCTGCAACGCGATTTCGGGGGAATCTTCCCTTTCAAGCGCGCGCAGAAGATAGGCGCGCGCCTCGCACCCTTTCAGCGCGTCCGCAATCTCCTCCGGCGAAAGCGCGAAAAGTCCCGCGAGCTTTTCTCCCGCGAGCGTCCCCCCCGGCACAAAGTGCGAAAGACAATCTTCGCCGAGCGTCCTGCACCGAAAGAGCGTGCCGAGGTTCAAAAGGTCCGCCTCGAGCGCGAACAATCGGCGCAGGAGTTCGGGGAGTTCCCGGGCAAGGAATTCCCGCTCCGAAAAGTACGCGGCGTCCAACACCCGGTCAATCTCCCGCGCGCCCGCTTCGGGCGGGAGCGAAGTGAGTGCCGCGGCAAGGAAAGCGGACAAGTCCCGGTAATTTTCGGACTCCACCGCCTCGAATACCCTCTGCGCGGGTACTCGTCCGAGTTCGGAGGCAAGCTCCCGAAACGCGGGATTTTTGCAGGCAAAGAACTTCCTCGCGCACTTCGCGTTGAAGGCGTCCTCCTTTGCCTCGAAACAGGCGAGGAACGCGGGCTTTGTCCCCGTCTCCCGAAAGAAGGCGAAGAGCTCCGCACGAGATGCGCGCTCGTCCGCGCGCCCCCGCTCCGAGAGCAGGCGTTCGCACTCCCGAGCGTCCGCGTGCGCGAGGCGGGAAAAGTCCTCTTCGGTCAGAAAATCCTTTTCCCGTGCGGCGATTCGCGCGGCGGCATAGAGTTCGGATTCGTTCATCTCACGCCTCGCCGAATAGGAGAGCAAGGACGTTTGCCTCTTCCCGCTCCCGGAACTCCCGCACGAGCATCTCCGCGGTCAGATTCTTGTCGCAGTGCGGTCCGCGCAGAATCATGCCCCCCGAAAACCTTCCGCCCGCAGAGGCGGCTTTCCATTTCTTGCCGCACTTTTCGGACACCCGTCCGACGAAGTCCGCGCCAAGCGTCTTTTCGCGCAGGGAAAAGATAACCTCCTCCCCGTCCTCGCCGAACTTCTCGAGCAGTCCGCCCCAAAAGCTCTCCGCCTCTTCGGGCGGAAGTTCGGAGAGGAGCTCCACGCTCCGCGAAAAGGCAGCGTCCGCAAGTTCGGCGCGCACCTTGAGCTTTGCAAAACGCCGCTCGGACTCCGAGAGCGCGCGCAGCCGCTCCTCGTTCTCCCGCGCGGCGCGAATACGTTCCTCCGCCTGCAACGCGCGCAGGCGGACGTCCTCCCGGCGCGCCTCCGCAAGAATCTCCTCCGCCCTCTTTTCCGCTTCCTTCACCCGCAGTCGGGCGTCCCGGCGCGCATCCTCTATGATCCGTTCGACAATCATCTCTTACGCCCAGCTCGGAATGAATACAATGAGGAAGGACACCAAAAGGGAGAGCACCGCATAGGTCTCCACCATGACCGCCATGGTCACGCCCTTGCCGCTCTCCTCGGCGCGCTTGCCGATGAGGTTGATGCCCGCAGCCGCGACCTTGCCCTGAAAGATTGCCGAGGTCAGCCCAACCACCGCGACGGGCAGACAGCCCATGAACAGCCCCCAACCCGCCTCCATGGAGAGCGCGGTCAAACCGCCGAAGAGATTGACCTTTAAGAGGACGAGAAAGCCGATGAGAAGTCCGTAGATGCCCTGCGTACCCGGTAAAAGCTGTAGAACGAGCGCTTTTGAGAACTTCTCGGGGGATTCGGCGGTCAGCCCCGCCGCGGCTTGCCCCGCCATGCCGACGCCGATCGCCGAACCCGTGCCTGCGAGCGCGACGGCGAGCGCCGCGCCGAAGAGTGCGATGTATGTACCTGACATATGTATTTCCTCCTATTTGACCACGTTGTATTTGAGTCCCGAGAGCATGGGACGGAAGACCCTTCCCCCGCCCGTATAGAATCGGGAAAAGAATTCGATATATTGGAGACGGCAGTCGTGAACGTATGCCCCGAGAACGTTGATGGCGAGATTGAAGAGGTGTCCGCCTGCCGCGATGACTACGCCGAGTAACGCTGTCCAGGGATTCGCAAAGAGCATGACCGCGAGCGTGTTCATGACGAGCGCGATAACCCCCGTCGCGAGCCCGAGCCCGAAGAGTCGGGCGTAACTCAAAATATCGCTCAAGTACCCGACAAGTCCGTAAAGGCTCGCGAGTCCCTTGCCGATTTTTTTAAAAATCCCCCGTTCCCGCCGCCCCTGCGTGAGCAGGAGAAGGAGAAGCCCGCCCGCCATGCACTCGAGCCCCCATAGCCGCAGGGGAAAGAGCTTGGGAAAGGAGGACGCCGCGAACATGCCGAGACCGAGAAAGAAGAGAAACCAGCTCCCCACGTCGAAGAGCGCGTCGAAGAGTTTCCCCTCTTTCACGAGCGCGGCAAAGCGCAGCGCCATGCCCGCGAGAATCTGCACGACGCCCAGCCCCATGCAGAGCCCGAGCATCAAAAGAGGTTCCTCAAGGGGAGAGAACCATTTGAGCCGATTCAAAAGACGAATGACCGCGCTCGGCGAATCCGCAGAAAGGCTGATGCCGAACCACCCTCCGAAGAGCGTCCCCCACAGCAGAGTGGACACGCCCCCGAGACCGAGAATAAAAATCATTCTGCGCGTCGGCGTCTCCATCTTCGCAAAGCGTAGAAGGAGAAAGGCGCCCGCCGCCAAGATAAGCCCGTACCCCGCGTCCGAGAGCATGATTCCGAAGAAGATGAGAAAGAAAATCATGACGAAGAGATTGGGGTCTCGTTCGTAGGGAGAGGGCACGCTGTACATATTGGTCACCGCCTCGAAGGGGGCGACAAGTTTTTTGTTTTTCGCGAGCGTCGGGGGGGCGTCCGATTCCTCGGGCAGACTGAAGGACACTTCGCAAGCGGGCGCCGCGGAGCGGAGCGCCTCCTCCACAAGTCTGACGGCGTTTTCGGGCACCCAAGCGTTCAGCACAAAGGTTTTTTGCGTATAGCGGAAATGCTCCTCGTCCTCCGCGCGCTCGAGGAGAGAGGTCAGATAGTCGAACCAATCCTCCAAAAGTTCCGTCTTTTCCCCCAAAAGCGTCTCCTCCGCGATTGCATCAAGCGCGAGCCGCGCCTCTTCGCACTCGCCGCGCAGGCGGGAGAGTTCGCGGGCGGGAACGCCCTCGACCTCCGCCGCGCAGGGAGAAAACCGCACCGACGGCAATTCCGAGCGCAGCGTTTCTTCCTCCTCCCGCGGGCAGGCGACGAAGAGCACGGCGCCCGCGATCTCCTCCGAGCCTCCGGACGAGAACAACTTACATTCGCAGTCCGGGACACGGCGGGAAAGCGCATCGACCGCCTCTGCCCGACAGGAGACCGTACCGAGGAAAAAGGCGGTGTTCCGTGTGCCCGCGAGCGCGGACAGCGGTTCGGGAAACGCCGCAAAGGGCAGAATTCGGGCGCATAGCGCCTCTTTTTGGGAGAGTTCCGCGCAAAGAGAAGCGGAGCGCGCACGCAAATCCCCCAAACGCGCAAGCTCCGCCCCTACCTCCGCGCCCTTCCCCGCAATTCCTCGAAACTCCTCATAGGTGAGGCTCCGACGGCAGGAAAAGAGGGGTTTGTCCCGCGTCTTTGCGGGATGACTTTTCTCCCAAAGCGCCCTCTGCTGCTCGGAAAAACGGAGGGCGACGGAGAGTTCGGAAAGGGATTCCCGGAGCGCCGCCGAACGCGCGGCGGCGTCCCCTCCCGGCGGTTCGGTGCGGTCAAACGGGTATGTATCGATGAGTTCACAGCACCCGCTCCAGGCGAGCACGTCGAGAACGGAATCCCGCTCCGCGTCCAGCGCCACAAGGGTGAGTTTACGCATTCCGAGAATCATAGCGCGCTCTTCCGTATCCCCGAAACGATGTAGGAAACGGCGTCCGAGAGCCGTTTTTCGGCATTTTTTCGCTCATCTAATGCGTTTTTTTCCGCATTTTGCCGCCATTCCTCGCGGAGCGCGGCGAGTCGTTCCGTCTCCCGTCTGTCCGTGCCGTGCGGCGTTTTTTTGGAGAGCATCAAGAGAACTTCGGCGTTGGAGCGCGCACCCTTCAAGATTCGTTCCGCCTCCGCCTCTCCCGCTCGGCGAATCTCCTCCGCCTGCTTTTCCGCTCTTCTTATGCGCTCAATCAGTTCCATTTTGCAGGCCTCCTTCTCCGATTCCGCAAAGAGTTTTCCGCAAGTATTCTTTCTTTTCGCGGCTTACTACATTCTACCACGCGCGCGCCTGCGAAATGCGGCGGGCTTTGTCGAAAAAGAAAATACCTTGCAGGAAAACTTTTGTAACGTTTTTTGCGCAAAAATCTTAACAAAAGTTTGCGATATAAAAAAAGACAGCCGTTTCCGGCTGTCCGTTCCCGAATCGAGGTATGCTATGATTTGACGTTTTTACAACTCAAATAAATATGGTTTATTCCGAATAAAACCGCGAATATCATTAACGGGATATGATTCAAAACGATGCCGCTGAACAAAAAAACACAGGTCGGCAACACCGAGAGCGAAATCGCTTTCCATAAGTCTTTTCTTTTCCAACACACCGCCCAGAAAATCAAATATGCAGCGCAGAGCGCGGCATTTACGCATAGGTACACGCTCAACGCACATTCAAACCAAAACCCGAAGGAAGTGTACGGGATATTGAAAATCATGAAAAAGAAACAGCCGTATCTGCCAATTTGTTCCAATATCTCAACCGATTTATTTTGAAAAGCCGAAAAATCGCTTTTATATTTTACGGCATAGACAATATTGGGTAACATAATGATCGCCATTATGGCAAGCCCGTACGCGTTGAACCAACCCATAACGGTTTCTATTTCCCGTACTTTTTCTCAATGGCGGCAATCTTGTCAAGCCGCGTCTGATGCCTTCCGCCCTCGAATTCGCCCGCCAAAAAGGCGTCCACAATCTCGAGCATGAGCCCGGGTCCGATGACCCGCGCGCCGAAACAGAGCACGTTTGCGTCGTTGTGACGGCGCGTCGCTTTCGCGCTGAACACGTCGTGACAGAGCGCCGCGCGGATACCCGGCACTTTGTTCGCCGCAATCGAAATGCCGATTCCCGTGCCGCAGAAGAAGATTCCCTTCTCACACTCCCCCGACGCTACCGCCTCCGCCGCTCTCTGCGCGAAGTCGGGATAGTCGCAGGATTTCTCGTCGTAACACCCGAAGTCCTTCACCTTCAGACCCTTTTCCTCAAGGTGCTTCAAGAGTTCGGCTTTGAGCGGATAACCGCCGTGATCGTTCGCAATCGCTATCATATTTTTCTCCTTTATACAATGGTATTGAGTATTCTGTCGCATGCCGCGCGGAGCGCGTCCCGCGTCTTCATGTATTCCTCGAGCGAACCGCCGTAGGGGTCGGGAATATCTCCGCCTCCCGCAAACTCGCCGACCGTAAAGACGTTTTTCGCCGGAGGGAGCGCGCGCTTGTGCGATTCGGTCATGACCAAAATCAAATTGCTCTCTTCGAGCATCTCCCGCGTGAGCAGGCGGGAACGGAATTTTCCGCCCCGGATTCCCGCGAGCGCGAGCGCCTTTTTCGCGTGTACGCTCATGGGTTGCCCCGGCTCTGCGCAGAGTCCCGCGCTCGAGACCCGAATATTCCGGATTCCCCGCTCTTTGAGCGCGGCGCGAAGGAGATATTCCGCCATGGGCGAACGGCAGGTGTTTCCCGTGCAGACAAAGAGAATGCGTTTCATACGTCCTCCTCATAGCGGCTTCCGCCCGTCTTGAACATGCGGTTGTTGACGCTCCTGCCGAGTTCGGTATCCGGACACGCCTCGAGCAGAATCAGTCCGAATTTCCGCTCCGCGTCGAGCAGAGCGGCGTACAGCGCATGCGCGATTTCCCGCTCGTTGCGACCGAGTACGATTCTGTCCCCCCGCAACCTTTCGGAGCTCTCCGCCGAGCACAGAAAGACCGGACGCGCGGCGACGCGGGCGTCATACATGTTTTGCATGCGCGCAAGGTCGCCGTGCCGGAAGAGTTTGACTTCGCAGGCGGGCGCATAGTGCTTGTACTTCATGCCCGGCGAGCGGGGCGCGGTTTCAGAGACCCCGCCCTCCCGTACGGGCGCGATTTTGGAAATCATCTCCCGCGTGACGATTCCCGGGCGCAGAATGCGCGGATATTCCCCCGTCGCATCGACAACCGTGCTCTCGATTCCGACCTCGCACAAACCGCCGTCCACAATGAGAAAAATCTTTTCCCCGAGGTCGTGCAAGACATGGGCGGCAGAGGTGGGACTCGGGCGAGTGGAAGAATTCGCGCTCGGCGCGGCAATCGGGACTTCCACCGCGCGCAGAAAGCTCTGCGCGACAGGGTGCCCCGGCACCCGTACCGCTACCGTGCCGAGTCCCGCGGAGACGCGGGCGCAGATTGCGGGACGGCGTTCGAGCACGAGCGTGATCGGACCGGGCATGAACGCTTCCGCAAGTTTCTCCGCAAGCGGAGTTACAACGCCGATTTCCGAAATTTTTTCGGGAGTCCAAGTGTGCACGATAAGCGGGTTGTCCTGCGGTCGCCCTTTGACCTCGTATATTTTTTCGATAGCGCGCTCCGAGAACGCGCTCGCGCCGAGACCATAGACCGTCTCGGTCGGAAAGGCGACGAGTTCTCCCGCCGCTATCAGTTGTTTCGCCCGCGCCAGAGTCTTCGGCTCGGGTTTTTCCACAACGCACTTCATAGGGATATTGTACCACATTCTCCGAGATTTGAAAAGGATTTTACAAAAGAGAAAGAGGTTTCAGAATCAACGCGAGAGGACGAAGCCGACCGAATCAGAGCGCGAGCGTCATCATCGCAACGCCCGCAAGGATTCCCACCACCGCAAATACGGAGGGCGCGTTGCCGCGGTAGAGCTTATTGGATTCCACTATCATCTCCGAAAAACTCACAAAGAGCATGGCGCCGCCCGCAACCGCGAGACAGGTCGCGATAAGATAGGGAGAACTCAAACCGATGAGATAACCCACCATAGCCCCCGCCGCCGTCGGGAGTCCAGACAACATGGTCAGACCGATAATTTTAACATTTTTTACCCCGGACATCTTGAGCGGAAGTCCGATGGCGATGCCTTCGGGGATATTGTGCAGGCTCAGTAAAAGCGCCATGGAAAGCCCTTTCTCGATGACCTCCCCCGAACCGATGGCGAGACCCTCCGGAAAGTTGTGGAGGGCAATCGCCGCGAACATCGTCATGCCCGCGCGGAAGAGTCTGCGCTCTCCCCCCGCGCGCTGTTCTCCCTTGAATTTGATGGTATCGATCATATCGTTTAAAAGGAGTACTGTCATCGCACCGAAGAGCACGGAAACTGCCACGAGAGGCAGGCTCGAGAGCCCCATTGCCTCGGGTATCAGGTCAAAACACACAATGGAGACCATGATTCCGCCCGCAAGGCTCATCGCAAGACTCATAAACCGATTGGAACGCTTGCCGAGGACTGCGCAGAATACGCCGCCGAGTCCCGTCCCGATTACGCCCGCTACAATGCCGTATAAGAAAACCCGTAACATCATTTCACCTCGGAATATCTTATGACGGTTTGTCCGAGGTCATGCGCGGGGAAAAGAAAAATTTACGCAGCAGTGGTGTTACAGACTCTTTCGTTTCGTATTTTTTCAAAAGCGTTTCATTGTATCCTGTCCCGAATCAATTTTTCGATTTGCCCGACGGAAAGCATACGTCCTGTTGCAACGACCTTGCCGTCGATAACCAATGCAGGCGTTGCCATGACGCCGTATTTCATCATTTCAGCGATATCTCCAATATTGACAACAGGTTCGGTGACACCGCAGTTTTGTGCGGCAATCACGGCGTTTTCATGGTTCTTTTTCGATTTTTTACAACAGTTACCCAGGGTGATGATTTTCATTTTTATCCTCCTATACAAATAAAAAATGGAAAGCATTAAAAAGATATCCGATTGCGATGATACCGACAACGACGATAAAGATAAACCAGAAAAGCAACTTTGGCTTGACAGCTTTTGCAAGCATGATCATAGACGGCAGCGACAAAGCGGTTACGCTCATCATAAAGGAAAGAATCGTTCCGACGCCCACGCCCTTGAAAAATAACGCTTCGGCAACAGGTATCGTGCCAAAAATATCCGCGTACATCGGTACGCCCACGACGCTCGCAATCGGTACGCTGTACCATTTATCCTCTCCAAGCACCATTTGTATCCATTCCGCAGGGATAAAGTTGTGAATCAGCGCCCCGATTCCCACACCAATCAAAATATAGATCCATACCTTTTTCAGCGTTGACAGCATTTGGTCTTTTGCATAAATCAGCCGGTCTTTCCTTGTCAGTTCTACCCCTTCCACTTCAACGATATCGCCTTCTGAAATAAATTCGCGCACGTGTTTCCCGACACCTGTTTTCTCAATGATTGTGCCGCCGACAATCGCAAGTACAAGACCTATGAGAACATATGAGACCGCAATCGGGAAGCCGAAAACACTTGCCAACAGGATAAATGCGCCCAAATCGACAAGCGGACTTGAAATAAGAAAACTGAACGTCACACCGCTCGATATGCCCGCTCTCGTAAAACCCATAAAAATAGGAATGGACGAACAGGAACAGAACGGCGTAACGGTTCCAAGCAACGCGCCGACGGCGTTTGCTCCTATGCCGTGAAATTTTCCGAGTATCTTTTTCGTCCTTTCCGGCGGGAAATAGCTTTGTAGATAGGATATCAGGAATATGAGCAAACATAACAATACAATGATTTTTATTGTATCGTAAATGAAAAACTGTACCGCCCCGCCCCAGCGCGTCGCTGTAAATTCTGCGCCGAATATGGCGATAAGCGTCATACCAAGTAAATGATTCAGCCATTGCATTCCGAGTATCTGATCGGCAACAAAACTGCCCAACGTCTCCACGCCTTTTGCGCCGTCAACGACGACGGCTATGCCTATCGCAACCCCGATACCGAAAAGAAACCCGAGAAAAATCAGTCGTTTTTTGCGCCACTTCGTCCACCGCTTTCCGCTTGGGTTTTCCGCTTTGCCGTTTCTTTCCATAAGCCCTCCTTAATATCGATATTTGTCTATATGATAGATAAAAAAATTATTTGGCGCATATTTTCTTCTTGCGCATACATTTGGTATTTCCCAAAAAGTTAAGCAGGTCTTGTAAACGTTCGCAATCAATCGAATAATACATCCATTTCCAATCTTTTTCCGCTTTAATAAGTCAGCAATCGCAGAGGACTTTCATATGGTGCGAAAGAGTAGGCTGCGTTATGTTGAGCTGTTCAAGGATCTTACACCCACAGAGCGTGCCATTGCACAACATTTCAAAAATACGGAGCCGCGTATTTTCCCCCAACGCTTTGAGCATCTCACTATATTTCGTATATTCCATACTGAACCTCACATTGATTGTTATCTATGTAATTATACAAATTGGCGCTCGATTTGTCAAGCGAATTATCCAAATTTTATTTTCAAATCTTGTAAAAAAAGAACTTGCATTTGCAAGCTCCTTTCCACTCAGACTTTTACGATGACACCCAAGAGACCCGCGAGCAGGACCGCCTGCGCCGGACTCACTTCCGCGCCGCGGAGTTCGCTCCCCGATATGCGGATTCCTCCGATTTCGCTGTCCGAGAGATCCACCTTCGCGAGCGGGGTTCGGAAGAATTCACAGTGGGTCAGATTGCACTTCGTTACCGTTAAGGACTTGACCTGATTGTCCGTAAAGCTCGCCCCGGCAAGGTCGCAGGAGAGAAATTTTACGTTTTTCAGCTTGCCCGCGCCAAAGGCGAGCATGCCCGCGTTGCACTCCGAAAACGCGCACTCGAGCGCCGAACACTCCGAGAGCGTTCCGCCGAGCAGTTTGCAGTCCCGAAACGTACAGCGGTAAAAACTGCACTCTGAAAATTCGGTATTGGAAAAGTCGCAACGGTCGAATACCGCGTTTGAAAAATACACCTTGCGGAAACGACAGCGGCGGAAACGGCAGGACGAAAATTGCGACTCCCCCACGCTCCGCAGTTCCAACGAGCGGTTCTCCCAATCCGTCCGCTCGAAATTTCCCGCAAAGTCCTCCTGCTCGCAGAGGAGATCAAAGTCGTCATTCCTTGATGAGCACATAACCTTTGGGCAGGCGAATCCGCATCTTGCCGTTCTTCGCCTTTATTTTCAGCTTGCCCTCGGGAAGACGGAGCTCGAGTTTGGATTTTGCCTTGTAGGAGGGCTTGACGACGGTCACGGTTTTTGCGTTGCGGTCGAATGCCGCAAGACCCGTCGCCGCGCTCACGACGAGAGTCAAAATATAGCTGGCGAATCCGTGGTTACAGCTCGCGTTCGGGGTGATATTTTCCCAAAGCGTGCCCGTGCGCTCCGCCATGTAGCCGTAATAGTCCCGACACTCCTCCACCGCCTGCGCCGCGCGACCGACCCGCGCGAGATAGGAGAGACGCATGATATTGCCCATAAAGGCGTTTGAGGCAAAGACATTTTTGTACTGCTTTGACGCATTGCGTTTTGGTCCGAATTCGTCAAACATAATGTCGTAGAGTTTGGGGAAGGTTTCCCTTGACGCGATTCCGAGATAGAAGGCGTAATACTGACAGGTCTCCGTGGTGTTCGCGGTCCTGACCAATTCGCCGGATTCATTGTAGATGGCGTTGTCAACAAAGAATTCGCCGTTGTAGGACAGCTCGATGATATCTTTTTTGAGTTTCTCCGCGCGCACCGCGAGAGTTTCGTCCGCGTAGAGGTCGGCAACGCACTCGAGCATGGCGGCATAGAGCATATTGGTCGGAAAGTTGACGTCCTGCGTGAATTCGTTGGCGCGGCTCCATTCGATAAAGACCCAGCTTTCGAGTTTCTCCAAAAATCCGTATTTCCCCTCGAAACGCCTGAAAAAATCCAAGAGTTCATATACCCGCGGACGGCAGGATTCCACGAACGCGCCGTCACCCGTGCGCCGCTTGTAGTCGCGGAGCTCGAGCACGAACCACATCGCCCAATTCGGGATATAAGTGCGATCCAAAAAGTCCGAAGGGTAACACATCGGGAGCATTCCCCTCGCCTCGTCCGGAAGCGGACGGGAAAGGCGGTAATTGTTCAGAAAATTCTTCTCGACCTTGTTGAACCCGGTCACGAACTGCTCCGCCTGCGCCGTGAAGAAGGAATCGCACAGCCATCCCGCGCGCTCGCGCGAAGGGCAGTCGGTCAGCACATCCACCGCGTTCTGTCGGAAGGTGTTTTTTGCCGCATCGAAAATCTTTTGAAGTTTTTGGTCCTTGCAGATAAATTTCAGATTGTCGTCCGGATTCTCAAAGAGCACCGCCCCGAAATTTTCGAGATACGCGCCCCCGGTCAAAACGACGATCTTCGCGTAGCGGAAGGTGTAGGGTTCAAAGGAGACAAGATGGTGCGCGCCCTCCTCGAGACTCCACTTGACGACGTTGGAACACTCCATGCGGTAGGGAACGATCGGGCGTTCGGAACCCGAAAAATCCTCCGGCACACGGGTGCGGTATTCCTCCGCCAAAATCTCGTCAAAGAGCACATATACTTCGGCGTGCCCGGGCACGGTCATATCCATTTCAAAAAATCCGCTCACAATCCGCCCGAAATCAAAGAGCTGATACCCCTTCTCGATGTAGCTCCCGGCGCGGTTGATCGTGTCCATACGGGAGGCGATCTGACATGCCTCGGCAATCGTGTTCTCCTCAAGCTCGGATTCGGGAAAGCCCTTGTATGTCTCGGAAATATTGGCAATCGCGCGGTCCTTAAAGACCTTGCGGTTCTCGTCATGCTCGGCGCTCCCGTGCTCGATGAGAGCGGGCGCAACCGCGTCGTAACGGGGTTCGTCAAGGTCCGTCTCGAGAAGCTGATTTCCCTGCACCTCGGACATATCCAAAGCAG
Source organism: uncultured bacterium (assembly GCA_905215695.1). Lineage (GTDB taxonomy): Bacteria > Bacillota > Clostridia > Christensenellales > HGM11417 > CAJMQN01. Next base: position 314,628 of record CAJMQN010000002.1, read on the forward strand.
GATATTCATACACCCCCGCAAACAGCTTTTCCCGCCTGCCGTCCAAGCGATAGCTCTCCACAAAGGTGCGCTGGAAACTGTAACGGTGCACCTTTTGCCTGCGGTCGTCGAGACGGTACATCGCAAAGTCGTAGGTGTCCGCGACGCGCTCCTCCCCCGTGCAGACTTCCGCCGCGAAGAAGGGTTCTTCGTCCACGGTGTAAAAGGAGTTGATCCGGTAAGCGGCAACGATGACAACGAGACGAATCTCGTCCACCTCTTCGTCCGCAGAAATCGGATATTCCCGAAGGTTGCTGTAGCCGTGCGCCGCGCGCAAGGGACCGTAAGCCAAAAACTCGCCGTTCGCGTACACTTGGTACACATTGGACGCGGCGAGTTTCAGGGTCAGTCCCGGGATATTTTTACATGTATAAACAAAAGCGGCGGAAACATTCTTCTCGTCGCCGATACTCTTCGACCAAACTTTTTTCATCTATATAAACTCCTGTCAGAGGAAATAAGAACTGATAACTTTGATATTATATCAGATATGATGTAATGCCCGTCGAAATGCTCTTGAGCCCTTCGGGTTAGCATTTCTCCGGCACATTATATCATATTTTCTGTCGCATTACAATAGCAATATATGAATTTTTATGCAAAATATACGAATTTTTTATCGGGACAAGCTCTATTTCTCCGAAATTCCGCAGTCCGAAACGACTTCTGTCGCACGGATACACTCGAGCGTTGCGGGTCCGACGTAAATATTTCGGAGAAAGCGAATCCTTTTTACGGGAGAATAGTCATCCGTTTCCGTGTTGTCAAAGGGCTGTTTGCCATGGTAGGGATTGTCCGGCCAGGCGCCTACCGCATGCCCGCCCTCGAGATAGCAGTCGTGTACATAGATGTTCGAGATTTCCTGCAACGACTGGTCGGGCGCGTCGCTCCCCCATGGAATAAAGGAAATTGCTTTTCCGCCCCCGCCGCAAGCCGAGTTCAGACGGCAGCGGTCAATTTCAACCCGGCGCACGCCGTTGTCCTCTCCGGGGGTCGCGCGCCACCAATTCCGGGCGCGCGGGTCGCGATAGACCGAGAACAGCGTCACGCCGTCGTCGTTTGTGCGGAGCACACAACCGAACGCGGTCACGTCCTTGCTCCCGCACAGTCCGATGCCGTCCGCGCTCAGACAGCGCACATCCGTCATCTCCACACGCGAGAGAAAGACGCGTTCACAGCGCACGAGAAAGATATGGTAGGTGCTCGCCCGTCGGATACGGATTCCCGAAATCTCTGCGCCGCGCACCCTGAAAAAGCCGATCGGCGCTAGGTGAATCACGCCCGCGCAGTGTTCGGGCCAATACGGAAAACCCACCGCCGTTTTGTCGCTCCCCGCGTCGCACATGCGGATTTCTCCGCCGCCCGCGATACGCACGTTTTCGCAGTCCGCCGCATAGAGAAGCGGCTCATTGCGTACAAGAAAGTTGTGCGCCCAATTGCAGTCCGCATCCGCGCTGTCGTGCCCGAAGGCGGGCGCATACGGATAGTCCTCGGGGTAGGGAGACTGAAGGAGCACCGTGTCTTCGGGAATGAAAAATTCGGTATTTGCATAGATTCGGAGATGCGAGGCGCGGTAGCGGCGTTCGGACTCGAGCAGAACTCTGCCCCCGCCCGCTCTTCCCGCGGCGGTCAGTGCAGCCTGAATCGCAGCGTTGTCGCAGGTATAACCGTCCCCCTTCGCCCCGAAGTCCGAAACGCGGAATACCCGTTCGGGCAGGGGCAAAGAATCGGGATTCTTTCGGGGCGCGCCCAAGCTCCGCACAAAGTCGCATTCCTCGGGATTCAATCCGCCCCGCTCCGTATCGAAACCGATTTCAAAGATTCGGAGACTGCCCGCGCCCGAGAGCGGAGACAATTTCAGGCGCAACAGCCGTTCCTCCTCGTCGTACTCACCCGAAAAATCGGCAAGCACCGTTTTCAAGCCGCCCCGAGGAATCTCGAGAACGCGGGTGCGGGTCTCGTCGAAATCCGGATGTTTGTCCGTCGCGAGCCAAAGGCGGAAGGTCTCACAGGTGCTCTCATTGATGAGGGACAGGCGCACGGTCTCGCGTACCGCGAGGCGCGCATTCAGTTCGGTATAGCGAGGCTCGGAAAGTTCGGGAAAGAGGAGCTCCTCCCCCGCGCGGAACCGAAAACGCAAGCTGTTTTCGGCGTATTCGGTATTTTTCAAAGGCTCAAAAAAGTTGTGTCTGCCCAGACGGAACCCGAAATCCAAAAGCATGCCGAAGCGCAGGTCGGAAAACTGAAGCTCCGAGGCAAAGCGGGGAATTTCGCCCTCTCCCCAACAGATCAATTCGACGCCTTTCACCCGCGAAAAGGGAATCTTCTCCAAGGACAGCAGAATGCGCGTCCAGCGTTCCGAAAAAACGGTCACTGTGCTCTCGAAACGTTCTTGATTTTCGCCGAGCAGAGCGACTGACAGCCGCGTCACGTCCCCGCGGCAATCGAACCCGAAGGAAAATGCTTCTTTGCCCGCAATATCCGCGGGGGCGGGAAAATGCGCACGCAAACTCTTTTTCGATTCTCCCGCCGTAAGCGGACAGCGGACGTTTAAAACGGGCTTGTCCAAAAAGGGTTTGCCCGGCAGACTGACGGGCGCGGCGGTCAGGGAAATTTCCTCGACATTTTCAAGGGATTCCGTCTCCCATTCCGACACGGGAAATTCCACCGCGTCCGCAAGATAGATACTCCGAAAAATCCGGTTTTGGTTCAAATTATCCATATCCACATTATACTCCGGAATTTTCCCCTTGTCCACCGGAAAACCGAAAAGCCGCGCGTTTGCGCCGTCACGGTTTGCGAATGCCTTTCGTCACGTCGAGCAGACGGCTCGCAAGAATATTGTTCAGCGACGCCCGCACCCCGTCCACAAAAAACAAGAGGCATTTGATGTCCGCAATGTCCGCGTCGCGGGTCAGGATATCCGCCGCCGCCGCCGCGAGATAGTTAATTTTTCTGCCGTCCGGCTGTTCGGTCATAGACGCACCTCCCTCCTTCATACAATATGTTATTTCAAACATTTGCGTACCAAAAAAATTTATGCTACAATATGGACATTATGAGAGACATTCAAAAAACCAAACGGAACTATTTTTTCTGGGCGCTCCTGCTCTCCGTCGGGTTTCCGGCGGGAATCGTCATGATTGTACTCGGCTTTTCAAACGGCATGCTCTATGTCGCGATTCCCGGAATCGTGCTCGTCGTTGCGGGATTTTACGTCATGCCCGTACTTTGGAGCAAATACGGGAGCACACGCTATTATTGTGCGCTCCATCAGCAGATCACCGCGGACAATATCCGCAAGGTCTCTCTTCTCTCGCAGATGAACGGCAAGCCCGATAAGCAGACCGCCGCGGACGTGCGTTGGCTCATCTCCAACCGCTATCTCACGGGATTCGTCTTTCTCGACAATGAAAATATCCTCTCGAAGGACGACGCGCAGAATTTTGACGCTTACATCGCACAGCACACCGGGGATATGCAGACCGTAAAATGTCCTTCCTGCGGAGCGGACATCGAACTTGTCAGCGGAATCGGCGCCTGCCCTTACTGCGGACGCAAGATTGCAAAGAGCAAGACACCCGAGGAAAAGAAGTAAACCAAACAAAAAAAGCCCTTCCGTTCGGGAAGGGCTTTTTTATTTCAGTTGTCAGTTGCTGCGGCTGGATGCGATGATTGCGAACAGACGCAGAAATTCGATATACAGCCAAATGAGCGAGACGCAGAGTCCGAAGGCGGCGCGCCATTCATAGGTCTTGGGCAAACCGTTTTCGACTGTCATGGTGATGTTGTCGAGGTCGGAGAGAATGCACATGCTCGCGATGATGACCATGACCACCGAAATGATGATGGCAAGAGGTCCCGAACCGTAGAATAGCGTCCAAATGGGCGGATAGAACAGTCCGATAATGAAGATTAAAAACTGCGTCACGAGAATGCCGAGGAGCGCCGAGAACAGGAATTTCCGAAACCGACCGCCCACGCGAACCACGCCAGTCGCGTACAGAATCATCATGAGACCGAATACGACCATGGTCGAAAGGAACGCGCCAAGCACAATGCCCGACCAAGCCGCGTCGAAGAGCGCAGAGATACATCCCACCATGAAACCTTCGGCAAGCGCGTACAGCGAGCCGGAAATCGGGGTCGTCTTGGGCGCAAAGGAGGATACCAACGCGCACACGAACGCGACAACGCCCGAAACAATCAGCATGGTGACCGCAAGCGTCGTATTCGAGTACAACAGACTCCAACCGAGAATCGCGGCGAGTATCGTCATTGCGACATAGAGACCCGCTTTCCAAGCGATGCCGCCGTAGCTCGCGCCCTCCGCGTTGGTGTCAACGTATTTATTCAGATTGTGTATTGCAGGATTGCTCGATGAAATCAATGCTCTTTCCTCCGAAAAATGTTCACTGCTATTATTATACCACGTTAGGGTGCTTTTCTAACACTTTTTTCTCAAATTCCCTTCAAATCGAGGTAATCCTCATAGGAAATCAAGCGGTCAAAGACCTTGGTGTCCTCGATTTCTATGATACGGTTCGCCACCGTCGAGATGATTTCCTGATCGTGCGTCGTAAACAGAAGATTGCCCTTGAAGTTGATCATGCCCTTGTTCAGCGCGGTGATGGATTCGAGGTCGAGGTGGTTGGTCGGCTCGTCGAATATCATGAAATTCGCGCCCTCGAGCATCATCTTTGCGAGCATACACCGCACCTTCTCGCCGCCGGAGAGCACTTTCGCCTGCTTTAACGCCTCTTCGCCCGAAAACAGCATTCTGCCGAGCCACCCGCGCAGATATTCCTCGAAGGTCTCCTTCGTGAACTGCGACACCCACTGCACGAGATTCAGGTCGCATCCGTCAAAATATTCGCTGTAGTCGAGGGGCATGTAGCCGGGGACGATCGTCTTTCCGAAGGTCACCTTTCCCCCGTCCGGTTTCTCCTTGCCCATGATACATTCGTAGAGCATGGTCGTCGTCGTGCTCTTCGAGGACAGGAAACAAATCTTTTCTCCCTTCTCCACATTGAAGGAGACGTTTTCAAAGTATCCCTTCTTGGTGAGATTCTCCACGCGCAGAATGTCGTTTCCGATTTCCTTCTCGAATTTGAAGTCAATATACGGGTACTTGCGCAGAGAAGGTTTGATGTCCTCGAGGGTAATCTTTTCGAGTTCCTTTTTGCGGGAAGTCGCCTGCCGGGACTTGGAGGCGTTCGCCGCAAAGCGCGCGATGAAGTCCTGAAGTTCCTTGGCGCGCGCCTCGAGTTTTTTGTTGGTCTCCTTCGCCTGCCGCGCGAGGAGCTGGCTGGTCTCGTACCAAAAATCGTAGTTGCCGAAATAAATCTGGATTTTGCCGAAGTCCACGTCGCAGATATGTGTGCAGACCCGGTTTAAAAAGTGACGGTTGTGAGAGACGATGATAATTGTGTTCTCGAAATCCATGAGATAGTTTTCGAGCCATCGAATCGTCCGCACGTCGAGGTTGTTGGTCGGCTCGTCCAATATCAGAATGTCCGGATTCCCGAACAGGCTCTGCGCAAGGAGGACTTTGACCTTTTTCTTCGCGTCGAGGTCCGCCATCAGCGTATAGTGGTCCTCTTCACGAATGTCCAAAGCGTTCAAAAGGCTCTGCGCCTCGCTCTCCGCCTCCCAACCGCCGAGGTCGGCAAATTCGCCCTCGAGTTCGCTCGCGCGGATTCCGTCCTCGTCCGAAAAATCCGCTTTCGAGTACAGCGCGTCCTTCTCGCGCATGATTTCCACGAGCCGCGCGTGACCCAACAGCACGGTATTCAATACCGTTTCGTTGTCAAAGGCGTTCTGGTTCTGGTTGAGAACGGAGACGCGCTCGTTCTTGTCCACGACCACGCTCCCGCTCGTCGGCTCCAACGCGCCCGACAACAGGCGGAGAAAGGTCGATTTTCCCGCGCCGTTCGCGCCGATAATGCCGTAACAGTTGCCCTTGGTAAATTTGAGGTTGACGTCCTCAAACAGTTTCCGTCCTCCGAATTGCAGTCCTAAATCAATGGTCTGTATCATGTTTCAATCCTTTTTCTATTTTCCCTGATACTTCTGCATGGCGCGGATGTGCGCGTCCTTGCTCGTACCCCATGGTTTGTCCGCATAGCGGTGGTCAAATTTCTGAATAAAGCCCGCAAGTTCCTCGGACAGCCTGTCCATGTTCGCCGCCTGCACCCTCTCGAGGCTCTCGACAAACTCCGGAGTGCCCCCCGCAAGCAACAATTCGCGGTAGTGTTTCAGACAAAAGCCCTTGCTCTCTTCAAATTTTTTGCGAAATTCTGCGTCCTTTTTGTACATGCCCGCCACAGTCTCGGCGTACCGCTCCATGTTGGCGTTTTTCATGTCGCAGATGACGCAGGAGGAGAGCTCCGCGGCGAGCGTTTCCGCCGTCTTTTTCGCCGCCTTCGGTTTGCCCGTCAGCTTGGGACGGAGCGCCGCGAGACGGGTCTGGAGCTGGAGCGCGAACCCGAGCTTGTTGCTCCCCGCGAACAATTTGCGCAGATGCTCGTAGCAAAAGCCCTTTTTGTTGACCTCTTCCCGCGCGTGGTCTTCCATGACCGCTTCGGAGAGAAACTGCTCCACGAGCCATTTGTCCACCGTTTCTTCGATTTCGCAGAGCGGACACTCGCAGGGCTTTGAAAAATTTTCCACGATGAGCGCGGTATTGATGTGAAGATTCATATTCCGTCCTTGGTTTTCATAGTTATTATTATGTCTAAAGTGCATTATAACACGAAACGAAGGTTTCACACAAGCTTTCGCGACCTGTTTTTTATGATAGGCTCCGGCGCCGCCTTCCTCTCCCTCTTTTTGGCGATTCTGCTCCCGGGAACTTGCCAAAGCGCGGGTTCGGGGGAATTTTTTGCCGTCTGTTCGGGCTCCTATACCACGCGGGCGCGGGCGGAAGAGCGCGCGGGCGCAATGCAGAGGGCGGGAGGCGGCGGATTCGTGTGGGACAACGGAATGTTTCAGGTGATTTCCGCCGTCTATACCGACAGAGCGGACTGCGAAAACGTGCTCGAAGGACTCGGAACGGGACACAAAATGCTTGTTTTGAAGGTTCCTTCCCACGCGGGAGAGGTCGGGCGAATCACCGAAAAACTTGCCGAAATCTATTACGGCTTGGACACCAAAACCTTTGACGGAAAAGAGGGGCTTGTTCGGCTCGAGAGGTTTCTCGGACAGGAAAAATTTCCCGAAAGCGAGGAGGGCGCTCGGGGAAGGGAAATCTTCGACGCGCTCGGAAATTTGGACGAGACGGATTTGAGCGTCAATTTGAAATATTTTCAGGCGGCGTTCGTCTGCGCATTCGCCGAAGGGGGTAAATCGTGAACTATAACCGCGACGCCGCAGTGCGTTACGCGCAGGATTGGGCGCTCTCCCGCAATCCGAAATACGCGGATTTCCACACCATGGGCGGCGACTGCACGAATTTTGTTTCCCAATGCCTGTACGCGGGCGGGCATGAAATGAATTTTACGCCCGTGTTTGGGTGGTACTATATTTCGCTCAACGAACGCACGCCGTCGTGGACGGGCGTCGAACAGTTTTTTGCCTTTCTCACACAGAACGAGGGCGCGGGACCTTCCGCGGAGATTGCGCGCATCGAAGAGCTCGTCGAGGGCGACGTCATTCAGCTCGGCAACGGTTTGCGGTGGTATCACACCCTGCTCGTCACCGGACTGTATCCCGAAATCGTCATCTGCGCGCACGATTTCGACGCGCTCAACCGCCCCCTCTCCACCTATACCGCCCTCGAAATGCGGGGATTACATATCCGTTAATATATTTCCGGTCGCGTTATGGTCGCGACGAGAGGAGTGCGCGAGTGCTCGTACGCGCATACGAGTCCCGAGGAGCGACCACACCCCGAAGGGGTATGGTCGTTGCTCCCGCTTAATCGCGACCGGGTGATAAGGCGTTGCAGCGGCAACGAACTTCCGCCGAGCCGGAAGTCAATCCCGTCTCGGCTCAATCGGTTGCAAACCGAATACTTCTTAAAAAACAAATTACACCGACAAAGTTTGCAAGCACTTGTCGGAAATAGCCTCATTTTGACAGACATTCGAGCGCAACCCTTGTGACCGAATCTGCCCATTAGCAGAAAATTAACGCCCCCGCGATTGCGGGGGCGTTTCCTGTCTATCATGCTCGATTTGCATTTCTGCGCAAAATCTCGCTCTCGCAAAACGCGGGCAGCCGGAATCCGTTTCCAAGCAAAAACGCCGAAGCCCTTTCCACCCGCGCCGCGTCGTAGTCTTCCATCCGATGCCCGTCAAATCCCACGCTGAGCGCGAGACCGGCATCGCGGACGGTTTTCTGCTGTGCGGGGTTCGTCATGAATTCTTTTACATACGCCCACTCCCGATAGCCGTGTATCGAATCGTAGTTGACATTCAACTCCCAAAAGATACCCTTTTCGGCGAGGAGACGGAAAAAGGAATCCGCCCCACCCTTCTTTTGTTCGGCGAAGGCAAAAAGATCCGTGTGCGCAATGCCCGTCGGGCAGCCGAGTTTGTCGGCATACGCGAGAATATCCCCCCCCGCGACGCTCGCAGGCTGGTCCAAATGTTCTACGAGGCAATAGTCGAAAAAGGAAACATCCTCGTCTTCTTTCAGCCGGAGTTCCGGTTGGGTCGCGATTTCAATGCCCGCATAAATCAAAATTTTGTCGCGGAAACGCTCGGCGAGAGCTTTTATGCTCTCATAGTAGGCGCGCTTATCCGGAATCGCATAGTTATGGTCGCATATCCCAAATACGGAAATCCCTTCTTCTATCATTTTGGAAATCAAAGCCGCCGGGTCGTCCTTGCCACAAAAGGAAACCTTCGTGTGGGAATGCAAATCGAATTTCATATTTTCCCCTCTTAAGAATAATCGTCTTTCCACAGTTTGAGCAATTCTTTGATTTGACCCGAAATCTTCTTGCCAACGTCCGTGTCCGCAACCTTGATTCTCTTCTTCGCCGTCTCGAATATCGTCACCGTCGAATGAATGTCCGTGTGTTTCTTGATTGCGCTCTCGATACTCTCGAAACTTTGGTGCGCCGCAAGCCGCATTCCCCAACTGTTATAAATCAGCGTGTAACCCGCGATTCCCGTCCGCTCCTGATACGCCTTGCAGAATCCGCCGTCTATCACGATTAGCTTTCCGCCCGCTTTCACCGGGTTCTCCCCCGAAATTACAGGGATATGTCCGTTGACGATATGGCTCACGTTCGGGTCAAGTCCGAATTCTTCCAAAATCTTGTCGCAGATTTCCACGCGGTCATAGATGTGATAATAGCTGTTCTTCGTCTCCGTGTGCGTGCTCTCGTCCTCCAAGTACTGCCGCTCGAAGGTCGCCATTCTGTCCCGCCCGAAGAGCGGCGAAACGTGACCGCACCACAGATACCAACAAAAATCCGTTTCCCGCGCGTTTATCCTACCCTGACGGTATCCCGCATACGCCTTTCGCACCATGCGGTCGCAGTAGTCCAACAACGCTTTGCCGCAATAGCCTTCGCCCTCCGCCTCGTAGCACTCGAATTCGTCCCCCTTCATCGGGATACAGCCGTGGAAGAGCAGATTTCCGTTGTAAATTTTGTAAATCGAACCCGATTTCATGAGAAAATCCAAGTGCCGCTGGAGCCGCTCGCTCTCCCGAAAGGATTTGGCGAGATTCTCCAAAATCCGCGTCTCCTCTTCGGTCAGCGAAAAATCGGGTTTTCCCGGGAAATCGTTTCCCTTCAAACGGACTTTCGAGCCGTCCGAAAGGGTCAAAATATTGTCCTCAATCCGGTTTAAAAACAGCCTGTCCTCCATGCCGTATTCGGGGTGCGCGAGTATCGTCTGTCCCTCGAGTTTTTGGCAGAGCATAAACACCGCTTTGCGCATTTTCGCGACAATTTCCCCTTCCGCCTTGCACCCGTGCGGCGCAAAGGCGGGGTCTTGCTCATAGTGCTTGTCCGCGTAAAACGCGAGCTCGCGCAGGTTGATTCCGTAACCGCGTTCCAAAAGCTCGATATTGCCGTACTTGAGCGAAATTTCGATGATATTCGCGATACAGGGCAGATTGCCCATGGCGCCGCCAATCCAACAGATGTCATGGTTGCCCCACTGCACGTCGCAGGAATGGTGCTCGCAGAGAATGTCGAGGATTCTGTCCGGACGGGAACCGCGGTCGAAGATGTCCCCCACAATGTGCAGGTGGTCCACCGCGAGGCGTTTGATGAGCTTGCAGAGAGCGCGCACGAATGCGTCCGCGCGGTTTAAGGAGATAATCTCGTCGAAAATCTCCATGTAGTACTCTTCCTTGTTGGAGACGCTTCGGTCAACGTTGAGCATTTCGTCGATGATGTACTCAAAGTCCTTGGGGAGACTTTTTCTCACCTTGCTCCTCGTGTACTTGCTCGAAACCGTCTTGGCGATTTCCACAAGGCGGAAGAGCAGAATTTTGTAAAATTCCTTGTCCACCATGCCGAGCGCCTTGCATTCCTCGAGCTTGCGGCGGGGATAATAGATGATTGTCGAAAGCAAATCGCGTTCCGCCGTCGTCATGCTGTCCGAAAACAGTTTATCGACCTTCTCGCGGACAACGCCGCTACAGTTGTTCATGATATGGCAAAACGCCTCGTATTCCCCGTGCAGGTCGCTCATGAAGTGCTCCGTGCCCTTCGGCAGGCGCAAAATCGCCTCAAGGTTGATTATTTCTGTCGCGATTGCCTGCGCGCTGTCATATTTTTCCCGCAATAATTTTTCGTAAACCGGATTCAATCCTCTTTCTCCTTTTCGGGGTTCTTCTTTTCCTCGCGCTTGATTTTCACTTTGGCGATGAGGGTATAAACCGTGGGAATGAGCACGAGCGTCACGAGCGTGCCCAAGAGCATGCCGCCGATGACCACGATGCCCATGGGCTGTAAAAGTTCGCTCCCCTTGCCGATGCCGAGGGCGAGCGGGACGAGCGCGAGAACGGTCGTCAGCGTGGTCATGAGTATCGGGCGCAGGCGGGACTCGGTGCCCGCAAGCACTGCTTCGTAGTGGTCCATGCCGCCCTTTCGGAGTTCCTCTATCTTATCAATCATGACGATTGCGTTGTTGACGATGACGCCGATAAGCATGATGACGCCGATGAAGGAAACCACGTTCAGCGTGGTGCCCGTAATCGCAAGCGCAAGAAATCCGCCCGTGAAGGAGAACGGAATCGAAAACATGATAATGAAGGGCTTTTTCAGGCTCTCGAACTGCGACGCCATAATCGCAAAGACGAGGAACAGAGAAATCACCAACGCCACGACGAGACCGGAGAACGCTTCCCCGAGATACTTCGTCACGCCGCTCGACTCCATTTCGTAGCCTTCGTATTCGGGATTTGCAAGCACTTCGTTTGCGATGTCCTTAATTTTCTTTTCGACCGTACCCGAATCCACGCCGTAGATTTCTGCGGAAATTTCGAGGGTCAGGTTTCCGTTCAGTTTCTTGACGACTGTCGGGACTTCGACCCGCTCGATTCCTTTGTCATTCAGGAGTTCGGAGAGCGTGACGGCGGGTTTGTCGCCCGACGCCGGAAAAATCAGGAGATTTTCGAGCTCTTCAAGGGAGGCGACGCCGCCGAAGGACACGTTGAGTTCGGTCTTGGTTCCGGCGATGTCCGCGTCCGCGCCCATGCCCGCAAGACCGATACGCAGGGTCTTGACGAGCGCATCATAGGTCACCTGCGACATGCCGTGCGAGGACGCCGCCGCGAGCACCTTGCTTTGGTCGAGGTTGATGCGGAGCTGGGTCTGTTTGTCGCCGAGACTGCCGGACACCGAGGTCACACCCTCGATTTCCTGCGCGCGGCGCACGATTTCGGTCTGAATCTCTTTTAAGACGCTTTCGTCCTTGCCGTTCACGGAGATGGATACGCCCGAAACGCCGTTCATGAGCATCTCCACAACGCCGTCAATGGCGCGGGCGGTTATGGTTGCGTTTTCCACCCCCGAAACCGCCTCGCGAATCTCGTTTGCCACCTGCTCGGAACGCTTTGCGCCCTCCTTCAACTTGATACTGATACTGCCTTTCGTGCCGAGGCTTAAGATATTGCCCGTGTCGATGCTCGTCGTCAGCGTCTCCACGTCGGGGATTTCGGATTCAATCAGCGCGGCGATTTCGGCGAGCTTGGTCTCGGTGGCGGCAATGCTCCCCTCGGGGGTTTCGACGGTCACTTCCACGACACCGCGCTCCATACTCGGGAGGAATTCCTGACCCGTCGTAAAGAGCAGCGCAACGCTCGCGCCGAAGAATACCAACGCAAGCACCAAGACGAGCCAACGTTTGCCGAGCGACGCGGTCAAAAGTTTGCCGTACCCTTCCTCCATGCGGCGCATGGGACTGCGGCGGGGTTTTGCGGGCGCGGGAGAGCATTCGCAAGGTTGTGCCGTATTCTCGCAATCGGGCGGGGCGGGAAGGCGTTTTTTCTTCCGTCCGCCGAATTTCGCGTACATGGAGGGAATGACGGACAGCGCGACGATGAGAGAGAACACGAGCGAAAAGATGACCGAGAAGGAGAGGTCACGGAAGATTTCTTCGGTCATGCCCTTGACGAACATGATGGGGAAAAATACCGCAACCGAGGTCAGCGTACTCGCAAAGATGGAACCCGCGACCGATTTCGTGCCGTTTGCCGCCGCCTCCTTCGGTTCTTCGCCGAGCTCTTCGCGGCGGCGGGTGATGCTTTCGATGACCACAATCGAGTTGTCAACGAGCATGCCGATACCGAGCGCG
>CAJMQN010000003.1 GCA_905215695.1 uncultured bacterium
GACCCGCTCTACCGCACGCTGATACCCGACCCGGTGATGCGCGAAAAGATACTGCCGGTACTGTTCAGGTGTGACCTTGAGGAATTCAGGCATTCCTGCGAGATATATGCCGACTCACCGGAGCTTAACGGACTGATCCTCGTCTCCGATGAGGACGAGCCGTACAACGCAGTCAGATACTGGTTTGATGAGGTGCTGGCAGAGCTTAAAACCGACGGCTATCTGCTTATGGAAGACCCGTCGCTTATGCTTATCCGGAACTTTTCAAAGGGACGCGAATATTTAAGCTCCGAATGGACGGATGAGCTGAACTGCGACAAAAGGATACATATTATCTATCTCGCGGTGAAACCGTCCATGCGCCATCACGGCATTACCGACCGGCTTTTAGGTGCCGTGACCGAATATGCCGATGCGCACGGGCTTATGCTCTCTCTCGAAACGCACAATCCGGCAAACGTTGATATGTACCGGCATTTCGGCTACGGTGTTTACAGAGTTATAGAGAGAATTCCGGGTTTGTGCCAGTACTGTATGGTGCGGTATCCGGATAATTCTCACGGCGTTCCGCAATGACACGGGTTCTGCACCTGCTTACCTTTTTATTTTTAAAAGAATTGTAAACAATTCAGAAAACAGTGGCTTTTTAAAAAAAAGTATGGTAAAATGTAGGTTGGACAAAATTAGATTTGAATTTTATTTGGAGGATGTTCAAACTATGGCAAAAAAGTATTGCTATCTTTTCACCGAAGGCAACGCTGATATGCGCGAGCTTCTCGGCGGTAAAGGCGCAAACCTTGCAGAGATGACCAACATCGGTCTTCCCGTTCCGCAGGGCTTCACGATCTCTACCGAGGCGTGCACTCAGTATTATGAGGACGGCAAACAGATCAATCCCGAGATCATGGCAGAGATCATGGAATACATCGAAAAGATGGAGAAGATCACCGGCAAGAAGTTCGGCGATCATGAGAATCCCCTTCTCGTTTCCGTCCGTTCCGGTGCAAGAGCTTCCATGCCGGGTATGATGGACACAATTCTCAACCTCGGTCTCAACGAAGAAGTCGTTGCGGTCATCGCTGAGAAGTCCGGCAACCCCAGATGGGCATGGGACTGCTACAGAAGATTTATTCAGATGTACTCCGACGTCGTCATGGAGGTCGGCAAGAAGTACTTCGAGCAGCTCATCGACGAGATGAAGGAAAAGAAGGGAATCACGCAGGACGTTGACCTCACCGCCGACGACCTCAAGGAGCTTGCGCGGCAGTTCAAAGCCGAGTACAAGGCGAAGATCGGAGAGGAATTCCCGACCGACCCCAAGGAACAGCTCTTCGGCGCGGTCAAGGCTGTGTTCCGCAGCTGGGACAACCCCCGCGCGAACTACTACCGTATGCAGAACGATATCCCCTATAGCTGGGGCACCGCCGTCAACGTGCAGATGATGGCGTTCGGCAATATGGGCGATACTTCGGGCACAGGCGTTGCGTTCACCCGCGACCCCGCGACCGGCGAGAAGAAGCTCATGGGCGAGTTCCTCATGAACGCGCAGGGCGAGGATGTCGTTGCCGGCGTTCGTACCCCGATGCCCATCTCCAAGATGGCGGAGGTCATGCCCGAGTGCTTCAAGCAGTTCCAAGAGATCTGCAAGACCCTCGAGAACCACTACCGCGACATGCAGGATATGGAGTTCACCATCGAGGACAAGAAACTTTATATGCTTCAGACCCGTAACGGCAAGCGTACGGCGCGCGCGGCAATCAAGATTGCCTGCGACCTCGTTGACGAGGGCATGATTACCGAGAAGGAAGCCCTCATGCAGATCGACCCCAAGTCTCTCGACGCGCTCCTGCACCCGCAGTTCGACGCGAAGGCACTTAAGAGTGCGAAACCTATCGCGCAGGCGTTGGCTGCTTCCCCGGGAGCGGCGTGCGGCTCTGTCGTCTTTACCGCGGAGGACGCGGTTGAGGCGGGCAAAGCCGGCAAGAAGATCATTCTCGTGCGTCTCGAGACCTCCCCGGAGGACATCGAGGGCATGCACTACGCGCAGGGCATTCTGACCGTTCGCGGCGGCATGACCTCGCACGCGGCGGTTGTTGCGCGCGGCATGGGAACCTGCTGCGTCTCCGGCTGCGGCGAAATCAAGATGGACGAGGCGAACAAGCAGTTCACCCTCGGCGGCAAGGTCTATAAGGAAGGGGACGTCATTTCTCTGGACGGCTCCACCGGAAAGATTTACGGCGAGGCGATTCCCTGCGTGCCCGCTTCTGCCGACGGCGGCGACTTCGGTCGTATCATGGCTTGGTCGGACAAGTATAAGAGACTGGCGGTTCGCACCAATGCGGATACCCCCGCGGACGCCAAGCAGGCGCGCGCATTCGGCGCAGAGGGCATCGGTCTCTGCCGTACCGAGCACATGTTCTTCGAGCCCGACCGTATTTCCGCGATTCGCGAGATGATTTGCTCGGATACCGTCGAGCAGAGACAGGCTGCGCTCGCCAAGCTCGAGCCCATGCAGCAGGGAGACTTCGAGAAACTCTATGAGGCGCTCGAGGGCTGCCCGGTTACCATTCGTTTCCTCGACCCCCCGCTCCACGAATTCGTGCCCACCGACGAGGCGGACATCAAGGAGCTCGCAAAGACACAGGGCAAGACCGTCGCGGAAGTCAAACAGATTATCGATTCTCTGCATGAGTTCAACCCCATGATGGGTCACCGCGGCTGCCGTCTGACCGTTACCTATCCCGAAATCGCGGTCATGCAGACCCGTGCGGTCATCAAAGCCGCCATTGCGGTCACGAAAAAGCACCCCGAATGGAAGACTGCTCCCGAAATCATGATCCCGCTCACCGGCGAGGTCAAGGAGATGAAGTTTGTCAAAGACGTGGTCGTCAAGACCGCGGACGAGCTCATCAAGGCTTCGGGCGTCGAGATGCACTATGAAGTCGGCACGATGATGGAGATTCCGAGAGCCTGCCTCACCGCGGACGAAATCGCCAAAGAGGCGGAGTTCTTCTGCTTCGGCACCAACGACCTCACGCAGATGACCTTCGGGTTCAGCCGCGACGACGCCGGAAAGTTCCTCGGCTCGTACTATGAGAACAAGATCTATGAGTTCGATCCCTTCGCCAAGCTGGATCAGGAGGGCGTCGGCAAGCTCATGAAGATGGCTGTCGAGCTCGGCAAAAAGGTTCGCCCCGAGATGCACTGCGGTATCTGCGGCGAGCACGGCGGAGACCCGTCTTCCATCGAGTTCTGCCACAAGATCGGACTTGACTATGTTTCCTGCTCGCCCTTCCGCGTTCCGATTGCGAGACTCGCGGCGGCGCAGGCGAATATACGTAATCCGAGGGGCTAAGATTTAGCGCCAAAAAGCGGTAAAAATTCAATTTTTAATTAAAAAATTAAGTTTTAGTAGTCATTCTTTTCGAAGAATGACTACTTTTTTTCTCTTAAAGATCTCTTGCAAAGTCAAAAATCGGTCAAAAAAACGGGGTGGTTCCTCAAATGTTACACTTTTCTGTATCTACCGCTATGGGTAAAAAAGGGCGATAAAAAGGAGAAAATAATGTCAAAATACAAATTAATCATTGAATATTACCAAAAAGGCAACAATAACAGCCAAATCGCTACCCTTTGCAGTTGTTCCCGAACTACTGTGTGGACTGTTTTAAATAAGATAAAAGCATTAGAAATTGATATTTATGCGTTAAAAGATATGAGTGAAGAAGAAATTTCTTCTTTACTTTTTCCAGAAAGGGCGAAGGCAGGGGAAGGTTATCTGATTCCTGATTTTAAGTGGGAAGAGTTTCAAATGTGCAAACACCGATCTTCTATAAGATTATGTTGGCGCAGGTATTGCAAACGTGCCGCAAAACAAAATTTGATGGCATATAGTTGGAAATGTTTTATAACTTTATATAATGCCTATCGTAAACCGAAGATTGTCGTTGAAGATCCAAACGATAAAATTCGCAACAAGCTAAAAGATTTTAACTTTCTATTGTCGTGTTGTCCGCGTGGAAGTATAAGCTACGAAGTAATCAAAATCCAAAAAGAAGAGTGGCTAAAGTCACTGAATTTAGAAGAACACAAAATTATAGATGAGATTTAAGAAATTCCATTACTAGAAAGCCACGATTTTCGTGGCTTTTAGTATATTTTATATAACTATCCGAAACGGATACTTATATAACTTGACTAATTGCTTCCGAACTGTTATTTGAAGATAAAGAAATATTAGAACGTATCTCCGCTCACCCAATGGCATTGTGGCGCGTAAGAGAAAATTAAAAATTTTTTTAAATATGACTATATTTGTCATATTTACTGTGCTAAAATCAAAGTGATTTTAGCAAATACAGCCTGATTGACGTCGTAATTGATAAGTTCGGGAAAAGCGTGGAATTGGAGCCTTAGTCAGTTGGTTCTGTTGAGACGGGGGCGTTTTCAGGTAAAACCACAATTTATTGCTTGGGCAAACTCCTTTGGAAACAAGATGAAAGTTATCAGTCCTAAGAAAGTGGTGGAAAAGATTAGAAGCGCATTGTTGTCTGCATTGGAATAATACGAATAGGTGAGTATATGGGTGTAACAAAAACTGATTTTATGCGAGGAATGCAGTGTCCGCGAATGCTTTGGCTCGATAAACATCATCCTGAGTTAAAAGTGATTCCGCCGGAAGTGCAAGCACGTCTTGACGCGGGAAATGAGTTCGGCGATAAAGCTATGGGAATGTTTGGCGCGTTTGTAGAAACGACAACATATAAAGCAGACGGGAAATTGGATTACAATGCCATGCTGCAAAAGACAAAAGAATGTATCGCCGAGAACGTTCCCGTGATATGTGAAGCTGCGCTGATGTTTTACGGAAACTATTGTGCTCTGGATATATTGCGAAAAAATGGCGAAGGATGGGATATTTATGAGGTAAAAAATAGTCCCTCTGTGGAAGAGCAGTTTATAAAGGACATATCATTTCAAAAATATATTGCATAAATGCTATAAGTACGCACAGGAACTCGGTGTTCCGATTATGAATATAGCGGATAACATAAAAAATCAGGAGTGGTAAACGG
Organism: uncultured bacterium; assembly: GCA_905215695.1. Taxonomy (GTDB): domain Bacteria; phylum Bacillota; class Clostridia; order Christensenellales; family HGM11417; genus CAJMQN01. Next base: position 5,076 of record CAJMQN010000003.1, read on the forward strand.
TTGACAGCAAGCGATTCGACTTTTCGTTTATGGGGCAGAATGGATTGAAAAAATCGAAAAAATATGCTATAACATAAGTAACTAACGAAAAGGAGGAACGCTGAAATGCGGACTGCTATTAACAAAAAAAGAATAGTTCTATATGCCGTATGCGCGTTTTTCTTTTGTTTAGCGGGCGTATTTCAGGCGGTAGATTCGAGCCTTCCTGATTTTTGGCACGCCTTGTTTGCTTTGTTGGCGCACACGATACTGATTTCTCTCGTGGTGGCGTGGGGCGTTTCTCTTATTCATAGAATGGTGAGAAAAGATCTGCGTGCATATTTCCTTACGGTTGCCGTGCTGATTTTGTTTTTCCTCGTGGCGCGAATGATAAAGTACGGACTGGCAAAGGACACAGACGCCCTTTCGCGCTATCTTTGGTACGCATACTACGTTCCGCAAATGTTTATTCCGCCGACGATTTTGCTTACGGCGTTCAGCATAGAGAGCAAAAAGGGCAAACCGCTCGCAAAAGCGTGGTATCTCTTATATTTACCCGCCGTGATATTGCTTCTTCTGATATTCACAAACGACGCACACGAATGGGCGTTCGCTTTGAACTTCGAGAACGGTTTTTCCTACGAGCATAGAACCGTATATTATATCGCGCTCGCGTGGGAGATTGCCGTAACGTTTACAAGCCTTATCGTGCTGATTTTGAAGTGCGGCATATCGGCGTGCAGGCGTAAAACGTGGATACCCGTAACCGTTTTCATTGTGTGCGTGGCTGTTTCCACCGTATGCTTTTTGACGGATACGCCGGCGTTCAAAATCCCGGAACTGTTGTGCTTTACCTGTATCGTAATGATAGAAAGTTGTATCGCCATAGGTTTGATTCCGTCCAACGACGAATACGAAAATTACTTCTATCGTTCGGCATATTCGGCGGTTATCACGGACGAGAATTTGAGTGTGATATACGACTCCGAAAAGTCGATTTCCACGGATAAAAACCTGCTCGGTCGTGCGGCAAAAAGCCCCGTAATGATAGATGAAAACACACGGCTTTCGGCAGAAAAAATACACGGCGGATACGCTTTCAGAATCGAAGATTTATCCAAGGTCAACGAGATAAACGCGGCGCTTTCCGAAACCAACGAAAGACTGTCCGAAGAAAACTATATCATCGAAGCGGAGAACGAACTCAAAGAGCAAAAAGCGCAGATTGCAGAGCAAAACAAACTGTATGCAAAGACGGAAGAAGTTACCCGCGGAGAACTGAAACGGCTTGACGCGCTTTTGTCGGATATGTACCACAAAACGCAGTTAAACAGCACGGAATATATAGATAAAATGCGTTTTGCGTGCGTTTTGGCGGCTTATATCAAACGCAGAAGCAACCTTGTTATGCTTGCCGAAAAGCAGGAAAATATCGACGTGGGCGAACTGTCGCTTGCGATAAAAGAATCGCTTGGGTTTCTTTCGCTTACGGGCGCGGAATGTACTTTCGATTGCGCCGTTTCGGGTAAAATTCACGGCAAAAACGCAGGTATTTTCTATGACTTTTTCCAAACGTGCATTGCAAATTACGATGGACTATCGAGCGCCGTTATCGTTCGCCTTTCAAAGCGCGGCGATAATCTCGTTTTGCGTATCGAATGCGACAACAAAGCGGAAGAGATTTCGGAGAAAATAAAGTCGGAATTTGAGAAATATAACGTAACAATCCAAACGGGCGACGAAGAAGTTTATTACTCGCTTACTTTGCCCGAAGGGGGTGCTGTATGAGATTTATCGACGCACCGTTTTATGTAAGACAGATTATTGTCGTTTCGTTTATTTTCACGTTCGTTCTGGCGATTATCGGGTTGTTTGCGTCGGTCAGACTTTGCAAGAAACGCCGCTATATCGTTCTGCCTGCGGTAACGTTCGCATTGTCGTTTCTATCGGTATTTCTGACAATGTGCGGAAGTTATCTCTATCGTGTCGGGAAATCCGTATTCGAGCCGTCGCTCACGATAATTTCTTTGCCGCTATGGTTGCATTGCGTTGCGGCTGTCGTGTTGCTCGCTCTTGCGGTTTACGGACTTGTCGGCGCGGTGCTTTGGAACAAAAAGCATATTTCGCCCGTGTCCATAAAAGAGAGCGCGGACACACTTCCTGCGGGAATATGTTTTTACGAGCAAAGTGGACTCGTGCGGTTTATCAATACCGAGATGAACCGTCTTTGCGTTCTTGCAACCGGCAAGGCTCTGTTGGACGGCGCAAGTTTTTGGCGGAAGATCTCGCAAGGCGAAATTGAAGAAAGCTGTCTGCCGCTTCAAACTGGTGAAAAGCCGATCATCGAATACGAGGGAGGCAAAGTGGTATCGTTCAAGAGATATTCGCACGAGATAGACGGAAAAATCGTTTACGAAATCGTTGCGGCAAACGTAACCGAAAGATACCGTCTTACAAAAGAATTAGAGCAAAAACTCGACGAACTGAAAGCTGTCAACAAACGCCTTGTCGCATACGGGGATAACGTTGTGTTCCTTACGAAAGAAAAGGAACTTTTGGCGGCGAAAATCCGTATCCACGACGATATGGGCAAACTCTTGCTTGCAACAAAACGCAGACTTGCCGAGCCGCTTGACAAAACCGAGCAAAAGCAAATGATATGCTTCTGGCAAGCGGAAATCGCCGCACTGAAAAGCACTCGTCCGCACACAAAGAAAGACAACTTGCAAGTGATAAATGACGCGGCAAAACTCGTTGCCGTAACCGTGGATTTTTGCGGCGAAAAGCCGAAAGCCGATACGGTAAGCGAAAAAATACTCATCGCCGCAATGCACGAATGTCTGACGAACACCGTTTCGCACGCAAACGGTAAGACGATGACGGTTACGGTATCGGAGAAAAACGGCAAATATACGATAGAAATCACCAACGACGGCGAAAAACCGAAAGGCGAAATCATAGAAGGCGGCGGACTTTCGGGGCTTCGCTTGCTTGTAGAACGGGAAAACGGCACGATGATTATTCACAGCGCACCGCAATTTGAACTCATTATCGAACTGCCGCAAGGAGAAACTTTATGAAAGACGGAAAATACTCAGTCATGATAGTCGAAGATCAGCAAATGCCGAAGGCACTCTTTTCGTATTTTGTGGAGTCGTCGGACAAATTCTATCTGCAAGTGGCGATAGAAAACGCTTCCGTTGCGGATATTGTCTGCACACGCATGCCCGTAGATTTGATACTGATGGACGTAGTTACGGAAAACGGCGAAAGCGGACTCGAAGCGGCGGCAAAAATCAAGGCGAAATTCCCGAAAACGAAAATTATCATAGTTACGAGTATGCCTGAGTGTTCCTATATAAAGCGTGCAAAACAAATCGGCGTTGAAGGCTTTTGGTACAAGGAAGTCAACGAACAGCCGATTCTGTCGCTGATGGAACGGGTGGTAAGCGGCGAAATCGTCTATCCCGACAGTCCGCAACCCGTCAAAATGGGACTTGCACTCAGTACGGAATTTACCGAAAAGGAACTTGAAATCCTGCGCCTTATGACGGGCGGATACAGCAATGCGGAAATTTCCGAAAAACTCGGCGTTTCTTCGGGCGTTGTCAAAAACCACGTTGCGGATATGCTGTTTAAGACGGGTTTCCGTTCCCGCACTCAACTTGCCGTAAGAGCAAGAGAATCGGGGCTTGTGATACTCGACAAAACCGACGACGAAATCTGACCGATAATGCAATCAAATATATAGAAACAGGCAGTCGCTTACCGGCGGCTGTCTTTTTTTGCAAAAATTTTTTCTAAAAAACACAAAAAATTTGCCAAAGGGGTGCCGAATGGCACTCCCCAACCGCATACCACCTATGATAAAATATATATGCAAAATGTAAAATCAGGCGTAGTGTACGTAAAGGAGAAAGGATATGAAATGAAAAGAGTCGTACTTGCAATCAGAAACACACTTGTTTTGGAAGCGGTGACAAACGCCCTGAAACGTGCGGGGTTCTTTGTGGAAAAATCTTCTTCGCAGGAACCGAAGTGTATCCTTACGCTGACGAACGCGCTTTCGGCAACAATTCTTGTAATGGACGTTACAAGGTCGGGCGACGGCACGTTTGATATGCGTATGGACACCGCGCGTGAAGCCAGGAGGCAGAACCCCGAAATCAAAATCGCGCTTCTTTGCGACAACGTGTCTGATGAAAGCAACGCATACAAAGTCAAATGCGCCAAGGAAGACGGCAGCATCGACGCATTTTTTTATGAATCCGTCCCGTCCGACTATCTTGCAGACGCAATCGACGCACTTTAACGAACGAAAACGAAAATTATTAACGGTTTTAGAACGCAATTCTCGATTTGCGGTTTGAAACAAATCAATTTAGAAAAAAGGAGACAAAAATCATGAAAAGAAAATCGATCTTCACATTTTGTGCGATAGCGTTGATGTTTGTTTTGTCGCTTTCGGTTCTTACCGCTTGCAACAAGGACGGGAAACACAACTTTGCGGAAGAACGGAGCAACAACGAGACGCATCATTGGCACGCGTGCGCAGACAAGGGCTGTAAGGAAACCACAGACAAAGCCGAACACTCCTGGGACGGCGGCAATGTGACTATTGAGCCTACCACGGAAAAAGAAGGCGCTATGGTCTACACCTGTACGGTCTGCCGCAGAGAAAAGACCGAGAAGCTTGATAAACTTGTCGCCGAAAAAGAATATACGATAACCTTTGACAGCAAGGGCGGCAGCGCAGTACAACCCGTTAAGGCAAGCGCAGGTGCGGCGATCACGGCTCCTGCCGCTCCCACCAAAGACGGTTTTGTTTTTGCAGGCTGGTATGAAAGCACGGACGGCGGCACGACGCTTTCCGACACGGCATTCAGTTTTTCATATATGCCGGCAAGGGTGTTCACGCTTTACGCAAAGTGGGCGACTGCCGACATCAAGGGCAAGACTTTCAATAAAGTTGACGCAACCGTCGAGTGGGAGTCCGAAGCCGTCAAGCAAGCGCTTCTTGCAGAAATGGAAATGACGGAGGATGAGTATGTTCAATTCGTTGCATCATCAAAGATCACAATTGAGTTTGCGGCTGACAAAAATACCGCGACGGTGACCTATGATCAAGGTCCGGGCGAAGTAGGCGGTCAAGGCAGCTTCGGTGTGCTGTATAAAATCAAAGGTACTGCCATCGTGTTCTACGACAGCCAAGAAGATATGGAAAAAGAAATTCCCGCTCATAATTACGGATTGATTGCCGGCTCAACGTTTGAGTTGTCCGCAGATAAAACAACCATTATACAGACTAATACTGAACCGGGTTTGGGCACATATAAATTTATTTTCAAGGTTGCCAAATAAACCGGCGTAAAAGGAACAAACACAAATAATAAAGGTTTTAAGTCGCAAGTATTCGGCGATTTGGAATAAATCACTTAAATCAAAAAGGAGTAAAACTATGAAAAGAAAATCGATCTTCACATTTTGTGCAATAGCGTTGATGTTTGTTTTGTCGCTTTCGGTTCTTACCGCTTGCAACAAAAACAAACACAATTTTTCAAGCGAATGGAAAAATGACGAGCAATATCACTGGCATGAATGCACCACGAAGAATCACACCGACACGACGGAGAAAACCCCGCACGAGTTCACATGGACAGAAAAAACGCCCGCAGGCGTTCACACGGACAAGGTCGAAAAGGGCGTATGTGAATGCGGATACGAAACCGAAAGAACAATATCCGACACCGCAACGCACGCTTACGGCGAGGAATGGAAAAAAGACGCGTCGGGACACTGGCACGAATCGACCTGTGACGCAACGGCTCCCACGCATGACGTAATGAAGGGCGATTTCGCCGCGCATACCTTTGACGAAGGCGAAGTTACCAAACCGGAGGGCTATGGCGTGGTCGGCGAAAAGAAATTCACCTGCACGGTATGCGAATATAGCTATACCCAAGAAATTCCCGCACTTGGCGCAAAAGACAACACTATTTCGTTTGCTAACGATTTAGTTGAGGAAAAAACCTATGACGGGTTGGAGTTTATCATTGATCCCGCGAAGGTCAATCGTCAGGGCGACGGTGAAATCACCATTACTTACAAAGGCGAAAACGACACTGCGTTTTCCGAAGCCGCCCCGATTAACGCCGGCGAATATACCGTGAAAGCAACCGTAAAAGGCACTGCGGAATGGAAAGGCGGAGAAACCACCAAGACCATCACAATCAACAAACGCGAGGTAACTTTGCCCAAAGACGTTTTTGAAAGAAAACTTGGAGAAAACCTTGAAAGCGGAAAGTTCGGTTTGACGTGCATAAACGTCGCGGCAGATACGAACAACGTCGTAGAATGGGTGACGATTGGCGCTCCCGAAACATACTATGCGATTGGCATACGTACAATCGGCGCCACCGTCCTGACCGTGGACAACGACAACTTCGAGCTTAACAAAGGCGTATACGACACGGTCAAATTTACCGTTTGGAACGCTCCCGATTCCTTCTATGCCGGAATCCAAAACGTGTTCGAATTTCCCGGTAGCAGTGATATTTTGATCACAACAATAATCGCTAATGGCACGGTGAAAAAAGGCGACCAAATTTTAGTCAACGAAATCGGCAAGATAATCACCGTGAATAAAATCAAAAAGGGCACAGGCACAACGGCGACAGAGGTTGAAACGGCAACCGCTGGTGAAGAAGTAAGCTTGTATATCGAAGGCGCAACTAAGGCTGAGCTTAATAGAGGATATATGCTGTCCAAGCCCGATACGATTATCGGTTATAGCAAGGTCACGGTAACAATAAGAGCGTTCACAAAAGACGAGGGTGGTCAACACACCCCAATTCAGTCGGGAATTAACCCGAATGTTGCCTTTGCCGACACGTTCGGTGAAGTAATCGGAAAAGCCACGTTCCCGGAAGGCGCCGATATGATCATGCCCGGTGCAATGCTTGAAGGCGTCACCATTGATTTCCAAGGTAAAAAAGTCCCCGCGTTTGTCGGACGCAGGTTCACACTTAGGGCGGGCGGAAAAACTATTGCCGAGTGTATAGTCACCGCAGTTCCTCATGCGACAAGAGTTAGGAGCGGTTTTATGTTAGGCGTCCCCGGCACCAATGTCATTGAGCCTATCGAGCTTGGCGAAAACACATTTGCGGTCAACCTGAACAGAAGTGATCTCAGCGAAAAGCTTAAAAAAGCCAAAGAAACCGATACAATCAAAATAAAATTTATTAGTGGCGGAAAGGACATCGCAAAATACACTCGCACTCCCGGCACAGGCGCGGGGGTATACAATGAAGTTGGCGGAAGAATAGTCGGTTCATATCTCATCGTCGAGTTTTATAAAAACACTGGATCTAATCCCAAACTAACCGGTAATAACGGCGAATGGATCTTCACAGGCGAGGATATATTTATCGGACTTCAGGTTGAAGTTAAGCCCGCTTCGGGAACCTGAGCGACACTGCAACCATCGTAGCAAAATAACTTAAAAGTTATTATCTGATCAAAATAACGGACAAGCGGGCGTAAAAACCCGCTTGTCCGTGTTGTGTTCTATAAATATAAAGGAGGCTTCAATGAAGAAAAAGTCGTTAATCTTCTTTACGCTTGCGCTTGCGTTGGTTTTGTCGCTGTGCGTGTCGTTGGTTGCTTGTAACGCCAACGGCAATACGGTAAACAAGTTAAGTACGGAAAGCGGAATTACCGCGGACGGCGTGTTTGAAAAGGACTCCGTGCTGAAAGCCGAACATCATACCTCCGACAGCGAACAAGGAAAAGCGGCTATTGCTGCGATAGACAAACCTTACGACAGTGCAAAAATTGCCGTTTTTGACATTTCCGTATCAAAGAACGGCGAAAAAATTCAACCGAACGGTAAAGTGAAAGTTACCATGTTGAAACCGTTTGAGTCTGACGGTTACGTTACCTATCACGTCAAGGACGATAACACGGCAGAGGAACTCGCAACGACGGTTGACGGCAACAATTTGACTTTTGAAACGACAAGTTTTTCATACTTCGTGGTTACGACGGAAAAGGTTGCGCACCGCACGAAACTCAACTATAAGGGCGTGTGGTATCAATCGTTGCAGGGCGAACCCGTCGACGAAACGTATCTTTTCCAAAACGATCCGTATATGATTGAAAAAGAGGGCGACGCGTTTACGATTGCGGACGCCGTCGAAGAAGACACGACATTGAAACTTTGTTATAATCCCGATAACTTTAAGTACGACGCGCGCGCAAGAGATACAGTGGGGTATCTTATCGAGAGAGGCAGAGAATACTGGGAGTTTCGCGCCGAACTTCGCGTAGGCTCGCCGAACGGACCCGCGATCGCGAAATGGCACGGCTACGATATTTATGGTTATTACAGATACGAAAACTACGATGACGGCAAAGAGGTCGCGTGGACGGAAAGGCATTTTTTGAATTTCATCGGCGAGGTTCACCCAAAACTTGAATACATACAGTTCGTTTCCGTTAAAAACATTGACGGCTATACGGACGAAAACGGCGGGTGGATTTCGGGAAAAGACGCCCTTGACGTTTACGTCGTGCGTACGGCGATAGGCACTTCGCACAGTTTGAACAGGCAGCTGATGGCAAGTCGGTACGGAGTTCCCAAAATTTCCGAAAAAGCCGTAAACACCAGAATATCTTCCTACGCGGGATATCCGCGCTACTGGTGGTACTTCGATATCGAAGAAGGAAAGCCCACGCACTGGCTGCTTATCAACGGCAACGTCAAGGCAACGGTTTTCAACGGGCGCGGTGAATTGGTCAATTCGGCAAGCAGTATGAGAATGGATTTCGATTACGACGAAAAACTCGATATGGGCTTTGCCGAAAGCAGGTTTAACAGATATTATATTCTGCTGGAAGAAAACGGCGTTGAAAAACCCGATTGTAAAATGGATTTACAGTTTTTAGAAAACTCGTAAAGTATGGAAAAAATATTATTACGATATACTGAATAAACATAAGCCGTCCGAACGGTCGGCGACGGAGAGAAGTTATGAAAGCAATAAGAAATCTTATTATAACTCTTGTGGTTATAGTGGCAATACTGGGGGTTGTCATTATCGGCGGATACGTCTACGCCCGCACGACGTACGGCATAGACCTTTTCCGCACCGCAGGACAATTAAAAACGCTCTCAAAAGACGTGGACGAATCCGCGCTTTGTCCGAACGCTTACGGCGAGCAGGACTTTGCCGAAATGAAAAGCGCAGTCAATGATAAAATCGACGGGCTTATCGTCTATGAAAAGGACAAAGGCTACAACGGTTATTCGGTCAATTTTGCTTCACTTGCGGGCAAAAGTATGACGGATCCGATTTTCCTCACCGAAAAGCATGTCGGGGCGATTGCCCAGACGGTCTTTTACGAGCAAACGGGAGGCAAAATCAAGTTGGGCGATAAGGAAGTGTCCGTAACCGTCATGCAAGTCGATTTTTCGGAAATTGCCGCAAACGGCAGTGCGGACTTCAACGTCGTGGCAAAACTCGACCTTACGCCGTTCAAAGCAGATATGGGCGGTTTCCCGTATAAATACTTCAAAAAATATATCCCCGATAACCTTTACGTTTCGTCCACCGTTCGCGTAGATAAGACGGAAGAAGACGGCTTTGCCTATACCGTAACGCACAAATCGCTTACGCTTAACAATCTTTCGGCTGATGATACGGCGGATCTTTTTGATACGCTAAACGCCGTGCTGAAAATAGGTACTGCCGAAAACCTGAATATGCAGGTCGGCTCAATGGCGGTAAACGCACTGATCGGCACGAAAGACGCCATCGGTTTTGCCTATTCCATGAAAGCAATCGGGGCAAAGAGTTTCGATTTCGGCACTGTTTCGGACATAGACTTGTTTATCGTATACTAAACGACTTAATGCAGCATATTTGCGATGTAAAGTCGCGTTTTATGCAAAAAATCCCACAAAAATAATTAAAAGGAGATAATATTATGACACACAACAAGGCGAATAAATCAAAGATATTAGCGCTTATACTCGGTCTTACGATGTGCCTTGCACTTATGCTCGGCATTGTGTTTGCAAGCCCGACGAGTACGGTCTATGCGGAAGGAGGCACACCGATAACCGAACTTACGGTTAGCGGGCTTACCGATGCCGACGTGCCACAGATAGGCAAAAATGCAACAATGCCTACGCTTACACTTAAAGAAAGTGGGCTTAAAATCAGTACGGTTTATTGGTTTTGTTTGAACACAAGAGAAGTTCTAAAAGACACCGACACATTCGAGTCGGGATATACGTATGCATTGCGTTTGCAATACTTTGTTTTAAACGGCTATGAGGGGCAAATAACCGATCCTTCAAAAATTAAACTTGACGGCGTTACAACTCCTTATACAGTAGAAATATATACAAATTCATTTATGAATTTCATATTTAACGCGCTTGGCAACGAAGAGTTAAGTTTGGTAAACCCAGAGAGATTGCAACTTGCTGACGGCTATGTCGGAGCGTTCGCCACAACGGATTCAATACATGTAAAAGGCGGAAAACTTCCATATCAATTTACAAATATTCAATGTCCGACGTGGTTACCATACGCAGTGTCGGTGCACGAAGGAAACATGTGGAAGATTGCGTTTTACGGAAATCGTCCTACAACACCTACGACTGCTCAGGTTTTAAGTTTCACTGTTACCGACGCTGACGGGAATTCAAAAACTTTCACAGGAACAACGGGCGAAACAAAAGAAAATCCCGGAGCAATTCAAGATATTGTTGTAAAGTATAATCTTCCTGATGTTGGAGCAACTTCGCCAACGCAGGCGGAGTTACTATCTGCAATTAAATTGCCCCCAAACGTTGTTTGCACAGAAGCACGTGCTTATAAAACGAGTGAATACACTTCAACAACTCCGTTTACTTTTGAGAAGTGGGAAGAATATACTTTCCGTTTCAAATTGGAAACAACAAACGGAAAACTATTCGCGGGCTCTTCTCTTTTGAATGGTTATCTTGTAAGTGACAACAATTTTTCATACGAAGCAAGTTTTGGAAACGTTTCGGAAACCTCACTTATTTTAGACCTTAACATAACCAAGTATGGGGTAAGCCTTGCCGAGCAAGATAATTATAAAATAACGACAGAAACCTTGAAACATGCAAAAGTAGGCGTTTTGTATAATGAAAAAATAGAGTTTACAAAACCAACAGGTGTGGCGGACTCGGATATTGAGATTGTGTGTTTGGATACGCTTCACGGTTTGTCTGTAAATACAAACGGAACAATTACAGGTATTCCAGACGATGGGGCATATTATAAATTTGGCAGTACAATTACTCTTAGAGTGAGATACATGTGCAAGGGGTATATATTAGATTACAAAGAATACCAACTTGTGGTGGAAGGATATACTCAAATATCTAGGCCTTCAGGCAAAACCTTGGGATATAACGGAAATGAACAAATTGGCGTTGAAGAAGGCGAAGGATATACCCTTTCGGGAACATATAAAGCAAAAGATATTGGGAAATATACTTCCACCGCAAAACTTAAACCGGGCTATGCTTGGGGCGCAGGAGCAACGTATTCTTTTGACGATAGAGAAATAACTTGGGAAATAGTTAAAGGAGATCAATCTGCACCGGCGGGAATCACCGTAAAAAATGCATCCGTAGAAGGAAAGAACGATGGTAAAATACTTGGCGTTACTACCGATATGGAATATAGACCATACAATGCAGGCTCATATACGACTTGTACAGGCTCAACAATCGAAAATCTTTATGCAGGCAAGTATGAAGTAAGATACAGGGAAAACACAAATTATAACCCAAGCGAGCCAACCATTGTAGAAATAACAAATGAATTAGAAACAAGCGAATTCAAGATTTTGACTGCCTTTTTACCAAATGGTAAGTGTGGTGTGGAATACAATGCAAAAATCGAAGTATCGTGTCCGGGTGGCGATTCTACTAAAGTTGAAATTAAGAATTATAGCGAAACAGGCCGTAAAGTTTGGGGGCTAAATCTTGCAAAAGACGGAACGATTAGCGGTAAACCCGACGATAGAGCATATCAATATGGGGGAAAGAATATTGAATGGAGAATAGAATATTACTACGATGGAGTTTTAAAAGATGATAAAAGTTTTTTCCTTGACATAGACAGATATACCGTGCTTTCGTTTGTTTCGGGCAATCAAAATTTAATATATGACGGTAGCGAGCAAATCGGCGTCAGCGAAGGCGAAGGATATACCCTTACAGGCACAACAAAGGCAACCGACGCAGGAAATTACGTTGCAATCGCAAAACTTAAACCGGGCTACCGCTGGGATACAACATCTACGGCAATACAATTTGCTAATCATAATATCAATTGGAGTATAGCCAAAGCAAACAAAGACGCACCGATTGGCATACAAGGAGTCAAAACTTCCAACGTCGGAGTAAACGACGGCAAGATAACGGGCGTCACAACCGATATGGAATATAGAGTTGTCGGTGGCACTTTTGCCGATTGCACGGGAGCAGAAATCACTGGACTTGCAAAAGGACAATATGAAGTCAGATATAAAGAGTCTAAAAACTACAAGGCAAGCGCTCATGTAACAATTACCATTGCCGAAAACGAAGTCATTACTTATACGGTTACCGTAACAAAAGGAACAGGTGGCGGTGAATTTGAAGAAGGCGCAAGCGTTACTCTTACCGCAAATACTCCGGGTGTTGGCGAAAGATTTACAGGATGGACTTTGACAGGGGTGTCGGTTGCAGACACAACACAGACCGAAATTACTTTCAATATGCCTGCAAATGCCGTAACCGCAACTGCAAATTATGAAATAATCACTTACAACGTCAATGTAGAAAAAGGAACGGCAACTCCTAACAAACCTGCACAAGGCGTTAAGGTTACTATCACGGCAAACGAGCCTGAAAAAGGATATAAGTTTGATAGATGGACTACCGATTCGTCTGACGTATCGTTCTTGAATGCTACAAGCCAAGAAACTACCTTTACTATGCCTAACCACGACGTTACCGTTACGGCAACTTACGTAAAAGCGACCTATAATATCTCGGTTACCGATTGTGTGGCGAAAAAAGGCGAAGATACGGTGGGATATGCGTATTATGGCGACGTGATTAAAGTGACGGCAAATACCGCTCCTACGGGAAAAGTATTCGATACGTGGGTTGTAACAGGACTTGATACAACCGGTATGGATTTGACCAACCCCGAAATCACTTTCAATATGCCTGCAAACGTAGTTGAAATCAAAGCAACCTATGGCGAAGCGAAATATAACGTAAACGTAACGGGTGGCACGGTAGATAAGGCAAAAGCAAAATATGGCGAAACGGTTACAATTACCGCAACCATTCCTACGGGCAAGAAGTTTGTGGAATGGACTTCATCAACGGTTCTTGTATATGCAGACAAAACAAACGTAACTACCACCTTTACAATGCCTGCCGGTGACGTAACCGTTGTGGCAACGTTTGAAGATGAAATGTATAGAGTTGACGTCACTAACGGAACAACAACTCATAATATGGCAACATATCAAACGGAAGTTACCGTAAAGGCAAACGAGCCTGATACCGATATGTATTTTGACAAGTGGGAAGTTACGGGACTTGACACCACGGGTATGGACTTGACCAAAACGGAAATCAAGTTCCAAATGCCTGCCGGAAACGTAACATTTAAGGCAACCTATCGGGCGATTGAAAAGTTTGCAATAGAAATGGTGGACGGCACGAAAGACAAAGAAGTCGCAAAAGCCGGTGAAACCGTGACTATAACGGCAAACCCTGCACCTACCGGCGAAGTCTTTGACAAATGGACTTGCGAAACGGCGGGCGTAACCATCGAGTTTGCAAGTGCGACAAGCAAACAAACAACCTTTGTAATGCCTGCTGCAAACATTGAAATCAAGGCGCATTTTAGAAATATTGACGATGCTCCGTCAGTTGAAATCAAAGTCAACGGTGGAACAGGCGCAGGAGTTGTTAAAAAAGGTGAAAGCATAACCGTTACCGCAAACGAGCCGGCAGAAGGCAAAGAGTTCGTTGGCTGGAAGGACGAAAGCGGAAAAATCGTAAGCTCAAACAAGAGTTATACCTTCAAGGTAACGGGCGCAACAACTCTTACGGCTGTGTATGAAGATGCTCCCGCGGCAAAGAAAGGACTTTCGGGCGGCGCGATTGCAGGTATCGTAATCTGTTCGGTTCTGCTTGCAGGAATCGGCGGATTTGCAATCTTCTGGTTCGCTGTCAAGAAAAAGACTTTTGTGGACTTGGGCGCTGCTTTGAAGAAAGGCTTTACGGCAATCGGCAACTTCTTCAAAACCCTTGGTGAAAAAATCAAAGCACTATTTACCAAAAAGAAATAAGATGAAATAATTACAACGAGCCGTTCGTAGTCAATGCGGACGGCTCTAATTCTAAAATGCGATATTTTGATTTACAGGAGCGGATATGGCTAACGAAAACAACAAAATCAAACTGCTTCTTTTGTGGGATATTTTAAGCAAAAACACCGATGAAAACCACGCAATGAACGCAGACGAGATAAGGGAAGAACTTGCAAAGCGTGGGATAAGCGTAATGCGTAAGGTGATAGCGGGCGACATAGCCGTATTAAATGAATATGGGTATGAAGTGTTGTCCTACAAGAAAAAGTATTACTATTATTACGTTGTAAGCCGTCCGATAGAAACGGCGGAAGTAGTTATGCTTGCAGACGCAGTTAATGCTTCAAAACTCCCGGCTGCGCAAAAGAAAGCACTTGTAGAAAGGCTTTCGAGCTTTCTGTGTTCTCATCAGGCGGAGAGTGTTTCAAAGCACATTATTTCGTTTGAGAAAAGCAGAAAGTGGAGCAGTTCTCTTATATACAACGTGGATTCAATAGAAAGAGCTATCAACGAGAACAAGAAAATATCGTTCCTGTATTTCGACTATGACGACAAGCATAAAAAAGTGTATAGGAAAGACGGCAAAAGATACGTTGTCAGTCCTGCCTATATGGTGTGGAGCAAAGACAACTATTATCTATTATACTTTTCTAACGGGTATGCTGATCTTGTAACGTATCGCCTTGATAAAATGGACGACGTAAAGGTGGACGAAACCGAGCGTGAGCCGCACCCCGAATATGAAAAGTTCAACACCGACGAATACAGAAAACAAGTGTTCTCTATGTTTGGAGGGGAGCTTTGCAACGTAACGCTGTTGTTCGAGCCGAGCATACTTTCGGATATGTTTGACAGGTTCGGCGACGATATAAGGATACGCAAGGTCGATGATAACGCATATTCCGTTGACCGTAAGCGTTCAAGTGTCCAAAACGCTTTTTGCGTGGATTGTCGGAACGCAAGGTAAGGTGAAAATCAGATCTCCAAGAAAAGTATTGGACGAATTTAATATCTTCGTTGCGAAAATCAAGGAAGAATACTAATCAAATATTAACAAATCGTTGCTCTCGCTGTTGCGGGAGCATATTTTTTTATCTGCTCACAAAAAAACTTTTGTAAAAAACTTTCAATGCCAAATATTTGGAATTGAAAATTTGAAATAGATAGTCTTTTGTGATATAATACGGCTACAATCTAAATTGAACGCAAAGTTCAGTTTAGTAAAAAGAGGTACTACGGATGAGAACGCTCAACACGACGACATTGGACAATATGGAAAGTTACATATCGAGTACAATTTCTGATGAACAACTTTATTCTATGTTGTATCCGGCAAGAGGACGCAGAAAGGAATATTATTTGCCGAATTGGTATGAATTGGATAAAGATAGATTAAAGCGCAGTTTTTCAAAGCGTCGTGCATGGAAGAAATATTGTAGAGTTGCCCTGAAAAAAGGTTTGAAGGCATATTGTAAGACACGCTTTTACGATCGAGACAATGAATATTATTTTGCCTTACCGAAGAAGAAGGGCAAAATCGGATCAGTTCTTTCTAAAATCAGCTACTATACTTTCGGGGCAGACGTAATTGCTCAACAAAAAGGCACGGACAGTTATCCGTACCAAAAATTTATTGCTGAAAGAGATTTATGGTGTAAAGAATTAAGATTAGACAAAACTAAAATATGGGCAACATAAAAGTTGTCTTGTTTTGCGTTATAAACAAGAGGATGTAATTCATTGGCGGAATTCTTGCTTTTACTCTTTATTTATAATATAATGATTGTACGATAAACAATGAAAAGGAGTAACGGCTATGTCTAAAAAAATGGAAGAACAACAAAAGTACATAGACATCATCGACGAGATAGAGAATAGCTATGCACTTATGAAAAAAGTTCGTCCGCTTACGGCAAGCGAACTCAAATATTTCAATAACGAGTTCTCTATTAGTGCAAGCCATAACTCAAACGCCATAGAAGGCAATACCTTTACTTTCGATGAAACAAAGTTGTTAATTGAAAAAGGAATAGTTACGGGTGCGCACTCTTTGAGAGAGAGTGAAGATATAGTCGGCTATAAGCAGGCTTTCGATTTTCTCTATGAATCAGTTAAGGAAAAGAAACCAATTACCGAAGAATTTATAAAGCAAGTTCACGGCTTTGTTTTGCGTGGCGATGAAGAAGCAGGCAAATACAGGACTATACAAAATTATGTAGGTAGTCTAACGAGAATAGTTTATACGCCTTGTCCGCCTGCGCAAGTCCCCGAAAAAATGAAAGCGTATGCGGAAGAATTGCAAACCGATTGTAAGTACAATGCCGGACTTGCAGAACAAGGACAGTTTAATTGGGTAGACTTATTCCATAACCTTGCCAAGCATCATATCGAGTTTGAGAACATACACCCGTTTGTTGACGGTAACGGAAGAACGGGAAGATTGCTTTTAATCTATGAAATGATTTCGTTAGGACTTTTACCTGTGGACGTTCGGTATGAAGAACGCGATAGATACTATGCTGCAATAAGTTCTTACCGCGATAAAGGGAAATACAGTACACGCCCTGAAAGCAAGACGGAAGGTATGGCAAAGTTGCTTGCAGAAAGCGAGCTTGCAAGCATGAAAATATGGCTTTCAATATATGCGGGCGGCGGTAGCTGTGCTTCGCAAGCCGAAGCCGACGATGACGGCGGTTCTGGAAGCGGTGGCGGCTCGAATGTTGAGATGTAACAACTGGCTCGTCACGCAGGGGTTCTTTGCGTCCAGCGGTGAAAGTCTCGGAAACGCGTTTTCTCTTGCGCTCGGGCTGTCCGTTGCGGCGCTGGTCGCCGCGGTAATCGTTCGATATTGTACCGACTCGGATTTCCGCAAGGGAGAGTCTCTCGCCAAAACCTGCGCGGATACCGTCGCTGTCACTCTTATTACGCTTTGGTTTCAGAGTCACGTCTATCTACGTTCTTTCAATTATTGGGAGACGAACACGACTTGGTTCTCCGTGCTTACGGTTCTTTTGATGCTATCGGCTGCGGCGCTGGGCATCGTTGGCGGAGTTCTCTGGTGCAGGGCATTGCGCGCGGCGGTAGGCGCAAAGAGAAACAGAAGACTCGGGTTGATTGCCGCCTGTCTTGCGCTTTCCGTCTGCGGATTCCTATTCTACTGTATCCTGATGACGCAGCTTGGGATTGCGTTTCTGTGGGGCGCGCTGTTTGTTCCGGCATTCGCTGTCGGTACGGTCGTGTGGGAGACAAAATATCCGGCTTTTCGGGGACCGAAAATCAATGGTGAAAAATATTAAAGGGGAATTATCTCTATGAAAATCTGTGAAGCGTGCGGACATGAGGCGGAAGAGGATTACGTCTATTGTCCCAAGTGCGGCAACCGTCTGGACGGCAAAAAGCTCTGTCAGCGGTGCGCAAAACCCATTCCCAAGGACGCGGCGGTCTGCCCGTACTGCGGAGTCCGTCTGGACGGAAAGTTCTGCTGTACTTCCTGCGGGAAACTGCTCGAGAAGGGAACAATGTTCTGTACTGTGTGCGGTGCGCCGACCGTTCATGCCGGGGCAGCCCGCGCTGTTCGACCCGCGAGTTCCGCCGCGTCTGCCGGCGGTTCGTATCCGACCCCCGCGCCCGCTGCGGCTGCGCCCGTTGTTGCCGGGGGAAAGGTGATGACCCGTGACAGGTTGTTTCAGATTCTCACGGTTTCCTTCTGCCTGGCAGCGCTTTTTGTCATGGCGCTGTGCAGTTTCTTTTCGCTCTACTCTTACTCCGTAACGGCGTCCGGCGTCGGTGGCAACATCGGGAAGAGCTACGGCGCGTTTTATTATCTCGTGGATCAGTGGAATGAGATTAAACAGGTTATCGAAAGCGCGGGCAATTCGAGTCTCAGCTATTCGGACGGTTTCTATGTCGTCGGCGCTCTTTCGGCGGTTGCTGTCGGAATCAACATGATTGTCTCTCTCGTCATGCTCATTCTCGGTACGGTGGACGGCGTCCGCGTACTCACCGGGAAAAAGAGTCGGACGCGTATCGTCGGATTTGCCGCTACGGCGTTTGCGCCCTGGGTGCTCCTCTGTATGGTGCTCTCCTTCTGCGGCGGGTCTGCGGTGACGGGCGTTCTTCAGGTCGCGAACGGAATCGTCGGCATCTCTTCGGGACTGGGCGCGGGAACGATCAGTGCGCTCACGTTCGGCGCGGTTCTTCTCTTCGCGTGTCTCGTACTCCGGTTCGTGCAGCGGGGGTTGAACAGGCAGAAAATTCCGGTTCTCGCAATCTGCGGAACGGCGGGGATTCTCGTTCTGACTGCGATATTCGGCGCGCTCTTCAGCTCCATGGCGGTCAAGGAGACAAGCGCGAATCTCGGCGTGTCTCTGCTCACGATGTGCGAAGGGGTGCTCTGTGTAAAGGGGGCAACTTCGGAAATGATTGCGTATGCTATCATGCTCGTCGTCCTCTTTTTTACAGCCGCGGTCGTCTGCGGGGTGCTCGTCTATCAGGCGATCGAGCGACTGTTCGACGAAAAGAAGGAAACCTGCAATTTCCTTTGGCAGGGAATCGTCCTGTTTGCGCTGGGGATTCTGCTCTGCGTGATTATGAGCTTGCTCATCAATGCGCCGGATATGGAGGGAAATGTCATTGCCCAAGAAAACGGGAAACTTGCCGCGCAGATGATTGCGGGGGCGGTCTTCGGCGGTCTGCTGTTTGCCGCGATTCTGATTTTCCTCGTTCTCTGCCGTCCGAAATCCGCAAAACCGGGATTCGCTTTCGCGCAGGGGGACTGGGCGGCTGATTATCCGGTCGCTCCGCCTGTCGGAGGGGTGAGCGTTCCCACTGCCGGAGAGATGAGCATTCCCACTGCCGGGACGGAGAGCGTTCCGCCCTCGGTAGAGGAGAAAAAATCCGAATAATATCAAATTGAAAGAGCCGAACCCCGTGGGGTTCGGCTCTTTGGTAAAGTTGGATTTGTGGTTACGGCTGGGGTTTGTGGTTACAGATAGGCTTATCGTTGCAAATTGGATTTGTCTTACAGATAGGGCTTGAGCTGTTCGATGTTGTTCTGTTCGAGTACGAGCAGTTCTTTCGCCATTGCCTCCGCATCCTTGTCAAGCTCGCCGCGGTGCGCGTTGAGTTCCTTGTTGAGGGAGGTGATTCCCATATTACTCCCCTTTATCATCATGTCCGCAATGTGCGAGGACGAATCGTCCATCAGCGCCGAAAAATTGATGGTGCTCCACATCTGCGCCTTTGTAAAAGGGTTGTTCTTCTTGGGCGTTTCTCCCTGAGAGGTGATGTGTTTGGCGAGTTTGGTGCAGTATTTGTCGTAATCGTCGTACTGCTTTAAAAGCACTTCGCGCATCTCTTCATCCGTCACATGCTTTAAAATCGTGTCGATCGAGGTGATACCCGTCTCTGCGTTTTTATAGACCGTGTGCAGAAAATCAAGATTGACAGACGCCTTCTGCGACATTCCCTCGGGCGCGCCCGTGCCGCTCTGCTGCTGATTCATTTGTTCCATGACCTTCTCCTCGTAAATTTTTTGGTTTGCAAGGGTATTTTGCGCGCTTTTTTGCGGATTTATACCGTTTTTCGGTCAAAATGGTTTGACTTCGCATGTGCGCTTGTGATATGATATATAAGCCGTACGGTGCGGGCACCAAAGATCGGATTTTCTCCGGCGCCTGCGAAACAGCGTCGTTTAGACGCCCGACGAGACTCAATCCCATTGGAGGACGGAAAAGAAATGTTTGCAGTTATTGTGAGCGGCGGGAAACAGTACAAGGTCAGCCAAGGCGACCTCGTATCTGTGGACAAGATCGCCGGAGAAAAGGGCGACAAAGTCAGCTTTGACGCGATTGCCTATTTCGACGGCAAGGAAGTCAAGACCTCTCCCGTCAAAGTGACGGCGGAGATTCAGGATCAGATGCTCGCCGACAAAATCATCGTCTTTAAATACAAGGCGAAGAAGAACGAGAGAAAGAAACAGGGCCACAGACAGCCCTTTACCAAGCTCAAGATCGTTGAGATCAAGGCATAACGAGAGGAGGGTATCGAAAAATGTTATTGACCACCATCGTATTTGCGCATAAGAAGGGCGTCGGTTCCTCGAGAAACGGACGCGACAGCGAGTCCAAACGTCTCGGCGCCAAGCGCGCGGACGGACAGTTCGTGCTCGCGGGCAATATTCTTGTCCGGCAGAGAGGCACCAAGATCCACCCCGGCACAAACGTCGGGATCGGCAAGGACGATACGCTCTTCGCGCTCGCGGACGGCATCGTGCGGTTCGAACCGCTCGGAAAGGATAAGAAACAGGTCAGCGTTTACAGCGAGTAATGATGAGGGCGGGGTGATTTCACCCTGCCTTTTTTTTACATTTCCGAAATCGCCTGCGAATAACGCAACGCAGGAGGGGGAGGAGATTGGATGATTCGCTTGCCGGAGGTCGGGAGGATAACGGATGATTCGCTGTGTCGCAGAACGGGAGGGTAACGGATGATTTCGACGGAAACCGAATTCTTTGACCCTGCCTGCATCGCGGAAAGCGGGCAGATGTTTCGCTTTTCGGAGAAAAACGGGGAATATACGTTTTTTTCCAAAAATGATGCCGCAAAAATAGTGAAATCCTGCGGGAAATATGGTATAATAGTCTATAATATCCAATCGAGCGACGACTCCTATTTTCAAAACTACTTCGACCTCCGCAGAGACTACCGCGGGATTCGGGAAAGACTCGGCTCGTTTTCGCAGCTTTCGGAGGCTCTTGCGTTCGGAAGGGGAATGCGCATCTTGCGGCAGGACCCCTTCGAAACCCTTGTCGGATTTCTCGTTTCGCAGAACAACCATATTCCCCGCATCCGAGGGATTATGGAGCGGCTGTGCGAGAGGCTCGGAGAGGAGCGGGAGTTTGGGGGCGAGAGGTATTTTACCTTCCCCACCCCAGAGCGCATGGCGAAAGAGGGGGAGACCTTCTACCGCGAAATCGGCGCGGGATACCGCGCACCCTATCTCGCAAACTCCGCGCGCCGCGCCGCCGAAACCGACTTTTCCGCGCTCCGAAAACTCCCAGACGCGGAATTGCGGGAGGAAATCCTAAAGTTCCCCGGCGTCGGACCCAAAGTTCGGGATTGTATCCTGCTCTTCGGATTCGGGAGGGAAGGCGCGTTCCCGGTGGATACCTGGATCGAGAAGGTCTATCACGAACGGTTCGGCGGAAGAGAGACCGACCGCGCGAAGATGACTTCTTACTTTGAGGAACTCTTCGGAGAGGATTCCGGATACGCACAGCAACTGCTGTTCTATCATGCCCGTAAAACCAAAAATAAAATTGGGGGACAACCAATATGAAGAAAATGAAACTTGCCCTTTTGTGCGACATCGACAACGCGCAGATTTCCGTTGACGCCTTCAACGCCGTCACCGAAAAGTTCGGCAAAGACGCCGAGATCGTGACCGGCAAGCTCTACGGTTATTCCGACCGCCGGCACAAGGGGTTTTCGGAGGTCGTGAACGCGAGCTGTTTCGAGATTGCCGGCACCATGCGGTATAAGAAGAGAAGTTCGCAGATGGACGTCCGTATTCTCATCGACGCCGTTGCGCTCGCGCAGGAGTCCTACATAGACGGGTTTGTCATCGTGGCGGGCGCGGGGGATTTTGCACCCCTTCTCGCCTATCTCAAGAGCAAGGGAAAGTACGTTGCCGGGGCGTTTGCGAATCCTGAGAACGCGCTCTATTGCGACGAGACGGTGGAACTGCCCGAGGAAGCGAAAGAGGAGAAGCCCGCGCCTGCGGCGAAGGAATCCGTGAAGGCGGAGGAGTCCCTCAAAGAGGAAGAGGTCGCGCCCGTTCCCGAGCGTGCGGCTGTTTCCGAGCGTGCGCCTGTTCTTGAGCGTGCGCCCGAGGAAAAACCCGCGCCGGAGCAGGTTCGGACGGAAGAGCCCGCGCCCGAGGCGTCTGCGGAAGAGAAGAGCGAGGCGAGCACCGCGGATATTTTTGCGGAGCTTGAGAAGATCGTCAAGGAATTTGCGTCCAAAAAGTAGGGCGCGCGATAACATGCGTGAATAACGCGGGCGCTAATCGGCGCGGAACGTTCGGATTTTCGAGCGTTTCAAACGGATAGCGACCCTGCGGGAGGAGTTTTGTTTATGGCTAAAGTTAGGATTGACAAGGAAGAGTGCAAGGGCTGCGGTCTTTGCGTGGAGAACTGCCCCAAAAAGATTTTGGAGCTCTCCGACCGTGAAATGAACGCGATGGGTTATTACTTCGCACGGGTCAACGACATCGACAAGTGCATCGGCTGCGCCATGTGCGCCATGATGTGCCCCGATTGCGTGATCGTCGTCGAGTAAAGGAGGCTGTTTATGGCAAGAAAACTGATGAAGGGCAACGAGGCGATTGCCGAAGCCGCTGTCCGCGCGGGCTGCCGCGGGTTCTTCGGATATCCGATTACCCCACAGAACGAGATTCCCGAATACATGAGCCGCAGAATGCCCGAGGTGGGCGGCGCCTTCGTTCAGGCGGAGAGCGAGGTTGCGGCAATCAATATGGTTTACGGAGCCGCCGCGGCGGGCTGTCGGGCGATGACGAGTTCGTCAAGCCCCGGAATCAGCCTCAAGCAGGAGGGGCTCTCCTACATAGCGGCGGCGGACCTTCCCTGCGTCGTCGTCAATATGGTTCGCTCGGGTCCCGGACTCGGCGGGATTCAGCCCGCGCAGTGCGACTACTTTCAGGCGGTCAAGGGGGGCGGTCACGGCGATTATCATCTCATCGTGCTCGCGCCCGCGTCCATTCAGGAGGCGGTGGATATGACCTACGGCGCCTGGGACCTCGCCGAAAAATACCGCATGCCCGTTCTGCTCCTCGGCGACGGCATGATCGGTCAGATGATGGAGCCTGTCGAGCTCCCCGAAATGTTCGACCTCTCCACGCTGGGCGTGAGAGACTGGGAGCTGAACGGTTACGACGGAACGAGAGCGCGGGTCGTCTATAATACCCTGCGCATCGAGCCGGATATCTGCGAGGCGTACAATATCGAACTCTTCAAGCGGTATGAACTTCTGAATGCCAACGAGCAGAGCGCGGAGGAGTATCTCTGCGAGGACGCGGAAATCATTCTCGCCGCCTACGGCACCGTTTCCCGAATCTGCAAGAGCGCGATAACCGAACTCCGCAGGCAGGGGCACAAGGTCGGGTTGCTCCGTCCCCGTACGCTCTATCCCTTCCCCAAGGATATTTTCAAAAAGTACGCGGAAATGCCGCAGGTCAGGCGTTTTCTCTCCGTCGAGCTGTCAATGGGACAGATGGTCGAGGATGTGAAACTCGCGACGGAGTGCAAAAAACCCGTCGGGTTCTTCGGTCGGTGCGGCGGCAACGTCATGACCGAGGAAGAAATTATTTCGGCAGTGAAGAAGGCGGAGGCGTAAGATGGCTGTTTTTCATAAGACTAAATGTTTGACGGATACGAGACTGCACTACTGCCCCGGATGTACGCACGGTATCGTGCATCGGCTCATCGCGGAAAGCGTCGAGGAACTCGGCATGGCGGCGGATACCATCGGGGTTTCTCCGGTCGGCTGTGCGGTCTTTGCGGACAAGTATTTCAATTTCGATATGATCGAGGCTGCGCACGGAAGAGCGCCCGCCGTTGCGACGGGAATCAAGCGCGCAAAGCCCAATAAGCTCGTCTTTACCTATCAGGGGGACGGCGACCTCGCGAGCATCGGCATGGCGGAGACCGTGCATTCGGCGGCGAGAAACGAAAATATCACGATTATCTTTATCAATAACGGGATTTACGGCATGACGGGGGGACAGATGGCGCCCACCACGCTCATGGGCGCAAAGGCTACCACCTGCGTAAACGGACGCGCGCCCGTCAACGGCTATCCCATCAAGGTCTGCGAGATGCTCGCTACGCTCGAGGGACCGCGATTCATCGCCCGCGTCTCTACGCACGACGTCAAAAACGTCATCAACGCCAAGAAAGTCATCAAAAAGGCTTTGAACAATCAGCTCGAGGGCAAGGGCTTTTCCCTCGTCGAGGTGCTCACCACCTGCCCCACGAACTGGGGCATTACGCCCGTGCAGGCGTCCGAATACGTCCGGGACAAAGCCATTCCGTTCTACCCGCTCGGGACCTATAAGGAGGTGGAATGATGAGTCACAAGATCATTTGCGCCGGATTCGGCGGACAGGGAGTTCTCTCCATCGGTACCATGCTCGCGTACTCCGCGATGACGGAGGGGAAGGAGGTTTCCTGGCTTCCCTCCTACGGACCGGAGATGCGGGGGGGCACTGCGAATTGTTCGGTCAATATCTCCGAAGAGCCCATCGCCTCTCCCATCGTCACAAAGCCGGACGTGCTCATCGTCATGAATACGCCCTCTTTGACCAAGTTCGAGGACGCGGTCGTCCCCGGCGGCACGATTATCGTCAACAGTTCGCTCATCGATAAAAAGGTGACGCGCACGGACGTCAAGGTCTATTACGTTCCCGCAAACGAAAAGGCGCAGGAGCTCGGGACTTCGCGCGCCGCGAATATCTATATCCTCGGCGTCGTCAATAAAGTCTGCGGACTGTTAAAGCACGAGAGCGTCAAAGAGGGAATCGCTTACAACTTTAAAAACAAGCAGAAACTCATTCCTCTCAACGAAAAAATCTACGAAATTGCTTATAACAGCGTCGAGAAGGAATAAAAGTGCATGAAAATCCCGAACATTCTATTCGGGATTTTTGCGTTTTCGGTTGAAACGCGATTTGAGTTTTAGGGAAAATATTACGTTACGCAAGGGGCAAGTTTGTTCTATGGCTGAAAAGAAGGCGGAGCGGGTGGTCGAACGGTTCGACCCCGCAATCGATTGCGGACTCACTTCCGCGCAGGTCGAGGCAAGGCGCGGGGAGGATCTTCTCAACAACCTCAAGCAGAAGTCCGGGAAGAGCTATCTCTCCATTTTTCTCGGAAATATCTTTACCTATTTCAATATTCTGTGTTTCATCGTCGCGGGCGCGCTGATTGCGGTCGGCGCGTTTACCGACGTCTTTTTCCTCGTGATTATCTCGGCGAATATCATCATCGGAATCGGGCAGGAAATCAAGGCGAAACTCATGATCGGAAAGCTCAAGATTCTCTCGCAGGGTGAGGCGCGCGTCGTCCGCGACGGCGAGACCAAGAGCGTTCCGCTCGCCGAGCTCGCCCTCGACGACATCGTGATCCTTACCACGGGAAATCAGGTCAGTTCGGACTGCATTATCAAGGAGGGCACTGTCGATGTCAACGAGTCCATGCTCACCGGTGAGTCCGTCGCCGTCCGAAAGAAGGAGGGAGACCTTCTCTACGGGGGGAGTTTCATCGCGCTCGGCACCTGTTACGCGCGGGTCGAACACGTCAAAGAGGACAACTATATCCAAAAGCTGACCGCCAAAGCCAAGCAGTACAAGAAGCCGAAGAGCGAAATTCTGCGAACGCTTTCGGTCATTATCCGAGTCATCGGCGTCATCATTATCCCCATTGCAATCCTCATGTTTTTCCACAACAAGGCGCTCTCGGAGACCTTCGCGGAGGCCGTTCGCGGGACGGCGGGGTCTGTCATCGGCATGATTCCCGCGGGGCTGTTTCTGTTGACCTCGACCACGCTCGTCGTCGGAATCATCAAGCTCGCGAGAAAACACTGTCTCGTGCAGGATATGTACTGTATCGAGATGCTCGCCCGCGTCAACGTGCTCTGTCTCGACAAGACGGGGACGATCACGGACGGCAAGATGATCGTGCAGGACTATGTTCCGCTCGGGCTCGAGAGGGAGGACGCAGCGGAGGTGATTTCCTCCATGCAGGCGGCGCTGCAAGACAACAACTTTACGAGCATCGCGCTCGTGTCCTATTTCGGACAGGAAGGGAAGCGCAAGGCGGAGGAGATTCTGCCCTTTACCTCCGCGAACAAGTACAGCGCGGTGCGGTTTTCGGACGCGACGTACCTTCTGGGCGCGCCCGAATTCGTCATGAAGGAGCGTTCGGAGGAGCTCGAGACCCTCATTCACGGCTACTCGTCGCAGGGACTCCGGGTGTTGCTCCTCGGGCGCACGGCGGGCGGAATCGCGGAGGATAAGGTGATCGGCGAAGTCGAGGCGATGGGGCTTGTCACGCTCTCGGACAATATCCGCGACGATACGATCGAGACCATTCAGTGGTTCAAGGACAACGATGTTTCGATTCGGGTCATCTCCGGAGACAATCCGCTCACCGTGTCCGAGGTCGCGAGGCGCGCCGGAATCGACGGGGCGGAAAAGTGGATCAGTCTCGAGGGCATGAGCCCCGAACAGGTGGTTGCGGTAGCGAATTCCTACACCGTGTTCGGCAGGGTGACCCCCGACCAAAAGGCGGTGCTCGTGCGCGCGATCAAGGCGGTGGGGAATACCGTCGCCATGACCGGGGACGGTGTGAACGACATTCTCGCGCTCAAGGACGCGGATTGCGCGATTGCCATGGCTGCGGGCGCGGACGCCGCGAAAAACGTCTCCCACCTCGTTTTGATGGACTCCAAATTTTCCTCCATGCCCCGCGTGGTGGAAGAGGGCAGAAAGGTCATCAACAACATTCAGCGGTCGAGCTCGCTCTTTCTCATGAAGACGGTGTTCACCGTGCTCCTCTCCATCGGAATCATCTGCACGCCCGGGGTCGCCTATCCCTTCAGCCCCAAAAACCTCGTGCTCATGGAGGTCTGCGTCATCGGATTCCCCTCCTTCGTGCTCGCGCTCGAGCCGAACAGGGAACGGATCAAAGGGCATTTTCTGACACAGACCTTCTCCAAGGCAATCCCCAACGGACTCATTCTTCTCGCGTCCGTAATTGCCATGCTCGTCTATAACAGCTTTATCGAGGTCAGCCCCGAAGAACTCGAGGCGATGTGCGTCCTCGCGCTCTCCTTCGTCAGTTTCTGGCTCTTAATTGACCTCTGTATTCCCATCAACTGGATTCGCGCGGCGATGCTTGCCGCAATGGCGGGCGTCTGCGTCTTTATCATCGGCGTCATGCCCGGATTTATCGGGCTTGTTCCGCTCAATGTGGACGAAATGCTTGTCATCTCCGTCGTCGTGCTCGCCTGCTATCCCGCGGGACAGATCCTGAATTATATCTCGAGATTCGTCTTTAAGACCATCGACGAGCACAGGCACGCGCGCCGGAAAGAGGGGAAGAGCGAATAGCGAAAATTCCGCGCATATTCCCGAGGGCTTGGACATACCTTACAAGTAGCGGGACCCAACGGTCCGATGGAGGTATGTTCTTATGAAAAAAATCGGCGCATTGTTGTGTGCGGTCTGCGCTTTTTTTGCGCTTGCGGTCACGGGCTGCGGAAAGCCCGACGAATACGAAACCTACCGCGGGCAGATTTCCGAGGTACGGGACGTCTATTTCTGCGGGGAGAGCGAACACTTTGAAGTCGAGGTGGTCTCGGGCAGACGGGAGGATCCCTTCCGCGCGGACGGCATCCCCGAGGAGACCGAAAAGTTCTTTCTCGTTCTGGTCTATCCCAAGCTCGACCTCGAGCGCAGGGACATTTCCGTCACCTTCGAGGCGGACCGTCCCTATCAGGCAAAGCTCCTCAAGAATCCCGCCTTCGACAGCTATGCTTACGATTTCGGAGCGGTGGAACGTGTTCCGCAGAATTTCCGCATGGAGCTCTCCTGTGAGATTTTTATTGAGGAAGTGACTCTGCTCCGCGCGAGCTCGGAGGTCACGGTCAGTGCGGACGATGTATTGAAGCTCGGAATCGACGCCTTCCACGAAAAAGACGACTGGCAGCAGCGCGAACTCGAGGGCTTTGAAATCGGAATCCGGCTCGTCCGCGACCGGGAGCGGAACGGCGAGCTGTGCTGGCACTTTTTGATGGTGTTCCGCGACGGGACGGTTTGGGGAAAGATTTTCGAGGCGATGCCCGAGGCAGGAGAGGAGCAATAGCGTTTTCCAAGGCAGAGAGGAGCAATAGCGTTTTTCAAGGCGCGAGGCGGAAGCGATAGAGTGTTTCGAGGTACATATGAAGTACGAAGAGAAGTGTAAAACCAAAAACGTCGTCTATGCGGGAAAAATCCTGAATGTGAGACGGGACGAGGTTGTGCTCCCGAACGGAAAGACTTCCGTCCGGGAGATTGTCGAGCACCGGGGCGGGGTGGGAATCCTGCCCGTGCGGTGCGGTAGGGTGCTCCTCGTCGAACAGTTCCGCTACGCTTACGGCGAGAGTCTTCTCGAGATTCCCGCGGGCAAGCGGGAGGGAGAGGAGAGTTTTGAGGATTGCGGACGGCGGGAGCTGACCGAGGAGACCGGGCTCGTCGCAAGAGAGCTTGTGAGTCTCGGCATTCTCTATCCCTCTCCGGGTTATACCGGGGAAAAGATTGCGATCTACTACGCGGACGAGTTCGAGAGCGGGGAGCGGCACCTTGACGAGGACGAGTTTGTGGACGTGAAGGAGATTCCCTTTGCGGAGGCGAAGGAGATGGTTCTGTCCGGAAAGATTCGGGACGCAAAGACGATTGCCGCGATTCTCAAGTACGACGCCCTCAAAAGGGACACAAGAGACTGACGCCGAAACATTCAAAGGAAGTTATGGAAGAACAGAAGAGTACCAACAAAATCATTTGGCGCACGGCAGGCATTACGTTCTTTGTCATCGTAATGCTGATTTTGCTATGTTTCAATATTATCGGGCTGGCGGCGCCCCGCGTCATCGCGGATTCCGCCAACCGCCTCGGCATGGGCGGCGTTGCGGTCAGCTTTTCCAAGGCGCAGTATGAGCGTTCGGGGAAGATTGACGACCTCGCCGACCTCTGCGAGCGTTCGCTCAAGTTCAAAAAGTACGCCGTCGCCGACGAGTATTGTAAGGAACTGATTGGCTTTGACCGGGACGGGGAGAGTCTCGCCACCGTCGCGGCGCGGCGGGAAATTTCGGTGGACGGGACAAGGTACGACTATACCGCGTACATTGTCGGAAATTCCGCTTACGCAAGGTACAAGGTCGGGGAAAAGGAGAACGCGCTCGCCTTTGCGAAGGAGCGCACGAAAGAATACACGGCGTCTTCGCCGCTCGCTTACCTTGCGGACGCCTTTGTCGAGGACAAGGGCAGGAGCGCGGAGTACGGGCTGATTTCGGAGCTTGAAGCGCGGGAGGAGAGCGCCGCCGACGTCGAGGAACGCAAGCTCCTCTGTCTCGACCTCTACCGGGTCTATTCTGCGCTCGGGGAGGAGGAGAGGGCGCTCGAGTACAGGAATAAGCTCGAGGGACTGCTCGGGGCATAGAACG
Organism: uncultured bacterium; assembly: GCA_905215695.1. Lineage (GTDB taxonomy): Bacteria > Bacillota > Clostridia > Christensenellales > HGM11417 > CAJMQN01. The sequence continues at coordinate 34,757 of CAJMQN010000003.1, forward strand.
CGCGGATTCCCGGGGAGAAAAGCGCGTAAAGTTTTCTTTCGCAGACCCGGAATCCATTGACGAAAAAGGTTTTTTCGGTTATAATATTCATTAAATATTTTACACCCGAATGTGGAGGTACTATGTCGAAGATTTTGAAGGAAGGGCTTACCTTTGACGACGTGTTGATGATTCCGGCGCACAGTCAGGTTCTGCCCAAGCAAGTGGATCTTTCCGTCCAACTTTGCGACAGGATTAAGCTCAATGTGCCGCTGATGAGCGCGGCGATGGACACCGTGACGGAGTACAAGCTCGCGATTGCCATGGCGCGCGAGGGCGGAATCGGTATCATACATAAAAATCTTTCCATCGAGGAGCAGGCTACGCACGTCGATCGCGTTAAGAGAAGCGAACACGGCGTCATTACAGACCCCTTCCACCTCTCCCCGGACAACAGGGTGCAGGACGCTCTGAATCTCATGGAGAAGTACCGCATTTCGGGCGTTCCCATTACCAAAAACGGCAAGCTCGTCGGCATTCTTACCAACCGCGACCTTCGTTTCGAGACAAACTTCGACCAACCCATCGGCAACGTCATGACCAAGGACAACCTCGTGACCGCGCCTGTCGGTACCTCTCTCGCCGAGGCGCAGAAGATTCTCGGCAAGCACCGCATCGAGAAACTTCCGATTGTGGATAAGGACTTCAATTTAAAGGGGCTCATCACCATTAAGGACATCGAGAAGGCGATTCAGTACCCGAATTCGGCAAAGGACGCGAACGGCAGACTTCTCGTCGGCGCGGCGGTCGGAATCGCCGCGAATACCCTTGACCGCGTAGAGGCGCTCGTCAAGGCAAAGGTTGACATCATCGCCGTCGATACGGCGCACGGACATTCGCAGGCGGTGCTCGATACGGTGAAATCCATTCGGGCGGCGTATCCGAATCTTCCCATTATCGCGGGCAACGTCGTGACCCCCGAGGCAACCGAGGACCTCATCAAGGCGGGCGCGGACGTCGTCAAGGTCGGCGTCGGTCCCGGCTCTATCTGCACCACCCGCGTCGTCACCGGCGTCGGTATGCCGCAGATTACCGCGGTCATGGACTGCGCCGAGCGCGCCGCCAAGTTCGGAAAGACCGTCATTGCGGACGGCGGCATCAAGTATTCGGGAGATATTCCCAAGGCGCTTGCGGCGGGGGCTTCCGCCGTCATGATCGGAAGTCTGTTCGCGGGCACGGAGGAGAGTCCCGGCGCGTTGGAAATCTTTCAGGGCAGGAGTTTCAAGGTCTATCGCGGCATGGGTTCGCTCCCCGCGATGGCGAACGGCTCCAAGGATCGCTATTTCCAAGAGGACGCGAAAAAGTTTGTGCCCGAGGGCGTGGAGGGGCGCGTACCCTACCGCGGCGTGCTTGCGGACATTGTCTATCAGATGCTCGGCGGCTTGCGCGCGTCCATGGGTTACTGCGGCGTGCGGAGCATCGAGGAGCTCAAGACTAAAGTACAGTTCGTCAAGATCACCAACGCCGCGCTCATCGAGAGCCACCCGCACGACATTTCCATTACCAAGGAAGCGCCCAACTACAGCAGTAAGAATTAAACGCGATTCGGACACCCTCGCAAAATCATGCCGGGGGTGTCTCTTCGCGCCATGAGGAGAGTTTTGTTATGGAAGAAACCGTTATCGTTCTGGACTTCGGCGGACAGTACAATCAGTTGATTGCGCGCAGAGTCCGCGAACAGAACGTATATTGCGAGCTCTTGCCCTGCACCACGCCGGTCGAGAAATTGCTCGCAAAACAGCCCAAAGGCATTATTTTTACGGGCGGACCCAACAGCGTTTACGGAGAGAACGCGCCCCGCGTTGACCGGAAACTGCTCGAGGCGGGGATTCCCGTTCTCGGAATCTGCTACGGCTGTCAGCTCATTGCCCACACGTTGGGCGGGAAGGTGCAGAGCGCGGATACGCGGGAATACGGCAAGCAGGAGATTCGTTACGGCGCGTCCCCCCTCTTTGCGGGGATTCCCGAAAGGGCGGTGTGCTGGATGAGCCACACCGACCGCGTCACCGAAGTTCCGGCGGGATTCGAGGTGCTCGCGGATACCGAGACCTGCTCCGTCGCCGCGATGGGGGACGCCGCGCGCAACATCTACGGCGTGCAGTTCCACCCCGAGGTCATGCACACGCAGTACGGCACGGAGATTCTGCGGAATTTCCTGTACAACGTCTGCGGGGTCAAGGGACTGTGGACGATGAAGAATTTTGCCGCGATGACCATTGAGAGCCTGAAAGAGAAAATCGGGGACAAGAAGGTTTTGTGCGCGCTCTCGGGCGGAGTGGACAGCGCGGTTGCCGCGACACTCGTGCACAAGGCGTGCAAAAATCTTGTCTGTATCTTCGTTGACCATGGACTTCTGCGCAAAAACGAGGCGGAAGAGGTCGAACGGGTGTTCCGGGACGAACAGGGAATGAACCTTGTCACCGTCAACGCGCGGGAGAGATTTTTGAACAAACTCGCGGGCGTGACGGAGCCCGAGAGAAAGCGGAAGATTATCGGAGAGGAATTTATCCGCGTCTTCGAGGAGGAGGCGAGAAAGATCGGGGCTGTGGATTTCCTCGTGCAGGGAACCATTTACCCGGACGTCATCGAGAGCGGGCTTGGAAATTCCGCCGTCATCAAGAGCCACCACAACGTGGGCGGACTTCCGTCCGTGGTGGACTTTAAAGAAATCGTGGAGCCCCTTCGCGACCTCTTTAAGGACGAAGTGAGAAAGTGCGGATTTGAAATCGGGCTTCCCGCCGAAATCGTCATGCGTCAGCCCTTCCCGGGACCGGGGCTCGCGATTCGGGTCATCGGGGACATCACCGAGGAAAAACTCGAAATTCTCAAGGATGCGGACTTTATCTTCCGCGAGGAGATCGCAAAAGCCGGGCTGGATTCCGAAATCTGGCAGTACTTCGCGGTGCTCACCGGAATGCGGAGCGTCGGCGTCATGGGGGACTCTCGGACCTACGACTATACCATCGCGCTTCGGGGGGTCACGAGCGTGGACGGCATGACCGCGGACTGGGCGAGAATTCCCTTCGACGTACTCGAGAAAATTTCCAACCGCATCGTAAACGAGGTCAAGCACGTCAACCGGATTGTCTATGACATCACCTCGAAGCCGCCTGCTACCATTGAGTGGGAGTAATTTGGGAAAAATAAAAACGGAGGAGAAAAAGATGGCAAAGAAAGAGAAAAAACCCGGATTCTGGGCGGAGTTTAAGGCGTTTATCTCAAAAGGCAACGTGATGAGCTTGGCGATCGGCGTCGTTTTGGGCGCTGCGTTCAATGCGATTGTCAACGGTTTCGTCAACGGAATCATCAATCCGCTCATTTCGCTTGCAATCGGCAAGGCGAGCGTCGAGGAATGGGTGATCGTGCTCAAACCCGCAATCATGGAGGGGGATAAGGTAATTCAAGCCGCGACAGAACTTCAGTACGGCATGTTTATTCAGGCGATTATCAATTTCCTTATCATCGGGCTCAGCCTGTTTGTGGGCATGAAAATTGTCATGGGGATTCAGAACAAGGCGAAGAAACTCGCGGAGATGGCGAAGGATAAGTTTGACAGGAAGGAAGAGGAGGCAGAGGAAGCCGAGACCGCGCCTGTCGAGGAGACGCCCGCGGAGCCTGCTCCCGCACCCGCGCCCGAAGTTGCGCCCGCACACACCGACGAACTGCTTTCGGAAATCAGAGACCTTTTGAAAGCGCAGGTCGCGGAATCCGTTGCGTCCGCGAAAAAGGTAGAATAAAACGTGTAAAAACCTCTTATCAAAATAAAAAAGAACCGTTCCGAGTGGGGAACGGTTCTTTTTATGTGCGAGCCGAAAAAACGGGATTGGGAGACGTCGGGAAAAACTCGGGCGTCGGGGGAGTGGGGAGACGTCGGGGGAGTGGGGAGACGTCGGGGAGTGCGGAGACGTCGGGGGAGTGCGGAGACGTCAGGGAGTGGGGAGACGTCAGGGAGTGGGGAGACGTCGGGGGAGTGAGGAGACGTCGGGGAAAGATTGGGAGATATTGGGGGAATCTTTTGCGAATCAATAGTTGATTTTCTGCTCAAGATAAGCGGGGAGCTCTTCGATCTTGATGCGCTCCTGCGCCATTGTGTCCCGGTCGCGCACCGTCACGCATCCGTCTTCGAGTGTCTCAAAGTCGATTGTCGCGCACACGGGAGTGCCGATTTCGTCCTGTCTGCGGTAGCGCTTGCCGATTGAGCCCGTCTCGTCGTATGCCGCGCTGAATTTCTTGGCAATCATCGAAAAGACTTCGTCCGCTTTGGCGGAGAGCTTTTTCTGCAAGGGAAGAACCGCGACTTTGTAGGGCGCGAGCGCGGGATGCAGGCGAAGAACCGTGCGCACGTCGTTTTCGCCGACGGGTTCCTCGTCGTAGGCGTCCGTCAAAAACGCGAGGAGTACGCGCTCAACGCCGAGCGACGGCTCGATGACATAGGGGACATACCGTTCGTTTGTCTCGGGGTCGAGATAATCCATCGCCTCGCCGCTCGTCTTTGCGTGCTGGGTCAGGTCGTAGTCCGTGCGATCCGCGACACCCCACAGTTCCCCCCAACCGAAGGCGAATCTGTACTCGAAGTCCGTCGTCGCCTTGCTGTAGAAACAGAGCTCTTCCTTGCCGTGGTCGCGGAGACGGAGGTTTTCCTCCTTCATGCCGAGGTCCAAAAGCCACTGCTTGCAGAAGTCCTTCCAATAGTGGAACCATTCGAGGTCGGTGCCCGGCTTGCAGAAGAATTCAAGCTCCATTTGCTCGAATTCGCGGGTGCGGAACACGAAGTTGCCGGGGGTGATTTCGTTGCGGAAACTCTTTCCGACCTGACCGACGCCGAAGGGAATCTTGGCGCGGGTGCTGCGCTGGACGTTCTTGAAGTTGACGAAGATGCCCTGCGCGGTCTCCGGGCGCAGATAGACCGTGTTCGCGGAATCCTCCGTCACGCCCTGAAAGGTCTTGAACATGAGGTTGAACTTTCGGATAGAGGTATAGTCATGCTTGCCGCAGACGGGGCAGGGAATCTTGCGTTCGGCGATGTACGCCTCCATTTGCTCGTTGCTCCAACCTGCGGTCGAGGGTTCTTCGCCCTGTTTTTTCTGATAATCCTCAATGAGATTGTCCGCGCGGTGGCGGGTCTTGCAGGCGCGGCAGTCCATGAGCGGGTCGGAAAATCCGCCGAGATGTCCGCTCGCCTCCCATGTCTTGGGATTCATGAGAATCGCGCAGTCCACGCCGTAATTTAAACGGTTTTCCTGAATAAACTTTTTCTGCCAAGCGCGCTTGATGTTGTTCTTGAGCTCGACTCCGAGGGGACCGTAATCCCATGTATTGGCGAGACCGCCGTAGATTTCACTCCCCGGGAAGATAAATCCCCTTCCCTTGGCGAGTGCAATGAGCTTTTCCATCGTGACCTTTCTTTCTTCCATTTTAGCGATGTTCCTCCGATTCATTCTCTTCATTATATGGGAAAGCGCAAAAAATGTAAAGCAAATTCGATTGCAAGCCGCCGCTTTTCGTGTTAAAATAGAGGGGAATTCACAAAGGAGGAGCGCACGGAATGTCCAACTGGGGAACCGTACTTTTTGTCACCGTCGTCTATGCTCTCTTCCTCGGCTGCACCTGCTCGGTGCGGCGGGAGGGTACCGCGCGGCGGGTCTATCGCAACAGCTTCGTGCTGTACGCTATCGTGCTCCTTCTCTTCAAACTTCTGCCCGAGGCGGGGGAGTCGGAGGTTCGGCTCGTGCCCCTTGCCGGACTCTTTGGGGCGGGTCCGGTCGGGTACTGCGTCATCGAACTCATTCTGTCCGCCCTTCTCTTTGTACCACTCGGGTTTCTGTCCGGCATGCACAGCCTGTTAAAGGGGGAGAGGAGCGCGTGTCTGAAAGCCGTTCTGCTCGGCGCGGTGATTTCTCTCGTGTTGGAGCTCTTGCAGCTCTTTCCCCTCGGGAAGGTCTTTGCGACCGACCATATCCTCATGAATACGATCGGCGCGTTTTGCGGCTTCCTCTTTTTTGCCCTGCTCTCCCGCACCGAACGCATGCAAAGAACTTTGAAAAGTATTTTATAACCGCCGGAACTGTAACATTTCCGTTTCCCGTTTCGTATTGTGAATTAGAGGGATTTATTCCCGAAATTTACAAGGAGGAAATTCTTTATGATGAACGGATTTGGCGGATTTGGCGACAACAACTGCTGCTGCTTGCTTCTTATCGTCCTGCTCTGCTGCTGCGGCTGCGGAGGCGGAAAGGGCGGCTTCGACTGCGGCTGTTTACTGCCGATTCTCCTGATTTGCTGCTGCTGCGGCGGCGGTGGGTTCGGGGGCGGCTGCTAACAATCATACATAGCAGACAAGCGGGCGCAAAACATGCGCCCGTTTCGTTTGCTGTGAATGTTTGGGAGGACAAGCAGTTTGACAGCGAGCAAAAACCTTGAGAAAAAAAGGCGGAGGGGAGACCGCAAGGATTTTTCCGCGCACAAAAAACTCTACTATACGCGCACTTCCGGACGGGTGGGCAATATCCTTTGGCTCACGCTCGGCGGGTGGGTCGTGCCCTTCTATTTTCTCTTTGTGGGCGCGCTCTATCTCCTCACCGTCATCGGGGCAAAGAAGGCGTACGCCTGTTTTCGGTTCGCGCAGTTTTCTCTTCTCCCCTTCGGCGTGGAGATTCGGCTCAATTTTGAAAAAAAGAAATTCGGCAATCTCTTTTGGATTGTCACGACGGGTTGGCCCATCGCACTCGTATCCCTTGCCTTTTCGCTCGTCTTCTATGCCACCATCGTGGGCGCGCCCATCGGCGAACAGTGGCGCAAGCTCTCCCGTCTCTCCATGTGCCCCTTCGGCGCAAAATTCGCCCGGGAAAAGCCCTCTCTTCGGCTCTCTCCCGTGAACTGGTTCTCCCGCATGTGGTAGAGGACTTTGACAGAAATTTTAAAATTTCTTTCTCCGCTTGACAAGGGCGGAGATTTTTACTATAATGTTTTGGATAGAACAGTTCTTTTTAAAACCAATTCGGAGGCGCGTATGGAATGGGCGGCGGAACTCCTTGTGGAGATTCGGGGGATTACCAAAAGTTATGAGAGCATTCTCAAGGTTGTCTGCGAAAAGTACGGTTTGACGGCGATCGAGGGAAAGATTGTCAGTTTTCTCTGCAACAATCCCGGGAAGGACACCGCCGCGGAGATTGCCGAACTGCGCATGCTCTCCAAGGGGAACGTTTCGCAGGCGGTCGAGTCCCTGTTGAAAAGAGGATTTCTCCGCAGGACGCCGGACGCGGGAGACCGCAGAAAGGTGCATCTTTCGCTTTTGCCCGAGACGGAGAAGATAACGGGAGAGCTGGAAGAGGCTTGGAAAAAATTTTATTTGCGGCTCTTTGACGGGTTTTCGGCGGAGGAGATGGAGAAGTACGGGGAGTTCCGGGAGCGAATGATGAGAAATATCAGAGACTTTGACGGGGAGGCGCATCATGAATCACGCAACGGCTGACGACAAGGAATTTCTCGGCAAACAGCCGATCGGGAAACTTTTGTTAAAACTCGCGATTCCGACGGTCATCGCACAGCTCATCAATATGCTGTACAATATCGTTGATCGCATCTATATCGGGCATATTCCGGGAGAAGGGGACATGGCGCTCACGGGGCTCGGGGTCTGCCTGCCCCTTATCTTGCTCGTGTCCGCATTCGCCGCGCTCGTCGCAAACGGCGGCGCGCCCCGCGCGTCCATTTTTATGGGCAGAGGGGAGAACGACGCCGCGGAAAAAACGCTCGGGAACTGTTTTGTCACCCTGCTCGGGATTTCCGCGGTGCTGACCGCGGCGCTGCTCATCTGGAACGTACCTCTGCTGTGGCTCTTCGGTGCGAGCGAAAACACCATCGGCTATGCGACCGATTACATGAATATCTATGCCATCGGCACGATTTTTGTGCAGATGACGCTGGGTATGAATGCCTTTATCACCGCGCAGGGGTTCGCCAAAACCGGCATGCTTTCCGTGCTCATCGGCGCGGTGCTCAATATCGGGTTGGACCCGCTCTTTATCTATGCCTTCGGCATGGGCGTCAAGGGCGCGGCACTCGCGACCATTCTCTCGCAGGCGGCGTCCTGTGCCTGGGTGCTCCTGTTTTTGTTCGGGAAGAGAACCTTTTTAAAGATTCGGGTCAAACACTTTTTGCTGAAGGCGCGCATCATTCTGCCCAGCCTTGCTCTCGGGTTTTCGACCTTTATCATGCAGGCGAGCGAGAGTATCATCCTCATCTGTTTCAATTCCTCGCTCTATCGGTACGGCGGGGACATTGCCGTGGGCGCGATGACCATTCTCTCGAGCGTCATGCAGTTTGCCATGCTCCCTTTGCAGGGGCTGGGGCAGGGCGCGCAGCCCATTATCAGTTACAATTACGGCGCGAGAAACGCCGAGCGCGTCCGGGCGGCGTTCCGTATGCTTCTGAAGGCGAGTTTGTGCTATTCCGCCTTTCTTTGGATTCTCGTCATGGCGGCGCCGCAGATCTTCGCGATGATGTTCACGCCCGAGCCTGCGCTCATCGCGTACACCTCGCGCGCGCTCCGAATCTACCTTGCCGTGCTCGTGCTCTTCGGGATTCAGCTCGCCTGTCAGATGACCTTTACCTCCCTCGGCAACGCGCCCGCCTCGATTGCCGCCGCCGTCGTGCGGAAATTCGTCCTTCTTCTTCCGCTCATCTACATTGTGCCCCTCATCTATACTTCGGATCAGGCGACTGCGGTCTTTCTCGCGGAGCCGATCGCGGACGCCGTTGCCGTGACGTTTACGGCGGTTCTGTTCTTCTTTCAGTTCCGAAAGGCGATGCGGCTGATTGAAGAGCCGACGGCGAAACCGGATTCGGTGCGTGCGGAGAACCTTCCCGAGCTAACGGACGCGGAGGGGTGCGCGGAGATTGGGTCGGCGGAAAATTCGGAGGTTCGGACGGGGGAAAGTTCGGAGGCTCTGACGCGGGAAAGTTCGGAGGTTCGGACGGAGGAAATGATCGACGGGGAAGAGGAGAGCAAATAAAAACAGGGCTTCGGAGTACCGAAGCCCTGTTCTATTTGGTTGGGTTTACTTTTTGAAGCTCTCTTCGATTGCGACGGCGATGGCGACGGACATGCCGACCATCGGGTTGTTGCCCGCGCCGATGAGACCCATCATCTCGACGTGCGCCGGAACGGAGGAGGAGCCCGCGAACTGCGCGTCAGAGTGCATTCTTCCCATCGTGTCCGTCATGCCGTAGGACGCGGGTCCCGCCGCCATGTTGTCCGGGTGCAGGGTTCTGCCCGTGCCGCCGCCGGACGCGACGGAGAAGTACTTCTTGCCGTTCTCGATCGTCCACTTCTTGTACGTGCCCGCAACCGGGTGCTGGAAGCGGGTCGGGTTGGTGGAGTTGCCCGTAATCGAGACGTCCACGCTCTCGTGTTTCATAATCGCGACGCCCTCGTTGACGTCGTCCGCGCCGTAGCAACGGACTTTTGCGCGGTCGCCGTCCGAGTAAGCCGTCGTCTTGACTACTTCGAGCTTGCCCGTGTAGTAGTCGTATTTGGTCTGGCAGTAGGTGAAGCCGTTGATGCGGGAAATGATGAAAGCCGCATCCTTGCCGAGACCGTTCAAAATGACCTGAAGGGGAGTCTTGCGGACCTTGTTCGCCGTCTTGGCGATGCCGATCGCGCCCTCCGCCGCCGCGAAGGATTCGTGTCCGGCGAGGAAGCAGAAGCATTTGGTCTCTTCGCGCAGGAGCATTGCCGCAAGGTTGCCGTGTCCGAGACCCACCGCGCGCTGGTCCGCGACGGAGCCGGGGATGCAGAACGCTTGCAGACCGATGCCGAGCGCTTCCGCCGCGTCGGCGGCTGTCTTGCAGTTCTTCTTGATCGCGATCGCCGCGCCCAAGGTGTATGCCCAGACCGCGTTCTCAAAGGCGATGGGCTGAATGCCGCGCACGATCTCTTCCGCGTTTACGCCCTGCTTGTCGCAGACTTCCTTCGCCTCTTCGAGGGACTTCATTCCGTACTCGGCGAGGCAGGCGTTGATCTTGTCGATTCTTCTCTCGTATCCTTCAAACCGTATCATGGTCGCACCTCCTTATTCCGCACGGGGGTTGAGGTACTTGACCGCACCGTCGAACCTGCCGTATTTGCCCATCGCTTTCTTGTAGGCTTCGTCCGGGCTCATGCCCTTTTTCGTGATCATCTCCATCATCTTGCCGAGGTGCACGAATTCGTATCCGATGACCTGATCGTCAGCGTCCAGCGCGATGCGCGTCACGTAGCCCTCCGCCATTTCGAGATAGCGGACGCCCTTCAGTTTGGTGCCGTACATGGTGCCCACCTGCGAGCGGAGACCCTTTCCGAGGTCCTCGAGACCCGCGCCGACGGGGAGTCCGTTCTCCGAAAACGCCGACTGCGTGCGCCCATAGACGATCTGCAAAAACAGTTCGCGCATTGCCGTGTTGATGGCGTCGCACACGAGGTCGGTATTCAGTGCCTCCAAAACCGTCTTTCCCGGGAGAATTTCCGAAGCCATTGCCGCCGAGTGCGTCATGCCCGAACAACCGATGGTCTCGACGAGCGCTTCCTCGATGATGCCCTTCTTGACGTTCAGGGTCAGCTTGCAGGCGCCCTGCTGGGGGGCGCACCAGCCCACGCCGTGCGTCAGTCCCGAGATGTCCGTGATCTCCTTGGACTGCACCCAAAGTCCCTCTTCGGGAATGGGCGCCGCGCCATGGTTGGGACCCTTTTTGACGCAGTACATTTCTTCTACTTCGCGAGAGTATTGCATGTATTTGCTTCCTCCTACTTAAATTTCGCTTTCGCAGGCTATTATACCATAATTTTCGGGGAAAAGAAAGAATTTTTCGCTCCGTTTCGGGTATGTATTTGCATTTTCGGACAAAGTGTGCTATCATTGGGAAAATCAATGAACGGAGCGGCTTTTTTATGGAACTGCGATTGGCGGACAGAGTCAAAAATCTGAAGGGAAACGCGATTCGGGAAATCTTCAAACTGCTCGAAAATCCAGAGGTCATCTCTTTTGCCGGCGGGAATCCCGACCCCGACACCCTCGAGTGCGCGAGGATCAGAGAGTTTGCGGACAGGGCGCTCTCCGCGCCCGACGGCTGGAAAGTTTTGCAGTACGGTTCCACGGAAGGCTATCTTCCGCTCCGCAAGTCCATGCTCAAATACGTCGAGCGGTGCGGAATCTTCGGCATGGAACTCGACAACAACCTCATCGTCTCCGGCGGACAGCAGGCGATCGATTTGACCCTCAAGGCGTTCGTCAACAAGGGGGACACGGTGCTCGTCGAGGATCCGACCTATCTCGCCTTCCTGCACATCGCAAAGACCTACGAGGCGAATATCGTGGGGGTCGCGAGCGAGGACGACGGGTTCGACCTCGCCGACCTCGAGGAGAAGATGAAGAAATACCGTCCCAAGGTTTTGTACGCGGTGCCCAACTTCTCCAACCCCACGGGAAAGACCTTGCCCGCGGAAAAGAGGAAGGCGGTTGCCGCGCTTGCGGAACAGTACGACGTCATCGTCCTCGAGGACGACCCCTACCGCGAACTGCGGTACTCCGGCGAACCCCAACCCGCAATCAAGAGCTTTGACAAAAGCGGGCACGTGCTGTACGCGACGAGTTTTTCAAAGACCATTGCGCCCGCGCTCCGGGTGGGAGCCGTGTTCGGCGCGCCCGAGGTCGTGCGCAAGCTCGTCATCGGCAAGCAGGCGGCGGACGTGCACACCGCGACCCTCCCGCAGGCGATCGTCAACGAATATCTCAAGGACGGTATCATCGACGCCCACATCGCGGAATGCGTCTCGCTCTACCGCGAGAAACGGGACGCGATGGTCGCCGCCATTCGGGAGTACTTCCCCGAGACCTTCCGTTACGTCGTCCCCGAGGGCGGGCTTTTCCTCTTCGGTACGTTTACGGACGGACTCTCCGCGAAGGCGCTGTTTACCACTGCGGTGGAAAAGTACAAGGTCGCCTACGTCTGCGGAAACGATTTCTTCGCGGACGGGAGAGGGGACAACTGCGTGCGGCTCAATTTCTCCATGGCATCGGTAGAAAATATCCGGGCGGGAATCCAACGGCTCGGGAAAATGTTTCAAAACAGAGGTTAAAACAGAACAATGAAAAACGTACTCGATACCTTAAAAGAGAGAGGATTTTTGAAGCAGATCGTGTTTGAGGAGGACCTTCGGAAACTCCTCGAGACCGAGAGCGTGACCTTCTATATCGGATTTGACCCCACGGCGGACAGCCTGCACGTCGGGCACTTCGTTCAGCTCATGGCGATGCGGCACATGCAGCTCGCCGGGCACAAGCCCATCGCCCTCATCGGCGGGGGAACGGGATTCGTAGGCGACCCTTCCGGGCGCACGGACATGCGGCTCATGATGGACGAGGAAACCATCGAGAGAAATTGCAACGCCTTCCGCAGGCAGATGGGCAAGCTCATCGATTTCGAGGGCGAGAACGGCGCAATCATGGTCAACAACGCGGACTGGCTCCTCGACCTCAACTATATTGATTTTCTGCGGGACGTCGGGGTGCACTTCACGGTCAACCGCATGCTCTCCGCGGAGTGCTTTAAGAACCGCTACGAGAGGGGGCTCTCCTTCTTCGAGTTCAATTATATGCTCATGCAGGCGTATGACTTTCTTGTCCTGAACCGGGAGTTCAACTGCAAACTCGAACTCGGCGGGGACGACCAATGGTCGAACATTCTCGCGGGCGCAGACCTCATCCGCAGAAAGGATCAGAGGGAGGCGTACGCGATGACTTTTGCGCTCCTGACGACCTCGGACGGCAAGAAGATGGGCAAGACCGCCAAGGGCGCGCTCTGGCTCGACCCCGAAAAGACGCCGCCCTACGACTTCTTTCAGTACTTCCGCAACGTCGGGGACGACGATGTGAAGAACTGTCTGAAACTTCTGACCTTCCTTCCCCTCGAGGAAATCGAGGAGCTCTGCGCGCACCGAGACGAGCGGATCAACGCCGCGAAGGAGCGGCTCGCCTACGAGGTGACCAAACTCATTCACTCCGAAGAGGACGCCCAAAAGTGTCTCGAGCAGGCGCGCGCCGCATTCGGGGGAAACACGGAGAGTATGCCGACGGCGTCGCTCGACCGCAATGTGACCAAGATTATCGATATTCTGACGACCTTGAAGCTCGCGCCCAGCCGCGCGGAGGCGCGCAGGCTCGTAGAGGGCGGCGGCGTCAAGGTCAACGACGAAAAGTGCGGGCTCGACTTCGAGCTCGGCGCGGAGGTTTTGGCGGCGGGGCATTTCGTTCTGTACAAGGGCAAGAAAGTTCGTCTCAAGGTCGAGCTTGCCTGAATGGACGAGTATCTGTCCTGCAAGCCTTTTGTGACCTCCTTCGAAATCGAAAAGTCGGTGTTCGAGGCGGCTGTCGCGCCCGTCAGGGACGAGGCGGAGGCGGAGGCGTTTGTGTCCGAAATCCGCGCAAAGCACCCCGACGCGACGCACAACTGTTACGCCTATCTCTGCGACGTCGAGAAAAATATCTATCGTTTTTCGGACGACGGAGAGCCGGGCAAGACGGCGGGACTTCCGATTCTGGAGGCGATTCGGGGACGGGGGCTGTTTAATACCGGGATCGTGGTCTCGAGGTGGTTCGGCGGCATCAAGCTCGGCGCGGGCGGACTCGTGCGCGCCTATTCGCGAGCGGCGCTCGCCGCAATCGACGGCGCGGGCGCGCGGAAGTTCGAGAGGGCGGTTGCGCTCTGCGTGCGTTGCGGGTATGAGCATCTCCCGAAATTCGAGAACTATCTCAAAGGGCGCGAAAGGGTTTGCGACAAGGAGTTCGGCGAGAGGGTTTCGCTCCGGTTCTGGGAGCGGGAAAAGGACGTCGAAGCCGTGGAGAGGGAACTTTTGGACTTCTCCGGCGGGCGCGCCGAAATTGCCCGGGGCGAGCGGAGTTTCCGCTGTTTCGGGGAGGATTGAAAAATTTTTTACGGAGGCGGTATTATGATAAAAATTGAGAAGAGAAAGGATTTGAAACAGAAGCCGGATTTTGACAATCTCGGATTCGGAAAGTTTTTTACCGACCACATGTTCGTCATGAACTACGACGAGGGACAGGGCTGGCACGACCCGAGAGTCGTACCCTATGAGAATTTTTCCTTTGACCCCGCCACCACCGTATTCCACTATGCGCAGGAGATCTTCGAGGGGCTGAAAGCCTTTAAGAACGGGGAGGAGATCGTTCTGTTCCGTCCCGAGGCGAACTTCGAACGCATGAACAACTCCTGCCGGCGCATGTGTATTCCCGAACTCGACACCGCTGTGTGTCTCGAGGGACTCAAAGAACTGGTCAAGCTCGAGAAGGACTGGATTCCCGCCGCGGAGGGGACTTCGCTCTATATCCGTCCCACCATTGTGGGCACCGACCACTATCTCGGGGTCAAGACAAGCAAGAGCTATATCTTCTATATCATTCTGTCGCCGGTGGCGGCATACTATGCGCACGGGCTGGAGCCGGTACGCATCTATGTCGAGGAGCATTACGCGCGCACGGCGGCGGGCGGTACGGGCGAGGCAAAGTGCGGAGGCAACTACGCCGCGAGCCTGATTGCCGGGGAAGAAGCCAAGAAACACGGGTTTGACCAAGTGCTCTGGCTGGATTCCAAGGAGAAAACCTACGTCGAGGAAGTCGGTTCCATGAACATCTTTTTCGTCATCGACGGCACCGTCGTGACCCCCGCGCTCAACGGTTCCATTCTGCCCGGCATCACCCGCCGTTCGGTCATTCAGCTCCTGAAGGACGCGGGGATTCCCGTGGAGGAACGGCAGATTTCCATGCAGGAGATCATGAAGGCGGCGGACGAGGGAAAGCTCGACGAGAGTTTCGGAACGGGCACTGCCGCGGTCATCTCGCCTGTCGGCGTTCTGCACTATCAGGGCAGGGACGTCGTTATCAATGACAACAAGATCGGAAAGGTCGCCAAGCTCATGTACGACACCGTGGTCGGTATTCAGAAACAGCGGATTCCCGACAAGTACGGTTGGGTGGTCAAGGTCGATTAAAACAGATGAGAGCTTTCGGCGCGTCCGAAGGCTCTTTTTGAACGGAGGAAGGGATGGAAGAAAGTTTGAAGAAAGTTCGCGTGGCGGCGGCGGTCGTTCGGCGGGAGGGGAAATTTCTCATCTGCAAGCGGAGCGCGGGCGGGTCCTGCGCGCACCTCTATGAGTTCCCGGGCGGGAAAATCGAGCCGGGAGAGACGCCCCGCGCCTGCGCCGAGCGGGAGTGCCGGGAGGAGCTCGGGATTTCCGTGAACTGCGGGGAGAAGCTGTGGAGCGTCTCGCACGAGTATCCCGACCGCACTGTCGAACTCGTCTTTTTTCGGGCGGAACTTGCGCCCGATTCCCCCGAACCGCAGAAGTCCGTACACGATGAGATTGCCTGGGTCGCGCCCGACGAACTGAAAAAATATCAATTCTGCCCCGCGGATACGGGGCTCATTCGAATGTTGGAGGGACAACGTGAAGAGAGCAGATAGGAAAAATTCGCTCTTTCGTAAATTTATTGCCTATTACAGACCTTACCGGGGCATGTTCTATCTCGACATGCTCTGCGCGATCGTCCTTTCCGCGGTGGACCTCGCCTTTCCGCAGGTGCTGAATATCCTCACAAAGGGACTCTTTCTCGAGGGCGCGGACAGAATTTTAAAACTCATCGGGTTTGTGGGGCTCGGACTCCTTGCGATGTATCTTCTGCGGTTCGGCTGTCAGTATTACATCACCAACCGCGGGCACGTCATGGGCGCGCGCATGGAGAGCGACATGCGGCAACAGCTCTTCGACCACTACACACGGCTCTCCTTCTCCTATTACGACAGAAACAACACCGGGGAGATGGTCTCCAAACTCGTCTCCGACCTCTTTGATATCTCCGAGCTTGCGCACCACGGTCCGGAAAATCTCTTCATTTCCGTTCTGAAAATTGTGGGTTCTTTTGTTCTTCTTGCCCTTGTCAATCTGCCCATGACCTTGATTCTGCTCGCCGTCACGCTCTGCATGGCAGTGTTCAGCTGGTACCAAAACCGCAAGATGCGCGCTGTCTTTACGGACAACAGGAGGAAAATTGCCGGGGTCAATGCCCGCGTGCAGGACAGTCTGCTCGGCATCAAGGTCGTCAAGAGTTTCGGAAACGAGGAGGTCGAGCACGAGAAATTTATGGAGTCCAATCTCCAATTTCTGCGCTCGAAGGAGGACAACTATCGGCGCATGGGGGTGTTTCACGCCGGAAACGGGTTCTTTGTCGGATTGCTCTATATCACCGTGCTGGTGTCGGGCGGAATCTTCATCGCGAAGGGCTTGCTTGAGCCCACCGACCTCGCGCTCTATGCGCTGTATATCGGAATCTTCGTCAGTCCCATTGAGGTGCTCATCAACTTTACAGAGCAGTTTCAGAAGGGGATTTCGGGATTCCGGCGTTTCGCGGAGGTCATCGACACCGACCCCGAGGTGCTCGACCTGCCCGGCGCGCGGGAGGTCGGGGAGATTGCCGGCGAAATCGAGTACAGGGGCGTGAGCTTTTCCTATGACGGCACGGGGGAGGTGCTCGAGGACATCAACCTCAAAATCCCCGCGGGAAAAACCGTTGCGCTCGTCGGACCTTCGGGCGGGGGAAAGAGCACGATCTGTTCCCTTCTGCCGAGGTTTTACGACGTCGTCGAGGGCGAAATTCGGATCGACGGCACGGATATTCGGGAGTTTCGGCTCAAATCCCTGCGCGCCGCGATCGGCGTCGTTCAGCAGGACGTCTATCTCTTTGCGGGCTCGGTGCGCGAAAATATCGCTTACGGAAAACCGGGAGCCACGGAAGAGGAGATCGTGGAGGCGGCGAAACGCGCCAATATCCACGATTTTATCACGACCCTCGAGCACGGTTACGACACCTATGTCGGAGAACGGGGCGCGCGACTCTCGGGAGGACAGAAACAGAGAATTTCCATTGCCCGCGTCTTTCTGAAAAATCCCAAAATCCTCATTCTGGACGAGGCGACTTCCGCCCTCGACAACGAGAGCGAGCGGCACATTCAGAACGCGCTCGACGAGCTTTCGGCGGGGCGCACCACCGTCGTCATCGCGCACCGGCTCTCCACGATTCGAAACGCGGACGAGATCGTCGTCATCGAGGACGGCAGGATTCTCGAGCGGGGCTCGCATGAGGAACTGCTCCAAATGGACGGACTTTACAGCAGATATTACAACATGCAGAGGGAATAACGCGCTACGGTCGGTCGGATTCGTTTCCGCCGAGGCTCATCAGTTTGCGGTAGTCGCGGGGAGTATATCCCGTATATTTTCTGAACCGCACCGAAAAGTTCGCCGCGTCCGGGAATCCGCAGAGCATGGCGATTTCGGTGATGGATTTTTGGGAGGAGAACAGGCGACAGGCTTGGGACAGTCGGTAGTTGATGAGATACTCCGTCGGGGACATGCCGCAGGCGCGCTTGAAGATGACCGAAAAATAGGTGCGGTCGATTCCGATGTCCTCGCATAGCTTTGAAATTCTGACGTCTTCCGCGTAGTGTCTGTGCAGAAAGGACAGCGCGCGGGAGACGATTTCATTTTGAGAGCGTTCCCTGCCGGGGCGGTCGGAGACGAGCAGGGAAAAGAGGCGGTAGAACTCCGAGACCGCCAAGAGGCGTTCCCGCTCCGTTTCGCCCCCTGCGGCGGCGTACATGCGGCGCATACATTCTTCCACTTCGGCGTCTGCGACCTGTCTTACATAACGGTCCTTCGGGAATCCCGCTCTCTCGAGAAATTCGGGCGCGTTGGGACCGCCGAATCCCGTCCAATAGTAGGAGTACGGATTTTCACTGTCCGCCGCGTAATAGAGAAGAACACCCGGCGGGAGCAGAAAGAGGTCGCCCGCCGAAAGGGGGTACGTTTTGTCAAGGATTTTCAGGATTCCCTTTCCCGCAGTGATATATTGGAGAATGTACTCCGTCCGAACGATGGGTCCGAAACTGTGATGCGGGTCGGGATGCTGGAACCCCGCGTTGTGAAGCTGAATGCCCGTGCAGTCGATTGCCGCGAGCAGACGGATTTCGGATGAGGTCATGGGAACTCCTTATAAAAAACAACATTTGCAAAAAAAACTTCCAACGATTTCTATTGTATCAGATTTGGTTTCGAAGTACAATGGTTTTGCGAAAAATCTTCGGAGGTTTTTAATTTTGTTCAAGATTTGTTTTTTGGGAGCCGGAAGTACGGTGTTTGCAAAGAATGTGATCGGGGATTGCATTCTGACGCCCGAGCTCGGGGATTTTGAGGTCGCGCTCTACGATATCGACGCGGCGCGGTTGGAGGATTCCCGACTCATAGTGGACAACATCAACAAAAATTACGGAGGAAGAGCGGAGATTCGCGCCTTTTCCGACCGCAGGGAGGCGCTGCGCAATGCGGATTTCATCGTCAATGCGATTCAGGTCGGGGGGTACGAGCCCTGTACCGTGACGGACTTTGAAGTGCCCAAGAGATTCGGACTGCGGCAGACTATCGCGGATACGCTCGGGATCGGGGGAATCTTCCGCGCGCTGCGTACGATTCCTGTCCTTGAGGACTTTGCCGAGGACATTCGCGCGGTGGCAAAGCCCGGGGCGCTCTTCATCAACTATACAAATCCCATGGCGATTCTTACGGGATATTTGATTCGCGTTCTCGGTCTGAATGCCGTCGGGCTCTGTCACAGCGTACAGGCGTGCGCAAAGGAACTGCTCGAAAAACTCGGAATGGAGGAGTACGGCAACGGCAAAAATCGCTGGAAGATTGCCGGCATCAATCATCAGGCTTGGCTCTTGGAGATCACCGACCTCGAGGGCAACGACCTGTATCCCGAAATCAAGCGGCGGGCGGAGACGCCCGACCTTGAAAAGGCGGGAAACGACCTCGTTCGGTTCGAAATGATGAAGAGATTCGGTTACTATATCACCGAATCAAGCGAGCACACCTCGGAATATCTGCCCTACTTCATCAAACAAAAGTATCCCGAACTCATCGAAAAGTTCCGCATTCCGTTGGACGAATACCCGCGGCGGTGCATTCAACAAATCGAGGGCTGGAAAAAGATGCGGGAGATGCTCGTTTCCTCTGATTTGAAGCACGAAAAGTCTCATGAATTTGCATCCTATATCATCGACGCGATTCGGAACGACCGTCCTTACCGCATTCATGGCAATGTGATAAACGGCGGACTGATTCCGAATCTTCCCCACAACGCCTGCGTGGAGGTGCCCTGTCTCGTTGACCGGAACGGCGTTCAGCCCTGTTTCGTCGGAGATCTGCCCGAACAGTGCGCGGCGCTCAACCGCACCAATATCAACGTTCAGCTCATGACCATCGAGGCGGCGAGGACGCGAAAAAAGGACGCGGTCTATATGGCGGCGTATCTCGACCCGCACACTTCCTCAGAGCTTTCATTGGACGAAATCAAGGAACTCTGCGACGCGCTCTTCGAGGCGCACAAGGGGTGGCTGCCCGAATATCGCTGATATTACAAAGAGGACGGTTCGGAATCTTCCGAACCGTCCTCTTTTTCAGATTTTGGAGTGCAAGTTTCAGAGCAGAAAATCCTCGGGGTTGATTTTTTCGCGGATTTTCTGAATCGCCTTGGTCTCGATGCGGGAGATATAGCTCCGGGAGATTCCGAGAAGTTTGGCGATTTCGCGCTGGGGGAGAGGGGTCTTGCCGTCCAGCCCGTAGCGGTAGCAGATGATGGTATATTCCCGCTCGGTCAGGTTTTCGGAGAGCAAAACGAGAAGTTTTTCGCCGAGAAGTTTGTTTTCTACCTGCGAAAAGATGCCCTCTTCGCTCGTGAAGAGCAGATCCATGAGCGTCAGCTCGTTTCCCTCCTTGTCAAAACCGATAGAGCCTTCGAGGGGTACATTGTTCTTCTGCTTTTTCTTGTTGCGCAGAACCATGAGAATCTCGTTCTCGATGCACTTCGCCGCAAAGGTCGCGAGTACCGTTCCCTTGTCCGGCGAATAGGTGTTGATTGCCTTGATGAGTCCAATGGAACCCACGGAGATGAGGTCGTCGTTTTCGTACATGCCGTTGTACTTTTTCGCGATGTGGACGACGAGACGCAGGTTGTGCCGGATAAGTTCGTCCTTCGCGGCGAGGTCGCCCTCTTCACGGAATTTCTTGAAATACATGCGCTCTTCCTCGAGGGAGAGGGGCTTGGGGAAGGAGGAACGCCCCGACACCATGCCCGTAAACAGGAGGACTTTGGATAAAAAGTTCAGGATTGCCGAGAGCATATCTCACCCCTTCGCAAAGTTTTCGGAAGGCATCGCCGCTCCGTCTCTTTTATGGTATGCCGGGGCGGGCGGAAGTTATGACAGAATCCGACAAAATTTGAGTTTACAAATCCCCGGCGGCGTGCTATAATATCTCCAAAGTGAACCAGACAGCCGCGGCAGGGGTACCTGACGAGGAAAGTCCGAGCATCACAGGGCAAGGGTGCCGGTTAACTGCCGGTGAAGGCGACTTCAAAGATAGTGCAACAGAAATAAACCGCCGGAGTTTTTCTCCGGTAAGGGTGGAAAGGCGGCATAAGAGACCACCGCTCTCCCGGCGACGGGAGGGGCTCTGTAAACCTCACCCGATGCAAGGTCAGCGGAGACGCAATAACGCCCTTAAAGTCTCCCGAAACCGCTTGAGCGGCTTGGAAACATGCCGCCTAGACAGATGGCTGTCAAATACAGAACTCGGCTTATAGATTCACTTTTTTTCGAGAGAGAACGGGGAGTACCCGTTCTTTTTTGATTCTCCCGCGCGCTGTGGCGGCGACTTCCGCTACGAAGGCGAAACGCGCAAAAAGCGGGGAAATTGGAACGAGCCTCGTCCTTTTTTCGGACGAGGCTCTCTGTGTATTTTGAAAATCCGCTGAAAAACCGAGCGGACAGAGAGAGAAATGAAGATATTGTGTAGAGAGAATAAAAAGGGAATGCGGACAGAGGGGAATAGAGGGGACGAAAGGAACGCGGGCAGAGAGAGGAATAGAGGGGAGAGGGAACGCGGGCAGAGGAATGAAGATTGTGTAGAGAGATGAGAGAGTGCGGTCAGAGAGGAATCGTGGGAGGAAAGGGAGAGAGCGGTTTCCCGCTGACATTGATATCTTAAACACCCTGTGTGGAGGTTTTGTGAAATTGGATTGAAAAGAAGTTAAATTGTCAAAAATTTCCCTATGATTTCCAATATTCTCTATTGGACCGCGGTCTTCTGTATCGGTGCGGTCTGCGTCAGACAATATCGAATCCGTTTCGTTTTCGGACAAAAGTTCGAACGACTCAAGGAAAGAGAGGGGGTGCCGCCCATGCGGTACGCCGAACTTTGGCTGCGCTTTCCGGGAATTGCGGTCACACAATCCAATTTTGACAGACCGGTTTGGTTCTTTCTTGCCGTAAACGGAGAGACTGCCAATCGGCGGGAAATATTAAAACTGCTCTATCTCTCGGAGAGCCTCAAGGCGCAGGGCGCCGCCTATGAGTGCGTCGTCTCGGCGGAACCCGACGAAACCCTGCGCGCCGCCGCCTGTCTCGTCTTTGACCGAAACAAGTACAGGTTCGGAAAATTTCCGACCGCGGAAGGGAAAATCTATTGGAAATATCCGCGCTTTCCCGCGATTTCGGGAAATTCGGAGCTCTGCGAGGCTTACCGCAGGGTGCGCCGATGTATCCTCAATTACTATCACCGCAACAAGTACAAGGATGACCCCTTCTTTGTCCTCCTGTTCGAGTTCTTTCAGGCGGATCGGGAGACCTTTCTCCGCCTGTTCCGACGGGAGCTCGGAAACGCCTTCGATACGCTCAACCGCGAGTGCGCGGGGGTGCTCGCGCCCTATTCGGAGGACGAACAGGGGCTGTTTTTTGCGATTTCACTCTACTATCTCTCCGTCTATCACATCGACCTCGAGGAGGAATCCGGGCTTTGCGTGTCCGAAGTCCGCAGGGGGAAACTCCCTGTCCTGCGCGCGCGCCGGGAGGAGAAGCTATCTTCCGTGTTCTTTCCGCTTCTCGAAAACTATCTCGCCCGGGCGCAGGAGAGCGACCTCAAGAGCTTTAATTATCTCTGCTCCTACCCCTTTCGGGAGAAGTTCGACCGCGAAGCCGTCGCCTTCCGCAAGAAAATCGAGGACGAGGATCTGTCCTTTCTGCTCCGCTTTTCCGCCCTGCCCGCCACGGAGGGAATCGGGGAATTCTGCGCGCGCGCCCGACGACTTCGGCACAATCTGCCCGAGGACGAGGATTTCTTTTCCGCCTGCGCGCTCTGGCTCGTGTTCGTCTCGAAGATTCTCAAACTGAACGTCGCGGGGGAACGGGTGTACTTCGGCACGCCAAAGGAGGCTTTGCCCCTCGAGGTGGAATTGTTCGGAAAGCGCGTGACCTTTGAATCCTCTTCGGACGCCTGTCTGAACAACAGCTTTTCG
Organism: uncultured bacterium; assembly: GCA_905215695.1. Classification (GTDB taxonomy): domain Bacteria; phylum Bacillota; class Clostridia; order Christensenellales; family HGM11417; genus CAJMQN01. The sequence continues at coordinate 57,253 of CAJMQN010000003.1, forward strand.
CTCCGGTCGGACAAGGGGGCATTTACAATCTATGTCGGCGGATAGTGTGACAAGCGGACGAAAATATGATATAATTTTCCTGTTATGGAAAATTTCGATTTTTTCAGCATGAATACGCGGCAGTTTGCGCCGCTTGCCGACCGTATGCGCCCCGAGACGCTCGAGGAGTTCTTCGGGCAGGAGCATATCACCGCCAAAAATAAACTGCTTTACCGCGCGATTCTCACGAATACGCTCGGGAGCTGTATCTTTTACGGTCCGCCCGGGTGCGGAAAGACCTCGCTTGCCAATATCATCGCAAAGACCACAAAGGGACACTTTGAAAAACTCAACGCCGTTTCCGCAGGGGTCGCGGACATCAAAAAGATTGCTTCGGAGGCGTCCGAACGGCTCAAGCTCTACGGACAGCGAACCTACTTGCTTTTGGATGAATGCCACCGTTTCAATAAGACGCAGAGCGACTCTTTGCTCCCCTACATAGAAAACGGAACGGTGCTCTTCATTGGATCGACCACGGAGAATCCCTATATCAGTATGACGCCCGCCATCGTTTCGAGGTGCGCGGTCTATGAATTCCGGCGGTTGAGCTGCGAGGATATCGAGGCGGGGCTCAGGCGCGCGATTTCGGACAGAGTCCGCGGACTCGGGAATCTCAAAATCGAGATCGACGACGACGCTTTGCGGCATCTCGCCGACACCGCGGCGGGAGATATGCGCGCCGCGCTGAACGGTTTGGAGCGGGCGGCGCTCTCCACGCCCCCCGACGAGGGCGGCAAAATCCGTATCGACCTCGACGTCGCGGAGAACTCCATTCAGAGAAAAGCGCTTTCGCTGGACGAAACGCTCTATTACGATATTCTGTCCGCCTTCTGCAAGTCCCTGCGCGGGAGCGACGCCACCGCCGCGCTCTACTATGCCGAGCGGCTCATCGAGTCCGGCTGCGACCCTTTGAAGGTGATCAGGCGTCTCGTCGTGCACTCCGCCGAGGACGTGGGCATGGCTGACCCCAACGCGCTGGTTGTGGCGGTCTCCGCGCTCACGGCGTTTGAAAAACTCGGACTGCCCGAGGGGCTTATTCCGCTCGCGGAGGCAATCATCTACGTCTGCGAGGCGCCAAAGTCCAACGCCGTCGTCAGCGCGCTCGGGATGGCGCGAGAGGATGCGGTCAATCACCCCGACGACAACATTCCGCTCTATCTGCGGGATCGGCACTACAGGGGCGCGGAGAACCGCTCCACGGACGAGTACGTCTATGTGCACGACGTCGGCGGTTGGGCGGATCAGCAGTATTTGCCCGATTCTCTCAAGGACAGGTGCTACTATCGCTCCGCGTTCCGCTACAAGGCAGGGCGCGCGGAGGGGAATCGACCGGAGGCTGATTTTTCGGAACGTATCCCCGATGTGGGAAAGCCCGAACGCGCCGGATGCGGAAATCGGAAAGGGGGGAGCGAGGACAAATGAATTTTTCCAAACTGATGCGGGGGACGGGCTCCAATATCTTTCTCGAACTGGACGACATTCGGCGGGACATGGAGCGCGAGGGAAAAGAGATTATCAACCTTTCCGTGGGGACGCCGGACTTTCAGCCCGACGGTTTCGTCATGCGCGAGCTCTCCGAACGGGCAAAGGCGGCGGAAAACTACAAGTATTCGCTCTGCGACCTGCCCGAACTCACCGACGCCGTTCTGCGCTGGTATCGGCGGCGGTACAACGTGACCCTCGAGCGCGGAGAGGCGATTTCCATACACGGCACGCAGGAGGGAATGAGCGACGTATTCTTTCCCCTCATCGACCCCGGAGACGTCGTGCTCCTGCCCGACCCCGGATACCCGATTTTTTCCTTCGGGGCAAGGCTCGCGGGGGCGGAAGAGGCGTACTATCCTCTGCGCGAGGAAAACGGATTTCTCATCGACTTTGACGCCATTGACCCCGCGCTCGCGAGGCGGGCAAAAGTCATTGTCGTCTCCTATCCCTCAAACCCCGTCGCCGCAGTCGCCGATCGGGAGTTCTACGAGCGGCTGGTCGCCTTTGCGAAAAAATACGAGATTCTCGTCATTCACGACAACGCCTATTCCGAACTCGTCTATGACGGGGAGCCGGGCATGAGTTTTCTCGAAGTGCCCGGCGCAAAAGAGGTCGGAATCGAGTTCAATTCGCTCTCGAAATCCTACAATCTCACGGGCTGCCGGATTTCCTTTATCCTCGGGAACAGAGAGGTCATACAGGCTTTGCGCGCATTTCGGTCGCAGATCGACTACGGAATCTTTTATCCCATTCAGTATGCGGCAATCGCCGCGCTGGACGGACCGCAGGATATTATTCTCCGAAATCGCAGAGGGTACGCAGAGCGGAGCGACGCACTCTACCGCGGGCTCTGTTCGCTGGGCTGGGAGACCAAAAAGGCGAAGGCGACCATGTTCGTCTGGGCGAAACTTCCCCAAAACGCGAACTCCGACGCGTTCTGCATGCGGCTCCTGCGGGAGACCGGCGTCATGTGCGTGCCCGGCTCGAGTTTCGGACCGCGGGGAGAGGGATTCGTGCGGTTCGCGCTCACGCAGCCCGTTCAAAACATCGAGCGGGCAATCGCCAACATTCGGCGGAGCAGGTTCTGTCTGTAGGCGGGGGCGGCGATGGAGGATCGAAGGAGCAAGCTCGAGGACCTATTGGACCGCGCCTTTCGGACGGGGCGTCCCTGCGTTTCGGAATTTTCGACGGCGGAACGCATGGAAGAGTTCCGGCTGAAGGGGGATTATCTGCTCTTGGGCGGACACCCGAACGCGGAGCGCGCGCTCTTCTGCGCGCTGCCTTCGGCGGGGTTTCGGGTGAGAGAGGAGGACTTTCTCGCCGCGCTGCGGATTGTCCCCAACGACGGCGCAAAGTACGCGCACCGGGACTATCTTGGCAGTCTCCTCGCGCTCGGCATCAAGCGGGAGAGCGTAGGGGACATTGTTCTTGCCGAGGACGGCGCGGGACGGGGATGCGCGTATGTCATTGTCACGCCGCCCATGGCGAAATATATCCGGGAAAATCTTTCCTCGGTCTCGCGGACGGGAGCGAAGTGCCTTGCCGTTCCGCTCTCCGAAGTCCCCGCAAACCGCAGAGAGCCGGAGGAGCTCCTCTGTTCGGTCAGTTCGCTCCGGCTGGACTGCGTTTTGTCCGCCGTCTTCGGCATGGCGCGGGGGGACGCGAAGGCGCTCTGCGAGCGCGGCGCGTGCTTTGTCAACCTGCACCCTGCCGAGAAGGCGGAAAAATTGCTCGCCGAGGGGGATTTTGTGACCCTCAAGGGCTGGGGACGGTTTCGCGTGAACGGACAGGCGGGGGTGTCGAAAAAGGGCAAGCTCCGTCTCTCCGTGTCGAAAGATGCCTGACTCGGGAAATAAAGGTATTAACCGTTTGCGAAACGGTTTATATATGTGATAATATAGAATCAGAAGAATTATTTTTTGGAGGACACAGCTATTTTTTCCATTCAGAACGTCAGTAAGACTTACGCAAAGAGTTCCGTCAAAGCCGTCGATCACATCTCGCTCGAGGTAAAGGACGGGGAAGTTTTCGGTTTCCTCGGTCCCAACGGCGCGGGAAAATCCACGACCATCAAGCTCCTTACCGGCATTCTCACGCCGGACGAGGGGGACATTGTGATTGACGATGTTTCGGTGCGCAACGCGCCCGTCATGGCGAAGATGAAAATCGGCTACGTCCCGGACAACCACACCGTCTATGAACGGCTCTCGGGGCTTGAGTACCTCAATTTTGTCTGCGACATCTTCAACGTGGACAAGGCGACGAGAAAGGAGAGAATCGAGCGGTATCTCGAACTCTTCGAGCTCAAGGACGCGGCGGGGAATCAGATCAAATCCTATTCCCACGGCATGAAACAGAAAATTTCTATCATTGCCGCGCTCGTGCACGAACCCCGGCTCTGGGTGCTCGACGAGCCCATGACCGGACTCGACCCGCAGTCTTCCTTTCACCTCAAGGAACTCATGAAGGAATACTGCGCGAAGGGGAACACCGTTTTTTTCTCCTCGCACGTGCTCGAGGTTGTCGAGAAGGTCTGCGACAGAATCGCCATCATCGAAAAGGGCAAGATTGTCGCCTGCGGGAGCATGGAGGAGCTGCGCGCGAGCGGGTCCTCGCTTGAGCAGTACTTCCTGAAACTCACTTCCAAGGAAACCGAAACCCATGAATAATATCTTCACGCTCTTGCGTGTGCAGATTAAAAACGCCTATAAGCTCAAGGACGAGAAGAAGAGCACCATTGTCGCGACGGTGTTCGCCTTTATCGTGCTCGGCGTGGTCTTTGCGATTATGGGCGTCGGCTCTACGCTGCTCCTCGGGTTCGCGTTCATCGACAAGGGGCTGGAACGGGAATTTCTGACCATTTTCTTCACAACCTCGCAGGTCATTGTGCTCATTTTCGGCACGATTATGATGATTTCCACCCTCTACTACAACAGGGACAACGAGTATCTCGCGTCCATGCCCGTCACGCCGCAGCAGGTGTTCTTTTCCAAATTCCTCTTCGTGTATTTAAACGAACTCCTCCTGTCCACCGCTTTCGTATTCATGATCGGCATCACCTTCGGGATTATCGCGGGGTATTCCTTTGTGTTCTTTCTCCTGCTCATTCCCGTTGCGATTCTGCTGCCCTTTCTGCCCCTTCTTCTTTCGGCGCTTTTGTCCATTCCCATCATGTATCTTCTCGCCTTCCTGAAAAATAAGGGAATCTGGACGACCATTCTGCTCATTGTCATGTTTGTCGCGGTGTTTGCGCTGTATTTTAAATTTATCTCGAGCGTTGCGACCTCGACGGGCGGGGAGGATTCGGAGTCCGTGGTGATCATTCCCGATTCCGCGGTGCCCGGCATTCAGCAGGCGGCGCGCATTCTCGCGCCCGTCTATGCGCTCGTGGGTATGATACTCGGCACGGATATTTGGCTCAATCTCCTCATCGTCGTCGCGTCCTTTGCGGTGCTTTTCGCGCTCGGCTATATCCTGTCCATGACCGCTTACACCAAGGGCGTCAAGGCGCAGTTTGAAAATAACAAGACCGTCGTCTCCAAGACCCGGGAGTACAGGCAGTACAGCGTGGTCGGCAGTCTTGTGCGCATGGACTTTAAGGAGATTATGCGCCAACCCATGCTCGCCTTTTACGCGCTCTTTCAGATTGTGTTCAGTCCCATACTCATCATCTTTATGGGGGCGAACATCGGGGACATTTCCGCGGAAATGCCGGAGGCTGCCGGAATGGTGCAGGCTGTGTTCGTCATGGTCGCGATGTTTGTCATTCTCCTGCTGTCCTCTTCGGTCAACTATACCGCGCTCTCATCCTTCACGCGGGAGGGGCAGAACTTCTTTATGCTCAAGGCGCTGCCCGTCAATCCGACCGAGATTATCCGCGCAAAGACTACGCTTGCCCGTATCGTCAATCTCGTCGGCGTTTTGATTGCGCTCGTGACGACGGTTTTCGTCTTTCATCTCAATTTCCTGTACGCGCTGGGAATGGGCATTTTCATGCTGATTCTGTCCGACGGGTTTACGCACTATCTCGTCTATCTCGACTTCAAAAAGCCCAAGCTCGTCTGGGAAAACGTGGTCGCTGCGCTCAAGAACAATACCAATACCTTCATTGCGATGGGGGTGATGTTCCTCATTCTGCTGGTTTCGGTGGGGCTGTACGCAGTCGCGTACTTCTGGCTTGTCCTGGGGCTGGGGCTGGAGGAACTCGCCATCATGGGCGTCTATTGGTGTCTCATGATTATCGGCGCAATCGCCGCGAATATTCTGTTCCGCAAACTGCTCTATCACAGCGCGGAGAAATTCTACCGCGAACACGAATAACAAGGAGTAAACATGCTTACAATCAGAGGGCTCCGAAAGAGCTATGGGACCGTCGAGGTTTTAAAGGGCGTTGACCTCAACCTCGAGGCGGGGGAGGTCTATGGGCTCGTCGGAAAGAACGGCGCGGGCAAGACCACGCTCATGAATATCGTTGCGGGACAGCTTTCCGCGAACGGCGGGGAAATTTCCCTCGGCGGGAACGAACCCTTTTCCGCGCCGGGACGAATTGCGTATATCCTCGATATTCCCGCGGTGTACGGGTTTATGACCGCCTATGAATATCTTGCGTTTATCGCGTCGGGGACGGAGGATTCCTCCGAAAAGGTCAAGAGCAGGAGCGAGGAACTCCTGCGGCTCGTGGGGCTCGAGGGCGTCGGCTCGCGAAGGATTAAACAGTTTTCCCGCGGGATGCAGCAGAGATTCGGCATTGCCGCGGGAATCTATGCAGACCCCGAACTCATTCTCATGGACGAACCCTGTTCCGCGCTTGACCCGCAGGGGCGGTTCGAGGTCAACAATATCATCATGCAGCTCGCCGCGGGCGGAAAGACCATTCTTCTTTCCACGCATATCCTTTCGGACGTCGAGCGCGTCTGTACGAAAATCGGTTTGCTCATGAACGGAAAGATTGGGTTCGAGGGAACCAAGGAAGAACTCTTCCGCAAGTATTCGGTGCCGGTCTTTGAGATTCGTTCGGAGGACAATGAAAAACTTTCCGGGCTTTTGGAGGGCGGGTTCATCCTCGACAAGCGGCAGGACCGCGAGTCGCTGTATGTGACCATCGACGATTCCGGGGAGAATGAGAAAAAGCTCTTTGCCATGCTTGCCGCGTCCGGACTTCGGATCGACCGCTACGGCAGGAGACAGGTTACGCTCGAAGAAATCTTCGTGAGGGAGAGCGCGCTATGAAACAGCTTGTCATGTGCATGAAAAAGGAGTGGCTCGAACTCTGCCGTACCAAAAAACTGCTCTTTTATATCCTCTTTGCGTTTGCGCTCGCTCTCTTTGCCCTCGCGGTCGTCCTTGTGATGGATTTCGTCGGGCAGAACATAGATGTGGAGGAAGGGGATTTTTCCGCAATGTTCTCCGCCAAAAATCTTGCGGGAATGACGCAGTTCTTTCTCGCTTATCTGATGACGTATTACATGATTTTTGTCATCGTCATGCAGATGGGAAGTTCCTCGAAGGAGATGAAAAAGCGCATGTGGCTGCTGCCCATGACTTCTGGCGTGCGGCGTTCCAATATCGTGCTCGCCAAAATCGTCGTGCTCTGTCTTGCCGCGCTCCTTCCGGCGGTGGCGGCTTTCCTTGTCAATACGCTTGTGGGAGGACTTGCGTTCGGAAACTCCGGCGCGGCGGCAGTGTCCGCGGGAGACCTCTTTCAACTGGGGCTCTGCGCTGCGGTGACAATCTTTCAGTTCTCCGTGCTCACCATTGCGCTCTCCGCAATCACCGGACATACCGGCGCGACTGCCGCGATTTCGGTGGGGGTGTATCTCTTCGGCGGACTCGTCCTTGGGCTGTTTGATAACTTTATCTACTATACGCCCCTCATGTTTCAGACCGTCGCGATGGGCGGGGGAGCGGTCGCGCTCTCCGCGGCAAACTGGATTGTCGCAAGCCTTTCCTCTGTCGTGATTCTCGCCGCGCTCATCTATTTTGCGATGTTCAAGCGGGTAAAATAGAGAACAGAAAATAAAAAAGACAGGCGTTTGCCTGTCTTTTTTTTGGGTTTTTCAGCGAGCGGCAAAGACCGCCTGCACGTTTGCCTCTACCACGATACAGTCCGCGCCGCGGCAGAGACTGTTGTCGCAGTACCAATAGGTGCCGCATTCGATAAGCTCGACAAGCTCCAAGTTTTCTTGCAGGACGGCGGCTTTTTCAAGGGCGTCAGCCTTCGCCGCTTTGAGTGCGTCGCGATAGGCGGCACTTTGCGCCTCGAGGGTATAACGCATGCCGTGGAAAGTGTTTGCGCCCGCTTCGGTCAGCGAAGAGACCAATGAGTCGCAGTTTGCGTCCGCTTTGACCTTTACCTGAAAATTGCGGCAGATTTCGTAACTCTCGCCCTCGCCTTCGCGGCAAACCGGGTAGGCGGAGAACTGCTCCGTCGTGACGCAGGATTCATCATAGCCGAGACTCTTGAGCGTTTCTATAACGCGTTTTGCCGTCTCGGCGTTTTTCTGCGTGCCGGCGGTCAGGTCGTTCGACGAGGTGCGGATGCCGAAGTTCAGGATTGCGGAATCGGCTTTGACGGTAATTCTGCCGTTTCCCGTGACGGTGACCGTTTGGATACCGATTTCAGCCGCCGTTGTCGTTTCCGCGGTCTCGGCGCGACAGGGGGCGGGCGCCGCCGCTGCGCTCATGGTCAGAACGCCCGCCGCGCACGCCAAACACAGAAGCAGTGCAAGAAAATTCTTTTTCATCAAAAATCTCCTTTTGTTTGATTTACCAATATGTTTTGTACTTGTTGGTAAAATTATGCAAAAAGAGATTGTTTTTTACAAGCCTAACAGATAATCTGCTTTTCCGACCGTGTTATGTTCGCGGCGAGGGTCGCCGCTCACGCTTAAGCACGGTCGGGGAATAAGGCGTTCCTACGGGAAAATGGATACTTTATCCTGCTCATTACTCCTATCCTACGAGATACGTAAGACACGGAGAAATAAGCAGAGCGTTGTCGCGCCTTTGAGCATTCCCCGGATTGACTTCGGGGAATGCGGAAACTTGTCGTCGCCGACGCCTTATTTCCCGCGCGCGATTAAGCGGAGACGAAGTCACCATAACGCGCGCGGCAATCAGATAATCGTTTTCCCAAGCGCCGCGTATTCCTTTACCACGGATTGCAGTTTTCTGCCCCGAAGCGGGAACATGGGCGGAATGCCGTGCTCGTGCGCATGTTCGTTGCCGATGAGCGCGAATGCCGAATCATAAAGATTGTTGAACTTCGGATGACGCTGTTTTTTACAGATAAATTCCTGCCGCGGGGAGTTGATGTCCACACCGCTGATTTCCATGAATCCGAACTTCCGGCACAGACCCTTGAACAGGATAATCTGCGCGTCCGTATTGCGCGGGGGCATAAAGGTCACTGCGTCAAAACCGAGGTCTCGCAGGGTTTCAAACAACAGGTGGATATAGCCGTCCTCGAATTTCTGCGCCTTTTTGTCCCCCGTCGGGGATTCGCCCACGTCGCCGAGATAGGCGTAGGTGAAAATCGCTCCCACTTGTTTGGCAAGTTTTGCGACTTCCGTTACGTGCGGACACTCGTCTGTCGCCTCAATAAAGAATTTTCCGAGAAGTTCGCTCTTTAAGACGCCCAAAAGGTCGTAAGCATAGTACGGGTTGCTTTCGTCCTTGAGATAGCTCATAATTTTTTCGCTGGTCACGATACCTTGGTCCCAAAGATAGTCCAAAATGGGCATTCCCTTACCGAATTTTGAGATGAGCTTGACCGCGAGCGCGTAGAGAATATGCCGCTCCGTGATACTTCCGCCGTCCGCGCACATGGAAAGGGGGAATACGTCTTTGTCAAAGTCCAACTGCACTTCGGAGACCTTGTTGATTCGCTCAATCATCTTTCGATTGCGCGCGTTGCGGCGCTCAATCCGGGGCGCGAAAAAGGCTGTTACTTCGTCCACACGGTGCAGGGGAATGCTGTGCAGGGCGAGGTAGGCAAGACTCTTTTGGTCGGGTGTGTTGATTTGCCGTCCTTCGAGCGGAGTGCCGTGCATGTCCGCGCGGCATTCAAGTCCCACCGTCGTATAGATTTTAAATATTTTTCCCGCTTCGACAAATTCCCGTGCGCCGCTCACCGAATCATGATCCATGATTCCGCAGGTCAAAAGTCCCGACTCCCGCGCGCGGAACACCGCAAGCGTCGGGGAGTAGGGCGAAAAAGAATAGGTCGTGTGAATATGGTTGTTTACGTCGCGTTCGGGCTTGGGAAAGGTCAGCTCGCCCCGCGAGACCGCGTCCGCCGCTTCCCGGGCGGCATTCAGCCGCTCTGCGACTGTGGGCGCGTTCATTCTCATCATCAAAGTTTCCCGCTTATCCATGGGGCACCTAATTCAACATGTTCTGTCCGCCGGTGACGGGAATCGCCTGCCCGGTTTCATAGACCTGCTCAATCGCGTAATAGACCGCGCGCATGACGTCCGCGGTCTGACAGCCGCGTCCTGCGGGGACTTTGCTCTCGTAGAACTTCCGCACGTCATCGACGGACTTCGCGCCGGGCACTTTGTTCGCCTTGAAGTACTGCACGAAAAGCCCTTTTTCGGGGTCCGTCCACAGCGGTCCGTCCAAAAAGTTTCCCGGACAGACCGAGTTGACTTTGATACGGTAGGGAATCAGCTCGAGCGCGAAACTCTGCGTCAGACCGATTCCGCCGAACTTGCTTCCGGCGTACGCGAAGTTTTTGTTGGAACCCGATAAGCCGGATTTCGAGTTAATCTGAACGATGTCAAACCAAGTTTCGGGGGAGAAACGGTGTTCGAGTTTCATGACCGCGGAGGCGTATTTGACGCCGAGGAAATAGGCGGTATAGTTGACCTTGGTCACGAGGTCGAAGGCGGAGAGCGTGAGCTCTTCGAGAGAACCCGCGCGCACGATGCCCGCGTTGTTGACATAGACGTCCAATCCGCCGAAGGCGAGGACGGTCTCTTCGAGCAGAGTTTTGACGGAATTCTCGTCGGTCACGTCGCACTTGACCGCAATCGCGCGGTTGGCGCCCTTGTTCGCGTTGCATTTTTCCGCGACCTCACGCGCGAGCGCGTCGTTGAGGTCCGCGATGACGACGTTTGCGCCCTCTTTGAAAAAGTCTTCCGCGATTCCCTGACCGAACCCTTGCGCGCTGCCCGTGACGATGATGGTCTTTCCGTCCGCGCGCCCCGCGCTCGCTGCCGCCGCCTGTTTGGCGCGATAACTCTCGACTTCCCAATTCACGATGAAGTCAACATAGTATTCGGGCATAAATTCAAAGCCGCCGAAGGATTCCGCGTAGCACGCGATTTTGAGTTCGTCGAGAAGGAGCGCCGCGGAGGTGTTTGCCGCTTTCGCATTCTTTCCCGCGACAAAGACGCCCGTCTTTTCCACCGCGATGAGCCGCGGAGAGACGCCGTATTTTTCGATATATTCGGCGAGGGCGGTTTGGAGATTTTTATACTGCGTTTCGATTTCCTCCGCGTAGGGGACAAAGAGAGCGAAGGCGCGGCAATAGACGATATGGTCCGGGGTATATGCGCCGGACAGGGGAGCAAATGCGGACTTGTCGGCGAGCAGACGTTTGGTCTCGCCGTTTGATTCAAAGCGGACGGTGCGCCCCTCTTCCCCGAGCAGGGCGCGCAGGGGCGGGGCGAGCTGTGCGGCGCGCTCCCGAACGGAGGGGTCGGGGGAGAGGTCGGGCTGTCTCTTGATTGCGCTCTGTAATTTTGCCATGATTTCCGCATAGGTTTTGCGGACGTCATCGGGGGTGTCCCCGGCGACGAAAACACCGTGATTTTTCAGGAAAATAAGTTTGCAATCCAATCCGTGCGCGGTGCGGTAAGCGTTCAGCGCGTCGCGTACTTTGACCGCGAGGGTGTAGCCCGGTTCGCAGATGTCAATCCAAAGAAAGGTTTCTCCGAAAAGTTTTTCGGCGTCCTTTCTGCCTTCGGCGGCGCAGGTCAGTCCGTTGACGAGGGCGGGGTGCAGGTGCACCACATAGCGGAAGGGCATCAATGCGTGCAGAGAGGTCTCCACGCTCGGGCGCTTGGTCTCGCCGGGCGCGCGCGCGTTCATGAGGTCCTCGAGAACTTCCGCTTCCCGGGTTTTCAGGTTCGCGGAATACTTCTTTTGCATGATTGCCGCGAGTTTGGAGAGTTCCATTTTGACGAAACCCGTTTCCGTAATGTCCGCGAGCGTCGTGCCCGAACCCTTTACAAAGAGAAATCCGTCCTCCTTGAGCGAGGTGTTGCCCCCGCCCGCGAGGACGAATTCCGGGTTTTGTCCGTATTCGTTGCTCAATTCGATTAAATGTTTCATATTGTGCTCCCTTATCAAGTTTCATCTATTATAACACAAGCAATAGGCGATTTCAAGGGGGAAGGGAAAATTTGGGAGCGAAAAAAAACGAAAAAACAAAAAAATGCCCGGCTAGAGTGCCGGGCGAAGTGAGAGTTGGGGGGCTGTGAGTTGGGGGAGTGTGCGCGAGTCGGTGTGCGCCGTGAGTTGGGGGAGTGTTGACGGTTGGTTGGGTGCCGTGGTGGGCGGGGGAGTGTTGAGCGGGTCGGTTGGGTGCCGTGAGAGTTGGGGAAAGTGTTGCGCGGGTCGGTTGGCGCTGTGATAGTCGGGGGAGTGTTGAGTGGGTCGGTTGGCGCTGTGAAAGTTTGGGGGGGGAGTGTCGAGTGGGCACCGTGAATGTCAGGGCTTTGCGGGGGCGGCGGGAATAAAATTTTCAAAAATTATATTCGCGCCGAGAGCTTTCGCCTTCTTTTCAGCGTTCTCGTCCGTGACCGTCCAACAGAGGAGCGTATATTTTTTGCTCGTGACGTAACGGTTGGGGAGGGCGCCGATATAGTAGGAGACAAAGTCGGGACGGAACAGGAAACGGCTCTTGAGCGTGCGCAGAATCCACGCGTTCAGGCGGGAAGTGGTCTTTCCGTAGTCCCAACAGGCGAGCTGTCCGTACAGAAATTCGGGGGCGTGGCGGCTCATCTCCTTGAGAATCAGCGGATTGAAGGACTGAATCGCAAATTCTCCCGCATAACTGCGGAGCTGTGCCGCGAGTTCCTCTTCCAATTTGCCGACGTCTTTGTGGTCTTTGATCTCGATCAGCAGGGGAACTTTCCCCGCGACGGTGTCGAGAACTTCCGGGAGCATGGGAATCGTGTCCGCCGTCCCCGAAAGTTTAAATTTGGAAAGCTCCGCAGCGGTGAAGTCGGATACTCTGCCCGGCGTTCCGCACACCCGGTCGAGCGTGTCGTCGTGAAAGACCGCTATCTGTCCGTCGCGGGTGAGGTGTACGTCGATTTCGATGGGATATTCCTTTTCGACGGCGTGGCGGTAGGCGGTGAGCGAGTTTTCCGCGCCGACACCGTAGTGCAGACCGCGATGCGCGACGGGACGGGTGCGGAGCCAATGACCGGCGGGTATGCGTGATTGTTTCATGATGTTACTCCTTGATGAATCAATAGCCGAAACTGCCATCTACAATCAATACGTGGACATTGGTCGCAGAGCAGGGGTGGGAGAGAATCAGGGTCGCTTTGCACATCTTTTCGGCGAGGTTTTTACAGGTACCACACTTGCCGTAGGCGCAGAGCGTCTTTTTGCCGAGTCTGCGGGCGTTGGGGGGACATGCCTCCTCCTTGATGCGCTTGAGCGCGGCGGGAATATCCGGGACAATCTTGTTCGTACCCAAAACAAAAATGACGTTGGGTACGCCGTAAATCATGTTCGCGATACGGTTGCCTCTGCCGTCGATGTTGACAAATTCGCCCTCTTCGGTGAGCGCGTTCGTCGAGGTGAGGTAATAGTTGACGTTTCGGTTTTCCCGGCAGATGGTCTCGTACTCCTTGTCGCAGGTCGAGGGATTGTTGACCGCGTACCCGTCCGCGACGAGTCCCGCAAGCAGCCCGAGCTCCTTGAGCGTTTCGCTGCCGCCGGTGCCCACCGTCTCGCCCTTCGGGATGCGTTTTTCCACAAGAGCTTTGACCTCTTCCGGTTTGCAGAATTCCGCGGTAAAGCCGCGGTCCTTCAGATTTTCAAGTAAGGTTTCGATTGACATGAGAATACCTCCGGGAAAAGTATACCTTTGGTGTGCTTTTTCTTCGAGACTCGAATGTGCACGCATGCGTGCCCGCTCTCCTCTCAGAAAAAGTATATATTATTTTACGGCGGAAGGCAATAAAAATGATTGCCAAGCGGCGTTTTTTTCAATATAATGAAAGCTATGGAAGCAGCGAACATTCGGAATTTTTGTATCATTGCGCATATCGACCACGGAAAATCGACGATCGCCGACCGCATCATCGAGCTGACCGGGGTGGTCTCCAAACGGGACATGGAAAATCAGCTTCTCGATTCCATGGACCTCGAGCGGGAGCGCGGCATCACCATTAAACTTACGCCCGTGCGCATGTACTACACCGCTTTGGACGGAAAGGAATATATCTTCAACCTCATCGACACCCCGGGACACGTGGACTTTACCTATGAGGTTTCGCGCTCGCTCGCCGCATGCGAGGGGGCGGTGCTCGTCGTGGACGCGAGTCAGGGCATCGAGGCGCAGACGCTTGCAAACGTCTATCTCGCGCTCGAGCACAATCTCGAAATCATCCCCGTCGTCAATAAAATCGACCTTCCTTCCGCCGACCCGGACGGAGTCAAAAAGGAAATCGAAGAGGTCATCGGACTCGACACCTCCGAGGCGCCCCTCGTCTCCGCGAAGGAGGGCACCAATATCCGGGACATTCTCGAGCAGATTGTAAAGAGAGTGCCGCCACCGCAGGTCGAGGAGGACAAGCCTTTAAAGGCGCTCATTTTCGACAGCTACTATGACAACTATAAGGGCGCAATCTGCTTTGTGCGCGTGTTCGAAGGCAAAGTCAAGGCGGGCATGCGCATCAAGATGTTTGTGTCGGGCAGGGAATTCGAGGTGACCGAGGTGGGCGCGTTCAATCCCCGTCCGTACCCGACGCCCGAACTGGGCGCGGGGGAAGTCGGCTATATCGCCGCCTCAATCAAGTCCGTCAAGGACGCGCACGTCGGCGACACGGTGATGGAAGCCGCGCGCCCCCTTTCCGAACCTTTGCCGGGGTATAAAAAGGTTCAGCCGATGGTCTTTTCGGGAATCTATCCCGTGGACGGCTCCCGATACAACGACCTCAAGGACGCGCTCGAAAAGCTCAATCTCAACGACGCCGCGCTCACCTTTGACCCCGATGTCTCCAATGCGCTCGGATTCGGATTTCGGTGCGGGTTTCTGGGGCTTTTGCACATGGAGATTATTCAGGAACGGGTGGAGCGGGAATTCGATCTCGATATCATTACGACCGCGCCTTCCGTCTCCTACCGCGTCATCAAGAACGACGGTTCCGTCGTGACCGTTGACAATCCTTCGCACCTGCCGCCCGCGGGGGAGATTTCTTCCATGGAGGAACCCATTGTTCAGGCGGAAATCTTTTCGCCCCCCGAATTCGTGGGCACGATTATGGAACTTTGTCAAGACAAGCGCGGGGTGTTCGAGGACATGCAATATCTTGACGCGCGCAGGGTCAAGCTCAACTATAAACTTCCGCTGAACGAGATCATCTATGACTTTTTCGACAGCTTGAAGTCGAGGACCAAGGGGTACGCGAGTTTTGACTATGAGCTCTGCGGGTATCAGACGAGCGAACTTGTCAAACTCGATATGCTGTTGAACGGGGACATCTGCGACGCCCTCTCCATTATCGTGCACGCGGACAAGGCGTACGCGCGGGGGCGGGCGATTGCCGAAAAGCTCAAGGAAGCGATTCCGCGTCAGCTCTTCGAGGTGCCCATTCAGGCTGCCGTCGGGGGAAAGGTCATCGCCCGCGAGACCGTCAAAGCCATGCGCAAGGACGTGCTCGCAAAGTGTTACGGCGGCGACATCACCCGCAAGAAAAAGCTCCTCGAAAAACAGAAGGAGGGCAAGAAACGCATGCGCCAAGTCGGTTCCGTCGAGGTGCCTTCCGAGGCGTTCATGTCCATCTTGAAAATCGATTAGATGAGAGAATTCGGGATATATCTGCATATTCCCTTCTGCCGGAGCCGCTGTGATTACTGCGGCTTTCTCTCTTCCTGCGACTTTTCGCGGGAGGAGGAGTATTTTGAAGGGCTGTGCGGGGAGATTGCGGCATCGCGGGAAAACGGAATCTGCGCGACGCTCTACGTCGGAGGGGGGACGCCTTCTTCGGTCAGTCCTGCCCGCCTTTCCCGCGCGGTCGGAGCGGTGCGGGAAAAGTTCCCCTTCTCCGAGGGCGGGGAGCGCACGGTGGAATGCAATCCCGACAGCTTTGACCGGACGCGGGCGGCGGCGTATGCGGAAATGGGATTCAATCGGGTTTCCCTCGGGGTGCAGAGCTTTTCGAATCGCCTGCTTGCGGGGGTGGGGCGGCGGCACGACGCGGAAACCGCGATGCGTGCGGCGGAGCTTGCGCTCGAGTTCTTCGGAAACGCGAGCGTCGATCTCATGCTCGGACTGCCCGGGCAGGGGGAGAGGGAAGTGCGCGAGGACCTTGCGCGCATTCGGGAACTTGGGATTCCGCACATCTCCGTGTACGGGCTGAAGGTCGAGGAGGGAACACCTCTCTTTTCCCGGGGATATGCGCCGGACGAGGACCTGTGCGCGGACCTCTATGAGCTCTGTCTCGGCGAATTGGAGCGGGCGGGGCTCATGCGGTACGAGGTGTCCAACTTCGCCAAGCCCGGATTCGAGTCCCGGCACAATCTGCGGTACTGGAGAAGAGAGGACTATCTCGGGTTCGGCGCGGGGGCGCATTCCTGCGTAGGAAATCGCAGATTCTGGAACGGAGGATTGGACGAATTTCTGCGCGGGGAAGGGGGCGGCGAGGAGCGGCTCTCTCCCGAAGAGGTCGAGTACGAGACGATCATTCTCGCGCTCCGCACCCGCGAAGGTCTCGAGAGGGGCGCGTTTGAGCGGAAATTCGGGTGCGATTTCGCGAAAAAGTACGCGGACGCGGTCAAGAAGTGCGGACGCTTTCTCGAAGTCACCGAGGAATTTGTGCGGGTGTCCCCCGAGGGGTTTTACCTGCTCAATTCTTTGCTCGTAAATTTTTAAGATTGCATGTTTAAAATCGGTTGACAAACATTATAATAAGTAATAGAATAATCTTGGCACTCTGGGAGAGTGAGTGCTAACACTTGAAAGTAAGGATTGCCAGACGGAGAGAGGGATATGGATCTTTCGGAGAGAAAAAAGAAAATCCTACAGGTCGTGGTCGATGAGTATATCGTGGACGGCGAACCCATTTCGAGCAAGGCGATTCACGAAAAGCACTTGACCGAGCTTTCGAGCGCGACCATTCGGAGCGAACTCTCCCAACTCGAGGAACTCGGCTATCTCGGACACCCGCACACTTCCGCGGGAAGAGTGCCGCTCTCCAAGGCTTACCGTTTCTATATCGAAAAGCTCATGCAGAACGGTACGCTCAACGAGAAGGAAATCGACTACATCGAGAGTAATTTCAGGAGCGGGATTACCGAGGCGGATTCCCTCGTCAAGAGCGCCGCGAAGGTCATTTCCGAGCTCACCGAGTACCCGGCGGTCTCCAAGCTCTCGAGCGCCGAGGAGAGGATCGAGAACCTCAAACTCGTCTCACTCAAGGCGAACACCGTGCTGTTGATTATTCTGACGGAGAACAGCGTTTTAAAGGACAGCATTCTCTATACAAAGGGGATTTCCGAACAGTATCTCGATACCGCGGCGACCATTTTGCGGGAGCTCTTCGTGGGCAGAACGCTCGCGGAGGCGGCGTCCACGGGGGACGCGGAGGTCGGGAAAAAGGTGGAGGATTACCGCGAACTCTTCGAGAGCGTGCTTGCCGTTCTGCGGGACTACGTTGTCGGCGAGGGCGAGAAGATTGCGCTCGAGGGCGGAACCAATATCTTCAAGTATTCGGAGTTCAACGACATCGAGGCGACCAAAAATTTTATATCCGTCATCTCGAACAAGAATACGCTTTCAAAGCTCCTCTCGGACAACGACAGCTCCATCGAGTTTGCCGTCAAAATCGGGAGAGAGGACGCGAGTGAGCTCCCGGACGACCTCGCGGTTGTTTCGGCGAGTTTCAACGTGCAGGGCAAATCCATGGAGGCGGGGGTCATCGGACCCGTGCGCATGGACTATAAAAAAGTTTTCGACGTCTTAAAGACCATCGAGGCGACGCTTTTGAGCGTTGCCGGGGACAGGGACGAGGAGGAAAAGGAGTAGAAATGGACGACAAAGAAAGGACAGCGGAGCAGACTTCGGAGGAGCGGACGGCGGAGGTCGTCGAGGAGCCGGCGAAAGCGGATTTTTCCAAGATGAACAAGTCCGAGCTAAAAGAGGTCTGCGAGGGGCTCGCAGAGGAGAACGAGGCGCTCAAAAAAGCGGCGGAGGACGCGAAGGCGGAAGCCGAACAGTCCAAGAAGGTCGCGCTCCAAGCGGCGGAGTTTCAGACCCTCTACACGAGGCTCAAAGGGGATTTTGACAACTATCGGCGGCGCAATGCCGAAATCAACGAAAAGGCGAAGGAGGACGCGGCGGTTTCGCTCGCGGAAAAGCTCCTGCCCGTTCTGGACAATTTCGGAAGAGCGATTTCGTCCATTCACGACGAGAACATTCTCGTCGGCGTTCAGATGATTTTCGGGCAGCTTTCGGACGTTCTCGGCAATATGAACGTGAAAATGTACGAGAGCCTCGGAAAGGAGTTTGACCACAATCTGCACGACGCCGTGCTCATGCAGGACGCGGAGCCGGACAAGGTGGGAAAGGTCATCAACGTGATTCAGGAAGGCTATATGTACGGGAACCGCGTCGTCCGCGCCGCAAAGGTGATTGTCGGCAAGGCTCCCGAAGAGGAAGCATAAAAAAGTAAAAAATTTTCGGAGGAAATAGATTATGTCTAAAATTATCGGTATCGATCTCGGCACCACCAACTCTTGCGTGGCGGTCATAGAGGGCACGGAGCCCGTTGTCATTCCCAATCCCGAGGGCGCGCGCACCACGCCTTCCGTCGTGGGATTTCAAAAGAACGGGGAACGGCTCGTTGGTCAGGTCGCAAAGCGTCAGGCTGTCGTCAACCCCGACCGCACCGTCAGCTCCATCAAGCGCAAGATGGGAAGCGATTACAAGGTAAAAATCGACGACAAGTCCTACTCGCCGCAGGAGATTTCCGCGATGATTCTCGCCAAACTCAAGGCGGACGCGGAGAGCTATCTCGGCGAGAAGGTCACGCAGGCGGTCATCACGGTGCCCGCGTACTTTACGGACAGTCAGCGTCAGGCGACCAAGGACGCCGGACGAATCGCGGGACTCGACGTTCTGCGTATCATCAACGAGCCCACCGCGGCGGCGCTCGCTTACGGACTGGATAAGTCCGAGGGCGCGAACCACAAGGTTCTCATTTACGACCTCGGCGGCGGCACCTTCGACGTCTCCATTCTCGAAATCGGGGACGGCGTGTTCGAGGTTCTCGCGACGGCGGGCAACAACATGCTCGGCGGCGACGACTTTGACAAATGCCTCATCGACTATATGGTTGAGTCCTTCAAGACCTCGGACGGCGTGGATCTGTCCAAGGACAAGATGGCGATGCAGAGACTGAAAGAGGCGGCGGAGAAGGCAAAAATCGAGCTCTCCGGCATGAGTTCGACAAACGTCAATCTGCCCTTCATCACCGCGGACGCCAACGGACCCAAACACCTTGACATTACTATCACGCGGCAGAAGTTCGACACCCTTACAGAGCACCTCGTCAAAGCGACGGAAGGTCCCATGAAACAGGCGCTCGCGGACGCGAAACTTTCGCCTGCGGACGTTGAAAAGGTCATCCTCGTGGGCGGCTCGACGAGAATTCCCGCCGTCGTGGAGATGGTCAAGAATACCATGGGCAAGGAACCCTTCAAGGGCATCAACCCCGACGAGTGCGTCGCAATCGGCGCGGCGATTCAGGGCGGTGTGCTCGCGGGCGAGGTCAAGGACGTTCTGCTCCTCGACGTCACCCCGCTCTCCCTCGGCATCGAGACGCTCGGCGGCGTGTTCACCAAGCTCATTCCGAGAAATACCACCATCCCCGCGAAGAAGTCGCAGGTGTTCTCGACCGCGGCGGACAATCAGACTTCCGTAGATATTCACGTGTTGCAGGGCGAGCGCGAGTTTGCCTCGGCAAATAAGACGCTCGGCAGATTCCAACTGACGGGAATCGCTCCCGCGCCCCGCGGAATTCCGCAGATCGAAGTTACCTTCGACATCGACGCGAACGGCATCGTGCGCATCACCGCGCAGGACAAGGGCACGGGTAAGAGTCAGGATATGACCATTACTGCGTCCTCCAACCTCTCCGAAGAGGAAATCGACAAGGCGGTCAAGGACGCCGAGCAGTTCGCCGAAGAGGACAAGAAGAGAAAGGAGGTCGTGGACGCGAGAAACGAGCTCGACCACATGATCTTCTCCATTGAAAAGTTCATGAAGGAGTCCGGCGACAAGCTCTCCGAGGAGGAGAAGGCGAAGCTGAACGCCGAGATGGAGGACGCCAAGGGGCACATGAACTCGGAGGACGCCGAGGAGCTCCGCGCCGCGCTCAAGAAGCTGCAGGACGGAAGCGCAGACATCTTTACGAAGTTCTATCAGCAGGCGCAGGCGGAGGCACAGGCGCAGAATCCGAACCCGGGCAACCCCAACGAGTTTGACGGCTCCGCGCAGTAAGCGCCGGGCGGAACGACCCTGAATTTTCGAGAGAATACAAATGGCAAAACAAAACTTTTATGAGGTCCTCGGGGTCGAAAAGACGGCGACTGCGGACGAGATCAAGTCGAGTTACCGCAAACTTGCGAAGAAGTACCATCCCGACCTGAACCCCAACAACGACGCGGCGGCGCAGAAGTTCAAGGAGGTCAACGAGGCGTACGAGACTCTTTCCGACGAGGGGAAGCGCGCGCAGTACGACGCGGAACTCGAGGGAAGATTCGCCGGATTCGGCGGGTCGGGTTTCGACTTCTCGGGCGGCGGTTTCGGGGACGATATCATCAACAACATTTTCAATATGTTCACGGGCGGAGGCGCAAGGCAAGGCGCTTCCGCTCAAACCCGTGGAAAGGACATCAGCATGAACCTCGTGCTGACCTTCGAGGAAGCCGTAAAGGGCACCAAAAAGGACATCAGCTTTAACAAGAACGAGGCGTGTTCCTCCTGCAAGGGCACGGGCGCGAAGGACGGAAAGGCGTTCGACAAGTGCCCCAAATGCAAGGGCACGGGAAAGATTCAGTACGTTTCGCAGTCCCTGTTCTCGCAGACCATCAACGTGCGTCCCTGCGACGCCTGCGGCGGTACGGGGAAAATCATCAAGGAGAAATGCCCGGACTGCGGCGGAAAGGGGTTCAACAGAAAACCCAAAAATCTTAAGGTAGATATTCCGGCGGGCGTGGACAACGACAACATCGTGCGCGTGCGCGGGGAGGGGGACGCCTGTCCCAACGGCGCGGGTCCGAACGGGGATCTGCTCCTCAATATCGCGGTGCGTCCGCACAAACTGCTCAAGCGGAAGGGGAACGACCTCTTCTGCGAGATTACGGTCTCCATGATGCAGGCGGTCACCGGCGGCAAGGTGGAGATTCCGTACATCGACGGGACGATTTCGCAGACTCTGCCCGAGGGCGTGCAGAGCGGGTATGTGCTCTACATACGCGGCAAGGGCGTTCGCTCGCGCGGCGTGACGGGGGACATGTACGTCACCGTCTCGGTGGAGACCCCGAAATCCCTCTCTTCCTCGCAGAAGGAGGCGCTCCGAAAGTTCTACGCGGAACTCGGAGACAAGAATACGCCCAAGACCAAGGCGTTTGAACAGTCCATGAACGAGGTCTATCGGAAATAGAGAAGAGAAGCGCGTTTGTTTTGACGCGCTTTCTTTTTTGTGATAAAATGGAAGAAAAATGCGGAGCGTTCGATATGCAGTGGACGGAAATTACGATACATACGACAACGGAGGGAGCGGAACTTGTCGCGGATCTCTTTGACGAGTACCCGGGAGGCAACGGGGGCGTGGCAATCTGCGACCGCCGGGACGTTTTGCACCTCATCGAGGCGGGGAGGGTCTGGGACTACATCGACGATTCGCTCTGGAAAAACATGCCCGAAGTCGTGCTTGTCAAGGGGTTTGTGCCCGAGGAAAAGGAGTCGGAGGGAATCACCGCGCTTCGGGAGAGGCTGGACGCGCTCGCGGCGCGGACGGAGATTCCGCTCGGGAGTCTTGAGATGTCCGCTCGGAAAATCGACGACCAAGACTGGTTCAATATCTGGAAAAAGCATTACCGCGCCATTCCAATCGGCGAGGTCGTCATTCTGCCCGTCTGGGAGCAGTACGGGGGGGATAAGACCGTGGTCAAGATCGATCCCGGCATGGCGTTCGGCACGGGGGAGCACGAGACGACTTCGCTGTGCATCGAGATGATGCAGGCGGCGGGCGTCGCGGGAAAGTCCGTCATCGACGTCGGGTGCGGGAGCGGAATTCTCGGAATCGCCGCGCACAAGCTCGGCGCGCGCTCGGCGTACCTCTGCGACATCGATCCCGTCGCCGTGGATTCGGCGAAAATCAACGCGAAACTCAATGACTGCGAGGGTGAAATCGACGTCGAGTGCCGGGACCTTCTGAAACAGAAGGACGTGCGCGCGGACGTCATTCTCATCAATATCGTGGCGGACGTTCTGATCGCGCTCTCGGCGGATATCGGGGAACATCTCGAGCCGGGCGGTTCCATTATCCTCTCGGGAATCATCCATTCCCGGCTCGGGGACGTGGAAAAAGCTTATGCCGAAAAGGGTTTCCGCGTGGCAAAACACCTCGAAAAAGGGGAGTGGGACTGTATCCTGCTCCGTTCGGAGGCGTAGCGCATGGGCTTGAAGCGTTACTTTGTAGAGGGGGAAATTCCGGAAAGATTCGAGATGTCCGGGAGTGAGTACAACCACCTCGCCAACGTCATGCGCGCGCGGGCGGGGCAGGAAGTCATCGTCTGCAACGGGGACGGCACGGACTGTCTCTGCCGCGTCGAGGAGATCGGCAGAAAGTCCGTTTCCCTTCGGGTGCTCTCCCGCGCCCGCAATCTCTGCGAGGCGGAGGCGGACGTGACGGCGTTCGTCGGTCTTCTGAAGGGGGACAACACCGAGCTCGAGGTGCAGAAACTCTCCGAACTCGGCATTCGGCGGGTTGTGCCCTTTTTCTCCGAAAATACCGTCGCGAAGGCGGACGAAAAAAAGATCGAGCGGTTCAACCGCGTCGCGCTCGAGAGCGCGAAACAGTGCGGGCGGGCTTACGTCATGAAGGTGGAGCGCGCGATTCCCTTTGCCGAAATTTTCGGGCGGGAGTTCGACGCGCTCATCTATCTGTGCGAATTCGAGAAAGAGAGAAGTCTCTCGGACGCGCTTGCGGGCGTTCCGAAGGGGAGCAGGGTCGGGTTTATCGTCGGGAGCGAAGGCGGTTTTACCCGGGCGGAGGCGGAGCTTGCCGAGCGCGCGGGCGCGCGTACCGCGTCGCTGGGCAGGAGGATTCTGCGCGCGGAGACCGCGGCGATTGCGGCGGGTGCGGTGGTCATGTACGCGCTCGGGGAGATGGAGGCGGCGAAGTGAAAGCGTGCGTCTTTACACTCGGGTGCAAGGTCAATCAGTGCGAGAGTTTTGCACTCGTGCGGCGGCTCGAGGAGCTCGGGTGGGAGGTGACGGAGTCCCTCTCCGAGGATTGCGAACTCTATATCCTCAACACCTGCGCGGTCACGAACGAGGGCGAGCGAAAGTCCCGTCAGGTCTTTCACCGGCTGGCGAAGGCGCACCCGCGGGCAAAGATTGTCGTGTGCGGCTGTGCCTCGCAGAAAGAACCCGATAAATTTCTCGCGGAAAACGGGCTTGTGCTCGGCACGATGGGGAAATTCTCCATTCCCGGTCGGCTCGCGGAGAGCGGCGTGCACATCGCCGAGGAGGAGAGGTTTGACGATTCGCTCCTTCCCAAGAACGTGCGTACACGCGCCTACGTCAAGGTGCAGGACGGGTGCAACAATTTCTGTTCGTACTGTATCGTGCCCTACCTGCGGGGCAGGAGTCGGTCGAGAGCGCCCGGGAGCGTGCTCGCCGAGATTCGAGAAAATACCGGGACGGAGGAAATCGTCCTGACCGGCATCAATCTTTCGGACTACGGCAGGGGCGTCGGGAGTTCGCTCCCTGAACTTCTCGAAGCGCTTTCGGGGACGGACAAGCGGGTCAGGCTCGGTTCGCTCGAGGTGGGCGCGGTGACCCGTGACCTGCTCGGGGCGGCGAAGAAACTTGCGCGGTTCTGTCCGCAGTTCCACCTCTCCCTACAGAGCGGGAGCGACCGGGTGCTCCGGGACATGAACAGAAAATACACGAGAGAGGAATATCTCGCGCGGTGCGCGCTGATTCGGGAATATTTCCCGGACGCCGCGCTGACGACGGACGTCATCGTGGGCTTTCCCACCGAGACGGAAGAGGATTTCGAAGAGACCCTCGACCTTGTGCGGCGGGCGGGGTTCTTTGAAATGCATGTCTTTCCCTATTCCCGCAGGAAGGGGACGCGGGCGGAATCCCTCGGTATGCTCGGGAAAGAGGTCGTTTCCGCCCGGCTCGCGCGGCTTGGCGCGGTTGCGGAGGAGCTGAAGAAAAAATATCTGTCCGGACTCGTCGGGGAGACCCTCGAGGTACTCGGGGAGACCCTCGAGACGCTCGGCGAGACCGAGGAAGAGGGGCTGACCTTCGGGCACGCGCGCAATTACGCGGGCGTCTATGTCCCCGGTGCGCCGATAGGCTTATGCTGTCAGGTGAAAATAACGTCGCTGTTCCGCGACGGATTGAAAGGAGAGAGAATATGAAGGACTGTCTGTTCTGCAAAATCATCGCGGGGGAGATTTCCTCCAAGAAGATGTACGAGGACGATCTCTGTTACGTCTTCTGCGACATCGACCCCAAGGCAAAGTACCACTATCTGATGGTCGCAAAAAAACATTTCGCGTATCTTTCGGACATGGATGAGGGGGACTGTCTGCTCCTCGGCAAGATGCTTGCCACCATTCCCAAGCTCAAGGACATTCTGCACCTCGAGGGCGGCTACCGCGTGGTCATCAATCAGGGCGAAAACGCGGGTCAGACCGTCTTTCACCTGCATATCCATATCCTCGCGGGGCAAAAGATGGGCTGGAATCCCGCCTGAACGCAAAAATTTTCCAAATTGCGCGGAATTTCGTTTGACTACTCCGAAAAAATCGGGTATAATGGGACATGTTTTGAATGGTTATTTCCCGAAAGGGTTTTAATACTTCCCCAACAAAGGAGGGTTGAAATTCGATGTCCACGATCAGAGTCGGCGAAAACGAGTCTCTTGACAGCGCCATCCGTCGCTTTAAGAGAAAGTGCGCCCGCGACAACATCATCGGCGAGCTGCGCAAGCGGGAAGCCTATGAGAAGCCCAGCGTCAAGAGAAAGAAGAAGGCTGAGGCGGCGAGAAAGCGCAGTTACAAGTAAATCTATTTTTTGAGGCATTTTACGAAGGACAAGACGACCGAAGGAGTTTTCGGTCGTCTTTTTATTTTGCAAAATTTTTGACGAGGGGATTATGAGTAAGAATTCTTTGAGGCACGCGGCAAATCTCGCAAAAGAGAGAATGAAGAACGGCTATTGGAAGGAAGCGCGGGAGGCAAACTGCGCGCGGCTCTCACAGGACCCGCAGACGGTGTTTTTCACAAGACCCAACGACGACGACCCCGTATTCCGGGCAAAGGTGCGGTATATTCTCGAGAGCGAGGAACAGATTTTGAATCCCATTCGCCTGCTCGTCGAGGGCGACGCCTTCGAACGGGCGGACTGCGCGAAGAGACAGAAGATGATTTTTGAGACTTCCGAGAAATTCCGCAGGGTCAAAGAGGAGATTGAGCGGGAGAGACAGTGAGGTCAAAGTGGAGCTTGAGCGGGAGACTCGGTGAGTGAAAATAAAAAAGAGAGGGCAGAAGCTCTCTCTTTTTCTTGTTCAAAAGAAAATTCGGTTGAGGGGTTGGATATAGCTGACCCGGAAGGGAACTTCGCTGACGTTTTCGGTGTAGGTGCCATCGGGGAAGATGATGCCCGTGACCTGTTTGGCGGAGCTGTTGATTCCCGTGTAGTAGATGTTTCCGAGCGCGTCTCCCTCGATGGTGTTGAATTGGAATACAAAGTCGAAGGTGCGCGGCGTTCTCTCGCCCGTGTCGGGTTCGACTTCGACGACGGCGTTGTTTTGAAGATAGAAGAATTTTCCGCCCGCGGCTGCGTGTTGATATTTGAAAACGCCGCTGTCGTCGCTCAAGGACTCCGGGGATTCGAGGAAGGAAATCTTTTCGTAGGTGAATTCGATATCGTTTAAACGGGTGACCTTGTAAATCGAATAGGTGTAGATATAGTTGCCTTGCCCTTGAAGAGAAGTCTCTTCTTGTTCGTAGCGTGTACTGTCGAAATAGTAGGACACGTTGCCCTCGGTAAAGAGGAGCGCGCTCGGATGCATGGTCAAACCGCAGGTCTGCAATGCGTTCTCGACGAGGTTGCCCTGCGCGTCGGCGCTGTGGGAGAGGTCAGAGAGATAGACGACGCCGTTTAAGGAGAGGAACATGGAGGGCTTGTTTTCGGGTCTTTTGAGTGTTCCCGCCGCTGTCAGAATCGCCGAAATCGGATAGTCGGTGATATCCCTTTTGAGGTTCGGATTAAAACTTTGCCTTATCTCATCGGTGAAATACATGTTTCCGTATCGGTCGGCAAAGCAAAAATCGTTACCCGGGAGACCGCTGCTCTTGATCCGTTCCTCGATTTTCAGTTCTCCGTTCACGACTTCCGCGCTGTAGTAGGTGTAAAAATCATGATCTCGTTCCGATGTCTTTGCTGCAAAGAGGATGGCGTTTCCGTACTCGTAAAAGGCGGCGTTCGTCTGATAGTCTTGACCAAGGGAAGGTTCTTTGACGTGAAGTCCGAGAAAGAGGCTGGCATGGTTTCCCAAGTCTTTGGGAAGAGGATAATATTTTCCGGTTTTGCTGTCGATGAGACAGTGTGTGCCTTCGGCTTGATTGATGGGGGTGAGCGACGAAGATATGAACGGAGCATACGACGCAAAAGCGGCGTTCGCGGGAAAACTTTTCGTCGAGACGCCCGCGTTGGTGATGCCTGCGGCAAGAGAGGCGTATGCCGAAAAATTGTCAATCGCGACGTTTTCCAAACGGATAGACGTATCGCCGCCCGCACGCCGTACCGACGAGCAGAAACGATGAGAAAATGGTCGTCAAAAGCAACCTTTTTAATTTCATCTTAATTCCCTCCATATGATAGTTCGAATTGTACACCTTATTCTGCGGAAAGTCAAGGTGTTCCGAAGAAACAGTCGAATGCCTTTCTTGACTTTAAGACATTAAAGTGTTAAAATAGAACCAACAATCCAAGTGAGGGTGAGGTATGTATCATTCCAAATTCGAAAACGAGGCGATCGGCAAGCTCTTTGCCGGAATTCTTGAGCTCGAGAGCGAGGAGGACTGCTATCGGTTCTTCGAGGATCTCTGCACCGTCAACGAACTACAGTCGCTCGCGCAGCGTTTCGAGGTCGCGCTCCTTCTCGACGAAGGGAGAACCTATCATGAAATCGCCGAAAAGACCGGGGCTTCTACTGCGACCATTTCCCGCATCAACCGCTGTCTCGTCTATGGGAGCGAGGGATACAAAACCGTCATCAAGAGGCTGAAAAGACAATGATACTTTACGAAAGAGAACTGAACGCCGAACAGCTTGCCCCCGTCATGCAGACCGAAGGTCCCGTCCTCGTGCTCGCGGGCGCGGGGAGCGGAAAAACGAGAGTGCTTACATACCGCGTATATCGCTTGGTGAATGATTTAAATATACCACAAGAGGAAATTCTTGCAATTACCTTTACGAATAAAGCTGCGAAAGAAATGAAAGAAAGACTTGAATATATGGGTATGTCAAGTCCGCCAATGTGGATACGAACAATTCACGGTATGTGTAATCGTATGCTTCGTGAATCAGGAAAACTACTCGGATATACGAGGGACTTTACCATCTATACCGAGTCGGAAAAGGAGCGGGTTTTAAAGCAGATCATCAAGGATTTCGGAATCGAGGAGGAGGGCTTTTTAAAGACCTGCCGTTTCCATATCTCAAGCGCCAAAAACGAGGATATGTCCCCCGAGGATTACTATAAGAATTTCGAGGGAGCAAAGGATATCCGGGACGTCGTGCGCGTCTTTCTGCGGTACGAGGAGCGGCTGAAAACTTCAAACGCCCTCGATTTCGACGACCTTTTGGTAAAAGCATATCACTTATTGCGAGATTTTGACGCCGTGAGGGAATATTATCAAAATAAGTTTCGATATGTTCATATTGACGAATTTCAGGATACCAACACCATTCAGTATGATATGGTTAAATTGCTCACGGCAAAATCCCGGAATTTGTTTGCTGTTGGAGATGACGATCAGAGCATTTATTCTTTCCGCGGAGCAACCGTTGAGAACGTGTTTCACTTTCAAAGGGATTTTCCGGACGCAAAGGTCTTTAAGCTCGAGCAAAATTACCGTTCGACCAAAAAGATTCTCGAGGCGGCAAACTGCGTCATCCGAAACAACCATT
The DNA here is from genome assembly GCA_905215695.1 of uncultured bacterium. Taxonomy (GTDB): domain Bacteria; phylum Bacillota; class Clostridia; order Christensenellales; family HGM11417; genus CAJMQN01. The sequence goes on from CAJMQN010000003.1 coordinate 85,466, forward strand.
CCCGCATGGACAAGTCCCTCTACACCGAGAACAGCGAGGGCGTGCGCCTCGAGTGCAACGTCGCCCGGGACGAGACCGCCGAGGCGAATTACGTCGTCAACGTCATCAATTCGCTCAAGACCTACAGCGGCTACAGCTATTCAGACTTTGCGATTCTGATCCGTCTCAACGCGCTCTCCCGACCCTTCGAGCAGGAGTGCATGAAATACAATATTCCGACCAAGGTGTTCGGCGGATTCAAGTTCTTCGAGCGCAAGGAGATCAAGGATATTACCGCCTATCTGCGGCTCATCGTCAATCCCTTCGACGAGGAATCCTTTCTGCGCGTCGCGAACGTCCCCAAACGGGGCATCGGCGAGGGCGCTTTGAACGCGCTTCGCGCGATTGCCGCGGAGGACGGGCTCGCGCTCTACGACGAAATTCTCAATATGCCCGCGGAGAACAGACTTCCGAAGGCGGCGGCAGCCAAATTTTCCGCCTTCGGCGCGCTCATGCGGGACCTGATGATGCAAAAAGAGCTTTTAGGACTCTCCGAATTTGTCAATTATCTCATTGAACACACCGGAATCGGCAACATGTACGAGGGAGAGGACGAGGAAAGCCGAAATAAACGGCTCAATATCGACGAGTTTTTGAGTTCGGTCATCGAATTCGAGAAGCTCAACGAGGGCGCGGGGCTTTCGGAATTCCTCGCCGAAGTTTCGCTGTCCTCGGATACCGACGAGGAGAGCGGGGACGCCGTCACCATTGCGACCGTGCACGCGGTCAAGGGGCTTGAGTTCAAAGTCGTGTTTATCTGCGGATTGGACGAGACCATTTTTCCCGTGATGAGGTTTGAGGAAAGCGAACTCGAGGAGGAGCGGCGGCTCATGTACGTCGCCATTACCCGCGCGAAGGAACGGCTGTACGTGACGCGGGCGCAGTCCCGATTCATGTACGGAAAGCGGCAGAATTTGCTCCCGAGCACCTTTCTCGGCGAGCTTGCGCCCGTCCTGCCCGCACTTGCACAGCAGAAGTCTTCCCGAAACTGGGACGGCGACCGCGTGAGCGCCTACGGCATGGGTTCGGACGCGATGGGCATGGGGCGCAGTTTCGCAAAGGATATGCCGGACGATTCCCCGAATTCCAAGGCGTTTCAGACGATTACGTCCAATTTTATCAAACAGTCGCCCGCACCCGCCGGGGGGAAGAAGGACGTATCCAAATTCAAGCCGGGCGCGAAGGTGTCGCATCCGAAATTCGGCGAGGGCGTGATCGTCAGCGTCAAGAACGAGGGCGCGAACGTCTATTGCGACATCGGGTTTAAGGGCGCGGGAGTCAAGACGCTTGCGCTCGAGTACGCGCCTTTGACACTGCTGTGACACCGCCGCAAGGAGGAACTGATTATGGAAATGCAGGAGCTCGTCAATCTTTTAAACGATTACGCGCACCGCTATTATGTTTTGGACGAGCCCATTGTCTCGGACAAGGAATATGACAGGCTCTATGACGAGCTCGTGAGAATGGAACGGGAGACGGGAATCCGCCTCCCGGATTCGCCTACCCGCCGCGTGGGAGGGGAGCCGCTGAAGGGCTTTGTCTCCGTCGTGCACAGAAACAGACTGTACAGTTTGGACAAGGCGCAGACGCTCGAGGAACTCGCGGCGTTCTGCGAGCGCGCAAAAGCGCCGCGCTATACCGTCGAATACAAGTTCGACGGTCTGACGCTCAATCTCACCTACGAAGGGGGGAAGTTCGTTCGGGCGGCGACTCGCGGCAACGGCGTCAAGGGGGAGGACGTGACCGAACAGGCGCTCACCATTCGGAGCTTTCCTCTGACCATTCCCTTCAAGGGCAGGCTGGACGTGCAGGGGGAGGGAATCATGCGCCTTTCCGCGCTCAAGAGCTACAACGAGACCGCGAAAGAGCCCTTGAAGAATGCGAGAAACGGGGTCGCGGGCGCGATTCGCAACCTCGACCCGAAGGTCACCGCATCGCGGCGGCTGGACATTTTCTTCTATGCGGTCAACGATTTCGAACCCGCGCCCGAGGACGAAATCCAAAAACTCTCTTCGCAGGCGCAAAGTCTCGAATTTTTGAGGGCGCAGAAATTCAAGGTGAATCCCGACATCTTTGTCTGCGAAAGCTACGAGGAGATCGCAGAGGCGCTCAAGGTCATCGAGGAGCGCCGCCCGAAGCTCGACTATCTCATCGACGGCGCGGTTGTCAAGGTGGACGATTTTGCGCTCCGGGAAGAGCTCGGCTATACCGATAAATTCCCCAAGTGGGCGATTGCTTTCAAATTCGAGGCGGAAGAGGTTTCGACCGACCTTTTGGACGTCGCGTGGCAGGTGGGGCGGACGGGCAAACTCACGCCCATCGGGATATTAGAGCCCTGCGAACTTGCGGGGGCGACGGTTTCCCGCGCCACCCTCAACAACGCGGACGACATCGCGAGAAAGGGCGTCAGGCTTCCTTCCCGGGTGTTTGTGCGGCGTTCCAACGACGTGATTCCCGAAATACTCGGCATCGCGCAGGAGTATCCCGAGAGCAGGGAGATTCCCGTTCCCGACGTTTGCCCTGCCTGCGGCACTCCGCTCGTGCGGGAGGGCGCGCACCTGTTCTGCAAAAACCGCGGGGGGTGTCCGCCCCAAATCGTGGGCAGGCTCACGCATTTCTGTTCCCGGGAGGCGATGGACATCGACGGCGTTTCGGAGAAAATTCTCGAACAGCTCTACCGCACAAAGGGGCTGACAAAACCCTATGAGCTCTATCGGCTCAACGCCGAGGATTTGCTCGGGTTGGAGGGCTTTAAGGACAAGAAGAGCGGCAACGTGCTCGCGTCCGTGGAGCAGTCGAGAGAGGGGCGGGGACTGGCGGAATTTCTCTTCGCGCTGGCAATTCCCAATGTGGGAAAAAAGACGGCGAAGGACCTCGCCGCGCGGTTTACGCTGGACGAGTTGAGGAACGCGGACGCGGAGACCCTCAAGACCGTGCCCGACGTCGGGGACATCGTGGCGGCGTCCCTCGCAGACTGGTTTGCCGACCCCGAGAACGAGCACATGCTCGCGCAACTGCTTGCGGAAGTTCGGGTGGAAGAGCGGCAGACGACCCGGGAGGGCGCGTTTGCGGGGGAGACCGTCGTTTTGACGGGGACGCTTGCGGGATTCAAGCGGAGCGAGGCGAAAAAGCTCATCGAGGAACGGGGCGGGAACACCGCGGATACCGTTTCAAAGAGCGTCACCCTCGTCGTTGCGGGAGACGCCGCCGGCTCAAAGCTCGACAAGGCGAAAAAGCTCGGGATTCCCGTGCTCTCCGAAGAGGAGTTTGCCGAACGGCTCAAAAAACAGGGCGGGAACGGTTGAAAAATTTTGGAAGAAATGATATAATAATCTATCAGGTAGAGTTGCCCGAGGGCGGCTCTGCGACAGTACGACAACGGAGAAAACAAATGGGCGTTACCAAACAGGATGTCACCTATATCGCCAAGCTCTCGCGGCTTGCTTTCAACGAGGAGGAGACCGAAGTGTTCCGCAAGGAATTCGACGGGATTCTCGCGCACGTGGGCAAGGTCAACCGCGTGGATACCGAGGGCGTGGAGCCTTGCTCCAACGTGTTCCCCCTCGAAAACGTGCTCCGGGAGGACGAGGCAAAGCCCTCGACAGACCCCGAGCTTTTGATGCGGAGCGCGATCGAGCGCGAAGATACGGCATATCTCGTGCCGAAGGTGGTGGAAGGATGACCGAATACAACAGACTCAACATCACCGAGATTTCGGAAAAACTCCGCGACAGGGAGATTTCCGCGCAGGAGCTCACCCGGCTCTGTCTCGACAACATCGAAAAGAGCGATTTAAACGCACTCAATACCCTCTGCGCCGAGCGGGCGATGCGGGCGGCGGAACGCGCGGACGAGAGACTGTCCCGCGGGGAGAGCGGCGCGCTTTTGGGCGTGCCCGTCATCGTAAAGGACAACATCTGTATGGACGGCGTCCGCACGACTTGCAGTTCCAAAATTCTCGAAAACTATATTCCGCCCTATGATGCGACCGTCGTCAAAAAGTTGGACGCAGCCGGCGCGGTCATTCTCGGCAAGTCCAACATGGACGAATTCGCGATGGGCTCCTCCAACGAGACGAGTTATTTCGGCAAGGTCAAGAACCCCGTGAATCCCGAGTATGTGCCCGGCGGTTCCTCGGGCGGGAGCGCGGCGTCGGTGGGCGCGTCCCTCGCGTTTGCTTCCCTCGGGTCGGACACGGGCGGCTCGATTCGTCAGCCGGCGTCCGTGTGCGGAATCGTCGGACTCAAACCCACCTACGGCACGGTTTCCCGGTACGGGCTCATCGCTTTCGGTTCGTCGCTCGACCAAATCGGACCTTTTACCCGGAGCGTCCGGGACAGTGCGCTCATGATGAACGTGCTCGCGGGGCACGACCCCCTCGAATCCACGAGCTTTGTCCGGGAATATCCCGACTTTACGAAAAGTATTCGGGGGAGCGTCAAGGGGCTGAAACTCGGCGTTCCCAAGGAGTATTTTATCGAGGGGACGGATCCCGAGGTGCGCGCCGCCGTGGAGAAAACCATCGCCTTTTACGAGGCGGAGGGGGCGGAGCTCGTCGAGGTCTCCCTGCCCCTCACGGACGTGGGACTTGCGGTCTATTATATCATCGCCTGTGCCGAGGCGGCGAGCAATCTCTCCCGTTTCGACGGCGTCAAATACGGCTACCGCGCCAAAGATTTCGACAATCTCGTCGATCTCTATGTGCGTTCCCGCACCGAGGGATTCGGCGCGGAGGTCAAGCGCAGAATTATGCTCGGCAACTATGTGTTGAGTTCGGGCTACTACGACGCGTACTACTTAAAGGCGCTCAAAGTCCGTACCCTTGTCAAGGAGGACTGCGCCAAGGCGTTTGAAAAATGCGACCTTCTCATCTCTCCCACGAGCCCGACCACGGCGTTCAAATTCGGGGAGAAGTCCAAGGACCCGCTGACGATGTACATGTCCGACGTCTTTACCGTGGCGGCGAATATCGCGGGTCTGCCCGCGATCTCCATTCCCTGCGGAAAGAGTGCGAAGGGACTCCCCATCGGCGTACAGCTCATGGGACCCGCTTTCTCGGAGGGGGAAATCTTTAACGCGGCAGAATATTACGAGAGCAGGGAGGGCGCGAAATGGATTACGAGATAGTCATCGGACTTGAGGTGCACAGCGAACTCAAGACCAAATCCAAGGTGTTCTGCTCCTGCGAAAACGGGTTCGGCGGCAAGCCCAACACGCGGTGCTGTCCCATCTGTTCGGGACACCCCGGCACCCTTCCCGTCCTGAACCGCACGGCGGTCGATTACACGGTCAAGGCGGGTCTCGCCCTAAACTGCGAGATTGAGACCTTCTCCAAATTCGACCGGAAGAATTACTATTATCCCGACCTTCCCAAGGCGTATCAGATTTCGCAGTTTCCGCTCCCGCTCTGCAAGAACGGCAGACTGGATTTTGCGGTGGAGGGCGTGAAAAAATCCGTCCGCATCAACCGCATTCACCTCGAGGAGGACGCAGGAAAGCTCGTGCACAGCGAGTGGGGAGAGGGCACGCTCGTGGACTACAACCGCTGCGGCGTACCGCTCATCGAAATCGTGACCGAACCGGATATGCGTTCCCCCGAGGAGGCGCTCGCCTTCCTCGAGACGCTCAAATCCATTTTGAAATATACGGGCGTTTCGGACTGCAAGATGGAGCAGGGCTCTATTCGGTGCGACGTCAACCTCTCTCTCCGCAAGCCGGGGGCAAAGGAATTCGGCGTTCGCTCGGAGATGAAGAACGTCAACAGTTTCAAGGCGGCTTACCGCGCCATGGTCTATGAGGCGAAACGGCAGGCGGAAATTCTTGACCGCGGCGGCGTGGTCGAGCAGGAGACCCGGCGCTGGGACGACGCGAAGGGAAAGAGCTTTGTCATGCGCACCAAAGAGGACGCGCACGACTACAGATACTTCCCCGAGCCCGACCTCGTGCCCGTCGTGCTCGCGTCCGAGCGGGTGGAGGAAATCCGCGCGGAACTCCCCGAACTTCCCGCGGCGCGAAAGGCGAGATACGAGACCGAATTCGGCTTGCCCGCCTACGACGCGGAGGTGCTGACCGCCGACCGCGGACTCGCGGACTTCTTTGAGGAGACCGTGGCGCTGTACGACAAACCCAAGACCGTCTCCAACTGGATGATGGGCGAGGTTCTGCGGAAGTGCAAGGAGACGGAGAGCGAAGAGTTTTCGGTGCCCTTTGCCGCGAAACATTTTGCAAAACTTCTCGAAATCTACGAAAAGCAGGTCGTCAATCAGGCGGGTGCAAAGAAGATTTTTGAAATGCTTTGGGTCAAGGACGAAGACCCCGAGGAGATCGTGGAGCGCGAAGGACTCAGGCAGGTGGACGATTCGGACGCGATCCGGAAGGCAATCCTCGAGATTATCGCCGCGAATCCCCGACCCGTCGCGGACTACAAGGCGGGAAACAAGAAGGCGGTTGCCTTCTTTGTGGGACAGGTCATGAAGGCGACCAAGGGAAAAGCGAATCCGCAGACCGTGAACAAGATCCTCGCGGAAGAATTGGAGAAGTAAGAGGAATTGGAGAAGTGATATGAAGAGCATGACAGGTTACGGAAAATGCGAGCTTTCGCGGGAGGGGCGCGTCGTGACGGTGGAATGTAAGACCGTCAACAACCGCTTTCTCGACCTTTCCGTCAAGATGCCAAAGGTGTTTTTGCCCTTCGAGGACGCCTTGCGCAAAACAATTTCCGCAAATCTTGCGCGGGGGCGGTGCGACGTCTATGTGAGTTACCGCGACGAGCGGGAGATTGCGCGCCCGGTGCGAGTGGATACCGGACTTGCCGAAGGGTATTTCGACGCCTATACGGTGCTGCGGGACAACTTCCCGGTGCTCGAAGAGGACTTTACGGTGAGTACGCTCATGAAGTGTCCGGACGTCGTTCGCCCCGAACTTCCCGAGGAGGACGAAGAGGTCTTGAAAGCTCTGCTCCTCGAGGCGGCGGAGAACGCCTGCGCCGCGCTCAACGGGATGCGGGAGACAGAGGGCAAAAACATTGCCGCGGACCTCGCGGCGAAACTTGCCGAAGTCGAGGCTGCGCTTCGGGTTATCAAGGGGCGGGCGCCCGGCGTCGTCGCGGATTACCGCGAAAAGCTCCGCGCGAGAATGGAGGAGGCGCTCTCCGGCATCGCCGTGGACGAGGCGAGGCTCTTGAACGAAGTCGCGTTCTTCTGCGACAAGGCGAGCATTGACGAGGAGATTGCCCGTCTCGAGTCCCACATCGCGCAGATGCGGAATATGCTGAAGGAGAGGACGCCGCAGGGGCGCAAGCTGGACTTTCTCGTGCAGGAGTTCAACCGAGAGGCAAATACGATTTGCAGCAAATCCAACGACCTCGTGGTCACCGAACAGGGATTGCGGTTAAAGAGCGAGATCGAGAAGATCAGGGAGCAGGTTCAGAATGTCGAATAGAGGACTTGTCGTCGTCGTGAGCGGTCCGAGCGGGGTCGGAAAGGGCACCGTCTGCAAGGAACTCCTTAAGGCGCACCCCGAAATCGTCCCTTCGGTCTCCGCAACGACGAGAAAACCGCGCGCGGGAGAGGTCGAAGGGGTCAACTACTTCTTTGTCGATGACCGAAAGTACGACGATATGCTCGCAAACGACGAGTTTTTGGAGCATTTCGAGATCTACGGCAACCGTTACGGGACGCCGAAACAGTTTGTGCTCGACCGGATCGGAGAGGGACGGGACGTCCTTCTCGAACTTGACGTGCAGGGCGCACTCCGCGTCAAGGAGCTGATGCCCGAAGCCGCGCTCATCTTCCTTCTGCCCCCCGACGAAAAGGAGCTTTTGTCCCGGCTGTCGGGCAGGAATTCCGAGACCGAGGAGAGCCTGAAGAGAAGATATAACGCCGCGAAGGCGGAGCTTGCGCAAAAGGACAGGTACGACTACTGCGTGGTAAACGACGATGTTTGCCGGTGTGCGCAGGAAGTGAACCATATTATCGAAGATTTGAAGAAGGAGAAACGGATATGATACACGAACCCCCGGTTGACAAGATGGTTTCCTCGGTGGGAAACCGCTACGTTCTGTGCTGTCTCGCCGCCAAGCGCGCGCGGCAGATCATCGATCAGCCCATGAACTTCACGAGCGACATTCTGGAAAAGCCGATCAGTCAGGCGGCAAAGGAAATCTACGAGGGAAAGCTCACCTACATCAACGAGTAAATGTTTGCGAGCTGTATCGTCGATATTATCCATTCCAACGTTGACAGAGTCTTCGACTACGAGGCGGACGAGGGGTTAGAACCGGGCACGCGGGTGCTCGTCCCCTTCGGAAACCGGCTGGTCGAAGGCTTTGTGCTACAAATTTCGGAACGGACGGAGTATCGCGGAACGCTCAAAAAAGTGTGCCGCGCGCTCGACGACTTTCCCGCGCTCAACGCGGAGTGTCTCGCGCTCGCGAAGTGGATTTCCAAGGAATATCACGTCATTTTGGCGGAGGCGCTGCGGCTGTTTATTCCCGCGGAGATGCGCGGGAGTCGGGTGTCCGTCAAGACGCGGACGGTCTGCGAGCTCGCCGACGAGTCGGGAATTGCATTCCTGAAAGGGAACGCGAAGGCGCAGTGGGAGGTCGTGCACGCGCTCCTTTCCGCGCGGGACAGGGGGGAGACGCTCTCTCCCGAATTTTTTACCGAACACTACGCGGCGTGCAAGGCGCTCGAGAAGAAGGGCGTTCTGCGGCTGACGGAGACCGAGGTCTCCCGCGTTCCCTATGAGGAGATGGCGTCCCCCGAAAAGAATGTGGAACTGACTGCGGAACAGCGGCGCGCCGTTTCGGCGATTCTCTCAGAACCCGCGACCTACCTTCTGTTCGGGGTCACGGGGAGCGGAAAGACAGAGGTCTATCTCGAATGTATCCGCGCCCGACTCCGCGAGGGAAAGACCGCGATTCTTCTCGTGCCCGAAATTTCGCTCACCCCCCAAATGCTCCGCAGGTTCCGCGGAATTTTCGGGGAACAGGTCGCGATTCTGCACAGCGGACTGTCGGCGGGCGAGCGTTTTGACGAGTGGCGCAGAATCCGAAAGGGGGAGGCGAGAATCGTCATCGGCGCGCGGAGCGCGGTCTTCGCGCCCGTCGAGGACCTCGGGCTCATCATCATCGACGAGGAGCACGAGACGAGTTACAACAGCGAGAACGCTCCGCGCTACCGCACCGTTGACATTGCGCGGCAGAGGGCGGCGTATCACGGCTGCGCGCTCGTACTCGGGAGCGCGACCCCTCTCGTCGAGAGCTATTATCGGGCGAAGAAGGGAGATTACCGTCTTCTGACCCTCGAACACCGGGTCAACGGCAGAACCATGCCCGCGGTCGAGATTGTGGATATGAAACGCGAACTCCGGCGGGGGAACAACTCGATTTTTTCGGGAGAACTCGAACAGGCACTCGCCGAAAATTTCGAGCGGGGGGAGCAGTCCATTCTGTTTCTGAACCGCCGGGGGTATTCTCCCGCGGTCATCTGTTCGGACTGCGGTTACGTCGCCAAGTGCACGGACTGCGACGTTACGCTCTGCTATCACGAGGACGAGGGCGTTTTGAAGTGCCACTACTGCGGCAACCGCTACGACATGCTCACCGAGTGCCCCAAGTGCGGGGGCAAGCACCTCACGAAACGGGGCGCGGGCACACAGCGCATTGCGGCGGAATTGAAAAAAATTCTGCCCCGGGCGCGGGTTCTGCGCATGGACAACGACACCACGCAGACCAAAGAGGCGCACTTTAAGATTACGGAGGCGTTCGGAAAGGGCGAGGCGGACGTCCTTGTGGGCACGCAGATGATCGCAAAGGGGCACGATTTCCCCAACGTCACTCTCGTCGGGGCGGTGGACGCGGACCAAAGTCTCTATTTTTCGGACTATCGGAGCATTGAGCGCACCTTCAGCCTGATTACGCAGGTTGCGGGGCGGGCGGGAAGAGCCGAGCGGGCGGGCAGAGTGATTTTGCAGACGCTCACCCCCAATCATTTTGTCTATAAACTGATTGCCGCCTATGATTACCGCGGCTTTTTCGAACGGGAGATCGCGCTCCGGGAGGCGACGGCATTTCCGCCCTTTTCGGTCATCGTCAAGATTCTGTTCGTGGGAGAGGACGAGGCGGAGACGGTCGCCTGTCTCAAGTCCGCCTTTGAGAAGGTGTCAAAGCTCCGGGAGGACAATCCGGGCGAGTTTTTCTTTTTGAACCGCATGAAGTCTCCCGTGCGGCGGATTATGAAAAAATTTCGGTATCAGATCGTCATGCGGGTCAGGAGCGAACGCATGGTGTCCGACCTCTACGACATCGCGGATTCGGCGGTCGGAAAACATACAGTCAATTATGTGGAAGTGAATCCGTCCAACATGAGCTGAAAAAGGACGGGTCGGGAGTGTGAATATGGGTTACAGAAGGATTGTGACGACAAAGGACGAAGAATTTTTGCGCAAGGTTTCGCGACCTGTGGAAGTGTTTGACGAGAAACTCGGAAAACTTCTCGACGACATGCGGAACACCATGTACCGCGCCAACGGCGTCGGACTTGCCGCGCCGCAGATCGGACTGCTAAAACGGATTGCGGTGGTGGATACGGACGGGAACAATTATGTGGAACTCGTCAATCCCGAAATCATCGCGAGAGAGGGAGAATATACGGACGTGGAGGGGTGTCTCTCCGTGCCCGGCGTTCACGCCGAGGTCGTGCGCCCCAAAAAGTGTACCGTCCGCGCCTATGACCGGCACGGAAAATCCTTTACGCTGACGGCGGAGGATCTCTATTGCCGCGCCATCTGCCACGAGTGCGACCACCTGGACGGCGTGCTGTTCATCGACAAGGCGTCGCGGTTCTGCGACTGAATGGGAAAGGAGACCGAATGAGAATTGTATTCCTTGGGACGCCGGACTTTGCGCTTCCCTCTCTGCGGGCGGCAGCCGCGGCGCACGAGGTCGCGGGGGTCGTCTGTCAGCCCGACCGTCCGCAGGGGCGGAAAATGGCGCTCACAAAACCGCCCGTGAAACTGCTCGCGGAGGAACTCGGGCTTCCCGTCTATCAGTTTGAAAAGCTCCGCGCCGAAGGGGTTGAAACGCTCGCGTCCATTCACGCGGATATCATGGTGACCTGCGCCTACGGGCAGATTCTCACGCAGGAGATTCTCGACCTCTGTCCGCACGGGGTCATCAATGTGCACGGTTCTCTTCTTCCGAAGTACCGCGGCGCGGCGCCCGTGCAGTGGGCGGTCATCAACGGCGAAAGGGAGACCGGCGTCACCATTATGCAGACGGCGCGGGGACTGGATTGCGGGGATATTATTCTCGCAAAGCGCACGCCCGTCGGAGAGCGCGAGACCGCGGGAGAACTGTTTTCTCGGCTCGCCGTACTCGGCGCGGAGGCGCTTATCGAGGCGCTTGCGCTCATTGACGCCGGAAAGGCGGTGAGAGTTCCGCAGGACGAGAGCGAAGCGACCTATTTTCCCATGCTCAAAAAAGAGGACGGACGAATCGACTTTTCCCGCAAGGCAAAGGAGGTTGCCGACCTTGTGCGCGGGGTGAATCCCTGGCCGGGCGCGTTCTGCGAACTCGGGGGAGAGCTCCTCAAAGTCTGGCGCGCGGAGGTTGTTTCGGGCGCGGGAAATCCGGGAGAAATTCTCTATGCGGACGCGCGGGGACTCGTCGTCGCCTGCGCAGACGGCGGCGTGCGGCTCGCCGAGGTACAGCTCTCGGGAGGCAAACGCATGTCGGACATCGAGTTTCTGCGCGGGCATTCTCTCAAGGAGGCGAAATGACCGTCTATGCAAGAGCGTACCGCGCGCTCTTCCGCATCTTCGAGGAGGGCGCGTATCTCTCCGCTTCGCTCAACGAGACGGAGAGCGGAGAGGATCGTGCGAAACTGACCTTTCTCGTGTATGGCGTGTTGGACAGGGCGGTGGAACTCGACTATATCATCGACCGCAACTGCAAATCTCCGAAACCCGCCGCGAGAATGATTCTGCGGCTTGGTACATTTCTCGGGAGACATTCCCGTATGCCCGTCTATGCGGCGGTGGACGAGTGCGTCAAGCTCTGCCGCGAGCTCGGGAAACCCGGACTCTGCGGGTTCGTCAACGCTACGCTCAAAAACTGTATCGCCTATCCGCTCGAACCGCCCAAGGATCGTGCCGCCGCGCTTTCGCTTGCGCACTCTTTTCCCATTTGGATTGTGAAAAAATATATGCGGCAGTACGGAACGGATGCGGAAGCAATGCTCGCGTACGTTCCCGAGACCCGGGAGCATATCCGAATCCGCGGGGACGCGACCGCCTTCTGCGAGACGCTCCGCGGCGCGGGGGTGGATTTTGAATCTGCCCGGCTCATGGACGCGGTCTTTGCGGACTATGCCGCGCTCCTTGCCGCGAAGATACCCGGGGAGAGATTCGTCAAGATGAACGAGGGCTCTATGGAAATCTGCCGCTTTGCCGCCGAAGGGGAGACGCCGGGAGAGATTCTCGACGCCTGCGCCGCGCCCGGGGGCAAGAGCTGTTATCTTGCGGACCTCTTTCCGCGTGCGAAAGTGATTGCCTGCGACGTGCATCCGCACCGCATAGAGCTCATTCGGAATTATGCGCGGCGTTTGGGTGTTCAAAACGTGTTTCCCGAGTTGCGGGACGCGCAAGTCTTTGCCCCCGAATGGGAGGAAAAATTTCCGCTTGTGCTCGCGGACGTGCCCTGTAGCGGGTTGGGGGTTGCGTACTCAAAACCCGACATCAAGCTGACGAGAAAGCCCGAGGACGTTCCCGCATTGGCGGAGACGCAGGCGCGCATTCTCGAAAACCTGCGCCGCTACGTTTCGCCGGGCGGCGCGTTGGTCTATTCCACCTGTACCACGCTTCGGGAGGAAAACGAGGACGTCGTGTTTCGGTTTCTTCGGGATCATTCCGATTTCGAAAAAGCGGCGGAGCGGAAGTGGAATCCCGTGCTGACGGACAGCGAGGGGTTCTATGCCGTCAAACTTCGGAGGCGGGCATGAACGAGAAAATTCAGATTGCCGGACTTTCCCTTGCGGAGCTCACGGAGAGAATCAAGGCGGAAGGGCTGCCCGCGTTCCGGGCAAAACAAATCTATTCCAATCTCTTAAAACACAAAGAATTTGCGGAGATGTCGGAGCTCCCGAAGGCTCTGCGCGAAACGCTTGCCGAGAGGTACGAGGCGCGCTCAGCGGAGATTGACAGGAAGTTTTTGAGCAAGGACGGCACGGCGAAATATCTCCTGCGGATGGGGGACGGCGAACTCGTCGAATGCGTGCGTATGAAACAGGATTACGGCGACACGCTCTGCGTCTCCTGTCAGAGCGGCTGCCGAATGGGGTGCAAGTTCTGCGCTTCGGGACTGTCGGGGCTCAAGCGAAACCTGACCGCCGCCGAGATTCTCTCCGAGGTGCTCGCGGTCAATGCGGAGGGCGCTTCGCCCGGCGAGAGCGGACGGAACATCACCAATATCGTCATGATGGGATGCGGAGAGCCCTTCGACAATTACGACAATACCCTGAAATTCCTGCGTCTCGTCACCTCGCCCGATGGTCTGAACTTCTCGCCGCGCAATATTTCGGTCTCCACCTGCGGGCTCGCCGACCGCGTGCGGGAATTTGCGGGAGAGGGAATTTCCGTCACGCTCTGTTTCTCCATGCACTCCCCCTTCGACGAACGGCGCGCGGAAATCATGCCCGTAGAGAAGAAGTACAAAATTGCCGAAGTGCTTTCGGCGTTCGGCGAATACTTTGAAAAGACCGGTCGGCGGTTTATTATCGAATATACCGTGATTGCCGGATTCAACGATCGGGAGGAGGACGCGGACGAACTCAAGCGTCTGCTCGCGGGGAAAGTGTGCCACGTCAATCTCATCCCCTTGAATCGGGTGGAGGAGAGCGGGCTTCCGATCGGTGCGGGCAGGGCGGACGCGGAGGCGTTTTTGAAAAAACTGCTCGCGCGGCGGCTGTCGGCGACCGTGCGGAGGAGCGCAGGCTCGGACATCGAGGGCGCATGCGGACAGCTTCGGCGAAAATACAGTGCGGGGGAAGATTGATGAAAGGATTGGACGCTGTTTTAAACAACAGTCTCGGCAAAAGACCCGTTTTCCGAAACTATTTCTGGGCGGGAACCTTCGCTGTCGTCCTAATGTGCGAACTCCTGTTTCTCTTCGGCTACAAAAACCCAATCGACTACGATTATACCCACGCTTGGTCGGATGGCTTGTACTTTGCTCCGCTATTTCACGGATTTTTGCAGAGTTTCGGACACAGCAATGCGCAGCACATGCTGTTGAACATGCTCTGTTTTCTCATCGTCGGACTCTATCTCGAGAGAAGAACGGGGACACTCAAACTGTTGCTTCTCGTGATTGCGTTTGCCTTCCTCTCCACGGGAATCACTGCGGCAAACTCGGGCGGCGTGGGGAGCATCGGTTATTCGGGTGTGAACTTTGCGTTCTATTTCTATATTATCGTCGAATTTATCTCTCTTGCCGCGCGGAAGGAAACGCGGAACAAACAGAACATGATACTCGGCGCCCTCATTCTCGCGCTCATATACTTGGCGATGTGTTTTAACGGGGGGACAACGAGTTTCGGCTTTGAATGGTATCCGTATGATTTGCTTCATAATATGGGACATACGGGCGGCGCCTTTGCGGGAATCGTCGTCGGATTGATCGTTCAGGTGGCAAAACTGCAAACGGAGAAAAAGAATTCCGCTTCTTGCGGGAAATAGGAAGAGAAATGCGCGGAAAAATCGTCAAGGGCGTGGGCGGACAATATACCGTCCGCGCCGGACAGAACAATTATATCTGTAAAATCCGCGGCGCGCTGCACCGCGAGGACCGCGTTTGCGTGGGAGACGACGTCGATTTCGACGAGAACGCGCTCGTCATCGGGCGGATTCTTCCGCGTAAGAATTTTCTGCTCCGTCCGAGCGTGTCCAACGTCGATCAGGTGCTCTTTTTGATTGCGCCCTCCCCGAAGCCCGATTTTTTGCTCCTCGACAAGATTCTGGTACGCTGTCTCGCGGAGAGAGTACCCATCTTTCTCTGTCTCAACAAGCAGGACATTGCGGAGGCAGACTTCGAGCGGGAGGTGCGGTTTCAGTACGGCGGCGCGGCGGACGGATTCTTTGTCTTTTCCGTCAAAACCGGCGAAGGGATCGATGGGGTGCGGCGCGCGCTTTCGGGAAAGTTCAGCTGCCTTTCGGGGCAGTCCGCGGTGGGAAAATCCTCCCTTTTAAACGCGCTCTTTCCCGAATTCGGCGCGGAAGTCGGCGGACTCTCCAAAAAGACCGAGCGCGGGAGGCATACGACCCGGCACAGTGAGATTTTTTCGGTGGGAGACATCTTGCTCTGCGACACGCCCGGATTTTCGAGTTTCGAGCTGACGGGGATTCCCGCCGACCGATTGAACGAGTACTATCCCGATTATTTCGAGGCGTCGGCGGCGTGCAGGTATCGGGGGTGTACGCATTTGAAAGAGCCGGACTGCGAGGTCAAACGGCGGGTGCAGGCGGGGACATTGAGCGCGGCGAGATATGAGCGATACGCCGGACTCTGCGAAGAATTGAAAAAAAGGAGAAGCTATGAATAAGATTTGGGTTGCGCCGTCGATTCTTTCGGCGGACTTTGCGAAGATGGGCGAGGAAATCGAGAGACTGGACGGGGTCGCGGACATCATTCACTGCGACGTCATGGACGGCATGTTCGTCCCGAATATCTCTTTCGGACCCAAGATGGTTGCGGATATCCGGAAACATACCAAACTTCCGCTGGACGTACACATGATGGTGCAGGCGCCCGAGCGGTATGTGGATTCCTTTGTCAAAGCGGGCGCGGACTATATTACCATTCATCTCGAAGCCTGTGACTGTATCGCAGAGACCTTACTGCATATCCGCGCGGCGGGGGTCAAGTGCGGCGTGGTCGTCAACCCCGGCACGGACGTCGAGGGCGTTCGGGAGTTTCTGCCGCTTGCTGACATGGTTCTCCTGATGAGCGTCAATCCCGGATTCGGCGGACAGAAGTTCATTCCCCACGTCATGGAGAAAATCGGCGTTCTGCGGAAGATGCTCGACGACGGCGGATATTGCGCGCGTCTCGAGATTGACGGGGGAATCTGCGCGGACAATCTGGAAGAGGTCAAGCGCGCGGGCGCGGACGTCATCGTCGCGGGGAGCTATCTGTTCGGCGCGAAAGATATGAAGGCGACAGCGGACGAGATGCGCCGTCCCTGCAAATGAAAGCGGCAATCTGTTTAAACGGCGAGCCGCCGAGAAAGGAACTTCTTTCCCGTCTGGACGGCTGTTTTGTCGCCGCCTGCGACGGCGCGTGGAATTGGCTCAAAGACATCGCGGGCGCGCGCTGCGACCTTTTGCTCGGTGATTTCGACAGCTTGGGCGGGAAAGTCTCCCCGAGCGAATGCGCCGAGGTGCTCTCCTATCCTGCGCACAAGGATTTTACGGACGGCGAACTCGCGCTGAACGTCCTGTTGGAGCGCGGATTTGACGAATTCGTGTTTTTGGGGGGCGGCGGACTGCGGGACGACCATTTTTTCTTCAATCTGTTCCTCCTATACCGCGTCTTAAAGGCGGGGAAAAAGGGCGTGTTTGTCACAAACTACAGCGATATCTATCTTTTCGACCGGGATTTCACCCTCGAGACAGTTCCGGGCAATCTGGTTTCACTCGCACCTTACTTCGAGAGCGTGCATATAATAAGGACAGATGGGCTGGAGTATCCGCTCTCCGAACGGACGCTGTTCGCGGGGGAGAGCATCGGCGTCTCCAATGTCGCGCTCGGAACGCAGTTTTCGGTGCGGCTTTCGGGCGGCGTCGCGATTCTCTTCCTGTCCAATCAGATTTCGAGGTGATACCATGCTGATTTGCATCAAGCCGCCCAAGGTGATTCGGGTAATTTTGAGTTTGTTTGTGAAAAAACAGAGTTGAGAATTCGACAGATTGTGACAGTTTTGTGAAATTTCTTTCATAATATTCCTTCAAAGATTTGCGAATTTTCGCAAGTTGTGCTAAAATAGGCGTAAGAATGCGGACAAGCATTCCGCAGTTCGGTAAAGTACACTTTTCCGAAACGGAGAGAAAAAGAAAAAACATGTGATTTTCCGAAAAAAACGCATGTTTTTTGAATTTTTTTGAAGTTTTGCAATGGTGTGCCTTTCCGAAAAAATTTTTTGGAGGAAAAAGTATGGAAGAACAGAACCTCGGCAACGCTCCTTCCCAGACGCCCGAGACGGGATCTTCGGCTCCCGCCCCCGCGCCCAAAAAGGGATTTGCCGGAATGCTGGACGGCTACTTCGGAATTACCAAAGCAGGCTCCACCATCAAGACCGAAATCGTTGCGGGTCTTACCACCTTCATGACCATGGTCTATATCCTCATGGTCAACGCGGGAATGTTCGGGAACGACGCGTCCTGGCTCGGCGTAAGTTACGGCGCGATCTACATCACGACCGCGATTTCCGCGATCGTGGGCACGCTCCTGATGGCGTTTTTGGCGAAACTGCCCTTTGCGCAGGCGCCCGGGATGGGACTCAACGCGTTTTTCTGCTTTACCGTCACGATACCGGTTGCGTTTGGCGGACAGTACGGCTATTCGTATGCGAATGCTTTGGTCATCGTGCTCGCGTCGGGTATCCTGTTCCTTTGCCTGACCTTCGGCGGCGTGCGTGAGAAAATCGTCCGTGCGGTGCCCTCGGTGATTCGTATCGCGATTCCTGCCGGTATCGGTCTCTTCATCGCCTTTATCGGATTCCAAAATGCGGGCATTATCGTGGCGAACGCATCGACCCTCGTACAACTCTTCCCCATGACGGTGGTGGGCGCAAATGCGATCTCCTTTGCAGAACTGATGCCCAAGTTTGTTACGATTCTTACGGTCATCGCGATGGCGGTGCTCGCCAAAAAGAATGTCAAGGGCGCGATTCTCTGGGGAATCCTCGGCGGCGCCGTGCTCTACTATATCCTCGGCGGAATCTTCTGCCGCGAGATTATCAGCGTCTCCTGGTCTTCGCCGATCGACGCCTTCAAGGAATTCGGCACGCAGAGCGTCGGAAAGGTCTTTACCGAGGGATTCAACGGACTGTTCACGGGGGCGGACGGCGCGTTTGCCTTCAGCAAGCTCCTGAACTTCATCGCGATCTTTATCTCGTTTGCGATGGTCGATATGTTTGACACCATCGGAACCCTGCTCGGCACCGCGACCCGCGCTAACATGCTGGACGAGAACGGCGAAGTTCCGAATATGAGAAGAGCGCTCCTGTGCGACTCCATCGCGACCTGCACCGGCGCGATTCTCGGAACCTCCACCGTCACCACCTTCGTCGAGTCCTCCGCGGGCGTCGCCGAGGGCGGCAGAACGGGTCTGACCGCGCTCGTCGTCGCAATCCTGTTCTTCATTGCGATGTTCCTTTCGCCGATCGCACAGCTCATTCCGTCCTGCGCGACGGCTGCTGCGCTCATCTATGTCGGCGTCCTCATGATGGCTTGCATCACCAATATCGATTGGCATGACCCGGCGGCTGCGGTTCCCGCGTTCCTGACCATTGTCATGATGGTCTTGACCTACAGCATTTCCTACGGCATCGCGTTCGGATTCATCTCCTACACGCTGATCAAGCTCTGCACGGGCAAGATTCGCCGCAAGGTTGACGAAGAGGGCAACCTCATCGAAGAGGGAATCCACCCGATCACCGCAGTGCTTTCGGTTCTGTTCCTCCTCAACTTCCTGCTTGTAACCCACTAAATATCCTAAGAGAAAGCCTTGGAGATTTTCAAGGCTTTCCTTTTACTCTGCGAGGGGAAGACAACTTGCTTTCGCAGAATAGGAGAAGATATGATGAAACGGTTGATCGATGTCGCGGCGGGGCGAGAGCCCGCCGACCTTGTCTTAAAGAACGGAAAAGTACTCAATGTGTTTACCGGGGAGTTTCTCCCCGGGGACGTGGCGGTTGCGGACGGGCAAATCGCGGGCGTGGGCGCTTACTCGGGCAGAGAGGAGATTGACCTCGGCGGAAAATTCGTCGCGCCGGGCTTTATCGATTCGCACCTGCATATCGAGAGCACCATGCTCACGCCGGCGGAATTTTTGAAACTCGCCGTCGCGCACGGGACGACGACATTACTCTGCGACCCGCACGAAATTGCGAACGTCTGCGGGTTGGACGGGGTGGACTACATGATTCGGGAGGCGGCTAAAGCGCCCTGTGACGCGAAATTTATGCTCCCGTCCTGCGTCCCCGCAACCCCCTTCGAGGACAACGGCGCAGAGCTCGGCGCGGACGAGGTGCGCGCGCACATCGGGGAAGAACGGTTCTTCGGGCTCGGGGAGTTCATGGACTACCCGGGCGTGACCGCGGGCGCGGAATCGGACATCGAAAAGATTGCGGCGTGCCGTGCCGCGGGAAAACCGATTGACGGGCACTGCATGTTGGGCGGAAGTCTTTTGACAGCCTATGCCGCGGCGGGAATATTGACAGACCACGAGTGTTCGAAGGTCGAAGAGATGACCGAAAAGCTCCGCGCGGGGATGTACGTGCAGATTCGCGAAGGCTCTGCGACGCGCAATCTCGAGGCGCTCGTAAAGGGGCTGACGCCGCACAATCTCCGGCGGTGTCTGCTCTGTACGGACGACCGCACGGCAAAGGATCTTTTGACCGTGGGACACCTCGACAAAAATATCCGTTTGGGGATTTCCTGCGGCGTACCGCCCGAGGATATGCTGATTATGGCGTCGCTGAACGCGGCGGAATGTTACGGACTCTCCGACCGCGGCGCGGTTGCGCCGGGGCGGCGGGCTGACCTTGTCGTCGTCGGCGATTTGAAGAAGCTTGACGTACAGATGGTCTTTGTTTGCGGAAAACTCGTCGCAAAGGAGGGAAAAGCGACCTTTGACTGCGGCGCGATACCCGACCCCCGCGTGCGCAATACCCTTCGCTTTCCTGACCTGACGCCGGACAGACTCGAAATTCCGCTCAAAGGGAGCGCGGCGCGGGTCATGCGTCTGCTCCCCAAAAATGTTTTGACGGAGTCTTTGGTGCGTAAGGTTCGGACGCGGGAGGGAAAATTTGCCTTCGGCGAAGAGGACGTTTTAAAAGTTGCCGTCGTAGAGCGGCACAAGAATACCGGCAAAGTGGGCGTGGGACTCATCGAAGGGTACGGGCTGAAGGGGGGCGCGGCGGCGATCACCGTGGCGCACGATTCGCACAACCTCATTGTCGTGGGGGACTCGGACGAATCAATCTGCCTTGCCGCCAACAGGCTCAAAGCCTTGGGGGGCGGGATGGTTCTCGTCAGGGACGGAAAGGTTGCGGCGGAATTCCCCCTCGAAGTGGCGGGACTGATGTCTGCAAGACCCGCGCAGGAGGTCAGCGAGGGACTCTCGAAACTCTCCGAGATGGCGCACGGAATGGGCGTGCCGCGGGAAATCGAACCTTTTATGTGTCTCTCCTTCCTCTCTTTGGCGGTCATTCCCTCTCTGAAACTGACCGCGCGCGGACTCTTTGACGTGGAAAAATTTGAATTTACTTCCGTTGACGCGGAAGAATGAAAAAACGCCCCGAAAGGGGCGTTTTCTGTTATATGACAAACCAAACCGTAAATACGTTCAGAGCGAGCCAGACGTTGAGTCCGATACAGAGGGGAATGACGAGAAGAAACAAAAGATTCTTGAGCTTGTATTTCATGAGGAACATGCCGAGATAAATGGAGAGCGCACCCCCCGTCGCGGCGATGATAAGGAGGGAGAGGTCGGGAAGGGATTTTTGTTTCTTGACCTTTTCGACTTCCTTCTTTTTCTCCTTTTCGTCCTCCTTGGGCGGGTCGGGGAGAAGTTCGGGCTTGTCCTGCGTCTCCTCCTTGGATTCTTCGCGCAGGGCGAGAAGCCGGAGTTTTTCCTCGTCCTCCAGCCGCTGTTGTTCCTGACGGTAGAGCGTTTCGGAAATCTGCGCACGTTCCTTTTTCTGGATATGCAGCAGCGTGAATCCCGCAATGTTGACTCCCACCAGATATGAAATTCCCAAAATCAGTACGATTGACATGATAACCTCCCTGATAATATCTGCAAATCGCAAAAAAGTATGCAGTCTGATTGACGAAACCGCGGAAAAACAATATAATATTGTTGTGGCGCATTGCGCAAAAGAAAAATAACGAAAAGAAGGATGGTTCGTATGCCGAAGGTAGCATTGGTGATGGGCAGCAAGTCTGATTTGGAGGTTTGCAGACCCGCGGTAAGGATTCTTGAAAAGTTCGGCGTTGAGGTGACGGTAAGGGTCATTTCCGCGCACAGGACGCCGGTTGTCGCGCACGATTTCGCGGAGCACGCCGCCGAAAACGGATACGAAGTCATCATTGCCGCCGCAGGCAAAGCCGCGCACCTCGCGGGAGTGCTCGCGGCGTTTACTACCCTCCCCGTCATAGGGATTCCCGTCAAGAGTTCCTTCATGGACGGGCTTGACAGCCTGCTGTCCATGGTGCAGATGCCTTCGGGCATTCCCGTCGCGACCGTCGCGGTCAACAGCGGCGAAAACGCGGGTATTCTTGCTTTGCAGATTCTCTCTTTGAAGTATCCCGAGATTATGGACGAACTCGTTCGGTTCAAGTCGGATATGGAGAAGAAGGTCGAGGCGGACGACGCCGCGCTGCAAAACGAAATTTAATAATTTTTAAGATAGGAGATACTGTCATGAAAAAGACCAATCTGATGTACGAAGGCAAGGCCAAAAAGGTCTGGGAGACCGAAAATCCGGACATCGTCTGCGTGGATTACAAGGACGATGCGACCGCCTTCAACGGTCTGAAGAAGGGGACGATCGTCGGCAAGGGCGTCGTCAACAACAAGGTGACGAACTTCTTGATGAAACTGCTCGAGAAGAATGGGATTCCGACGCATTTCGTCGAGGAGATTTCCGACCGCGAGACGCTTGTCAAGCGCGTGAAGATTGTTCCCATCGAGGTCATTGTCCGCAACATCGCGGCAGGCAGTCTCTCCAAGCGTCTGGGACTTCCCGAAGGCACCAAGCTGAAATCCACCGTGCTCGAGTACTGCTACAAGAACGACGAACTGGGCGACCCCATGATCAACGAGTATCACGCTTACGCCATGGAGCTCGCGACGCCCGAAGAACTCGGCAAAATCGCCGAATACTCCTTTAAAATCAATCAGATTCTCTCCGAATTTCTCTTGAAGAGCAATATCGAGCTCATCGATTTCAAGCTCGAATTCGGTCGCTTTGACGGCAGAATTATTCTCGCGGACGAAATTTCGCCGGACACCTGCCGTTTCTGGGACACCAAGACCGGAGCAAAGCTGGACAAGGACCGGTTCCGCCGCGACCTCGGCAACGTCGAGGAGGCTTATGAGGAGATTCTTCGCCGCTTGATGGGCGCCTAAGGTTCTCGGGAGTGATATGTATTGCAGACGAAAACCGCATTTTGACAGTATGCACGAGGAGTGCGGCGTATTCGGGGTCTATTCGGATGAAACCCGCGACGTCGCGAACACCGTCTATTTCGGTCTCTACGCGCTTCAGCACAGGGGACAGGAGAGCTGCGGGATTGCCGTCACTCACCACGATAAAATTTCTTATTATCGGGACATGGGTTTGGTGCCCGAGGTGTTTCAGGCGAGCACACTCGGCGCGCTCCCTGAGGGGGACATCGCGATCGGGCATGTGCGCTACTCGACGACCGGAGCGAGCCTTTCCTGCAACGCGCAGCCCCTCGTCTTTACCGGAAAGTGCGGGCGCATGGCGCTCGCGCACAACGGGAATATCATGAATGCGCAGAGCATCCGGGAGCGATTGATTTCCGAGAATGTTCTCTTTCAGACCTCGATTGACACCGAGGTGATAGCGGCGCTCATCAACAAATATTCCGAGGACAATATCATCGACGGGATCTTTGCCGCGGCAAAAGAGCTCGTAGGTTCGTATGCGCTCGTCATCATGACGACCAACCAACTCATCGGGGTGCGTGACCCCTACGGGATTCGTCCCGTCGTGCTCGGCAAACTTGCCGGGGACGAGTATGTGCTGGCGTCCGAGACCTGCGCCCTCGACGCGGTCAACGCCGAATACGTCCGCGACCTTGAACCCGGGGAAATCGTCGTCATCGACGCGAAGGGCGTACATTCCCACCGCATGGAGGAACGAAAGGCGTCGGCATGTATCTTTGAGTACGTCTATTTTGCAAGACCGGATTCGGTCATTGACGGTTGCAGTGTCTATGAGGCGCGCAAAAAGTCCGGCTATATCCTCGCAAAGAAGTACCCGGTTGAGGCGGATATCGTCTCGGGGGTGCCGGACTCGGCTGTGGTCGCGGCGCGGGGCTATGCGGAGATTTCGGGCATTCCGTATGTCGAGGCGCTCGCAAAGAACCGATATGTCGGCAGAACCTTTATTCAGCCTGACCAAAAGGTGCGGGAAAATAACGTCAACGTCAAGATGAATCCCTTGAAGGCGAATGTGCGGGGAAAGCGGATTGTCCTTGTCGATGACTCCATTGTGCGCGGGACGACCAGCCGGAAGATCGTTAAAATGCTGAAGGACGCGGGCGCGAAGGAAGTTCACATGCGTATCTCTTCGCCTATCATCAAATATCCTTGCTATTTCGGCATTGATACGCAGACTTTCGGTCAGCTCATCGGGAGCGAAAAGAATGAAGAGGAAATCTGTCGGTATATCGGCGCGGATTCCCTGAAATTCCTGACGGTGGATGAGCTTGTCGAGACCTGCGATTCGGCGCGGCTCGGGTTCTGTCTCGGCTGTTTCAACGGCTGTTACCCCATGGAACTTTTAAAGGACGACATCGACAAGATGCGTTTCGAATAATTCACAGGAGAAATACAAATGGCGATTACATACAAGGACGCGGGCGTTGACGTCACGGCGGGATACCGTGCGGTCGATCTCATGAAAAAATATGTCAAGGAGACCTACGACGATAACGTGGTAGGGGACCTCGGCAGTTTCGGAGGGTTCTATTCCCTCGAAAACATGGGGCTCGAAAAACCCGTGCTCGTCGCGGGCACGGACGGCGTGGGGACAAAACTCAAATACGCGTTTTTGCAGGACAAGCATGACACCATCGGCATCGACGCGGTGGCGATGTGCGTCAATGACGTCGTGTGTCAGGGTGCAGCGCCCCTTCTCTTCCTCGACTATATCGCGCTTCCCAAGCTCATTCCCGAGCTGGTCGCGGACATCGTCAAGGGCGTCAGCGAGGGCTGTAAGCAGGCGGGCTGTGCGCTCATCGGCGGGGAGACCGCGGAAATGCCCGGATTCTATACCCCCGGCGAATACGATATTGCAGGCTTTTCGGTCGGAATCGTCTCCCGTGAAAAGGTGGTAAACGGGTTTTCCATCAAGGAGGGAGACGCGCTTATCGGGCTCGCCTCGAGCGGCATTCACTCCAACGGCTATTCGCTGGTGCGCAGGCTGTTCGGAGAGGACCGGGAGAAACTGAAAAATTTTGACCCCGAACTCGGCATGACGCTCGGTGAAGCGCTCCTGACGCCCACGAAGATTTACGTCAAATCCATTCTGACCCTGTTAAAGTCCGTTCCCGTCAAGGGAATCGCGCACATCACGGGGGGAGGGTTTATCGAGAATATCCCGAGAATGTTCCCCAAGGGAATCGGCTGCGAAATTAAAACGGATTCCTACGAACTGCCCGCGCTCTTTCAAAAGCTCTGGAAATTGGGCGAACTGACCAAGGAACAGATTTACAATACCTTCAATATGGGCGTCGGCATGGTCGTCTGCGTCGCGCAAAAAGACGTCGCGCGCACGATCGCTTCCCTCGAGGAGAGCGGCGAGCGGGCGTTCGTCATCGGCAAGACGGTCGCGGGCGAGGGCGTTACCCTCCTATGAAACGGATTGCGGTGCTGATTTCCGGGTCGGGTTCCGACCTACAGAGCGTGATTGACCGGGTTGCCGCGGGCGGAATCGACGGAAAAATCGAGGTGGTCATTTCCTCAAACGCGCAGGCGTTCGGGCTCGAGCGCGCAAAGCGGGCGGGAATCGATACGCGGGTGTATGCGAAGTCCGAATTTTCCTCTTTGGAGAAGATGTACGCGGACATGATAGGATTTCTGCGCGCCCGGGGCGTGGAGCTCGTGGTGCTCGCGGGGTACATGAGCATTCTGACCCCGAACATCGTCCAAGCCTTCCCGAACGCGATTCTAAACATTCACCCGGCGCTCATTCCCTCTTTCTGCGGAAAGGGGTATTACGGACTGAAGGTGCACGAGGCGGCGCTCGCCTACGGCGTCAAGCTCTCCGGGTGCACCGTGCACTTCGTCAACGAGGAGGCGGACGGCGGTCCTATTATCTTGCAGGAGAGCGTGGCGGTTCTGGACGACGATACGCCCGAGAGCCTGCAAAAGCGCATTCTCGAGGTGGAGCACAGACTGCTCCCCGACGCCGTCGCGCTGTTCTGTGCGGATCGGCTGGAGGTCGAGGGGCGCAGGGTAAGAATCAGAAAATAGAAACGGAGCGGGCCGGAAAATGACGGTCCGCCCTTCGGATTTTTTAAACAAGGAGAAGATTTGCCATGAAGAAGAGAGCATTGATCAGCGTTTCGGACAAGACCGGAATTGTGGAGTTTGCAAAGAGCCTTTCCGAGCTCGGCTACGAAATCATATCGACGGGGGGCACGCACAAGGCGCTGGAGGCGGCGGGTCTGTCCGTCATCGGAATCTCGGAGATTACCAAATTTCCCGAGTGTCTGGACGGCAGGGTCAAGACCCTGAACCCCTATGTGCACGCGGGCATTCTCGCGATGCGCGCGAACCCCGACCACATGAGACAGCTCGAGGAACTGCAAGTTGAGCCCATCGACCTCGTCTGCGTCAACCTCTATCCCTTCAAGGCGACCATTCAAAAGCCCGGCGTCGAACTCGCCGAGGCGGTGGAGAATATCGACATCGGCGGTCCGACCATGCTTCGGAGCGCGGCGAAGAACTATCAGGACGTGTACGTCGTCGTCGATCCCTCGGACTATGAGAAGGTGCTCGAGGACATCCGCACGGGCACGAATTCCCGCGACCTGCGTTTCATGCTCATGTACAAAGTCTATCAGCACACCGCGGTCTATGACACAATGATTGCGAATTACCTGCGCGAGAAAATCGGCATCGAATTCCCCGAGCAGATTACGTTTGCTTACGAGAAGGCGCAGGATATGCGTTACGGCGAGAATCCGCATCAGAACGCCGTTTTCTACAAGGAGTGCTTCCCGAAGGCGGGCTCTCTTCCCGCGGCGGAACAGCTCCACGGCAAGGAACTCTCCTACAACAATATCAACGACACCAACGGCGCGCTCGACCTTTTGCGCGAGTACGACGAGCCCTGCGTCGTCGCGGTCAAGCACGCGAATCCCTGCGGCGTGGGTGTGGGCAAGGACATTCATGAGGCGTATCTGAAGGCTTACGCCTGCGACCCCGTCTCCATCTTCGGCGGAATCCTCGCCGTCAACGGTATCGTAGATGAGGCGACTGCGGAGGAGATTCACAAAATCTTTATCGAAATCGTGGTTGCCAAGGACTTTACGCCCGGCGCGCTCGAGATTCTCAAACAGAAAAAGAACATCCGTCTTCTCCGTTTGCCCTCCATCAACGCCAAGCTCGACCCGCACGCCTACGATATGAAAAAGGTGTACGGGGGGCTTTTGGTGCAGGAGTACGACACGCAGCTCTACGAGGAGAAGGACCTCGTCTGCGTCACCAAGAAACAGCCGACGAAGGAGGAGCTTGCCGATTTGAAATTTGCGTACAAGGTGGTCAAGCACACCAAGTCGAACGCCATCGTGCTCGCCAAGGACGGCGCGTCGGTGGGCGTGGGCGCGGGGCAGACCAACCGCATTTGGGCGTGCGCGCAGGCGTGCGAACACGCGGGCGACCACGCGAAGGGTTCGGTGCTCGCGAGCGACGCGTTCTTCCCCTTCCCGGACTGTGTGGAAGAGGCGGCAAAGCACGGAATCACGGCAATCATTCAGCCCGGCGGCAGCGTGAACGACGCGCTCTCCATCGAGGCTTGCGACAAACTGGGCATTGCGATGCTCTTCTGCGGCAAGAGGCACTTCAAGCACTGATATGAATATACTCGTCATCGGCGGCGGCGGAAGAGAGCACGCCATCATCTGGAAACTGAAACAGAGCGCGAACTGCGGTAAGGTCTATTGCATTCCCGGCAACGCGGGGATTTCCGAACTGGCGGAGTGTCACCCCGAAATCGGCGCATGCGACCTCGGGAAAATTTTGGATTTCGTGCGCGGGCACGCGGACATCGGGCTGACCGTGGTCGCGCCCGACGACCCGCTCGCGCTGGGGCTTGTGAACCTTCTCGAGGAGAACGGGTTTCGCGCCTTCGGTCCCCGCAAAGAGGCGGCGATCATCGAGGCGAGCAAGGCGTATTCCAAGGAACTCATGAAGAAATACGGTATCCCGACCGCGGGATACGAGAGCTTTACGGATTACGCCGCGGCGAAGGCTTACGTCGAAACCGCGACTCTGCCCGTCGTTTTGAAGGCGGACGGGCTCGCGCTCGGCAAGGGCGTACTCATCTGCGAGACGAGGGAAGCCGCGCTCGAGGGACTGTCGGACATCATGGAGAAAAAGGTGTTCGGCAAAAGCGGCGACTGCGTGGTTGTCGAGGAGTTCATGACCGGGCAGGAAGTGAGCGTCCTTGCGTTCTGCGACGGGGAACACATCCGTCCCATGGTGTCCTGTCAGGACCACAAGCGGGCTTTTACGGGGGACAAGGGACTCAATACCGGCGGAATGGGGACATTCTCCCCGAGCCGGCACTACACCCCCGAGATCGCCGACTGGTGCATGGAGCACATCTATCTGCCCACCGTCGAAGCGCTAAAGCAAGAAAATCGCACCTTCAAGGGAATCGTCTTTTTCGGGCTCATGCTGACGAAAGAGGGTCCCAAGGTGCTTGAGTATAACGCGCGGTTCGGAGACCCGGAGACGCAGAGCGTTCTGCCCCGTCTCAAAGGCGATCTTCTCGAAATTTTCGAGGCGTGTATCGACGGCACGCTGGACCGCGTCAAGATCGAGTGGGAGGACAACTGCACGCTTTGCGTCGTCGCGGCGAGCGGCGGCTATCCGCAGAGCTATAAGAAGGGTCTGCCCATCGAAATCGGCGCGCTTGAGGAGGAAATCACCGTCTTTCACGCGGGCACGAAGTTCGACGACGCCGGAAGACTGGTGACAAACGGCGGCAGAGTGCTCGGCGTGTGCGCGGGGGGCAAAACCATCGAAGAGGCGCGCGAGAAGGTCTATCGCAACATGGACAACATCCGATTTGAGGGTATGTTTTACCGCACGGACATCGGAATCAAGAAATAATTACCGAAAAAGCATTTTAGAGGATACGCATGATTTACCGAATTTTTGTGGAGAAGAGAGAGGGGTTCCGCGTCGCGGCGGACAAGCTGAAATCGGACGTGGTGAACGTCCTCGGAATCGGAATCGGTTCGATCCGGGAGATTCTGCGCTACGACGCGGAGGGCTTGGAGCGGGAAGATTTCGAGCGGGCGGTCACGAACGTCTTTTCGGAGCCGCCCTGCGACGAGGTTTGGTTCGAGACCCTTCCCGTGGAGGAGGGGGCGTCGGTGTTCGCCGTCGAGTACCTGCCCGGTCAGTACGACCAGCGCGCGGATTCGGCGTCGCAGTGCATTCAGCTCCTGACGAGGAAACCCCGCCCCGCAGTCCGCTGTGCCCGCGTCTATGTCGTGACCGGCGCGAGCGCGGAGGAAATTTCGAGAATCAAGAAGTATCTCATCAACCCCGTCGAGGCGCGGGAAGCGTCCCTTGAAAAACCTTCGACCCTGCGTCTGGATGCGGGCGAGGCGCCCGAAGTCCCCGTCGTGAAGGGCTTCACCGGCTTTTCGGACGCGGAAATCGCGGACTACCACAGAAAGAACGGCTTTGCCATGAGCGTCGCCGACCTCGCCTTCGTGCGGGATTACTATAAGAAATCGGGCAGAGACCCCGTCGAGACCGAAATCAAGGTCATCGACACCTATTGGTCGGACCACTGCCGGCACACGACCTTTCTGACCGAACTCTCCGAGGTGGAAATCGAGAGCGAAAACCCGCATGTGCGCAAGGCTTACGAGCTCTATCGGGAGCTCTTCGCGGAGCTGTACGCGGGGCGGACGGACAAATATCCCTGTCTCATGGACATCGCGACCATCGGCACAAAGAAGCTCAAAAAGGAGGGCGTTTTAAAGAATCTCGACGAATCCGACGAGATCAACGCCTGTTCCATCGAGCACAAGGTGGACGTGAACGGAAAGGATGAGGACTATCTCATCATGTTCAAGAACGAGACGCACAACCACCCGACCGAGATCGAACCCTTCGGCGGCGCGGCGACCTGTCTCGGCGGCGCGATCCGCGACCCGCTGTCCGGACGCACCTACGTCTATCAGTCCATGCGGGTCACCGGCGCGGCTGACCCCACCCTTCCGCTCTCCGAGACCTTGAAGGGGAAACTTCCGCAGCGCGTTCTGACCAAGACCGCGGCGTCCGGGTTTTCCTCCTACGGCAATCAGATCGGGCTTGCGACGGGCATCGTCTCCGAGGTCTATCACCCGAACTTCGTCGCAAAGCGGCTGGAGACGGGGTTTGTCGTCGCGGCTGCGCCCAAGAAAAATATTTTCCGCGAAAAGCCCGTTGCGGGGGACGTCGTGATCCTGCTCGGCGGGGATACGGGACGGGACGGATGCGGCGGCGCGACGGGTTCGTCGAAGGTGCATACCCTCGAGTCCGTGGAGACCTGCGGCGCGGAGGTGCAGAAGGGCAACCCCCTGACCGAGCGCAAGATTCAGCGTCTGTTCCGCAAGTTCGAAGTGACCTCGCTCATCAAGAAGTGCAACGACTTCGGCGCGGGCGGCGTCTCGGTCGCGATCGGCGAGCTCGCCGACGGGCTTGACATCAATCTCGACCTCGTGTCCAAGAAGTACGAGGGACTCAACGCCACCGAACTTGCGATTTCGGAATCGCAGGAACGCATGGCGGTCGTCGTGCGAAAGCAGGACGCGGACAAATTCATCTCGCTCTGCGCGGAGGAAAACCTCAACGCCGCCGTGGTGGCGACGGTCACGGACACCCGCAGAATGCGCATGTTCTTCCGCGGCGCGCGCGTTGTCGATATCGAGCGGGACTTTTTGGACACCAACGGCGTCAAGCAGTCCGCCCGTGCGAAGGTCGTCGAACCCAAGAGCGAATATCTCCAAAGACCCAACGCCGCGGCGCAGAACCTTCTGAAAACGGACAGGAAAGCCGCTCTTTTGGCGGAGCTCGGCAGGCTCAACGTTTGCAGTCAGAAGGGGTTGACCGAAATTTTCGACAGTACCATCGGCGCGGGGAGCGTCTATCTGCCCCTCGGCGGCGCAAGACAGCTCACGCCCGCGATCTCCATGGCGGCGAAAGTGCCGACGGAGGGGGAGACGGACACCTGCACGGTGTGCGCCTACGGATTCGACCCCGAACTCATGGAAGAGTCCTGCTTTGCGGGCGCGGTGTATTCCGTGGTCGCGTCCCTCAACAAACTCGTCGCGAGCGGCGTGAATCCCGACACCGTCTATCTGACCCTACAGGAGTACTTCCGCAGGCTCAAGGAAGATCCCGAGCGCTGGGGCAAGCCCATGGGTGCGCTGCTCGGCGCGCTTTACGCGGAGATTTCGCTCAAAAAAGCGGCGATCGGCGGAAAGGACTCCATGAGCGGAACGTTCGAGAACATCGACGTGCCCAATACGCTGATTTCCTTCGCGCTGGGCGTTGCGAAGGCTTCCGAACTGATTACCAACGTGCTTCCCGCCGACGCGGGGAAGCTGTACCTCATAAAAACCCCCAAAGACGCGTACAATATCCCCGAATTCAGCAGACTGACCGAACTCAACGCCCGCCTGCACGCCGAAATCAAGCGCGGCAACGTGCGGTTTGCGACGGTGACCGAAGAGGGAGGCGCGTTTGCGGCGGTCGTCAAGAGCGGAATTTCCGACCGCGTGGGATTCTCCTTCGCGCTTCCCGCGGAGGAACTCCTTGCGCC
Organism: uncultured bacterium; assembly: GCA_905215695.1. Classification (GTDB taxonomy): domain Bacteria; phylum Bacillota; class Clostridia; order Christensenellales; family HGM11417; genus CAJMQN01. Next base: position 116,593 of record CAJMQN010000003.1, read on the forward strand.
GGGATTTGCGGACTATATTATTTCGGCGAAGGACATCTCCGCGTTTGCGGACTTCGAGTGCGTCATGCTCGGCGAAGTCGCGAAAGACGGGTATGACGTGGAGGGCGTGAAACTCTCCTTCGACGAGGCGGAACAGGCGTTCTGCGCAAAGCTCGAGGGCGTGTTCCCGACCCGCGCCGCCGCAAAGGGTGAGGCGAAACCCGCGGACTTTGCACTGCGGCAGGGCAAGGCGTCGGATGTGCGGATTGCAAAGCCCCGCGTCGTGATTCCGGTGTTCCCGGGCACGAACTGCGAGCGGGACAGCGCGCGCGCCTTCGAACGCGCCGGCGCGGTCTGCCGGGAAGTGCTCGTCCTGAACCGAAGCGTTTCGGACATCGAGGAGAGCGTCAAACGCCTGAACGCGGCGCTCGCGGAGAGTCAGATCGTCATGTTCCCGGGCGGATTCTCAGGCGGGGACGAGCCGGACGGCTCGGGCAAGTTCATCGCGACGACCTTCCGCAATCCCGCGATACGGGACGCGGTTACCGCGCTCCTTGCCCGCGACGGACTCGCGCTCGGAATCTGCAACGGATTTCAGGCGCTCATCAAGCTCGGGCTCGTGCCCTACGGGGAGATTCGGGAGCTTGAAAAGGACAGCCCCACGCTCACCTTTAACAATATTTCCCGCCACGTCTCCACCGTCGCGCGTATCCGCGTCGCCAGCGTCAAGTCGCCCTGGTTTGCCGCGGTCAACGTCGGAGATGTCTATGACGTTGCGATTTCGCACGGGGAAGGGAGATTTGCCGCGAGCGAATCCGAGATAGCGCGGCTCGCCGAAAACGGGCAGATTGCGACGCAGTACTGTGACCTCGAGGGCAGAGTAACCATGGCGTCTCCCTTCAATCCCAACGGCTCGGCGTTCGCCGTGGAGGGCATCACTTCAGCGGACGGAAGAATCCTCGGCAAGATGGGGCACTCGGAGCGCATCGGCGGCTCTCTCTACCGCAATTACGCGGGCAATTTTGATATGAAAATCTTTGAATCCGGAGTGAAATATTTCAGATGACGATTCTTTCCCTGCTCGCGCAGGCACAAAATTCATTCGATTGGGGTCGATTTTTTACCGTACTCGTCTATGTCAACTACGGGTTCGGGCTCGTGACCCTGCTCGGAATGATTTTTTGGGAGAAGCGGGAGCAGACGAGTATTGTCATGTGGGGATTTATTCTCTTCCTGATTCCCTTCGGGTTCGTTCTTTACCTGATTTTTGGAAAAGGTCCGAGTTTCGGCAGACGAAAAAAGACCTTCAACATCCTCTACAACGAGGGCGCGTATCTGCAATATCTTCAGAAACAGTTTAAAGAGGTGAATGAGGCAGAGGTCAGTTCGGACGTGCTCTCCCTTGTCAAATTCAATATCCTCTCCAACTACAGCGTTGCGACGGGGAACAACCGCGCGGAAATCTTTACGGACATCGAGGCACAGTATGAGCGCATGTTCGGGGACATTGAAAACGCGAAAGAATTTGTCAACGTGCTCTACTTCATCATTCAGCCCGACGAGTACGGCGCAAAGCTCCGCGACCTTCTCGCGAAGAAGGCGGAAGAGGGCGTCAAAGTGCGCCTTGTCTATGACCAAGTCGGTTCGCGCAAGATTCACAAGCGTTTTTTTAAGAAACTCATCAAGGCAGGCGGACAGGTCGAAGTATTCTTTCCCTCTTGGCTCAAGTTTCTGAACAGGAATTTAAACTACCGCAACCACCGCAAAATTGTGGTCATTGACAACAAAATCGGCTATACGGGGGGCGCGAATATCGGCAGGGAATACACGGGCAAACACAAGCGAATCCGTCCATGGCGGGACACGCACCTGCGCATCGAGGGCGAAGCCGTCGCCATGCTGAATTTCCGCTTTTTGCAGGACTTCAATTTTGCCGCGAAGGACAGGGAATTTAAGCCCTTCGAGAGCGAACTCAAGCCCTGGCCGGTGGAGGACAGACTGTTCATGCAGATTGTGGCGGACGGTCCGGACCGACCCGAAAATGCCATCGAAGAGGCGTATATCAAGGCGATTTACGCGGCAAAAAAGCGGATTTGGCTTCAGACGCCCTATCTGATTCCCGACGAGAAATTTACGACCGCAATCAAGTGCGCCGCAAAGTCCGGCGTAGATGTGCGCATCATGATACCCGGCGTGCCGGATAAGAGCTACGCCTATTACAGCACGCTCTCTTACGCCGAGGAGTACAAGCTCGCCGGCGTGAAAATCGTGCTTTGGAAGGGGTTTATTCACTCCAAGACGCTGCTCATCGACGGGGAAATCTCCAGTCTCGGCACCTTCAATCTCGACAATCGGAGCTTTAAACTGCACTTTGAAATCACCGCGTTCGTGTATGACAAGCTCTTCAACGAAAAGATGGCGGAGATCTTCGAGGAGGACGAAAGACACTCCTTCGAGATGACCGAACATTACATTGTCAACCGTCCTCTCTTTCAGCGTTTCAAGGAGCGGCTCATGAGACTGCTTTCGCCGCTCATGTAAGGAGATAGAAATGTCCTTTTTACCTGTGGAACGGGGAGACGAACCCTTTGATTTCGTCCTGATCTCCGGGGACGCCTACGTCGATCATCCCTCCTTCGGACACGCGCTCATTTCGCGGCTCATCGAGGACCGCGGTTTTTCGGTGGGGATTCTCCCGCAGCCGGTCGCGGAGGAGGACTATCAAAAGCTCGGAGAACCGAGGATCGGATTTCTGATTTCTCCCGGCGTTGTAGATTCCATGGTCAACAATTACACCGTTTCCCGCCGCCGCCGCACCTTTGACGAATATTCGGAGGAGGGAAAGTTCGGACGCAGACCCGACCGCGCGCTCACCGTCTATGCGCGCACCCTTCGCAAGCTGTACCCCTCTGCCGCCATCGTGGCGGGCGGGGTGGAGGCGAGCCTGCGGCGCTTTGCGCACTACGACTATTGGAATGACTGCGTGATGCCTTCGGTGCTCTGCGACGCGCCTGTGGATCTTGTCGTTTACGGCATGGGGGAGGTTCCGTTTTGGGACATTCTCGACCGCGTGGAGCGCGGGATTCCGCTCGCAAAGATTCGGGACGTCCCGGGCACCTGCTACTTTGACACGCTTGACAATCTGCCGAGGAGCGTGCGCGCGGCGTTCGACAGAACTTCGGACAAATATATTCTCTGCCCTTCCTACGAGGAGGTTCGGGAAAACAAGGTCAGCTACTGTAAAGCGTTCCGCCTTCAACACGCCTACAACGATTACAAGGCGGGAAAGGGTATCATACAGCGGAACGGCGGCGGTTACGTCGTCTGCAATCCGCCCCAGCGCCCCATGACGGAGGCGGAGTGCGACCGGGTGTATGCGCTTCCCTTTGAGCGCACCTTTCATCCCATGTACAAGTTTGTGCCCGCCATAGAGGAAGTGCGTTTTTCGGTCAATTCCCACCGCGGTTGCGTCGGGGACTGCGCCTTCTGCGCCATTGCCTACCATTCGGGCAAGTACATTCAGCGCAGGAGCGAAGAGTCCGTGCTCGAAGAGGTGAAAAAGCTCACCGAACTTCCCGATTTCAAGGGCAATATCCACGACGTGGGCGGACCGTCGGCAAACTTTTACGACTTCTCCTGCGATAAGAGCGAAAAGCTCGGTTTTTGCAGAGACCGCTCCTGCATGGGGCACGAAATGTGTAAAAACGTGAAGGTTTCGCACAAAAAATACGGCGAACTTCTGCGAAAGGTGCGCGCAGTGCCCGGGGTCAAGCGCGTGTTCATTCGGAGCGGAATCCGTTTCGATTACCTCATGGCTGACCCGGACGAACAGTTTTTCAACGAACTCTGCAAGTACTATGTGAGCGGTCAGCTCAAAGTCGCCCCCGAACACGTTTCCGACAATGTTTTAAAGCTCATGAACAAGCCCAAAAACGAGGTGTATCAGAGATTTGTCAAACGGTTCAAGGAGAAGAACCTTCGGCTCAAGAAAGACCAATATATCGTACCGTATTTTATCTCAAGTCACCCGGGTTGTACCCTAAAAGACGCCGTGACGCTCACCGAATACTTAAAGAGTATCAACTATATGCCCCTACAGGTGCAGGATTTCTACCCGACGCCCTCGACCAAAGCGACGACGATGTTTTGGACGGGGCTCGACCCGGACACGCTCAAACCCGTCTATGTCGCGCGGAGCGAGGAAGAGAAGGCGATGCAGCGCGCCCTCCTTCAGTATCGGAAAAAGGAGAACGAGGCTCTCATCCGCAAGGCTTTGAAACTTTGCGGGAGAGAGGACTTGATCGGAAACGGAAAAAATTGTATCATCGGAGAGAAAAGAAAGGAGGGAAAGCGATGAAATGTATGAATTGCGGCTGTCTTGAGAGCAAGGTCATCGACAGCCGTGCGTCCGAGGACGGGACGAGTATCCGCCGCCGCAGGGAATGCGTGAACTGCGGCAGAAGGTTTACGACCTACGAGACCATCGAGACGACGCCGATTCTTGTGGTCAAGAACGGCGGCAACCGTCAGACTTTCGACGAGGCAAAGCTCAAGAACGGTATCATCCGCGCCTGCGAAAAGCGACCCGTTCCCATCTATAAGATTGACAAGCTCGTTGAGGACATCAAAAAACAAATCTATAATTCATTGGTGCAGGAGATTTCCTCCAAAGACCTCGGCGAAATGGTGATGGCGGGTCTGAAAGAGATTGACGAGGTCGCCTATATCCGGTTCGCGTCGGTCTATCGGCAGTTTAAGGATACTTCGACCTTTTTAAAGGAAATCGAAAAGATGATCAGCGAGGGCAAATGAAATTTGTCGCGAGGCGCATCGAAAAACTGACTTCCGCGCTGTCGGGATTCGGGGTCGGGTATGCGGCGTGTTTCCGCCTGCTCCGCAAAAAGGACATTAAGGTGAACGGAAGGCGGGTGTCGGAGGATATTTTTCTGAATCCGGGGGACAGTGTGGAGGCATATTGCCGGATTCCCGCCGAAATCGTCTATGAGGACGAAAATATTTTGATAGCGGACAAGCACGCGGGGATTGAATGCGCGGGAGAGGGGACGCTCGAGGAACTTCTGCGCGCGGAATGCCCGGGAATCCGTGCCTGTCACCGATTGGACAGAAACACCGAGGGGCTTGTTCTGTACGCAAAGTCGGAGGAGGCGGAAGGGGCGGTTTCTTCGCTCCTTGCCTCGCACGAAATCAAAAAGTTTTACGAGTGCGTGGCGGTTTCCGCGAAAGACCTCGGGAGGGGCAGGGCAGAGGCATACCTCTTTAAGGACGCAAAAAAGAGCCGGGTCTATATCTGTGACCGTCCGGAACGCGGGGCAAAGCCCATTGCGACGGAATGGAAACAGCTTGAGAGAATCGACGATTCCCTCGTCCGATTGGAAGTGTTTATCCGCACCGGACGCACGCATCAGATTCGCGCGCACCTTGCGCACCTCGGCTTTCCCGTTCTCGGGGACGAGAAGTACGGAAATTTCGCCGTAAACAGGGAGTACGGACGCGCACGGCAGTGTCTTGTCGCCTGCCGAATCGAGTGCGGCGAATGCGGCGAACTGCTTTCCGCGCTGAACGGAAAATCGTTTTTCTCCGCTCGAAAGCCATGGTAAAAAAACAAAACGGTCGAAACATAGTATTCGACCGTTTTGTTTTTTGGAGCCGGTGGGGAGCGTGCCGACCTGCTGCACCGAGCACAGCGACAGCCGGAAGGTCGGAGAAAAGAAAAAGACGGAGGGAAAACTACCCTTCGTCTTTTTTGGAGCTGGTGGGGGGACTCGGACCCCCGACCTGCTGCACCGAGCATAGCGACAGCCAGCAGGTCGGAGAAAAGAAAAAGACGGAGGGAAAACTACCCTTCGTCTTTTTTGGAGCTGGTGGGGGGACTCGGACCCCCGACCTGCTGATTACGAATCAGCTGCTCTACCGACTGAGCCACACCAGCAAGGCAACTCTTTCAAGTCACTTAACAATTTTATCAATTACGCTTGCTTTTGTCAAGAAATTGTAGTCATGTTTCCAAAAAATTCTTCGAACTTTATCCACCGTTTCAAATTTTTTTCTATCAATATTTGTTGACAATACAACAAGTATGTGCTATCATATTATAAGTTGAAAATTCAACAAGTTTGGAGGACATATGGAGGACCGTTTCCGGGAATTTACCTTTTTGATTTCAAAAATTATGCGCAACATTCATCGCATCAAGGCGGAGGAGATGACCGAACTCGGTCTGAAAAGCGCGTACGTGTCCTGTCTCTACTATCTATTTGGACAAGAAGAGGGGTTGACGGCAAAGGAACTTTGCGACCTCTGCGGAGAGGATAAATCGGCGATTTCCCGTTCCCTCGACTATTTGGAGACAAACGGCTATGTCTATTGCGAATCGCAGAGTGTAAAACGCTACCGCGCCCCCGTCCGCCTGACGGAAAAGGGAAGGGAGACCGGCTCGTACATTTCGGAAAAGGTGAAAGCCGTCACGGACGCCGCGGGGCGGGACTTAAGTGAAGACGAACGGGAAACGCTCTATGCCGGGTTGAATCGAATTAACAAAAATTTAGAGAAAATTTGCGAACAATATGGAGGCTGAAATGGCGGTAAAAATAGTGATAGATTCCGCGTCCGACATGACCCAATCCGAGGCGGAAGAGCTCGGCATCGTGATGCTGCCGATGGAAATACGGTTTCAGGATGAGACCTATTTGGACGGCGTGGATTTGACCAAGGAACAGTTCTATGAAAAATTGATTGAGAGCGCGGAACTGCCCAAGACAAGTCAGATCACGCCCTATCGCTTTGAGGAGGCGTTTGAAGAGATTGTGTCAAAGGGCGACGACGGCGTCGTTATCACGATTTCCTCCAAACTTTCGGGAACTTACGAGAGCGCGAAAAAAGCGGCGGAAAAGTTCGGGGGGCGTATCTTTGTCGTCGATAGCTTGAACGCCTGCGTGGGGGAGCGTCTCCTCTGTCAGTACGCGCTCCGTTTGATTGCGGAAGGGCGCACTGCCAAGGAAACGGCGGAACGGTTGGAAGAAGTCAAATCGAGAATCAACGTCATGGCGATGCTCGATACCCTCAAATTCTTGAAAAAGGGGGGCAGAATCTCCGCCTTGGTCGCATTTGCGGGCGGAATGCTTGCGATAAAGCCCGTTGTCGCCATTGTCGGCGGGGAAGTCAAGCTTATCGGCAAGGCGCGGGGGTCCAAAAACGGCAACAATCTTTTGAATGAACTTGTAGAAAAAGTTGGCGTCTGTTTCGATATGCCCTACGGCGTGGTATGGTCGGGACTTGACGACTCGGTGTTGAAAAAATATGTGAGCGACAGCGAACGCCTTTGGAAGGAGCATATCGACCATATTCCGGCGTATCTGATCGGCAGTACCATCGGCACGCACATCGGACCCGGCGCAATCGGCGTTGCTTTTTTCTCCAAAGAATAAAAATATCGAAAAAGCACGAAAATTTGTTGAAAAATAGGGAGCGGAATGAACTTTTCCGCTCTTTTCTTTATTTTTGCCAAACTTTCTTGCTTTCTTGGGGGATTGTGTGTATAATGGAAACATAGAATATTATGCGGTATTCTCTCCGGGGGTAGCATATGACCAAAACAAGAAAGCGGGTATTTTTCCCGCTTTTGTTTCTTTTATTATTCATATTCCTTTTGTCAACCCCGCTTGCGGCGTTTGCCCAAGGCAACGGGGCGGTGAAACGCACGGTTCGTGTCGCTTTTCCTGTGATGGCGGGACTCATGGACTATGACCAATACGGGAATCGCACGGGCTACACCTATGAATACCTCGAGGAGATTGCGCAATATACGGGTTGGGACTACGAATTTGTCGAGGTGGAAGGGGACACCAACGAGAGAATCACCAAGCTCATGGATATGGTGGAAGAGGGGACGGTTGATCTCATGGGCGATACTCTCTTTATGGAAGAATTGAATGATATTTATGATTACTCCTCCTATCATTACGGACAGGCGGAAACCGTTTTACAGGTTTTAAACGAAAAAGCGGGAGAGTATGTGATCAATTCATTGATTGATCAACCCTTTAGGATCGCTGTGCGTAACTTGTCGGGTTCTTCATTTGACGAACTGAAAGTCTTTTGCGAGACGAACCGCATCACGCCTGAATATATTTTGTGCGAAAGTACTGAAGTGCAGTTAGAAGCTCTTCGGAACGGCAAGGCAGATATGATGCTCAATAAAAACATGAATTATGTGCCGGGCGTCACAACAATCGCGTCTTTTGCTATCAAACCTTTTTATTTTATCACCACCAAGGGCAAGAATCCCGAACTCATGGACGAGCTCAATCTTGCGCTCATGAGCATTGCGTAGGTCGATCCTTACTTTTCGACGAAATTGTATGAAAAATACTTCGGTCCCGAAAAAGGGGAGCTGTACCTCACCGCCGCTGAAAAAAAATATGTTGCCGAATCGAAGACTTTCAAGGTCGGCGTTCTCAAGGAATCCCCGCCCTATCAATATTTAGAGAACGGTGAATATAAGGGGATCGCAAACGATACGCTGAGGCTCGTTGCGAAAAAGACCGGGTTGAAATTTGAAATGGTCTCGTTTTCTACGCCTGAAGAAATCTATGAAAAAGCGGAAAAGTCTGAAATAGACCTTGTCGCGGGACTGCCCTATAACTACGAGCTTGCGAATCAACACAATTATGCGATGTCCCGTCCCTATATATCCGCGCAGTATCTTTTGTTGATGCGTTCGGGATTTAACGAAACCGACTTAAAAGGGAGACGTCTTGCGCTCACGACTTCGAACACTTACAACGGACCAACGCTCGGAAATATCAAAATTTATTCGACCTTCAACGATTGCATCAAAGCCGTTGTAAAGAATGAAGCGGATTACACCTATGTGGATGCCTATACGGCGCAGTACTACATCAATCTCCCCGAATATAAAAAACTCAAAATTGTTCTTCAGAACTATTCGCCCCGAGAAGTCTGTTTCGGCGTGGTGAAACCCGTCCCGACAGAGTTGCTGTCCATACTGAACAAGTGTATTTCGACCTTTTCCGAAGTTGAAACACAGGGCATTATCAACGGAAATATTATTCGCGCGACTGAAACTTCGCTTGCCGACCTCATCCGCGAAAATCCGGTAGAGGCGATTCTAATTTTGGCTGGTGTGTTTGCGCTCATCATCGGAGTGTTAATCTTTTTCTTGTATCGCCGTGCGCAGCGCAACCGCCGGAGTGCGCTCGAACTGAAAAAACATTTCCGGGTCTATGCGCTCGTCAATGAATATTTCTTTGAATATAACTTCAGAACGCAGCAGATGGTCGTGTCCATTCCTCCGGAAAAAGTCGGAGATAAACCCGAAATTAAAGAATTTGATTTCAGCGAAGCTGTGATCGAACGAGAAGCTTCGCTCAGAAAAAGTGCCTTTCTCGACGTTATTCTGTCTCAAAAGAGCGGAGTAAGAGACGCATATCTCGCCTGTGTGGACGGGGAAAACCATTGGCTGCGCTTTGCAATCGACACGGTATTCGACGGGGAAAAGCCAGCCTATGTGCTCGGAAAAATCAATATCATAGACGACGAAAAGCAGAAGGAGTCCGACCTTCTCGAACGTGCGTCGCTTGACAGTCTGACGCATCTCTATAATACGGAACGATTTGCCGAACTCGTGCGTGCTGGCTTTGATAGGGAGTCGCCGGGGACGGAAGGGGCGTTGATTCTTTTGGACGTAGATCTCTTCAAGTCTATCAATGACAGTTTCGGGCATATGCGCGGGGATGAAATACTGGTAGAGTCCGCAAGATTACTGAAAAATGTCTTTCCTGAAAATGCCGTGGTCGGCAGACCGGGCGGGGACGAATTTTCTGTCTATCTCCCGAATATCGAGAGCAGAGAACATGTGAAAAAGCTGTGTGAAAGAATCCGCGGAAGGGCGAACCGTATCGTAATAGGTGAGTCGCGCCGGCTGTCATTCAGTATCGGCGTGGCGTTTACGAAGGCGGGGGAGGAGTATGACTCTCTCTATCGCCGGGCGGACGCCGCGCTCTACCGCGCGAAGGAGAAGGGAAGGAACTGTTTTGAAGTCGAAGGTGAATAAAAAAGAGAGCTCCCGATTTTCGGGAGCTCTCTTTGGGTAAAAATGGTATCAGACAGGCGCGGGGGCGGGGCGGAAGGAGCGCAGCCGGCGGGTCGTCTTGAGTTCGCCCGTAGAGAGCAGATAGGAGACCGTATCCCGAAGTGTGAGATAGATGTCCCGCGGGCAGAATCCGAGCTGTGAAGTCGCTTTGTTGTGCGAAAAATTGCCGTTCGCGTGCAGGGTGAAGAGGGAGTATTTGGTGTAGAGCGGTTTTCTTCCGCGGCGCTTTGCGTCAAACGCGAGAAGAGGCGCGAACGCCTTTGCCATGCAGGTCGGCACCATACACACGGGCTTGCCGACCGCAATCTCGCGGAGCATGCGCAGAATGTCCCGAACGGTATAGTAGCGATTGGAGAGGATATAGCATTCTCCCGGTCTGCCGTATTCCGCCGCGGCGATACAGCCGTAAGCGCAGTCGCGGACGTCCACGAAATCATAGCCGCCCGAAACACAGGCGGACATCTTTCCGCTCACATAATTTTTGATCAACTGAACGAGATGATTTGCCCTGCCGAGATAGGGTCCGATGATGCCCGAAGGGTGCACGATGACCGCGGGCAAACCTTCCTTTGCCGCGTCGAGCACAAGCTGTGCGGCGATTGCCTTGGTCTTTGCGTACGCGCCCTCCACGAGGTCGGGGGAGAAGGACGACACCTCGGAGATGACGCGATTTTTGGGAAGTTCGGGAATGGCGTGCACCGAGCTGACATAGACGAGCTTGGAGACGGCGTGCCTTCTGCATGTGTCGAGCACGTTGCGCGTGCCTTCGACGTTGACCTGTTCCATGAGCGGAGAACGCTTGCAGGCGATATCTACGATGCCCGCCGCGTGAATGACCACGGGGGTGCTGTCCTCGGAAACTTCAAAGAATTTTTCAAGGTCTTCGGGTTTCGTGACGTCGCCCTCCGAAATTTCCACACCGAGCGAGCGGAGATAGGCTGTGTTTTCTCCGGGCAGGACGAGCGCCCGCACGTCGTCCTGCCTCGCGCGCAGGGCGGTGCAGACAGCGCTTCCCAAGTGCCCGTTGGCACCGGTAACGAGATAAATATTTTTCATGCGGGTTCCTCCTTTTCGGTAATTCTGTTTTAATCCAATCATATTGTATTATAATTGTTAAGAAAAGGCAATCGTCAATCTTTCTCCGAATGTTCGATTTTGCACATTCGGGGCGGAAATGTCGGGTAGGAGGACAAAATCGTGAAAACTGACCAAGATCAGAGAGTACGCATTACCAAGCGCATGATTCGCGAATCCTTTTTGAAACTGCTTGCGCACAAGCCTGTGCGCCGTATCACCGTGCGTGAACTCTGCGAGAGCGCGGGAATCAACCGCGGAACTTTTTATGCGCATTACCTCGACGTATATGACCTGCTCGAACAGATAGAGAACGAGCTTCTCGAAGAATTCGAGGAATCCTTTGCCGCCCAACTCAAAGGAAATCCGGGGTTGCTGACGGGAGCGGACGTCTGCCGCGCAATCTTTACGCTGTTTCAGGAGAATTCCGAACTCTGCGTCATTCTGCTCGGAGACGATTCCAACAAGGGCATCGTGGATAAGTTTGCGGAAGTCGCAAAGAGAATCTATATGTCCGCGTATCGGGCGAGATTTCCCGAAGTTCCGGTGCGGAAATTGGAAACCTTCTATCTCTTCACTTCGGCAGGGTGTATCGCGCTTTTAAAACGATGGCTCACAGAGGGAATGCCCGTCTCCGTGGACGTCCTTGCGGACGCCGCGGGGGGAATCATGACGGAGGGCATGGCATATTTAAAGGATTGAAAGAGAGGCTCCAGATTTTTCCGGAGCCTCTCTTTCTGTTCTTTAAAAGTTGACCTGTTCGCCCTTGTAGATGCACTCGAATAGTTTTTTCATCTGTGCGGGGTCGATGGGGCGGGGATTCGCGCCCGTGCAGGCGTCGCCGACTGCAAGCTCGGAAATCCTTCCGATTTTCTCGTTGAATTCGGTTTCGTCGATTCCGTATTCCTTGAGGGAGGCGGGAATGCCGAAGTACTTGTTCATCTCGCGGATTTTATTGCAGAGCGAATCCACAAGTTCCGCGTCCGAGTTGCCGGAGAGACCGACAAAGCGCGCGATTGCGGCGTACCTCGCGCCCGCGGTCTTTGCGTTGTAGCGGATGACGTAGGGGAGATACATGGCGTTTGCGCAGCCGTGCGGAATGTGCCCGGTCGAGAACGCCGCGCCCGTCTTGTGCGCCATGGAGTGCGTAATTCCGAGCAGAGCGTTGGAGAACGCCATGCCCGCCATGCACTGCGCGTAGTGCATGCTCTCTCTCGCCTTCATATCCCCGTCGTAGGACGCTTTCAAATCCTTGAAGATGAGCCGAATCGCCTCGAGCGCAAGGGGATCGGTAAAGGGCTGTGCAACGGAGGAAACATATGCCTCAATGGCGTGCGTGAGAGCGTCCATACCCGTATTTGCGACCAAACTCTTGGGCATGGTCTCCGCGAGGTCGGGGTCAACGATTGCGACGTCGGGCGTGATATTGAAGTCCGCGAGCGGATATTTGACGCCGGTCTGATAGTTCGTGATGACAGAGAACGCCGTTACCTCGGTCGCAGTGCCGGACGTCGAGGGAATGGCGATGAATTTCGCCTTGGTGCGCAGGGTGGGGAAGGAGAAGGGGGTGATGAGGTCCTCGAACTTGGTGTTCGGGTATTCATAGAAAACCCACATTGCCTTCGCCGCGTCGATGGGAGAGCCTCCGCCCATGGAGATGATCCAATCGGGCTCGAATTCGCGCATGACTTCCGCGCCTTTTAAGACGGTTTCCACCGAGGGATCGGGCTCTACGTTTTCAAAGAGCCGGGTTTCGATTCCCGCTTGGCGCAGATATTCGAGCGCCCTATCTACAAACCCGAACTTCTTCATCGAACCGCCGCCGAGAACGAGCACGGCGCGCTTGCCCTTGACGTTTTTGAGTTCTTCGAGAGAACCTTTGCCGAAGTATAGATCCCGCGGCAGTGTGAACCTTGACATATCTTCTTACCTCCGTTGATAAAAAAATTCCTTTTTATGGATGTTGTCCATCCTTTCAGTTTATAAACCTTCTTTCCGAGCTTGAAACAGATATTGTGAAATTATTCACAATATTTTTCGCTTGCGGCGAACGCGGCGCTCTGCTATAATAGAACTATGGAAGAACAATTTTCGAGAACGAAATTTTTGCTCGGCGAAGAGGGGATTGCGCGGCTCGAGCGGGCGCACGTGGCGGTGTTCGGCATCGGGGGCGTGGGCGGGCACTGCGCGGAGGCGCTTGCAAGGAGCGGAATCGGCAGGCTGACGCTCGTGGATAAGGACAGGGTCGCGCTCTCCAACCTGAACAGGCAGGTCGTCGCCCTGCATTCGACGGTGGGAAAGCCCAAAGCCGAAGTCATGCGGGAGCGCATTCTCGACATCAATCCGAAAGCGGAGGTTCGGGTTGCGGAGACTTTTTTTCTGCCCGAAAATGCGGACGCGTTCGATTTTTCGGAATACGATTACGTGGTGGACGCGGTGGATACCGTAACCGCGAAGGTCGAACTTGTCCTGCGCGCATTCGGCGCGGGGCGTCCGATCGTGAGCTGTATGGGCGCGGGAAACAAACTTGACCCCACGCGCTTTGAAATTTCGGACATCTACGAGACCTCGGTGGATCCGCTTGCGCGGGTCATGCGCAGAGAACTGCGCGCGCGGGGGATTCCGCGCTTAAAGGTGGTATGGTCTCGGGAGGAACCGCTCTCCTGCGGGGAAAACCGCGTGCCGGGAAGCGTCGCCTTCGTGCCCTCCGTCGCGGGTCTTGTGCTCGCCTCGGTGGTTGTCCGCGACCTCGTGGATGTAAAAAACGGTTGATTTTCGCGTGCGGATATGGTATGATAGAATCATGGAAATCAGAAAGTACCGGGAGGAGGATTGCGCCTCCACGATCTCGCTCTTTCGAAGAACCGTGCGTACTGTCAACCGTAAGGATTACAGCGAAGCGCAGGTTGTCGCCTGGGCGCCTGACAAGATCGACCCAAACAGCTGGAACGGCTCCCTGCTCTCAAACTACGCCGTCGTCGCGGAGGAGGACGGGGTTCTGCTCGGGTTCGGGGATATGGACGACTGCGGATATCTCGACAGGCTTTTCGTGTCCGCCGACCGTCAGCGGGAGGGCGTGGGTTCCGAGATTTTAGAGGAACTTGAGGCGTATGCCGCGCAGATCGGCGTTTTGAAGATTACGACCGAAGCGTCCGTCTCGGCGCGTCTGTTTTTCGAGAGCAAAGGCTATCGCGCGGAGCGTGAGAACAGGAAACTGCACAACGGCGTTTGGTTCGTCAATTTTTTGATGGCAAAGGAACTGTAAATTTTCGGGGGTCTTTCCGTTCGCGGAGGGACTCCTTTTGTAAGGAGGAAACATGAGTTACGCGGATCGGGTATTTATTCAGAATTGCAGGGACATTCTCGAAAACGGATGGTGGGACACCGAGGTTTCCGTCCGTCCGAAGTGGGAGGACGGTACGCCCGCGCATACGGTCAAAAAATTCTGTATCGTCAACCGTTACGATTTAAAAAAGGAATTTCCCGTCATCACGATCCGCAAGACCTTCTTTTCGAGCGCGGTGGACGAGTTGCTTTGGATTTGGCAGAAGAAGTCAAACAACGTGCGCGACTTAAAGAGCCACATTTGGGACGCCTGGGCGGACGAGAGCGGGTCTATCGGCAAGGCTTACGGCTATCAGCTCGGCGTCAAGCACAAGTATGCCGAAGGGGATTTTGACCAAGTTGACCGCGTGCTGTACGACCTTTCGCACAATCCGCAGTCCCGGCGCATCATGACCAACATCTACACCTTTGCGGATTTGCACGAGATGAATCTCTACCCCTGCGCGTATTCGATGACCTTTAACGTCTCGGGAAAGACGCTCAACGGAATCCTGAATCAGCGTTCGCAGGACATGGTGGTCGCCAACAACTGGAACGTGGTGCAGTACTCCGTCCTTTTAAAGATGCTCGCGCAGGTTTCGGGGCTGGAGGCGGGGGAACTTGTTCACGTCATTGCGGACGCGCACATCTACGACCGTCACATTCCCGCGCTTGAGCGCATGCTCGAAAATCCGCAGTACGACGCGCCCGAATTTTTCCTGAATCCCGAAGTGAAGAACTTTTACGATTTCAAAGCGGAGGACGCCCGGCTTGAAAATTATCAATGCACCCCGCTCAACGAAAAGCTAGAGGTGGCGGTATGAGGGCAATCGTTGCAGTTGACCGGCAATGGGGAATTGGCAGAAACAACGACTTGCTCTTTCATATTCCCGACGATATGAAATATTTTCGTGAAAAGACCCTTGAGAAAGTGGTTGTCATGGGGAGCAATACCCTGCTCTCCTTCCCGGGCGCAAAGCCTCTTCCCAAGCGCACCAATATCGTGCTTTGGCCGGGCGGCAGACGGGAGGACTGCACCGTGTGCCAAAGTCTCGAGGAACTGAAAGGCGTCCTGCGGGGATACCCTTCGGAGGATATCTACGTGGTGGGGGGCGCGATGTTTTACCGCACTATGCTCCCGTTCTGCGAGGAAGTGCTCGTCACCAAAGTAGATGCCGACGGCGGCGCGGAAGTATTCTTTGAAAATTTGGACGAACGCCCGGGCTGGTCGATAGTAAGCGCGTCCGATATCCATGAAAACGGGGGATTCACGTTCCGTTTCTGTATCTACCGCAACGAGAGCCCGGAGCAACTGTAACATGTTTATTGACTTTCATGTGCATATCTTCCCGGATCATCTCGCGGAGCGCGCGGTGGCGTCCCTCGCGGAAAATTCCGGACTTCGCCCCGTATGCGCCGCGAATAAGCGTTCGACGGTGGAGTTCATGCGGGCGAGCGGAGCGAAAAAAATCGTCTGTCAAAATATCGCGGTGAGTCCCCGAACCATGCACAGCGTCAACGACTTTGCGATCTCTTCGGCGGACGACTTCGTGATTCCGTTCGGGTCGGTGCACCCGGAGGGGGATTGGAAATCCGAACTTTGCCGTCTCGCCGCGGCGGGAATCAAGGGAATCAAATTTCACCCCGAATATCAGAATTTTTTTATCGACGACGAAACATGCTATCCCATGTACGAAGAGGCATTTCGGCTGGGCTTTGTTCTGCTCTTTCACTGCGGGCTTGACCTTGCGTACCGTCCCCCGTGGAAGGCGTCTCCCCAAAGAATCGCGAACTTCGCACGGCAATTCCGCGGCGAAAAAATTGTGGCGGCGCACCTCGGCGGCTTTTCCGAACCCGAGGAAGTGAAGAAACATCTTGCGGGGCTCGGGCTCTACGCCGACCTTGCGGCGCTCGCCTCCGAATACGATACCCCGACCCTCCCCAAGACGCTGACCAAAGAACTGATAAACGACATGATTGCGGTTTACGGTGCGGACAAAGTGCTGTTTGCGACGGACTGTCCCTGGGAATCTCCGACCTCCGGTCTCGCCGCGCTCGCGCTTGCGGACCTGACGGCAGAGGAGCGGGAGAACGTGCTGTATCGAAATGCGGAACGCTTGTTAAACTTGTGAATTTCGCGTGAAAATTTCCGTAATTTATGCGAATTGTTTGTCAAAATGCTTTTTCTATGATAGAATAATGAAAATATACTTCAAGAGAGGGTTACAATGAAAAGAAAATTGTCCTGCCTCATTCTTTCACTTGTTCTCATGTTTGCGCTGACGGGCTGCGGCGGAAGATTTCTGAAGGAAAACGAGATTGCCGACTACGAAAACGGTGAAATTACGGGCACGATCTTTATCGAATACTACGACAATTCCATTATGGAAACCGTTTCCATCGAAGTTCCCTTCGAGCTCTACTATCAGTCCGCGCCCAATACGGTTGCGAATTTCTATTCTCTCGTAAAAGCGGGAGAATATAGTAATACTTTAATCAATTCGCCTTCGGGCTTTGACAAGACCGGCGTTACGATGGGAAATTCTTATTTCGGAAAGGAAAAGGACGAGGACGGCAAGGAGACCGACGACACCGACTATTCGACCAAAGTCACCAAGGATATCGGATATAAAATCAAGGGTGAGTTTAAAGAGAACGGTTGGGAGCCGAAAGAAGAGGCGAATAATAAGTCTGAAGTTAAAATATACTCTATGTATATGGTGCTTGCGGACAGCGCAAATTACGATTCGGCATCCGTTGGATTCGGTATAGCGATGGATAATGATGAAAAAGCCGGGCGTTCAGTCTGTGTATTCGGTCAGCTTACTGGTGACCGGGATGAATTTGATATTTTCTTCAACAACCGCAACAACATCGAATTCGGCAACAGCGAGAATTGCGCCAAGATTGTCAAAATCGAGATCGACGGCGACTATTCCATGAAACTTATCAAGGCGTAACTTTTTCTGCCGCAGTTTCGGCTGCGGCATTTCATTGCAACGATTGTAAACAAATAATTAAATATTGTTTACAATATTTTAGGAGAAAGAGATGAAAACAAAAACCCTGCACCGCACGAGAAAACTGACTCTGACTGCGCTCTTTGTGTGCCTCATCATTGTGGGCGCGATTTTAAAGATTCCCTTTGTGCCCGTGGCGTTTTCTTTGCAGACCTTTTTCGTCATGGCGGCGGGGCTGTATCTGGGCTGGGCGTGGGGGTGCGCCGCAGTGACGGTCTATATCGCAATCGGGTTTGCGGGACTCCCCGTGTTTTCGGCGGGGGGAGGAATCGGTTACGTGGCAACCCCGACTTTCGGCTATCTTTTGGGTATGTATCCGCTGGTTGCCGCCTGCGGACTCTTCCGCAAGAAAAGTTTTCCCGTCGTTTTCGGGGCGGTCTATATCGCGGCGGTGATCTGTCTCGGAGTCGGCACGCTGTACGCTTTCGGGTACTACTCCCTTCAGGGGGAAGTGCCGAAGGCTCTGTTTACGGGATTTTTTGTTTGGTTTCTTGCGCCCGAACTTCTGAAAGCTGCGCTCGCCTGCACCCTCTTCCGCGCAACAAAAAAACCGCTTGCAAGATATATCGATTGACAAGCGCCCCGAAATTTTCTATAATATTCCTATCGCCGATTGCGCGATAGGGATGGCTATGGAAATTTGCGAAGTGTCGCCGGAGGGAGTCGGGGAGGAACTCGGTCTTCTTCCGGGGGACGATCTATTTGAATTAGACGGTCGGAACGTCCGTGACCTGCTCGATTATATCTTCTTCGACAGTCGGGAAAGTTTTTCCATGTCGGTGCGTCGGGGAACGGAAATTCTGTCCTTCGATATCGAGAAGGACGAGGACGAGACGCTCGGTCTGCAATTTTCGGACAACGGTTTGAAGGCAAGATCCTGTCAGAACCGTTGTATTTTTTGTTTCGTGGATCAGCTCCCCAAGGGCATGCGAAAGACCCTCTACGTCAAGGACGACGACTACCGCCATTCCCTGATTTACGGCAACTACGTGACGCTCACCAACTTAAAACCCGAGGATATGACCCGTATTCTCGAGTACGGCATGAGTCCGCTCTACGTATCGGTGCATACCACCGACCCCGACCTGCGCCGGCGCATGCTCCGCAACAGGCGCGCGGGGGAGCTTTTGGAGCACTTAAAGACCCTGACCGCGCACGGTATCCGTATTCACGCGCAGATTGTCATGTGCCCGGGCTGGAACGACGGGGCGGAACTTCTTCGGACCCTTCGTGACCTTGCCGCGCTCTCGCCGGGACTTCGTTCGGTCGCGATCGTTCCCCTCGGCATGACGGAGCACCGCGAGGGGCTTGAACCGCTTGCCCCCGTGACCGAAGGGATTGCGGCAAAGACGCTCGACGACGTCGCGGATTTCCGGGAAGAGTTGGCAAGGGAGGGCAACGCCCTCGAGGTTTGGTGCAGCGACGAATTCTATATCCGCGCGGGCAGGGAAATTCCAAGCCCCGAGTACTACGGGGACTTTGCGCAGATTGAGGACGGGGTGGGGATTCTCTCCCGGTTTGAACTCGATTTGGAGGAGGAATTGCAAACCCTGCGCGAAGAGGGCGCGTCGCCCGAAGATTTTGTCCCCTCGGATGCGGTTTCGGGGGTATCCGCGTTTGCGTTCCTGTCAAAAATGACAGAGCGGGTCAACGCGGAATTCGGCAAAGTCATCCGCTTGCATTGCATCGAAAATCACTTTTTCGGGAAGAGTATCACGGTTTCCGGTCTCCTGACCGGACAGGACCTCAACTCGCAACTCACGGGAAAGCTGACGGGTAATCGTCTCGTCCTGCCCCGGGTCATGCTCCGGGACAAGACTTCGGTCTTTCTGGACGACATGACGGTAGAGGAACTCGCCCGTAAGCTGAATACGGAAATTGTCGTCAGCGAACCGGGAAAATTTTTGCACGCGTTTCTGCGGCAAACGGAGGGGATTCATGGATAAACCGATCGTTGCCATCGTTGGGAGACCCAACGTCGGCAAATCGACTTTTTTTAACCGGGTTTCGGGCAAAAAGACCTCTATTGTGGAGAACCGACCCGGTGTGACGCGGGACCGCGTCTATGCGGACTGCGACTGGAACGGCTGCGCATTCGCGCTCGTGGACACCGGAGGTCTGGAACTCAAGAGCGACGACGTCATGTTCCGTCATATCCGCACGCAGGCGGAAATCGCCGTGGACACGGCGGATCTGATTCTCTTCTTCTGCGACGCCAAAACAGGGCTCTCTTCGGACGATTACGAGGTGTGCAACTACCTTCGCAAGCAGAAGAAACCCGTTTTTCTCGTCGTGAACAAGGCGGACAACAACCGATATGAGGAGTATGCGGATTTCTATTCGCTCGGCATGGACAATATTTATCCGATTTCGAGCGAGGCGGGTTACGGCGTAGCCGACCTTTTGGACGAAATCGTCAAAGCGCTCCCGCATAGGGTCGCGCCCGAGGGGGAATCGGACAGAATCCGAATTGCCGTTGTGGGCAGACCCAACGCGGGAAAGTCCAGCCTTGTCAACCGGATTTTGGGGTATGACCGAACCATCGTTTCGGACATGGCGGGCACGACGCGGGACGCGGTGGATACGGACTTTACCTATCAGGGACGGAAATACACCATCGTCGATACGGCGGGAATCCGACGCCAACGAAGTATCGAGGATGGTGTGGAGAGTTACAGCGTCATGCGCGCGCTTGGCGCAATCCGCCGTGCCGACGTGTGCCTTTTGGTTCTCGACAGCACACAGGAGATTTCGGAGCAGGACGTCCGCATCGCCGGGTATATCAACGAACAGGGCAAACCTTCCGTCGTCGTCATGAATAAATGGGATCTCGTCGATAAGGATACCAACACCATCAACAAATATGAACAGAAACTCCGTCTCGAACTGAAATTTATGGACTATGTGAAATCCGCTTACGTCTCCGCGCTGACCGGAAAACGCGCGGAAAAACTGATTTCGCTGGTGGACGAGGTGATGGAAGCCTCCAAATTCCGCGCGACTACGGGTACGTTGAACGACGTGATTCACGACTGCGTCGCCTCCAATCCCCCCCCTTTGAAGGGCGGAAAACGGCTCAAAATCTTGTACGCGACGCAGGTCGATATTCAGCCGCCCACGTTCGTGGTCTTTACCAACGACAGTTCTCTCATGCACTTTTCATACAAAAGATTTCTCGAAAATAAGCTCCGGGAGGCTTTCCCGCTCGAGGGGACGCCGCTCCGGCTGTTCGTGCGGGACAAGACGGACGAGGGAGGTTTTACAAGATGACGTTTTCGGACATATGGTGGCAGCTTTTGATTCTCGTCGTTTGCTCCTATTTTTTGGGCAATGTCAATTTTGCCATTATTCTCTCAAAAGTCCGGCACAAGGACATCACGCAGAGCGGCAGCGGCAACCCCGGAACCATGAACATGCTCCGTACGTTCGGAATCGGTTTGGGCGCGGCAACCCTCGTGCTCGACGTTCTGAAGGGATTTCTTCCCGCGCTTGCGGGGCGTCTCCTGTTCCGCGGTGCGACGGATGCGGGGTTTGAGTGGTGCTATTTCGCCATGTACCTCGCGGGGCTCGCCGTCGTGCTCGGGCATATCTGGCCCTGCCTGCACAACCGCGGGGGAAAGGGGGTCGCAACCACCATCGGCGTCTTTCTCTGCGGTTGGTGGTGGGTCGCGCTGTTGTGTTTCCTTGCGGGCGTTCTGTATATCTTCTTTTTCGAATACGGCGGCGTGGGCTCGCTCATCATGATTACGGGCTTCGTCGCGGCGCAGGTGACGCGCTTTTTCTTCCTCCTGCCGCAGACTCCCGAATTTTGGGTGCTCTTCGGAATCCTTTTGTTTTTCGTACTCATCAGCTTTGTCAAGCACCGCGGCAATCTCGCGCGCATGGCAAAGGGCGTGGAAAACCGTACCCGACTGCGCGAAATGATTTTCGGCAAAAAGAAGAAAGAAACGCCGCCGGAGGGCGAGGACTCCGGAAAGTAAAAAATGAATTACGTTTTGTTGACGCTCGCGGCGGTCATGTTCGCCGGACAGATTGTATATACGAAATTTTATCAGGCCCGTTCCGGCGGCAGTCGGAGGGCCTCCTTTTTGTATCCCGTGCTCGCGGGCGGTATCTCGACGCTGTTTTTTCTCTGCCTGAACGGGTTTCACGTGGAGGTGAGTGGGTTCAGTGTGCTTATGGCAGCCCTGCTCGCGTTCTTTACGAGCGTCACGGTCGTGCTCGGCGTCGTTGCGGTCTCCTACGGGCGCATGGCTGTGTATTCGCTCTTTCTCATGCTCGGCGGCATGCTCCTGCCCTTTTGCTACGGACTGATTTTTTTGAATGAGGAATTGTCCGTCTGCCGCGGAATCGGCGTCGTTCTGCTCGTCGTCTCTCTCATTCTGCCCGTCCTGAAGGGCGGAGAAAAACAGGCGGGCGGAAACAAAAAAATCTTTATCCTTCTCTGTCTCTTTATCTTCCTCTGCAACGGCGGAACTTCGATTGTCTCCAAAGTCCACGCAATCGACCCGCGGGCGACGGGAACGAATGATTTTTTGATTCTTGCTTTCGCCTTTGTGACGGTGATTTCCGCGGCGGTTTACGGCGTTTTTGCGTTGACGCAGCGCAAAAAACAACCCCTTGCCGAGAGCGTGCCCTCTTTGCCGGAATCCGCGCAAGCCGCGCAGAAATTCGGAAAAAAGACGCTTTTGCTTTTGCTTGCCTTTGTGGCGGGGTATGCGATTTCAAACGGGCTCGGAGCAATGCTTCAGCTCATCTGTGCTGAATCCGTGCCCGCGTCCGCGCTCTATCCCTTCACGTCGGGGGGGACGGTTGTGCTCTCGACAATCGCGGGACGAATCATCTTCCGGGAAAAACTGTCCCCGCTCGTGCTCGCCGGTATCGCGCTGGCATTCGTTGCGACCGTTCTGTTCGTATTCTGAAAACGCAATTTATCTGACATAAACCGATTTCCGTATTCATATATTCTAATATCCGAACGAATATGGAGGTTTTCATGTCATACGAAATTTATAGAGATATCGCCGGGCGCACGAACGGCGACATCTATATCGGCGTAGTCGGTCCCGTGCGAACGGGAAAATCGACCTTTATCAGCAAATTCATGCAGACGCTTGTCCTGCCGAATATTGCGGATAAGAATATCCGGGAGCGGACTCTCGACGAACTGCCGCAGTCTGCCGACGGCAAAACGGTCATGACCACGCAGCCGAAATTCGTGCCCGCAAACGGCGTCACGGTCAATCTGTCCGACAATGTAAGTTTTAAGGTGCGCATGCTGGATTGCGTGGGCTACCTTGTGGAGGGCGCGATGGGCGCGACGGAGGAAGACCGTCCGCGTATGGTCCGCACGCCCTGGTCCGAGAAGGAAATGCCCTTTGAACAGGCGGCGGAAATCGGTACGCAGAAGGTGATTTCCGAACACTCGACCATCGGCATTGTCATGACGACGGACGGCTCGATTTCGGAGATTCCGCGCTCAAGCTATATTCAGGCGGAGGAGCGCGTGATCCGCGAACTCAAGTCTCTGAACAAACCTTTTGTCGTCATCATGAACTCGGCGAATCCCTCGAGCGAGGAATGTCAGAAACTCGCGAGTGCGATCGGGGAGCGGTACGACGTGCCCGTCATGCCTCTCGACGTGAAGAACATCGACGAGGCGGGGATTGAGAATATCCTCAAGACCGTACTCTACGAGTTCCCGCTCAAGGTCATCGATTTCGAACTTCCCACCTGGATGCGGGCTATCTCGCGGGACAATCCGCTCATCGCGACCCTTCTTTCCGAAATTCGCGACCAGTGCAGCGACGTCTGCAAGATGAGGGACTACGGAAAGCTTTCCAATATGAGTTTTTCTAATGAAAAGTTTTTCAAACCCGAGAGCGTCAGCGTCCTTCCGGGCGAGGGACGGTTCAAGTTCAAAATCGACGTGGACAGCAAACTGTTCTACGATATGCTCTCCGTAGAGGCGGGCTGCGACATCGAAGACGATTACCGTCTGCTCGCCTATGTGCGCGAGGTGCAGGAGGCGAAAAAGCAATACGACAAACTGAAAGCCGCTCTCGACAACGTGATGGAGACCGGATACGGCGTAGTCAATCCGTCGCTCGACGAGATGAAACTCGAAGAACCCGAAATCGTCAAGTCCGGCGGGAGATTCGGCGTCCGCCTGAAGGCTTCGGCGCCCAGTCTGCACATCATGAAAGTAGATATCAAGACCGAGGTCAGCCCGATCGTGGGTACGGAACAGCAGTCCGAGGAATTGGTCAAATACCTTCTCTCCGAGTTTGAAAACGACCCCAAGGGCATTTGGGAGACGAACATGTTCGGGAAATCCCTGCACATGCTCGTCAAAGAGGGGCTCTCCAACAAGCTCAACGCGATGCCCGCGGATACACAGGTAAAGATGCGCAAGACCCTCGGACGCATTATCAACGAGGGAAAGGGCGGTATGATTTGCATTCTGCTCTGAAAGAGAATTTGAAAAGTCCCGGGCTTTGTCCGGGGCTTTTTCTTTTGACGAACGTCCCGCGCCGTGCTATAATACAGACATGATGAAATTATTGATAGCGAGCAACAACCGCGGAAAAATCCGCGAGATGCGCGAACTTCTCTCCGGGCATTTCGATGAAATTCTGTCCATGTCCGAGGCGGGGCTTGACCTCGAGGTGGAAGAGGACGGGGAGACCTTTTCGGAGAACGCGGCGAAGAAGGCGCGGGAAGTGTGCGCGGCGTCGGGTATGGCGGCGCTCGCGGACGACAGCGGACTGTGCGTGGAGGCGCTCGGCGGCGCACCGGGCGTGTATTCGGCGCGGTTTTCGGGCGTTCACGGGGACGACGAGGCGAATATCCGCGTTCTGCTTGAGAAGATGCAGGGGAAAGAGAATCGGCGCTGTAAGTTCGTTTCTGCGGTCGTCCTGCGGTATCCCGACGGCAGAGAGCTCTTTGCGGAGGGTGAAGTCCGGGGACTTCTTCTCGACCGCAAGGTCGGAGAAAACGGTTTCGGATACGACCCGATTTTCTATTCGGAAGAACTCGGCAAGAGTTTCGGGGAGGCTTCGGCGGAGGAGAAAAACGGAATCAGCCACCGTGCCCGCGCGCTCGAAAATCTTTTGAGAAAGTTGGAGGGGCGGGAATGAAAAAGATTGTCGTCATCTCGGATACGCACGGCAGTCGCGAATTTTTGAAACAGATAGAGGGCGTTATGCTCGAAAGCGACTACGTCCTGCATCTCGGGGACGGAATCGGGGACATGCGCCCCTACCGAGACGCGCTCGGCGACAGGCTTGTGACAGTACGCGGAAACTGTGACTGTTCGGTAACGGCTGACGAGCGGGAATTGGAAGTGGAGGGCTGTACGCTCTTTTTGACGCACGGACATCGGTATCGGGTCAAGACGACGCTCATCAACGTCGGCTACGCGGGGTGCGAGCACCATGCCGCGGCGGTGCTGTACGGTCATACGCATGTGGCGGACGTAACGGAATTTGAAGGCATCAAACTCATCAATCCGGGAAGTCTGTCAAGACCGATGTCGGGGGTGCCGTCCTACTGTTATCTGCTCGTTTATAGCGGGAAGGTCTTTCCGAAGATAGTGGAGCTGGGCAGATAAAAAAAATTAGGAATTTTTGCAAAATCCGCGTAAATTTTGTTGACAGAAAAAAGCTGGTGTGATAAGATAGTTGAGCATTGACGAACAGCTTTGTGCGGGTGTAGTTCAATGGTAGAATCCCAGCCTTCCAAGCTGGTCGCGTGGGTCCGATTCCCATCACCCGCTCCACTTTATTTCTGGGCAAAGCGAGGGGAAGACCTGCACAAGTAACATGCGTGTTATGCGCCTGTAGCTCAGCAGGATAGAGCAACGGCCTTCTAAGCCGTGTGTCGGGGGTTCGACTCCCTTCAGGCGCACCACTTCGATTTGGCGGGCATAGCTTAGTTGGTTAAAGCGCCAGATTGTGGCTCTGGAGACCGAGGGTTCGAATCCCTTTGCTCGCCCCATTATTTCATTGTTGGGGTGTCGCCAAGTGGTAAGGCACCAGATTCTGACTCTGGTATTCGCAGGTTCAAGTCCTGCCACCCTAGCCAACAACAAATTCAAGTTACGCGCCCCCCCGAATGGAAACCGCCCGCCACAATAATGGGGTGTCGCCAAGCGGTAAGGCACCAGACTTTGACTCTGGTATTCGCAGGTTCAAATCCTGCCACCCCAGCCATCAAACAATCTGGTCCATTAGCTCAGTCGGCTAGAGCACGTGACTTTTAATCACGGTGTCCCGGGTTCGAATCCCGGATGGATCACCAATATTTGCACCCTTAGCTCAGTTGGTAGAGCAACTGACTCTTAATCAGTGGGTCCAGGGTTCGAGTCCCTGAGGGTGCACCAGTGAAAATGCCGCTTTAAGCGGTTTTTTTCATAAAATGTGCAAAATCGAGGGGTTTTGTACTGCGGAGAGAGAAGAATGGCACTTCTTCTCTCTTTTTTTTGTGCAAATAAAGTGCAAATGGACCCTGAAAAAATGTGTCAAAAATTGTGTCAAAACTGCGGTTCTCCATCTGTATTTTTGGTGCCGTCGATAATATCGGTGAAAGAGAGAAGATAATCGAGCTGGACATCGGTATAGGTTTTCTGCGTGACTTTCTCATCTGAATGCCCCATAAGCGAAGCCTTGACTTTCGACGGTATATGTCGCTCTTCGAGGCGGGTCGAATAGGTATGCCGCAGGCGGTTCGCGTGCATATGGATTCCGGTCATTCTGGAGAGTCGTTCCATATCGTTTTGAACCTGTCCGTAAGAATACGGGAAAATATATCCGCTTCGAGTAGGGAGCACGTTATTCGGGATATAGACAACCCGCATTCCGGCATCCGTCTTGGGATAGTTCTGCAACACAGCTTCGCCGTAAGGCATTCGTACGATTTGGATGCCGTCGTGCGTTTTTAAAAATTCTTGCGCGTTTTCCTTGCCGAAACTCGTAACGATAGTTTTGCGAATATGCGCAAAATGTTTTCCTTTGAAAATAAAAAAATCAGTATCTTCCAACGCCAACGCTTCGCCGATTCGGACTCCTGCTTCCAAGAGAAATTGGTACAAATCGCGCCTTTCAAATTCTCTCAAAGCATTGAGTATGACAACTTGTTCATCCTGTGTTAGAGCGTCCACTTTGCGCGGCTCATGTTCAGGAATGTCGATGCTGTCACAAGGATTGTAGCGTAAAATGTGGGGAACCGCTTTTTTCATTGCGGCGTTAAGGTAAAGCAGGGCGAGCTCTCGGGAGCGGGTGGCGCGGATCGTCAAAAGGTATTCCTGAATTTCAAAGCTGGCTTTTTCAATGTCCCGCAGACTGTAATCTCCGAATCGCTTGTTGATGGTGGCAATGGCGTCGTCGATGCCCTTGATTGTCTTAACCTTAATTTTAGGTTTTGAAATCTTATACAGCCGACGCCATTCGGCAAGGTAGATTCGCAGTTTTGTGTTCTTGCCGAGGCGGTCCGTGTTCTTCTTTGAAAATTTCGGTGCGCCGCGTTTGATGTCTGCCAAGATGAGCTGGGCAACCTCGGATTGAGTTTTACCGTAATAATATTTAGGCGGTTTGGTCTCGTCATATTTCCATCGACCTTGAATGCGACCATCCCGCCGCGGCGTGTTGCCGATAGACACGCCTTTCATGTTAAGTAGCATTTGGCTGTCCTCCTTGACAGCCGTTTTTTCATCTGTGGTTATTTTGAATTCGGGTTCAATGCCATAAAGGGTAGTTTTAAATTTTACGAAATCCACTACATCTTTTTCTATGAAGTATTCATTTGTATAATCCTCTTGCTGCGTGGGTGGCGGTTTTTGATAATTATCACGATTGGTCGTTAGCTCATTCAAATTTTTTTGATTCGCAAATGTGCTAAACTCAACTGCAAGCGAAAGAAAACGTTTAGCATAGTCTTGTACATCATCACCTTCCATCATCTGTAGCCCCTCCACATAATCCCAGTTTTTGGATAGGGTTATATTGTACTATGCTAATATGTTAAAATCAATAGCTACGCGCGTTTCTCTGCAGGAGCCGCGCTTTTTTTATGTCCTTCATAGGACATTTCGAGAACTTGGAGAACGGTTTGTTTTTCCGCAGGGGAAAGGGTGCGGAGCTTTTCAAGAATAGAAAGTTCTTCCGAAGTCACGTCATACGAGGCGGCGGGGGAGAGGTATCCAGTCTCTTCAAGAAACTTGCGGAAGTCATAATGCATATATGTGCAAATCGATTTTAAATTTTCGATATAGTAAAATTGGTTTCCGTGTTCAGATTCATAGCGGGCTATAGTGGTGTGTGTTAAGTTAACAGCCTCTGCGAAAGGACGCAAGGCGAGTCCGGTTTGCGCTCTGAATTCGCGAATTTTTTGTGACACTGTCATTGTATATTTTGGGCAGTGGAGCGAGCTTGAGCGGAGTATTCTCCAACAACGTGTACGTCGGCAAGCAGGGTTCGAGCGGTCTGCGTTCCATGTCCTTCTACGTCTATAACGACAGCGACGTGGCGATTGAGTATCAGATCGGCTACAACAACGGAACTGCTGTGGGCAGCGGCGAATGGTATCGCCTCAATCCCAAGACTTATGGGTATCACGGACGCCTGGCGAATCCCGACTATGTGTATCTGCACAAGTTCGTCAACGCGGAGACCGGCATGCTGGAGGACATCACCTACACCGTGAGACCGGTCTCGGGAAACGCGGAGGTGAAGGTGCTCTTCGGCGAGCTGGCGGCGGATGCGGGAATCTTCGACCTCGCAAAACCGGTCGTGACCGTATCGGAGGACGGCTCTTCCTTCTCGTGGACGGCTGTGCCCGGAGCGGAAGCATACGAGTATTCGCTGGACAACGGCGAAACGTGGAACACGGCGGCGGAATTGCAGGTGACCGGTTATGCGGCGGGCGTGCACACCGTGCTCGTCAGAGCGACCGCGGCGCATATGAACGCCGGAGTTTCCGAACCCGTAACGGCGGACTACCGTCCTCAGCTTGCGGCGCCGACGGAAGTGAAGCTGGAAGACAACGAGAATGACGGTTTCATACTCACCTGGATCAATTCGGAAAACGCTTCTTCCTATGAGTACAGCTTTGACGGCACCAATTGGATTCCGGCGACGAACGGCATGAAACTGACCTACGCCGAACTCTTCCAAGGAAAAGCGGGGCGCTATACCGTACAGGTGCGCGCCAACGCGGACAACTATGCCTCAAGTCTGAGCGGCAGCGCGGAGGTAACCGTAAACGCTCCCGTGTGGACGGAGACTCCGGCGGATGTCCTCTTCTCCGTCAACGATGCGGACGTCAAAAATCAACTCGGCAAGAACATCTATATTTATTCCAAGGAGTCCTACGCGACGCTCGAGGCGCCGGCGGCACACCATTTCAAGGTTGCTCAGGCGGACGACGGGGAAGTGACCTTTCGGATTTCCTCCCGCGACCCGGAACTCGGCTCGATCAAAGTGGATTCAACTGGTGCACAGAACCCCTACTTCAACGCAAACGGCTACTATACGACGTCCGATTTTGCCGGTAATACTGCGGGAACGGGACCGGACAAGGATATCTTTAAGGCGGACTGGGCGGACAACTGCGGTTATTTCCTGCGGGCGTATGATCGCGGAAATATGTTCTATATCGAATACACTGCGGAGAACCGGTACGGAATCAAATCCGAATACCGTCAGACGGTCATCGTGACGCTGTACGGCTACGACGCCGCACTGGACGGGAAGTACCCCGATATCTTCACGAACGCGACGGTGGAGGCGCTTACGGCGGAGATGAGCGGATATGGAACGCCGCAGACCGGGTTCGGTTATGAGATCGTCTCGGGCGAACGCTTCAACGGAATCCTCGGCAATCAGGCGATCAAGCTCACGAGCTGTACGGATTTCTTTGGAATGGCGCTATGCCGTGCGCGCGTGACGTTTTCTGACATCGTGCTGACGGATGCGTATGACTCTCTCTATTTCTATGTCTATAACGACAGCGATTTCGCGGTACAGTTGCAGACGGGGACGGAAGACAATCTTATGACGGGTTATGTCACGATTCCGGCGAAGTCCTACGCGATGTTCTTGCAGTATCCGAACAAGACGCTGATGGACGGCGGAAAACTGATTGATTCGGAAACGGGTGCGATACGTCCGCTGATGATTGACTTTAAGAGTGATGGCAACGGCGGCAAGCCGATCACCTGCTATGTGGGTATGCTCCGGACGAATCCGGAAGCTATTCCCGCTTAACGAGTGCAAAATTGCGGGGCGCACGTTTCGCGCGCCCCGCAAAAAACAAAACATAATTACGACAGCTTGAGGTAACGCATGAATCCATTTCTGAAAGAGGCAATCATTTATCAGATTTATCCGATATCCTTCTTCGACTCCGACGGGGACGGCGAAGGAGATCTTGCGGGCATCGCGCAGAAACTCGACTATGTCAAGTCGCTGGGCGTCAACACCGTGTGGATCAATCCCTTTTTCGTCTCTCCCTTCCGGGACGGCGGCTATGACGTGGCGGACTATCGCGCCGTGGACCCGCGTTTCGGCAGCATGGCGGATTTTGACGCGTTGGCGAAAAAGTGCAAGGCGCTCGGGCTGAAACTGATTCTCGATTTTGTCGTGGGGCACACGTCCGATCGGCATCCCTGGTTCCGAGCATCCGCCGAAAAAGATCGAAACGAGTTCTGGGACCGATACATCTGGACCAACAACATCTTTACCAAATATCGTGATTTGTCGATCCACGGCGTGTACGACAGGAACGGCGGCTACGTCATCAACTATTATGCGACACAGCCTGCGCTCAACTTTGGTTTTAACCGATTGGATGCGGCGAACGGAACGGACCCCTATGCGGGCGACAATGATTGGAAGATGCACTACACCGATCCCCGGATCGACCCGCTGTATCGTGAAGTAGACGAAATTTTGAGGTTTTGGCTGGACAAAGGCGTGGACGGATTTCGGATTGACCTCGCGAGTTCGATTGTTAAGGAAGCGGACCGTTGCGGAGAGGACGAGGAGAGCATTGCCGGACTGAAATACGCTTGGGACAGAATTCTGACCCCGCTGAGAAAGGATTACGGCGATCTTATCTTCATCGCGGAGTGGGTATATCCCAAAAACGCGGTGGGCAGGTGCGGATTCGATCTCGATTATCTCGCGCACGATACGGAGGAGTGGAACGAGATCTTCCGCAACGAGCCGGGCACCAATCTTTTGCCTGCGTTCGAGAAGGGCAAGAGCTACTTTGCGCCCGAGGGAGAGGGCAGGGTATCCCGCTTTCTCGAGATGTGCAGGGAGCTGTACGCCGCCTGCGACGGAAAGGGATATTTCTGCGTGACGACCGGGACACACGACGAGATCCGCATCTCCACCAAGCGGGACGCGGCAATGCTGAAGTGTATCTATGCCTTTCTTCTGACCTTTAAACATGTACCCGTGCTGTACTACGGCGACGAAATCGGCATGACGCACAACTTCTCCCTCAACCGGGACGGCGGCTATATCAGAACGGGAGCGCGCACGCCCATGCAGTGGACGAAGGGCAAAAACTGCGGTTTCAGCACGGCGGATGAAATCTACCTGCCGGTAGATAATCAGCCGGGACTGAATGTTCAGGAACAGGAAGGGGATGAGAACTCTCTGCTGGAGACGGTACGAACGCTCATTCATCTGCGCAATGCACACAGCTGTCTCAACGCAGACGGCGAAATCGAGTTTCTCTCGCGGGAGGAGTATCCTCTCCTCTATGAGCGGAGGGACGCGTCGGAGCGGATCTTCGTCGCCATCAATCCGAGCAACGCGCCGCGCAAGGTGACATTTCCCGCGGGCGAGACGTTGTTCGAGCGCAACACAGACGCCGACACGCTGTGCGCGCAGGGCATCAAAGTGATTAAAATTTTATGAGAGGATAGAATGACAGACGGCTTTTCCGAGCCGTTCGGATTTTGAGGTGAGAAATGGAAAACGGAAAGAAGAATTGGTACATAGCGGACGGGTGGATTCCCGTGGAGAAGGCGACGGATCACAGCGGTTACGTCGGACACGAAGCGCTGATTCTCCTCAACTGCAACGAGGAGGACGCGAAAGTGTTCATCGACGTGTATTTCGAGGACAAGGACCCGGTGGAAAACATTCCCGTAACGGTCCCGGCAAAAAGGGTGCGCTGCCTGCGCATGGATAAACCGGAAGAGATCGGCGGCGTCGTGTTGGGGAGACTGTATCAGTACTCCCTGCGCATTCGGTCGGAGATTCCGATCGTGGCGCAGTTCGGGCGGATGGACGTCACACAGCCCAATTGCTCCTATATCGGGCTGATGGGATACAGCGAGTAAAAAAAATGCGGAAATGCGAACAGTCGCATTCCCGCATAATCTTTACTCCAACTCGCGGAATTCCTTGGGTGTGTGACCGGTGATCCGCTTGAATACCGAATAGAAGAATTTCAAGTCGTTGAAACCTGTTTTTTCCCGGATCTCGTCGATCGAGAGGTTCGTTTCTTTCAGGAGACGGCAGGCGTTTTCGATCCGCACTTGCTGGAGATATTTGGAGAAACTCTTGCCCGTCTCTTTCTTGAAGAGTTGACTGAAATAACTCTTGGAGAGAAAAGATTGGTAGGCGAGATCTTCGAGTCGCAGGTCGCGGCCGTAATGGGTTTCGATATGCTGGATTGCGAGGCGGATATATTGTTTTTGATTGTTCGGCTGAAACTCCAGATCTTCCACGTTGAGGGAGCGGAACAGTTTGACGAGCAGTTCGATCGTGTACGCGCGCAGCAGGTCGTAATAGCCCGAATGGCGTTCGGTATATTCTTCCAGCATTTTCTTGAATATGCTTTCAAATTCATAGAATCCCTGTCCGGTCATGCGAATCGTGTCGTTCTGTTTGTCTTTCGGGAAGAGCGAGTGAAAGAGAAAGGAGGACTTGAGTTTGAGGATGTCCGTCTCGTTGCTCAACGATTTGTCTAAAAAGTCGCACTTGAAGGCGATGTCGTAGGAAAGGTAGGGCTCTGAGGTAGACTTGATGATCCGGTCGGCGTGCGGCACCCCGTAGTTGAGAATGAAAATGTCTCCCTTTTTTGCAATGATCTTGCGGTTATCCTGGTAGTGTTCGCACTCGCCCGAGACAACGTAACTGATCTCGATGAAGTTGTGCTTATGCAGAGTTTCGATAAAGTGCGGAAAGGCATTCCCCTTTTCCTTGGACAGGTGAATGAAGAAATCTTCGTTGTCTCGAAAAACGTCTTTGCTGGACAAAATGAACACTTTACTCATAACAATTATTATACCATAAATCGCGGAATATTTCAAGAGTTAATTTTTTTAGAAAGAAATTTGGAGCAATATGATGAAACTGGATCAAAGTTATAGAATTGTTCTGGCTTCGGGTTGTCCCGACGGGGATCGGTATGCCGCGAAGACGTTGCAAGACTACGTCAAAAAGAGCACGGGTATGACGTTTGCCGTCGTAGAGGAGAGCGAGCCGGCTCGAGAATGTGAGATTGCGCTGGGTCTCGCGCGCGACGCGGCATGCGACCCGGTTCTGGGGGAAGAGGGCTTCCGCGCGTACGTCAAGGACAGGCGGGTCTATCTCGCCGCACCTGCCGCACGCGGCACAATCTATGCGGTCCTATGGTTTTTGGAAAATTATCTCGGTTGCCGCTTTTTTGCGCGGGATTGCGAAAAAATCGTTTTCACCGACAGCATCCGTGTGCCCGACGGGCTGGACTATTCTTACAAACCGGCGTTTGAGTTGCGCGATCTTTTGTTCGCTTCGGAAAACGACACGGATATTGCAGTCAAACATCGCCTCAACCGTCGCCACTTCAACATTCGCAGTCTGCCGGAACGGGTGGGCGGCGGAAAAGAGTTTGCGGGATTTTTCGCGCATACGCTGGGGGAACTCGCCGAGACGGGATACGGTGTGACGGGACCCTGTCTTTCGAGCGAGGACACTTTCCGCACCGTGATGAAGAACGTGTACGCAAGGTTGGCGGAGAAACCGGACGCCGAATACGTGTGTATCGCGGAGAACGACGACTACCTCTACTGCAAGTGCGACAAGTGCGAGGCAACGGCGCGGGAAGAGGAGAGCCGCATGGGCGTGCTCATGCGCTTCGTCAATCGGGTCGCAGAGACGCTCGAACCCGATTACCCGAAGGTGAAAGTGGTAACCTATGCCTATCAACATACGAGAAAACCGCCAAAGATCGTCCGTCCGCGGGCAAACGTCTGCGTCATGGTTTGCTCGATCGACTGCTGTTTTTCGCACTCTTTTGCGCAGTGCCGGACGCCTGCGCCCTCGCCCTGGATGGAGTTGGATCCTGACAGGAATTTCCAGAAAGATCTCGCCGATTGGTCGCAGATCTGCGATCACGTTTACGTGTGGGATTACGTGATCGATTTCTATCATTACCTCATGTTTTTTCCGAATTTCAATCACCTGCGGGAGAATATGAATTTTCTCGCCGCGCAGGGCGTCAAGGGGGTCTTCGTGCAGGGGCTCAGCAATCTCGAGCGGGACATGGGGTACGGCGAATTCGGCGCTCTGCGCGCCTATGTGCTCTCCAAACTCGCCTATCGCCCCGATATGGACGCAAACGAGTTCGCGATGCACTATCTCGAATTTCTGGAGGCGTACTACGGAGAGGGATTCCAATATATCCGCACCTATATCGACGAGGCGTGCGCGCTTGCATCCGGCAGTCACGTCGGAATCTACAAGCATCCGCTTGAGATCATTCCGCCCGAGAAGGGGGAGGCATACCTGCGTATGGCGCACCGCTGCTTTGACAACGCGATGCGCCTTGCCGACCGGACACAGAAAAAGCGTCTCGCCCTTGCGCGGCTGCAAGTGACCTACTATGAGCAGATTTTCCGTTACGAGGCGGAGTACAAGAAGGGCTCGGAGGCGCAGAAAAAACGTTACGTCAACAGGAATAAGGCGTTTTACCGGGCGCTCGCGGAGAACAATGTGTACATGAATCCCGACTCTAAGTTGCCGAGAGATCCGGATATGACGCAATCGCCCGACCTCTGGCACAAATTGGGTTAAAAGGAGACAAGAAATGGATCACGGTGAAGTCGCCATCTGGATGGCACTGATAGGTTTTGACCGGGACAAGGAGGACCGGGGCGCGTCGGAGTATCTCGATCATCTCGGGTTTACGCCGTCGGCGATCTCCCTCTTTGTACAAAATCCCGATATGATGTTCTACCACGATATGAAAGAGGAGCATCCGCTTCCCGCTGACTGCTGCAACTATTACGGCGCGATGCGCAACGAAATCCGTGAGATACAGCCCTGGACCAACTACGATCTCCGGACGCTTGCCGCGGGACTCAAGGCGCGCGGCGTGGAAACCTATCTCGGATTTATGGGCAACCATCTCGCGCCGCTCGACGAGTCGGACGACAGCACCGTTCCGGTGGGCATGTTCGGCTATCCGGCAAAGATTGATTTCCTGCTTGAGCACAAGGAGCTGGTGCTCGAGAGCACGATGGAGCGCGGGTATCTCACGCTGTTCAAGCGGTTTGCCGACGGCAGTTCCTTCGAGGACTTTTTCATCGAGCAGGCGTTAAAGACGCTCCGCGACTATGACATCGACGGCATCCACTTCGCCGACTCTCTCTTCCCGCCCTGTATCGCAGTCAAGAACGGAGACTTCTCCGACGACGTGCTCGGACAGTTTGTCGCTCAAAAGGGAGTGGAACTGCCGGCGGAACTTCTGTTGCCGCTCACAGACCCCGCCAGCCCGGGGATTAAGGCGCGGGCGGAGTATGTTTGGGCGCACTGCCGGTCGGCGTGGATCACCTTCTATGCCGAGAGGTGGCAGCAGTTCTTCTTTAAATGCTGCAAGGCATTTCATGCGGCGGGCAAGAAGGTCATGGTCAACAACTCCTGGACAAGCGAACCCTTTGAGTCTCTCTATCGCTTCGGAATCGACTATAAACTGTTGGAAGAAGCGGGGGTGGATATCATATGCGTGGAGAATCAGGCAACGACCCAGCTCGCCTCGGACGGCGGACGGTACAAGATTCACGAGCACATGCTCATGCCGGCGGTCATGAAGGCTTACGCGCCCAAAATCAAGACGCTTGCCTTTAATTTTGCTCGGGATTCGACGGAGGAAAACTCCGCGCTCGACCACTTCCCCACGGCAACGGAGCGGGAACTGTGCGCGCTTGCCTCGACGCTGTACGTCGGGAAAGAGACGACACGTGCTGTGGACGGTTACTTCGTCTGTCTCGGAGACGGCGTGCGGAGGGAGGAGTGGAACTGGCTGAACAAACGCTACGACGTGGCGTATTCCGGCAATCCCGTGCAGCCGCTGACTCCCACCCTCGTGTGGTCGGACGGAGCGGTATTCCCCTATCTCGAGGAATACATCGCCAACCGCAGGTGGTCAACGCACCGTATCGCGGCGGACATGTCGCGAAAGGGTGCGAAGTGCAGCGCAGTCGTGCGCGCGGACAACCTCGAAGGTGCAACGGGAACGCTGTTTGCGCCTAACGTTGACCTTATGTCCGACGCGGAAAAACAGGCGTTGCTCGCCTACCGCAAGGGGGCGGTGATATTCACGTCAACAGCTGCGCGGAAAGAGCGGTTCGAGGGATTCGCGCAAGCGAAGATTCAGTTTGAAGACCGCTTTGTCCGCAATCCCGAGGCACGCATGTGCGCGGGCATTCTCGGCGGAGAGGCGGACGAGGCGGAAATCGATACCCTGCTCGAAGAGGACGGCGGATCGGAAATCACGGACTGCGCGGCGGTTCGGGACAATGATTTTTGGTTCTATGACCTGCCCTTTAACAAGGTTTCGTCGGGATTTCTTAAGGCGCTTGCCGGACTGCTTGCGCGGCAGGGCAATCCCTACTTCGCGCTGGAGTCGATGCCCAAGACCTATGATATTTTCTCCGCGACGGGACTGAGCGGCGAAAACGCAGAGGTGTTCACCGCGCACCGCATGGACAACGGTCAGATTCGGATTATCCTCGAGAATGACAGTCCGGTCATGTACCGGCAGGTGCGGATTCTCTTCCGTCAGCGGGTGAAGCGAATCATCAACGTGATGAATTTCCCCGTCGTACCGCTGAAGCTGGTGCTACAGGAGGGGGTGCGCGCCTACGGCAAGGAGTATGACGCGCAGCTTGCCCGCGCGCTCGGCTGTGTGGCAAAGATTCCGCCGGCGGGCGTACAGATGATAGAATTGGAGATTGAAAATGACGAAACTGAAACTCATTGACTGCAATGCCTGTATCGGTCTCGGGACCGTCAACAGGAACATTACCAACCATGAAAACTATCCGGTGCTCGAGAAAGTGCGCCAGCCGCGCGACGCGGCGGAACTGCTCGAGGAGATGGATTTCTGCGGCGTAGAGGAGGCGATCGTCTATCATCAGGCGATGTTCGACGTTGCGCCCGACTACGGCAATAAGCTGTTTTTGGCGGATAAAGCCAACTACACCGGCAGACTGCGCGCCACTGTTACGGTTCTTCCGTCGGTGTCTGACGACCTCTATACGCCGGACAATCTCGCGCGCTGGGCGAAACAGTACAATCTCGCCGGCGTGCGCGCGTTTCCGGTACAGAACCGTTATTTGCTGGACGAGGTCACCTGCGGAGATCTGCTCTCCTATCTTTCGGAGACGGGATTGCCACTCTACCTGACGCCCTACGCCGGATGGGAGCATATCTTCGCCGTACTCAAGGAGTTCCCCAAACTCACCGTTATCGTGTACAACTACGGACTGTGGGGGAGCGACAGATACTTTTTGCCTCTCGTCAAACGGTATGAGCGGGTGTATATCGATACCAGCGACTATCAGGTAATCGACGGCTTGCGCAACTTCGTCCGCCGCGCAGGTTCCGAGCGGCTGCTCTTCGGGACAAATTATCCGATGGACAATATGGGCGGACCGATCGCAACGCTGCTCTCGGCGCGTATTTCGGACGGTGACCGCGAGAACATCGCGCATCGCAACATCGAGCGTTTGCTCGCGGAGGTCCGGCTATGAACAGGTATGTGGAAGAATTGACAAAATACGGTTCGCTCAAGAGCACCAAAATTATCGATGCGCACACGCACATGGGGGACGTGTACGGTACCAATCTATCCGTGTACGATATCGAAGGGTGTCTCAAGATCATGGACGAACAGAACGTGGAGATGATATTCTGCTCGCCGCACGGGGATCTTTTTGATCCGCTCTCTGTCAACACGGAGATTGAGGAGATTCTGCGCAGTCACGCCGACAGGGTGAAGGGATATTACGGGTTCAATCCCTGCTACGCCACCGACTACGGCAGAAAGATCGACAATGTGCCCGGAGACGAGCGCTTCATCGGATTTAAGCTGCTGCCCGAGTATCACATGACGCCTCTGTCGGACGCGAACTACGAGCGGCTGTTCGCGGTGGCGGACGAGAGCGCGCTGCTCGTGCTCATTCACACCTGGGGCGGAAGTGCCTATAACGCGCCGGCGCAGATCGAAGGGGTGCTCAAGAAGTATAAACGGCTGAAACTGCTCATGGGGCATTCCGCACCCGGAGAGGCGGAGGCGGCGATACGCCTTGCGAATGATTACGAAAACGCCTATCTCGACCTGTGCGATATCCACCGCAACAACGGGATCATCGAGCGTATGGTATCTGCAGTCGGGTCGGAAAAGGTGTTCTATGGGACCGATCTGCCCTGGTACGATCCCTCTTACGCCGTCGGAAGCGTCGTGTTTTCGCACGTCACGGAGCGGGACATGGAAAACATTCTCTATCGCAATGCAAAGAATATGATCAAACAGGTAAGGAGATAAAACTGTGAAAACCAAAATCGTGAAATCGTTTGAAGAGGGCGCGGAAAGCGTCGGAGATATTCTCACCGGAGGAAAAAAGACAAAACGGGTCAAAGTTGGTCTTTTGACTTTGGGGTACTTTGAATATTGGCGGATGTTCCCGGAGATGTTGCCCCGTGTGGAGGCGAACCTTAAGGCGGTGGAGGATAGAATGCGCGCTTCCTACGACGTTGTCTGCTCCGGCATGGTGGACACGCTGGATACAGCGGATGCGGCGGGCAAACTGTTTCGCAAGGAAAACGTGGATATCGTTGTGGCGGTGTGCGGCACCTATGTGGCGGATTTCATCACGCTGACTGCGGTGGATCAGGTCAAAGACAAGCCGCTCGTACTCTTCTCCATGCAGGGCGGAGACAACGTCAATGTTGCCGGAGACTACTCCTGCAGTTTGGAGAATAGCGGAATCATCGGGACCTCTCAACTCACCGGGACGTTGGTCAAGATGAGACGCAAGTTCAAAGTGGTGGTCGGATCCAAGTCGGACGACCGCGCTTATGCCGAGATCGGCGCCTACATCGACGCCTGCCAGGCGGTTGAGGATATTCGCGAGAGCAACATCGGCATCATCGGACACGTTTTCCGCGGCATGTACGATATTGAGTTATCCAAGACTTTCTTGAAGAGCACGTTCGGCGTGAACGTCATCTCCATTCAGAGTTCGCACCTGTTGTCTACCTGGCAGGAAGTGACGGAGAGCGAGGCGCGCGCCGAAGCCGCGAAACTGACGGCGCGTTTTGCGGTCAAGAACGTGACGGAGAAGGATATCGAGAGTGCGTGTAAACTCGCGATCGCGATGGAGCGAATCGCAATCAAATTTCATCTCGATGCCATGTGCTTTCTCGATCAGCATTTTATTCAGCGGCAGGTGCACGCTTCGGCGCGAATCGGCGCTTCTCTTCTCATGGAGAAGACGGGTATGTCCGTCAACTGCGAGGGCGACCTCGGTGGCCTTGTCATGATGATGCTCATGCGTAGCCTTGGGAAGAGCGCGCCGCTCATGGGCGAGTGGGGCGAATACGATCTCGCCACCAACAGTTGCCTGATTATCGGACACGGAATCGGAACGCCCGATCTTGCGGCGAACGACGGGGAAGTTCTGCTCTCCCGTACGCCGGAGGAGTGGGGATTCGAGGGCGGCGGACTCAACTATGAGATCAAGGTCAAGCCCTCTCCTGTGACGCTGGGACACATTCTCGAGGGGCGGGACGGTTACCGCATGATACTCTCCGAGGGAGAGACCATCGACTTTGCACGCATGAATTACGACGAGCTGTACGCGATCGTCAAGGTGAAAAAACCTGTGCGCGAGTTCCTCGAAGAGGTGCTCAACTACGGCGTGTCACATCACTGCATTGTGGGCATGAGTCATATGGGGAAGCGTCTTGCGATCGTCTGCGACATGTTGGGAGTGGAGTCTTTTATTGTCTGATCGGAGAAACATGTTTCGGCAATGACGGTGACCGGCGCGGTGTCGAAGTCTGAACTTGGCGTCGTTTTGACGCATGAACATCGCTGGGTTGGGTGCGCGGAGTTTCCCGGTATTTGAGGAGGTCTTGTGATGAAGAGAAACGAGAAGAGAGAACCGAATTTTGAAAATCTGCGGAAAGTCCTGCGGCGCGAAACGCCGGACCGGCCGACGCTGTTTGAATTCTATATCGACAACGACATCAGCGAAAAGCTGACCGGCATGAAGGCGCAATCGGCCTGGGACTGTTCCTGGAACTATGAAATGATCATTCCTGCCATGCAGAGGGCGGGATACGATTATGCGACGATGCACGGTTCTTCGTTCGGATTCCCGGTGGAACGGGCGCACGGACAGACGGTTTCGATGAGCAAAGGCGTCATTGAAGACCGCGAGACGTTCGAAAGATATCCCTTTCAGGATCCGGATCGGAGCGATTACAGTCGGCTGGCGCGCGCGGAAAAACTGCTCCCGCCCGGAATGAAAATTATCGTGTTCGGACCCGGCGGCGTGCTGGAAAATGTGATTTCGCTGGTCGGATACGAAAATCTTTGTTATCTGCTCTTTGACAACGAGAAACTGGTCGAAGACATCTTTGAGGCGGTTGGCGGTCGTTTGATTCGCTACTATGAAAACTGTTTGAAATACGACTGCGTGGGTGCCGTCATCTCCAACGATGACTGGGGGTTCAACACCGGAACGATGCTTTCGACGGAAGACATGCGGAAATACGTCTTTCCCTATCACAAAAAGATTGTCGAATTGGCGCACAAGAGCGGTCGTCCGGCGATTCTGCATTCCTGCGGCAATCTGGAAAAGGTCATGGATGATCTTATCGATGACATGAAGTATGACGGAAAACATTCCTATGAGGACAAGATTCTGCCGGTGGAAGATGCCTACCGTAGATACGGAGAGCGCATTGCGATTCTGGGCGGAGTGGATTTGGATTTTGTATGCCGGAGTACGCCCGAGGAAGTGCGGAAGCGGTGTGAAAGTCTGGTCCGGACCACAAGGTGCAAGGGATATGCGCTGGGAACGGGCAACAGCATCCCGAATTATGTCCCCCCGGAGAATTTCCGAGCGATGATTCGGGCGGTGTACCCGGAATTCACCTTCTTTGCGGAAACATGAAGAGATCAATTCCTCCGAAACGCGCAGGAGGAGCGACCCCGCATTCTTTGTACCGGGTGTAGAAAATTGTCCGAAGCTCATACACTTGTGATTCGGCAAAACCGCTTTCAATCGATCGCACATATATTTAATGCCGGGGAAATTTGCCATAGCTTTGTGTCTGTTCCTTATTCAAAAAAAAGAAAAGGAAGCAAATCACAATATTTGACGATATTCTGTTGCGATTTTTTGTGCCGACGAGAGTTCGAACAAGGTCAAATCGGATATCATCCGCTGTACTTCTTCGAGTAACGAATGTTTGGAAACAGAGACGGCGGCTTTGTAGAGACCGTTCTTGACAGCCGTCCATTCCGCAAACTGCGCCTCGGTCAAAAAAAGTTCCGCCGCTTTTCTTCCATCAGAACACTGCGTGAGAAAATATCGATAGAGATAACGGTTGCTGAGCAGTGCGTCCACATACTTTGCGAGAAGAACGGACGCCTCGCTCCCTTCGTCGCGGGCGGCGGCAATCCTCTCAGTCAACTCCTCGAGGAGTAGGGAATGGGTCCGCAGGACGGCTTCGGCTTCCCTTCGGATACAGAGTACGACGGGGCATTTGAAAATTTTTTTCTGTGGTCGGATTCTGCTGATGTCAAACGCGTGGGACAGTATTTCCGCACGCGAAATGCTTTCGGTTTGGGTTCCGTAGGTGGGGTCGAAACACGAAAACCTTTCGCCACTCGTGTCTTTCGCAATGAAGTAGTGAGGACCGTGTAGCGCGCCAAACACGGGAACCCAATGCAGGAAAAAGGCGTCCATGCCTACGAGAAAGAGTTCTCCTCTCTCTAACTCGGATAGGCTTGCTTCTGCTTCCTCGGGGCTGTCGCAGGGAAGCATGCTCAATTCCGCGCCGAGCCGCGCCAGGCGACCGGGCATGCGTTTGCTCAAGTACACTTTGCGGAAGGGATCGAATTTGAAGTCTGTTTCGGACCAAAGAGAGGAGAACGCCGCGGTCCAATTCACACCGAGCTGCTGCGCGACCGTGACGATACAGTTGGAATAGCAGTTCAGACCTCGGAAGTCAAGCAGTTCCATGTTTCCTTGAGTCCTTTTTACTCTTTCCGGTAAAAGTCTTTTGAATGCGGTCAACGAATACGACAGTCTGCGGGCATTTGTATTCTGAAAGATGTTCCGCGCAGTAGGCAATCAGCTCTTCGGGCGTTACGTCCGAACCTGCGGGGACGACGTCGGCGCAGACCGCTTCGTTGTCTCCGTCGCGGGACTCGCCATATACGACGCAGTCCTTCGCCATGCCGCTGCCCAGAATACAGGCTTCGACCTCCTCGGGATAAACGTTGAATCCGCGGACGAGAATCATGTTTTTGATTCTTCCGCAGAGATAGAGATATCCTTCTTCGTCCAGATATCCAATATCCCCGGTATGAAGCCACCCGTCCCGTATGGTCCGTTTCGTCTCTTCTTCATTTCGATAGTAGCCGAGCATCACGTTTGGATCGCTCACGACGATTTCTCCTCGGACATGGGGAAAATCGGTCAGCTTGCCGTTCGCCGCGATCCTTATCTTTTCCCCCCGGCAGCGCGGTTCCGACCGAAGCGAATTTCGAGGGATCCATACGCTTATACGGCTTTGCGATGAGAGGAGATGCCTCCGTCATGCCGTATCCGGTCCAAAATTCTTTGTCGGGGAAGTTTGCGGAAAGCCTTGCCAAAACATCTGCCGAAATTTTGCTCCCCGCCAATCCCAAATAACGCAGCGATCGGATTTGATAGGGGAGCGGACGGTCTGCTGTTCGGTCCATGAGAACGGCGGCAAGAGTGCCGCCCTCGTAGTGGGTGATGGCGTGTTCTTGCACCGCAAGGTAGAACCGCGGCAGAGAAAAACTGCCTTCAAGCACCGCGACGGGAAAGGAGCGTATCAGACAT
Source organism: uncultured bacterium (assembly GCA_905215695.1). Classification (GTDB taxonomy): domain Bacteria; phylum Bacillota; class Clostridia; order Christensenellales; family HGM11417; genus CAJMQN01. The sequence goes on from CAJMQN010000003.1 coordinate 159,512, forward strand.
ACCGTAAGCACCAACAAGCCATAAACGGAGGAATAGGGGGCGGCGATGAAATAGCGCACTTCGTCCTGCCGATATTTTCCAAAATCCATTTTATCGATATAAGCGCGTACGCTGTACTCGAAACCGCGTTCGGTGAGCTGAACAAGTTTGGGGGTTCCGGTCGTGCCGGACGTGCTTAACAGGAGCAGGGGCTCTTCGGGCGAAGGGGATTCCGTTTCCGGGTAGGGAAGCGTGTCTTGTTCTTCCGCGAGGTCCTCGGCAAAGAGAATGTGAAGAGGCTGTCGGATTGCTCGAAAAAGAGCGTTTTTGTCCCGCGTCGTGACCACGGTGCGCACATCGGCGTATTCCAAAAGCGGCGCAAGCTCGTGCGCCGTCATGTCTGCATTGAGGGGAAACGCGGTCATGCCCGCCATAAAAACGCCGAACAGCGCGGCAACAAAATCCCCGCCGTTCGGCAAAAGAATCGCGACGTGTTCCCGTTCTCCGCGCGGCAACAGTCGGGTGAGCGCAAGCGCTCGTCTGGCGAGTTCCCGATAGCGGAAGGGGACTTTCCCGAGCAAGGCGGGCGCATCTCCGTTACTGCGGTTGATGAGCAGGTTTCGAATCATTCTTATCCTCCCGACTTTTTTGTTCTGTTAATTCGATGAGACGTCCCACGCGGATACAGCTCTCCATTTCCGAAACGTCGAAGGTAATCGAAAACAAGGTTTCTATTTCGATCAAAAGACAGATGAAAGAGAGAGAATCGAAGTTTAGGTCGCGGTAGAGTTCTGTTTCATCGGTGACCGTCTTGCGGACGCGTTTTTTTTGGTTTATTTTTTTGCACGATGGTTTCCCGTATGCTCAAAATCTGTCCTCCCGTTTCAAAAATAGGAGGGCGGCACAAATGGGTGCGAGCCCTCCTCAACTTCGGCGTCAATCGATATAGAGACCGCCGCTGAAAGAGACCTGTGTGGATTGTTCGGACGTGACACCTTCGCCGACCCAGCCTCCGATGACGGTCACGAGCGTGCCCGCGGGAAGGGGGATGTCGAGATTGAGCAGGGACCCGGGGCGGACGCTGTATTTTGGCAATGAGGTTCCGCCGACGAAGGGCGCGGTATAGACGATTGTGTCCTGCAGAATGTTGAACACCAAAGCATTGCTGTTGCTGATACCGAGACAGACAAAGGGGCGCATGGTGACCCCTTCGTCGAGGTTGAGCTCGGACCTGTTCGCAAAGAGCGCATAGATGTTTCGCAGAGTGCCGTCAAAGGGCATGATAAAGGAGCTCGGATAGGAATAACTCTGTGTGATCGTGACGGAACCCGACGCCCATTCGCCGGGTTGAAGGTGCAGTCCGTATCCCGAATCCCCGCCGAATCCGGCGAAAGCGATCGTTTCCGGGTTGCCCTGCGCGTCGGTCGAAATCTGCGCGCCTGAGCTATTGACATTGGAAAGGGAAAAGGGAATCGTTGCGGCAATGGGACCGCGTTCGCCCTCCGCGCCTGTGGATCCCGTTGCGCCTGTGGATCCCGTTGCACCTGTGGGTCCCGTTGCGCCCGCGGGTCCCGTCGCGCCACGCGGAATGACAAAGTCCAAAACGTGATCGGGAGCCCCCGAGACGTCTATGACCGTCGCGTTTGAACCGGGTTCGCCTGTCGTCGTGTTCCGAATCTGTATGGTTTCGGAAGGTTCGGTCTCGCCCGAAGGTCCTTGGGGACCCGTTGCGCCCGTTATGCTTGCTCCGGCGGGATCCGTCGGTCCTTACGGTCCTTGGGGACCCTGTATGCCGCGTGGACCCCTGGGACCGGGCGGATTTGGTCTCGGGGCGGGACAGCCATCCGGTATCGGACAGCGCGTGGGGCGGCAGTCCGATTGGGGCGGCGGAAATCCGTTTTGACCCGAATTGGGCTTACAGGGAAAAAAGCCCTTGGATCCTTCTTGATGAAACATTCGTATTCCTCCTTTGTCGTAGGCAGCGGATTTTATCCTTTACATCCTATGATTTTACGGGCACGAAAGGTGAAATCGCAGATATTTTCTCTCTACGAAAATGCCCCGTCTGATTCATCGGACGGGGCGTTTTTTATCTCTCGGGTATGACAAAGAATCGAACTGCGCACATGATTCTCGCAGCCCTCGCAAAATCGGACAGGATATGTTGACAACCAGATAAAAATAGCATTTCTCACCGTGAAACCCAGGATTCGCGGTGAAAATGCTTTCTAAATAGAATTCTTTTTGGAAAAATTCATTTTTTCTCTAAGGAAACCGTCTGAATAAAATTGTAATTGCTGTCCACATGGTTGATATAAAACGGTTCGAGAAGATGTTGTTCCCGATATTGTTTCGGCGAACAGCCATGAATTTTTTTAAAGTTAAAATGAAAAGCCTGTTGAGAATTATATCCGACGCTTTCAGCAATGTTTTTGATTGACCGATTGGAGAAAAGGAGTAATTCGGATGCGTTTGAAACCCGAATCTCATTCAATTTTTCCATGATCGTTTGGTTCAGAATTTGTTTGAAGATTCGTTGAAGATGCGTTTCGGAAATATTCAGATGATCGGAAACCATGCGAGAGGAGATATTTCGATGCGAATTCATGGAGAGATAGGAAAGCGCCCGCTTTAAGTAAATATTGTAGGCGGAAGTCGGTAAATTTTCCTGCGAACACTGAATGACGTCGAGAAAAAGTTGTTTTGCAAAGATTTCCAAGTAACCGTTCTGATATTCTTCCTTGCTTAATGATATGCTCTTTTGGTAGCGTTGGAGCAGGGAAAGAATATTGCGATTGTCTTTAAAGTGCAAAACGTCCTTCCATTCGTCAAGAACTTTGGTGGCGGAACGGTATTGTAAGACGTATTCCGAATGTGACAAAAAATCTATCACATTCTGCGCTTGAGAGCGTAAACCAAATTCGACATTGTAGTAGTTGAGCGAGGATTCCGTATTGATAGAATGCGAAAGAAAGGGTTTAAAAATGACGAATTGACCGGGCTGAATGATGTGAGAAATCATTTTATTTTCCCTTTCGGAAAAAAAGGAATAGGTTGCCTCCCCTTTTACAAGATAAAAGAGTTCGAGTGTGAAGTGGGAATGTTCGAGCATGAAGGGGCGACCTTGCTGTTCGTTGTACTTAAATACCACAATTTGATAGGGGAGTTGTTTTTTGCTCATACTCAAATTATACCCTGTTTTCTATCGTTGTCAAGTGGGAAAGGAACAAAAGCAGACAAAGTAATGTTGGATTTTTTTATATTTTAACAAATTATAATTCATTCTGTGGAAAAACCATATTGACTCATCGGGAGTGATAAGTTATAATTGTGACAAACTTGTAGGATAAGGAGAAATGATGAAAAGACTTTTTATCAAGAAACTGATTGCTATGATAACGCTTTGCGCGCTGTGTATTGTTCCGGTTTCGGCATGCGGCGGTAAGGACAATATCGTAAACGACGGTAAGACCGTTAACGTCCGAGTATATAAGGGCGGTTATGGAACTTCCTGGATATATGCGATGAAAGAGAAATTTGAGGCTCTGTATTCGGAAGAAGGATACAAGATTAACATTCTCACGCCGAGTTCGGATATTACGGGAAATACCGTGGTCAACGAATTGAAAAGCGGAAATGCGGTGACAGGCGTGGATCTGTATTTTACGGGTTCCTGCAATTTATATGCCGTAACCGAACAGTTCGGAACGCTTGTCGAAGACCTGACCGAAACGGTTTGGAAGAAAAATCCGATTGGGTTCGACGGGGAAGAAGAAAATACTCTTATCAAGGATAAAGTGCGTCCGGGCATGCTTCCCTATGTGACAAGCGAGACGGACGGAAAGATGTACGGATACCTTTGGACTTCGAGTGTGGGCGGACTTGCTGTCAACTCGAAGAAACTGGCGGAGTACGGTCTTTCTCTGCCCCGAACTTCGGATGAACTCTGGGCGGTTTTTGACAAAATTTTGAGAGGCGCAAACGGCGTCGGTTCCTCTTTTGAGACCGGAACCTTTCCTTTCACATATGCGCCGAGCACAGGTTATCAGATGTATTTGAGCAGTACTTGGCTCGCGCAGTATATGGGAACGGAAGCTTTTGACCGTCTGATTCGTCTGGAAGACGAAAACGGCGAAGAAATGCTGGAAGACGGCTATACGCTCTATGACGACCCTGCCTTTGAGGAAATGTTCCGAACCATGTTCCGCGTTTTCGATCAGAATGTGAGCGCCTACGGCTCTACGACGCAGAGCGTGGAACAGGCGCAGGCGAAACTGGTAAAGGGGAACGCAGTTTTCATGCCTACGGGGGATTGGATGCTGAACGAAGTCAGCAAAAATTATCCCAATCATTTGCAGGATATTACGCTCATCAATGTTCCCGTCCTCTCGGCAGTGGGAGAAAAACTCTTCGGAGCGGGCACTGCGCTGAATTTGAGCGAGGCGGACAGCGACAAACTTTTGAGCGAAATCGTACGGCTTGCGGACGAAGAAAAGACTTCGGAGGAGATTAAGACGGCAATCAAAGCGGATGCGAATTTCGGATACGATCTCTCCCTTGACGCCGTGCAGGAAGTTATCGACGCGAGGGGAATCTATTATGAGAAGGGGGTCGAGCACAACTGCTATATTTCCAAGGATTCTCCCATGAAAGACGTTGCCGCACTCTTCCTTCGTATGCTGGCGAGCGAAGATGCCATTTCTCTTTTCGAGTCGGAGACGAACGGGTCGAGTCCGTTCGGCGGAAAGATCAAAACGACAGAAGACAATCCCTATGAATTTGTCCGTGCGGCAAGCCGGATTGCGAACCGTTCGGTCAAGCATGAAATCTTCAACGGAACTTTCGGGCTGCGCGCAAAACTTGCGCTGCCAATCTTTCCAAAGAGCGGAGACACGGTCGCAGTCAAAATTGCGAATCAGCTGATTTCGAAGTATGATGAAAACGGACAGCTTGTCGGTCAGGAATCGGTCTATGACGAGGCGGCAATCAAATTTTACAACGAAGAAAAAGGATTTATCCAGAGCAAATGGGAAGACTATATTGCGCAGCTCGGATGAGGTCGGAGAGAGGATATGAAGGCGTTTCAATATTCCAAACGGGAAAAGAAAAATTTCCCATTCATTTATCTCTTGATTGCTTTTCCGGTACTGCAGTTTGCAATCTTTTGGGGGTATGTCAACTTTGATTCAATTATGTTGGCATTCCGTACCTGGAACGGAGATTGGACGTTTGAAAATTTCGGAAAAGTAATCGAAGCGTTCGTGACGGAGGACGCCTACGGGTATAACCTTTTTCGCACCGTCGGGAGATCGTTTTTGCTTTGGGCGGTTCGGAACGTGCTGGTTTTTCCGATTTCGATCGTCACCACCTATGTGCTCTATAAGCGCGTGCTACTGCACTACGGATTCCGTATTATCTTTATCGTCCCTGCGCTGGTCGGTGGCGTGGTCTGGACTCTTCTCATTCGCAGTCTCGTCTCCTACGACGGACCTGTGCTTGCGCTGGCGGAACGCTTTGGTCTCGATATACCGCCGCTTGTGAAACGAAACGGCTTGCTCGGGTCTGCGGAAACGGCGTTCCCGACGCTCTTGGTCGTGACTTTTCTGACGGGAATAGCGGGAGGCTCTCCCATTTTGACGGGTGCGTTTTCGCGTATCCCAAATGAAATTTTTGACTCCTGCAAAATAGATGGCTTTACCTTTTGGAAAGAGTTTTGGCACATCTCGCTTCCGTTAATTTGGCCGACGATTGCGACGCTTTTGACATTCGCGTTCTGTTCGGTGCTGACGGACGACTGCAATGTGTTCTTGTATTCGCAGGGGACGGGAGAACCGGAGATGGCGACGACCGGCTTCTATCTGTACTACATGGTATTCCGAATCTCCAACTCGCCGCTCGGGGAGAAAGCGTACAATTATCCTGCCGCCGTGGGTCTGTTTTTGACGGCGTTTACCGTTCCGATTGCATTGACCGCGCGCAAAGTGCTCGATAAAGTTATGGACAACGTGGAGTTGTAGGAGGGAATATGCTGAATACTGCGGAACAAAGACCCTCCCGGCTCAAACTTGCATTCAAGAAATTCGGAAGAAAGCCGTTGGGGGAAAAGATTACCTATATCATATTTTTCATCTATTTTTTCCTCACAGCCTGCGTACTTCTCTACCCGCTCATTTGGGCGTTTTTCAATTCGTTTAAAACGGCGGAAGATTTCTTCGAAAGCTCCTTTGCTCTTCCCCGCGAATGGGTTTTTGAAAATTATCTGACTGTTTTTACAAGTTTCAACTATCGCGGGTTTACCTTTTTGGATATGCTGTGGAACTCGCTTTGGATCACGGTCGTCCGCATCGGGGTCAACGTGATGTCGAGTGTGCTCTTGGCGTATGCCGTCGCAAAGTTTCGTTTTCCGGGAAAGAGTTTGCTCTACGGACTGGTGATTTTTACGCAAACCGTTCCCATTGTCGGAAGCGGCACCGCGACCTATAAACTGTTGAGTACGTTGGGCTTTGTCAATAACCCCGCGCTCATATGGATTTGCTGGGCGGTGGGTTTCGACTTTGCGTTTATCGTCTTTTACGGAGCATTCAAAGGCGTGAGCGATTTCTATTCGGAATCCGCGCAGATTGACGGCGCCAACAATTTTATTGTACTTGTGCGCGTCGTATTGCCGCAGGTCTTTCCCGTGCTGATTGCGATTGCAGTCACGCAGGCGTTGACCGTATGGAATGACTATACCTTTGTCATGATTTATCTTCGCGATTATCCGAATTTATCTTACGGATTGTATCTGTTTGACAAGGAAGCGGGATATGTTGCGAATTCCCGCCCGGTTTTCTTCGGCGCGGTGTGTCTGTCGGTTATCCCTGTGTTTGTCATCTATGCGTGCAACCTGAAATTGGTGTTGCAGAACGTGACGACCGGGGGATTGAAAGGATAAAGAGGAGGAAGAAATGATGAAAAAAAGAAATTGGCTGTGGTGCCTGACTGTGCTGTTGATTGCGGCGCTTGCAGTGGGCTGCGGCGGAACGGGTGATGATTTTGAGGTGGCGTTCCGGTCGGACGCGCCCGCAAGTATTCAGCTCGGCGAAAGCATTGACCTGGACGATTACGTCCTGCCAGTGACGGTGCAGGGCGCGACTGCGACGTATTCGGCGAAGTATCTTTCGGAGGACAAGAAAATCCCGATAGAGGGAAAAGTATTTTTACCGACCAAAGCGGGCGAATACGAACTGAACTATTCGGTGACAGTCGGAAAGACAACCAAGACTGCGACACCCTTCCGTCTGACGGTTGAGAGCGCGCCCGTTACGCTCACTGTGGACGCAAATCCCGTCATTTTTGAAAAAGGCGCTACCGTCAATCTTGGCGTGCTGCCCGCGCGGGTGAGCGCGACGCCTGTACCCGCCGACGCGGAACTGTCGCTGACGCAGGCGAAGTACTCTTACAGAGAGATTTCTGCCGCCGAAACTGTGACGGACAGCGAGACGATCGACCTTTCGGGTCTTACGAGCTATACCTTCGAAAAGGCGGGCGATTATCTCTTTACCTGCCGGGCGTCCAAGGAGGATAAATTTGCCGAAAAGGAGTTCCGCGTGGTCGTAGTAGATCCGGATTCGGTCCCCGAACACTTGCGGGGCGAAGGGAATATTCGCAACGCCGAGTTCGGTGCGGACGGTTGGGTGCGCCTGATTCAGAACGGCACACGTTCCAAAGTCTCCTATGCGGTGCTGGGAAACTATGCGCAGGGTTCGCGAATCGGCGTGGAATTTACGGGAAAAAATATTCCGCAGTTGGGTTTTCTCTGCGCGACGGATACCGCAAATTCCGAACCGAACGGTCTATACTCCGGCAGTGGGTTCGTGCTCTCCTTTGAATATAACAGCACGGACAAATACTTTGTCTGGGGACCCGAAAAACTTCGTTCGAACGCGGTCAAATCCGCGGTTGCCGAACGTGATGAGTTGTTCGGAAGAGAGGATCTTGAGGACGGAAAGCGGTACTATCTCGACGCGGCAATCGATGCCGCCGAAAACGGAAAAACAGGCTGGATCACCTGGAATATCTATGAAATCGGAACGAACGGTTCGGGAAGACTTGTAAAACAGGTGCTAAAATCGGGTTGGACGGATGCGTCCGCCTCCATTCCGCAGGAAGGAAAAATGGTGCTCTACGGTTCCGTCTATGACGACGTGACCTGCAAGGTTTTCTTGCCCGGGGAAGGTGCGCTGAAACCGGACGATATTTCCTATGACGAAAGCGCGCAGGAACTGCGTTGGAGCGCGTACGCCGGCGCGCAGGGCTACTTTGTCAAACTGAATGAAAACACCGCGGTGTTCTCCGCGAAGAACAGCTATTCGATCCCAATCGGCGAGAATCGCTTGGAGTACGCCGATATCCGTGTCTATGCGATTACGGCGGAAGAGCTTGTGTTTGCTTCGTCGGGCGCGGCGACCGTGCCGGGCAGGATTATGACGCACAATGCAAACGGAGCGACCGACCTTGCTAAAAAATATGTAAAGCTGGACAAAGCGACTTGGGTGGACAACGATTACACGGATTCCGGCTATCTTGCCTTTAACGAGGATTTTGCCGCGGGCACTTATGTCACGGTGGAATTTAACAAGAATCAGAGTCTGTTTTTGCCGGTATTCGGGTTCTTCATGGATGAGTTGACCTCGAATCCGGGCAAGACGGGTACGACGAAAGGAATCATGATCTCGGCGGATATTCCCGCAAACGGTTTTCAGGTCTGGGGTCCCAATCTTTACGACGGAAAAACAACCTCTTCCATTCGTCTTGCGAACAGCGTTTCTCTTGGGGCGAACGGCTACAGCGAGATTCGGAAACGGGAAGACTTCGCGAAATTTATCTTTACGGTAGGCGTTGACCGCAATACGGAAACGGGGCGTTACACCGCGCGCGTGATCGGACTGTGGGAGGACACCGCCGGCGACCGGCATCTGATAGGGGATTGCAGTGCGGAATTCGAAATGGAAGGTTTGCCCGAGCGCGGAAAGATTGTGTTTTTTGCTTCCCGAATCGAAGCGATATCCTTCAATTTCAAAAATCCCGAGCCCCTTGCTGACGAAATGAGTACCTTGACGGTTTCGGGCAGACGCATTTCCTGGGAAACGGTGCAGGACGCGGAAGGATATATTGTTTCTGTCAACGGAAAATCGGAAATTGTGCAGGAGACCTTCTATGAAATCGCGCCTTCTCCCTACGGCGAGACATTGACGATCTCCGTCTGCGCGCTGATTGGCGGAAAACCCACTTCGGCAAAGTACGCACACCTTGAAAATACCGGATTTGTGAAAACGTCGAAAACGACCGGTTTGGACACATCCGCAATGAAAGTCAAATTGCCGCAGAATTCGGACAGCGTCACATATTCCGACCAAGCGTATCTCGGATTTGACCTGAATTATTCTGCGGGGACGTATGTTCGCGTGGATACCGCAGGAAACGGATTGCCTCTCTTTGGATTCTTCATGGACGAACTTTCTGGTAAAATCGGCGCCGCAGGGGACGCAAAGGGACTTTTGGTGAGCGGCGATATTCCCGCAAACGGCTTGCAGCTATGGGGACCGGAAATGTTTGACGGACAGATCGGCGCGACGCTGCGCGTACCGGATTCCGTCAATGCGACATTGACCGGTGTCGATCCGATTCGGAAACAGTCTGATTTCAAAAACTTTGCGTATATCATGGGCATAAACGCAAGAGAGGGCGGATATACGCTGGACGCACGGCTCTATTGGGTGGATACGTCCGAAAAAGCGCATGAAGTGTATGTCGGCACCTATGATTTTGAGATGGCGGGTCTGCCCGAGACGGGAAAAATTGCAGTGTTTGCCTCCCGTTTGGCGATTGTGGATATTGTAAAATTCTATCTGCCCGGGACGCTTGCGGAGTTGACCGAAGGCTTGGATTTTGCGGAATAAGCGGAGAATAAAAATGTTAAAAAGGATGATGGTTATGTTGCTTGCGGGAATGACGCTGTTCGGTTGCGCGGCATGCGGCGGAGAAGAGGACCTTTCGGAGGGCGCGCCCTCCTATGCGGACAGTAAACTTGCGTTTCCGCTGTACGCCTATTCGGGACCGACGGACGGAACCTACACAGAGAACGGAATTCGTTACGATACGGGTGTGGACCATCGGACGGAAGAACGCTATCGGGAATACGCGGACTGCGGATTCAATATCCTGCTCTTGCAGGGAAACGATCCCTATACGGGAGAAGCCTTCGAGACGAGTCAGACCAAGAAGAACATGGACAATGCGGCGGCGGCAGGGTTGAAGGTCATCGTGTTCGATTCCCGGTTGCATGCGCTTTCCGTTCAGGAATCCTCTTTGATTGCGACAGAGGAAACGCGGAGCGAAGCACGGATTGCCGCACGGACGCAGTTCGAGTCGCAGGACGCGCTCAACGGGTATGTTTCGGATTGCATGAAGGACTACGCAAACCATCCCGCGTTTTACGGGATTCAATTGAAGGACGAACCTTCGCACACGATGTTTCAGGCGATGGGAGAGACCTATCGGGCGATCAAGGCAGCTGCGCCGAATGCTTTCGTTCAGTGCAATCTGCTTCCGATGATGGCGAATGCCTCGCTCCTGCCGAGGTATTCCGACCTCGGCACCGATCTTGAACAGCTTGAGACCTACTACCGCGCGTATCTGGAAAAGTTTTTGGACAAGAGCGGCGCAGATTACCTTTTGTACGATTCTTACCCTATGCTTCAAAACGATGAAGGCACGAAAAGCATTGCTTCCCTGCATGTCCGCGGGCTTCAGCTCACGGCAGAGGTCGCCAAAGAGCGCGGGGTCAAGGTATATAACGTCGCGCAGACGGTTTCGCACGCCGCCGGCGGGAGACGTTCTACGCGCAAGTGCGGAAAGAGCGAGATGTATTGGCAGACGAATCTTCTCATGGGAATGGGCGTCAAACAGATTTCCTACTTCACCTATTGGAGAAAGCAGGACAATTCTGCGGGCGAATACTTCTACGACGATGCGAGCATCATGTCGCAGACCGGGCAGAAGAACGCGCTGTACGGCTATGTGCAGACCATCCACCGCGAAATGCAGAAACTTGCCCCGGTCATTCTCAACTTTGACTGGCAGGCAACGTCCTATGCGGTCGGTACGCCTTTGGACTTTTCCATGAATTGGCTGAGCGGAGTGGAGAATCAAACGCTTGCCAAGGTTACCCAACACACGGTGCGGCAGGGCGGCGTATCCCTCGTTTCCGAGCTGAAGGATTCCAAGAACGGACAGTACGGGTATATGATTCAAAATCTTCTCGACCCTGCCTGGGCGGAACTCGGAGGCAACACCGTTTCGGAAATCACGTTGAAATTCGACGATGCGTACAGCAAACTGGCGGTCTATGAAAAGGGTGAAGTCCGCTATGTCGCGTTGTCTGCGGAGAACACCTATACCTGCAAGTTGGACGCGGGGTATGCGCAGTTCGTATTGCCCTATTGAGAGGAACAGGAGAGATAATGGTTATTACTGACAATCGGGCTAACGAAGTGAAGATAGCCTATATCGGAGGGGGATCCCGCGGCTGGGCTTGGGGACTGATGAGCGACCTTGCGGAAGAAAAATCGTTGTCCGGAGAAATATATCTCTACGACATCGACGCGGAAGCGGCAAGGCACAACGAGATAATCGGAAATAAAATTCCCGAATATTATCCCGACTGCGCAAGGTGGAAATACCGGCAGGTGCCGACGCTCGAAGACGCGCTGAAAAACGCGGACTTTGTGATTGTTTCCATTCTTCCCGGAACGTTTGAAGAGATGGGATATGATTTGGAACTTCCCCAAAAATACGGAATTTTACAGCCGGTGGGAGATTCAACGGGGCTGGGGGGGATTGTCCGTTCGCTTCGGACGATCCCGATGTTCCGTGAAATCGCGTTGGCGGTGGAAAAATTCTGTCCCGAAGCCTATGTTATCAACTATACCAATCCGATGACGGTATGTATCAAGACGCTTTACGAGGTATTCCCGAATATTCGCGCCGTGGGTTGCTGTCATGAAGTGTTCGGAACACAGAAACTTTTGGCGCAGGCTTACGAGAAATATACCGGAACGGAAATCGACTACGAAGAGGTCGAAGTAGAGGTTTCGGGCGTGAATCACTTTACTTGGCTGACCCGCGCATTCTACAAAAACGAGGATCTGATGCCCTATTATCGAAGGCTTGCCGCGGAGTATGCCGCGACAGGTTATGAAAAGGGCAAGGACGACAACTGGATGAACAGCGTGTTCGACTGCGCGCATCGCGTTAAATTCGAACTGTTTAACCGATTCGGTTCGATTGCCGCGGCGGGGGACCGACATTTGGCGGAATTCTGCCCGCGGCAGTGGTTCCTGCTGAACGACGGTCAGATACGGGACTGGAAATTTTCGACGACTTCGGTGGAATGGCGTAAAAAAGACCTGACAGAGCGTCTGAAAAAATCCGAAGAGTTGATGAGCGGAGTCCGTCCCTTTGAAATCAAGGAAACAGGCGAAGTCGGCGTGCGCATGATAAAGAGTCTCTGCGGAATCGACGCCTTCCGAACCAACGTCAATATGGTCAACAAGGGGCAGCTCCCCTGTGCGAAAAAGGGGGCTGTGGTGGAGACAAACGCGTATTTTTCGGGAATCGGAATGGAACCGATCGTTTCCGTGTCCGAACTTCCCCCGGCAGTGACCGCAATGGTGAATCGTGTCATCGACATACAGGAAATGGTCGTAGCCGCCGGACTCCGCGGAGATCGTCGGCTTGCGTTTCAGGCGTTCTGTCTGGATCCCATGAACACGCTCACATTGGAACAGTCCGAGACTCTCTTCAACGAGATGATCGACCGGACAAAAAAATATCTTCCGAAATCGTTTTGGGAAAAAATATGATTGATACGAGAAAACGGGAATTTCTGCTTCCGGTTCGGATTCTGCTCTCCGAAGGAATGGAAGGTGCGGAAAATCTCTTAAAAAACAATCCCGAACAGATCTATTTTTGGCATGAAAATTTTGCGTATGCCAAAAAAGGCAGCCGTATTTTGCTGGACTTCGGTCGCGAACTGCACGGAGGGATTCGGATTCTGACGCGGGAAGGGTCCTATCGCAATGCGGAATCGAGTGTGCGGATTCGGTTCGGAGAATCTGTGGGGGAAGCGCTCAGTGAACTTGACGAGAACAACGCGACCAACCATCACAGTTCCCGCGACATGACGGTGCACATTCCGCCGCTTTCGGATTTGGAATTCGGTCAGACAGGTTTCCGGTTTGTCTGTATCGACTTTTTGTCCGAAGAACCGTTTTCGCTGGCTGCAATCTACGCGGTCTATGTTCACCGCGGACTGGAGCGCATCGGAAGTTTTGTCTGCAACGACGAGTTGGTAAACCGGATCTATCAAACTGCCTGCGATACGGTCTATCTCAATATGCAGAACCGACTGTGGGACGGCATCAAACGGGATCGTCTTGTGTGGATTGGGGACATGCACCCCGAGGTCAAGTCCATTCTGTACGCTTTCGGAGACGATATCTGTATTCGGCAGGCGCTCGACGAATCCGCTCGTCACAATCCTCTGCCCGCATGGATGTCCACCATTCCGACCTATTCCATGTGGTGGATCCGCATTCTCTGCGACTATTGGAAGTTTACGGCAAAGGATGAATTTTTCCTTGCACAGCTTTCGTATTTGGAGGGCGTGCTGAACCAATTCGACCGCTGTATCTTCGAGGACGGAAGCATCGACTATTGGAAGGACTCTCCCGTAAATGCGACGCATGGCTATTTTTTGGATTGGGAATCCAGCGAGAGTCCGGAAAATGTCGCGGGCAACGCTTACCTTTACCAGTGGTGTCTGACGGAATGCGTCAAGACAATCGAACTGCTCGGAATCGGGCATTCCGAACGGAAACCTGAATTGGACAGGCTTTGCGCGCTCTGCCGGAGATTGATGGAAAAGCTGTCCAAAAAGAAATATCTGCCAGAGGAAAAGAAACAGGTCCTTGCATTTGGCTACCTGTCGAAACAATTGGAGGCGGAATATGTCGCGCCCAAACTTGTCCGAGGCGGTGCGGAAGGCTATTCAACCTTTATGAGTTCGTACATTCTGCGGGCGACAGCGGAAAGCGCGGGTTGCGCATATGCGCTTGACGCCATGCGTGAATTTTACGGCGGTATGCTGTCCCGGGGCGCGACAAGTTTTTGGGAGAGCTTTGACGTAAGCTGGCTGCGGGGAAGCGGGCGTATCGACGAAATGCCGAGACCGGACGAGAAAGATATTCATTCCTCTTTCGGAAAATATTGTTACAAGGGCTATCGGCTGAGTCTTTGTCACGGCTGGGCGAGCGGTCCCGTATCCTTTCTGAACGAGCAAATTTTTGGAATCAAAATTGAAGAACCGGGATGTCGAAAAATTGTCTTATCTCCCGATCTTGGGAATCTGACGTTTGCGGAAGGCAGTCTGCCGACTCCCTACGGAACCGTGAAAGTGACGTGCAGCAAAACGCAAAACGGAATCCGGACAGAATATGACGCGCCCAAAGAAGTAAACGTGAAAATATCGAAATAAATAAATCATCCCGCTTTCGTACGAAAGCGGGATGATTTATTAGGAAAGGATTTCCCGTAGATTCGCGATAAATATTTCCGCGGCGCGGGGGAATACCTGATATTTTTTCCAGGCGACGTCGAGATGGGATTCGAGCCGAGGGGAGAGCGGGCGGAAACACAGCTCGCTGTCGCCGCTGGTATTGATCAGGCGGTCGAGTCCGACGGCGACCCCCAATCCCTCTTTGACCAATAGGGAGGCGTTATAGATCAGATTGTAGGTCGCGACAATATTCGGCGCTACTTCAATCTGCTGAAACCAATTTGTCAGGATATGCCCGCGGTTTTCGGCTGCCTGCCGGGAGAAGATGATGGGACGTCCCCGCAAGTCCTCAACGGTAACGGCTGTTTTTTGGGCAAGCGGGCAGTCCTTTCTCATCAGTATTCCCCAAACGTCGGTCATGGGCAAACGGATGTAGTCATACCTTGACAGATCGTCGTAATTGATGAGCACGCCGAAATCGAAGAGCCCCTTGTCAAGACGTTCGGTCACCACCCCGGCGTCACCGCTGAAAAAATGAAATTTAATTTTAGGAAACAATTCCTGCGTACGTTTTGCCGCCTTCGCGATCAGGCACATGGCATGGGATTCTCCGCACCCGATATGAATGTCTCCGCTTATATCTCCGTCGCAGCCCGCAAGGTCGGCTTCCGTCTTGTCATAGAGGTCAATAATCTCTTCCGCGCGTTTCCGGAGCAGCGTACCCGCTTCCGTGAGCGCAATTTTTCTGTTGCCGCGAAGAAAGAGAGGTTTGCCGATTTCCTTCTCCAAATTCTGCATCTGTCTCGAAAGGTTGGGCTGTGTCGTATGCACAAACTCCGCAGCTTTGGAGATATTTTCCTCCCGCGCCACCGCAAGAAAGTATCGCAATACCCGGATTTCCATATTAAACGCCTTCCATGATATGCATATTTCGGATTTCGGAATCCCGAATGGAATCCATGACGGAGTAGGCGTGTGTCTCGAGGTTGTTGCAGGTCGCGCGCGAAAGTCCCTGCGCCTTAAGTTCTGCGATCAATTGTTCCGCAATTTCCTCGATGCGTTCCTGTTTTTCTCCTGCCTCCGCGGGGGAGTTCCCCGTCTCTGTGAGCCTGACGAAGGAGGACTCGAGACCGGCGAGCAAGGGAAGTTCCCGCATGCCCCGATACGCCCATTTATAGAAAGGTTCGTATCTGTTGTTGAGTAGATAGACTGCGGAAAGGGCATTTTTGACAAACTCGAATATCGCAAGCTGTGCCGCGCCCCTCTCTCCCCGGGCAACGCACCTTGCGTAATTGTACTGTCCCGCCTGCGCCATGAGAACGGTGCGGGCGGCGAGTTTCTTTTTTCGCACGTCCTCGGGGAATCCCTTGAGCAGGATTTCCCGCACCTCTGAAAATTTCCCCAAAGGGTCTTGGAAAACTTCGCCGTTGCATGCGGCGGCAAGCGCGCTTTCGGGAAGGTACAGCCACTGTTCCGCGCACTCCGGCGCGCCCGGCGTTCCGAGGAATCTGCGGTAAAAGTCCTCGATTATCAGCACGCCGTGCCTTCCGCCGCCCACGGGGGAGACCCGCTGTCTGCGCAGTCCCATAAATTCCTTGGGGAGTTTCGCGTAGGCGCGTTCCAGCCGAAAACCGAATTTCCGCTCGTCCTCTTCGGTAATCCACAGGCAGAACGCGGGTTCAAAATCGTGGTCTTTGGAGACCTCGTCGTCGTATCCGAAACATTCGGAGCCCTCGCCGACAAGTCCGGCGGCGATTCGGTCTGCGCAGTCTCCGAACTGCTCTTTGAGCATATCCTTTCCGAAGGTTTCAAAATACGCTTTCGCAATCTCAAGCCCGCGCATAGAGTTCCTCCGCGCGTTTTTTGAGTTCCCGGTCTGCGAGAAAGTACCCGAAATATCCAAATGAGGGCGCGCACTTGCTGCACACGAAGGCATAGTAACCGTTTCTCGGCAGGCTCTCGGTATCGAGAAGGGCGAGCGCGCGGTTCATACATTCGTCGATTTTCGTCTCCGGCTCCTCGAGCCAATCCTCGTAGAGGTGCGCGAGATTGACGTAGGTGACCGCCATATCCGTCTCTCCGTGTTCGATATTCCCCATAATCTCGAGCGCCTGAAAAAAGCACTTTTCCGAGTCCTCGAAGTTTCCGAGGTCGTGCAGGGCGAGCGCCCTGTTGTTGTACAGTCCGCCAAACCTTGCGTCCTCGGGGGAGAGCCGTGCGCGGTAGATTTTCTCCGTCCGCTCATAGAGCGGCAGCGCGCGTTCGGCTTGTCCGAACGCCTTGAGCGTCGTCGCCGCGTTCAGGAGTATGGTCGCGCCCGAGACGGAATCTCCGAGCCCGAGTTCCTCGAGGAGAGAAAGCCCGCGTTCCACACAGACAAGCGCGTTTTCGCGCTCTCCGGTTTTGCGGTAAAAGCCGATGAGTTCGCTCGTCATGGCAAGTTCCCCGCGCCGGTCTTTGAGCGCGACAGCCTCTCCCTGCCAATACTTGAGCAGCCGTCCCGCCTCTGACATATCGTTTTTGTCAAAGAGCTTGTCCAACTTTTCGATGACTCGCTCCACGGGGATATGTCCCTCGGGAGAATCCTTTTCGGGATAGTAAAATTCTTTGCCGCCGCAGACCGCGCAGGACGGCTCTTTATAATCAAAGGGATCGAGCATAAAAACCTCCATACCTTTTTATTATACCATTTCTCATCTTCGGTTTCAAGCAAAAATCCAACGCCCGCTCGCAAGCGTCGTTGGATTTTATCATATACTATGAAAAAGTACACCTTGATGTACATTCTATTTTATTCCATTTTATGCAACAATTTTACCATAATGTGGCAATTTTTGGCAAGTGTTTTTTGTTCGGAAAAGTGTACCTTTCCGAACGGTTTCAGACGCCGTTTCCCCGATGAGCGGCGTTTTGGAATAAAAACAAATTGTGGAGGATTGCTATGAAAAGGAATATCAGAATCGCATCGACGATCACGACGATGCTGCTCGTTGTCGCAATCATGTGCGTGGGAATCTTCGCCGCGACGCAGATCAGTGTCACGGGAAACGGCACGCTGACCTTCAGCGCCCAAGACGTTTACGCGACGGTGACCGTTGACAATCAGGAGGCGGGGGAAGGCGTGACAGAGGGCGTCAGAACTTGGACGTTCGACAAGGACACCGCTCCCGGCGAATCGGCAACCGAGTCATTGACCTTTTCGCCGATTTCCGTTGACCCGACGACCCGCACCGCGACGGTAAAGGTGACGGTGAAAAACGATTTCTCGGCGGACAGCGGCATCGGCATTTCCGCGGCGCTTTCCGTGACTTCGAATGACACGGAACTCGTGACGGTCTCGGGCGCGGAGACGGCGACCGTTGCGCAAGGGGCGACGAAGGAATTTACGGTGACGTTCACGCTGACGGACAAGGCGGTCGAAGCGGGGCTTGGAGAGGGTGTGACCTTTGCTTTTTCGCTGACGCTGACAAGGGCGGCGGCGTAATCCCCATATGAAGGAAGAGCGGAGCAGAGTCAAACGGGCGCTCGGCGTCGCGGGGGACGCGGTCTTTGCGCTCGTGCTGCTCTTCTGTATCTGCGCTGCGGCGGTGCTTCTCTGCCTGCGCGGTGAGGGACTCGCCGGGGCAAAGCTCGGGATTGTGCAGTCTCGGAGCATGGAACCCGGCTTACGTGTCGGGGACGTCGTGCGCGTCCTTCGGGAGGGCGAGTATGCGCGCGGGCAAATCATCGTGTTTTACCGCGCGACGGATCTCTATGCGGGCGCGGCGGACGCTGCCGACCTCGGCAGCCGTCCCGTTTGGATTCATGAAATTATCGAGCGCAAAACATTGCCCGACGGTCGCATCGGCTATCTCACAAAGGGGAGCGCGAACGCGTCCGACGACGGCGCGTACGTGCCGCAGGATTTTGTGCTCGGCAGAGCCCTTCCGCTCTCTCCTTTTTGGAGCCGCGCTGTCGGTTTTGTCTCGTCGGTGAAGGGGATTGTTCTGCTCGTCCTCCTGCCCTGCGCGGTCATGCTCGTACTTCTGTCTCGGGAGCTTGTGTGTATTCTGCTCGAACCGCCCGAGCGGACGTTTTACAGGAAATCCTTTACCGCCCGCTTGATTCTTGCGCCGACCGAGGTCAAGTCACGCTATCTCGCGGTCAAAAACGAATTGCTGTCCTATCGGGACTGCCGTGCGCGCACGAGTTGGAAGGCGGAGAGCTTTCGCGTGCGCGGCAAACCCTTTGCAAAACTAGATATCAGGGGCAGAACGCTCAAACTCTGCCTTGCGCTCCCGCCCGAACAGGCGGCGGAACGCAAGTACGGAATAGAGGACGGCTCCGCCCGTGCCGCGTTCCGCGATTTTCCGAGTATCATGCGGATACGGAGCGCCCGAGCGGTCAACTATGCGAAACAGCTGATTACCCTCGCCGCCCTCTTTCATGGCTTTGAGCGGTCGGAAAATCCTGCGCCCGCCCTCCTTCCTCCCGAGATGACGAGACGGCAGATGCTCCGCGCGGGTCTGCTCAGGCGGACAACGATGCGGAGACCCTTTCCCTCAAAGGAGCCGAGATGAAAAAATATCGAAAATTTGTCCTTGCGGGCAATCTGTGTCTCGTATGTCTGGCGTTTGCGGCGGTCGCGCCTATCGGACTGCGCGCGGCAAACCGGATTTTTCTGTCCGGCGGCGCGCAGATTGTCTATGAGAATACGGGCGAGGTGACCCGTCCCGACGATGAAACGCTCGCTGAACAAAAGGCGCAGCTCGAGAGCGCCGGACTTGTCGTGAGCGAGGACGGGACGGTCACTTTGCTCAACAATACGGGTTCGATGGGCGGCTCGGCGGAGCAGGTCAGGTCAATGCGGGAGGGACTCTTGACAAGCGGCATTCTCTCTTACTGCAAATACGAGGGCTCGGTCTGTACCGTCATGAACGAACTTGTCGCGATTCTCGATTTTTCGGGGTACTACATTCAGGCTTTTTCGGAGAACTGTCTGGACGGACTGAAGGACGCAATCTTCGGAAATTGGAGCGTGAGTTTTGACAATGTAACCGTCCCCGTCTATGATTCGGTGACGGGCGCGGCGCTCGCCCCGGTCACCGCAAGTTTTTCGCAGGGCGGCTATGTCATCGGCGGAACGCGCTCGGCGCGCTACTCTCTGCGCGTGGTTCTTCCGAACATCGGCGCGGAGGTGTTCATGTTCGGGGAGAACAGTCTCAATTTCCCCAACATGGGGGCGCCGACCAATCTCGCAATCGACATTAGCAACCTCGCGCTGAAACGCGTGGACGGTAAAATATTGGGTATTGACCTGCATCCGTATGTGTTCGGCGCGGCGGCGTGGCAGAACGGTAAGCCGAACCATATCCATTTTATCGGGAGCGAAGACAATCAGCTCGAATATGCGATGTCCGCATCGCTTTCGCAGTTGGATATCATCGACCTCGCTGTGCTCGGCGCGGATCTGAACGTCGAAATTTTTTCCAAGCCGCGAAAGGGCGAGGTGTTTACCCAACTCGCCGTGGGAATGACGAAGTCGAGAGGGGAGGGCGCTCTCACCCTTCGCGTGTACGACCTGCCCCATGACGAATTGTCGCCGGACAGGGATGCGGTGGGAATCTTGAATCTCGGGCATTGGTTCAAATACGTTTACGGGGAAATTCCCGACGCTACCTTCGAGCATGTCCGGCGGGATTCGGAGAATCAGGTAAACACGGCGGACGTCGCCGAACTCACGTACGATTGGGAGGGCATCGACCAAAACGGTACCGTCACGCACCGCGCATACTGCCGGCACAGCGGCGAAGGGACGACGGGCGCGGAGATCGGTTGGTTCGAACGCGGTCAGCGTTTCTTCCGCCCGGACGGGACGCAGATTGTTCTGTAAAAAAATTTTTAATTACCCTATGCTAACTTGTTGACAAAGTAAAAAGAATGATTTATAATACCATCGAAAAGAGTTGTGTGACAGCTCTTTTCTTTTGGCAAATAGTTAGCTATTGCTAACCAAAAAAAGTATCAAACGCCCGGAGTGAGGGAAAGGAGAACCATGATGCCGCTTATCGTAGCGCCCACGGGAAAGGATTTGAGAGTGACCAAAGTCTCCGCCGACGAAAAGACGAGGCGGCACCTTGAGAATCTCGGGATCCTGACGGGGGCAAAGATTGTGACGCTCTCGGAGAGCAACGGAAACGTTATCCTGAAAATCAAGGACGGACGTCTCGCACTTGACAGGCAGCTCGCCATGAAAATTTTTGTCGCGTAAACAATAGTATCGGGAGGTAACGGATGGAAAAATTATTGCAGGGATTCGCACCGCAGGAGCGGGGGCGGGTCAAGCGGGTGGATGCCGAAGGGAAAATTCGGCGGCGGCTCTTTGATATGGGCGTGACGCCGGGCGCAGAGATTGTCATGCGCAAGACCGCGCCCTTGGGCGACCCCATCGAGGTGACGCTGCGCGGGTACGAACTCACGCTTCGAAAGAGCGAGGCGCAGACGGTCGTGATGGAGGTGGAGGCATGAAATTCGCACTCGCGGGGAATCCGAACTGCGGCAAGACGACGCTGTTCAACAGTCTGACCGGCAGCACGGCGCACGTCGGAAACTGGCCGGGCGTGACCGTTGACAAGCGGGAAGGCAGCTACAAAAAACTCGCCGAAAAGGTTCAGATTGTAGATCTGCCGGGCATCTATTCGCTCTCGCCCTATACGCCCGAGGAGATTGTCTCGAGGAATTTTATCCTTGACGAACGCCCGGACTGTATCGTCAATATCGTGGACGCAACCAACCTCGAGCGCAATCTCTATCTCACGACGCAGCTGCTCGAGATCGACCTTCCCGTCGTCGTCGCGCTCAATATGATGGACGCCGTCGAACAGAACGGGGACAGTATCGATACGGACGCTCTCGAAAAGAGACTCGGCGTCCCCGTCGTCCCGATTTCCGCGCTGAAGGGAAAGAACACCCGCGTACTCATGGAGCGGGCGTATGAGTCCGCCCGCAGACAGAGAAAGGGATTCTCCGTGCTCACATCGGGGCGCCTCGGTCGATTGGTCTCGGCAGCCGAGGCGGAACTCGCCGAAACGGGCATTGAGAACCCTCTCTTCCATGCGGTCAAACTCGTGGAAGGGGATTCTTTGGAGACGGAACGCTATCCCGCGGCGGCAAAGAGCGTCGCCGCGCGCAAGGCGGAATTTGCGGCGGACGAATTCGGCGGCGACTTCGAGGCTGCGGTAGCGGACCAGCGCTATCAATACATATCCGAACACTTCGCCCGCGTTCTGAAGAAAGCGGTGCGAAAGGAGGGCATGACAAAGTCCGACCGCATCGACCGGGTGCTCACGCATCGGATTTGGAGCATTCCCATCTTTCTCATTATCATGCTTTTGGTATTTCACTGTACCTTCAGCGAGAATTTTCTTCTCTTAAAGACCTTCGGCGTGGACATCTCGGGCAGTGAGACAGCGACGGCAATCTTTTGGCCGGACGCCGAGGCGAAAGCGGAGGACATCTTGGGCGGCGCGGAGGAAGAATCCGAAACCGTTGCAGGCGCCGAAGAGACGGCTGCGGAAGAGGAATCAGAGCCCCTCGGCATTCCTTCGCCGGGCGTATTTTTGCAGAGCTGGCTGGGATATCTGACGGACGGTCTGCTGATACCGGGCGTGACGCTCGGACTTGAAAATGCGGGCGCGGCGGACTGGGTGACCGGACTGTTGTGCGACGGTCTGCTGTCCGGTCTGTCGGCAATCCTATCCTTTCTGCCGCAAATCCTGTTGCTCTTTTTGTTCCTGTCCATTCTCGAGGACAGCGGCTATATGGCGCGCGTCGCGTTCATCATGGACCGCGCGTTCCGAAAATTCGGACTTTCGGGCAAGGCGTTTATGCCCCTTCTGATGTGCTTCGGATGCGCCGTGCCGGGAATCATGGCGACCAAGACGTTGGAAAACGAGAAGGAGCGCAGACTGTCCATCTACCTCGCGCCCTTCTTCTCCTGCGGCGCAAAACTCCCCATCTGGCTGGCGTTTGCGGCGGTCATGTTCGCGGGGCAGTTCGGGACGCTTGTCGTCTATTCGATGTACCTCATCGGAATCGTGGTCGCAATTCTCGCGGCGATTTTGCTCAAAGCGACTGCGCTCAAAGGGGATACGCCTCCCTTCATCATGGAACTTCCCGCCTATCACCGTCCGCAGTTCAAGAATACGATGGTGCATCTTTGGGATAAACTCAAGCACTATCTGGTGAAAGCGGCAACCATCATTGCGGGCTCCATCGTGGTGATTTGGTTCCTCTCGAACTTCGGGTTTGCGTTCTGGCGCGGACTCGTGGACATCGAGGACAGCATCATCGGGCAGGTCGGAAACGTCATTAAATATCTCTTCTACCCGCTCGGTTTCGCGCAGGGCGCGGAGGGCTGGAAATTCGTCGTAGCGGCGTTTACGGGTCTTGTGGCGAAGGAGAACGTCGTCGGCACGCTCGAAGTGCTCTCTTCGGGTGCGGGACTTGACGCCTTCCTATCTGCGCTCTCCAATCCCGCCGCCTATTCCTTCATGGTATTCAACCTTCTTTCGGTGCCCTGCATGGCGGCTGTCGCGGCGGCGAGCGGCGAACTTCAGAGCGGCAAAAAGCTCTGGGGCGCCGTGGGGTTCTGGCTCGCGACTTCATACATCGTCTCCGCCGTGTTCTACTGGTTCGGAACGCTCTGCGAGATCGCATGGTGGGCGGGACTGCTTGTGGGTGTTGCCGTCGTAGCGTTGATTGTCACGCTCATTCTTCTCCGCGCGAAAGGAATCCTGCGCGGACGCAAAAAAGCGGAATGCGGGTGTTAAATCCGATTTCGAATATACTCCTTTAGAAAAACGGAAAGACCCCCGCCGGACTGCCGGTCCGCGCGGGGGTTTTTCTGTATTTTGAATGTCGCCGACAATTCGGTTGTTCTACACGTTGAATCGGAAGAGGATGACGTCGCCGTCCTTGACCACATAGTCCTTGCCCTCGGAGCGCACCTTGCCCTTCTCCTTTGCGGCGTTGAAACTGCCGGATTCGAGCAGAACGTCATAGTCCACGATTTCGGCGCGGATGAAACCTTTTTCAAAATCGGAGTGGATTTTCCCCGCCGCTCCGGGCGCTTTTGTGCCCCGTTCGATGGTCCAGGCGCGGGTCTCTTTCTCTCCCGCGGTGAGGAAACTGACGAGTCCGAGCAGAGTATAGCAGGCGCGCACGAGCTGGTCAAGCCCGCTCTCCTTGATCCCGAGTTCCTCAAGGAACATTCCGCGCTCGTCTGCGGGGAGCTTGGTAAGCTCCTCCTCGATTTTGGCGCAGAGGGTGATGACCTGCGCGTGTTCGCGCTCGGCGAATTCGCGCACGAGTTTGACATAGGGGAGATCGTTTTCCTCTTTCCCGAGGTCGTTCTCGCCGATATTCGCGGCATAGACGACGGGCTTTGCAGTGAGAAGGAAGAGGGATTTGACAAACTCTTTTTCGTCGTCGGAGAACTCCATGGAGCGGACGGGAATTTCTTTTTCGAGTCCGTCTGCGATACGTTGCAGCAGCTCGGCTTCCTCGGCGTACTTCTTGTCTCCGGTTTTTTTCATGTTTTTCGCCTTGTCGAGCCTGCGCGAAATGAGTTCGAGGTCGGAGAGAATGAGTTCGAGGTCGATGGTCTTGATGTCGCGGACGGGGTCGACGCTCCCGTCGACGTGCGTGATATTGTCGTCCTCGAAACAGCGGACGACGTGCACGACGGCGTCCACCTCGCGGATATGGGAGAGGAACTTGTTTCCGAGTCCTTCGCCCTTGCTTGCGCCGCGCACGAGTCCGGCGATATCGACGAATTCGATGGTCGTATGGACGATTTTTTTGCAGTTGTAGAGGGCGGCAAGTTTATAGAGTCTGTCGTCGGGCACGGCTACGGTGCCGACATTGGGTTCAATGGTACAAAAAGGGTAATTGGCGCATTCCGCGCCCGCCTGCGTAATCGCGTTGAAGAGCGTACTTTTGCCGACGTTCGGGAGACCCACAACACCTAATTTCATGAAAAATCCTCGCTTGGTTTGTTCCCTACTATTATAGGGGAAACCCGTGAAAGTGTCAACGCGATTGACCCCCGTACGCGAAATTTCCCCGTCCTTTCCGTCTTCCCGGCTCACAGCAGGGGCGCGTGTTTTTCGACGAGGTATTTGTGGTAGCGGCGGGGCATATAGTTAAACATCTGCCGCAGATTTTTCCGTTCCTCGATATTGACGCTCTTGCAGTAGAGCGCGAACAGCCGCTGAAAGCTCTCCTCAGTCTCCGAGAGATAGACTTTGAGTTCCCTGTCGTAGCCGTAGGTATAGGTGTTTTTGCCGTCGTAGATACCGAGGATATTCCGCCTGACGTCGTGAATGAGAAATTTCTCATTGTTGTACCGCGTGCGGAAGTGGGGCAGAAGGAGCGCGGTAATATCGTGGTCGGGTTCGTACCGTGCGTAGAGTACCCCCTCCGTGTTTTCCTGAAAACGGAGAAAACCCTTGAATCGATGCACCTCGACGCCCACCTTATAGACGAGTTCGCGGAAGTCGATGACGGCGGGGGAAGCGAGCATATATTTGGCGTCCCTGCCGTGCGCGAGGAGTTCGCGGATGTAGCCGAAGGCAATATCCCCGCGCTCGGGCACGCTCGCGCAGAGTGCCTGCGAAATCTCCCGCAGAACGGGTGCGCCCCCGATTTTTTTGAGCTTGGCGCGCACCCGCGCCGCCCTGCCGAGGTCGGTGGGAATGCGCACGATTTCGCTCTCGAAGTCCGGCTGAAAATCGTCGCAGAAAAACCTTGGCGCCGCCTTTCTCGCATACGCCTCGAATACCGCCGTATAGAAACCGTCCGCCGTGCGGTCATAGACAAAGATTTGCATCTCAAAGTTCCCCCGTCAACGCGCTGTAGCCCGCCTCGAAGAGACTTGTTTGGGTGTATTCCGCGAGGAAGTCCTCCGAAAGGAGCGCCGCGCCCTCGAATTTCCCCTTGGCGGTCAGAAAATGCCTCGCGCGCTTGAGGGGTACGCGCATGCGCAGGAGATCCGAAAAATCGAGCTTTTTAAACCGCCGGGCATTCATGATTTTGCCCGCGGAGCGGATCCCGATTCCGGGGACGCGCACGAGCATTTCGAGGGGGACGGTGTTGACCTCGACGGGGAAGAGTTCGGGGTGTTTGAGCGCCCAAAAGCTCTTGGGGTCGAGACCGAGCGGGAAATTTTCTCCGGGCGCGAGCAGCTCGTCCGCGCTGAAATTGTAGAACCGCAAAAGCCAGTCCGCCTGATACAGCCGGTGCTCGCGCGCCTTTTCCTGCGACTTTGCGGGGAGCAAAGAATTGACGTTGTCCGGGGTGAGGAGGAACGCGGAATAATAGACCCGCTTTAAAGAAAATTTGCGGTAGAGCGCGTCCGAGAGGGTGAGTATGGCGTCGTCCGTCTCCGAAGACGCGCCGACAATCATCTGCGTGGTCTGTCCGGCAGAGAGTCCGCGCGCGCTCTTCGCCCGTTCTTTCGCGCCCTCGGCGAGCGCCGCCATGGGGGTGAGAATGGACTCCTTGCGCTTCTGCGGCGCAAGAAGCCTGAGACTGCGCTCGGAGGGCAGTTCGATATTGAAACTCATGCGGTCGGCGTAAGAAGAGCCGAGCTGCACGAGCCGTTCGTCGCTCCCGGGAATCCCTTTCAAATGGATATAGCCGTTGAATTTATATTCTTCCCGCAGAAGTTTGACGGTGCGGACGAGGAGTTCCATGGTATAGTCGGGATTTTTGAGGACGGCGGAGGACAAAAAGAGCCCCTCGATATAGTTTCGCCGATAAAAACTCATGACGAGTTCGCAAAGTTCCTCGGGTGTAAAGCTGGCGCGCGGCTTGTCAAGCTCCCGCCTGTTGACGCAGTAGAGACAGTTGAACGCGCAGTCGTTGGAGAGGAGCACCTTCAAGAGAGAAACGCATCTGCCGTCCTCGGTAAAGCTGTGGCAGATGCCGCAGGGGGCGGCGTTTCCCATCTGTCCGCGCTTTGCGCCCCGGTTGCTCCCGGAGGAAGAGCAGGAGACGTCATACTTGGCTCCGTCCGTGAGAATCTGCAATTTATCCGAAAAATCCATGTTTTCGCCCTCACAAACAAATGTTCTGTACATAGTATAGCACGCCGAAGGCAATTTGTAAACATATGTTTTTAACTTTTTAGAAATTTTTTTTGGCAAATCATGGAAATTGGGGTATAATGGTAATGTTACCCGGGGTGAGGGTGAAATAAAACAAGGGGATAAAGTTATGGACAAAGAGCGAATACGAGAGATGCGAAAGAACTTTTTAAACGGTTTGGCGGAGACGTTGGGCAAGAGCGCGGGTTTTGCGGAATGCCGGGAGCTGACGAAGGAATTGTCCGAACGCTTTGAGGAGCTGACCTGGAAGGACAGGGTGGGGGAACTCCCGTGGCTTGCGATTGCGGCGTTCGTGGAGTTGCTCGCGGACAGCGAAGAAGTGCGGATTGTGCTGTAATCTGTCGAAAATGCGCGGAAAAAACTCTTTGGATAAGGTTGCAATTTGCGCGCGGATGGGTTATAATAATAGGGCTGTAATATGCGGGGAGCCAGCGGTGCCCTGAACTTGCAATCCGCTATAGCAAGGCAGAATGCCGCTCGAGGCCTCGTGGGATGAAGGCAGTCCCGGATAAGGAACAGGGATCTTAAGGTCCCATGCAACAGACGACTTTGAACCGTGTCAGGGCAGGAATGCAGCAGCACTAAGGAGATCCGGCTGTGTGCCATGGGGTTACTTTAAGGGAGTCACCTACCCGGCAAACGCTTTGGCTCACGTTGTCGAAAGCGGCTTTACAGCAAAACGAGGCGTTTTCTCAAATGAGAAAACGCCTCGTTTTTTATTTTGTCTATTCGAGTTCGAATGCGCCGGTATAGAGCTGATAATATCTGCCCTTCTTTGCGATGAGGGAATCGTGGCTGCCCCGCTCGATGACGCGCCCGTGGTCGAGCACCATAATCGCGTCCGAATTGCGTACGGTGGAGAGCCTGTGCGCGATGACGAAGACGGTGCGCCCCTTCATGAGCGAATCCATGCCCCTCTGAACGATCGCCTCGGTACGGGTATCGATAGAGGATGTCGCCTCGTCGAGAATCATGACCGGGGGGTCTGCGACCGCGGCGCGGGCAATGGAGATGAGCTGCCGCTGTCCCTGCGAGAGATTTGCGCCGTTTCCCGTGAGCATGGTCTCGTACCCGTCGGGAAGCCGCCGGATAAAGTCGTCCGCGCCCGCGAGCTTTGCCGCCGCCTCGATTTCCGCGTCGGTGGCGTCCAGCCGACCGAATCGGATATTCTCCCGCACCGTCCCGGTAAAGAGGTTGACGTCCTGCAAAACGACCCCGAGCGAACGCCGAAGGTCGTTCTTTTTCATCTTGTTGATATTGATTCCGTCGTACCGGATTTTGCCGTCCGCAATGTCGTAGAACCGATTGATCAGGTTTGTAATGGTGGTCTTGCCCGCGCCCGTCGCGCCCACGAACGCGATCTTCTGCCCGGGCTCGGCGTACAGCGAAACGTCGTGCAGAACGGTCTTTTCGGGCACGTATCCGAAATCGACGTCGAACATACGCACGTCCCCGGTGAGGCGGGTATAGGTGAGCGTGCCGTCCGAATGCGGATGTTTCCACGCCCAAATGCCCGTGCGTTCGGCGCACTCGGAAATCTCTCCGTTCTCTCCGACCTTGGCGTTGACGAGTGTGACGTATCCGTCGTCAACCTCGGGCGATTCGTCCATGAGGGCGAAGATACGTTCCGCGCCCGCCATCGCCATGACGATGTAGTTGAGCTGCTGCGAAACCTGTCCGACCTGCTGTGAAAAACTCCTCGAGAGCTGCAAAAAGGCGATAATCGCGCCGATGGTAATGGCGCTGATTCCGTTCAGCGCAAGGATACCGCCCACAACGGCGATGAGCACGTATTGGAAGTAACCGACGTTCGCCATGACGGGCATGAGCACGTTGGCGTACTTGTTCGCCTGATACGCAGCCTCGTTGAGTTCCTCGTTGATGCCGTTGAAGTCCCGCTTTGCGGCTTCCTCGTGGTTAAAGACCTTGATGACCTTCTGTCCGTTGATCATTTCCTCGATATAGCTGTCCACCTTCGCAATGGACTGCTGTTGCCGGATAAAGTACTTCGCGCTCCTGCCGCCGATGATTTTGACGAGGAAGAGCATGACGCCGAGGAACACGAGAACGACAAGCGTGAGGTAGAGATTGGTGATAACCATGGAGATGAACACCGCGAGAATGGTGACCGCCGATGCGACAAACTGCGGAATGCTCTGCGTGATGAGCTGCATGAGGGTGTCGGTATCGTTGGTGTAACAGCTCATGATATCGCCGTGCGTGCGGGTGTCGAAGTAGCGGATGGGCAGGTTCTCCATTTTTGCGAACATGTCGTCGCGGATAATCTTCAGAACGTCCTGCGCAACCACCGCCATAATGCGGTTGTAACAGTAAGTGGCGGCAATGCCGACGACATACAGACACGCCATCATGAGAATCGCGGTGAGAAGTCCCGTAAACACGGGATTCGGATTTGACTGCAGGGGAGTGATATAGTTGTCAATGAGTATTTGAATAAAGAGCGTTCCGGCGACGTTCGCGGCGGCGCTGACGACGATGCAGAGGAGCACGAGCACGGAGAGCGCCTTGTGCTTGCCGACGAGATAGCCCATGAGCCGCTTGAGGGTCTTTCCCGGGTGTCCGATATGAGGTTTTTTATTCCTTTTCATCCTGATTGCCTCCCTTCTGTTGGGATTCATAGACCTCGCGGTAGATTTCGCTCGATTTCAGCAGTTCTTCGTGGCTGCCCGCCGCGACAATCCTTCCGCCGTCGAGAATGATAATCTTGTCCGCGTCCTGCACGGAGGAGACCCTCTGCGCAATGATAATCTTGGTCACGTCGGGGATATCCTCTTTGAACGCGCGCCGAATCGAGGCGTCCGTCCGGGTGTCAACCGCGCTCGTGGAGTCGTCGAGAATGAGCACCTTGGGATTTTTCAGAAGCGCCCGCGCGATACACAGCCGCTGTTTCTGCCCGCCGGAAACGTTCGTGCCCCCCTGTTCGATGTAGGTGTCGTAGCCGTCGGGGAAGGTCTTGATAAATTCGTCCGCCTTCGCGAGCCTGCATACGCGGTCGAGATCCTCGTCGGTGGCGTTGGGGTCGCCCCACTTGAGATTGTCCCGAATCGTCCCCGAGAAGAGCACGTTTTTCTGCAAAACCATGGCGACGTTCTCGCGCAGAACTTCGAGGTCGTAATCCTTCACGTCCACGCCGCCGAGCTTGACGCTTCCCACTGTCGCGTCGTAGAGGCGGGGGATCAGCTGAACGAGCGAAGTCTTGGAACTTCCCGTTCCGCCGAGAATCCCGACCGTCTCGCCGGAACGGATTTTTAAATCGACGTCGGAGAGACTACAGTTGTTCGGGTCTTTGACATAGGAAAAGCTGACGCCGTCGAATTCGACAGAGCCGTCCGAAACCTCTTTGACCGCGTTTTCGGGGCTTTTGAGGTCGGACTTTTCGTCGAGCAGCTCGGTAATTCTCTGTGCGGACTCCCGCGAAATGATGATCATGACGAGAATCATGGAGAGCATCATGAGGCTCATGAGAATCTGCATCGCATAGGCGAGCATGGTCGTAATATCGCCCTCGGTCATGCTCCCGCCGACGATAAATTTTGCGCCCAGCCAGGAGAGGAGCAGAATACAGAGATAGACCGCGAACTGCATGACGGGCGCGTTGAACGCGACAATCTTCTGCGCCTTGGAGAAATCCTTATAGATGGATTCGGAAATTTTGTTGAACTTCTTGATTTCGTGATCCTCGCGCACGTAGTTCTTGACGTCGCGGATTCCGTTGAGATTCTCCTGCACGACGTTGTTGAGGTCGTCGTAGGTATGGAAGACGCGCTTGAAATAGGGGTGCGCCTTGACGGAGATAACCGCGAGCGCGATTCCGAGAATGGGCACGATCGCGAGAAAGACGAAGGCGATGGTGGTCTGTACGGTAAACGCCATGACGAGGGAAAAGATGAGCATGAGGGGAGCGCGCACGGCGACGCGAATCAGGAGCTGAAAGGCGTTCTGCACGTTGGTGACGTCGGTGGTGAGGCGGGTCACGATACTCGACGTCGAGAACTTGTCGATATTGGAGAAGGAGAAGTTCTGCACATTAAAGAACATATTTTTGCGCAGGTTCGCCGCAAATCCCGCCGACGCCTTGGCGGCGTACTTGCCCGAGAGATAGCCGAACAAAAGGGAAAGCGCGGACGCGACGATGAGCAGCGCGCCCGTGATGAGGATAACGCGGACGTTGCCCGCGCCGCCGTTCCCTTTGATACCGTTGTCAATGATGTATGCCATGAGAAGGGGAATGAGGACGTCGATGACGACCTCGAGCGTCACGAAGAGGGGCGCGGCAACGGTTGCCCCCTTGTATTGACCGACGCTCTTTGCGAGTTTTTTGATTATAATGATGTGTTCTCCTCTGCGGGTAAATCTTTCGTTTCTAAATACTTTAAGACAAAAATTTTTTATTGTCAACCGATTTTTTGCCCATAGAGGAGAACTTTTTTTAAGCCCCGAACTCCGTAAAAGCCTGTTGAATCTCCATGCCGATTTTGACGCCGAGGAAGAGAAGTCGAACCCGCTCGTCAAACTCCCGTTCCTCGATTCCGTCGGTGAGATTCAGGCGCATTTCGGAGAGAAGCCGCCTTGAAGGTTCGTCCAGCTTTTCCGTCAGCCGTTTTTCGATTTCCTCGGCGCGCCGCAGATAGTCGGCGCCGCTTTCGCTGTCCTTTTTGCGCAAAAAGATATACTTGTAGAGTATTGAATCCATAATACTTTCCTCCTGTGTAAATTGTTGGCAGAGGTCATTATAGCATATCAAATTGCGTTTGTCCCGGGGCACTACGAAAACGTTGTGTGACTAAAAAGAGAGGGGAGCGTTTGCTCTCCTCTCTTTTCTTATTCTCTCCTATCGGAAATTTTCTTCGATATAGTCGTCCATATTATATTTTCCCGCGGGCTTGCCCTTTAAAAATCCGGCTGCGCGGAGCGCGCCCTGCGCAAAGACGGCTTTGGACTGCGCGCGGTGGGAGAGGGTAATCTCCTCATCGTGCCCGAGAAACAGGACGTCGTGCTCGCCCACGACCGTACCGCCCCGCACGGCGTGAATCCCGATTTCGCGGGGGGTGCGTTTTGCGTCCCTGCCCTGCCGCCCGAAGACGAAATCCTTTTCGTCGTGTCCGGACACGGCGGCGGCGAGCATGAGCGCGGTGCCGCTCGGCGCGTCCACCTTTTGGTTGTGGTGCTTTTCCACGATTTCGACTTCAAAACTTTCCCCGAGGAATTCGGACGCCTTCTTTACAAGGCTTTCGAGGAGCGCGATGCCGAGGGAGAGATTGAAAGTCTGAAAGAGGGCAATCTTCTTCGCCGCGTTCGCAATCTCCTCTTTCTGTTCGGGCGTGTATCCCGTCGTCGCAAGCACCGCGCCGCAGTGGAACTTTCTGCAATACGCGAGAATGCCCCCGAGCGCGTCGGGTCGGGAAAAATCCACAACCGCGTCCGCGCGGACGTCGCATTCCTCCGCCGAGCGGAAGAGCGGGAAAGAAAATCCTTCGGGAGCGGCAAACTTGTCCACCCCCGCGACCACGCGGAAGTGTTCCGCGTCCGCCGCCGCAAGCTCCGCGACCACGCGCCCCATCTTGCCGCCCGCACCGCAAATCAAAATATCCGTCATATCCCGAACTCCTTCATTGCCTTTTTGAGAATTTCGACGTTCTGCGGCTCCATGGGGGAGAGCGGCATGCGGAGGGTCGGTCCGCACATGCCCATGAGGTGCGCCGCCGTCTTGACGGGAATGGGGTTGACCTCGACAAACATGGCTTTCGCAAGCTCGTCGAGCCGGAAACTCATCTCGCGCGCCCGTTCAAACTCTCCGCCGAAGTACGCGTCGCAGAGTTCGCGCATGAATTTCGGAATCACATTGGCGGTGACTGAAATGATACCCTTCGCGCCGAGCGCGAGGCAGACGTAGCCGAGCGCGTCGTCCCCGCAGTAGAGGGGGGCGCGGTCTGTGGCGCACTTTGCCATCTGAATAATCTGCGAAATATTTCCGCTCGCCTCCTTGATGCCGCCCAGATTGGAGTGCTCCGCCATCTTGGCAAAAGCCGCAGGGGAGATATTGACTCCAGTGCGCCCGGGCACGTTGTAGGCGATGACGGGAATCCCCACGCTGTCGCAGATTGCGTTGTAGTGCGCGACGAGCCCGTTCTGCGTACACTTGTTGTAATAGGGAGTGACGACGAGGAGCGCCTCCGCGCCAAGGGATTCCGCGAACCTGCTTTCCTCGACGACGGCGGCGGTGTTGTTGCCTCCCGTTCCCATGAGAACGGGAACCCGCCCCGCGATTTTCGAGAGCGCGAACCGCATGACCTCGTGTTTTTCCTCTTTCGTCATGGTGGACGGCTCTCCCGTCGTTCCCGCGATGAGAATGGCGTTTGTGCCGTTTGCGATCTGGAATTCGATGAGCCGACCGAGCGCCTCAAAGTCCACGCCCGTTTCGGTAAAGGGCGTAATCAGCGCGACGCAGCTTCCCTGAAATACCATATCTGTCCCTCCGTATTTAGGTTATGTGAAATTCGTATTACTTGTTCCAATCGGCAATGATGCGCTCTGCAATCTGCACGGCGTTTGTCGCCGCGCCCTTTCTGATGTTGTCGGCGACCACCCAAAGGTTGCACCCCGAGGGAACGGTGTCGTCGATGCGCACCCGCCCGACAAACACGCCGTCCTTGTCCTCGCAGAGTTTCGCCATGGGATAGACGTTGTTTTTGACGTCGTCCTGCAAAATGATTCCTTCCGCGCCCGCGAGCGTCTCCTTGATTCCCTCGAGGGTGCAGGGCTTTTCAAATTCGAGGTTGATGGATTCGCTGTGTCCGTGGAATACGGGAACGCGCACGCAGGTCGCCGTGACCTTGATTTCGGGGTCGAGAATCTTGTGCGTCTCGAAAATCATCTTGTCCTCTTCCTTGGTGTAGCCGTTGTCCAAAAAGACGTCGATGTGCGGAATGCAGTTCCCGAAGATGGGGTAGGGGAATTTCTTGGGCGCCTCGCCCTTTACGCCGTCCTCGAGATCCTTGTAGCCCTGAACGCCCGCGCCGGATACCGCCTGATAGGTGGAATAGACGACGCGTTTGATTTTATATCTGTCATGCAGGGGCTTCAAGGCGACCATCGCCTGAATGGTGGAGCAGTTGGGGTTTGCGATGATGCCCTTGTTCCAAGCGATGTCCGCGGCGTTGACCTCGGGCACGACGAGCGGAACTTCGGGGTCTCTGCGCCATTGGCTCGAGTTATCGACGACGATTGCGCCCTGCGCCGCGAAAATGGGAGCAAACTCCTTGCTCGCGCCCGCGCCCGCCGAAAAGAGCGCGATGTCGATTTTTTTGCCCTCGATATTTTCGCGCTTGGTCTCGATGATTTCATACTCTTTTCCCATGAAGGAAACTTTGCTTCCCGCGCTCTTCGCGGACGCGAAGAGATAATAGTTTTCGACGGGGAGCTTGCGCTCTTCGAGAACTTGCAGGAATTTCCTTCCGACCATTCCGGTTGCGCCGACGACGGCAACGTTGATTTTTTTCATACAAACCTCTCCTTTTAAAAAGAGGGCGCTTCTCCGTAGAAAAGCGCCCTTTTATGTCTTGTCAAACGTTCGGGTGCCTTCAGTGCTCCATCCCGCCCGACAGGGAGAGATGACAGTCATGAAGGTGTTGTCCCTCATGCCCAACGGAAAAACCTGTTTCGGCGGCGATTCCGTTTCGGCGGATATACCCTTTCCGCGTCCCGCGCCCCGAATGGCGCCTCTTTGGTTCGCGTACTCATGTTATCCGCTCCTCTTACAGCGCTTTCATCATATCACATTGAAAACCTGTTGTCAAAAGAATTTGCGGAAAAAATCCGATTTGCGGAAAAAATGCTTTGTCGTTTTTCGTGTAATATGATATAATAGACGCATGGTTTTCGTTGCGCGAAAAGAAAAACTCCGTTTTTCCGTCCTGTCGGACGCATGCGTCTCTTGAAACCGGTCGCAAAAATGCCCTTGCCAGCAAGCATTTTTGCAGGAGTTATAATGTACAAAGTCATGGAAACAATGCTTGCATATATCACGCGTGTGCGCAGAAAACTGCACCGCTGTCCCGAGCCCGCGTTCTGCGAGTTCGAGACGCAGAAGGCGGTGGAATCGGAGCTTGCCGCGCTGAACATTCCCTTTCGGGAAATCGGGACGGGAATCGTCGCCGACCTCGATTTGGGCAAGGAGAAGAGGATCGCCTTCCGCGCGGACATGGACGCCCTGCCCGTGACCGAACGGACGGGAGCGGAGTACGCCTCCGAGCGCCCCGGCTTCATGCACGCCTGCGGACACGACGGGCACATGGCGCTTCTTTTGGGCTTTGCGAAGTCCTGCGCGGAGAACCCTTCGGGCATCGGGTGCAATCTCCGCTTTGTTTTCCAACCCGCCGAAGAGGGCGAAGGGGGAGCGCGGAACATGATTGCGGGCGGTGCGCTCGAGGGCGTGGACGAAATCTACGCGGTGCATCTCGACCCCTCGCTCGACCCGGGAAAGCTCGGTCTCTGCTACGGCGCGAGCATGGCGGGGGACTTTGAATTTGACGTAAACTTTGCGGGCGAATCCGCGCATTGCGCGGAGAAGTCCAAGGGAAAGGACGCGCTCGCCGCGGCGTGCGAATTTGCCGCTTCCCTTTCCGAACTGGTGGGCAAGGGGGATTCTCTCCTGCACGCGGGCAAACTGACGGCGGGCGTCGCGCGCAACGTGGTCGCGGAGAGCGCGAAACTCGAGTGCACGATGCGCTTTTTCGAGGAGAAGGAGCGCGACCGTCTCCTGCGGCTCATGAAATTTCAGCTCGGGTATCTGTCGGACAGATACGGCGTAAAGGGCGAAATCGAGAAGGTCACCGAGTATATCCCCTTAAAGAACGCCCGTACCTGTGTGGACAAGCTCAAGGCGGCGTCCGATTGGGTGCCGCAGAAGAGGAAATATCTCGGCGAGGACTTCGCGTTTTACCTTGCGGAATGCAAGGGGGCGCACGGCTGGCTGGGCGTAAAGAAATCGCCCGAGACCAAACTGCACGCGGCGGACTTCGACTTTGAGGAACAAAGCCTGCTTGCGGGACTTGAAATCTATCGAAAACTTGTGGAGAACGATTGAATATGGCGCAGAAAAAGAAGGGCGGATTTTTTCAGAGAATCATCATGGGCAGCGAGAAAGCGGAGGGCTACGCGCGCTCCACGCTGCCCTCGAACCGTTGGGAACTCGGCTGGGACATCTTCAAAGGGCGTTTTTGGAAACTCGTCCTCGTAAATTTAATGCTCCTCGTGGGCGCGCTCGGAATTATCTTCTGCGTGGTCATGATGTACATGGGCAACGTGGTCATCGGCTCGAGTCTTCCCTTCGGACAAAACCTCGGCATGGGGTATCCGTATGTAGAAGGGCTCGAAGCGCAGGCGGTTCTGTACCAAATCGGCTTGACGAACACCTATTTCCTGCTGCTGATTCCCGCGTGCCTGCTGTTCGGCGTGGTGTGCTCGGGCGTGTTCTACATCATGCGGAACTTGGTGTGGACGGAAGGCGTGTTCATCGCCAACGATTTTTGGCGGGGCTTAAAGCAGAACATCGTGCAGATTCTGTTCGTCATGCTCGGCTATTCGGTCTTTCTGCTGATTTCCAAATTCTCGTTAAACCAAATTGCGTGGCTTGAATTCAACGGGCAGGGAAACTTTTTCTTCTCCTTCTCGCGGGTGGGAATTTGGATCGTCATGGGGCTTCTGACCATCATGGCGCTGTACTCGATGACGATTTCGGTGACCTACAAACTGTCCTTTTGGCAGCTTGTCAAGAACAGTTTTCTTTTGACCATCGGACTTCTCCCGCAGAACCTGTTTTTCATTCTGCTGATGATCGCGCCCGCAATCCTCGGTATGCTGCTGTCCTTCCTGTCGCCCTTTGTCATCATGATCTATCTGCTGTTCGGACTGTCTGCGGCGGTGCTGATTTGGACAAACTATTCGCATTGGGTGTTCGATAAATTCATCAACGACCGCGTCGAGGGCGCGGAGAAGAACCGCGGCATCTACACGAAAGTGGACGTCAAGGGGCAGCCCGTGACCAAGAAGAAGAAAAAAGCGGGCGGCTTTGCGAACCCGAAGAAGAAAAAGAAGTCGGAGCCTGTCCCCGAGCCGGAGATTACGGAGCTTTCGACGAGCTTCTCCCGTGCGGACCTTGAGCGGCTCGAGCGCGAGAAACAGGCGTACGCGGAGGCAATCCGCACGAACGCCGAAGCGGAAGAGTCCGAGGATGACGAGGACGAGGAGGAAGAGATGACGGACGAGAACGGAGAGTTTGACGCAGAGGAGACCATCGACGAGGCGATGGAGGAATTTGAAGAGGAGAGCGACGGGAGCGAGGGCTACGAGGACGCGCTGAAACTCGACGGCGCGGACGCGGAGGAAGAATCCGAAGACGAACCCGAGGACGAAACCGAAAAGGTGAAGGTCGTCGGCAGGAAAAAGAAATAGAAAAATGTATTCCGCACTTGCAAAATTTTACGAGAAACTCAACGATAACTGCGACCGGGAAACTTGGTCGCATTATCTTATTTCGCTGCTTGGCGAGCTGTGCGGCGACCCGGGGAAATTAGAGGGGGCGGACCTCGGCTGCGGAACGGGCGGGCTGACCGCTCTGCTCGCGCGGGAAACCCGAATCGCGGCGGCGTGCGACCTTTCGGCGGAAATGCTGTCCGCGGCGTCTGCGCGCGCGGGACTTTCGGGCGTGCCCCTTGTGCAGTGCGATTTTTCGCACTTCCGCGCGCCGCACAAACTGAATTTTCTGAACGCGGCGGACGACGCCTTCAACTATCTTCCGCCCGCGGAATTAAAAAAGACCTTTGCCCGTCTGCGCGCGCAGTTGAAGGGGGACGGGGTGCTCCTTTTCGACCTGTCCTCTCCGTACAAACTGCGGGAAGTGCTCGGCGACAACCTGTTTTTCGACGACGGCGAAGAACTGTCGATGTTTTGGCAGAGCGAGCTTTGCGGAAACGCCGTGAAATTTTCGCTGACCTTTTTCGAGCGGACGGAAAGCGGTCTGTACCGTCGGACGGAAGAGGAACAAACGCAGTATATACACGAACCCGCCGAAGTCCTGCAAGCGCTTGCGGAGGCGGGATTTTCGGAAAGGTACGCGTACGACGGTTTTACCCGCGACCCGGTGCGCCCGGACAGTCTGCGGATTCAGTTTGCGGCGCGGCGCTGACTCCAACCCGTGCCCAAGCTCTGACATTTTACGAGAGGTTCAACGATGGAACAAAAACGAACGGATACGCTGACCCGTGCCCTGCTCTTTGACGGCGCGGTATCGGTGACGGCGATCAACGCGAAGAGAATGGTAAACCGTGCAATCGCGCTGCACGGTCTGTCCCCGGTATGCGCGGCGGCGCTCGGGCGGACAATGACGGTGACGGCGGTGCTCGCCTCCGAACTGAAGGGCGAGAAGGACAAACTGACCGTTTCGATCAAGGGCGGCGGACCCATCGGAAGCGTGACGGTCTCCTGCGACAAAGCGCTCAACGTGCGCGGCTGTGTCTCCGAGCCAGCCCTCGATCTTCCCTTGAACGCGCAGGGCAAATTGGACGTAGGCGGCGCGGTGGGGCGGGACGGCGACGTGATGGTGGTCAAGGATTTGGGACTGAAAGAACCGTACGTCGGCAGATGCCGCCTCGTCTCCGGGGAAATCGGCGAAGATTTCGCGCAGTACTTTACCGAATCCGAGCAGCAGCCCTCCGCGGTGGCGCTCGGCGTTCTCGCGGACAAGCCCCGGCGCAAGGACCGCACCTGCGCGTGCGTGTCCGCGGGCGGTTTCGTGATTCGGATTCTGCCCTTCTGCCCGGAAGAAGTCATTGACAAACTCGAAAAAAAGCTCTTCGAATTTTCGCAGGTGAGCGCAATGTTTCGGGACAAGACGGCGGAGGAATTTCTGCGCGCGTACTTCTCGGACTGCGGACTGGAAATTTTGGAGACGCTGACCCCGCGCTACCACTGCAAATGCACGAAACGCAGTGTGGAGAAACTCCTGCACACGCTGAAGTACGAGGAGCTGAAGGACATCGTGCGCGAGGACGGCAAAGTAGAGATTCACTGCCACTTCTGCAACCGTCGCTACCAATTTTTCGATGCGGACATCGACAGGATATTCAAAAAGTAAGGAGAACCGCTTGGAGCCGAACGTCGTCTCGTTTGAACGGGATTCGAAATTTTATTTAAACCTATCCAAAAAGAGCCGCGACAGGGGAGATACCCTGAGCGCGATTGACTATGCCAAACGCGCGGCGGACGCGGCGGAGGAACCCGAGACCGCGCTTTTGGAGCTTGCCCGGCTCTATATGGACGCGAACCATTACGACAAAGTGCTCGACGTCGTGAACACGGTTTTGGCGAAGAACCGCCGCTGTGTGGCGGCATACCGTCTCGCGTTCCGTTTCTTTCTCGCGCTTGACGACGTGTATTCACTGTTGTCCTATATCAAACTCGGCTTGGACTACAACAAGTCCGACCCGGAATTTTTCCGCGCGCTCGACGAAGTGCGCCGTGAGTTCGACTTTGAGAAAATGCTTTCGGACGCGCAGGCGCAGGACTATCGGGTCATCTATCCCGAACAGCGCGACCCCGAAGAACTGCTCGAAAGTTTCGACAAGAGCGGATTTTTCTTCACGGAATCCCGCAATCAGCTCGCGCAGAACGCTATGGAAACGGGTGACTATAAGTCCGCCGGAAAATATCTCACCGAGGTGCTCGAGGAAGAGCCGCGGAACATCTCCGCACTCTGCACGCTCGTCTATCTCTGCAACGTGACCAACCGTTTTGCGGAGGCTGACCGGCACGTGCAGGAGCTCCTCTCCATCGACAACATCACGGACGTGAACGACGTCTATAAGATTGTGTCGGTGTTCTGCGACATGAACAATCACGAACTTGTTTTAGAGTATCTCGAGCGCATAGAGGAGATGATAACGCCTGACGACCGACTCCTGCAAATGAAGGCGCTCGCGTTCTACAACCTGAAACGCTTTTCGGAGAGCGAAGAAGTGTTCCGTCTCCTGCACGTGGTGGACGATACCTTCTATATCTACTCTTGGTACTTGAAGTGGGTGGATCAGGTCAAGAGCGGCGAACGCGAATTCGAGCCGCTCGCCTATACGGACCAAGTTCCCGAACCCGAGTATCAGTACCGCACCCGTCGTCTCGAGGTGCTCCTTTCCCTCTCCCGCGAGGACTTTTTGAGCTGCTTGAACGTCCCCGAAAACGTCGAACTCCTGAAGTGGTCGCTGACGATGAACGAGGACGACGTGATTTCGGAAGTGGTGCGCTGTCTGTTCCGTTCGCCGCTCGAGAGTTTTTTGGACGAAATGCTCGTTTACAGCGACATTTCGTACATGGTAAAAAAGGAAATCGTCGCGCTCAAACTTTTGCGCGGGGACGCGGAAATCGCCTATACGATTTCGGATTTGGTCAAAATCCGAAAATCCAAGTATCCGCGCCGCTACGCGGAACTGCCCCAACCCTTTCAGTACGCGTTCTGCATGGCGCAGGCGGTGCTGTACTTTACGGAATCCAACTATTTTGCAAAGCTCTGCGCGCGCGTGGGGCGCATGTACGACCGTTGGAAGAGGGAAGAGGATCCCGACCTCGTGGACGACAGCGCGCTGACCGCCGCCCTTCTCTACCTGACGATGAAGGAGCAGTACCCGACCGAAGTGCTCGCGCGGATCTTCAACCTGTCCGACAGCACCCTGCACAGATATATCGAGGCGTACCGCTGAAAAACTGATACGCCGGCAAAGGAAATCCTTTGCCGGCGCATTTTTTTTCTCATTCCCGAATAAATTATGATAGAATGCAAAAAATGTATCTTGTGGAGGAAAGCATTGTCAAGACGTCATTCATGGAAGGCGATACAAAATGCAATGCTGCTTGTAGGAACTGTTCTCGGCGGCGGTTTCGTCTCGGGGAAGGAACTTGTAAAATTTTATGGCGGAAGCGGAAAAGCGTTCCTGTTGTGTTCAATTTTGACCGGCATCGGATACGCGCTCATCGTCTTACTCGTCATGAAATGTTCCAAACGGGAAAATCGGTATGAACTGTCATTTCTCTCGAAAACGGCTTTTTCAAAGTGTTATCGACTCTTCGACGTATTCTTACTGATCTGTTATTTCATCATCATGTCCGCAATGCTGGCAGCGACGGATAGCATGTTTGACACCCGGTTTCCGACGATCGTCTGTATTGTCCTTTGCTTTGTCTTTGTACAGGCGGGACTGAACGGTTTAAAAGGCATCAACTGCATATTGGTACCCTTCATATTGG
The DNA here is from genome assembly GCA_905215695.1 of uncultured bacterium. Taxonomy (GTDB): domain Bacteria; phylum Bacillota; class Clostridia; order Christensenellales; family HGM11417; genus CAJMQN01. The sequence continues at coordinate 200,552 of CAJMQN010000003.1, forward strand.
CGTTTTTGCTCTTTGTTTCCCTGACGTCGATTTGTACCCCGGAAAACACCGGTCCGGTTTGGGCACTTTCGGATAAAGGACTCTTCGCAAGTTTAGCGGATACGCTTTTGTATGTTTCAATGAATATGCTGACGACATGCGGAGTACTTTCCGAAGGGGCGAAAGATTTGAGCGGAAAAGATATCAACGTCTGTGCCGTATTATTCGGAATCATCATGTTTCTCTTGGTGTATTTGGTCGGGAGCGCGGTCATAAGCGCCGGCTCCGCCGTCACAGCATCCGATCTACCCATACTCGACTTGAGCAGGCGGTTCGGCAGTATTTTTCAGTTGGTGTTCAAAATCGTACTGTTATTCGGAATCTTCACTACTTTGATTTCCTCCGCATATCCGATGTCGTCATATTTTAAGAGAGAGCCCAAGTGGCTGTATAATCTTATCATGTTGGCGGCGTCATACGGGTTCAGCCGGTTGGGCTTCTCGGTCATCGTGGAAGTGGTATATCCCATCATGGGATTGATGGGTGCCGTTTTCTTTCTTTCCTTTGCAATAAACGGCATTCCCATCATAAACCGAAAGAACTCCGAGAATTGGGCGAAAATGTAAATTTTCGCCCTTTTTTATATCTAAAAAATTTCAAAAACTGTTGACAATGCTCGCGTAAAGTGGTAAAATATGAACAAATATACGGAAAATTACACTTTTTTAAAACAAAGCGGAATAAAAAAAATCGCCCTGCTTTTTCACAAAACAGAACGATTTATTCAACTTTTGTTTGATACGGAAAAGTGTACAATATCGAATTGAGGGGGAAAAGTATGAATACGGTACTGATGATTTTGGTGGCGGCGATGGCTTTGGCGGCATTGGTGTTGCTTGCGCTTGCGGTGTCGGAATTTGTTGCGGGACTGCGCGAAAAGCGTTCGTCCGCCGCGTCAGTATCCGCGCCCGAAACCGCGCCTGCGCCCGAAATCAAGCCCGAACCCACGCCCGTCCCCGAGCCCGAGCCCGTCCCCGAACCGATAGCGGAAGCGGCGGCGGCGATTCCGCCCGAATCGGAACCCGTCGTATTCGGCGTTCCTGTGCGCCGCACGCTTGACGAGGAATATGCAGCGCTTACGAAACAGGCAAAAAATTGGTTTGACCGCATTGTTTCCGAGTCGGAAAGTTTGGAGAAGGCGCGCGTTCGCCGTTCGACATATTACATAACGGTCATGCAGGGACAGGACACCATCGGACGCCTTCGCGTCGTGCGCGGCGAAGTAAACTTTGACTGTACCGTCGTAAACCCCGCGCTCAAGAGTTACGGAAAGGAGACGGGTTCAAAGATACGGAATAAACCTCTCCGCTTCCGCATTTCGGACGAAAAGGAGCTTGATGCGGCGCTGTTTACCCTGCGTCTCGCCAATGAGACCTCGCTCGAGGCGCGTACAAAGCGCCGGGGAGGGAGCGAGGCATGAAGAAAAAGAGTTTTTTGCGGGCAATTTGCCTGTCTTTTACCGCGCTAGTGCTTTCGGGCGTCGCCCTTGCGGCGACCACGTGGTCACTATTTTCGGATAAAAAAGAGGTAAACAACCACATTGAGGCGGGCGACCTCTCGGTGGGGCTGACACTCTGTTCCGTTTCGGGCACGCAAACGAACGCCGCGGGCATACCCGAGTATTTCGAACGGAATACGGCGGTTGATTTGGGGACAAATTCTGACCCGGTATTTGCCTTCGCCAATGCGGTTCCGGGCGTCGCGCAGAACGCGGTTCTCGAAATAGAAAATCTCGGCGTCTCGGCGTTTGACTGCGAGGTGCGCATCGTCGCACTCGTTGCCGAGAGCGAGGCGGCGACCGCGCTTGCCGAGCAGATTCGCATTACAGTGTCGGCGGAGGGTTTTACCCCCGTCGTCTTTTGGCTGTCCGAATGGGAGAAACCCGAGAGCATTGCCTCCCTCGGTCGGCTGCTCGCGGGCGGCTCGCCGCTGCGGTTCTCGGTGAAAGCGGAATTTGCGGAAGGGGAGAACAACAACGCGGCGAAGTCAGGCGAATTGACCTTTGACCTACAGGTGCGCGCGGTACAGCCGACGGAGTGAAATGAAAAAAATTTTGTCGGTGGCGGGCAGAATATTGACTTGGCTGTTGGTCGTATTCGCTGTTTTTATGATGCTGTTCACAATCATATCGGTGACGACGGTGGACAAACAGGAACGCTCGCTGTTCGGGTATCGGATATTTGTCGTACTCTCCGATTCCATGAAGGACACCTTTGCGGCGGGCGATCTTGTCGTGAGCAGGGAGACGAACCCCGAGGATTTGAAACCTGGCGACATCATCTCCTTTCTGTCCGCGGACGAAAACTCCGCAGGGGAGATTGTGACCCACAGGATACGCGAAGTTACCGTGGACGAGGACGGCGCGCCCGCCTTCCGTACCTACGGCACGACGACGGGCGAGAATGACGAAGCGCTCGTGCCCTTCAACTTTGTGCTCGGAAAGTACCGGTTTCGGATACCCGGCGCAGGAAAATTCTTTGAGTTTATCAAGACCCCGGCGGGATACGTCGCCGTGATATTGGTACCCTTTTTATTGATAATCGCGTTGCAGTGCGCAAATTTTGTGAAACTGTTCCGCCGATACCGCGCCGAACGCCGCGCGGAGACGGATGCGGAACGCGAAGAACACAAAAAGGCGCTCGAGGAACTCGAGCGACTCCGCGCGGAGCTGAAAAAGAGAGAAGATGACTGCGATCCGGATTCGGATACCGGGAATCGATAGAGAAAATTCAGGAGGATAAGTATTTTGAGGAAAAAGAGCGGAAAGAAATTGTTGATTTCCTGCGCGCTGTCCATTGTTCTTTGCGTGTTTATGCTTGCAGGCACGACTTGGGCATGGTTTACGGACAGCGTGACCAACGCGGGAAACAAGATTCAGGCGGGGACTTTGGATGTGTCTCTGCTTGCGGCAAAATCTGACGGAGCGGGCGGCTACGGCGCACTTTCGGATGTGAGCGAGAGCACGGAACCGATTTTCAAGGGCGAAAATTGGGAACCCGGCTATTCGACGGGGGTAAAACTCGCGGTAAAGAACAACGGAACGCTTGCGCTTAAGTACAAGCTGATTTTTGCAAATCTGACTGCGACCAAGGGTATCGAGCAGGTGCTTGACGTGACGGTTGACGGAATCGCCGTGGGGACTCTGGCGGAGTTCTTTGGCGGTGCGGCGTTTGATGAGGGAGTCCTTGCGGCAGGCGCAACGAGCGCGGAAAAGACTGTAGTCGTGACGATGCGAACTTCTGCCGGCAATGTATATCAGGGCGCGGCGGCAACCTTTGACGTTCGCCTCGTGGCGGCGCAGACTGCGGCGGACGCAGTCTATCCGCCGATTGACCCGATTGATACGACATTGACCGATACGGTCGCGCCGGATACGGAGACTGTCCTTGAGAGTGTCGGCACCCCTGTAAAGGCGACTATTCCCGCGAACGCGCTCCCTGAGGGAACTCAGGTGACGCTGTCCGTCGTCACGGAATCTGCGACTGCCGATTCAGTGGTCTATGACATCTCCTTGACAGACGCCGCGGGCACTGCACTGTCTCCCACCGAAAAAATTCGCATTGAGCTGAATATCGGAAAAGGTTTGAGCGGATTTTCTGTCAAGCACAACGGAATCCCGATGGCGGAAGAGGACTATTCCTACGATAACGCGACCGGGATCCTGACCATCGAAACATCCTCCTTCAGTCCCTTTGAAGTTTCCTTTGTGCGCGACGCGGCGGCGACGGTAAACGGAGAGTCGTTTGCGGCGTTGGCGGACGCGTTTGCGGCGGCAAAGCAAAATGAAGTGATATATCTTTGGCAGGACGCCGCTTTGACTGCGGACGTAGAGACTGGCGCGCAGATTCTGATTCCCTCGACCGCGGCGGTGACATTTGACCTTGCGGGACACAAGCTCACGAGTACATATATAGGCATTTCGGTTGCAAACTACGGAACACTGACGATAAAGGATTCCATCGGAAACGGAATTCTCCACAATACCAGCGCGGAAGTGGGGGACAACTACAGCCATGATGCAGTGCGCAACTTTGGGACTCTGACCATAAACGGAGGAACTTTCGGCGACAGCGACATGGATAAAACCAACGCGAATACCGAACACCGCGGTGCGGCGGTGCGCAATATGCCCGGCGCGGTCTGTGAAATCAACGGCGGTTTCTTTACCTGCGGCGACAATTATTATACTTGGGGGGAGAGTACCGGCTTTTCCTACGCAATCCGCAGTTCAGGCGAACTGACGATCAACGACGCGACGCTCTACGGCGCGATGAACGGCGGCGTATCCGCGGACGCGGGTAATATCGTCATCAACGGCGGCGACTTCTCCGTGACAGGGACAACTTCGTTCTATGTGCTTGTTACAAATAAGCGCGGCGGCGGAAACATCACGATAAACGGCGGCACGTTCACCAAGACGGGCGGAAACGGCGGATTGCTCGGCGGTTTCAGCGGAATGCCGTCGTGGGACGCATCGGAAGAACTTGCGGCGAACGGCTTTACGATTACGGGCGGAACGTTTGTGAAAGACGGAATTGCTACCATCTATGACCCGGCTTACGAACAGCCCGTCGTTCTGCCTCAGGGCGTGACGGCGGAGACCTTTGGCACGAATGTCGCGTATGCGGACGAAATCTATTATCCGACCCTTCAGGCGGCGGTAAAGAGCGGCGCTTCGGTGATTTACTGCAAGCCCGGCGAAACTTTGACCGAGGCTTTCACCCACATTGACGTGAGTAAAAATCTGACCGTGTACGGAAACTGCGCGACACTGACGAAGGGCGAACGGGATTTTGCGATTGATACCTATGCCAAACTGACCTCAAATATTACCCTCAACGTGTACAGTCTCAACGGTGCGGCGGCATGGGGACAGAGAACTACCGCTTTCACGGCAAATTTAAATTTTTACAACTGTCGGAATATGAACCGTGTCTATTTGAGCGGTACGTCGGGTGTGAACAATATCACAGTCAGCGGCTGTTCGTTTGACGGGTCTGCGGAAGTAAAAGCAAACAATTGCACGATTTACTCCAACGCGAACGGAAAAATCGACGTTCTAAACACAACCTTTCTAAAAGTGGGAGAGCCGATCAATCTGAATCACAAAGCGGAGTCGGGAACACAGACAATCAACGTTGTGGGATGTACTTTTACGGACTGTTCGACGGTGGATATCGACGCGAATGAATGGGCTGCGCCCATTCGCGTACTTTCTGTAAATGCGAATGCCTCGAGTGTCCTGACGGTGAAGGACTGTGTGTTCACCTGTTCGGGCGAGAGGAAGAACAGTGATATTTTGCTCAACGATACAATTACGGGCAATCATGTCACGGCGGGAAGTGTGACGGCGGTCATCGAGAATTCGGGGACGGCGACACATACCGTGACGGGAGACAGAGTAACCGTCGAGGTCAAGTGAAATGAAAAAGAAAAACAAAAGTTACGGCAAGTTGTTGCTTGCGAGCGCTGTATCGGTTGTACTTTGCGCGTTCATGCTTGCGGGTACGACCTGGGCGTGGTTCACGGACAGCGTGACGAATACGGGAAACTCGATACAGGCGGGCACGCTGAAAATTTCGGCGGCTTCTGCGGAGGTTGACCCTGCGGCGTCTGAAAAGCCCTTTACGGTTGCGGGATTCAACGGCGACGCGGCGTTCGGATTCGGCGCGGCGCAGAATTTGGAATCCGCAGGACCGATGATATCCGCGCAGAATTGGGAACCCGGGACGAGCGACGCAAAATTGCTCTCTGTGAAGAATACGGGTACGCTCGCAGCGAAGATAAATCTTCGCTTTACGGTGACGGACGGGGGGCTCGCCGACGCGCTGTGGTTCGACTTTGTACAGGTTTCCGCGGACAACGCGGTGACGGGTACGTTTACGCGCCGCCCGATGAGCACGCTCGCCGCGTTTGCGGAAGGGATCGAAATTCCGCTTGCCGGGGCGGGCTACGAAGTGCGTTTTCTCTTTCTCTACGGTATGAACGAAGGAGCAGGTAACGCCTATCAAAACGCTTCTTTCGAAGTTTCCGTGACGGTGCTCGCCAAGCAGATGAGCGCGGAGGTAGACGGATTCGGCGACACAATCTATGACAAAGATGCAGAATATCCGGTCACGGACGCGGTTTCCCTCAAGTCGGCATTGACTGGCGGCGGAACCGTGAATCTCAAGAGCAGTTTGATTTTGAATCCCGAAGACACTGCGTCGGCGGCAATAAATGTGCGTTCGGCGACGACTTTGAATTTAAACGGTAATAGCGTGAAGATGGATTTTGGCGCGGGAGTCAATAACTTTGCGTTCGTGAATTTGGTGGGCGGCAGAGCAGGTTTGATTGTCAACGGAGAAGGCGTGATCGATACCTACGGAACGGAGTCCGGATACTGTTTCAATGTTGCGGGGAGCTCCCGGCTGCAAAATCCGAAACTGACCATCAACGGGGGCACTTATATCGGCACGCCGACTGCGGTTAACGTAGTATTCGGAACAGCTTATATCAACGGCGGATTTTTTGACTGCCGTCCTGTGGGCAACGTGACCGAAGATCAATACAGGTATACGCTCAACTGTGTTGATGCGAACTACGGGAGAGGCGCAACCATCATTGTGACGGGCGGTACGTTCGTCAACTTTAATCCTGCCGACAATCAGGCGGAAGGACCGAATACAAACTTTGTTGCGGACGGCTATAAAGTGATTTCCGAAACGAAAACGAACGGAGAAATTTGGTACACGGTCGTGCCGGAATGACAATCGGACGGTTTCGGTGTGCGGAATCCTCGCAAACCCTCGCAGGTGAGACAAAACCCGGCTTGGGATTCAATGGGATTCCAATTCCGTTGAGGTTTTTGCGCAAAAAAGCGTGCAAAAGTTTTGACTTTTGCACGCTTTTTTATTGTGTTTTCATTGCTGTCTTTTGCGGTAAAGATATTTTTCAAGAAGGGATACGAGCAGATACATGACGGCGGCGAGCACGCACAAAACGACGGTGCTTGCCATAACGAGGTCGAGTTTAAAGACCTGTCCGCCATAGACAATGAGATAGCCGAGTCCGGCTTTCGAGACGAGGTACTCGCCCATAATCGTGCCGACCCAGGACAGCCCGACGTTGATTTTCAAAACGGACAGAAAGGCGGGCATGGAGTAGGGAATAATGAGTTTTGTCAGGATTTGAAACTTATTTGCCCCCATGGATTGAAGAAGCAGAATCTTGTTTTTATCGCAGGAAGTAAAAGCGGTGAGCATATTGATAATGGTGATGACGACGGAGATGAGAATCGCCATAAAGATAATGGCGTTTGTTCCCGCGCCGACCCAGATAATGATAATAGGACCGAGCGCAATTTTCGGCAGGCTGTTCAAAACGACGATGTAGGGGTCGAGAACGTTCCTAAGGCGCACCGACCACCACAAAAGAATCGCGACCGCTGTGCCGATGCAGGTGGATAGCGCAAAGCCGAGGATATTTTCATACAGCGTGACCCAGCTGTGGTACCAAAGCTCTCCGGTAGAGGCGAGTTGACCGATCATGTTGCAGATGCGGCTCGGGCTTGACATGATAAAGGCGTCGATCCAATTCAGTCGTGCGGCAAGTTCCCACAGGAGCAGAAAAAGTATGAGAATGGAGAATCTCGCCACCATGGTAAGAATTCTGCTGTTGCGCTGTTTCTTGAGGTATCGGATGTGTTCGGCGGAAAAATCACGCTTGTTCGTCTTCATGGCTGATTTCACTCCAGATTTTATCGAAAGTTTTCGGGAAGGCGGCGTTTTCCCTGCGCTTGGTGGGAAGAATGCCGTCGAATTTGCATTCGTGAACGGCGCAGAGCCGCGCCGGGCGCTTGGTCAAAACGAGAATGCGGTCGCTCATGGAGATACTCTCCGAGATGTCGTGCGTGATGAGAATCGCGGTCTTCTTCTCGCTCTTAATAATGTTATAGACGTCGTTGGTGACATTGAGACGGGTCTGATAGTCGAGCGCGGAGAAGGGTTCGTCGAGGAGCAGAATCTTCGGATTTAAAACGAGCGTGCGGATGAGCGCGACGCGCTGTTTCATGCCGCCGGAGAGTTCATTCGGATACTTGTTTCTAAACTCCCAAAGTCCGTACTTTTTGAGTAATTCATCCGCAACGGCGAGCGCCTGAGGGGTTTTGGTGTGCTGAATTTCAAGCCCGATAATGACATTCTGATAGATACTGCGCCATGGAAAGAGCTGATCTTTTTGCAGCATATAACCAATCTCTTTGCTCGGACCGGAAATTTTCTTGCCGTCGATGGCGATCGTACCGCTCGTCGGGGGCAAAATTCCCGAAATCATGGAGAGAATGGTTGTCTTGCCACAACCCGACGGTCCGATAATCGAAATGAATTCTCCGTCATATACCTGAAAACTCAAATCCCGAACCGCGGCAATTTCGTCCGTTTTCGAGTGATAGTTCAGGGAGATGTTGTTAAAATTAAGAATTTCTTTCATTTGTAAACTCCAGAAAAAAGGGTATTCGTATATACAACAGTATATGCGGAAAGGTTCCGATTTGCTAAATGAGAAACGGAGCGGCGAAGAGCCGCTCCGTTTTTTTTTGCGGTTTTATTCCTGCATAATCTTCTGTGCGAAACTGTTGTCGATCAATTTGGAAAATTCGACTCTTGTTTCAAGCTCGCCGGCATTCTCCATAATGGTCTGAAGTTTGTTGAAACTCTCTTCGGTCATGACGGGATTTTTCATCCAAGCGTCGATTCTGCGATAGGAGAGAACCGAAGTTTTAACGTCCTCCTTGGAGAATCCGGCAAAATGCGGCAGAAGTTTTTCGGCGATAAAATCAACGTCCGCGGTCTCGATATAGGTCTGCGCTCTATAGACGGCGCGCAGAAATTTTTCGATAATATCGGGGTTTTTCTCGATATAGCTCTGTTTCGCCATATAGCAAGTATAGGGGACTTCGCCGCCGTACTCGCCGATTGACGCGACGATGTGCCCTTTGCCCTGACGCACGACGTCAGAGGCGGTTGGCTCGAAGAGCGCGACATAGTCGTCCGTTCCGCCGAGGAATGCGCCCGCCATATTATTGAAACTCGTACTCGTATCGAAGGTGATATTTTCGCCTTCGAAATATCCCTTTTGATTGAATACGTATTGCAGCGTCATAAAGGGAACGCCGCCCTTTCTTCCCGCGATAACGCTCTTTCCCTCGAGTCCGGTGAAATCGAAATCAGGTTCCTCATTGCGGGAGACCAAAAACGCGCCGTCCCGCTTTGTGACCTGTCCGAAGACCTTTACGTAGTCCGTTTTGCCTTCAAGATAGACGTAAATTGCAGCTTCGGGTCCCATGAGTCCGATATCCGCGCCGTTTGAGAGGAGCGCCGCCATGGATTTGTCCGCGCCGCCGCCGTTGGTCAGCTCGATTTCGAGACCCTCTTCCTCAAAGTAGCCCATCTCCATCGCAAGGTACTGCGGCGCATAGAAAATCGAGTGCGTCACCTCGTTCAGGCGGATCTTGTTCTTGTCATTTCCGCCGCACCCCGTCAGGCATAGACCCAACATCATGGCGGAGAGGACAATTGTGATTGCTTTCTTCATATTACCTCCGTTTTTCGCTTGGTTTGATTCCCGCTGCCGGGGCGTGGGGAACCGATATAATAACAGTTTATTCATCCGCGTCGGATATTGCTAAATGTTTTACTAAAAACTTGAAGTGTGATATAATGTACCCGAGAAATGCTTGAACCCGAAGGGCTCAAGGGCATTTCGACGGGCATTACATCATTATGATATAATGATTTGGCAATATTGCATTTCGGAGGGAATCTCTTGCAACTTCTCGTTCTCGGCGCGGAATTTTTCGCCAATCTCCAAAAATGGAACGTCATCGTCGCACTCGTTCTCGCAGTGGCGGCTTTTGTTCTCATGCTGTTCGCCAATAAGATTGTGGCAAAACTCTTCTCGGACAGGAACAAAGAGGAACAGCTCTCCGCTTCGCTTAAAATCAAGGTGGTCTGCGCGGTCGTTGCCGTCTGCGCTTGCCTCTTGGCGGTTTTATTTTAATTCGTTTATCAGGGAAAAAAGGAGCTTTTTTACTATGGAAATGGCAAAGACGTACGACCCGAAATCCTTTGAAAAGAGGATCTATCAGAATTGGGTGGACAAAAAGTATTTTCACGCGGAGGCAGATCCCGACAAGACGCCCTTCACCATCGTGATTCCGCCCCCCAATATCACGGGTCAGCTCCATATGGGTCACGCGCTTAACCACAGCATACAGGACGCGATTATCCGCTTTAAGAGAATGCAGGGGTATTGCGCGCTTTGGCTTCCCGGTACCGACCACGCCTCTATTGCGACGGAGGTCAAAATCGTCGAGGATATGGCGAAGGACGGCTTGACCAAAAACGACCTCGGACGGGAAAAGTTTTTGGAGCGCGCTTTCGAATGGAAGGCGAAGTACGGCGGCAGAATCATCGAACAGATGAAATGTCTCGGGAACTCCTGCGATTGGGACAGACTCGCTTTTACCATGGACGAAGGGTGTTCCAAGGCGGTGAAACACGTCTTTGTCGATTTGTACAACAAAGGTCTTATCTATCGCGGGGATCGGATTATCAACTGGTGTCCGAGCTGCCGCACCGCGATTTCGGACGCGGAGGTGGACTATGCCGAGCAGGATTCTTTCTTCTGGCACATCCGCTATACCTCGCCGGACGGAAAGCACGAAGTCATCGTCGCGACCACGCGTCCCGAGACCATGCTCGGTGATACCGCGGTCGCAGTACACCCCGACGACGAACGGTATCGCGAACTCGTCGGAAAGACGCTTGTCCTGCCTCTCGTCGGGCGGGAAATTCCCGTTGTGGCGGATTCCTATGTGGACAAAGAATTCGGCACTGGCGCGGTCAAGATTACGCCCGCGCACGACCCCAATGACTTCGAGGTCGGGCTCCGGCACAATCTCGAGGTGATCCGCGTCATGGACGACGGCGGCGTCATCAATGAGAAGGGGGGCAAGTACTGCGGTCTCGACCGTTTCGAGGCGAGAAAACGTATCGTCGAGGACCTCAAGGCTTGCGGCGCGCTCGTGAAAATCGAGCCGCATAAGCACAATGTCGGCTCCTGTTATCGTTGTAAGACCACCATTGAGCCCATCGTCTCTAAGCAGTGGTTTGTCAAGATGAAACCTCTCGCCGAGCCCGCTATCGAGGCGGTACGGGACAAGTCTGTCAAGTTTATTCCCAAGCGTTTTGAGAAAATCTATTATAACTGGATGGAGAATATCCGCGACTGGTGTATCTCCCGTCAGCTCTGGTGGGGGCATCGTATTCCCGCGTACTACTGCGAGGATTGCGGGCACATGGAGGTTTCGGAGACGGACGTTTTCACCTGCCCGAAGTGCGGAAGCAAAAAGATTCATCAGGACGAGGACGTTTTGGATACCTGGTTCTCTTCGGCGCTGTGGCCCTTCTCCACGCTCGGGTTTCCCGAAAATACCGCTGACCTCAACTATTTCTATCCGACGGACGTCCTTGTGACCGCCTACGATATTATTTTCTTCTGGGTGGCGCGCATGATCTTCTCGGGCATTGAGCACATGCACAAGGTGCCCTTCCGCGACGTGCTCATGACGGGACTCGTTCGGGACAAATACGGGCGCAAGATGTCTAAATCCCTCGGGAATGGAATCGACCCCTTGGAGGTCATCGAACAATACGGCGCGGACACTCTGCGTTTTGCGCTCCTCAACGGTACAGCCGCGGGAGGGGACACACGGTACTCGGAGGAGAAGATCGAGGGGTGCCGCAACTTCATGAACAAACTTTGGAACGCGTCCCGCTTTGTCAATATGAATCTCGAGGGGCACAAGCTCCGCGGGGTGGAGGAGTGCAAGCTCGACGTTTCGGATAAGTGGATTTTGAAAAAGCTCAACGACACCGTGCGATACGTGACGGCAAAACAGGAGAAGTATGAGTTTGGCGCGTCCGGCGCGAAGCTCTACGATTTCGTGTGGTCGGATTTCTGCGACTGGTACATTGAGATGGCGAAACCCGTGCTGTACGGAGAGAGTGAGCGGGCGCGGGAGGACAAACTCTCCGTTCTGCTGTACGTCCTCAAGACCGTCTTGAAACTTCTGCATCCCTTTATTCCGTTCATCACCGAAGAGATCTATCAGAGCGTGCCGCACTGCTCGGAGAGCATTATGATTTCCGAGTATCCGACCTATAACAAGAAGTTCAATTTCGTGCAGAAGGCGCGGAGCATGGAGAATGTCATGGAACTCATCCGGGGCGTCCGAAACCTTCGGCAGGAGATGAACGTCTCCGTCGGCAAGCGTACCCGGCTGTATATTGTGCCGCTCAAGGACAAGGCGAGTTTTACGGAGTGCCTGTCCTATATCGAGAAGTTGAGCTTTGCGAGCGAAGTGAAATTTGTCGGTTCCAAAGAGGAAATTTGTGAAAAGACAGTCGCTTTGCTCACGCCGACGGCAGAGGTCTATGTCGCGCTCGGCGACCTCGTGGACACCGAAAAGGAGCGCGCAAGGCTGGAAGGCGAGTGCAAGAACGCGCGGGCGGAACTTGCGCGGGCGCAGGGAAAACTTGCGAACAAGGGCTTTACGGATAAAGCTCCCCGCAATCTTGTCGAGGCGGAGGAAGAGAAGGTCAAAAAATTTACCGAACTCCTCTCCAATCTCGAGGAAAAGCTGGCGAAACTGTAAATCGTTTTTTCGGAGGGGAAAGATGGACGTTCTGATTTTCGGAGGTCAGAGCAATATGCAGGGGCAGACGGAAAGTCTGCCCGAAGAAGCGCCGGTCGGTGGTGCGTTTGAATATCTCTATGAAACGGACGCGTTTCGTCCGCTTGCGCACCCTGTGGGGGAAAATTTCGGTGAACTTTTGCTCGCGGCGCACGAGGGACACGGGTCTTTGGTTCCGTCCTTTTGCCGCGCCTACCGCGAGGCGTGCGGGGAAGAGGTTGCCGCCATTCATGCCGCCAAGGGAGCCACGACCATTGCGGACTGGCATCCGAACGGGGAACGTTATGCGTTCGCGCTCAAAAAGATTTGCGCGGGGATTTCTGCGGCAAAACGGCTTGGAGAACTGCGAAAAATCTATTATATTTGGTTGCAGGGAGAGAGTGACGCGATAGAGGGGCGTTCTGAAGAGGAATATCTTCGCGCCCTCGTCGAATATAAAAACGCGCTGATGCGGGATACGGGAATTCAGAAATTCGGAATGATCCGCGTGGGGTATTTCGTAAACGATGAGCGGGATCTCGCGATAATGCGGGCGCAGGAGCGCGCGGTTCGGGAGGATAAGGACTTTGTCATGCTGACCCGCCTGACAGAAGAATTTTCCCGGGATGCGCAGTTTCTGAATCCCTTTGCGCCGGGACACTACAACAATCGTGCGATGGAGCTTTTGGGCAGGGACGCGGGGCAAACGCTCGGGAAACTGCGGAGTGAGCCGTGATTGTCGAAGTCGTAGAGTATCGCCCGGAATGGGCGGAGGAATTTCGTCAAGAGACGGAAAAGCTCCGCGCGGTCTTGGGGCGGGAGCTTGTGGAAATATTTCATATCGGAAGCACAGCAGTGCCGGGACTCAGCGCAAAGCCCATTATCGACCTCATGCCCGTGGTTAGAAATCTCTCCGCGGCGGACGAGAAGAGAAGTGCGTTCGAGGCGCTTGGATATGAATACCTTGGGGAATTCGGGATTCCCGGAAGACGGTATATGCGCAAGGGCGGGGAACACCGCACGCATCAGGCGCATATCTTCGCAGAGGGGGACAAGAACAATATTTTGCGGCATCTCGCGGTGCGGGACTATCTTCGCGCACACCCGAAAGAGGCGGCGGCTTACGGCGCGCTCAAGATCGAACTCGCCGGTAAATTTCCGCGGGATATTGAGGGGTACTGCGACGGAAAGGATGAGTTCGTGAAGGCGCTCGAGAGGCGCGCGCTCAAATGGGCGGGCGAGAAAATATAGAAGCCCGGTGCGAAGGCATCGGGCTTTTTCTTTTGTCAGCGAAAAAAATAGTGGACGCGACAGGCACTTGGATTGCGAATTCGGTCAATTTAATTCTTTCACAAGACAGCTATTTTTAATAATGGTAAAATAGTAAATACAATATTGCGATAAATAAGCACAATTCTTCATTCCATTTTTCGGGTGCAGTATTTATAATAGATACATAAGCCGGGAGGCGGTCTTGCCTTCGTACGGAAAGGTACACCTTTCCGAAATAGACAATTACTATTAAAACATGCTGTTTTCATTTGAAAACGGCGTGTTTTTTTATTTTCTCCGACCTTTGCAAAGGTGTACCTTTTCGAAGGGGAAGGAGGTTTTATGGTAAAAAGAAAATGGCTAGCAGCGGTTACCGCAGCAATTTTCTGTCTGTCGGCGGTGATGTTTGCCGCCTGCGGAGAAAAAGGGGAGAAACCCGGGGAAACTCCATACGAATATGATTTTACCCTCGAACTGCCCGTCGGCGAGGTCGATATTCTCATTATGAATGACACGCAGGTCATCGATTCTTCGCAGGGACGGGAACTCTTCGGGGCGGATAAGACGAATTACACCCCCGATAAAATCGACGAACGGCTCTTCCGGTACATGGACGATGCCGTGGCGCAGGGTGACCCCGACCTGATTGTTTTGGGCGGGGACAATGTCTATGCGGATTTTGATTTTGACTTTTCAAATATAGATAAGTTTATCGCGAAGATGGAATCCTACGGAAAGCCTTGGATTACAGTATTCGGCAATCACGACCTGTATCCCTATCCGAATCACCCCACGCTGACAAATTCGCAGTACATTGACGAAGTGCTCAAAAAGTACGAGGCTGCCGAGCACTGTATGTTTCAGCGCACGGGTATTTCGGAATTGCGGTTCAACGAATATACGCTTGGCATCAAGCAGGATGGAAAATATACGCTCTCCCTCTTTTTTGTCGATACGGGGGACGCCTCTCGGGGCGGAATCGGAGTCACGGGCAAGCAGTGTACCTGGTTGGAGGAGACCTCGGCGAAAATTCAGAAGAGTTACGGCAACCTGCCCGCGCATGTCTATATGCACGTTGCGGTTCCCGCCTTTGTGGACAGTCTGGACGAGATGTACCCCGACGATTGGTACGCCGGCGGGATTCTCGGAAGCGAGAACCTGCCCGCAAAGAACGGGGATTTCGGGCGAATCGACAACCTTTCGGAGCTTGGATCGTCCGCTTATGGGGAAAAATTCTTCGATATCTGTACGGAAAATCGGGTGACAAATATGTTCGCCGCGCACAATCACAAGGCGTCTTTTTCGGTACTTTACCGGGACGTCCGGCTCACGATGGGGCTCAAGACCGGCGAATATGACAGCCATCTGCAAAATTTTCTCGGCGCTACGCGTGCGAGGATTTCGGAGGGAAGAACTACAGTCGAACATCTGTATTTTTCGGGAAACAACTGAAACCGTAAATTTGTATCATAAGGAGGATTTGATATGAGAAAATTTTGGGGCATTGTGCTTGGAGCAATTCTCGCCTGTTCCGCGTTTGCGTGCGGCGGCGGTGGGGGCAACGTCATGCATACCGCGACGGTCGATGACATGAACGGCAGATTGGGGAAAAACGCCGCCGACCTCGTCGTCACCTTCGAAAATTCGGGATTCGGCGCGCAGTGGATCGTTGACCTCAAGAACAAATTTCAGACCGCGACGGGAAAGACCGTCTATCTCGAGGGTGAGAAGGGCATCAGCGGCTTTGCTCCGACCCGTTGGGAGACGGGCAACGACTGTTCGGACGTCTTCTTTATCGACAACGGGCACAGCTGTATTCAGCAGATTGCGCAGGGCTGGGTGGAGGACATCTCGGACGTTCTCGAGACAGAGGTGGAAAACGGCAAGACGGTCGAGGACCTGCTCTACACGAGTTTTAAGGATTACGGAAGAGTCACGACGGCGACCTATGACGGTTACTATTATCTGCCCTGGACAGCCGGAGTCGGAAGTTTCTTCTATAACGCCGAAATTCTCGAGACTGCGGGATGGAGCGACCCGCCCGAAACCTACGCCGAACTTCTCGAACTGGTAGCGGACATCAACAATCTTGCCGTCAATAAGGACGGCGACACGTCGAATGACATTCAGCCCTTTGTGTGGTCCACGAAGAGCGCGAGCTATTGGCAGTTTATCGTGGAGACCTGGTTTGTGCAGTTGGTCGGCAAGGAGAATTATGCCGAGTACGAAAAGATGGAGAATCTCGACTTCTTCGACCCCGAAAAGACCTGGACAAATCCCGAGACGGGAGAACAGGTGAATTTTGCGGCGAAGAAACGGGAGGCGCTCACCCTTCTCGAGGGACTCATTGTCGATCCCGCGACAAAGGACATCATCAACACCTCAAAGACGGACAGTTCAAAGGACTATGTTTTTGTACAGTCCGCGTTTGCGGAGGGAAAAGCCGCGATGATTCCCAACGGCGCGTGGTTGGAGCGGGAGCTCGCGAACGGCGGTATCCCCGAGGAACAGCTCGAGCACATGCGGGTCATGAGCGTGCCCTTTGCGCCCAATGCCAAAAAGGACGGCGCGGGGGAGTATATCAAGGTCAACAACACGCTTGCCTACAACTACTGCATGATTCCCGAGAAGGCGGCGCACAAGGAACTCGCAAAGGAATTTATCGTCTTCTCCTTGACGCAGGACAATCTCAAGTCCTTTACCTACGAATCCTACGGATTCCGCCCCTATGAATACGAAATCAACAAGGCGTCGCTCTCCTTCTGCGCGCAGGACATCCGCACCATTCTGACAGAGGCGGAGGCTTCGGGCGGGAACTTTACCTTCAACCCGAAGAGCGAACTCGCGTTTACCGGAGTCGCGAGCATGTGGTACTACAATCCTTTCAGCAATATGCTGACCGGGTCTCGGGACAGCCGAAAGAGCGCCGCCGAGTGCATTTCGCTCGAAAAGGATTCCGCAACCTCTATCTGGCAGTCCTATCTGTCCTGACCCATGGAGAAAATCGAAAACGCCGTTTCGGCGTCCGTTCAGAACCCTTCCAAAAAGAAGAAGAGCCTGCTGCGGAGCAATAAGTTGTTTGTCTTTCTCATGCTCGCCTGGCCGACGGTGCACTTTTTGGTGTTCTGGGTTTATATCTACACCGATACGATCTGGCTCTCCTTTCACACCCTGCGTTCCACAGGGTATGAGTTCTTCGGCGCGCAGAACTTCGTCAACTTCTTCAACGAAATCGGAAGAGGGGATTCCACGCTCTACTACGGAATTGTCAACTCGATCAAGCTGTTTTTCTTCAACGTCATCATCATCATTCCGCTCTCGGTGTTCGTCGCCTACTGTTTCTTTAAAAAGATTGCGGGATACCGGGCGTTCCGGGTCATCTATTTTCTCCCCAACGTCATTTCGGTCGTCATTATGACCATGGTGTTCCGGTGGGCGTTCGACCTCGACATCGGTTTTATGAACCGCATTCTCGGGGCGGTCGGGATTTCACAGCCCGAACTCGGCTTTTTCGGAGAGGACAACAGCTTTAACATGATTATGCTGTACAGTCTTTGGGTGGGCATCGGCTACTATGTCGTGATTCTCACTCTTGTCGGCGTGCTCGTGCCCTTGCAGACTTCCTATGTGGTCGCACAGTATCGGTTTAAACTGCGGAAAGTCTATTATGCGGTCGCGATCATGACCATTTCCGTTCCCGTGGTGGGCGGACTTGCCTCCATGATCATTCTGCTCACCAAACTCAAGCTGTTTGGCACTTACGTCGGCATTTACGTCATGGGCGCGTCAGGGTTTGGCGGGTCGTTTCTGCTCTTTTATTCCTTCTTTCGGAGCATGTCCTGGTCCTACGCGGAGTCCGCTTTCATCGACGGGGCGGGGCATTTCCGGGTGTTTGTCTCTATCAATCTGCCGATGGCGGTGCCTATCATCGTTTCGGTAATGATTCTGTCCTTTCTCGCGTCCTGGAACGACTACTTCAACGTCTATATGTACGCAAAGGGCAGACCTACGCTCGCCGTGGGTATCCAATTCCTCGGCGAAATGATGATGTCTCAAAACCGTTATCCCGAATTGTTTGCTTTCATGATGGTTTCCATGGTTCCCGGGCTCGTCATCTTCGGGGTCTTTCAGCGGACTATCATGGGCAACGTCTCGATAGGAGGTCTCAAGGGTTAGTATGAAAAAATGTTATCGGTTTTTGGCGGCGGCGCTCTTTCTTGTGCTGCTCGCGACAGTGGGGTGTAATATGAATGAGGACAAGGAAATCAATTTTGACAAACAGGCGAACGCGGAGGGTGTTCCCGTCTATCACAGCGAAGAGGAGTTTACGCTCGGCGCCTGGTACAGCCCGGACGCCAAAGAGGAGCTTTGGAGATGGCTCAAGGAGTCCAATCTCAATGAGGTGACAATCTTTCCCGCGAATATTCAGAGTGAAGAATATCTGAAAGCCGCGCTTGGGTATTGCAGGCAGTTTGGTATTCGCGCGCACGTCTATCTCATGAACACGCAGAAACTTTGGGGGAAGGATTGGACCGAACTTCTGGAGGGGTACGGGGACGTAATCAATGGCTTTGACGTTTGGGACGAACCCAATCTCGAATCCGACCTTTCCTCCCTTCCGACGCGCCCGGACCTCGAGGACCTCCTGCCGAATATCGAGTATGTGCTCGAGAATTTCCCGGGGACGCGAATCACGAATACGCTTTGGCCGAACTATGCGACGGACGCGATGATCGGGCTTGCGGACGGGGAGACGTACGAGGACTATGTAAAGGCGTACTGCGAACGCATTGTAGAGGAACTTCCCGCGGGAGCGGAGCGCTGGGTGGGGACGGATTTCTATCCCTACTACGTCGAAAGGTTTGACGGCGGACTGCTCTCCAATCTTGAGGTGTTGCAGCACTACGGCAAGGAAGTCGGCGCGGACGTCTATCTCTATATTCAGACCATGAATTCGCACAAACTCAACTGGCGCAAGCCCAACCGCGCCGAACTGAGTTTGCAGTACTATACCGCGCTCTCCTACGGCGTCAAGAACATTCAGATGTTCTGCTATCAGCAGCCCAAACAGCAGGGCGCGGGGGAGTACGGCTATGAGGACGGCGAGGCGATGATTACGGACGGTTTTACCACGCGCTGGGACGACGACGGCAATCTCCTGCCCGCGAGCTACGAGCGTACCCAAATCTATTATGACGTTCAGTCCCTAAACGCGGAGGTCCTCAAAATGTCGGAGGCGTACATGGATTTTGAGTGGAAGGGAGTATTGACCGTGTTCGGAACCAAAAATCGGGTTCGGGACGACTTTTCCAAACTCAAATATACGCTCGAATCCTTTGACGGGCTTGCGTCCTGCACTTCGGAGGAGAATATGATTGTCGGATGTTTCCGGGACGGGGAGAACAACGACGGCTATCTCGTCACGAATTACGGAAATCCGGTCGATTTGCGGGATTCGCGGGTGGACCTCGATTTCGGTGACCGCACCCGCGCGATTGTCTATAAGGGCAGCGAGAGGTATCTCGTCAATCTCATCGGCGGGCACTATATCACGACGCTTTCGGGTGGCGAAGGACACTTCGTCGTACCGGTGGCATAAATTTACGGGGAGGAATTTGTATGGGAAACAGAACTTTTTCAAAGAGGCTTGCGGTGGCTTTGCTTGCGCTCGTCGCCGCAGTGTGCTTTGCGCTCGGCGCGGGCTTTGCCCTCGGAAGGGCGCCCGCCGCGCGCGCGGAAGCGCTTTCCGTTGCGTCGGTGGAGATTGCGGAAGCGGAAAATTATATCGAACAACCGGCTTTTCCGAGCGCATACCTGCTGACAATGTTTTTTAAGGACGTTTCGGGTACTTCGCTTGCAATCGATAAGAACGCAGAGATGGGAGATTTTGCCTCAAAGATAACGGTGAACGATAAGAGCGCGACGGAATTCGGGCTTGCAAATGCCGGAGAGGGGAAAAGCGGACTGTTCGAGCAAAAAACTGCGGACGGCGCGACGACGATTACCATCGGGTTTTTGAAAAAGGGTTGGTCCACTTACGGGGACTGGGCAACATTTCTCGAGAGCAACGGGGAGCCGCTGACCTTGAAAATTCCCGCGCAGACGACCTTTTACAATTTCACCTTTGAATCGGATATTTTGCTCTACTTCTACGAGGGAAAGTGGCACAAGGAACTGCCCGCGCCGCTGGTAACGACGGAAGCCGCGAGCTTTGCGCTCGGCAACGGAGCGGGGCAGAACCACGGGCTTGTGGGCACGGATTCGCGCAGGCTTCTCGTCTATGCCTGGCCCGCAGGTTCGACGAACGGGATCAAGCTCGACTATCGGTTCGAGGAGGGGGATTTCTTCTCCAAAATTTTGCTCGACGGAGAACCTACGGACAAATTTTCCTTCCGAAAGACGGGGGGACATTCGGCGGACGGCGCTTCGCCTATTGACTTCGCCTACGCGGAGGACGAAACTTTTTGGGGCGTCGATGCGCGCAACTATCGCACGCTGACAGTGCCCGCGGGTACGACCTTCTATAATATCGTGTTTGCGAACGAGATTTCTCTCTACTTCTACAGCGGAGAATGGCACGCCGCCGCGCCCGCTGCCGCCGCCACAGCGGACGGCTATGCAATCAACGTCAACAACAATCACCTTGTTTCCGGGGACGAATATTATTTTATCCTTGTTCTGAAGAACGGAGAGAACGAGGTCGGAATCAGCACTTCCTTCCCCGAAGAGGGAAATTTCGGAACGACTGCCACCTTGAACGAAGAGGCGCTCTCCGAATACGGGTTCGGGCTGTCCTCAAAGACCGCGGACAATTCGACGCTTGTCTATTTCTCCTATGACAAGGCAAAATGGGACGCCGCCGCAGCGGAAGGGATGATTACGCTGAAGATTCCGGAGGGAACAACACTCAAAAATATTACGTTTGCCGCGGAGCTTACCCTTTTCTTCTACAACGGTATGTGGATGAATGCGCCCATGCAGGTGTCGCCCGCTTCCTATCAGCAGGCGACGGGAATTTCCGTTCATCCCACGGTCAATCACGGCAATACCGTCGGGGGAAAGGGACTTATCTTCTATGCGGTCGGAGTAAACGGAAATCTGACGAGCGACAGGACGTATCCGCTCGGGGACTTCTTCGACGCCCTCGAGTGGGACGGCGGGGACAATCCTGGGTTTGCGCTCAATTTCCGGGGCGGCAATATGGTTTCGAACCTTGAATTTGCCAAACAGGGCACTCTTTTGGATATGGTCTATACCGAGACGGCGTCCTTCGACGCCGCGTCCCCCGCGTATCGGACGCTCACCGTTCCGCAGGGGACGAAACTCTATGACATCGAATTTGCAGAGGAAGTCAAGCTCTATTTTTACGACGGAAAATGGAATCTTGAGACACCCTATGACCCGGAGACAGACCTATTCTCCAATCCGGTAAGCCTGCTGATTGAACCCGGCGTCAACCATATCAATAGCGGTGGAAAGATGACCCTCGTGTTCTATGCGGAGCAGGCGCCCGGAAAAAATATTTCGCTTCAGACGAAGTATCCCGCGGGGGATTTCTTTGAAAGAATTACGCTGAACGGAGAGCCTACCGAAAAGTTCTCTTTGCGGCTCAACTATCACGGCGGAAACGGAAAGACCCCCATTGATATTGTCTATGACCCCGACGACGTTTTCTGGGCGGCGACGGAGGACGCTTTCCATACTTTGAAGATTCCCGCGGGGGCAAAACTCTACAATGTCGAATTTGCCGAGGAGTTCAATTTCTACTTCTTTGGAGGCAAATGGCAGCTTCAAAAGCCCGTGCCTGTCGGAGAGCGCGAGTATATCGACATCAACGGATATGCAATCAATTATCTATACAACCATGCTTTGACCGGGACGCGGCGGGATTTGATTCTTCACTTCTACCGCAATTCGGAGTCGGAGGATAAGGTCGCGGTTGCTTTTGACCAAGCTTATCCCAAGGGGGATTTCGAGACAAAAATAGCCTTCTATGACAGCGAAGGAAAGCGGATTGAGAGCACCGGACTCGCCGTCGGCTGGGACAAGGGACACATGACGCCCGGCTCTAGTGCTGTGCATTTCTGCTATGACGACAATGCCGAGCTTTGGGCAAAAACTGTCAAAGACTTTGTGGAACTGCGTATCGATATGGGGGCGGAACTCTTCAACCTCAAGATGAACAAGGAGTTCAGTCTGTATTTCTTCAACGGAAAATGGCAGACCAATCGCCCGATTACCGACTACGAAATCGACGAGGAAAATCTTGACCACTTCACAATCGGCGAACTGGTTGAGGTCAAACCCGCCAAGAAATCCACCTTCCTCATGGGGCAGGACGGTGACCCCGGCGTTGTGGCGGGAACGCTGACTTCGCCGCTGCTCAATTCCAAGGCTTACGTTCTCGAATTCGATATGAAGATTACGACCGACACCTATTATTTCACCTTCGCGCTGAACGGTTCGGGCGGAAATCTTTGGCAGGCAATCAATCTCTTGTTTATCAACAAGAGCGAAACTTTGCGCGGGGTTTCCTATCTCGATTATATCAATCCCGAGGGACATTTGCCGGACTATCTCATCAACGACTACTGGTTTGAGAAAGACGTCAAATACAACGTCAAGATTCTTGTTGCGACAGATGTGGAGGGCCGCGGCGCGCTCCTGCGGCTCACGGTGGACGACATTGTTTGGGGAGAATTGTTCATTCCCGTCAACGAGGGCTATCAGATGTCCGAACTTATGGGCAACGGATTTGTGCTCTGTGTCAACGACGGTACGGGCGCTTATTTCGGAGCGGCGGAGTTCACGAACATCGATACCAACCCGCCCGCTATATCTTTGAACGGCGATGCGGTCATCGAGTCCGGCGCGACGGCGGAAGGGTTCGCATATCCGGTTACCGTTTCGGACGGCATTGACGGTATTGTCGAATATACTGCGGAAATCATCAGCGGCGCGCTCTCGGCGGAGGGAAAATTTGTGGAAAATACGAGTTATGTCGTGCGCTTTACCGCAAGAGACGCCGCCGGGAATACCGGGACGAAGGAGATCACTTTCCTGTGCAAATACGATGTGACGCCCCCTGAAATTACCTTCGGAGAGAACGTGACGGACGGCGCGGTCAACGCCGCGGTGGGGATTTCGCAGGAGGAACTGCTCGCTCTCATCGGCGCTGCGGCGACGGACAACAAGTCCTCGAACGTGACGCTGACCTATTCCTTCCCCGAGGGCATGTTCGCGGAGGGAAAACTGCTGGAGGGAAGATTCCGCGTCGAGTTTACCGCGAAGGACGAGAGCGGAAACGAGACCGTCCTGCGCGTTCGCGTGATCGCGACGGAACAGACCGCTCCGCCCGAAAAGGGGGGATGCGGCGGATGCGGAAGCATCGGGTTCGGCGGGTTCGGGGGGCTCGGACTCCTGCTTTTCGCCGGGCACTGCGCGGTGGGAGTCCGCAAGCGGAAGGCTTAACTTTTGAGACAGGAATCTGAATAATCGGTTCGACAGGACCTCTTTTCCGTGATATAATAGTATTAAATCCGGGAAAGGGGTCCGAACCTTATCCTAAAATTTTGCGAGGGGTTATATGAGAAAACTGAAAGCTGTTGTGCTGGGATACGGGGACCGCAGTTCCCGTTATGCGGACTATGCCGCTGTGCGACCGGACTTGCTGGAAATCGTCGGCGTGATCGACGTGCTTCCCTATAAGCTTGCGGAGGCGAGACAAAAATTCGGGCTGACCGAGGCGCAGACCTTCTCCGGGCTGGACGAATTTCTGCGGGCGGGGGTGAAGTGCGACTTCGTCATCAACGGCACCATGGACGAACTCCACTACGAGACGAGCATGAAATTGTTGCGGGCGAAATACGATATTCTGCTCGAAAAACCGATCTGTCCCACCCCTCGGGAACTTCTCGAACTGCGGGACACTGCGGAGGAAAACGGATGTAAAATCGTCGTTTGCCATGTCCTTCGTTACACCCCCTTCTATTCGACGATCAAGCAGATTCTGGATTCGGGGGAGATCGGAAAAATCGTCGATATACAGATGAACGAGCATGTCTGGTACGGGCATTTCGTCAATGCCTTCGTGCGGGGCAAATGGCGGTCGGAAAAACTCTGCGGGTCCGGGCTTTTGCTTGCAAAGTGCTGTCATGACCTCGACCTCATGTGCTGGCTCAACAATTCCACTTCGCCCGCGGAGGTTTCGAGTTTCGGCGCGAAGGCGTTTTTCTGCGAGGAAAACGCGCCGGAGGGGGCTACCAAATATTGTTTCGACTGCCCCGCGCGCGGAAACTGCATGTTTGACGCCTACAAGTTTGAACTCGAAAAGGATTTTATTCCCTTCTATACCTGGGCGGGATTGAAAAAGCCGATTGAGGAGATTACCCGGGAGGAGAAGGAAGAGTTTTTAAAGCATGACGTCTATGGGCAGTGCGTCTATCGGACGGATATGGACCTCGTGGACCGGCAGTGCGTGAGCGTAAATTTCAAAAACGGCTCTATCGGTACGCTGAATTTGGTGGCGGGGACTTCGAAGGCGGGTAGGCATATCCATATCATCTGTACGATGGGGGAAATCGTGGGGTACATAGAGGACAACAAGTTTATTCTGCGAAGGTTTGATTCCCATAAAATCGACTACTCGGAGGAAGTCATCGACCTTGAGGAGATCAAGAGCAAGGAAAAGGATAATTCTGTCGCGGGGCACTACGGCGGTGATTATTATATCATGGCGGATCTCGTCAAATATCTGAACGGGGAGCCGACTTCCGCCGCGATGACAGTCATTGAGGATTCGGTGAACGGTCACTTATGTTGTTACGCCGCCGAAAAGGCGAGAAAAGAGAGTGCGGTCGTCAACCTTGACCGCACCTATCGGAGATAATATGATTCTTAACGTGGGCGCGCGGACAGATATCGCGCAATACTATTCGGAATGGCTGTTGAAACGGTTTCGGGAGGGGTTTGTCTATACGCGAAACCCGCTTTTTCCCAAAAAGGTCACGCGATATGAACTTGCCCCGGACAAAATCGACGTCGTGCTCTTCTGTTCCAAGAATTACGCGCCCATTCTGCCGCGGGAGAATTCTATTTTGACAAAGCAGAAGGGAAATTATGGTACATTCCCAAAGAGAATGTGGGCATGTCGTCGGCGGAGATCTGGGTGCCCGAACTGGAGGGACTTGTGGAAATCCGCGGCAGCGGAACCGACCGGCGGGTCCAAAATCTTGTATTCAACGGAATCATATTTGAATATGCCGGATTCACTGCTGCAGAGCGAACCGGATTTGTTGATTTACAGGCTGCGCTGTACGCGGTCGAAAGTACGGAGAACATTCTGCTTTACGACGTTCCCGTCGGGACGATTCACATCGAAAACGCGGAAGAAATCGGTATTCAGAACTGCGTGATCCGGCATGCGGGCGGGAACGGCATCAACGTCTATCTGAGCGCTTCCGAAATTTCGTTGATTGGCAATCAGATTACAGATATTTCGGCGAGCGGAATTCAGATTGCGCCCTACGTGTCCGCGCGCACCGACGGAAAGGATTTATACCGTCCCTATCAGCCGGGCGAACCAAATAATTATGAGGTTCACGGGGTGGACGTCATAAACAATGTCCTGTCCTGGATTGGCATGGAATATCACGGCGGGGTGGGCATCGGCAATGCGGTCGGTTACGATGTGCGTATTCTTCACAATGAAATCGGTTTTACGCACTACACGGGAATCACCAACGGCTGGGGGTGGTCAACCATTGAATATGTCATGCGCGATATTACCATTGCATACAACGACGTTCATCATAACCTCATGACAATGGAGGACGGCGCCTGTTTCTATAATCTTAATAACGTGCCGAATTTACAGGTGCGGGGCAATTATTTTCATGATATTATCCGCAACCGCTACGCGAGCAAGAGCGCGCCCTGCTATGCAATCTATCTCGATGAAGGGACTTCCAATGTCTTTGTGACCGGGAATGTCATCGCCGCAGCCAACGAAAACGAACTGGAGATGAGTATGCTCTTCCACAATGTAGGATTCGGAAACTATACGTTGGGCAATTTCTACGAAAGCGCACCTGAAGCTGCGGATATTATCGAAAAGGCGGGCGTGACCGGAGAGTATCGGAATATGAGCCTGAAGAATACCTCCGCTTGGGGCAATTCGGCGCTCACACATGTGCGTATGGGACAGCCCGAAAATGCTTTGGACGGTGAGGTCGGTTTCAAATTTACTTTGAATCGTCAGGTCAACGTGACCGCACTCGGCAGATTCTGGAGCTACGGCAATGTTCAGAAACATAAAATTACAATCTATGACCTTAACGGCAAGGCGAGAATCTCCGCGGTTGTGGACATGTCCCAAGGTTATGCGGATATCAACGGTTTTAAATATGTACGGCTCAACGGCGCGGAAACGCTTTCTGCGGGGACGTACTATATTGTGAGTGAAGAATTTGCAGGCGGGGACCTTTGGCTCGGCAATTCGAGTATCGTCGTGAGCACGGCGGATCTTCTTGTCGAAGGACATGTACGAATCGAGAACGGAGAACTGATGGAAGGAACTGCCGGACTCGAAAAATTTGCGGCGGGAGTGGTGAATTTTCTTTATGAGTAATTGGAGCGAACTATCCGATCGGCTCGAGAGCCTCATGGCGGAGTGCGCGAGTGCGGATACGAAAAATTTTGAAGGAGAAATTCCTGTCATTCAGCCCGCTTACAGCGACTTTTATTTCGGACTGTGGCCGGACGACTACTATTTTCCGGTCAAAACTTCGCCGGGACTGCTTTCGGACGAGACGGCAAATAAATTGTTTTGCTTTTTGACCGAGCATGTCGCAAGTCAAGCGGTGTTTCCGGACAGGATAGAAGAGAGCGGACACTGCGTCTTTCAGCCCGGTCGGGAAGATTCGCCGCATGGCAGGCTGATGCCTATGCATCTGCCCGCCGCTTGGGCGCGGCTTGTGTCCTATCTCTATGAGCGCACGGGCAACAGGGCGAATTTGGATAAGTGGTCGCGCATATTTTGCCGCAGTTTTGAGCAAGTACGACTGGAGGCGGGGCTTCCGTATCTCGCGGACAACGAGTTTCAGGTCGGATTCGGCTTTTTTGACACCGTTGGTTTGCAGGGAAACGACCTCATGTCTTCGATTGTGCTCAAACGAGGCTACGAGCGCGCGGCAAAGTTGTTTCAAACAGCCTTGCCCGAACGCGCTATAGCATGGCAAAAATGTGCAGTCGATATTGCGGAAAATATCTGGCGGCTACAGTCCGACGAGGGATGGTTCCTATCGGATTCCGTTGGGTGCCGGCAATTTTCGGCATGGCCGAACGGACTCATCTACGGGGAGGATTACTTGTCCAAAGAGACAAAAGAACAGATTCGTGCAAAGATTTGGGCGGAGAGGGAGACGCTGATCTGCCGGGGTATGACCCGACAGAATGCGGATTCAAAGTGGAAACAAATGAATCCCGTTTGGTCTTTTTCGACGGGCGTATATATGGACGGCGGCTATTGGGCGGTCGGAACGGGTTACATTCTGCGCTGTCTTGCGGATTCAGATGAAAATTTTGCCCGCCGCACAGTGGAAGAGATGATAGACAGCCTGTCGGCAATGGATTTTCCCGAGTGGATGGACGCAAAGGCGGAGAGGTTCGGCGGCAAAAAATTTATGATGAGCCTTGCTATTCCGCTCGCCGCGGTAAGGGCGATCGAAAATGATACGCAACTTGTGGAACTGTTTTAGGAGCGAGACGATGTTTGAAATTAAGGACAGACAGGTGCATATGGACTTTCATCTCTCGGGAGAGGTGCCGGACGTCGGCGCCAATTTCGACGAGGAACGCTTTGTGAGGCGGCTCAAAGAGAGCCATGTAAATGCCGTTACCGTATTTGCGAAATGTCACCATGGCTATTTTTACTATTTCGATTCCGAATTTACGGTTCATCCCAATCTCAAGACGGACCTTTTGCCTCGGCAGCTCGACGCCTGTGAAAGAGCGGGGATCGAGACTGCGGTATATATCTCTGCGGGATTCGACGAAGTGCTGGCAGAATAGCATCACGACTGGGTCTATCGGGGTCGGGACGGTTCAACGGCTCGGGCGGTTTCTTTTGAATCGGACGGCTATCATTTTATGTGTTTCAATACGCCTTATCTTGATGTGCTGTGCGCGCAGACCGAAGAGGTCATGAAGAAGTTTATGCCCAACGAAGTCTTTTTTGATATCTGCAATGTCAGACCTTGTTTTTGCGAATTTTGCAGAGCGGAACGGCAGCGAGAGGGAGTCGGAGAGGACGACGCGGCGGTGCTTGCGCATGCCGAACGGGTGTATGCCGAATTCTGTCGGCGCACGACCGAAGCGGTGCGCAAGTACAGTGCGACCTGCCGTATCTTCTACAACGGCGGACACTTCTTCCGGGGGCGCAGGGACCTTGCGGGATACAACACGCACTATGAAATCGAGTCTCTTCCCACGGGTGGCTGGGGATACGATCATTTTCCCCTCACCGTCAATTATCTTGAAAAACTGGGCGGCGAATATCTCGGGATGACGGGGAAATTCAATACGACCTGGGCGGAATTCGGCGGTTATAAGCATAGAAACGCACTGTTGTATGAGGCGGGACTTTTCCTTTGTTACGGGGCGAAATGTTCGATCGGAGACCAAATCAACTTTGACGGGACTTTGGACGACTACACCTATGACTTGATCGGTTACGCCTACCGCCATGTTGAACGGTTTGGAAAATATGTGTATCCAAGCGTAAAGCGGACCGAAATCGGCGTTTTTTCGGTAGAGGCTTTTACCGGAGAATACACGCCGGCAACGGACCTTGGCGTTGTCAAAATTTTGTTGCGGGGCAAGTATCAGTTTGATTTTTTGGACAGAGATTCTGTGCTTGACGATTATAAGGTTCTCATTCTTCCGGACCGAATTGTGCCCGATGAAAAGCTCGAGGCGCGTATCCGACAATTTACGGACAGGGGCGGCAAACTGCTCCTGACGGGAGAGTCCGGGGTTCGGGAAGGACGATTCCTTTTTGACATCGGCGCAGAATGGGTAGGCAAAGAAGAGTTGATTCCAAGTTATCTGGAAGGGGAGAGCCTCACCGGTTATAAAGCGCATAACGTCATTTATTCGGACAGCTATCGAATTGCCTGTACCGGAGAGGAACTGGGGAAGAAGTATTTGCCTCTTCAAAACCGCGAGGGGAGGCATTTCTGTGCGCACCAGCACTGGCCCGAAAACCCAAAGAAAAACGTTCCCGGTATCACGGAGGGCAGGGAGGGAATTTATCTCTGCTGGAAAGTGTTTGAGGATTTTGCGAATTTTGCGCCCTGCGTCGTGCGGGAGACGATAGACAAGATTCTTGACAGGTTGCTCGGGCGCAGACTTGCAGAGTCCAGTCTGCCCGTTCAGGCACTCCTGACTCTACGGCATCAGCCCGGGCGGGAAATCTTGCAGGCGCTATATGGCGTTCCATATCAGGCGGGCGGAAATTTACAGGTTATAGATGATATTCCCGCGCTGTATGATACTCGTTTTTCTGTCGCAGTCGAGCAGAAGGTTCGGCGCGTCCTGGATACTGTAGAGGGAAAAGAACTGCCTTTTGAAGAGCGCGAGGGGAGAGTAGAGTTCAGTCTGCCCAAATTTTGGTGTCATTCTGTTGTGTTGATTGAATATTGATATGAAAAGTTGAGCGCCGTACTCTGTACGGCGCTTTTTAATAAATACGGATGGACTTTTCTTATATCGGGAACATAACATGTTTTATTGGAAGAAAGAGAAATTGGCGCAACGACAAAAATATATAAAACAGACCAAAATCGTTCGATTTTGGTCTGTTTTGGCGCACCGAGGCATTTAATATCCGAATTTTTCGCCGCTTCAATATCGGAAAGATAGACCGTCTGCGTTCCGTCCTTGAAGTTTAAGGTTAAGGTTACTTTATCGTCAAACAAATAGATTGAATTTATAAAACCGTCTATTAGCCGTCGCTTGCCGTCCTGCGTGGTGATGTCCAACTTTCTAAACTTCTCTATTCCGAAACGTATCTGGTCTTTCGTAAGGAAAGGCTTTTTTATTCTCTCCTGCAAAATAGTGATTTCAAGTTCTTTCTTCTTGCTCTCCAACTGCGCAAGCCTGTCCTTCGTGCTATCCGTAATAATGCCCTGCTCTATCGCATCCATTACGTTGGAAATTCGCTTTTCCGTTTCGTCAAGCTGTTCTTTTAAGCGAGGGATTCTCGGATTCTCTTCCCCCTGCAACACGTAAATTCTGTCTGTGAGATAATCTACGAGCTTTTCGTCGTGCAGAATTTCCATAGCCTTTTTAACGACTAAATCTTCTATCCATTCCTTGCGGACGGCTTTCTTGTCGCAAATGTGGACTCTCTTGGTATTGGCGCATTTATAGTAATGATAAACCTTTGAAGTTCCCATTCCGCTTTCGCCTACCATATGCGCACCGCACTTGCCGCAAAAGAGTTTTAGCGTAAGCAGATAATCGTCCTCGGCTTTATGCCTTGCAGGAGCTTTCTTATTCTTAATCAGCTTTTTCTGCACCCGTTCAAACAACTCGTCCGAAACGAGAGAGGGAATACAATGCGGCACGACCACTTCACGGAATTTGTATTCCCCGATATATCTGCGGTTGGAGAGAATGCGCTGTACGCTGTTAATGTTCAGTTTGCCGCCACGATAGGAACGGATGCCCTTTTTATCGAGATAATCGACGATTTGCTTAACCGTCTTTCCATCGGCATACATAGTAAAGATTTCTTCCACGATAGGTGCGGTGGTTTCGTTCGGTTCAAACTTGCGTTCAGCGTTCAGCTTATAGCCGAAAGTAACCTGACCACCGTTGTTTATGCCTTTCAACGTGTTTTCCTTCATACCACGCACAACCTTTTCGGCAAGTTCTGCGGAGTAGTACTCCGCCATGCCTTCGAGAACGCTTTCCAACAATATACCTTCCGAGCCTTCGGATATGCTCTCCATAGCGGAGACAACCTTAACGCCGTTTTTGCGGAGCAAGGCTTTATAGTGTGCGCTGTCGTAGCGGTTACGGGAGAACCTGTCCAACTTCCACACGATAATGCAATCGAAAGCGTGCTTATAGCTGTCCTTAATCATACGCTGAAATTCAGGACGATTATCAGATTTAGCGGACAAAGCTCTATCTATGTAGTTGCCGATAACGTCAATTTCGGCACGGCTTGCAAACTCCATACACTCACGGAGCTGCCCTTCGATACTTTCTTCTCTTTGGTTGTCCGAACTGTACCTCGCATAAATTACGGCTTTCATAAATAATTCTCCTTGTGGGTATAGTATAACATACTAAACCTGACAACTCTGTCATATATAAAAAATTATTTTGAATTTTCTATGGTTTATTATATAGCTCTAAACGAGCTAAGTCAATAATTTTAGCTCAATCCGTGGTATTATTTTGGTATGATATTATTCAAAGAAAGACTTAAAGAGTTAAGGGTAGAAAGGAAGCTATCACAGGCAGACCTTGCAAAAGAGTTAAACGTCAGCCAAAGAAGTATAAGTAGTTGGGAAACGGGTTTCAGACAGCCTGACTTTGAAACGTTGGAACGTATTGCAAAATTTTTTGACGTAACGGCGGATTATCTTCTCGGCTTGGGTGACTAAGAATAATTTTTGCGCAAATTATACAAAACAAATGTTTATAAACTATTGACAAGAGCATTATGATGTGTTATAATGCGAATATACGATATGAGTCGTATTCTGCCCTCAGAGGGTGTAGTTCTGCATTGACATTAACGTACAGGTCAAATAGTGCAGAATGATTTTGAACGGAAGAAGTCCGTTCTTGCCTTAGCTTGCGAATATTGGTGCAAGGTGTTTTCGGCATACAAAAAATTCGTGAGCCGTAATAGGCTTTTATTGTCGTACAGTTTTTCGGCAATAAGAAACGACTAAGCGAGTCCGGAGTTGCTCTATGTATTTTAAAGAGTAACGTTGATGGTCTATTTTGTTGTACAATTTTTTAGGAGATTTAGCACATAAATTAACAATCTAACTTAATAGAATGGCTAACCACCATAGAGCAAGCAGAACTTGCTAAATAAGGTTCAAGTCGGTGAAACGTAAATGATTTCAGCGGCTTTTTTCACGTTCTTTTTTCGGCATTAACCCACTACTATGCGGTGGTTAATCAGATTTAAAAAATGATTTCGGAGGTAATCAATGAACAAGCAAATGTCTATCAGACCGCCTTAATAAAGGTAAGCGTTTCGCTTAACCAAGTATCTTAAATACTTTTAAGCAAGAACAGCAAATCACAAATCAAACGTTAAAAGGAGAACAAAAATGGAAAACAAACAAGACAAATTTACTTTTTACCAGCCCTATTGGGATTTGGTAAAGGACGAGGACGGGGCAACCGTAAAGAGCATTATCGGGCATATATGCCGCTATATGCTGGACGGAAACGAGGAAAAGCCGACAGACCAAACGCAAGCACTTATATGGGAGGACCTTGTGGAAGTGTTAACTCCGCAACGGGAAAAGGAACTGCAAGGCAAAACGCCCAAGGCGTACAACGCCAGGTGGAAACACTTTACTTTTCGCAGGAACTATTACAACAAATTGCTATCCCTTGAAGGTGACCAAGCGAAGGAATATTTGCAAGCAATTTGCGAGTTAGCGTTCAATGGCAGACAACCTAAAGAATTATCTGCTACCGTTAAGAAGTATTACGAATTATCGTTACTAACTTTAAACACTTCCATTAAACGGAAAAAGGCAGGTAGCAAAGGCGGTACAGCACCGAGAACAAAACAGGAAACCCCTACTTCTTTACACACGATAGAAGATTTAAAGGTGTTCGGCTGTACGGGGAGTTTAAGTTTACAGAATCCGATATTAGATGGTGTGGACGTAAACGAGCTTTATGAGTTTGTTAAGGCAAACGAGGAAACACATTCAATGTCTTTGTATAAGGCAGTTGAAAGCTTCCGAAATCGGAAAGGAGCAGGCGGTTAATATGACAAGCAAATTGGAAGCAACCGGAAAGCAAAACTTATATGCACTTTATAAGTGTAACTCACTACACTTACTTTGTAAGTTCCGTTCGCTCTGCGAGACGAGGCTTGCAGTTTTCCAAACAGCACAGTGCGCTGTTTGGGCAAGCCGAAATGAGCTTGCGCATAGTGCAAGGCGCAAGCGGTGACCGAAAACGGCGTTGCCATTACGCCGTTTGAGAAAATGACCACTAAAAAATAAAATATTAGGAGGAAACGAAGATTAGTTATTTAGTATGTCATATGGAAAAATATAAGCGACAGGAAGTCAGCCCTGTCGAGGAGGAAAACGAAAGAGACGAGACCTATCAGGCGAGCAATCCGCATATAGACAGTTCCCGAACGCATCTAAACTATCACCTTATATTGCCCAGGAAAAGCTATATGGAGATAATCAACGAGAGGTTGTCGGAATTGGATTTAAAACGCAAAATCCGTTCGGACGCTATCCTGATGAATTCGTTTATCGTAACGTCGGATGGTGAGTTCTTCAAGGGTTTACATCCTTGGGAGCAAAGAGAATTTTTCAGGGACTGCACCGAGTTTTTCTCTCGGAAGTACGGAAAAGAAAATATGATTTCCGCAATCGTACATATGGACGAAACCACGCCGCATATGCACTTGAACTTTGTGCCTATCAATGACGGGCGGTTAAGCAGTAAAAGCCTATTTGACAGACAGAAACTTGCGGAATTGCAAACGGAGTTATGGGAACAAGTCGGCAAAAAATACGGTTTACAGCGCGGCAAGGAAAACAGTCAGGCAACGCACATTACAGCCGCCGAGCATAAAGCAAAGGTCATTGTGCAATCGGCAGAGCAAAAGCGTGATGAGATTGACAGACAAACCGAGCAAAAGCAAGCCGAGCTTGACGGACTAACCCAAACGGTTGAAGCGGTAACACAAGCAACGGGCAAGCCGATACCCAAAAAGAAGAAACAAGCAGCGGACGAAATCACGGTGCTACGGGCAAGAAACACCCTGCTCGAAGAAGAAATCAAGCGCGGAAATAAAGACCGAGCGGACGTATTCCAACAGTATATGAGAGAAAAGCGACGAGCCGACGGTTACGAAAAGACCGTACAGGAAGTTGCGGAAATTAAGGCGATACTGCCCGAAGGGTACGCCCAGCTATTGCAAGACGTACAAGACGAAAAAGCCGCCCGATACGAAAGAGAACGGCAACAAAATCTTGCCCGTATTCGCGGACGAAACAAAGACTATTATATGTAAGGAGGAAAACGCTAACAGTTAATGTCAAGACGGAAAAAGAACACCACAGGGATACCCGATTTTGAAATCGACTCCCTTGCAAGAGCATTACTGCCCGCTATACAAGCCTACTTTGAAACCGAAGAAGGACAAAGAGAGTTTGCGGCGTGGCAAGCCGAAAGGCAACAACGACAACTGAATAAAAAACTTAATAATAAAGAGTCCCGTTAAATCGTATAGGGATAGCCGTTGAAAAAGACGGAACACGAAAACCGCCGTGGTAGAGCGGTATATAAATGAAAGAGTTACATAAACATAATGTAAAAGGTTGCGCCGAATGTCATAAACCTAAACAACGGCACGGCGAGCAAACATTTTAGTTTGCTCGCCAATTTTTTTTACTTTTTTGGGTAAAATCTATTGACAACCGTCTATATGAACTGTATAATATAGATAATCATAAATATGAGAGGGCGTTATGGACGCATTAGAATGTACTAAAATATTAAAGGCTTTGAGTGAAGACACCCGTATGAAAATCTTTGAAATGTTACGAGGCGGGAAAAAGTGCGGTTGCCAAATTCTTGAAAGTCTGAATATTACGCAACCTACGCTTTCCCATCATATGAAGATACTTTGCGATTGCGGAATTGTTATTGCCGAGAAAGATTGGAAATGGATGCACTATTCCATTGACTGCGATAAGCTGAAAGATTTGTTAGCTTATCTTGGCGATACGGCGTGTAGGAACGAAACAACTTGCAACAAAGGAAAAAATACTTGCGATTAGTCGCATTTATTTTTTAACTCTCATATAGATAATTATTGATATAAATAGAAATCAATTTAAGGAGGCTTTTTATGAATAGAAATCAATTTAAGGAGGCTTTTTATGAAATGTAAGTGCTGTTGTAACAAAAAAAGAGAACAAGCAGAAAGCAAAACAGCTGAAAATGAGCAAGTGGAACAGTTGGAAAATTTGTCCGACATTCCGCAAAAGGAACAGCCTACGAAGAAAAAGAATTTTTTTGTACGGCATAAGATACTTGTAATTCTGATAAGCGTTATTCTTGCCATAGGACTTGCAATAGGTATTGCCGCTATCGTGGACGGTGTGAACGGCATAAAAGTGTTGGGCGATTTTATAACCGACCAAATACTTGGTATGAAATGGCTGAATATGCTTTTAGGAATGGCGTTTACGGGTATGTTCGGCGAAAAATTTATGTCAACCCTTTGGGGCGGTGCAATACAATTCTTTATTTACGATACGATAAAGATTATGGTTTTGTTGTGCCTTTTAATCTTTCTTATATCGTATATTCAAAGTTATTTTCCGCCCGAAAGAACGAAAAAAATTCTCGGCAAATTTCACGGCATAGGCGCAAACGCTGTCGGGGCGTTGCTCGGTACTGTTACGCCGTTTTGCTCTTGTTCGTCCATACCTATCTTTATGGGATTTACGAGGGCGGGACTTTCAAGCGGCGTTACGTTCAGCTTTCTTATTTCAAGTCCGTTGGTTGACTTGGGCGCGTTCATTTTGCTTGCAAGCGTATTCGGCTTTCCTATTGCTATCGTTTATGTGGTCGTCGGTTTAGTGCTTGCAATATTGGGCGGTACGATTATTGAGAAAACGGGCGTTGGTAAACACGTTCGGGATTTTATACTTGGAGGCGATATTGCAGAGGTCGAGGGCGTTGAACTCACGAGAAAAGACAGGTTGATTTACGCAAAAGACCAAATGCTCGGAACGCTTAAAAAAGTATGGATATATATCCTTGTCGGCGTTGGTATAGGTGCGGCTATTCATAACTTCATTCCTACGGAATGGATACAAATGGTACTTGGCG
>CAJMQN010000004.1 GCA_905215695.1 uncultured bacterium
AGGGGAGACGCGATTCGAACACGCAACCAGCGGTTTTGGAGACCGCTGCTCTACCATTGAGCCACTCCCCTTCAAGAATTAGAAAGCTTAACTATTATAATCAATTTTGACGAATTCGTCAACAAAAAAAGGAGCAATTTATGAAATTTCCCTATCGCCTCGGATTCATTGGTTTCGGCAATATGGCAAATGCGATTTTGAGCGGAATTCTTCGAGACAAACTCTTATCTTCCGCTGATATCGGTACATTTGATGCCGATGAACAAAAACGCAAACAAGCCGAGGATCTTGGTTTAAAAGCATTTGTTTCGAATGCCGAGCTTGCCGCTTCCTGCGAATATATTCTGTTTGCTGTCAAGCCGCAGTGCAGTGAATCAATATTACATGAAACAGATTTTTCCAAAAATGTACTGATTAGTATTATGGCGGGAATTCGCCTTGAAAAACTTGTTAAAAGCTCCGGTTGTTCTCGTGTTGCAAGATGTATGCCCAATACGCCCTGCATGGTAGGGAAGGGCGCAATCGCTGTAGATACTTCGCTCTTGAATGATGCACAAAGAAAATTTGTGTTCGACGTTCTTTCTTCCACGGGAAAGGTTGTTGAACTCTCCGACAGCAAAATGGATGCCGTAACTGCCGTCAGCGGAAGCGGTCCAGCGTATATCTATCTATTTATGCAGGGAATGATAGAGGAGGGAATACGTCTCGGGCTTACCTATGAACAGGCAAAAATTCTCACAACTGCCACATTTGAAGGCGCAGCAAGGCTCTATCAGACCAGTGACCGCGAGCTCGACTCTTTAATCGATTCTGTGTGTAGCAAGGGCGGTACAACCATTCAAGCGGTTGAATCTTTACGTCAGGACGACTTATTGAAAATTATTTCCCGAGCAATGAAAAAATGTTACGATCGCTCGGTAGAACTCGGCAAATGAAACAACTCGATCTCTACACGGACGGCGCTTGTTCGGGAAACCCCGGAAAGGGAGGATTCGGCGCAGTTCTCATCTACCGGGGCGTTGAAAAGAGGATCAGCGGATACTTTGAACAGACAACCAACAATCGTATGGAAATATTTGCAGTCATCGCGGGTCTCCGCGAGTTAAAAGAAAGCTGTGACGTAACGATTTATTCTGATTCCGCTTACGTTGTAAATGCCTTTGAGAACCATTGGATAGAAAGTTGGGCAAAAAACCGCTGGCGCACTGCGTCGGGAGAAGAGGTCAAAAACCAGGATTTATGGCGTCTTCTGCTCATCGAACTTGAAAAGCATCGTTATCGTTTTGTAAAGGTAAAAGGTCATGCCGACAATGCCTATAACAATGCTTGCGATGAATTGGCGCGAAATGAAATTTCGAAAAATTCATAATACATTGGAAGAGTGTTTATAATAGTATAAATATGGAAAAGAAATTCGGCGGCGAAAACGTCAAACAATTGATAATCACCACACTGTGTTTCGTCGGCGTGCTGATTTGCATCCCATATTCGGATTATCTGACCCGAAACTGGAAGCTTGTCGTCGCAATTTCCGCGATAATTTTATATTGTCTCTACGTGCTTTTTGAAGTGTTCCACGTCGGCACCTTGGCAAAGTTACTCTTGAGCGTATTTCTTGTCGCAGTTATTCTCATGCTAATTATGGTGATTCTCGTGAAGACCGGCGTCTGGGAAAAGTTTACAGACACCGAATCCATGCGGGCATTCATCAATTCTCTTGATAACTATTTCCTCATGGTGCTGATTTTTATCGGCATACAGTTCCTACAGGTCTGCTTAATCCCAATTCCCGGCGCAGTCACGACTGCCGCGGGCTCGCTTGCCTTCGGTCCACTGCTCGGCGGTTTGTATTCGTTTATCGGGATTGTTCTTGGTTCTGTTGTTGCATTCCTCGTCGGCAGAAAATTCGGTCATAAATTTGTACGTTGGATGATTGGGGAAGAGGACCTAAAAAAGGCGCTCAAATTTGTGGAAGGCAGAGACAAAGTCATGTTTTTTATGATTTTTCTGCTTCCCTTTTTTCCGGATGATGCGCTGTGCTTTGTTGCGGGACTGACGGGGATGTCGCTCGGCGCATTCGTAGTCATTCTTTCCGTTGCCCGCGTCGTCACAATTCTCTGCACAGCATACGTCGTTGAATATGTGCGTCTGCTGTTCTCGGCAAATATGGTACTTGCCATTATACTTTGTGCGGTCGTCGTTGCAGGTATGTGTATGCTCTTCTTTTACGGCGTCAAATATGGCAAAGAAATTGAAGATTATTTTGTGAAGAAGTCAGAAAAATTTAAGGAACGAAGAGCGGCAAAAAAAGCAGCGCGAATAAAAAAGAAAGAAGAAAAAGCAAAGCATAAGGACCTTCCTTAAGGGAAGGTCCTTTTTTTATGCGTGAAAATGATTTCCGTGATAGAGTGCGGCATAAACAATGCAACCGACAACAATCTGAAACGCTACGAGGGAGGGAAGAAAAATTTTCAAAATAATTTCAGCCACATTTGCAAACTGCACCTTAAAGATGAGGTTAAGCGCCATCACAACAAGGAACGTATAGGCAAAGATAAGCACGCAATTAATGAAACTGTCCCGGAAAGAAAACTTTGCTTTCGTCTTGCGTTCGGGATTCAGCTTATAGGCGATGAAAGCCACAAGCGGAACCAGCGCAGCGCATCCAATAAAAATACCGTATATCCCGAATCCGCGTTTGGTATATGGCTCCGTAATCAGAAAAAAGAGCAAAACCTCAAGCGCAAACGCCCCAAAAAGAATCAATGACGCAACAAAATTAATTTTGTTCTTTAAAATGAATGTTTTATAGTCTTTCGAATTTTCCGAATGATATGCCTTAATCTTAAAACCTTCCGCTTGAATTTTGGAAGAGAGAGCCTTAAGATCTTCATTTTCAAGCGGATCATTGCGCCGGGATTCAGCCTTCGCAGCAACGGTTTCAAAAGAAATTACTTTTTCATCGTTTTCTGTCTGCGGCATTTCCTCTGGAGCGCTTGTAAACGTTTTGGCGGAGGAGAGAAGTTTTCCGAGTCGATTTTTGTAATCACGATCATCCTGCTCCGCACGTTTTTCTTTCGTTTCCTGCAAATAACGATTTATCTGTTCTGAAAATTTGGGGTCTTCGGTTTCGTATGTAGTAATCTGAAAGGAAGAGTAATCCTTCACTGTATGTAGAACTTCAGGTTCTTCCCGAGCAGTATTTTCTTCAACCTTTTCAGGCGAAAGTTCTTTTGGCGTTTCCTCACAAATCACTTCTTCAAGCGAAGAGTTTTTCAAAGGAAGCGTATCTGTTGTTGAAACTTCTGCGGATTCAAATGGAATAGATTCCCTATCAATCTCCGAAACCCGATTTTCAATTTCCTGAATCCGACTCTCGAACGTTTCCCTTCCCGTCTCAATGACAGAACTCGCTTCAGCAAGCTCCCGCTCATTTTCTTCCAAAATCTTATGGACGTCCCGAAAAGTTTCTGCAGAGGGGAGAGGCTTGTCAGTATTCTCTTCCTGTTCGTCATGAAACTCGATAGAATTTCGGTCAATGTCGCGAATATAATTTCGCTTGACCTTCGCTGTAATCTCCGAATCAGACGACGCAGGCGGCTCTGCTGTCGCAAGGTCAACTTCTTTGTCCGAAATCAGCTTGTCCATCAACGTACGAGAATATTCCCATTCATTTAGATTGCGTTCGCAAATTTCCCGCCCTTTCTCGGTTAAACGATAATATCTACGACGTCCGCCGTTTGTATCCTCGAGGTCACCCCAATAGCTTTCGACAAAACCGGATTTTTCGAGACGTTTCAAACTGCTGTAAAGCGTGGGTTCTTTTAATATAAATTTTCCGGAAGTCTTGATTTCGATTTGTTTCCGAATCTCATACCCATACTTTTCGCCGTCGTAGAGAGAGGAGAGGATCACAGTATTGATCTGCCCCCTGACAACGTCTTTTTTTTCCACGCGAATTACCTCACGATGTTATTCTTTATATATAATAGTACATTCGACAAAAAAAGTCAATCTATTTCCAGTAAAAAGCTATGCAATATAGCTACTTACAAAAGTACTATGCAAATATATTTTTCAAAACAAACGGTTTTCATGCTTATAAAATTGTGGTATAATAGAAAGAAAACACATGGGAGAGACGTCATGGTATCGGCAACATATGAAAAAGAATTTGAAGTAAATGACTCACATTGCGATTTCAGAAGAAATTTAAAGCTTTCGGAAATCTTAAATCTTTTTCAAGAAGTTGCGACAGTTCACGCTTCCCAGCTCAACTGCAGTTTTAATGCAATGAGGGAACGGGGGTATTTTTGGGTACTCTCGAGAGTTAGCATGGATATTCTGCGAATACCAAAATTTGGAGACAAAATTGTTGTTCGCACATTTCCCGAAAAACCGCTTCCATTACAATGCCATAGATGTTACACCATTGAAAGTATAACAGGGGAACGTTTCATCAACGGTTATTCTATGTGGTGTGTTCTTGACATTACCCGCAATCGTTTAACACCCATTAAAAACATTCAACTTTTTGATCCGGAAACGTATTTGACAAAAGATTTCGACGCAAGTCTTGATAAAATTCTCGAAGAGCCGGATGAATACATTTACACAAAAATAGTCC
This sequence comes from uncultured bacterium, assembly GCA_905215695.1. Classification (GTDB taxonomy): domain Bacteria; phylum Bacillota; class Clostridia; order Christensenellales; family HGM11417; genus CAJMQN01. The sequence continues at coordinate 4,628 of CAJMQN010000004.1, forward strand.
GGCCATCTGATATTGATGCGAATATTCACATGAATAACACCCGATACGCGGACATCATCACCGACGCTTTTTCGCTTGAGTATCTAAAGGAGAACCTTGTCTCGCATTTACAAATCAACTTTCTCAATCAATCTCGCGCGAGCGACGAAATTAAGGTGTACAGAATACAAGGGCAGAAAGAAAACCAATTTTTTGTAAACGGTAAAATTGTCGATACGCAGTGTTTTTCTTCTAAAATTTGTTTTAATAGAGAATAAATATGAGTCATCTAATTTTTAAACAGCACGAGAAAAACAATTTTCTCGTGCTGTTTCAGATTTTGAAGTACAAAATGTGGGGTAGAAGAAGATACTTATTTATGCGTAAAATACAGGTTTTACGCATAAATAAGCCTGTTTTTAGATAAAAAACTGTAAATAATCAAAATATTGCAAAAATTTGTTCGGAAATTTTAATAAACAGGTGCAAAAATAAAAAAAATATGTTATACTTATTCTCGGAGGCTGAACTGTGTCCGATTACTTTCAGAAACGAAACCGTCAAAGCATTCAAAAATTAAGACAGCTTCAAGCCGAGCTACCATATTTTTGTAGCGAATTTTTTATCGGTATTGAACAGACAACCTCCTTATTGACGCGACTGAACTACGCATACGATTTGCGCGTCTTCTTTGATTTTCTCATCAAAGAAACGGAAGAATTTCACAGCTATCAATCACCACGACAAATCACGCTCAAGGATCTTAATTTACTATCCCCCTCCCACCTCGAGATGTTTTTATCTTATTTAAGCAGTTATACTTTCCAAGGGCGTGAATGTGCAAATCAGGAAAAAGCAAAGGCACGCAAATTGTCCAGCGTACGATCCATGCTGCGATACTTCTATCGCAAGGAAGATTTAAAAGAAAATATTTCCGAACGCGTTCGGATGCCAAAATTGCATGACAAAGAAATTATTCGTCTTGAAAGCGATGAAGTTTTCGATATTCTCAATCTTGCAGAGAGTCGCGGAGAACGGTTGGCGGGTCGCCAGAAGAGTTTTCATGCGCGCACACGACTGCGTGACAGCGCAATGCTAACCTTGTTTTTGGGTACAGGAATCCGAATTTCCGAGCTTGTCGGTCTCAACAATGAAGACATCAATTTTAACGACAATTCTTTTGTCGTAACGCGGAAAGGCGGCAATAAAACGATTTTGTATTTTTCCGAGGAAGTTGCGGATGCACTCTACAAATATTTGGAGGAAAAACGCACTTGCCCTGAAAAAATGAAAGACAACGCCCTCTTCCTCTCTCTGCGAAATACGCGCATCAGCGTGCGCGCAGTTGAAAATCTTGTCAAAAAATATGCCGAGATTTCTGCCCCGCTCAAGAAAATAACGCCGCACAAACTTCGTTCAACATACGGAACAAAACTTTATCAGGAAACTCACGACATTTATGTTGTTGCAGACGTTCTTGGACACAAAGACGTCAATACGACAAAAAAACATTACGCTGCAATCAGCGATGACATTCGTCGCAACGCCGCGACAAAAGTTAAATTGCGGGAAAAACCCGAAAGCGAGAAATATGACTGAAAACAAAACGATACCAAAAAAGACGGCGCTTATCTCCGTCATCACACCTGAATTTTTAGATGCCGAAGCTTCCTTTGCAGAGCTAAAGGAACTTGTAGCAACTGCGGGCGGAGAGCCGTCCCTGTTTTTCTCGCAAAAACGAGACTCTCTGCACCCCAAAACCTGTATCGGACAAGGAAAACTCGAAGAAATTAAAGCGGAATGCGCTTTTGACGGAATAGAAGCGGTCATTTTTGACCTTGAACTTACTCCCGTTCAGCAAAGTTGGTTGGAAAAATTCTTTGAGATTCCGGTTTTCGACCGCACAATGGTCATATTGGAAATCTTCGCCCAGCGCGCTGTAAGCTATGAAGGAAAATTGCAAGTCGAGCTAGCGCGCCTGAATTTTATGCTTCCCCGACTGAAAGGCAGCTACGAAGGACTTTCCCGACTGGGCGGCGGCGGCGGTGGCGGCGCAGGCGCGCGGAGAGGCGCGGGCGAAAGCAAACTTGATCTCGACAAACGCTACATTCGGCGGCGAATTCTCTTGTTGAAACGCGAAATTAAACAGATACAATCCCGCCGAGACGAAACCCGCGCTCGCCGTCGAAAAAACGGAACTGTCTCTGTTGCCATAGCGGGTTACACCAATTCAGGGAAATCTACGCTTTTAAATACGCTTACAAACGCGGGAGTTCTCTCAGAAAACATGCTTTTTGCCACGCTCGACCCCACATCCAAACGTTTGGCGCTGCCAAACGGTCGGGAAGTTCTTTTGACGGACACTGTCGGATTTATTCGGAGACTGCCCCACCAATTGGTTGAGGCATTTAAATCAACATTAGAGGAAGTTGCCCTCGCCGATCTTGTTCTACTGATTTGCGACATTTCAGATCCCGACTGCAACGAACAAATCGCGGTCTCAAAACGGATTATGGAAGAAATCGGTTATCACGGTGAAATTTTGCACGTCTTTAACAAAGTAGATCTTGTACACGCAAATCCCGTCATGCCGGACAGCATCATGATATCTGCGAAAGAACAAACAGGTCTCGAGCAACTGCTTCTTCGTATTCAGAAAATGTTGTTTCCCCGAAATGAAACTGTATCTCTGAAAATCCCTTATAGCGAATCTTCTCTCTATTTTTCTGTCAAACAGAAATATAAATTATTGGAAGATTTCACCGATGAGAAAGGCTATTCGGTCAAAATTGAAATCAATATTGCCGATTTAGCCAAATTTGAGCCCTATCGAGCAAAAGCATAGTACTTTATTATTTTTATTATTTGCATAGTAAAAGGAGAATTTCTTATGACAAAAAGCGGAATGCAGGAAAAATTACATTCGGTTTACCTCTACCTCAACGAGTTTATCGAAGAGAACGGATTTCCCCCGTCGGTGCGGGAAATTTGCAGCCATTTAGATATCCGATCGACGGCAACCGCTTACTGTTATTTGGAAAAACTTGAAAAAAACGGACTGATCCGCAAATCAAAAAGCAAGAATCGAGCCATAGAAATCGTAAACAAGGACGATCCCTCCATGCGAATGATTCGCGTACCCCTCATCGGGCAAGTGACAGCCGGGCAGCCCATCTTTGCCTATGAAAACATGGAAGGCTACTACCCGCTCCCACAAGAATTTTTCCGAGACGAAGAATATTTCATGCTCAAGGTAAAGGGCGAAAGTATGATTGAAGCGGGAATCTTTGACGGAGATAAAATTATCGTTAAAAAACAGAAAACCGCAGAAAACGGAGATATTGTCGTAGCCCTCATTGACGACGAGGAAGCGACCGTCAAACGTTTCTTCAAAAAGACCGATTATTATGTTCTTCATCCGGAAAACATTTACATGAAGGATATTGTTGTCGATCAGTTAGAGATATTGGGCATCGTGCAAGGATTGCTCCGCACCAAAGTCGTTTAATTTTTTGCATTTCCCATAAAAAAGCCCCGGCATTTACAAATTGCCAGGGCTTTTTCATATTTTTTAAGAATGCATTTGACAAAGTTTTTTCGCGCACCTTAAAGCGGCTATTTTAACATGTTCGTAAGTCAATCCCCCCTGAACATAGGCTATATACGGCGGACGAATCGGCGCATCGCAGCTCAATTCAATGGAAGAGCCCTGCACAAAGCAGCCCGCAGCCATAATGATTTGATCTCGGTAACCGGGCATATCCCAAGGAAAGGGCGTCACATAGCTATCGACCGGCGAAGAAAACTGAATCTGACGAACAAACTCGATCAGTTCTTCCGCAGTATCAAATTCCACCGCGCGAATGATATCAAAGCAGTTGTTTCGCGGCTCCGGCACGAGTCGATAGCCGATAGCTTGCATGAGTTTCCCCATAAAGACTGCCCCCTTCAGCGCTTGCGCGGTAGTGTGCGGCGCAAGGAACAGCCCCTGATAGAAGTACTGGTAGCCGCCCGCATAAGAACCGATTTCCGATCCCGTCGAAGGCGTCGTCAAACGATTGGCGCAGAGTTCCACAAGTTCCCGTCGCCCCGAAATATAACCGCCATTGGGCGCAATTCCCCCGCCGGCATTTTTAATCATCGAACCCGCCATCAGGTCGATACCCAACGCAACGGGTTCGGATTTTTCGGTAAACTCTCCGTAACAGTTATCGCAAAAGACAATTGTCTCCGGAGCGATTTGCTTGACAAATTTGACAAGCGCGCCGATTTCCGAACACGAAAACGGATTACGCGCCGCATAGCCACGGGAACGCTGTACAAAAATCATTTTCGGTCGTTTTGTCCGCACCGACTCTTCGATTCGCTCAAAATCAAAGGCACCCGACTCCAAAAGCGGAATTTCTTCATAGCGAACGCCGAAATCCGCGAGCGATCCGGTTCCCGGTTTATGAATAATATCGAGCAGGGTATCATAGGGCGCCCCCGCGACCGAGATCATGAGGTCTCCCGGTCGAAGAACACCGAAGAGCGCAATCGAGAGCGCATGCGTACCCGAGAGAATATGCGGAGAGACCAAAGCGCTTTCCGCCCCCACAATTTCAGCAAAAACGCGACAAAGATTGTCTCTCCCGATATCGTCGTAACCATAACCCGTCGTTTGGTTGAAGTGTTGGAGCGCAACGCGATGATTTTGAAACGCCCGCAACACTTTTTCCTGATTAAATAGCGAAATATCGTCGATGGACGAAAATTCTTCCGCACTTTCCCGCTCAATTTCTCGGACAAGTTCCGCCCAATTTTCATCCGAAACCAATTTTCTTTCTCTCGTCATTCTGTCAACCTCTGTTTGTTCTCTTCTTCGTCACGTTCATAAATTTCGCGAACCTGTGCGGCAACGTTTGAATCTCCGGCTTCCAGCCATCGAATCCCCGGTAAACGTTTAAACCAGGTAATCTGCCGCTTCGCATAGTTCCGACTCGCCTGTTGAATTTCTCCGATCGTCTCCTCAAGCGTCTTACCGCCCCGCAGATACGCCGCAGTCTCCTTATATCCGATGGCTTGCATACTCTGACAACGCTCATCGATTCCGCCCTTCAAAAGCGACTCCACCTCTTCGACAAGTCCATTGCGAAACATGCAATGTACTCTATTATTTATCAATTTATACAGTAATTCTCGCTCTTTCCGCAGACCGATTACAGTAAAATCGTATTTATCCGTCAATCTCGGAGACAGTTCAGATTTCCGCTTTCCCGTCAACTCAAAAATTTCAAGCGCACGAATCACGCGCTTTTGGTCATTGGGCGAAAGCACGGCCGCGGTTTCCGGGTCTATTTTTTGCAATTCTTCAAAGAGCGCATCCTTTCCCTCGCGCTCCGCATAATCTTTCCATTTTGCGCGAACCTCGCCAGCATCAAAAGCGCCCGCAAAATCATATTCGTACAGAATTGCGTTAAAATAGAGTCCTGTTCCCCCACAGACAACAGGTATTTTTTTCTGAAAATTCATCGCAAGACAGCTTTCGAAATCCGATTTATACTGCGCAACACTATAGCTCGCATCCGGCTCCACAATATCAATCAAATGATGCGGAGCAAGTGCAAGTTCTTCCGCGGTCGGCTTTGCAGAACCGATATTGAGCCTGCGATAGATTTGAATGGAGTCCGCGGACAGAATGTCCGTATTCCAATATTGCGCAAGAGAAACCGCGCATCCCGTCTTCCCAACGGCGGTTGGTCCGCACAGCAGCAGCAGATGCGGTCGCCGCCTTTTTGACATAACGCTTGAAATCGAATCCAAGTCCTCCATAGCATTCATTGTCAAACGATTCTTTTGAACCATTTTTCCACGTCCGTTTTCGTAAATTTCACGACAATCGGTCTCCCGTGCGGACAGCGCAGCGTCGATCGTTTCATAAAGGAAAGCAGTGCGCGGATTTCGTTTAGCGAGAGTTCATCTCCCGCCTTGACCGCCGCCTTGCACGCCTTCTGCGCAAGTTTGTCCCGCACCATCGAGAAATCGGTCAAATTTCGGAAAACCTTAATATCCTGCGTCACTTCACGGAAGAATTCATCAATATCAAATCCGGTTAAAACCAAAGGAATTCCCGACACCTTATAACTCCCCACGCCGAAGGGCTCTATTTCAAAGTTGAGCCGCTTTAAATCATCAAGCAAGCCCTCAAAGATCTCCTCTTCCTGCGGACTCAAGGTCAGAATATAGGGAATTAACAGAGGCTGAACCGAATGATTGACAACGTTGTTTCGGAATCGATCGAATAAGAGACGCTCATGCGCGGCGTGCTGATCGATCAGATAGAATTCCTCCACATATTCCACAACAATATAGGTGTGGAAAAGCGTTCCCACAATTTTTATCCGCGAGACATCCACGCCGGCATCATAAATCCACATATCGAATTCCCGCCGTTCGCCGTACTCGTACTCGGCGTCGTCATCCTCCGCCTTCTCCGATTCACGCGTTTCCTCCTTTGAAACAGGCGGCTCTTCCTCTTTATCTTCCCGAACAACCGGAGATTTTTCCTCCGCTACAGGCTCGGGAACAGAAAAAAACTCTTCAGAGCGAAAGGGCTCCACTCTTGACATCCCCATTTCAGTCTGTATCTGCTCTCGACGAAGAGGCACAGGATCTCCCGCAGGGCGGACAAACACCTCTTCCGAAAATGAGGCTTCAGGCGCAGACGCCGCCACATCCCGAATGGCGGAAAACACACTTTTATAGACAACTCCAAAAATTCGATTCGCGTCGGCAAATCGCACTTCGGATTTTGCCGGGTGAACGTTGACATCGACGTCGCCCGGCTGAACGCTCAAAGCAAGCACATAAAACGGATATTGCCGCTTCATGAGAAAATCCCCGTAAGCATTCGCGACCGCAGTCGAAACCGTCTGATTCTGAACGTACCTACCATTCAGCACAAGCGTCTGAAAGGAGCGATTCGGCTTTGAATAACCACCTCTGCCGACATATCCCTCCAAACAAACCCCGTTTTTTTCATAGAAAACTTTGAGACAGTTGTCGAGAATTTCCCTTCCATAGACCGCACACATCGCGTCTTCAAGCCCTTTCCCGTCCGAATGATAGATTTCTCCGCCGTCGGCGCTATAGACAAAAGATACCTGTGGATTGGCAAGAATCAAACGCGAAACAAGATTCGAGATCTCTCCCTCTTCCGCCCGCGGTGATTTCAAAAATTTCAGCCGGGCGGGTGTGTGATAAAAAAGATTGGAGACGCTCACGCTCGTTCCGTTCCCTCCCGCGCTTTCGGTAATTTCCGAACTTTCTCCACTGATTTCGATTTTTCCGGCAAATTCCTGCTCCGCAGGCTTTGAGACAAGCGTCACCATGGAGACCGCTGCAATCGAAGCGAGAGCCTCCCCGCGGAACCCCAGCGTTTGAATTGCCGCAAGATCCTCATCCGAAGAAATTTTACTCGTGGCGTGCGGCAAAAATGCAACCTTCAATTCCTCAAACGCAATACCGCATCCGTCGTCGGACACCGTAATATTGTCGATACCGCCCCGCTCAACAGAAACCTCCACCCGCGTCGCACCGGCGTCAATCGCGTTTTCGACAAGTTCTTTGACCACGGACGCAGGTCGTTGAACAACCTCTCCGGCAGCAATTTTGTTGAAAACATTACTGGAAAGTACCTTTATCTTTGCCATTCTACCCTCCTCATTTGCACAACTTCTTCACATAGGCGACCGGAACATCCATGCGCGCCGCTATCTGCTCTTGAGACAAGCCTCCCTCGAGAAAACGCCGGACAACATTCCCCATATCCTCACCAACCTCGATAATGTGCCCGTCGGGGTCGGTAAATCGCAGGACACGCTGTCCCCACCGATGCTCGTAAGCCGGATGAATGAGGGGTAGTTTATCGCCGAATCTCGTCAAAAAGCCGTCAAAATCTTCCTCTTCAAAGTAAAGTTCGGCATCATTTCCTCCGAACGAAACTTCTCTGCCGATAAACTCACTCCACGTATCGAGCGTTTGCAGACAGACGCCGCCCGTCAGCGTGACATTCGCGCCAAAATCCGCAACAATGCGGAGACCAAGTATTTCCCGATAAAAAGTCTTTGACTCTTCAAGATTTTTCACCGCAAGAAGCGGATTTTTAAATTGCATCTTTCACTCCTCTGTTTTAAGAGAGCATTCCCTTCCACGCGGCAATTTTCTGCAATGCTTCAATGGGAGAAAGTTCGTTCGGGTCGAGCTTTTCCAATTCGTCGCAGATTTGAAGATACGCTCCATTTTCACCTTCCGGACTTTCTGCGGCGACAGCTTCTTCCTGCAACATAAATCCGAGCTGAACCTTTCCGTTTGCGCGATTGATATCTGCGTCCTCGAGCCGCTTTAAAATCTGTTTAGACCTCGCCACGACGCTTTTCGGAAGACCCGCAAGTGCGGCGACTTCGATACCAAAGCTCCGGTTCGCCCCGCCCCTCGCAATCTTTCGCAGAAACAGAATGCCACCCCCGGTCTCCTTAACGGTTATTTTATAATTCTTTACTCCGGGAAGAATCCCCTCAAGCTCGGTCAACTCGTGATAGTGAGTGGCAAACAATGTTTTTGCCCGCACGTGTTCGGAGAGATACTCCACTACCGCCCATGCAATGGAAAGTCCGTCAAAGGTGCTAGTACCCCGCCCGACCTCGTCGAGAATCAGCAAACTGTTTTCGGTCGCGTTATTCAGAATATTTGCGACTTCAACCATTTCAACCATGAAAGTACTCTGATCGAAGGCGAGGTTGTCCGACGCACCCACCCGAGTAAAGATGCGATCGGTCAAAGCAATTTCCGCGCGTTTGGCGGGAACAAAGCAGCCGACGTGCGCCATCAGAACAATGAGCGCAACCTGCCGCATATATGTACTCTTACCCGCCATATTCGGACCGGTAATGATCATCATATTGTCCTCGCCGCTATCCAAAAAGGCGTCGTTCGGCACAAATGCGCCCGGTTTCATATAGGTCTCGACCACCGGATGCCGACCGTCCGCGACAATCGTCTCGCCGCCAAAATCATTGATTAACGGTTTAACATACCGATTCTTCACGCTTACAACGGCAAAGGAAAGCAGACAGTCCAACTTCGCCAAATTTTGCGAAGTACTTTGCAAATCAGGTACATAAGATAGTAATTTCGCCAATATTTCCTGATAGAGCTTGGTCTCCAGACGAATCGAATTCTCTTCCGCCTTGAGAATTTCGTCCTCCATCTCCTTGAGTTCGGGAGTAATATATCGTTCGGCATTCGCAAGCGTCTGCTTGCGGATATACTCGGCAGGCGCAAGCGAAAGATAACTTTTTGTTACTTCGATATAGTAGCCGAATACCTTGTTGTAACCGACCTTGAGATTTTTGATCCCCGTCCGCTCGCGCTCTTTCGCCTCAAACTCGGCAAGCCATCCCTTCCCGTTCTTCGCGACATATTTCATTTCGTCGAGTTCCTTGCTGTAGCCCTCGCGAATGAACCCGCCGTCCTTGATGACGCCGAGATAATCTTCGGAAATCGCGCTGTCTAACAGCTTGCAGATCTCCGGATAAACACGAATCCCGCTGTCAATTCTCTGCAACAGTTCCGAGCTACGAGCCGCAAGCAGTTCCTTGATGCGCGGGAGCTGCGCAAGCGAACGGGAGAGCGCTACGCAGTCCCGCGGCAGCAGATTCCCATAGGAAATTTTGGTTGCAAGCCGCTCGACGTCCTTGATTTTGCCGAGAAGTTCCGAAAGTGTTTCACGCAAAATCCGCTCCTCGACAAGCTCCTCAACCGCATCGAGACGGAGTTCAATCTCCTCCCGCACATTTAAAGGTTTCGTGAGCCATTCGGTCAGCATTCGCGCGCCCATACTGGTCTCCGTCCGGTCGAGCAACCACAAAAGCGACCCTTGCCGTTTGTTCTCGTGCATTGTCGCAAGAATTTCAAGATTGCGGAACGTATTGGCGTCCAATCGCATATATTTCGCATCCGAAACATATTGAATCTTATTGATATGCGAGAGCAATTTGAATTGCGTCTCTTCAAAATATTGTACGAGCGCGCCCGCCGCCGCAATAATATGCTTTTTCCCCGCAATTTCAAACGCCTCAAAACTGTTCACTTGAAACTGCTTTTTGAGAGCCTTTGTCGCAGTCTGCCCCTGAAAAGCCCAGTCGTAATAAGCCGAAAATTTGGGCAGAAGTTCCAGACAGTTCGCGGGCCATTTGGAAATCGCCTCACAGAGAAAACTGTTGCAGAGTATCTCCGAAGGCGAGAGTTTCAACAAGAAATCGTACAGTTCGTTGATACAGCCTGCGCCATTGAATTCCCCCGCCATAAACTTCCCGGTCGTAATGTCCGAATAGGCATAACCGACGAGATTCTTATCCGCAAAAATACTGACGATATAGTTATTTTTGGATTCGTCAAGCAGATCTTCCTCAATGACAGTGCCCGGAGTGATGACGCGCACGACGCCGCGCTCTACCATTCCCTTGGCGAGCGCGGGATCTTCGAGCTGCTCACAGATCGCAACTTTGTAGCCGCTCTCGATAAGCCTCGACACATAGCTTGTCACCGCATGGTGCGGCACTCCGCACATAGGCGCGCGCTCCTCAAGTCCGCAATCCCGCCCTGTCAAGGTCAAATCCAAAGCCTTGGACGCCGTCACTGCGTCCTCGAAGAACATCTCGTAAAAATCCCCGAGCCGGTAAAAGAGCAAACAATCCTTATATTTTTCCTTGGTCTGCAGATAGTGCTGCATCATTGGTGAAAGTCCCATCGTTTTCTCCTTTGTCAAACCTTATCCCCGCGGAGCGACATCGCCCCGGCATGTGTAATTTTAATCTTTAAAAATTTTCCGATATCCTCTTGCGCTCCGGAGAAGAGCACGAGCCTGCCCCCCTCCGTCCTGCCGAAATATCCGGTCCCGCTGTCGTCCACTCCCTCGCAGAGCACGTCGCAAGTTTTCCCCAAGAAAGTCTTCGCACCTTCTGCGGTGATTTGATTCTGTAGAGCGACCAATCTCATAATTCTGGATTTTTTGACGTTCTCGGGTACTTGATTGGGATATTCCGCAGCTTTTGTTCCGCTCCGTCTCGAATAGACAAAGGTAAACGCGCTTGAAAATTTCACTTCGCGGCAGAGACGCATTGTCTGCTCAAAATCTTCCTCCGTCTCGCCGGGAAATCCAACCATGAGGTCTGTCGTAATCGCGCAATCCGGAATCAGCCGACGGACGCAGGCAATTTTTTCAAGATAATCTTCCCGAGAATATCTGCGGTTCATGCGCCGCAGAATCTCCGAACTGCCCGCCTGTACGGGCAGATGAATACACTTCGCGATATTTTCGTGGGACGCTACCGTTCGAACCAGTTTTTCCGAAAAATCTTTGGGGTGCGAGGTCATAAACCGCAGCCGATACCGATACGGGAGTTCCGCAAGCTCTGCCAAAAGTTCCGAAAAGTCCACCGATTGCCCATTCTCGCGCACGTTCCGATAGGAATTCACGTTTTGACCGAGCAACGTAATCTCGCGATAGCCCTTTTCGAGCAGCCCCGCCACCTCGGCGCGAATTCCCTCGGGCGCGCGGCTGCGCTCCCGCCCCCGCACATAGGGAACGATACAGTATGTACAAAAATTGTCACAGCCGTACATGATGTTGACGAGCGCGGATACGCCGCTGTCCCTGCGCGCCGGAACATCCTCCTTCGTACACCCCGACTCGACAATCTCAAAGACTTTGCCCTCACGTCTCGCGCGCTCGAGCATGGGCACAAGATCATAGGCATTGTGCGTGCCGAGCATGACATCTACAAAGGGAAATTTTTGAGCCAATCTCTCGGCAAATCCCTCCTGTTGCGTCATACATCCGACCACGGCAATCTGCCGGGAAGGGTTCGCGCGTTTCCACTTCTTCAGCGCACCGATATTGCCCTCCGCCTTGCGCTCGGCGTTCTCCCTGATACAACAGGTGTTGAACACGACGAGATCCGCTTCCTCGGTGCCGACGGCGCGCTCATACCCCTCTGCCTCGAGAATTCCCGATAATTTTTCAGATTCATGCGCGTTCATTTGACACCCGTAGGTCACGATACAGTACTTCAAAAGGTTTCTCCTCTCGCCCGTTTGTTCCATTATAACTTTTTTTTCAAAAATTATCAATAATAATCCGGGACTTGCGGATAATAAATTTTGAGGTAAGCTATGTTTCGCAAAATTTTAAAAATTTCCGGCATCGTTCTCGCCGCGCTCATACTCGTCATGTTTTTTGTTGTCCTCGGATTTTGGATTTCCACTTCGGACTACAAATTAGAGGACGAAAAACTCAAACTTAACTATGAAATGACCGCTTTCTATGACGACGCGGGCAATATGATTGAGCGCAACGCCTCTGAAGCCTTCAAAATCTCAGAGCTGAAAAAGGAAACTCTGAACGCCTTCATCGCCGTCGAGGACCGCAAGTTTTACGAACACAAAGGCGTCAATTTCAAGAGAATTTTGGGCGCCGCACTCAAAAATGTCGCCACCTTTTCCTTTCAGGAAGGCGGCTCTACCATCAGTCAACAGCTCATCAAAAACACGCATCTTTCCAACGAAAAAACTTTCAAGCGGAAATTTGCGGAACTTCGCCTGACAAGGGAACTCGAAAAACGCTACACAAAGGACCAAATCCTCGAACTCTACCTCAATTCCATCTATTTCGGCAAATGCGGATTCGGCATCGCAAACGCTGCCAAGGGTTTTTACGGAAAGACCCCGGAAAAACTGACCCTCGCCGAGAGTGCGTCCCTTGCCGGCGTCATCAAGTCGCCGAGCATCTACTCTCCCTACCTTCACTATGACAAGTTTCTCGCCAGACGCAATCTCGTCCTGAAACTCATGCTCGAACAGGAAATGATAGGCAAGTCCGAATACGACCGGGCGGTTTCCGAAACGCCATCCATCTGCGACAAACCGCAACAGAATGCAAACCTCGCCTATCTCAACGGCGCACTCGACGAATGCGCCTCCGTACTGAATATTCCCGACAGTCAGATCAACAACCGAAACTTGAGGATTTACACCTATCTGAATGCAAATCAACAAAAACTTCTCGAATCCGTTTCAAAGAGCCGGATTCAAAGCGCAAAGTACTGCGCAAATACTGATGATAGCATAGTATTTTTAGACAATGAGAGAGCCGCGGTCACAGCGCTCTATTCTACCAACTATTTTGCAGCGGAGCGAAAACGCCAGCCCGCATCCGCAATCAAGCCCCTGTTGGTCTATGGTCCCGCACTCGAGAACGGGCTGATTGAACCCGCAACACTGCTTGAGGACAAAAAGGAAAGCATCGCGGGATTTACCCCTTCCAACTATCACGACAAATATTACGGAACGGTCAGCGCCCGCTTTGCGCTTGCGAACAGCCTGAACGTTCCGGCGGTCCGTCTTTTAAATGACCTCGGTGTCGATCGAGCCATTCGTTATCTTGAGAAAAACGGTATGACGGTAGATGACGGCAGCCGTCACCTAGCGAGCGCTTTGGGAGGCTTTACAGAGGGCATGACGCTCCTTGAACTGTGCAACGGTTACCGCACACTTGCCTCGGAAGGCGTCTATTGCAAGACAAGATTTATCCGTAAAATCGAAAATGCGGAAGGCAAAGTCCTCTACGATGCGGAAAGGGTGCACGCAAACGGCAGAGACGAACGACGGGTGTTTTCGGAACAGACAAGTTTTCTTTTAAATGATATGCTCGCGGACTGCGTAAAGAACGGCACCGCAAAAAATCTGCGCACGCTCTCCATTCCCCTCTGCGCAAAGACGGGCACCAACGGAAACGAAAAGGGAAATCGGGACGCCTACACGATCTCTTACAATCGTGCCTACACAGTCGGTTGTTGGATTGGCGCGGATACCCCCTTTGACAACAGCATTACGGGGAGCACGCTCCCCTGTCTCGCCGCACGGGACGTCTGGGCGGAACTTTCCAAAAAGGCAGACGCATCGGATTGGGGATTCACGCCTCCCGCCGGTGTCACTCGTCAAAGTATCGACGGCGAGACACTCAAAAAAGACCGCCGTTTCGAGCTTGCGGACGAGAACGCCCCTGAGGGCAGTGTCATCACCGACTATTTCCGCCACGAAATCACTGCCAAATCGGAAAAGTATTCCCGTCCGACAACACGGGATTTCAAAGTGGAACGCAAGGAAGATATTCTTTCGGTAAGTTTTTTCGGGGAAAAGAAATTTTCTTACCGCGTCTATGACAACTGTTGCGGAGAAAAGACATTGCTCCTCGAATGCGAAGGCAAGGATGAGACAGTCAATCTAACAACCGAACCGCTGCACAGTCGCCACAAAATAGCAATCATCGCCGTCTATCGCGAAAAGAATATAGAGGGCGAACCGCAGAGCTCGGACGAATTTGTATTTTCTTGCAACTTTGTCCCGGATACTGAAACGCCAGAAAACCCAGAACCGCCGCCGACCGACCCGGAACCCGAAACCCCCGCGCAGCCGAAAGAAGAGACTCCTTCGCCTCCCGACGACAAAAAAACGCCGTCCGATTCGGAGGAACCCGATTCGGACGACGTTTGGTGGTGGTAATTCGATATCAGTTCATATCGGGAACAAGGGGACCCGCGAGCTCCTTTAAGAAGAAGAGCTTGCCCGGCATAGTGGGAATCCAGCTCGAAGTCACCCAGCGATCGGGTCCGTACCGAAGCGTCATCCACAGGCTCATCCCCTGCCATTGCATCCCGCGCCCGAACACGCCGTCCGCGCCGCCAATGCAGTAGTCCGCTTGGAACATAAGCCCGGGACCGACGGAGTTCGCGCGGCAGGGAACGAGCGTCGTGCGACTCTTAAAAGAGGTGAGCGCATTCTGCTCAACCGTCAGCGGATGAAGCTGCGTGGCGATGATATAGGGCTGTTTTTTCCACTCTTCGTCCGTCGCGAATTCTCCGCCCATGAATGGCTCCCAGAAAGCGATATGGCATACCCTTCCGATTCCGTACACCAACACAAGTTTTGCGCCCTCTTTTTTGAGCGCGGCAATCTTTTCGGGATAGGTCGGAAGATTTTCCTTCGTCGCGAAATTGCGCTGATTCTTTGGAACGGTCAACTCTCCGAGCGGCTCATAAAAAGCCTTTTCCATCGCCCGCTGAAAGGAGGCGTCCCCGACAATGGTATTTCCCTCGGCATCCGCCCATTCGTCCATATTGAAACACCAGACATTCTTGCAGCAAATCTGCCATTCCTTCAGGAAATAGACCGCCCACTTATACATTCCCATTGGTCCGACGGGCAGGATAAAGGCAATCTTTTCCCCGCGCTCGTTCGCCTTCTTGATTTCGTTCGCGATTTCATGCCCCATCTTGACGTCGAATTCCGAAAGATTTTCACAGGCAATCGGCGCAAAATCCGCATTCCAAAACTTCTGACGTTCGGCCACCGTCTCCGGCGGGTTCGAACAACAGGCGTCAATCTTCGCAAAATCCCAGCCCTTCGGATAAAAATCCTCGAGCAAGCTCCCCTTGACCGTACTTAAAAAATCCATTTTCTACTCCTTATTTTTACGGCAGCAGCCGTTTTGTTCTAATTCTTCCCCAGCCCATGAATTGCCGGAATCCCTCGGCATATTCGGCGCCGGACTGAAGTCCGCGCATACGGGCGAAAGTTTTGACGGTGTCCTTAAAATCAATTCCGTCGTGCTCGCGCATCCATTTCATTTGGCTCTCGTGGCACTCGAGCATCTTCATTTTCACCTCGATTTCCTCCGAAATATCCACGTATTCCGTAGGCTCGAAGGCAAACCCGCCCAAATTATCCATATAGAACATCGGGCAGACATCTACGATAGCCTCCTCCGGCGGATGGTCGTTCCCGTCCGCGGAATGGTAATGCGGCAGGCTCGCGCAAAAACTCGCGTCAAAGGCAAGCTTTGACACAGCGACATGGTCGGACATATAGTCGTCCGGCGTATGTGTGATAATGATGTCGGGTTTGACGTACCGTAAAATATCCGTCAGTTTGTCCCGCATTTCCCGGGACTGATGATAGAGCGTCAGATCCCCTACGTCCATCGTGATCTGCTCCGCGCCAATCAGTGCGGCGGCACGATCCCCCTCCGCCTTACGCATAGCGCGGAGCTCTTCGGGCTGAATCACCATGTGCCCGAGATTGCCGTTGCAAAGATTGCACATAACGACCGAATCTCCCCGCTTTGTGTACCTTGCAAGTGTACCTGCGCAGTTGATTTCAATATCGTCCGGATGCGCGGAAATCGCAATGACCTTCATAAGCCCTCCTTCAAATCTTTCCGAATCTCATTATATCATTTCCACCCCGAAAGACAACGGAATTCCGTTCAAATTATGGGTAAAATTGTTCAATGTTTTATAATGCTTTGACTTTTTCTACTTTTTATGATAAGGTTACCCTATGAAGGAAACCAAGCGGTATTATCGCCACAAAATCGAAAATCTGCTCATTGTGAGCAAAATTGTGACGATTCACTATTTCAAACTTCGCCCGGGCTTTTTTCACGAACCCGAACGGCACGATTTCTGCGAACTTGTCTATGCGGACAAGGGCACTGCGTTTGTTCTGCGGGAGGGCGAGAGAATTTCTCTGCGTCAGGGCGAAGCAATCTTTCACCCCCCTCTCGAACTTCACGCACTCGGTGCGGACAGCGTTGCCAACGTCTTTATCATCTCCTTTGTCTGCGCGTCCGAAGCCCTGAAAACATTTGAGAACAGACTTATCAAATTTCCGGCGACCTGTCGGCACTATGTCGGCGACATCATCGAAGAGGCGCGTTCCACCTTTCGTCTCCCCGAATTCGACCCCGAACTTCTCAAACTCGAGCTTGCGGAACACCCCCGCCTCGGCGGTCAGCAGCTCATCAGAGTCTATCTCGAATCTCTCCTGATTCTACTCCTTCGCGAACTGGACGGCGACGCGGGCACCTTTCTTCCGCAAAACGAAATCGGCGCCTCCCTCGCCGCAGACGTCTGCGAATACCTCTCCGAAAATCTCCGTTCGGGGCTCAGCCTCGCGGAAATCTGCCGCCGTTTCGGGTACGGCAAGACGCGACTCTCCACCCTTTTTGCAGAAGCGACAGGCGTACCCGTCATGAAATACTATACCGCCCTCCGCATCGAAGAGGCAAAAAAACTGCTTCTCTCCGGTCTCACCGTCAGACAGGTTTCGGATGAACTCGGATTCGATACCCCGAATTATTTTTCCAAAACCTTCCGCAGAATTACGGGCGAAACACCGGGTAATTTTAAAAAAATAGGATAAAAAAAAGCGCACCTTTCGATGCGCTTTTATACTCCAACATTATTCTCCGATGAGCTTGCAAAGATCGTCCGTATATGCCGAAGGATTCTCAAGCGTCAGCCCCTCGATGAGCTGCGCCTGACAGTACAGCACACGGCTGAGCGTCTCCGCCTTATCCTTATCAGAACCGACTAAACTCTTGAGCCGGGCATAGACCGGGTGTTCGCGATTTAGTTCGAGAACGCGCTGCGCCTTCACTTCGCCGCCGTTCGGCACTGCGGAAAGTGTCTTCTCCATTTCGAGCGAAATCTCTCCCGCCGCCGATAGGCAGACCGGGTGCGATTTCAGTTTTGCCGAAATCTTGACGTCCGAAACCTTATCTTTTAACGCTTCCTTTACAAAATCGAGAACCTCTTTCTCATCTTCAGGCGTTTCAGGCTTCTTTTCGTCGATTCCGAGGTCTTCCGACGAGGAAATGGATTTGAACTCCTTTTTGTCGTATTCATGGAGCATTTTGACCATGAATTCGTCCACATTCTCGGTGAAACAGAGAATGTCATACCCTTTATCGCGCACAAGCTCGGTCTGCGGCAGATTGCGAATCGCTTCGACACTTTTCCCGCAGGCGTAATAGATATACTTCTGTTCCTCCTTCATTCCTTTGACGTACTCGGCAAGGGTCACCTTTTTGCCCTCCGCAAGACTGTCGAACAGCAAAAGGTCTTGGAGCAATTCTTTTTTAGAACCGTACGAATTGTAGATTCCGAATTTCAGTTGAACGCCGAAATTTTTAAAGAAGGTCTCGTATTTTTCGCGGTCGCTCGCCAACATGTCCGCGAGCTCCGATTTGATTTTCTTTTCGAGATTGGTCTCGATGAGCCGAAGAACTCGGTTGTGTTGCAGCGTCTCGCGGGAAATATTGAGGGAGACATCCTGCGTATCCACAACGCCCTTGACAAAGCTGAAGAAATCCGGCAGGAGATCCGCACAGCGGTCCATAATAAGAACTCCGTTCGTATAGAGCGAGAGCCCTTTTTCAAAGTCCTTGGAATAGTAGTTGAACGGAACTTCGGCGGGCACAAATAATAATGCCTGATAGGAGACTGCGCCCTCCGCGCTCGTGCGGATTACCCTCGCAGGGTCCTTAAAATCAAAGAATTTATTTTTATAAAAGTCGTTCAACTCTTCGTCGGTAACTTCGCTCTTCTTTTTCTTCCAAATCGGAACAAGGCTGTTGAGAGTATCGACCTCTTTGACGGTCTCATACTTCCCCTCTTCGCCCTCCTTGGGAACGCTTTTCTCCACTTCCATTTTAATGGGATAGCGGATATAATCCGAATACTTTTTAATCAGCTCGCGAATCCGGTATTCCTGAAGAAAATCGTCGTAGTGTTCTTCCTCCGTATCCTTTTTGACATAGAGCACGACGTCCGTGCCGCAGGAAGATTTTGCCTCTTCGGAATTTGCCTCGCGCACTGTATAGCCTTCCGCGCCGTCTGACTCCCAGACAAAGGTCTTATCCGAAGTATAGCTGCGCGAAATCACTTTGACCCGATCCGCAACCATGAATCCGGAATAGAATCCCACTCCGAACTGACCGATGATACCGATATCCTCGGTTGCCCCGTCTTCCTTTTGGGGCTTGTCCGCCGCCTTTGCATTCTGTTTGAAATCGAGCGAACCGCTATGCGCAATCACGCCGAGATTCTCCTCGAGCTCCGTCTCCGTCATACCGCAGCCGTTATCCGAAATCGTGAGCGCCCGACTCTCCTTATCCGCAGTAATCCGAATCGCAAAATCCTCCCGAGCAAAGCCGCTCAGATTTTCCGACAGGGACTTGAAATACAACTTGTCAATCGCGTCGCTCGCGTTGGAGATGAGTTCCCGCAAAAAAACTTCCTTGTGCGTGTAAATCGAGTTGATCATCAGATCCAAGACCCGTTTTGACTCCGCCTTAAACTTCTTCATGCCATGCCTCCGGTCAAATAATTTTACGCTTGGCACTCTTTTATATAGAGTGCTAATATATTATATAACAATCTTTCGGAAAGTCAAACGGATTTACAGGTAAAAAATAAAAAAAGCCCTCCCAAATCATTATTCCAATTTCGAACTTTTTCCCAAATTACACCGATCGCAAAGTGTTCTCAAATTAGAGGGCTCAGTTTTTCCTCCTCGTGAAACAGGAACGATGTGATCCACATGCAATTTTACACCGTCCGAAGAAGATGAGCCGCAAATTTGGCAACGAAAATGATCTCTCTTAAGAATGTTATATCTCATAGACGGAGTCAATTTTGCTCTTTCCAATCGAATTTGATACTCCCTTTTTCCTCGCTCTTCTATCAAATTTTCTGTGCGGCGAACCATATCCTGTATCTCAATAAATCTGTAACGTTCTGTTCTTTGATATGTATTTCTACCCTGCGGAGACGTGTAAGAGGCTTTGATACAAATCACGGGATTGTCTTCAATCTGTAAAATTTCTTGTTCAAAATACATATTCTCAAGCTTTATAAACTTTTTCAGTTTTATTTTTAACGCTTTACACGATTCCTCTGTCGCAGTGGAATTTATTTTTATGACCTCTGACATATAAATCTGTTTGGTCTCGTGATTTTCAAGCGTTTCTTCTTCCAATCGGTGAAACCAATTTAAACGTTTCTCAATATAATGAACAAAATACGTATCCATATCCAGCCGATCCAACTTCTGTTTGGAAACGCAATATTCTCGTATCATATATAAACTTTCTATTTCAAAATAATGAGTTCTTGCGTTTAACAATTTTAACCATCGCAGCCGTTCGCTGTTTTCTCGTACGATTGTTTCGCCGCGTTTATTTGTAGTAATCAGAATATCAATTACAATTCCTGCCCCGCAAGCAAACGAGATTACAAGGACAACAATCAGCACCCATTCCCAGGACATACTAAGCCTCTTTGATATAAATTTTTGCGGAATTCAATAAGCGAAAGGAGCTGCCGTACCAATGCTCCCGTTCATTTTTGTAATATGACGTCAAAAGAGATGCCATTTCTGAATCAAAATAAAACTCAAATTTTGCTGCGGGAATTCTGTCTCTCAAATATTCTCCGATGAGCGTCACGTCAAAACTTTCCGAATACGTATCACAATACATTTCGCGATATTTTTTCAATCGTTCCACATCAAAATTTTTACTGATTTCCTGTCCGTTGTAAATAAAAATAACATTCTTTTTCCGGCGCTCTCTCACAATATGCATGAGATCGGTTTTGGGGAAAATTTGTCTGCGAACCTGTTTTTGCTCTTTGTAATCATAAACTGTGAAATCCGAATAACCATTCTCCGAAATAGAATACGTTTGGCTTTCATATGCATACCGCTCATTTCCCCACTCGGGCAAATCGTAAACCTGTGATTTTAAGACTGAAAAAGTTTTCCAGAGAGATAGTCCCTCGTCAATAATTTTTCCCGTATTGTCCTGCGACAGGACTCGTTTATAAATACTGATATTGAAGGAATTTTCCGGTGTCTTTTCGGGTCCTTGAGCGCAACCCATACAAAAAATTTCAACGGCTACTAACAGAAACAATACCACTTTTTTCATATGTTTTCTCCTCCATATTTACATTATATACAGAATTATAACACATATGTAGTATATTTTCAATCTAAATGGGATATATTTATTTTACTTTTGTATAGTAAAATAGTGTTATGATAAACATTTTGGATAGAATTCAAGAATTGTGCGCGGAAAGACAATGGAGTATGTACAAGCTGTCATTAGAGGCAGAGCTACCCTCCTCCACACTCGTCAACATGTTTAATCGAAAAACAATGCCCTCTGTCGCAACTCTTGCCAGCATCTGCGATGCCTTTCAAATCAGCATGTCAGAATTTTTTAAAGAGAATACCGACGATATCCTTTCCGACAACGAAGAGTTACTTTTAAAAATTTTCCGATGTTTAGAGGATAAACATCAAAGAGCGCTTTTGATCTATTTGAAAGAATTGATAAAATAAAAAAACCTTTCCGAAACCGGAAAGGCTTTTTTATTATAAAGAAAACTTACTTATTATTGACGCGCTCCATATACTCGCCGCTCCGGGTATCGATGCGGATGAATTCGCCCTCATTGATAAAGATCGGAACATTGACGACAGCGCCGGTCTCGGTTTTCGCCTGCTTCGTGACGTTGGTTGCAGTGTCGCCCTTGACGCCGGGCTCACACTCGACGATTTGCAGAACCACAAAGTTATCGGGTTCAACCGAGAACGCCGCGCCCTTGTAGAACTTGATGGTGACGATATCGTTCTCGCGCACATAGACGAGCGCATCCTCTACCTGCGACTTGTTGAGCGGAATCTGCTCGTAGGTATCGTTGTCCATGAAGTAGTACAGCTCGCCGTCGTTATAGAGATATTGCATCTTCTTGGTCTCGATGGTCGCTTTGATGACGCGGTCGGTCGGGTTGAAGGTCTTTTCAAGCACAGACCCGGTCACAATATTCTTGATTTTGGTACGGACAAACGCCGACCCCTTGCCGGGCTTGACGTGCAGGAAATCCACGATATTGTAGATATTTCCCTCCATCTCGATGGTAACGCCCTTTCTGAAATCCCCTGCGGAAATCATTTCTGCCATAATTAGTGTTCCTCCGAATGATCATTTCGTGTATTTCTTTTCAAAGCGGAAGTCCGCCCAAAAATTCAGTTCAATTCCTTTGGAAGTTTGGTCAAAACCTCCACATGGTCGCTCTTGACGACCAAAAGATCTTCCGTCCGCACGCCGAACTTGCCGGGAAGATAGATTCCGGGTTCACAGGTAATAACCATATTCTCTTCAAGCACAACTTTGGAAGTCATGCCGACGCCGGGGTATTCGTGAATGTCCAACCCGACACCGTGTCCCGTACTGTGCAGGAAATTCGCGCCGTAACCGTTTGCCGCAATCAGCTCGCGGCAGAACCCGTCCGCTTCGTTGCACTGTACACCCGCGCGCGCAAATTTCTCCATATTTTCCACCGCCTTGCCGACGATAGAAAAGACGTTTGCAAACTCTTCCGAGGGCTTACCGAAACAGAACGTCCGCGTGGTATCCGAACAATACCCCGAAACCTTCGCGCCGAAATCTACGAGCACAATCGAATTGTTCTTCAGCTTGTGCTCCTGCGAGGGCACGCAATGCGGCTTGGATGCGTTCTCGTCAAAGGCGACAATGGTCGGAAAAGACGCGCACTCCGCGCCGAGTTTCATCATCTGATACTCGAGCTCAATGGCGGCGTCGCGCTCGCTCACGCCCACTTTTAGAATCGCCTTCATCTTCTCGAACGCTCTTTCCGCAATCCCTTGCGCCGCGGCAATCTTCGAGATTTCTTCCTCCGTCTTGACCGCCCGAAGAAGCTCAAGTCTGTCCCCGAGATTGCGCACCTCGAACTCCGAAAAGTCCGCCGCCGCCGCGAGATACTCCTCGTGGTGCAACGTGCGGTTTTCCAAATAGACAGCGGAGACTTCCGCGCTCTTTAAGAGCTCGCAGATTTTCGGGTGAAGACCCGAAGGGCGTTCCTCAATGACTTCGAAATCCGCGCACTTTGCCTGCGCGTCCTCGGAGTAGCGGCTGTCCACGAGAAAATAACGCTTGTCCCGCGTCAAAACGACGGCGCCGGCGTCCGAATCAAAACCGGTCAGATAGAAACGATTCGTTTCGTCAAAGACAAGATAGGCGATATTCTCCTCTGATTCGAAGAGTTTTTCAATGCGTTGATTCATAACTTGTACTATTATATCACATTATTGGCGAGAAAGAAAGAATTTTTCGCGACTATTTCAAAAGCGTGTCATAATACTTCTTCATGGTCTCGGCGTCCTCGATCTGCGTCCCCGCGCTCTCGCAGAGAATGTGGCAGGAGAGTTTCCGCTCCGCGAGCACCTCCAAAAGGGGTTCAAAGGGCGGTCCGAAGATTCCGTCCTCGAAGGTCAGATGCCGGATTTCACCGCTCGTACCGTACTGAATCTTTGAAAAATGAATGTGCATCTCATCGACCTTGTGCGCAGGCAAATTCTTCTGAAGATAATCGTAAATCCGCTCATAATCCTCTTTGGTATGTAGAATCCCCTGTTCGCGGGAGTTGATGTGCCCGAAATCGAAACAGGGATAGAAACGCTCATCCAAGTTGCACAGTCCGACAATCTCCTCCACCGTCCCGAGCTGTCCGAGCTTTCCCATCGTTTCGGGACAAATTTTAATCTCTCGAGGAAACGCGTCGAGCGCCTCCGACAGTTTCTCTATATTCCGAAAAAGAAGTGCGGAAGCCTCTTCCCGTCCCCGCTTTTGCACCGAACCGGGATGAAAGACAACCCGATTTCCGCCCATCTCGAGCATTTTTTCAAGGCTTTCAAGAATATATCCGACAGATTTTCGGACGTTTTCCTCTTCGGGATTGGCAAAATTGATATAATAGGGCGCGTGTGCGGAGATCTCCACCTGTTCCCGAGCAAACGCCTCGCGAATGGCGGCAGCCTTTTCCGCGCCCATTTTCACGCCCCGTCCGAAGGAGTACTCGAAGAGGTCGAGTCCGTGTGCCCGAACGTCCTTCGCGCTGTCCACCGTGCCGCCCTTATACTTCTCATAGAAACTCAAGCTGTTCCCGGAAGGACCGAACAAAACCATTTTATACCTCCCCGCGCTCCCGCGTTTTCTCCTTTTCCTCTCGACTCCAAGCGCCCGCAATGTCGCTCCTTATCTGCGCCGAAAGGGCGTCAAAACTTTCAAACTTTCGATTGTCCCGCAATTTTTTGAGAAAAAAAACGCGGATTTCCTGCCCGTACAGATCCCCGTCAAAGCCGAGCAAATGACATTCGACAGTCTTTCGAACCCGAGAAAAGGTCTCGCTCGTGCCCACGAACGTCACGGACTCGAACATACGCCCCGCCGCGAGCGTCTGCGACCGATACACCCCGTCCCCAATTTCCGCAAGATTCTCGCCGAACTCGACGTTTGCCGTGCGAATCCCGAGTGCGCTCCCGCCCGCATGAAAGCCCTGTACGACCTTGCCCGTCCGAAAAAAGGGCGCACCCAACAATTTCTCAAGAGCCTCAAAATCTCCTGCCGCAAGCAGACGGCGAATCTCCGTCGAAGAAATTTTCTCGCCGTTTACCTCGAGGAGAGGCACACAGGAAAAATCAATTCCGCATTTTTTCGCATACCTTTCGAGCCTCGCCGCGTCCCCCGCGGCACCCTTGCCGAACCGGTAATCCTCTCCGCAGGTCAGACCTTCGAGGACAAGCGAATCGTCCAATCTTTTGAGAAACTTGGCGGGACTCTGCGCCGCAAAATTTTCATCGAAATTTGCCGAGACAACGACCCGGATTCCAAGCTGATCGAAGAGAACAAGCCGATCTCGGTAGGAAATGGCGAGCCGCTTTCCGCTCTTGATTTCCGAAATGTCGTTGCGGAAGGTAAACACCGCCGGAAGCGACCCGTTGCGCTCCGCGAGCCGAACCGTCTCCGCGAGGAGCCTGCGGTGCCCTCGGTGTACGCAGTCGAAGAACCCGAGCGCGACGGTGAGCGGCTCCGAAAAGGATGTCTGAAAATCAAGTTCAATCACAGCGCGCCTCCAAAACCTTTGACTTGAGCCGCAGGACGGAAATCCCGTCCTCACCCTCCGTCATCTCACCCATGCCCCAAAATTCACCGCCGCAACGGACGCGGCAAACGCCGCCCTCGCAATTCCCTGCACGCCGCAACGCCGTCCCCTGCGCTTCCGCAAGCTCAAATTTCAGCACTCCGACGGGCACGGGAACCCCGTTTCCGAACCGAAACGCCCATTCGTCCGGCACGACTGCGCACGGAAAATCCGCAACCGCAAAATCCGCGGAAATCATCGGAATACACTCCGCGGCGGCGAACTCGTCGAGTTCCTCCGGCGTCACCGCATCCTCTATCCGAAAACAACCGCTCTGCAAGCGAATGAGCGAACGCATAAAAGCAACCGTACCGAGTTTTTGCGCAAGGTCCCTCGCAATAGAGCGGATATAGGTTCCGCCCCCGCATTCGATGTCGAATTCGTAGGCGTTCTCGCCCGCCCTTCCCAAGAGCTTGATATCATAGATAGCGACGCATTTTTTTGGCGGTTCATATTCCCTTCCCGCCCTTGCAAGTTCGTACCCCTTTTTTCCGTTGATTTTCTTCGCCGAAAAGAGGGGCGCGGTCTGCAAGACCGCCCCGCACATTTCGGGAAGAACAGCGGCAATTTCTTCCGCCGCGGGCACTCTGCCGCCGGAAATTTCCACTTTTCCGTAACTGTCCAGTGTATCCGTCGAAAGCCCGAACCGAAACACCGCCCGATAGCGCTTGCGCTTGTCCAAAAGGTAGTCGAAGAGCCGAGCCGCCTTACCGACGGCGACAGGCAGTACGCCCGCCGCGCCGGGATCCAGCGTCCCCATATGCCCGCAATTCTTACAATGCGTTGCGCGCTTGACGCGAAACACGGCGTCGGAAGAGGACATTCCGCATGGTTTTAAGAGATTGATAAAACCGTTCATAACTCCTCAACTCTCGCGTTCAGCGCCCCTTTTTCCCCGCGCTCTCCTCCAACGCGATGGAGACCTCGCGCACGAGCTTGTCGAGCGCGTCCTCATAGAACCCGCAGATTCTGCACCCGGCGGCACACTTATGCCCGCCGCCCCCGAACCGTTCGGCAATCTCACAGACGTCCTGCGTCTTGCTCCGAAAACTCACCTTAAAGCAGTTTTCCCCGCTCTCGAGCAAACAGATTCCAACCTCTACGCCGCTCACGTTGATAGTATAATCCACAAACCCCTCGGTAAAGGAACTCTTCGCGCCCGTCTCCTCGAGCATTGACGTCCGAACGGTCATAATCGCGAGTTTGTTGTCGAGATAAAAACGCACCGTGGGCAATGCCTTCGCAAGGAGCAAGAGCCGCTCTTTGGACATATCCTTGTAGAGAATCGTGGTTAGTTTCGAAATATCAGGGATACTGCGCGCCAAACCCGCCGCCGAAAGGAGCGTGTGCGAAGTGGTATTTCCGTGCATAAAATTGCCGGTATCCGTCGAAAGCCCGGTATACAGACATTCCGCGATCCCTTGGGTTATACGCACCCCGAGCACCTCTAAAATCTCAAAAACAATTTCGCACGTGCTCGCATAGTACTTTATTAAATTCAATTTTGCATAGTAATCATTGGAAATATGGTGGTCGATATTGACCGTTTTTTTGCAGGAGGAAAACACTTCCTCACAGCGCCCCAGTCTTTGAAGGTCGCCGCAGTCCACGCTGACCGCGAGGTCGAAGTTTTCGGACTGCAAACGGTTAAACTCCGAAAAACCTTCCATATAGCAAAACTTTGCGGGGATTTCGTCCTCGCAAAGATTGGATACGGTCTTTCCGAGCGAACGGAGCGCCGCGCCGAGACCGAGATTCGCCCCAAGAGTGTCGCCGTCCGGTCGGGTATGGGAAATGATTGCAACTCGTTTCGCACCACGCAGGGCGGTAGCGATCTCCTCTATCGTCGATTGTGCCGTCATGAATGTTTGTCCTCCGACAGGTTGTCAATCATCTTTGAAATTTTAAAGCTATACGAAATCGAATCGTCGAGTACGAAATGCAGTTCGGGCAGAATACGCAGGGAAACTTCGTTTCCGAGCTCATGCCGGATAAATCCCCCGCACCGTTCAATCGCCCCGAAGGTCGATTTTACTTCCGATTCGTCCTTGCTGTAAACAGAGAGCAGAACTTTGCAGTGCTTGAGGTCGGAGGTCGTCTCCACGCCGAGCACGGAGACAAGCCCCGTCACGCGGGGATCCTTGACACGATGGGAGATAATCTCCGAAAGCGCCTTTTGAATTTCGCTGTTGATTTTTTCCATTCTGACCTTCATGATACCCCTCCCGAAATTGCGGGGACATCAGACCGCCGTCAGCGTTTGATCTCCTCAAGCTGATAGCATTCGATGATGTCGCCCTCTTTGATGTCGTTGAAGTCCTCGAGCGAGATGCCACACTCAAAGCCCTGCGCAACTTCCTTCACGTCGTCTTTAAACCGCTTTAAAGCGTTGATATTGCCGTCGCGAATGACGGTATTGTCGCGGAGAAGACGAATCTTGCCCGCCCGCACAATCTTTCCGTCCGTTACATAGCTGCCCGCAACCATTCCGACGCCCGTAATTTTGAAGGCGCTCCGCACTTCCGCGTGACCGAGAATCACTTCCTTATACTTGGGCGCAAGCATTCCCTTCATCGCAGCCTCGATATCGTCAATCGCCTCATAGATAATGCGGTACAACCGCACATCCACCTTCTCGCGCTCCGCGAGCGTTTTGGCGTTGGTATCCGGTCGCACGTTGAAACCGATAACAATTGCGGACGCCGCATTCGCAAGCGTGACGTCGGACTCGTTGATCGCGCCGACTCCCGCGTGCACAATGCTGATTTTGACTTCTTCGTTGGACAGCTTTAAAATGGCTTGCTTGACAGCTTCCACACTTCCCTGCACGTCCGCTTTGATGATGAGGTTGAGCCCCTTGACCTCGCCCTCGGAAGTCTTGGATAGAATATCCTCGAGCGTAACCTTGGTCTCCGCCTTAATTTTGTCCTGTTTAATCTTTGCGATACGCTCTTCGAGAACCTGCCGAGAAAGGTTGGATTCCACCGCAAACACGCTCTCTCCGGCCTCCGGAACCTCCGAGAAACCGAGCACCGCAACCGCGCTCGACGGTCCGGCTTCCTTGACGTTACGTCCCTTGTCGTCGAGCATCGCGCGCACGCGCCCCGCCGCAGTACCGGAAATAATATTGTCGCCGATATGGAGCGTGCCGTTCTGAATCAGAACCGTCGCGACAGGACCCTTGCCCTTGTCGAGCTTGGCTTCGATAATACTGCCCTTCGCCTGATTCTTGGGATTCGCGCGCAGCTCCTGCACGTCCGCAACCAACAGCACGGATTCGAGAAGTTTGTCAATTCCCTGCCCGGTGTGCGCCGAAACGGGGACCATAATCGAATCGCCGCCCCACTCTTCGGGAAGGATTCCCTGCTCGGAGAGCTGTTGCTTGATGCGATCAACGTTCGCCGACGGCTTATCCATCTTATTGATCGCGACGATAATCGGAACGTCCGCCGCCTTCGCATGATTGATTGCCTCGATGGTCTGCGGCATCACGCCGTCATCCGCCGCGACAACCAGAATCGCAATATCAGTGACCTGTGCGCCCCGCGCGCGCATTGCGGTAAACGCCTCGTGCCCGGGGGTGTCAATAAAGGTAATGAGTTCATTCATGCACTTGACCTGATAAGCGCCGATGTGCTGCGTAATACCGCCAGCTTCGCCGCCCGTGACATTGGTCTTGCGAATGGCGTCAAGGAGCGAGGTCTTGCCGTGGTCAACGTGACCCATAACAGTCACGACGGGCGGACGCTTGACCAGATTGGAATTGTCCTCCACAAACACATCCGAAAGGAGTTCCTCTGCGGATTTATCCATTTTGAGCTCAAGCTCGATGCCGAGGTCCGCGGCTATGAATGCCGCCGTGTCGAAGTCAACCGACTCGTTGATTGTCTTGATAATACCCTCCTTGAAGAGCCGCTTTGTAATCTCTGTCGCGGTAATGCCGAGCTTATCGGAGAGAACTTTGACCGGAATCACGTCGGTATTGACAACCGCCTTCTCAATCTTAATGCGCTCTGCCGCCCTGTCCTCGGACTTCTTTTTGACCTTAAACTTGCGGGACCCCATTCTCTCCTCGGGGTCGGTCGTGTTGGTCGTGATAAAGCCGCGGTTGATGAGCGCCTTTTTGCTCATCTTCTTGTCACTGTCATAGCTCTTTTCGGGCGTTTTCTTCTTTGCAGGCGCGTTGCGGTCGGGAACTGCCGGCGGCGGAGCAAATCTTCCCGGCGCCGCTCCGGCGGGACGCGGTCCGGCAGGTCTGCGGTTTGGATCAAAGGGCGGTCTTGCCCCCGTCCGATTCCGATCCATATCGGACATAAACCCATCCCGCTTGACGCGGGTATTGTTGTTGATAAACCGACTGTTGATATTCTGACCGGGCGCTCCGTCCGGTCTCGGACCGCGGGGTGTGCGTCCGAAATTCGGGTCGAGCTTGCGCTGTTTGGCAAGCTCCGCCCGCGCGAGACGCTCCTGATGCTCGCGAACGACAGACTCGATAATAATCTTCTTTTTCACCGGCTTTTCGGGCTCGGCAGGTTTTTCAGGCTCAACCGGAACGACCGGTTCTTCAGGCTGCGCCTGGGTCTTTTCCTCAGCCTTCTCCGCAGGCGCCTCGACAACCGGTTCCGGTTCCCGCACCTCGGGAGCAGGCTCTTCCGCCTTGATCGGTTCGGATTTCTCCTCGTGAACTTCAGACTTCGGCTCCTCCGCCGGCGCAGCTTCGGGGACCGCTGCCTCCGGGCTCTCGGGCTGCGCGGAAACCTCCGGCACAACCTCGGCATTTTCAGCCTCTTTTGCCTCGGCTTCCGCCTCCGCAGCTTCCCGCTCGGCGCGCTCGAGACGGAAGGTCTCCGCCTGCGCCTTAATTTTAGCGAGAATCTGGTCGAGCTGTTTTTTGGATTCTCTGACTTCAGAAATCAGACCCGCGCCCGTTTCCTCGGCAATAACCGCGCTGATCTTCTTCAGGTTTTCGTAAGTCTGTGTTTTCGTTTCGTTCGTTGTGCTCAAAATCAGACACCCCCGATGGTATTTACTCGTTTAAAATGTTCGTCCGCGTTTTGCACCGCTGCATCGGACAGATTTTTATCCAAAAACGCGACGAGCTTGCAGTTTTCCTTATGCACGACGTCGGCAATGTTCAGCCCCTCGGTCACAAAGAGGGGCGCGCCCGTCTTTCTCGCAATCGAAACAGCCTCTTTTCGGGTATTCTCCGAAGCAGTTCCGCACAGAAAGAGGGACCAAATCCGCTTTCGCGTCGCCTTGATGGCGTTTGTGCCGCGCACGAGTTTTCCGGCGCGAATCGCAAACCCCGCATAGGTTTCAAATTTTGTCCGTTCCATCCGACTCCTCTGCCGCACCCGTCAGTTCCGCGTAAATTGCGTCTGGCACCGGCATTCCGAACAGCTTGTTGAAAAACTTTGTCTTTGCGCATTTCGCTCTGCATTTCGGGTCAGAGCAAACATAAGCGCCCCGCCCGGACATCTTGCCTTTGGGGTCGATTTTGACCTCACCCTCGGGCGTCTTGACGACGCGGAGCAAACTCCGTTTGTCCTTCATCTCGCGGCAGACGACGCACATGCGCATGGGAACTTTCTTTTCCGCCATGGACGCTCCTCTCCTATTCCGCCCTGCCGATTTCAGCCGCAATATCCGCGAATTCTTCCATCTTCAAAGCCTGCGAACGGGACTTGACGTCGATCTTCCAGCCCGTGAGCCGTGCGGCAAGTCTCGCATTTTGTCCGTCCTTGCCGATCGCAAGCGAAAGCTTGTCGTCGGGTACAATCACCTTTGCGCTCTTTTCCTCGCTGTTCGTCTGCACCAGAATGACCTTTGCCGGCGAAAGCGCCCGCGCAATAAACTCAAGCGGATCTTCGCTCCAGGGAATAATATCGATTTTCTCTCCGCCCAACTCGGAAACGACCGCATTGACGCGCATGCCCTTGTTTCCGACGCAGGCTCCCACCGGGTCAATACCCGATTCCTCGGTAAAGACAGCCATCTTCGTACGCTGCCCCGCGTCCCGCGCGATAGACTTGATGACGACGAGCCCCTGCCGAATCTCCGGAACCTCGTTCTCGAACAGCCGCTTGACAAGTCCCGCGCTCGTGCGCGAAACCACAATCTGCGGTCCCTTCGCCGTCGTGCGAACCTTCTTGACATAGACCTTAAATTTATCGTTGACTTCGTAATGCTCGCCGTTGATCTGATCTCCAGCCATGAGGATTCCCTCAATCTGTCCCTTTCCGATATCGACAAACACATTCGTGCCCTCGATTCGCCGGACGATACAGGTCAGAACCTCATTTTCCTTTTCGGTAAACTCCTCGACTGCAACGTCCCGCTCGATCTCCTTGAGTCTCTGCATAATGACCTGTTTCGCGGTCTGCGCCGCAATCCGCCCGAAGTCCTTGGGCGTAATCTCTTCGGTCAGAACGTCTCCGACTTTCGCGGTTTTCTTGATTTCCCGCGCCTCCTCGAGAGTAATTTCGCGGTCGGGGTCGGTGATTTCCTCTACAACCGTCTTGATTCCATAGACCTTAATGGTATTCTTTTCGGGATTCAGCTTGACCGAAATTCCCGACGCGGAACCGAAATTCTTTTTATAAGCAAAGACGAGCGCGCTTTCCAGCGTCTCGATGAAAGTCTCCTGCCTGATGCCCTTTTCCCTCTCGAGGTCCTCAAGAGCCAAAAAGAAATCCTTATTAATCATAATAACCTCCGTTATAAATGCACACTTTTAACCGCCCGCCCTAAAAATCGAGCTTGAGCGAAATCTTGCAGGCTTTTTTGCGCTCGAACATGCGTTTCTCTCCGCCGACGCCGAGCGTAAACGTCTCCGCGTCGAAGTCCTCTAAAACGCCCGAAATTTCCTTTTTCCCGTTCTCGGGCGCAAAGAATTTTGCGGTGACCTCCTCACCGAGATTGCGGCGAAAATCCCCGTCCGTCCGAATGGGGCGGTCGAGCCCGAGCGAAGAGACGTTGAGGGTGTAAGCCCTGCCCTCCGTGGGGTCAAGCTGATCCAGCGGCTCATCGACGGCACGGTGCACGCGCTCGCAGTCCTCTAGGGTCACGGCGTGTTCCGCGCAGTGAATGAAGAGCGTCACGGAAAGTTTCTTGGATATTTCCGCAACCTTGACTTCGACGAGCTCCGCGCCCTCGCGCTCCACAACGGGCGCAAGCGTTTCGAATATCCTGTTTTCGGCAACCGACATAGAAAAGGAACTCCCTTACAAAAAATTAAGAGCGGGAAGGTCCCACTCTTAAAAGAAAAACATCTTTTTTAAGTTGGTTCTATCATACCATATTCTGCGCGGTTTGACAAACAATTTTGAGCACTTTTTTGAAAAATCCGCAAAAACTTCCGCAAGATTTTTCAAAATTCCTTCCTATCGCGCAAATCGCCGAAATTTATCGAATGATTTTTACTCCGTCCCGCTCTCATAAGGCGACACGGCAGCAGCAACCTCTCCCGTTGCAATTTTCGAATACCCGCTCTCATCGGCGTCGCAGCCGCAACGATTTTTGCCTACACCCTCTCCTCGGGCGCCACGGCAGCGGCAACCTCTCCCGCAGCCGCATCCTGCCGCTTTCGGGCGAGGCGGTTGTAAATTTCAATCATGATATCCCCCGAACAGATCGCGTCGTCCGTGGCGCGGTGATGAGATTCGAGCGTCACGCCGAGATAATCCGCAACGGTATTCAACTTATAGTTCGGCACGCCCGTGAGGTTTTCCCGCGCAAAGGTCAGCGTATCCAAAATCTCATTCTCGAACCAATACCCGCACTCCACCGCATTCTTTTGCAGAAATTTCATATCGAATCCCGCAATATTGTGACCGACCAACACGCTTCCGCGCGTGAACTTATAGAAATCGGGCATAACCTCTTCTATCCCGGGTTTTCCGGCAAGCATCTCATTTGTAATCCCGGTAAGCTCCGTAATGGTTTCGGAGAGCGGACGCCCGGGGTCAATGAGCGCGGAAAAGCTCTCCGTGACCTTGCCGTCCACAATTTTCGCAGCACCGATTTCGATTATTTTATCCGTTTCAGGGTCAAGCCCCGTCGTCTCGAAGTCAAACGCGACATAGATATGTTCACGCAGTTCGGGCGCTACGAAATCCTCAACGCTCCCGAAGAGATCTACCTGATTCCCCCGAAAATAGGGCTCGGGAAAAATGACCTGATACTTGGACGCGGCAGGCTTTGAGGGCGGCGCCTCGGGCACAAAATCTTTGGGAAGTTCGCAATGCGAAAGCGAACGCACCATATAGCTGAAACCGTTTCCGCGGTTGTCCCGCTTGACGTCGCCCGAACAAATCACCTCGTCCCCATCCTTGAGCTGACGGAATTTTTCCAAAACGCTGTCGGAAGGAAAATAGACGCACCGAATTTTGCCGGTAAAATCCTCGAGTTCGAAGGTAAAATACGCGCCCTGCGAACCGTCCTTTTTGGTGCGTACCCGTTCGGTGAAAAACTTAATTTTCCCGCAGAGCACCACCTCCGCTCCCTCTGCGGAGACGTCCGAAAGATAGGACGCGTCTCCCTCAACCTCGCTCCCGACGAGCTTTGCCCGATTCGCCACGGAAATCGCCCGTTTTGATACAGGCGCAACAATAACCTCTTCTTCCTCAATGGGCTGAAAGACTTCCGCCGCAGAAAATTGGACCTTAAAATATGCATAGTACTCTGCGGAAAGCGCATTTTCAAGAGTACTTGCAAGCTTTCCGTCCCCCAAAAACTGCAAAATATTCTCGTCCACAGGGATTTTCAGCGTCTGTTCCTTCAACGCAACCCGCTCAAAATCCACACCGCACAGTAAGGACGCCGCATTTTTGGAGAGAAAATTTTTGAGAAAGGCGCGGAGCACCTCGTCGTCGAAATAGATTCTCGTATAACTCGCGGAGATACGCTCGACACACTTCGGCACAAGTTTTCTGAGCGCGCCGAGTATGCGCGCCTTCTCATTCTCGTCGGGAATTTGAGAAACGGCAAAGAAGAACGTCGCGCTCCGCGTATCCCGGATCAGCTCGCACTTTTTCAAGCTCAATATGTATTCGTTTTTTACTTCTCCGTGCAGGAGCTCGTCAAATTTGCAGACGTACTTCACACCTTCCTCCGTCAAAGCAACGTGATAATCCGCATGCTCTACACAACGTTGTTCGTTGCGTTTGTGCTCCACCCATTATAGCAAAGGATTCTCTTCTCTGCATTGCCGTTATAGGGCAAAAGCTCTTCCTCGAGTTCCTCAATTTTGTCAATTTTCCCGTCGAGAAACGCCTGCAACCGCTCTTTGCAGCTCCGCATTCTCATGAGCAGCCCGCCGAGCCGCAGCTCCTGTACGTCGAATCCGCAGGGCTTATTGTCGGTAAACCACTGCGTTCGGAACGCCCGAACAAAGACCTCGATTTCCGCAGTCACGCGATCACATCGCGCAATCAGGGCGGCAAGCGCCTTCTCATCTCTGCGCCGGTAGGCATCGCGGGTCGCAATCCCCAGCCCGCTCTTGTCCGCAAGCGTACGGCAGAGCGAAGAGAGGGTCTCGAAGAGATAGGAAAACTCGCTCGCTTCGGCATATCCTGCAAGCGTTTCGGAAATTTTCGCGAATTGTTCCCCTTCTCCGCCCGCAAGGGTCGGTTCCAGAAAACAGTTGAACGGGTCGGAATAGAGCAGATACTTGCAGGGATTCAGCATATCTTCTCGATTCCCATTGATCGCGTCGGGCAGGTCGAGCGCTGCAAACGCGTCGAAATCCTCCCCGGTAATCTCCCTAAATTTCGCCTTGATATCCTCGAGGTCGGTATTCCCCCTGTATGTCTCAATCGCATACAGCAGGGCGGGCAAAACAGAAAACCGAGAGCATTCCCCGCCGTTGTCTCCCCAAATCGTAATCAGAATATTTTTGACGTCGTGCTCGACACAGCTCTCCATCGCGGGTTTCGTTGTTCGGAAAGAAAATCCGTTGCTCGGCGCAAACCCCTTCCAAGCCCAGGCACCGCCCGCAAACCAAACGGGACTGTCGAATTTTTGGTGAAGGTTCAGCATGTTGTCGTATGTAGCCTTATCCGTATGGTAGTAATCCCAGTAGATGAGCTCGAGGTTCTTGGGTACTTTCGCGATAATTTCGTCGGGAATTTCGATTTCTTTCTCCGTATAGTACTCGCCGCGATTGGCGATTCGGAAGAACATGTCACTCCAAATTAAACAGGTGAAGCCGTATTTATCGGCAATCTCGAGAACTTTCAGGAGATGCTCGTAGATAATATCGAAACGATTGCGCAGACCGTGCTTTTCAAAATATTTCCCGAGTCCGAGCATGTGCGCCTCGTCCATGCCGATATTGACTCTGCGAGAGGTAAAGCACTCCGCAAGCGTACGGAAAATATTGTCGATGAGTCGATAGGTGCGCTCCTCGCCGACGAGCAAAATGTCATTCAGGTCGCGAATGCCCACATACTCCTGCCAGCGAAAAATGCTTTCAAGGTGCGCAAGCGTCTGCACGCAGGGCATGAGCTCGATTCCGACCGACTGCGCATATGTATCGAGCTCCTTGAGTTCCTTTTGGGTATATCTGCCGCGCATATATCCGAAATAGGGCTCGTCCGTCACCTCAAAAGTGTCCTCGGTATAGAGCTCTACCATGTTGTATCCCATTTTTGACAGAATACCCATGTATTTTTTGACCTGCTCCGGGCGCATGACTGCGTTTCTCGAACAGTCAATCATCACCCCAAAACTTTCAAACGTTCTCATTGTCTCCCTTCTCCTCCTGTATTCTCTTTCCGCAAAGTCTCTGCCCTGCGGTCGATTTCCTCTTTGAGCGCGTCAAATATTTCCGCATTTGAAACGCTTTTTTTTACTTCACCGCCCGAAAAGAGCGCCGAACGCCCTTTCCCTCCGGCGATACCGAAGTCCGCACCCTTTGACTCCCCGATTCCGTTGACGACGCAGCCCATCACCGCAACTTTCATGGGAACCCGCAAATCTTTGGTATATTCCTCCACCCGTGTAGCAAGTTCCTCGACGGGAATACAGGTGCGCGAACAGGTCGGGCACGCGACGACCTCGACGTAATCCCTGTCGATACCGAGCGCGCGAAGGATGCGTTTTGCGGCATACACCTCCTGCACAGGGTCCCCCGCGAGCGACACCCGTATGGTGTCCCCGATTCCGTCGGCGAGCAAGCTCCCGAGCGCAATATCGCTTTTGACCGTTCCCATGATCCGCGTCCCTGCCTCCGTGACCCCGAGATGCAGGGGGTACGGAGAGAGCGCCGAGAGTCTGCGGTATGCATCAATGGTCGTGCGGACGTCCGAAGCCTTGACCGAAATCACAATTTGATCGAAGTTCAAATCCTCCAGAAGCCGGACATTCCGCAATGCAGAGCGCGCAAGCGCCTCTCCCGTCCGTCCAAACTCCCGCTCGATTTCTGGCTCAAGCGAACCCGCGTTCACACCCACGCGAATGGACGCGCCGTGCTCTTTTGCGCAATCCACAATTGCGGCGAGCCGAGAATGCCTCTCCGCGTCGCCTCGCGCTCCTGCCCCGATGTTGCCGGGATTGATTCGAACTTTATCCGATCCCCGCTCCAACGCGCGCAGGGCGAGTTTGTAGTCAAAATGAATATCCGCGACAAGCGGACAGGAGATTCCTCCTTTGATTTCGGAAATCGCGTCCGCACTCGCCTCGTCCGGCACGGAAACGCGGACGATATCGCAACCGGCGCGCTCCAATGCAAGAATTTGCGCGATTGTCGCCTGCGCGTCCGAAGTTTTCGTATTGGTCATAGACTGCACAAGAACGCCCTCGCCAAAGCGGAGCGTTCCGATTTTGACCGACTTCGTGCTCATGTGATGGTCCCCGTAAAAATTTTAATGAGGTCGAGAATGATGACCAATCCAAAGAGAAACACGAGACCGCCCGCGTGAATATACCCTTCCACCTTGCGATTGATCGGCTTTCCCCGTATCCATTCAATCGTGGTAAAGACCATTCTCGCGCCGTCCAGCGCCGGGAACGGGAGCAGATTGAATACGGCGAGGTTGAGTCCGATCATAGAAGTCAGGTTCATGAGATTCCAGAATCCGGTGCTTGCGACCTCCGCGGTCACGCCGATGGTCGTAATCGGTCCGCCGAGATTCAGAATACTTGTTTGGAAGGTGATGAGCTGCCAAAGTATATTGAGGATAAAGGTCGCCATATCAAAGGCGTAGGTAAAGCAGATTCCGAGCGTTCGTCCAAAGGGCAGCCTGACGGCAGTCGAGCTCTGTACAAACCCGAACCCCGTATAGATATAGGGATTTCCCTCTTCGTCGGTGCCGATATAATCCCCCTTCGTGAGCACGAGGTCGAGAAATTCCCCCGTCGAAGGGCGGTAGATTTCAAAATTGACCTCATCGCCCTTTTTGTACTTTTCGGTACGCTCGGCAAGATTGTTCAGATAGAGATAATGCCCGTCCACGGAGATGAGAACGTCACCCGCCTGAATCGGATTCGCAACAGTCCCCGGCGCGGGCGGAAGGATGCCCGGCTGTTCCTCGCTTCCCTCGTAAATCGACAGAAAATTGATTCCCGCCGAGAAGAACACCACGATAATGAGGAACTGCGCGAAGAGATAGTTCATAAACGCGCCCGAAAAGAGCACAATAAGCCGTTTCCAAGGTTTTTGGTTGGTGAAAGCGTCAGGGGAAGGACTGTCCTCGTCCTCTCCCTCAAACGCGCAGTAACCGCCGAGCGGCACCAGCCGCACGGAAAAGATTTCGCCGTTCTTTCTCGTCTTTTGAAAGATTGCCTTGCCGAATCCGATTGAAAATTCGTTGACCTTAAACTTGAGAATTTTCGCGCTGATATAGTGTCCGAACTCGTGGATCATGACCATAAACAGCAGAATGGCAATGGCTAAAAGAATATAGAGTACGATCAATGGTACGCTCCCTTTCCAACATTTTGACGGCACCAGGACTTGACCTCGCCGTCTATATAATATACGCAATCGGGATCGTTCTGAATCGGAAAATCGAAATGTTCGAGAGCGTCTCTCTGAATTTCATAGATTTCCGGGTAGAGAATCCTGTCCTCAAGAAAGTATTCCACACCGACTTCGTTCGCGGCGTTGAATACGAGGGGCGCAAATCCTCCGGCAATCAGCGCCTGTTTCGCCAGCGCAAAGGAGGGAAATCTCGCCTCGTCAATCCCCCGAAAGGTCAGTTCCCCGAGGGTCTCAAAGCGTAAGGGGTTCAAACCGCAGGGCACTCTCTCGGGGTAGAGCAGCGCATAGGAAATCGGCAGTTCCATAGAGGGCTCGGAGAGCTGCGCAAGCACCGCCCCGTCCTCGAATTCCACCATAGAATGTATGACGCTCTGCGGATGAATCACCGCGTCCACCCTCTCGGGAGGAAGGTCGAAGAGCCAAGTCGCCTCGATGACCTCGAGTCCCTTGTTGACGAGGGTCGCACAGTCAACCGTAATTTTTCTGCCCATCTTCCAGGTCGGGTGCCGAAGCGCGTCCCTCGCGCGGACTTTTTTGAGTTCCTTCGCCGAAAGGTCGCGGAAAGCTCCCCCGCTCGCCGTCAGAATCACACGGGAAACCGCGTTCCCCGCCCGTCCTTGCAAGCACTGAAAAATCGCGCTGTGTTCGCTGTCAACAGGCAGAAAGGGCACCCCCTTCGCCCGCGCGCGCGGCATGACGATGTGCCCCGCGCCCACGAGAATCTCCTTGCTCGCAAACGCAATCGCTTTTCCGAGGTCAATCGCTTTCAGCGTCGCGCCCAGCGCGCACAACCCCGTCGCAGCAACCGCAACAATATCCGCATCCTCGCGAACCCCCTCTTCGAGCGCCCTTTTCCCGAAACAAAAACACACACCGGGAAACTCTCCTTTCAGGGAAACCGCCCGCGGGTCGTCCTCGGAAATACCGCTCGCGCCCGCGTAAGCGGGACGGAATTCGGCAATCTGCGCCTTCAGGGTCTCGGTATCCGAATGGCAGACAAGCGCGCAGACGGCGAGCCTTGCGGGATTTCGCCGAATCACATTCAGAGTCTGCGTACCGACCGAACCCGTACACCCCAAAACCGCAACCTTTCTCGATTCAGTTGTGCCGCCCGCCGAGTTTTTCATAGAATCACAAAGAAAAAGAAGAACATAAAGAAATTACAGAAGATCATGCCGTCGATTCGGTCCATGACCCCTCCGTGTCCGGGAAGCAAGTTGGAAAAGTCCTTAATGCCGAGCTGCCGTTTGATAAAACTCTCTGCAAGGTCTCCGACCTCGGTAAACGCCGCGCCGAAAAATCCCGCTATCAAGAGCTGCCAAATCGGATAGACCGGAAATTCGGGAAACACGTTCAAGAAGAAATAGTACGCGACAACAGCCGCAATCAGTCCGCCGGCGAGCCCGCCGACCGCGCCCGAAATCGTCTTGTTCGGGCTGATTTCCGGGCAAAGTTTGGGACCCTTGCACAGCCTTCCCACAAAGTACGCCATACTGTCCGCGAGGCAGGAAGTCAATATCATAAAAACAATCAGAAACAGTCCGTTCTCCTGCGCGTTGAGAATATACGCGACGGAGAGCGCAATCGTGGGATAGACGATGACAAGCGCGACCGAAGAGACGCTCTGCAAGGTCGTCTCTTTTGTAAAGACAATCCACAAAAAGCAGACCAAAAAGAGCAGAATTGCGGCATACAGAACTGCCTCGAATCCCAAGAACCGAAAAATCACGTAAGTGGAAGCGGCAAAGAGCACCAGGAGCGCAGAGACGGGAACAGGAAGAAACTCCTTCAAATTCCGAACCATCTCATAGACGCCGAGCGTTACCACAAGATTGATATAGATCGCAAACCATAGATTGTCAACCGTCCACAGCCAGAGCGCCGCAAGCGAAATGGCAATGAGCACGGCAGCAGTGACCAGCCGTTTTCCCATAGTAACCCCTGAAAATCCCTATTTTATGCACAGACGCGAAGGCAGACAAACGCCTCACCTATCCCCGAGCCGTCAAACCTATTATTCCGCGGAAATCACGCCCGTCCGAAACGTCTGCTCCGCTTCCTGTAATCCTCAATCGCCGCCTTCAGCTCCCTCTCGCCGAAATCCGGCCAAAGCGTATCCGTAAAGTAAAGTTCCGAATATGCGGTCTGATACAGAAGAAAATTGGAGACACGCATCTCCCCGCTCGTCCGCACGACGAGGTCAGGGTCGGGAATGTCCCCCGTATAGAGAAACTTTTTAAAGCTCTCTTCGGTCAGCTCCTCACCGCTCTCCGCGGCGAGCCGCGCCGCACGCAGAAGCTCGTCCCGTCCCCCGTAGTTGAGGGCGATATTTAACTGAAATTTGTCGCAGTCCGCGGTCTTATCGGCGATCACCCCGCACGCCTCGATGAGGTCGGCGGGCAAACGGGAGAGATCCCCGAGAAATTTCACTCGAATCCCCCGCTCCGCGTATTCGCCGGGGTGAGAATGAAAATAGTTGCGCAAAATGTCAAAGAGACCGTCCACCTCTTCCTTGCTCCGGTTCCAGTTTTCGGTGGAAAAGGCAAAGACCGTGACAATAGAAACCCCCATGCCGAAAGCGGATTCGAGCACCTTTTCAAGGCTCTTGACTCCGGCGCGGTGTCCCATATTGCGCGGCAAGAGCCGCTTTTTTGCCCACCGCCCGTTGCCGTCCATGATAAAAGCAATGTGTCGCGGCAGTCTTTCGCAGTCCGGCGCGGTTGCTGCGCCCCGTTCCTCTCTCATTCGATATCCTTAAACCGGGAAGTCACGACCTCTATCGAGTCCTCCGAACAGCGGGCGCGCACAATCCGCGGCTCTCCTTCGGCAAACTTTCCGTTCGTCTCCCTCACAATAAAATGTTTGCCGGGGCACAATGCTTGCGCCTCCGGCAGAGTCTTTCCGAGCAGGACGTCGCCGTCCCGAATGGGCGCCCTCATCAGACGCTCATGATCTCCTTTTCTTTGTCCTTGGTGAGCGCGTCAATATTCTCGATATACTTGGCAAACACCTTTTCAACGTCCTTCTCAAAGTTCGCAAGCTCATCCTCGGTAATCTGCTTGTCGGTCTTCATCTTCTTGAAGGCGTCCATGGTATCTCTGCGGATATTGCGCGCGGCAACCTTTGCGTCTTCAGAGAGCTTACGCACCTGTTTGGCAAGCTCCTTTCTGCGTTCCTCTGTCAGTTCGGGGAACACAAGACGCAAAACCTTTCCGTCATTGACGGGCGTAATCCCGATATTCGCCTCAAGAATGGCTTTTTCGACGCTTTTCAGCATGCTGTTGTCCCACAGCGAAATCTGAAGCATTCTCGCCTCGGGAACGGTGATGT
Organism: uncultured bacterium; assembly: GCA_905215695.1. Classification (GTDB taxonomy): domain Bacteria; phylum Bacillota; class Clostridia; order Christensenellales; family HGM11417; genus CAJMQN01. Next base: position 45,872 of record CAJMQN010000004.1, read on the forward strand.
TGCCCACCTGATTGATGGGAGTCATGGTCCCGTAATAATCCACCGAAACGCGGTCGAGAAGATGCGGATTCGCCCTTCCGGCGCGCACGCCGTCATACTCCGACTGCAATACGTCGATGGTCTTGTCCAGCTTTTGTGCCAATTTGTTCTTGACGTCTTGGATCACGTTCATATCTGCCATTCTTCTTTCCTCTCTTTCTTATTTTAACCTGAAATCGCTCACTTTATAACCGTACCGATCTTTTCGCCCTCGACCGCGCGCACAATACTGTCCTCCTCGAGGAGCGCAAAGGCAATAATTGGAATATCGTTCTCCTTGCAGATGGAAATCGAAGTGGTATCCATCGCCTTGAGTTCCTTTGAAATCACGTCCATATAGGAGATTTCATCAAACTTTTTGGCAGCGGGATTTTTCTTCGGGTCGCTGTCGTAGATACCGTCGATATTCTTGGCGAGGAGCAAAACGTCCGCGTTGATTTCCGCAGCCCGGAGCGCGGCGCCCGTGTCCGTGGAGAAGAAGGGGTTTCCCGTCCCGCAGGCAAAGATGACAACCCGCCCTTTTTCAAGGTGCCGAATCGCCCTGCGCAGAATGTAGGGCTCGGCGATACGGGTAATGGTCAAAGCGGTCTGCACCCGGGTCGGCACGCCGTTGCGCTCGAGCGCGTCCTGCATCGCAAGAGAATTGATAATGGTCGCGAGCATTCCCATATGGTCGGCAGTGGTACGATCCATTTCGGGGCTTGCCTGCCGTCCTCTCCAGAAGTTTCCTCCGCCGATGACGACCGCCACCTGTACGCCCTCCTGAACGACCTTCTTGATCTGCCCGACAACGTATTCCACCCTGCTGTTGTCGATGCCGAACCCGTTTTCGCCCGCAAGCGCCTCTCCCGAAATCTTGATTACAATCCGCTGATACTTGACCATAGCCCGAAAAATCCGCTCCTCTATTTTTTTCAAAACGCCCGAACCAAGTTCTCGCCGGAGCAATCAAACTCTTGCGAAAAGGCTTCTCAAGGCGTACCCTTTAAAAAAGGGAACACAAATTTAAAAACCTGTGTCCCCTCTGCAACTCATTTGAATTACGCCTTGAGCTTGGAAACCTGCGCGTTGATTTCCTCGGCAAAATTGTCCTTTTTCTTCTCGAGCCCCTCGCCCATCTCAAAACGGACGAAACGGCGCACGGTAATTTTCTCTCCGATGGTCGCCGTCGCATCAACAATCAACCGTCCGATGGTGCGCTCGGGATCTTTGACAAATTTCTGCTCGAGGAGGCAGACCTCTTCGAAATACTTTTTGATTCGCCCCTCGACCATCTTGTCGATAACCGCGGCAGGCTTGCCCTGCGTCTTGGGGTCGTTCGCGGCTTGCTCACGCAGAATCATCTTTTCATGCTCGATGTTTTCCGCAGGAATTTCGTCCATGCTCACAAACTCGGGCTTAGCCGCGGCAATATGCAGCGCGATATCGTGCACCAGCTCCTTGAACTTGTCGCCGCGCGCAACGAAATCGGTCTCGCAGTTGACTTCGAGAAGCACGCCAACCTTTCCGCCCATGTGAATGTAGCTATCGACAATGCCTTCGGCGGCGATTCTGCCCGCCTTCTTGGCGGCGGTCGCAAGCCCCTTCTCACGGAGCCATTCCACCGCTTTCTCCATATCGCCGTTGCACTCGTCAAGCGCCTTCTTGCAGTCGGAAATGCCGACGCCGGAGCGCTCGCGCAGGGTCTTGATATCGTCCATCGTATAATTCGCCATATTCGTTAACCTCCGAAAAACTTATTCCGCGGCAGCTTCCGCAACGGGAGCCTCAACAGCGGGCGCCTCTGCCGGAGCAGCGGCTGCGGTCTCAACAGCGGCAGGAGCCTGAAGGGGGCTCGCCGCAGGAACCGCCTGTTCGCCCTGATTGGCTTCGACAACCGCGTTCGCCATCACCCACGAAATGAGTTTGACGGCACGGATTGCGTCGTCGTTGCCCGGAATGACATAATCGATTTCATCGGGGTCGCAGTTTGTATCGACGATTGCGACGACGGGAATGTTCAAAGCCTTCGCCTCGGAGAGCGCGATAGACTCCTTCTTGGGGTCAACAATAAACATACAGCCGGGCATGCTGCGCATATCTTTGATTCCGCCGAGGTTGGTCTCCAGCTTGTCCCTTTCGGCACGGAGCTTCGCGACTTCCTTCTTGGGCAGAAGATCGAACTCGCCGAGCTTTTCCATCTGATTGAGCTTGTTGAGGCGGTCGATTCTCGTCTTAATCGTCTTATAATTGGTGAGCGTGCCGCCCAGCCAACGGGAATTCACATAGTACTGTCCGCAGCGAAGCGCCTCTTCCTTGATGGCGTCCTGCGCCTGCTTTTTGGTTCCGACGAAGAGAATGGGCTTTCCTGCCTTTGCGACGGAGTTGACGAACTTGTACGCCTCCTCGATCATGCCCACGGTAATCTGCAAGTCGATGATGTGAATCTCATTGCGCGCGGCATAGATGTATCTCTTCATCTTGGGGTTCCATCTCTTGGTCTGGTGTCCGAAGTGAACGCCTGCCTCGAGCAGCTGCTTCATGGTGACTACTGACATAATTTTTACCTCCTGTTATGCCTCCTCCGCCGATTCCGCCCGGTTTCCGGGACAGAAGGTCTTTCGGCAGAGTGTGTCATTAAACCTTTACAAGTATAGCATACTCGGCCGTTTTAGGCAACTGTTTTTTTTCTTAAAATTCCGAAAAATCTTCCGGAATCAGGAGAGAAACAGCCGGACAAAACGACCGAGCGGTTAATCAGTATAATAGATATTCAAAATCGGTCAATGGCAGTTGCAGTTCTTATCCCCGCAGCCGCAGTCACAGCCGTCCTCGTGTCCTTCCTTGCAGCCGCAATCGCAGGAATCCTCCCTTCCGTCCGTGCAGGAATCGCAGTCGCACTCCTCTTCGGGCTTGTCCTTGCATGCGCAGCCGTCAGCCTTGGAGCAGTCCTCGCAACCGCACTCCCACTCGTCCTCTTCCTCCATAATCTTGACGTACTCGTCATAGACGGCGTCCAAAAGTTCGTCGTCCTCTACGGGCAGGAATACGTCTCCGCCGTTCTCGTCGGTACCGAGCTTAAAGATGACAGCCTCATCCTCCTCGACGCCCTCGATCGCCTCGACAGGCGAGAAGAGCACATACCAATCGCCCTTATAATCAATGGTAGCGACGTGTTGGAACTTAACGGTCTCGCCATCCTCGCTCTCAAGCTCCACGATATCGCCTTCCATCTCTTCGTCGAATTCCTTTTCTTCCATGGTGTTCTACACTCCTAAAATATTCTGAAAGAGAATGCCCGAAAAGCACGGGCACCCCATAATCAGCTCTTCTTGTTTCTCGACATAAAATTGTCAAGGATAATTGCGGCGGCAATCTTGTCCACCATTTTTTTTCGCCCTTCTCGGGAAACGTCGGCGGAGACGAGCAACCGCTCTGCCGAAACCGTCGTAAATCGTTCGTCCACAAAGGAAAGGGGTATTTCCGTCCTTGCGGCGAGCGCTTCGGCAAACTCACGCACTTTTGCGCTCTGCGCATTTTCCGACCCGTCCATGGAGAGCGGAAGTCCGGAAACAATCTGCCCGACTTCTTTTTCTTTCGCAAGGTTTAAAATATACTCTATATCTTTGACAAAGCCCTTTCTCCGATAGCTTTCGAAAGGACTTGCAATGGTCTGCAAAAGGTCCGAAAGCGCGATTCCGATTCTGACATCGCCGATGTCCAGCGCCATGATACGAAACAAAGGCGTCTCCTCCGTTACCAATGATTGACAAAACTCACCAACTTTAGAACAGCAAGTTTTCCCTATCTATTATACCGTGAAAGTCGCATGCGCGGCAATGCTGCGCATTGTCGTTTTCCTTTGTAAAACTCTTTCACGGTGCAATCCTTCGCTCAAAAACCCTTGCAAGCAAGTTTTCTCGCTTGTATTATAGCAGTTCCGCCCGAACTTGTACAGCCTTTTCACAGAATTTGCGCGCAACTTTTTTCATACCGACCATTCTTCCGGCAGGTCAACAGTCTTGGAGCGAATTTCACACAATCACCCAAACGAATGCAAAATCTTTCCGATTTTTCCCAGACAACTTTTCTCATTGCCCCGTATAATTTTAACCCTACCGCAGACACTAATTTCGCAAAGGATGAGGAGGAATTTTATGGACAGCAACCTGGTTTTCGGAATGCTTCTCGGCCTCACCGCCGGAGTACTCCTGATGGACTCCAAGGAAGGCAAGAAAGCGGTTCAAAAAGGCAAAGAGTTTGTAAAAGACAAATTGTCTGAAAAATCCGACAAGTAATTTTATCGGACATGCAACGAAGGGAGAGAAACGGTCAATCGTTTCTCTCCCTTCATTTTTAAACTTGCATAGTACTATGATAATACTAAATATTGCATAGTAATGTGCTCAATTTTTAGCAAATTCACCCCTATTTTTGCCCCTTACTGCGATAATCCTCTATCGCAGCCTTGATTGCGTCCTCCGCAAGAACCGAGCAATGAATCTTTTGCGGCGGCAGACCTTCGAGCGCCTCAACCACTTGACTGTTGGTCAGTTTCAATGCCTCTTCCACTGTTTTTCCGATCACCATCTGCGTCGCCATCGAGCTCGACGCAATCGCAGCGGCGCAGCCGAAGGTCTGAAATTTTGCGTCCGTGATGACATCATTTTCAATCTTTAAATACATCTTCATGATATCGCCGCAGGACGCGTTTCCGACGGTTCCCACTCCCGAGGGGTCAGCAATTTCCCCTACGTTTTGCGGGTGCGCGAAATTTTCCATCACTTTGTCATTATACATACTTCAATTCTCCTCTCTGGTTGTGAAAGAGCGGACTCATGTTCCGCAATTTTTCAATGATTTCTTTGAGCTTGTCCACAGCATAATCGACGTCTTCCATCGTATTGCACTTGCCGAAGGTAAACCGAATAGAGCCATGTGCCGTCTCCTCCGGGAGTCCCATCGCAAGGAGCACGTGCGAAGGGTCGAGCGAACCCGAAGTACAGGCAGAACCGCTCGAAACCGCAATCCCCGCAAGGTCAAGACTCATGAGAATCGATTCGCCTTCGATATATTCAAAGGACACATTCGCATTGTTCGGGAGTCGTTTCGTTCGGGAGCCGTTTACGCGGACAAAGGGAATCTCTTTCTCGATTCGCCCGAGCAATCTGTCCCGAAGAGCGGCGCTGTGCGCATTGTTCTTCTCCATATCCCGCACCGCATCCTCGAGCGCGGCAGCCATTCCCACAATGAGCGGGGTATCCGTCGTCCCCCCCCGCATATTTCGCTCCTGCGCGCCGCCGATGATCAGTTTGTCAATCCGTACCGAATTGCGCTTATACAGCACCCCTATTCCCTTCGGTCCGTAAAACTTGTGCGCAGACAAAGACAACAAATCAATGTTCATGCGTTCAATATCGATGGGCACCGCGCCGATCGCCTGCACGGCGTCGGTATGGAAAAAGACGTTGTGCGCCCTGCAAATCCGCCCAATCTCCTCTATGGGCTGAATCGCCCCCATCTCGTTATTCGCAGCCATGACAGAGACAAGCACTGTACGGTCGGTTATTGCAGCCTCAAGCTGTTTCGGGTCCACAATACCGTCCGCGTTTACGTCGAGATAGGTCACCTCAAACCCATCTTTTTCAAGTTGCTGACAGGTATGCAAAATCGCGTGGTGCTCGATCTTCGTCGTAATCAGATGATTGCCTCGGCTCCTGTGCGCCCGCATGACGCCCTTTAACGCCCAGTTATCCGACTCCGTTCCGCCGCTCGTGAAGTAAATTTCGGAAGCCTTGACGCCAAAACATTTCGCAATACGGTCCCTCGCACCATCCACTGCCTTTTGCGCCTCTCTTCCGAAAGAATGCAGGCTGTTTGCGTTCCCGAAAAATTCCGAAAAGTAGGGCAGCATCGCCTCTCTCGCACGGTCGCTGCAATAGGTCGTTGCCGCGTGGTCGAAATAAATTCTCTTCATATTTGTTCCTCTTTTTCAAAATGTTTCAATTCTTTTTCCGATTTTCATCCAAAAGACTCTGCAATGTCATACCCTTTAAAAGTTTTTCGATTTCGTCATGCAGAATATCGAAGAAGGAGCGGGTCGGACAACAGAAATTTTGACAGTCCCGCGTGTTGCATTCGGTCGTGAGTACATCTCCCTCAAGAGCGACGAACAACTCGGCGATATCCGTCTCCGAAGGGGATTTCAACAGGTAATATCCCCCTTGCGCGCCCCTTTCAGACCCGATGATTCCACCCTTCTTGAGCAGAATCATGAGTTGTTCGAGATAGGGAACAGTCGCCCCCGTCTCCCCCGCGAGCGCCGTCACAGACAGACACTTGCCGTAATTTTCCGCGAGCGCATAGCACGCCTTCAATCCATATCTTGCTTTGGAAGAAATTTTCATCGCAATCCCTACTATTTTAATCGGATATATTTTACTTCACTTTCAGACAATCTGTCAACTGTTTTTGACAAAAAAACAAAAAAAATGCGCCCCTTGACGAGCGCACCGAACATTTAAAATTTGCATTTTGTAAAGATGAGCGGATAGACGAAGAATCCCAATACCGAGAGCAGAAAATATTGCAGACAGTCCGCAAGATTTCCCGCAGGAAAAATCCAACCGAGCAGCAATTTCATCGCAATAATATACCCCAGCCCCACGAAAAGCCGAATGATTTTTTTCCAACGCGGAATGTCCATGGTAAAATGGATATATTTTTCTTCGAGGGGCATACAGAGCGCAAAGCCCGCAAACATGCCGAATCCCTTGAATACGTCCTCCGCGTCCAGCACAAACAAAAAGGGAAGAAACACAAAGACAAGCAGCCCCACCCAATGCCCGAACGCGTCATAGGCATAGGAGATACCTACCGCAAAACCGATTCCGAACAGCCAGCCGCAAAGAACGTCAATGGGCCAATGCACGCCGAGATAGAGCCGCGAAATTCCCACAAAAAAGATGAGAAGTCCGCAGACAAGCCACCCCCACCATTTCCGAACCCGCATTGCAAGGACGGTATAGGTCGTACCGGAAACCTGCGAATGTCCGCTCGGGAAGGAGTACCCCGTCGCGGTATCTGTGTAGAGAGGTTTGTTCCAAGATTCGGAGATCGGACGCGGTTCGCGCACGATATCCTTGACAACCGTGTTGAAACAGACCGAGGAAAAGAGCGCATAGCCGAGTTTTTTCCCCAACTGCTTGTCCACCGCAAAATAGATAATGGCAAAGACCACCGACACCAAAAACTCCTCACCGAACATGGTAATGCCGATGAAGAGCGTATCAAAAAATCCGTTTTTTATGGTTTGAATCGCCTGAATAATCCCCATGGGTGTCCTTTGTCTATCTCCTTACGACCTCGCCGCCCGACCAGGAAAGCCATACTTCCGCACCCTCGCGGTCAGCGGTGTCGAATTCCTCATAGAATATCTCAAACATCTTATCAAAAAACGCCTCCGGCGCAGCGGTCGCGCCCGAGAGAGAGAAGGTACAGCCGTACATTCCCTTGACGTAACAATTTGCGCGCAGCGGGTCTCCCTCATCGGGCGCCTTCACATATTCGAGAGAATCGAAAGTCTGCCGCACCGCAAACTCATTTTCCGCAAAGCGATCCGCCCCGTCCACAAACGCGAGCAGAAACTCCTCGCACCCCTGCCGCAGGAACTTGAGCGTTTCCCCGGGTACAGCCTCCCCGACGAGGTCCGCCGGAAACACAGCCTCGACGAGCTTGTCCACCCCGTCGAAGGTCTCGGGATTCCCCGACCCCGTGCGCAGAACCTTGAGTTCTCTGTCGGTCACAATATATTGTTCCCCGATTTCCTCTCCGTTTTTCAAGCGGACGCAAAAATATTCGTACCGTTCTGTGAGCTTGACAATTACCGTCCTCGAAACGTTCTTTTCCACCTTTTCCACGCGAGCATAGGGAATTTTTTTCTCAATATCCCGCTTGACGTCCCCGACGCTCAAAAAGAGAATACTTTTCCCCAAATAAGGGTCCGTCGCTTCCGAGCAATCCTCCGTCAGTTGAAAGGCGGGTTCGGAAAGAATTTGGATTTCAAAGGAATTGGCGCGCAGGAGCACGCAGGACAGCACGATGCCCAGGATAAGCGCAAGCAAAATAAAAAAGATAACCAGCACGTTCCTGTTCTTCACCATGTGTCCTGCCTCCCGCAAAGAAGTTTTTTCCGCACGCAAGGAGAACAGAACAAGTCAATCCGCCTTGCAGATATCCGCGCCCAGCGCGGAAAGATTTTTCTCGAACTCGAAATACCCGCGTTCGATGTGGTAGATGTCGTTTACAATCGTCGTTTCCGCCGCCGCCAGCCCGGCAAGGACAAGCGCCGCCCCGCCCCGCAAATCAAATGCGAATACCTCCGCACCCGAAAGCTGCGGAACGCCGCGCACAACCGCCATGCGGTCCCGTATAGTAATATTCGCGCCCATTTTAACGAGCTCCCCCGCATGCTTAAAACGCGTCTCGAAAATATTTTCGACGATCACGCTCGTACCCTCCGCAATGGAGAGCGCGGCAAGCATCTGTGCCTGCAAATCGGTCGCAAAGCCCGGATAGGGATTTGTCTCGATGAGGTGGCAAGCCTGAAGTCGCTCGGGAGCGGTTAAGACTATTTTATCACGGTTACACTCGATTTTGCAAGCACTTTCCCGCAATTTGAAGAGAACGGACTGAATGTGTTCCGCGTTGACGTTCTGCACCTCAATCTCGCCTCCGCACATTGCGCCGGCAATGAGATAGGTTCCGGCGACAATCCGGTCGGGCATGGGCGAATACTCCGCGCCGTGCAGCTCGGATACTCCCTCAATCTCGACCGTGGAACTCCCCGCGCCCGAGACCTTTCCCCCCATCGCATTGATAAAGTTTTGAAGGTCCTCGATCTCCGGCTCTTTGGCGGCGTTTAAGATGACGGTTTTTCCCTTTGCGAGCGTTGCTGCCATCATAATATTTTCAGTGGCGCCCACACTCGGGAAATCCAGATTAATTACCCCGCCGCAAAGTCCCTTGCCGTTGCAGTCAATCATGCCGAAGTGCTCGACAATATCGACGTTCAGGCTCTTTAAGCCCTTAATATGTAAGTCGATGGGACGGAGTCCGATGTCGCATCCGCCCGGATAAGAGATCCTTGCGCTCCCGAAACGCCCGATAATGGAACCGAGCATAAAGATTGAAGAACGGAGTTTTTTTGCGAGGCTGACGGGAATCTTATGTTTGTCTGCCTGACTGCTGTCGATAACGACGTCGCTCCCCTCCCAATCAATCCTGCATCCGAGGATTCTGAGGATCTCCAGCATATTCACAACGTCCGAAATCCCCGGACAGTTCCTGATTCTCACTTTTTGCTCGGTGAGAATGGAAGCCGCGAGAATCGGCAAAACCGCGTTTTTGCTTGCGTGAACTTTTACTGAACCGTTGAGCTTTCTCCCTCCCCGAATAATGTATTTCTCCATAAGCATCTCCTCTTTCCGTAAATGCCGAAAACACGGCCGCTACATTTCATGATATGGCAAATGCGGCCGAATTGTTCACGGAACGGGAGACGGAGAGGAGGACGCCGACGGCGGCAAGAAAGACGATGAGCGAACTTCCGCCGTAGCTCATAAAGGGCAGCGGCAGACCTGTGGGCGGAATGGACCCGGAAACGACAGCGATATTGATGACGGTCTGAACGGCGATGACGGCGGTAATTCCGAGGACGAGGAGCGCGCCGAATCGGTCGGGGCACTTCATGGAGAGCTTGATACCCTGATAGATGAGGAAGAGAAAAACAGAGATCACCAAAAGGCATCCGATAACACCGGTCTCCTCCCCGATGATAGAGAAGATGAAGTCGGATTCGGAGAAGGGCAAAAACTCGAATTTCTGACGGGAATTGAAGATCCCGACGCCGAACAGTCCGCCGCTCCCGAGTGCGTACAGGGACTGAATGAGTTGATATCCCTCGTTTTTGGGACTTGCCCAGGGGTCGAGAAAGGCGAGAAGACGCTTCATTCGGTAGGGCTCGGCGATGATGAGCAAGGGCACGGCGGCGGCGCAGGGCGCACCGATTGCGGCGAGGTGTTTCGCCTTGCATCCCGCGCCGAAGAGCATCACGAACATGACGCACCCCACGCACATGGTAATGGACATATTCGGTTCAAGCATGATGAGAACGCACATCGCGCCGCCCGCAGCGAGTACAGGAAGCATACGCTTGAATGTAAAGTCCGGCACGTCCGCAAAATAGGCGGCGACAAAGAGGACGAAGAGAAACTTGGAAAACTCGGAAGGCTGAATGGAAAAGCTCCCGAATCCAATCCAGCGTTTCGCGCCGTAGTGCTCGATGGAGATCCCGGGCACAAAGACGAGCGCCAAAAGAATGAGCGCAAGCGCGATTGCCGCCCACTTGTACTTTTTCAGCTTGCGATAGTCCAGAATGGACAGAATAACCATACAAATCAGCCCGATGAGAAAGGATATGAGCTGTTTTTTGACAAAGAAGAAAGCGTCGCCCGTCTCCTTCAGCGCGGTATAGTTGCTTCCGCTGTAGATAAACATGATTCCGAGCAGAGAGAGAACCAGCGGCGGAATCAAGAGCTTTAAATAATCGTGATTCACCCCCCGCCGCTTGGGGAGAGCGGCGGATTTAACGCGGATTTCGGAACTCATAGGCTTGCCACGGCGGACTTAAAATCCGCCCCGCGCTCCTCAAAATTGGCGTACCCGTCAAAGCTCTTGCAGGCGGGCGAAAAGAGCACAATGTCGCAATCGCTCTCCGCGGCGACCGCCACAGCCTCCCGCAGAGATTGGGCAAGCGCGATGTCGGAATACCCAAATTTTTTACAGCTCTCCTCAATCCTTGCCGCGCTCTCACCGAAGGCAATAACCCGCGCGCACTTTCTCACCGCCTGCAAGACAAAGCTGTCAAAATTTTCGACGCTCCGCCCGCCCGCAATCAGACAGATTTTCCCCTTTCCCTCGAAGGTATTGACCGCAACCGCACAGGAGGCGATATTTGTCGCCTTGGAATCGTTGACCCATAGCTTTCCGAATCGTTCCCCGACCCGCTCGAGCCGATGCTCGATGCCCCCGAATTCCCGCAAAGACTCCGCAATGCTCTCGTTGTCCAAACCGTAGCATTTCGCCATTGCGAGCGCACAGAGCGCGTTTGAGAGATTGTGATTTCCCTCGAGTTTCAGTTCGGATGCGTCCGCTACGCGCTCTCCCCGGAAACAGAGCGCACCGTCGCGCAAATACGCGCCGTCCACCGCACGCTCGGCGGAAAAGTACAAAACATTGGTATGTTCGGGCGCCGGCAGAGATTCGTCCGCATTGAGTACGAGGTATTCCGTCTTTCCCTGATTCTTAAAAATCCGGTATTTCGCGTTCTTATACGCCTCGTAGGTCTTGTGGAAATCGAGATGATCGGGCGTGATATTGAGAATTGCCGAAACGTGCGGACAGAACAGCTCCGTGCGCTCGAGCTGAAAACTCGAGAGCTCCAGAACGGCAGGCACTTCCGGCGAAGTCTCCTCTATGTAATCGAGACAGGGCAAGCCGATATTCCCGAGCAAAAGCGTCTTTGCGTGCCCGCCCGCGCTCTCCGCACAATCCCCTTGCGCCTCTCTTTTTTCGGATTCCGCGCTCTTTTTTCTCCGCCTTGAAAGCATATCCGCGAGCAGAGAAACAGTCGTGCTTTTGCCGTTTGTCCCTGTGACGGCAAGAATCGGCGAACGCGAGAACCGCGCAAACAGCTCAATGTCCGAAACAATGGGAATCCTGTGCCGTTCGACCTCATAGAGCACCCATTTGTTCGTATAGTGCGGACTCGTCACTGCGCAGTAACAGCCCTCGAAATCGAGCGCCTTGCGATTTTTGCGGTCAGGTGGCGGCGGAAAAATTTGCAGGGCGTTTTCGTCGATGAGCCGGTATTCCACGCCCATGCGGTCGAATAAAGCGGCGACGGAGCGTCCGGTCTTGCCGCTCCCGAGGACGAGAAAGGTCTTGCCTGTGAGTATCATAGAACATTCCTCCAAAGCATTACTTGTCCATCACAGAAAGAAGGTAAACAGCAGAACGCATAGGGACACAAAGACGGTCAGCGCGACATAAATCTGACTGATTCGGGTCTCCGAAAGTCCCTTCATCTGCAAATGGTGGTGATATGGCGCCATGAGAAAGATACGTTTCCCTCCGGTGCGCTTGAAGTGCGCGACCTGAAGGATGACGGAGACGCAAGAGATCACGAACACGATTCCGAAGAAGGGAATAAATAAAGAGAATTCGGAAAAGCACCCGACGCTCGCGGCAAACCCGCCGAGGAGCAGAGAACCCGTGTCCCCCATAAAAATCTTTGCGGGATTGACGTTGAAGAGCAGGAAGGCGAAGAGCGAGCCCGCAACGGCGGCGCAGAGATACGCCATATTGAGATAATCCCCCGAAATCGCAATCCGCCCCGCCTCATCAAAGTACGCGCCGCGGAAGAGCAGAATCACGCAGAAGAGCACGGAATAGACGAACACGACCCAACTGCACAGCCCGTCCAACCCGTCGGTAAGATTGACGCCGTTCGTAACGGCGAGAAAGACGACGACGGTCAGAGGAATGATCCACCACCCGAGATTGACGCTCTTGCCCGAGAAGGGCAAAATGAGTTCGGTATCCCCGTAATAGACGAAAAACGCCGAAATGACGGCGATTCCGAGCTGAAAAAGGGCTTTCTGCCAGGGGCGCAGTCCCATATTCTCCTTATATCGGAGTTTGAGAAAGTCGTCCAGAAATCCGATGACCGCATAGCCGATTGTGATACAGAGCGCGAGCACCGCAGATTTGTTGTATCCTTCGGTAAAAATGACGAAGGAGAGCGCAATGGAGATGAGAAAGATGACGCCGCCCATGGTAGGCGTACCGGCCTTTGCCGAGTGTTCTTTGACGTAGTGCAGAATGGGCTGTTTGAGCCGCCGCAAAAGCGGCATGAGCGCGACCGCAAAGAGGATACACAGGAGAAACGAGACCAAAAATATCAGGATAACCTTCATGATTCCTCCAGCTTATCGAGAATTTCCCGTACGCAGTCGTAGTCGTTATAGACAAATTTTGTCCCCCGAATCTCCTGATACTTTTCACTGCCCTTGCCGCAGATGATGAGCAGGTCCTCGGGTTCAAGAAGTCCGATCGCGAATTCGATTGCCTTTCTCCTATTTTCTATCATTACAAACTTTTTATGCGGCGGAATCCCCTCCCGAATGTCATTCATAATGTCGATAGGGTCCTCGAATCTCGGATTGTCCGAAGTCACAACGAGGTAATCGGACAGCTCGCTCCCGATCTCCCCCATCACCTTGCGCTTGAACCTGTCCCGATTCCCCCCGCACCCGAAGAGACAGACGAGCCGTCCCTGCGTGAGTTCCCGCGCAGCCTTTAAAACGTTCTTGAGTCCGTCCGGCGTGTGCGCAAAATCAATGACGATATTTCGCGCCCCGCAGGACACGATATTGAATCTTCCGTCAATCTCCGTAATCCCCTCCACGCCGTCCATAATCTCGTCGTAAGAGAGCCCGAGGAGCTTTGCGCAGGTCATGCAGGCGAGCAGGTTATAGACATTGAACCGCCCGTAGAGCCGGCAACTCACGTCATACACCTCGTCAAAGAGGTTTGCGACAAACCGCAGTCCGTCCAGACTGTTCTTGATATACACCGCAAAGCTGTCGCAGGGCTCCTCGATACCGTAGGAATAGAGCTCGCAACCGGACTCCGAGAGAATCTCCCGTCCCGTCGGGTCGTCGCAGTTGACGAGCGCTTTTTTGCAGTTGCTCGGCACAAAATAACTCTTCTTGACTCCGGCATAGGTCGCCATGTCCTTGAAGAAATCGAGATGGTCCTCGGTGCAGTTGGTAAAGATTCCGACCTCCGCGACAATGCCGGAGAGCTTCCTGTGATAGATTGCGTGCGCGGACTCCTCCATAAAGACCGTATCGACGTCGAAGTTCCGCATAATCCGCAGCGTCCTGTAAAGATCGACGGGGTCGGGCGTCGTCAGGTTCTGCGGAATGTATCGTTTCCCGAAAAAACACCCGTTCGTACCGATCACACCGCAGTTCTTTCCGGCGCGGTCGAATATCTGCCGCAGGATATGCGTCACCGAAGTTTTGCCGTTCGTGCCCACCACGGTGACGAATTTCATTTCCTTTTCGGGATTCCCGTAGAACGCGGCGGCGATTCCGGGGAGCGCGACGCGGCAATTTTCCACCAGAATCTGCGGAATATTGACGGCACAGAGCTTTTCTACCACTGCGGCGGACGCCCCGCGGGAGGCTGCCTCGAGCACAAAATCGTGCCCGTCCTCCCGCAGTCCCTCGAGAGCAAAGAACAGACTTCCCGCGACCACGTCTCTGCTGTCCGTCACAAGGCACCCGATTTCGGTCGCCATATCGCCGATCCTGTCGATACAGGAAATATTCTTTACGAGCTCGTTCAACTGCATAAAAAAAGACCCCCGAAAGCCATACTCGAAAGCGGCGGAAAGCTCAGCTTTCCCACACACTTTAATATATGACTTCCAAGGGTCGGATATGACCGTATCTCCGCGTCCCAACCCGCTTTCGGAGCGAAACTTTTTTCCGTCCGCGCCTATGCGTCCGCGTAAACGTGATACTTATTGAGGGCGAGAATCTGCTCGAAAATGAGTTTGACATAGGGTGCCGCGACGGTGCTGCCGTAGTTGACGCCTTCGGGCTCATCGACAATAAAGAGCGCGGCATACTTGGGCGCGTCGCTCGGATAGAATCCCACAAAGGAAGAAACATACTTGCCCTGCGCAATCTGCCCGTTTTCGAATTTCTGTGCCGTTCCCGTCTTGCCTCCCACCTTCGCGCCCTCGATATACGCCTGTTTGCCGCTCCCATTCGTGACGACGTCCTCGAGCATCGCGGAAATCTGCCGACTCGTGCGCTCGGAAATCACCTGCCGCTTGACCGAAGGCTCAATTACTTCCACAATCCTGCCGCTGCGATCGGACACCTGCTCGAGCAAATGCGGCTGCACGAGGTATCCGCCGTTGATGACCGCACAGGCGGCAGTGATGAGCTGAATGGGCGAAACGGCAATGGTCTGACCGAACCCCATGCGCGCAAGGTCGCCCGTCATGACGTAATTTTTGTTGATGAGCATGGGGTTTGCCTCCCCCACGAAATCAATCCCCGTCTGTCCCGAGAACCCGAACCCCTCGAGATAGGAATAAAAGGTATCCGTCCCCATCGCGAGCGCGAGATCGACGAAAATGGGGTTGCAGCTGTTGTTGAGCGCCTTCCCGAGATTCTGATTGTCGTGCCTGCCGTCCGCGTGATTGTGCCAACATTTAATGGTTCTCCCGTCGATGGTGCGCGTCCCCGTGCTCGGGAAGATGTGGTCGGGAGAATAGCAGTTCGTATTTCCCCTGTTGTACTCCTCGAGATTGGCGCTCGCCGTAAAGATTTTAAAGGTAGAACCCGGCTCATAGATATCCACGACGAGCGAATTGCGGCTCAAGGCATTGAGGGCGGAGAGATCATCTCTCGGCGGCGTATTGAGGTCATAGCCGGGATAATTCGCCATCGCGAGAATCTTGCCCGTAGAGGGTTCCATGACGACGCAGCGCAGCGTATTGGGCTTGTGATTGAGATACGCCTGTTTCAAAACATTCTCGACCGCACGTTGAATATAGTAGTCAATCGTCAGTTCGAGGTCAAGCCCGGGGATCGCCGGCACATAGTAAGTGGAAGAATTGTCGATTTCAAACCCCACAAGGTCGGACTGCGTCAAAAGCTGACCGTTGATTCCCTTCAGATACTTTTCATAGTACTGCTCCAACCCCGCCTGACCGCTGTTGTCCACAGAGGTATAGCCGAGCACCTGCGAAGCAAAATCCCCGTAGGGATAGACGCGGCTGTTATCTACAGAGAGATAGACTCCCGCAAAACCAAGCTCGATAATCCGGTCGGCAATCTCCTTGGAAACCTGTTTTTTCAGGGTGTATTCGGAGGTATTCTTGTGCTCAATCTTATACATGAGTCCGTCGTAATCGAGTTCGAGCAGATTGGAAAGCTCCTTTGCAACAGCTTCTCCGTCCTCGACGAGTCGGGGACGCAGATAGACCGAATAGGAAGTTTCGTTGCCCGCAAGCACAATGCCGTTCCGGTCCTTGATGAGACCGCGCTCCGCCGTAATGGGAAGGTCTCGGCTCCACTGTTCGAGCGCGCGTGCAGTCAGTTCCTTCCCATCGACCAGCGCGACATAACACAATCTGCCGAAAAGCAATAAAAAAAGGAAGGCTATCACAATAAATATTGCGAACAACCTTCTCTTTACCGTGTACTGTGTTTTATAAGCCATCACCGCGACCTCCGCCGAAATTCAGCAAAGCCGGGAGCCGGCGAAAATTATTCCGCGAACGAATACCCCATATCCTTTGCAGCCTCGACGATTTCGTCCACGCGCAGGTCGCCGTTCAGCGAAGCCGCGTATTCCGTGCCGGCGGTAACGGCGCTGCGCACTCTCGAAACTTCAGCCTCGAGACTTGAGGTGGAGACCGACAGACGCACGAGCGCAACGGCGTTTAAAATCACCACGAGCAGGAGCGTGACGATTGCCGCGGCATAGACCGCAATCATCGCCTTTCCCTTTGCGCGGGGGCGCGCTTTCGCGACAGGCTTGGACTCCTCCTTTTTGAAGGGTTCGCCGCGCAGAACGCGCAGGGTCGCCTCGGAGGGCAGGAGGTCGGGATTGAGCGTCTCAAAGGAGATATTGTCGCTGGTCTCGCTCTCGCTCTTCAAGTCCAGAAACTCGTCATAGTTAATAACTTTCTGGTCCTTCTCGCGCTCGGCTTCGTCGATCAAAGAATAATAGGTTGCTCTCGTAGGCAACTTCAACTCTTCTTCGGTCTCTTTCTTTGCTGTTACTAACATTTTATTCTCCTTCCTCCTCTTCTATTCCTTCTTTTGTGCAACCCGGAGTTTCGCACTCTCCGCTCTCGGGTTGTTTCGACATTCGTCTTCGCTCGGAAGAATGGGCTTTCGTGTGATTACTTCCACCTCGCTCACCTTCCCGCACACGCACTTCGGCGCGCGCTTATCGCAGATGCAGTCCAGAGCCATATAGTTCAGGGTCTGCTTTACGATTCTGTCCTCCAGCGAGTGGAAGGTAATCACGCAGATTCTTCCGCCCGGCTTTAAGGCTCTCGTCCAGTTTTCAACGGCTTCCTTCAGATTGGCGAGCTCTCCGTTGACCTCGATTCGAATCGCCTGAAAGGTTCTCTTTGCGGGATGCCCGCCCTTTCGCCGCGCCGCTTCGGGGATGCTCTTATAGATGAGATCGCAGAGCTGACCGCAGGTCCGAATCGGTTCTCTTTCCCGCGCGCTCACGATGTTGTCTGCAATTTTTCTCGAGAACTTCTCCTCTCCGTACTCGTACAGGATACGGGTCAGCTCCTCTCTCGTGTATCCGTTGACCACCTCATACGCGGACAAACTCTGCGACCGGTCCATTCTCATGTCCAGCGCGGCGTCCTCCGCCCGATAGGAAAAACCTCTCTCGAAGTCATCCAGCTGCGGACTCGAGACCCCGAGGTCCATCAGTACGCCGTCAACCTTTTGTACGCCTGCCTCCGCGAGAATCTCCACGGTGTTCACGAAATCGCTCTTGACGAAGGTCACGCGCTCCGCGTAATCCGCAAGTTTTTCCCGACAGAAGTCGATTGCGCTTTCGTCCTTGTCCACGCATATGAGCCGCGAAGTGCTTGTCCTCTTCAGAATTTCGAGGCTGTGTCCGCCCGCACCGAGCGTGCAGTCCACATAGACGCCGCCGTCCCTAAGATTCAAGTTTTCGAGGCTCTCCTCCCGCAGGACGGAGACGTGATAAAAGCTGTCCATTTAAAACTCGTACTTGGAGAGTCCGGAGATGAGTCCGTCGAAGTCCTCGTCCTCGTTGTACTTCTTCCAATTTTCCTGACTCCAGATTTCGACGCGGTCTCCCGAACCGATGACGACGACCTCTTTGTTGATTCCCGCGTACTCCCGCAGCATCTGCGGCACAAGGAATCGCCCCTGATTGTCCTCTTCTACGCTGTCGGCGGAAGAGAAAAACGCCCTCTGAAATTTTTTGGATTCGTTGTCGGAAAAATTGATGGAACGAAACTTCTCGGTGAGCTGTTCAAAGGCAGGCTTCGACAAAACGTAGAGGCACCCGCTGTCGCCCTTCGAAATGAAGTAGGTACAGCCGAGCTCCTCTTTGAATTTGGCAGGCATTCTCAACCTGCCCTTTTCATCGATTTTGTTGAAGTACGTTCCGATGAACATGGATACAAATCCTCACCTTTTGTGATTCTATCTTATCACACCTTTTGACCATTTGCAACCACTTTCAACCACTTTTTTGCACTTTTTTCTGAAAAATTTTCCATTATGACCACTTTTACCCCCTAAAAACCCCATTCCGTGCCCACTCGCAAAACACACGTTCGGATTTAATACAATTTCCGAAACTTTGTTCGCACGTTTCAACCACTTTGCGCCCCGCTGCCTTTTCGTTCTCTCCCGCCGTTTTCCCGATTTCTTTTTCCTCGACTCCTTTTTCTCGACTCCTTTTTCTCGACTCCTTGTTTTCCAAACTTCCGCACACAAAAAAAACGCCCCGGTTTCCCGAAGCGCAGTTTCCAAACGATTTTCTATTTTTGTCTGAAGAGGTCTATTTCCCGGAGCCTGTGTCCGAGTTGGTCGCATGAGGTCAGATAGTACGGAATATTGTCCTTGAAGAGCAAAAGGTCACAGCGGGCGTCCTTCCCGTGCAGATGCCCATAGACAACGGCGTCCACGCTTGCCTCCCGCGCGAGCGTTGTCATTTCGCTGTCGCACCGCCGCACGTTGAAGGGCGGGTAATGCGTCAGAAGAATCACGCGGTCCTCCTCTCTTCGCATATCCTGCATCGCCTTTAGAGAGAGTTTAAGCCGCTCCACCTCCCGGGCGAAAATCTTTTTGTCCTCCTCTCCGTTCCGTTCGTCAACCGTCCATCCCCGCGTACCGCAGACGAGCACGTCGTCGAAACGCATACAGTCGTTCTGCAAAAGAAAGAACCCCGAGGGAACGCTCTCCCGAAGTTTCTTGATGCTCTTCCACCAGTAATCGTGATTGCCCCGACACATGACCTTTTTCCCGGGGAGCGCGGCAATGCGTTCGAAATCAGGCAAAGCCTCCTCCGTCGTCATGCCCCAGCTGAAATCTCCCGCGAGCAGAACAAGATCCTCCTCGCCCACCCGGGCGCGCCAATCTTCCTCGATATTTTCCAGATAATTCTCCCAATTTGCGCCGAAAATATCCATGGGTTTTTCGGTCACCGTCGAGAGGTGTAAATCGCTGATTGCAAAAATTTTCATACACTCATCATAACAGAAAAACGCTTTTTTTGCAACCCTTTCCCGCCGCAGTCGCGTATCTTCCGCACGCGACAAGAACCCCCGACCCTTCGGTCGGAGGTTCTATGTATGCTGAACAGGTGTTGTTTTAGTTTCCGGCGCCCGGAAAGAGCGGCAGTTCGAAGTACGTCGCGCAAACTTCCTGGTTGTAGGGCAGGCATGCCGGAATCGGGCAGTAGCCGTAGGAAGGAACGAGCAGTTCGACGTCCACGACGACTTTCAGAATCACGGTGATACACGCCGTCACGTTGAACTGATCGGTGGCGACGTACGTACCCTCCGGACAAACCGCGCCGGTAACGGCTTCGATTTCGTAGGGAATGACGGAAGCCTCGGGAATGTGCAGAATCACGTCCTTGGGAACGGTGATTTCCGCGATGCCCTTGCCCTCCACGCCGTTCGCGTCCACATAGACCACGTCAAGATAGAGCGTAACGTCAGCCTGTACGCGGGAATATGTGGGTTTGTCTTCGAGCTGATCGACGATCAGATTGGAGACCACGCCCCGCGCCGTTCTGGACTTCGCACTGATGAACGTGAGCGGCGAGACGGGATTGGCGGGAACCGGATCCACAATCGTCACCGTGACGTCCTCTTCCGTAACCTGCGAAATGCACGCGTCAAAGACCTTTTTGACCTGAATACATACCTTTTCGCAGAGGCCGTTTATGGGATTCCCCGAAATCGGGCCCGGAAATTTGTCCGATTGGAAATTATTGAAAAACGACATCTTTTTACCTCCTATTTTTCTTTAGTCAGCAATATTCTACTGCTATACTATATTCCATGATATGATATTTTTATTCCAAGTGTTAAAAAAGCCGGCGGTTTTCCCCGCCGGCAAAAGAAGTTCAGATTTGGTTTTCAAGAATTTCGGAAAGGAGCGTGAGCACCTTGTCCTTGCCCGTCTTTTTCTCGCTCGAAACCGAAAAGATATTTCCGATTCCCAGCCGCAGAGACGCCGCAATGGCGGACAATCGGGGCTTGATTTCGCTCTTTTTGAGCTTGTCCTCCTTGGTCGCGATCACCGAAAACGGAATGGTGTGCGCATAGAGGTAATCCACAAGCATCTTGTCCTCAGCAGTCGGGTCATGACGAATATCGACAAGCAGAACAACGCGCTTTAAATTCGGCTCGCAGAGAAGATAATCCTCGAGGAAAATCCCCCACTTCTCCTGCTCCTCCTTGGGCGCTTTCGCGAACCCATAGCCGGGCAGATCCACGAGGAGAAAGCTCCCGAAATCGAAATAGTTGACGAGCCGGGTTCTTCCGGGCGTATTCGAAGTGCGAGCAAGCTTACCGTGGTTTGCAAGGAAATTGATAAAACTCGACTTCCCGACATTGGATTTGCCCGCAACGGCAATCTGCGGCTTGTCGCTGTGCAGAAAGTTCGAACGGTCGGAAGCGGACTTGACAAACACCGCGTTCTTGATTTCGATCATGATTCTCTTTCTCCTGTCCGAGGCGCAAAGGACGCAACGGGTTTATTTTTTCGCCTTTGCAGAGGGCTCGAGCGCAGTATCGAACACCGTGTCGATTTCCTCCGCGGGCACGAATGTGACCTCTCGCCTGATTTTCTCGGGGAATTCTGCAATATCCCGCTCGTTTTCCTTGGGGATAATGACGGTGCGGATACCGACCCGATGCGCGGCAAGAGATTTCTCTTTGAGTCCGCCGATGGGCAGAACCTTGCCCCGCAAGGTGATTTCTCCCGTCATAGCGACGTCGCAGCGAACGGGACGCTTGGTGACCGCCGAAAGAATCGCGGTCGCGATCGTAATGCCCGCGCTCGGTCCGTCCTTCGGCGTTGCCCCCTCCGGCACGTGAATGTGAATGTCGTTCTTGGAAAACACTTCGCTGTCTATGCGGTACTTTTCGGCGTTGGCGCGAATCAGGCTGATTGCCGTGCGCGCGGACTCCTTCATGACGTCGCCGAGACTTCCGGTCAGGAGAATCTCACCCTTGCCCTTCATGAGCGATACCTCGATTGTCAGGGTGGTTCCCCCGACGCTCGTCCAAGCGAGTCCCGTCGCCGCGCCGACTTCGTTTTTGCGGCTTGCGACGTCGTTTAAAAATTTCGGAACGCCCAAAAGTTCGGAGAGATGCTCGGAACGAACCTCATATTTTTTGAGCTCTCCCTTGGAATCCACCACCATTTTGGCAACCTTGCGGCAGACGCTCCCGATCTCGCGCTCGAGATTGCGGACGCCGGATTCCCGCGTGTAGCCCGAAATCGTCTCCCGGAGCACATCGTCGGGATAGTCCAAAAAGTCCTCCGAAAGCCCGTTTTCGCGCTCCTGCTTTTTAATGAGATGGCGCTTTGCAATCTCGACTTTCTCGTCCTCGGTATATCCGGTCAGGTTGATGACCTCCATGCGGTCGAGAAGGGGCGCGGGGATACTTTCAACATTGTTCGCCGTCGTGATGAACATGACCTTTGAGAGGTCGTACGGAATTTCGAGATAGTGGTCGCGGAAGGTATTGTTCTGCTCGGGGTCCAGCACTTCGAGCATCGCGCTCGCGGGGTCGCCGCGGAAGTCGCTGGACATCTTGTCGATTTCGTCCAACAAAAATACGGGATTGATACTCTTCGCCTGCTTCATGTGGTAGAGAATACGCCCGGGAATCGCGCCGATATAGGTCTTGCGGTGTCCGCGGATTTCCGCCTCATCCCGCACGCCTCCGAGACTCATGCGCACATAATTGCGCCCGAGCGCCCGCGCAATCGACCGCACGATCGAGGTCTTGCCCACCCCGGGAGGACCTGCAAAACAGAGGATCGGACCTTTTATAGACTTTGTCAGACTGCATACGGCAAGGTATTCGACAATGCGGTCCTTGACCTTCTCGAGACCGTAGTGGTCCTCGTCGAGAATTTCCCTCGCGCGGGTCAGATCCTCGTTGTCCACCGTCGTCACGCTCCAGGGGAGTTCGGTCACGCACTCGACATAGTTGCGAAGAACCGCTGCCTCCGGACTCGAGGGCTGCATACGCGACATGCGCGAAATTTCTTTTAAGACCTTCTCCTCCGAATCCTTATCAGGGATTCCGAGCTTTTGCACCTTCTGCGTCCACTCCGCAACTTCGTCCGTTCCGTCTCCAAGCTCATCCGAAATCGCCTTCATCTGCTCGCGCAAGAAGTATTCCTTTTGATTGCTGTCAATGGATTTCTTGACCTTGGAGCTGATACGGCGCTCGATTTTTCCGATTTCAACCTCGTTTGCGAGAGTCTTTGCGATAAATTCAAGCCTCTTGACCGTATCCCCTTCCCGAAGAACAGTCTGCTTGTCCTTGTCCTTCACGATCAGCCCCGCCGCCACGCCGTCGCAGAGCGCGTTGTAATCCTCCTCGCCCTCGACCGCGAGAATCACGTCGTCCGTAATTCGGTTGTCGATGTTTTTGAATGCGCGCAGAGTCTCCAATATATTGCGCTTGACCGCTTCGCAGGTCTCGGGATCGCCCGGTTTTATCTCAAGCGGCGAGACTTCGACCAAAAAACGTTCCTCTGTCTCGACATACCGCTCTATCTGCGCACGGTACATGCCCTGCACCAAAATGCGGGTGTTTTCGCCGGGAAGTTTGACCACCTGCTTGATGCGCGCCACCGTTCCGACGGGCAGAATATCCACCGCCGAAGGGTCGGAGATTACCGCGTTCTTCTGCGGCGCGAGGAGCACAAGGCTGTCCGTTTCCGCCGCGAGCGTCACCGCGGCAATCGATTTTTCCCTGCCGATGTCGAAGTGCACCGAGGCGCTCGGAAACACCACCAAACCCCGAAGGGCAATCATCGGCAATATCCTGTTTTCGGGCGTTGTACGCGCCGGCTGTTCTCTGTTTTCCTGCTCGTTGGTTTCGCTCATTTTATCGTCCTCACGTAATTGGTTCTATTATATCGTAATATCCGCAATTTTGCAAGAATAAGTCAAGGGCAAAAATTTGTAAGAATTTTTGCGCAAAAAACGCTACGGATTTTACTCTTTTCTACAAAATGACCCCCGTGCGGCACACGGAGGTCAAAATTTTATCTGTTTATGCGATTTTCGGGGGTCTATGCGCTCTCTTCCCGTTTCTTTTCCGCCTTACGGATGATGCGCGGTTCCGCTTTTCCCTCGATAAAGTCCTTGGTTACGACAACTTTTTCAACGTCCGTTTCATTGGGGATGTCGAACATCAGCTTTAAAAGCCGGCTCTCCAAAATCGTGCGCAAGCCGCGCGCACCCGTTTTGAGTTCGATGGACTTCTTCGCCACCGACTCGATTGCCGCAGGCTCGAAATCAATCTCCACATTGTCGTAGGAGAACAGTGTCTCGTACTGCTTGACAATCGCGTTCTTGGGTTCGGTCATAATCCGCACAAGCGCGCTTTCGTCGAGCTGGTCAATCGCGACCACGATCGGAATACGCCCCACAAACTCGGGGATAAGCCCGTACTTGATGAGGTCGTGCGGCTGAATGTCGTGCACAAGTTCCGAATACTTGACCTCTTTGTCCCCGATGGAGTTTCCGAACCCGAGGGATTTGACGTTTTTGCGCTTTTCGATGATCTTCTCGAGCCCGACGAACGCTCCGCCGCAGATGAACAGAATATTCGTCGTGTCAATCTGAATGAGTTCCTGATGCGGGTGTTTGCGCCCGCCCTGCGGCGGCACATTCGCGACCGTGCTCTCGATAATCTTTAAAAGCGCCTGCTGTACGCCCTCGCCCGATACGTCCCGCGTAATCGAAACGTTTTCGCCCTTCTTGGTGATCTTGTCGATTTCGTCGATATAGATGATTCCCTTCTGCGCCCGTTCCACGTCGTAGTCCGCGTTCTGAATGAGCTTTAAGAGAATGTTCTCCACATCCTCGCCCACGTAGCCCGCCTCGGTCAGCGTCGTCGCGTCCGCGATGGCAAAGGGCACGTTGAGAATCTTGGCGAGCGTGCGCGCGAGCAAGGTCTTTCCGCACCCCGTCGGACCGAGCAGAAGAACATTGCTCTTGTCAATCTCCACCCCGTTCTTCTTGGGCTGGAACATAATTCTCTTATAGTGATTGTACACCGCGACGGAGAGAACCTCTTTCGCCTCGTCCTGCCCGATGATATATTCGTCGAGTTTCTCCTTGATTTCGGCGGGCTTTAAAAGGTTGATTTCTTTATCCTCTCCCGCGGATTCGCTCTTCAATATCTCGTCGCAGATCTCGATGCACTGGTCGCAGATATAGATGCCGTTGGGACCTGCGATCAGTTTTTTGACGAGTTCCTTGCTCTTGCCGCAGAAACTGCAGATCATATGGTTGCCGTTATTACTCATGTCGAAAAATCTCCGCTATTAAATCAAAAAGCTAACAAAATCCGGTTTTGTTAGCTTTTTCCACTCACTTCTTTCTCGGGGAATATACCTTGTCGATCAAACCGTACGCGAGCGCTTCGTCCGCGCTCATGTAGTTGTCCCGATCCACGTCCTTTTCGATGACCTCGATGGGCTTTCCGGTATTCTCCGCCAAAATCTTATTGAGCTTTTCCTTCGTTTTGATGATGTGTTTTGCCTGAATTTCGATGTCGCTCGCCTGCCCCTGCGCGCCGCCCAAGGGCTGGTGAATCATGATTTCGCCGTTGGGAAGCGAAAAACGCTTGCCCTTGGCTCCGCTCGACAGGAGAAACGCACCCATGCTCGCCGCAAGCCCGATACAGATGGTCGAAACGTCGCTCTTGATATAGTTCATCGTGTCGTAAATGGCAAGCCCTGCGGAAACCGAACCGCCCGGGCTGTTGATATACAGATAGATGTCCTTGTCGGGGTCCTTGCCCTCTAAATAGAGAAGCTGGGCTACCACCGTGTTCGCCGTGTTGTCGTCGATTTCCCCGGAGAGAAATACGATTCTGTCTTCAAGCAGGCGGGAATAGATGTCGTAGGAGCGTTCGCCGTTGTTGGACTGCTCCACGACCATGGGAATCAATGGCATTGTTTACACCTCGATGATTTACTTTGTATCTTTCGTCCTTATTTCACGGGATTGAGCTTTTTCAGAAGGTCGATGAGTTTGTTGCCCACGATATCGTTTTTGATATACTCGAGCTGGCGCTCCTCCACCGTCTTCTTGTATTCCTCAACAGGCTTTTTGACGCTCTCGGCAAGCTCCGCGATTCTCGCGTCCACCTCTTCCTCGGTTGCCTCAATCTTTTCCTGTTTCTCGATTGCCTCAAAGACAAGGCGGGTCTTGACCGTCTTTTCCGCGCGCTCGGAGTAGCTTTCGCGAAGCTGTTCCATCGTCTGTCCGGTGTACTTCAAAAAGTCCTCGATCTTCGCACCCTGATACATGAGACGATAGCTCATCTCCTGAATCATCGCGTCAATCTGGCTGTCGATCATGCACTTCGGAATTTCGCCCTGCACGCCTTCGCAAATCTTCTCGACGAGCGCGTTCTCCATATCGGTCTCCGCGCGCTTGTCGTTCTTCTCCTGCAATTTTTTGCGAACGTCCGCCTTGTACGCGTCAAACGTATCGAATTCGGAAACGTCCTTTGCGAACTCGTCGTTGAGCTCGGGCAGAACCTTGACCTTGATTTCGTGCACTTTGACCGCAAACACAGCATCTTTTCCCGCGAGTTCGGGCGTATAGTTGTCCGGGAACTTCACGTTGATGTTCTTCTCTTCGCCGACCTTCATTCCGACAACCTGCTCCTCAAAGCCCGGAATGAACATGCCGGAGCCGATGGTCAGATCCTGTTTCTCCGCGGTGCCACCGGGGAATTTAACCCCATCAACGCTTCCGCTGTAGTCGATGGTCACGATGTCGCCGTCCTGTGCCGGACGGTCGTCCGCGGGGTTTAAGGAAGAGGCGCGCTCCTGCGCCGCCTTGATCTCCGCGTCCACCTCGTCGTCCGTAACATTATACTCTATTTTTTCAATCTTTATACCTTTGTACTTCTCGACCTTAAGCTCGGGTTTTAAGGTGACGGTCGCAATAAAGCTCACGCCCTTTTCGGACAGGTCTCCGATTTCGACGTCGGGGCGGTCCACCGGGAAGAGTTCGGGTTCCTTGTCGAGAACCTCGCCGTAATACTTGGGAAAGCTCTCGTTGAACGCCTCCTCGAAAAAGACGCCTTCGCCATAGACACGCTCGATCACCTTCATGGGCACATGTCCCTTGCGGAATCCCTGTACGGAATACTTTCCGCGGGTCTTTTGATATGCGGATTCGAGCGCATTCTGCCACTCCGCCGCGTCCATTTCGATTGTGATCTTCGCCTTGCCCTCGGCCGACTTGTCCACGCTGTAGTTCATATTGTCCTCCAAATTCTTTTCCGTGTTAAATTGCCCATATATAGTAGCATATTTTTCTCATTTAAGCAATTAAATTCCGTGAACAAATGCAAGATTGTTGGTTGTAAGACAGGCGAATTTGTGGTATACTGCTAAAGATAAGATATGGAGACAAGGAGACTTTCATGCCGCAGGACGCCTTTACGATACGCTATCTGACACGGGAACTCGCCGAGGAACTCACGGGTGCGAAGATCACCAAGATCAATCAACCCTTTCCCGACGAAATTTTGCTGTATCTCTTTTGTAAACAGAAAACGCGTCGTTTAATCATTTCCGCGAACCCGAATTTGTGCCGTATGCACTTTACCGAGGAGAGTTTTCCAAATCCTGCGCAGGCGCTCTCCTTTCAGATGACCCTGCGCAAGCATATCTCGAACGGCACTGTCGAAGAGGTCTCCCAAGATCCCTTCGAACGGGTCGTTCGGTTTCGGATTTCCACGAAAAACGAGCTTTCGGACTATGAGGTCCACACCCTCGTCTGCGAGCTCACCGGGCGCACGGCAAATCTTTTGCTCCTGCGGGAGGACGGCACGATTGTCGCCGCTCTGCACACGACGAGTCTCGAAGCGGAACGGCGGATTCTACCCAATCTTCCCTATCCGCCGCTTGCGCAGGACAAGCTGAACCCCGACGACGAAAACGCCGTCCGGGAGGCGCTCCAATCCTTCGAGGGCGACATCAAACATTTTCTTCTCAAAAAATGCAAAGGTTTTTCAAAGCAGACCGCCGCGGAAATTGCGGATTCCCTGACAGGCGACCCCGCAAGCGGGATTGCCGCGTTTTGCGCTAAAACCGCAGACCCTTGCGTACTCTTTCACGGGGACGCGCCCGCGGACTATTTCGCGTTTCCCTACCGCACGGCGGGCGAGGATTACCGAGGGTATTCCACCCTCTCCGAGGCGATTTCGGCGTACTTCTCCGAAAAAAATCTGCGACAGCGTTTCCGTGACAAGTCAGCGCCCTTGCGGAGCGCGCTCAAAGGGCAGATTACCAAGCAGGAGAAAAAATTACAGCGCATCTCCGAAAAGCTCCTCGAGTGCGAGGATATGGAAAAGTACCGCATATACGGAGAGCTTGTCACTTCAAACCTCTTCCGCGTCAAACGGGGAGATAAAGAACTCCTTTGCCAAAATTACTATGAGCCGGACTGCCACGAAATTCGGATTCCCCTCGACGTTCAGCTCGAACCCGCGCAGAACGCGCAGAAGTACTATAAGCGGTACGCGAAACTCAAAACCGCAAAGGACTACGCCCTCGCACAGCGGGAAGAGAGCGAACGGACGCTCGATTATCTGCGGTCGGTGGAATACTCTTTCTCCGTATGTACGCGGTTCGAGGAGGTCGCGGAGCTGACCGCCGAACTACAGAGCGCAGGTATTCTCAAAAAAACGGCGCAGAAGAAAAAACAGAAGGAAGAGAAGATTACTCCCTTCCTCTTCGAGTGCGACGGATACCGCATTGCGGTGGGCAAAAACAATCTGCAAAACGATGTCCTCTCCTTTAAGACCGCGCAAGCCGGGGATATCTGGCTTCACGCAAAGGACTACCACGGCTGTCACACCCTCATTCTCAACAACGGCGGCAAGGTTCCGGACAAGGTCGTCGAGGTCGCTGCAGAGATTGCCGCTTTCTATTCGCAGGCGGACAGGGAGAGCAAAACCGTCGTCGATTATGTGGACAAGAAATTTTTGAAAAAGCCCCCCGCATCCCCCGCCGGTTACGTCATCTACTCCAACTTCAAATCCATCGTCGTCAAGCCCAATGCGCACGAGGAACTCATGAGAAAATAAAAAAGAGAGAGAACGCTTTGTTCTCTCTCTTTTCTTTAGTCGATTTTTTCTTTGACTTTTGCCGCCTTTCCGGTGAGTTCTCTCAAGTAGAAGAGTTTCGCCCTTCTGACCGAACCCTTGCGCACCACTTCGATCTTGTCCACACGGGGAGACTGGATCATGAACGTCCGCTCCACGCCGACGCCGAAAGACATTCTGCGCACCGTAAAGGTCTCCGAAAGACCGCCGTTTCTGCGCGCGATGCACACGCCTTCAAACGCCTGCAGTCTCTCGCGCGAGCCCTCGACGACTTTTACCCACACTTTGACGGTGTCGCCCACGGCGAATTGAGGAAGTTCCTTCTTTAAAAGACTTTCCTGTTCGAGAATAGAGATGAGTTTGCTTTTCATAGACTTATACCTCCTATAACAAGATGTTCGTAAATCCACGAAATTTTCCGAATCAGAGGAACATCCGAAGTCTTTTCCAAATATACCATAAATCCAAAAAAAACGCAACTGATTTTCAGCTAAAATGCGTCTTTTATGTGCGTTATTTTCTCTTCCGTCACTTCAATCACGTCGAAACGTGCACGAAACCCCGTAAGGTCGTATTTTTTCAGGTACGCCGCCGCGCCCATGCGGTATCTCGCCTGCCGTTTCGCGTCCACTGCCTCGCGCGGGAGACCGAAACTTTTTCCCGCGCGGGTCTTGACCTCCACAAATACGATAACTCCATCTTTCTCGCAGACAATGTCCATTTCACAGGTTGTCCGGACGTTTCTGCCGAGGATTTTATACTTCTCTCTGCGCAGAAATTTTACCGCAAGTTCCTCGCCGCTTTCCCCGAGGTTGCGGTTGTGCAGACTCACGTTTCGTCCTCTGCCGCCGAAGCCTCGTCAAACAGGCTCCGCTGTTCGGCGCGGGCGTCGAATTTCTTTAAAAAACTCTCGCGATGAATCGGACTTCTGCCGTACTTTTCGAGCGCGGCGAGGTGCTCGCGCGTGCCGTAACCCTTGTGCCGCGCAAAGCCGTATTCCGGAAATTTCCGGTCGTATTCCTCCATAAGTCTGTCCCGCGTGACTTTTGCGAGAATGGAAGCGCAGGCGATCGAATAACTCCGGGCGTCCCCGTGCACGATTGCCTCCGAAGGAATCCCGAAGTCAAGCTTTACCGCATCTACAAGGACGATTTCCGGGCGGACGGGGAGAGCCGCTACGCTCTCGAGCATTCCCCGCTTGGTTGCGTTTAAGATATTGATTTCGTCGATGACCTTATGGTCGAGAAGAGAGACATGATAGCAAACCGCGCGCTCCGTAATCAGCGCATACAGCCGTTCCCGCTCCTTCGCGGAAAGCTGTTTGCTGTCGTTTACGCCCGGAATCGGGTCGCCGAGCGGCATGATACACGCCGCGACGGACACAGGACCTGCGAGCGGTCCTCTGCCCGCTTCGTCCACGCCGCAGATGATTTTTTTGCCCTGCGATATGTACGCGCGCTCGAATGCAAAGAGGTCGGAGAGGATTTTAGCCATTGTTTTCTCCTCCGTACTCGCGGGCGCGCTCGAGCGTGATTCTGCCGAGCCGCCCCTTTCGGAAATCGTCCAAAAGCGCGCGGCTCCCCCGCTCGTAATCCGTTTCTCCGCCGCGGAAGAAATATCCGCGCTTCTTGCAGATTGCCTCAAACACCTCGAGCGGCTCGCCCTCGAGAGACACGCCGTAGCGCTCGGCAAGTCTGTCCGGACAGATCGAACGCATTTCGTCGAGATAGAAAAGCGAGAGCGTGGGCAGGTCCAGAACGTCGTCGCTGATACTTCCGCAATACGCGAGATGGCGGGCGAGACGCTGGTCGGGGAATTTATGCCAAAGCGTGCCCGGCGTATCCAATAGCTCGTAGCCCTTGTTCAACCGAATCCACTGTTTGCCCCGGGTCACGCCCGGTTTATCCCCCGTCGCCGCGCGCTTTTCGCCCGCAATCGAGTTTAAGATTGTCGATTTTCCGCAGTTCGGAACGCCCACGATCATCGCTCGCAGGGTGAGGTTGACGCCCTTCGTCTTCATCGCCGACAGCTTGTCCGAGAGCAAAGCGTTGAGTTTGGAAACCACAAGTCCCCCGATTGCGCGGTTGGAGGAGACGACGGACACCGCGGCGCTCCTCTCCGAGGTCAGCGCGCGCGTCCATTCCGCGGTTGCAGTTGCGTCCGCGAGGTCGCTCTTGGAGAGCAGAAAGAGACGGGGTCGGTCGCCGGCGAGACTGTCGAGTTTCGGGTTCAGACACGCCGCGGGACAGCGGGCATCCAGCACGTAGAGTACGCAGTCCACGAGCTTGATATTGTCCTCCATCATGCGGAGCGCCTTGGTCATGTGTCCCGGAAACCACTGAATCAGCAATCCTTCTTCCTCCGTTTCGCCCGGCATTCCGCGCGCCGGCGCTCTTCCTCCAAAAATTCTTTCGCCGCGGCGCTCCGTTCCAAGAGGTCGGGGCGGCGGGCTTTCGTCACTTCGATGCGCTGTTCCATGCGCCACTTTGCGATGTTCGCATGATGCCCCGAGAGAAGAATTTCGGGGACGGGAACGCCCTCGAAAACCTCCGGACGGGTGTACTGCGGATACTCCAAAAGTTCGTCCGAAAAGCTCTCCTCGTCCGTCGCGTGTTCCGCGAGCACGCCCTCGACATAGCGGCAGACCGCGTCCGCAAGCACCATCGCCGGGAGTTCGCCGCCCGTTAACACAAAGTCGCCGACGGAGATTTCCTCGTCGATGAACCCGTCTATCACCCGTTGATCCATGCCCTCGTAGTGCCCGCACAGCAGAAGGAGACCCGGTTTTTCGGCGAGCTCCTTTACCTTGCGCTGGTCGAGCGTCCTGCCCCGCGGGGAGAGATAGACGCGGTGCAGGGCGTGCGCACCGTCCACGCTTCGGATTGCGTCCGCGACGGGCTGGGGCATCATCACCATGCCCGCGCCTCCGCCGAAGGGGTAATCGTCGCACTTTTTGTGCTTATCCCGGGAAAATTCACGAATATCCGTCTCTCGGATTTGCACAAGCCCGCGCTCGCCCGCCCTGCCGAGAATGCTCCCGTGAAGGGGGGCGAACATCTCCGGAAACAGGGTCAGGATTTCAATCCTCATAACAGCTGACCTCGGAAAAGCCCGCGCGATTTAGGACGATTCTGCCGTTCTCGGGTTCGATACTCTCCACTGCCTTTGCGACGGCGGGAAAGAGCACCCTACCCTTTTCGGTGCGCACGACGTAGGTGTCGATGGCATAGGTCTGCAGAACGTCCTCGAGAACGCCCAATTTCTCGCCGTCCGAAAACACGACGTCACAGCCCAAGAGGTCGCAGATAAGATACCGCCCCTCTTCCAAGACCACATCCTCGCGGTCGATGGAGAGAAATTTTCCGGCGGCATCCTCCGCCTGCGTTCGGGTCACGAGTTTATCGAGGTACAGATAGACGAACCCGCCCGCCATGCGACAGCCGAGCACCCGCATGGGCGCGCCCTCCACGTTCACCCGTTTCAGTTCGAAAAAGCGCGCGGGGTCGTCGCAGATGGGCTTGACCTTGATTTCGCCCTTGATTCCCTGCGCTTTCAGTATCTGACCGACGACGATTTGCTCCTGCATACCTTCCTCCGCATAAAGACGCGGGGATACAACGCAAATTGTATCCCCGTTCGGTTACATGTCTCTGATTTCGACAAAGTACTTCTTGTCCTCTTTCGCGGAAGCGGACTTGACAATCGTGCGGATTGCCATCGCAATCCTGCCCTGCTTGCCGATGATGCGTCCCATGTCGTCGGCATTCGCCGTAATCACGATGACGTTTCCCTCTTCCTTTTCCTCCAGAGTGACCTTGAGGTTCTCCTGATCCTGCGCAAACTGGGACGCGATGTAGCGCACCAGCTCTACCATCTTCTCATTCATACGATTAGTCCTTCTTCTTTCTTACTTTGGTTCTCGCGGGCGAGAGCTTTTCGGACTTCGGCACGACGCCCTCTTTCACGAGCAGGCTCTTGACCGTCTCGGTGGGCTGAACGCCCTTCTCCAGCCAATATTTAGCGCGCTCCGCGTCAATCTTGACCTCCGCCGGAGTGATCAGGGGATTGTAATGTCCGATCTTTTCGATGTACTCCCCGTCTCTCGCCTTTCTCGAATCGCAAACGACGATCCGGTAGAACGGAGACTTCTTGTCGCCCAATCTCGTGAGGCGCATCTTAACTGCCATGGTAACATACCTCCAAAAATAATTGTTTTATCCTGATCTCGCCCGAGCTTGGGCGGTTTCAATCTTTAAAATCCGAACGGAAGCCGTTTCTTGTTCTTGAACTGCTTCATCATCTGGTTTGTCTGCTCGAACTGTTTAATAAGCGAATTGACGTCCTGTATCCGCGTACCCGAACCCGCCGCGATTCGGCGACGCCGGGAGGCGTTCAGAATTTCCGGGCGCTGGCGCTCCTTCGGGGTCATGGAGCGGATAATCGCTTTCATGCGCTCAATCTGCCCCTCGTCGATGTCCCCGTCCGAAATCTTCAGCTTGCCCATGCCCGGGAGCATGCCCATGACGTCCTTGATGCCGCCCATCTTTTTCAGGCTCTCAAACTGCTCGAGATAGTCGTCAAGCGTAAAACTCGCTTCCTTGAACTTCTTTTCGAGCGCCTTCGCCTGTTCCTCGGTGACAGCCTCCTGCGCCTTTTCGATGAGCGTCAGAACGTCTCCCATGCCCAAAATTCTGTTTGCCATGCGGTCGGGGTGAAAGACCTCGAGATCCTCGAGTTTCTCGCCCACACTACAGAATTTAATCGGCTTGCCCGTCACCGCCTTGATCGAGAGCGTCGCGCCCCCCCGCGTGTCGCCGTCCAATTTCGTCATGATGACGCCGGTCACGTCGAGTTTCGCGTTGAAGGTCTCCGCGACGTTGACAGCTTCCTGTCCGGTCATCGCGTCCACCGTCAGAAGAATCTCCGCGGGCTTGACCGCCTTTTTGATTTCGGCAAGCTCCTCCATGAGAACTTCGTCAATTTGCAGTCGCCCCGCGGTGTCGATGATGACCACGTCCGCGCCCCGGGATTCGGCGTACTTGACGCCCTCCTTCGCGGTTTTGACGGCGTCCTTGTTTCCCTTTTCAAAGACTTCGACGCCCGCCTTTTCGCCTACGACCTGCAACTGGTGGATCGCCGCCGGACGGTAGATGTCGCATGCCGCGAGGATCACACTCTTGCCCTGCTTTTTGAGCATGGCGGCAAGTTTTCCGCAAGCGGTCGTCTTGCCCGCGCCCTGCAATCCGCACATCATGACCACCGTCGGCGGCTTGGGCGCGACAACGAGCTTGGTCTCCTTGCTCCCCATGAGCGCGGTCAGCTCCTCGTTGACAATCTTGATGACCTGCTGGGCGGGGCTCAGGGATTTTAAAATTTCCTGTCCCAAAGCCTTTTCCGAGACGGTGTTGCAGAAATTCTTCGCCACCGTAAGGTTGACGTCCGCCTCGAGGAGCGCGATTCGGACTTCCCGCATCGCCTGCTTAATCTCAAGCTCGGTCAGCCTGCCCTTCTTGGTCAGCTTGGAGAAGATATGATTGAGTCTCTCGGACAATCCTGAAAATACAGCCATTTAACCCTCTATCACCTTTCGGATTCGATTCAGATATTCTCTTGCCTGCGGTTCTTCGCACGCTGTGAGCCCCTCTTCGACGAGGGCGCAGATTTGGGCGTGTTTCTCTCTCAAGTGCAGACGGGATTCGTAGGAAAAGAGCGCGTCACGGCTCTTGACCAATGCGTCCCGCACGCTCTGCCGCGTGATGCCGAGATGCTCCGCGATCTCCGCGAGCGAGCAGTCCAGATTGTAATAGCGGTCCACAATGTCATACTGCCGCTCGGTCAAAAGCCCCTTGTAGTAGTCGGACAGCTCCGCGACCTTCAGGTCCTTTTCCATTCAAGCCCTCGCATGTAAAAAGGTGTAAGGCTCGATTGCCTTACACCTATATTAACAGATTTTGCGGAAGCTGTCAAGAGTTTTTTTGTGGGCGGGAAAAATAACGGGGAGCTGTCGAGGGACGAGGGCGCGGCGTCAGACGATTGCCTCGATAAAGCTCTTCTTGTCAAATTCCTCGAGGTCGTCAAGTTTTTCCCCAAGTCCCACGAAGCGCACGGGAATGTCCGCCTCCTGTTCCACCGCGAACACCACGCCGCCCTTTGCCGTACCGTCCAATTTGGTCAGGACAATGCCGTCGAGTTCCACCGCTTCGTGGAACGCGCGCACCTGCTGAACGCCGTTCTGCCCGAGGCTCGCGTCGAGTACGATAAAGTTGTAGTGCGCCGCCTCCGGGTATTCCCGGTCGATGATGCGGTTCATCTTCTTGAGCTCTTCCATGAGGTTGGTCTTGTTGTGCAGGCGACCCGCCGTATCCACAATCAAAACGTCCGTCTTTTTCTGCTTACAGCTTGCGATGGCATCGAACACCACCGCAGACGGGTCCGCGCCCTCCGTGTGCTTGATGACGCGCACGTCCGCGCGCTCCCCCCAAATCGAAAGCTGGTCGGACGCCGCCGCGCGGAAGGTGTCCGCCGCCGCGAGCGTCACGCTCTTTTTCTGCTTTAAAAAGTAATTCGCGAGCTTTCCGATGGAGGTCGTCTTTCCGACGCCGTTCACCCCCACCACCATGATGACGGCGGGATATTCGATGCCCTCCTCGTCGTCGGGCAGATATTCCCCGAGAATCTCGCGAAGCGCCGCCTTGATGTCCTCTTCCTCGCGGAGCTTTTCGCTCTTCACCCGGTCGCGGAGCTCCTCCGTCACCACCTCCGCAACGCCCACCGAGGCGTCCGCGGCAATCAAAGCGTTTTCAAGCTCCTCGAAAAATTCCTCGTCGATTCTGCCCCGGCGGAAGATTCCGCCGATGGCGTCCCTCGTCTTTTTGAGTCCGTTTTGCAGTTTTTTGAAAAATCCCATGTTTCGCTCCGATTTGTCTTTTTATCAGGCGCTCGTGTCAAGCTTGATTGCGTCGGCGAGTTTGACCGAAACAATCTTCGAGACGCCCTTCTCCTCCATGGTCACGCCGAAGAGCGCGTCCGCAAGCTCCATTGTCGGCTTTCTGTGCGTGATGACGATGAACTGCGTCTCCTTGGAAAAGTTCTTGAGATAGCTCGCAAACCGTCCCACATTGGCGTCGTCGAGCGCCGCCTCGATCTCGTCCAATACGCAGAAGGGCATCGGGCGGAGCTTGAGGATGGAGAACAGAATCGCGATCGCCGTCAGCGCCTTCTCGCCGCCCGAGAGCAGAGAGATGGACTGCAGTTTCTTTCCGGGCGGTTCCGCGACGATTTCGATGCCCGCCTCGAGGGGGTCTCCGCTCTCGGTCTCTTCGAGCAGAAGTTTCGCCGAACCGCCGCCGAAGAGCTCCTTGAAGATGCGCATAAAGTTGTTGTTGATGTCCACGAATCCCTTGGTGAACCGCTCGAGCATCTCGTCGGTCAGGTCGTGAATGATTTGGTTCAAATCCGATTCCGCCGTCACGAGGTCGTTGCGCTGGGTGTCCATGTCGTCGTAGCGCGCCTTCATCTCCTTGTAGTCCTCAATGGCGTTCACGTTGACGAAACCCAATCCGTTGATGTCCCTCTTCAGCTTGTTGATGAGAGCGGGTGCCTTCTCCGCGTCGAATTCCTCGGACTTGTAGGCGAGCGCAGTCTCGTAGGTGCACTGGTATTCTTCCCAAATGCGGTCCTGCATATTCTCCATGTCCGTATCCACTTTGGAGAGGTTGAATTCTTCCTTGTACTTTAGGTCGTTGAGCCGGGAGATTTCCTCGTTCAGCTCCATGCGGGCGCGGTCGCTCTCCGAGAGCTTTGTCTGCATGTCCTTCTTGTAGCGGTCGAGTCCCGCGAGCTTTGCCTCGAGTTCGGCGAGCCGCTCCTTGGAACTCTCGTCCAATTCCACCGCCTCGTCGGGATTTTCAAGCTCGTCGAGAGAGCCCTGCGTGTTCTTGAGCTGGGAACGCACAAAGTTGATCTGTTCCTCGGCGTTCTTGATTTCCTCCCGATACCGCTCGATGTCCGAGACCGCCGAAGCAATCTGGGATTCCACCCGCGCAATTTCCACCTTCGCCTGCGTGCTGTCCGCGGAAATCTGATCCCGTTTTTTGCGCAGGGCGTCGTATTCGTCCCGCGTGCGCGTGCGCTGGTCGTCCGCGCTCTCCTTCTGTCCGGAGACTTTGGACTCGAGTTCGTCCACGCGCGCGAGGTCGCTCTCTATCTTTCTGATTCTGTCCTCGATCGCCCGGCTGTCCCGGGTCAGATCCTCCGCCTCGCGCAGGTGCTCGTTCAGGTCGAGCATTGCCTTTTCGAGTTTCTCGTTGACGACGGCAAAGTCGAGCTCGAGCGCGTGCAGTTTCGCGTCCGCCGCCTCCACCGTCTCCCGACGCGCCTGCGTGCTCTTTTCGAGGCGTTCGGATTCCTCGCCGAGCTTTTTCATGCGAAGCGCGGAAGAGGCAAGCTCTTCCTTCGCCGCGGCGAGCTCGCGCTCCGCGGACAGAAGGCTGGACGCCTCGCTCCTGCGGGAACCGCCCGTCATTGCGCCGAAGGGATGAATGACGTCCCCCTCGAGGGTGACGATCTTCATCGAGTAATTGATGGCACGGGCGAGATTCACCGCGTTGTCGATGTTGTCGCAGATGACCGTGCGCCCGAGCAGGCTGGAGTAAACGGCGCGGTAGCGGGAATCCACCTCGACGAGTTCGTCCCCGACTCCGATATATCCCTTCTGTCCCTTCAGCCGCGAGACCGTAAGGCTGTCCGCGGGGCGCGCCTTGACGGCGTCCATCGGAAGGAAGGTCACCCTGCCGTACCGCTGATTCTTCAGGTACGCGATGAGCGCTTTGGCGTCGTTTTGGGTATGTACGACGATATTCTGCATCGCTGCGCCGAGCGCGACGTCAACGGCGACCTCGTACTCCTTGGGTACGGTCATGAGCTTGGCAACACTGCCGCACACCCGACTTCCGAGCGAGGAATCGTCCTTGCAGTCGTTGAGGAGAAGGCGGACGGAGTTGTTGTAACCCTCGTTGTTCTCCGTGATTCGGGTCAACATTTTGACCTTGGACTCGAGTCCCGCGCAGTTCGACGACAGGGACTGGAGTTCCCGCCGCGCTTTCTCGAGGGCGCGGGTTTCCGTCTCCAACGCGAGCGCGAGTTTGTTGCGCTCCGCCTGCATGGCGTCCCGCTTTTCCGCGCGGTCGGAGAGCATGGTCTTTGCGAGTTCCACGTCCTCCTTGCGCTGGTTGTTTTCGGCGTTGATTTCGACAATGCTTTTCAAAAGTTCGGCGTGACGGTCCGAAATCGCTTTGCGCTCCGCTTCGAGCCCCGAAAGGTTTGCTTTGATGTCCGAAAGTTTTTGCAGAGAATCGTAGAGCTGGCGCTCCGAGACGTCTGCCTCGCTCTCGCCCTTGGAGATGAGATCCACCACGGACAGGAACTGTTCGGAGAGGTCCTCCGCGCGGCGGTTGAGCTCGGCAAGCTCCCGCGTGTCGCGCTCCTTGGACGCCTCCGCCTCCGAAAGCCCGTGCCGCGCGCGCTCCACCTGCTGTTCGTAACCCGCGATGTCGAATTCGAGTTTGACGCAGAGCTGTTTTAAGTGCTTGATTCGTTCCTGAATCAGGTTGTACTCGGAGGTCTGTTTTTCGATGCCGACCATGAGCGCAACCCGCTCTTCCTGCAATTCCTTGGCGTCCTCGTCGATAGAGGAAATCTTCTCCATCGCCGCATCGTACTCCCGGTTGGCGCGGTCGCAACCCTCCTGTTTGACCCGGAGCTCCTCGCTGATTCCGTTCAGTTTGTCCTGAATCCGCGCCTTGACGGTGTTGACGCCGTCGTACTGGCTCACGTAGTAGTTGAGTTCCTGAACTTTCAGCAATTCCTTCCACTCGAGATAGGTACGCGCACTCTCGGACTGCTTGGCGAGCGGCGAGAGCTGGCGGTCGATTTCGGTCAGAATATCGTTGATTCGGGAGAGATTGTCCCGCGTCCGCGCGAGCTTGCGCTCCGTCTCGAGCTTCTTTGCCTTGAACTTGCTGATTCCGCAAGCCTCCTCAAAGATCCCCCGGCGGTCTTCGGGCTTTGCGGAAATCAGGGCGTCGATTCTGCCCTGCCCGATGATGGAATACCCTTCTTTGCCGATTCCGATGTCCCGAAGGAGATCGACGACGTCCCGCAGACGGCAGGGCGTGCGGTTGATGGCGTATTCGCTCTCCCCCGAGCGGTACAGCTTGCGCGAAATCACGACCTCGGTGAATTCCACCGGGAGCGTGTTGTCGTCGTTGTCGAAAAAGAGGGAGACCTCACAGTACGAAAGCGATTTTCTGCGCTCCGTGCCGCTGAAGATGACGTCGAGCATGTTGTTGCCGCGAAGGGATTTCGCGCTCTGCTCGCCGAGCACCCACCGAATGGAATCCGCGACGTTGCTCTTGCCGCACCCGTTCGGTCCCACGATTCCCGTGATTCCGTCCCCGAACTGCACTTCGAGCTTGTCGGCGAAGGATTTAAATCCGAATACTTCTAATTTCTTAAATCTCAATGTCTCGTTCCCCGTTAAATCTTCAGTTTCTTGAGCGCCTTTTCCGCTGCCTGCATTTCGGCAGCCTTCTTGCTCCCGCCCGTTCCCCGCGAAATCTTCTCGCCGTCGATTTCAAGCCGAACCGTAAATTTCGGCTCGTGCTCGGGACCTTCCTTCTTCTCCTGTATATAGTCGGGCGTGCGCCCCGCCTTTTGCATCGCCTCGGACAGCCGGGATTTTGCGTCCTTCTCGGGCTGAACGGGAGCGGGCTTCGGCAGGGATTTTTTGGCGGTTTTCCACACAGGTTTCTCCAAAGTCTGCTCCGCTTTCTTTGCGCGCGTTGCCTTCGGCTTGGGCGCGGCGGGCGCAAGAACTTCCGCTTTCGGCTTTTCGGCTTTTCCCTCTTTCGGTTTCTCGGCGGGCTTTTCCGCCTTGGGCTTGACCACCCGGCGCACCGTGCGAAGCGGTTTTTTGCGGTTCGCCGGGTCGAGGCTCGACTCGATTTCAGGCGCGAGCGTCTCCAAAATAAACTTTTTCGCAGGAGCGAGACCGCCGTCGAGGTAAATTGCCGCGACGGAAGCCTCGAAAAGGTCTTCGCAGATGGACTTGTTGTCCTTGTTCTTGAGTTCGCCCATGCCGAGGAGCAGGCAATCGTTCAGGCGTTTGCGAAGAACTGCCGCCGAGAGCGGCTCTGTGGAGAGAATGTGCTGGCAAATCTCCGTCAGCTCACCCTCGTGCTTTTCGGGAAAGCGCTTAAACAAATGCTCCTTCACCACAAAACCAAGGATGGAATCCCCGAAAAACTCGAGGATTTCGTTGGATTCCGAACCCGGGTTTTCGTTGATGTAGGAGGCATGCGTAAACGCTTTCCGGAGAAGCATTTTGTCGCGGAAGACATAGCCGAGCTTGTCCTCCGCCTCGCTCACGTCAAAGATCATAGGCGCCCATGCCTTTGAGACCGTCGGTAATTTTCGCCGTCACGTCAAGCTCCGCCATGCGTTTTACCTGCCCAATTGCCGCCGCGATCGCCGTCGCGTTGGAGCCGCCGTGCGCCTTTACAAGCACCTTCTCCACACCGAGAAGGGTTGCGCCGCCGATTCGGTTGTAATCCATTCTGCGCTTGAGCGCGCGGAGGGATTTCTTCATGAGGAGCGCACCGAGTTTGGAGAGGAAAGATTTTGTCACTTCATCCTTGAGCACGGACATAACGGTATTCGCCGTGCCCTCGAGACTCTTTAAGGCGACGTTGCCCGCAAAGCCGTCGGTGACGATGACGTCGTAGTCACCCGAGAGGATTTCGCGCGCTTCCATATTGCCGACAAAGTTGATGATTCCCTTTTCATTCAGCTCTTTGAGCTTTGCAAATGCGTTGTGGTTGAGTTCGTTGCCCTTCTTGTCCTCCACGCCGTTCGAGAGGAGCGCGACCTTGGGAGCATTCAATCCGAACATGGCGCGCATGTAGATGCTCCCCATCATGCCGAACTGCGCGAGATAGTCGGGTTTGCAGTCCACGTTTGCGCCGCAGTCAATGAGAAGGGCGAATTTTCCTTCCACTCGGGTGGGCAGGACGGGCGCGAGCGCGGGACGGTCGATACCGCGGATTCTGCCGAATTTAAAGAGTCCGCCCGTCAGCACCGCCCCGGTGCTCCCCGCAGAGACCATGCCCGCGATTTCGGGGTCTGTCTTTGCGCGCTCGAACGCCGCGACCAAGGAAGAATTTTTCTTGGCGCGGATTGCGACGGTCGGTACGTCGTCGTTGGTGATGACCTCCGGCGCGTCCAAAATCTCAAGCCTTGACGCGTCGAAGACTTCCGTTTTCAATATCTTTTCGATGAACTGTTTGTCCCCCGCGACCACGAGCGACAGGCTCGCGTCCTTTCGAAGGGCGAGCGCACAGCCCCGGACAAATGCTTCCGGATTGTCGCACCCGAAGGCGTCTGCTATTATCTTCATAGATGTATTCTCCTAATCAATACCCCTATTATACATGATTTGCGAAACGAAATCAAATGCTTTGCGCAACAAATTGAAGAGCCGGGCAAAACCCGGCTCAAAATAAGATTATTTTCCGAAATTCGGTATTTTTTTCAGATAGCTTTCGCGGTAAAAATAAGCTGTCGCGCTCCCGACGTCCAATAAAATGTCTTTGGATACGCCGAACGTCCTGTGCCAAGTATGGCTTGCCGTCTTCGTCGTATCGACGGCATCGTATTCGACCGCGTCAAAAGAACACAACGCCGTATCTTCGACAATCGTATAGACAAAGGTCACAGTATAGGAATTGATGGAAGTCCCGTTATAATAGAAATAATAATGATACGTCCCTTTTCCGTTCCGATTGAAGATGATATAGCGCTGTTCGGATTCGGGAAGATTGACGGATTCGTAGTAGATGTATTTCTCGCCGAATACGATTCCCGCGGTTTCGTTTCCGCTTTGGTTGCACGCCGCAGCCCCCGCGCAAGCCGCAACCAAAAACATGCAGGCAAGCAGTTTGCTTAAAACTTTTCTCATATTTTCCCCCATGTGAAAACAGAGGGCGTACTGCCCCCTGTTCGGATTTTAAAATGCGATTAGTCCTTCTTTTCCTTCTTGACAACGACCTGCTCGCCGTCGTAGTAGCCGCAATTTCCGCAAGCTCTGTGGTTGAGCTTCATCTCGTGGCACTGCGGGCACTCGGTCATCGAAGGAACCGAAATTCCGCTGTTCGCCGCGGCTCTCGTGTGCTTTCTCTGCTTGGACGTCTTCCTCTTGGGTACTGCCATCTATATACACCTCCGTCTTTCTCAATTTTTGTTTAAATTTAACAACTTGGCAAAGGGGCTGTCCGAGTAGTCCTCCGAACAATCGCAGTCGCCTTCGTTTAAATTTTTTCCGCACTTGGGGCAAAGTCCCCGGCAATCTTCCCGGCAAAGCAGTTTTGAGGGAAGGTTCAAAAGGAGCGCTTCGTTGGCGATTCGGTCAAGGTCGATGGTATCGCCTTCATAGACGTAACTGTCGTCCTCTTCGTCAATCATCGAATCTTCGCGCGGTCTGAACTCCTGTCCGTCGGATTTTTTCACCCTCTCCGCGCCCTCGATTTCTCCCGAAACCGCCGCGGGTTCGCCGCAGGCGTCGCAGGCGCCGCGCATCACGTACCGAATCCGATAGGTCAGAAAGAAATCGTCCGATTCCCCCATCCGCTCGTATTCGCCCGTCATTTCGGCTTCGTCGAAGGTTCTGTTTTCGAAGTAGGTCGCGTCCGGCTGAAAGACGAATCGAAATTCGTGCTTTTGCCTGTCGTTGCGCGCCGTCAAAATGTTCAATTCCATTTGACTCACCGCTATATAATAACAAACTCACCCGGTTTTGTCAAACAGAATTTGCAAAAAGCGCGATTTTTCCGGGAAATTCCTACTTGACGAGCGCGAGCGTCTCTCTTGCGATGACGAGTTCCTCGTTGGTGGGAATCACGAGCACTTTTACGCGGGAATCCTTCCCCGAAAGATCGAGAATCTTGCCGCCCGGGCGTTTTTTGTTCTGCTCTCTGTCATAGGTGACGCCGAAGAATTCCATATCGTCGAGCACGCGCTCGCGGACTTCGGGCGTGTTCTCGCCGACGCCCGCCGTAAAGACGATGACGTCCGCGCCCCCCATCGCCGCCATGTACGCGCCCACGTACTTTTTGACGCGGTAGCTGAACACGTCGAGCGCGAGAATGCAGCGCTTGTTGCCCTTCGCCGCCTCTGCGGTGAGGTCGCGGAAGTCCGAGCTGATGCCCGAAATGCCGAGCATGCCCGATTTCTTGTTGAA
The DNA here is from genome assembly GCA_905215695.1 of uncultured bacterium. GTDB lineage: Bacteria > Bacillota > Clostridia > Christensenellales > HGM11417 > CAJMQN01. The sequence goes on from CAJMQN010000004.1 coordinate 88,738, forward strand.
GTAGGAAAGCACTTCGCCCACGCTCATGCCGCTCTTTGCCATGAGGTATTCGATGACGGCGGGGTCGATGTCCCCCGAGCGCGTGCCCATCGGAACGCCTTCGAGCGGCGTAAAGCCCATCGAGGTATCCACCGAGACGCCGCCTTTGACCGCGGAAATCGAGGAACCGTTTCCGAGGTGACAGGTCACGATTTTCAAATCCTTGATATCTTTGCCGAGGTAATGCGCCGCCTCGTTCGCGACGTACATGTGGCTCGTGCCGTGGAAACCGTAGCGGCGAATCTTCCAATCCTTATACGCCTCGTACGGAATGCCGTAGAGATAGGCGTATTCGGGCATATTCGCGTGGAACGCCGTATCGAACACTCCCACCATGGGCGTATTCGGCATGACTGCCTGACAGGCGCGGATTCCGCTGATGTTCGCGGGTTGATGCAGGGGCGCGAGCTCCGTGTTGGACTCGCAGACCTTGATAACGTCCTCGGTCAGAAGCACGGACTCCTTGAAGTCCTCCGCGCTGTGAACCACGCGGTGACCCACCGCGCCGATTTCGTCCATGCTCGAAACCACGCCGTGTTTCTTGTCCGTCAGGGCGTCCAAAACCATGCGGATTGCGACGGTGTGGTCGGGCATCGCGCGCTCGATGACCACTTCGTCCTTGCCCGCGGGCTTGTGCGTCAGGCGGGAGCCCTCGATGCCGATTCTCTCGCAGAGACCCTTGGCGACGACCGCCTCGGTCTCCATGTCCAAAAGCTGATATTTCAGGGAAGAACTTCCCGCGTTGATAACCAAAATTTTCATGTCCTATCTCCTTTTTACAGTCCCGCTTCCACCGCGGTAATTGCGATCGTCGAAACAATGTCCTCCGCGTCACAGCCGCGGGAAAGGTCGTTGACAGGCTTTGCGATACCCTGAAGCAGAGGTCCGATCGCCTCCGCGCCCGCAAGACGCTGGGTCAGTTTGTACGCGATGTTTCCCGCCTGCAAATCAGGGAAAATCAGGACGTTCGCCATGCCCCCGATCGGGCTTCCGGGCGCTTTCTGCGCCGCAACCTTGGGAACGAGCGCCGCATCGCCCTGCAATTCGCCGTCGTACGGGAAGTCGGGGTTCGCGTCTTTCATGAGTTCGACAGCCTTCTGTACCTTATCGACGAGCGGATCTTTGGCGCTCCCCTTCGTCGAGAAGGAAAGGAACGCAACTTTGGGCTCGCGGATTCCCGCAATCTTGCGCGCGGTCACGACGCTCGACATCGCGATATCGACGAGCTGTTCGCTGGTCGGATTGGGAATGACGCCGCAGTCGCCGTACACCAATACGCCGTCCTGTCCGTATTTTGCGCCCTCGCTCCCCTCGGGAAGGGTCATAATAAAGACCGAAGAGGCGGAACGGATTCCCGGAGCGGTCTTTAAGACCTGAAGCGCCGCGCGGAGGACGTCTCCTGTCGTGTGCACCGCGCCCGACACCATGCCGTCGGCATCGTCCGCTTTGCACATGAGCGCGCCGAAGAACAGGGGCTTTTGCGCCGTCTCGTACGCCTGCTCTTCCGTCATGCCCTTCGCCTTGCGAAGCTCGTAGAGAAGTTTCGCGTATTCGCCGAGTTTTTCGCTCGTCTTGGGGTTGACGATACGGATTCCCTCCAAATTGACGTCAGGATACTGCGCACGAATCTTCGCCTCGTCGCCGACAAGGGTAACCTGCGCGATCTTCAGCCTCGTCGCTTCCGCCGCCGCGTGCACGTTCCGGCTCTCCTCGCCCTCAGGAAGTACGATACGGCGGTTCAGCGTAACCGCCTTTTCGCGAATGGAATCCATCAGTTTGCTCATAAAAATACCGCTCCTTTGTTTAAAAATACTTGCTCTTCCGAGCACTTTCCGTTAAAATAAAATCAAACCGTTCCTATTATAGCCCATTCACAGAAAATTGTAAATAATTTTACCTCTTTTCTCCCCGGATTTTCCAAAAAAAAGGAGCCGATATGAAGAGCGTTTGCGCCGTCATCTGCGAATACAACCCCATGCACCTTGGACACGTCCGGCATCTCGCCGAGACGCGGCGTCAATCCGGCTGCGACGCCGTCGCGCTCATCATGAGCGGAAGCGTCGTTCAGCGCGGGGAATTCGCTTTTTTGGACAAGTTTACACGGACGGAAATCGCCCTTGCAAACGGCGCAGACCTCGTTCTCGAACTCCCGACCGCGTTCGCCTGCGCCGCGGCGGACGACTTTGCGCTGTATGCGGTCAAGATTGCGGACGCTCTTCCCTTCGTCACGCACCTCTCCTTCGGGAGCGGATGCGGCGAGGTCGGAAAACTTTTGAAGGCGCGGGAGATTCTCGACCGGGAGGAGTTCCGGGGGGCGCTCTGCGAAAATCTGAACGCGGGAAATTCCTATGCGGGGGCATACCGCGCCGCCGCCCGGAATGCGCTCGAATCGCAGGGACTCGGAGAGATTCTCTCCGACTCCAACGACCTTCTCGCGCTCTCCTATCTCAAGGCGATTCGGGCAACGGGGGCGAATCTTTCTCCCGTCGCAATCAAGCGGAGCGGGCGCTACAACAGCGAGGAACTGCCCGATTCTCCTCTCGGCATCTCCGCTTCCGCCGTCAGAAAGTATGCGGACGACCCGAAAATTGCCGCTTTCGTTCCCGAGGAGACCCTTCGCGCGCTCGCAAAGCGTACGGCGGTTTCCGAAACGGAATACTACGCAATGCTCCGCGCAAGACTGCTCGCAACCTCACCTGAAGAACTCAAAGAAGTCGCGGGCATGGGCGAAGGACTGGAAAATCGGCTCCGCGCAAAGTGCGGCGCGCCCGATTTTGCCGCCTATCTCGACGCCGTTTCCACAAAGCGGTACTCCCGTTCCCGCATCCGCAGAACGCTCCTGCGCGCGCTCTTGGGAATCACCGAGGATTTGCTCGGACGCGCAAAACAGGCGTCCCCTCTTTTGCGCGTGCTCGGCGTAAAAAAAGGGCGGGAAGAGCTGCTTTCGGGCTATCCCGCATTCCTCTCTCCCGCCGAAATCGGCTCGCTTTCCTCTCCGCTTGACGAACTCGCCGCGCTTGATTCGCTCGCTTTCAACCTGCGCGCGCTCCTCTCCGCCCCCGAAGATTTTAATCGGGAATACACGAGGGGTTTGATTAAAGTCTGATTTTTCGCGCAGAACCCGTTACCGCCTCGAGAAGATTCATGGCGTAGCAACGCGCGAGAAAATCATTCGGGTGATTGATATTATTTCCCGTCAAATCGAAGTACGGCTTGCGCGAAAGCAGCCAGCGATGAAACGCCGTCATATCTACAACGGCGCTGTTTTCGTCCGCAAGCGCGCGGAGCGCGTCCGCATAGTCCGGCTGTCGATTTAAAAATTTACCCCCCGTCGTCAGTTCCGCGTCCGGGTTCGGAAGCATCGGCGCAATCAGTATAAAGTCCGCATTCGTACCGGCATAGGCGCGCAGCTTGGTGATATTTTCCGAAAACTCTTCGGGCGGGACGTCCGCACTGCCGTCGTTCATGCCCCAACTGAGCAGATACAGATCGCCGTCCTTCGGCAAACGCTCCGACATGTGCGCAACGCCCCATCCGCTCGTCATGCCGCCCTCGGAGACGTTGCGAAGACTGACTTCCGCACCCGAGATTCTTTCGAGTTCCGCCGCAAACATCTCCGAAAAGGTCGGAAGATGCGGAGCAATGTCCATGAGTTTACTGCTCGTCATGCCCTGTCCGATGCTGTCTCCGTAGGTCACGACCCGAAACGCTCCGCCCGCGCGGAGTCTCTCCCGCGAACGGGCAAGCGCGCCCGGCGTCGCCGTCGGCGGACACTCTTTTCCCGCCCGAAACGAGTAACTCACAAGCGTTTGACGGGTCGCCGGAAAAATTTCCGAATAGTAGGGCTTTGCAACGTGAAAGCGTTTCATCGCCGCGAGCGCGTCGGGGTCGCCCTCTTCCCCCCAATATTGCGCATCGGTCAGAACGGGGACTTCCTCCCCGCCCTCCCAAAAGAGCGTTCGTCCCGAAACGCGGAATTTTGCCTTCACTTCCCCGCCGCCCGGACGCTCGACTTTAACTTCACCCTTGGGCGCGTACAGCAAGGTCGCCGCAAGCCCTTCCGGAGTACGCCGAAAAACGGCGCTCTCCCGGTACATGTTCCCCGTTCTCCAAAACGCTTCCAATTCTCTCATCATGTTACCTCGCAAGAAAAAAAAGTCTCCGCTCGGAGTCTCTCTGCTTTATTGCTCCAATTCGGACGCAAAGGGAATGGACTGCTGCGCGCCCTTGCGCGTGACCGCGAGCGACGCCGCGCGAAGCGCAAAGTTCAGCGCGTCCTCCAAAGCGTCTCCCGCCGAAAGCCGAACCGCGAACCCGCCGCAGAAGGTGTCTCCCGCCGCCGTCGTATCCACCGCCTTGACCTTGGGACAGGCGAGATAGGCGGATTGTTCTCCCGTACGGTAATAGCACCCCTTGCTCCCCAAGGTAACCACGACGCACGCGCCCGTGCGGGAAAGTTTTTCCGCGCCGGATTCTATATCGGTCTCTCCGGTCAGGAGCGCAAGCTCCGTCTCGTTGGGAAGAATATAGTCCGCATACTTCAAAAATTCCTTCAGGGCGGGCAGGGCGGGCGCAGGGTTGAAGAGTACGGTCATGCCCTTTTCCTTCGCGCTGCGCAATCCGTATTCGAGCATATCGAAATTGATTTCCGCCTGCGCGAGAAAGAGGTCGCCCTTCTCCGCGTTCGCAAGGAAGGTATCGACGTCCTCCTTTTTCATTTTCGCGTTCGCGCCCGCGTCGAGAATGATGCGGTTCTCTCCGTGTTCGACAATGATGACGGCAATTCCCGTCGAAACCCCTTCAAGCGGGAGCACCGCCGAGACGTCCGCGCCGCAGGCGGTAAGATTTTCCGTCAATTCTCTGCCGAAGGCGTCCGCGCCCACGTGCCCGCACATCGCCACTCTGCCGCCGAGTTTGCCGCAGGCGGCGGTCTGGTTCGCGCCCTTGCCGCCGGGGTTGGTGAAAAAGCCGTACCCGCTCAAGGTTTCCCCGCCCTGCGGCATACGGTCGCAGGAGATGACGAGATCCATATTCAAACTGCCGAACACAAAGATTTTTTTCATACTATACCCGAACGTCCCCTTTCTGCCCGAGCAGGGCATTGTTTTCCTTCAGAATGGGAGCGACCACATCCCGCAGAAAATTGTCCACTTGAAGGGCGCTCATGCCCGTGAAGTTCTCGGGCGCCATGATTTCGTCGATACGGTCCCGAATGGGAAGGAAAGCGTCGTCCGCCTTGATCCGTTCGATGAGGTCGTTTTCGCCCCCCTCTTCCTTGACCTTTTTCCCCGCCTCCATGGAATAGACGCGGATCTTTTCGTGCAGGTCCTGACGGTTGCCCCCCGCCTTGACGCACTCCATTAAAATCACCTCGGTCGCCATGAAGGGAAGTTCCGCCATCACGTGCTTGCGGATCACTTTCTCATAGACGACAAGATTTTCGGCGACATTCAGATAGATATTGAGCACCGCGTCGAGCGCGAGAAATCCCTGTGCAATCACGAGGCGCTTGTTCGCCGAATCGTCCAATGTGCGCTCGAACCACTGCGTCGATGCCGTGACCGCGCAGTTGACGGGCAGAGACAGAACGAATCGCGACAGCGAGGACATGCGCTCGGAACGCATCGGGTTGCGCTTGTATGCCATCGCCGAGGAACCGATCTGTGATTTCTCGAAGGGTTCTTCGATCTCCTTCATGTTCTGAAGGATTCGGATATCGTTGGAGAACTTGTACGCGCTCTGCGCAATCTCCGAGAGCACGGAAAGGACATTGTAGTCGAATTTTCTCGAATAGGTCTGCCCCGTCACGGCGCACACCTTGTCGTAGCCGAGCTTTTTGACCACGCGGCGCTCAAGCTCCAACACCTTTTCCGCGTCCCCGTCGAAGAGCGCGAGAAAGCTCCCCTGCGTCCCCGTCGTGCCCTTCAGCCCGCGCAGGCGAACGGTGGACAGAAGGTGGTCGAGATTTTCGAGATCCATGACGAGTTCGTTGATCCACAGCGTCGCGCGCTTGCCCACCGTCGTGAGCTGTGCGGGCTGAAGATGCGTGAACCCGAGGGTGGGAAGAGCGCGGTATTTTTCCGCAAACTTCGAGAGCTTGTCGATGACATTGACGAGCTTTGACCGGATGAGTTTCAACGCGCTGTCGATGACCATGATTTCTGCGTTGTCCCCGACATAACAGCTCGTCGCGCCGAGATGAATGATGCCCGCGGCAGATTTCGCCTGCTGTCCGTAGGCATAGACGTGCGCCATGACGTCGTGGCGTACCACCTTTTCACGCTCGTTCGCCACGTCGTAGTTGATGTCGTCCGCGTACTTCTTGAGCTCCGCCACCTGTTCCTTCGTGACCGAAAGCCCCATCTCCATCTCCGACTCCGCAAGCGCGATCCAAAGCTTTCTCCAATAGCGGAATTTTACATCGTCAGAGAAAATGTGCGTCATTTCCTTGCTCGCGTAGCGCGTGTTCAAGGGATTCTGATAGATAGATGTGTCCATATGCCTTCCTTACATTTTGAAATCAATCGTAAATACCTTGTTTGCGGGCAGTTCCAAAACCACCGTCTTTTCCTCCGTGAGCACGAGTCCGAGGTTGTTGGGCTTGGCAATTTTTTTGGCGGATTCGGGCAGTTCCAAAACCACCTTTCTCGCCCGTCTGCTCTTTAAGGAGACCGAAAGGTTGCCCTTTCTGCGGTCGCACCAAAAACTGACTTCCACGCCCGCGGGGGTCGTCGCGCCCTCTACGCCGTATTTTTCGAGGTTGGAGAGCGGCGCGGACAAAAGACGGATTCTGTCCCCCGTGCCGTCGCACAGCCCCGCGCTCACCGCCGCGGCGAATCCGATGTTCCCCGCGAGACTGTAAAACGCCCAGCCGTTTCCGTTGGTAAACCCTCCGCCCCGCCAATCGTTTTCGGCGGTCACAAGGTTGTTCATCATCGTATATTTCACGACGTTCTCAAGACAGGTCTCGAGTTCTTTGACCGCGCCCAACCGCGCAAAGGCAAGACCCAGCCAACCGTAGCCGAGACTCGTCATGTCACCGGGGTGCTCGAGCCGCTTGTCTGCGGCGAGCAAAAACGCTTTTTTCAACTCCTCCGTCATCGGCTCCCCGACCCAGACCGGGTACAGGTGCGAGCACAGGCGCTGTTCGTAATTGTCCGTAAAGTCCTCGGATACGTACTCCGCAACCGCGCCGTCCGCGTTAATGCGGTAGTCGGGAATCTTGGAGAGCATATCCTTCCACTTCTCCACATCCGCGGCGCAGTCCTTGCGGTCGGCGCACTCCGCAACGAGATTGCCGAGGAGCTGTTTGGCGACGGCAAAGTCGATTGTCGCGTCGGAGGCAATCTCGAGGGAAAGCTTTTCGCCCTCTCCCGCAAAATTTCCGGGGGTATTCTCGGGGGAATAGGAGGGAACGGAACGATACTTTCCCCGCTTTGAGACCCGAAAGAAGTCCTCATAGAAGGTCGCAACCTCGCGCATGAACGAAATCACGCGCTCCATCGCCTTCTTGTCCCCGCTCCCCGCGGCGCAGTCGTAGAGCATATTCGCGACCCAGCCCGCGCCCGCGGTGAAGTGCAGGTTCGCCGAATCTACCGTGCCCGGGAGTCCGGTATTCGGAGAAGTGTACATCGGAAGCATGACGCCGCGGCAGTTGTACAGCCGTTGGGCGTTCTTTTTAAAGTCCGGCGTGAGCCGCTCCACGAGGTCGAGAATCGCATTCATATGCGGGAAGAGGTTGCCCGACTTACACAGGGCGTAGAGCATCTCGAGCTCGCCCCCCGCGCTCGCCTGCGGATGCTCGGAGCGGTAGTCGCCGCACCACAGCCCGCAGGGATTCATCGCAAGTCCCGTATCCCGCGTCGCGGAGATGAACAGATACCGCGCAAAGCCCCACAGCTTTTCGGCGAGGGCGGGAGAAACTTCCCCCTCCTTCGTACAGTCCTCAAGCAAATCCTCGCAGAATGCGTCCCGATTCTTCGCCTCGAGATTGAGTTCGCAGGACAAAAACAGCTTCGAATGCAGTTGGGTATGGCTCTTGAGCATTTTGTCATAGCTCAATTTGAGGGCGGACAGCGAAGTTTTCAGCGCCTTCCACTCCTTCTCGCGCTGGCTCTCGGTAAACAGGCGCACCAACACGAGGATACTGCTCGCGCCCGAAATTTCAATGCCCTCCTCGGACACGCGCTGACTTCCGCCGTAATAGGAGACCTTGGCGACAGCGCCGAAGTCCGTCCCGTCGTCGCTCCTCGCGGCGAAGTACATATAATAGTTTTCGTATTTGGTATCCGCGCGCTCGGGCAGGCGGGTGAGCATGACGGGCGTGCGGTTGTTCGTCCTGTCGTGCAGGTCGAAGGACAGTTTGCAGGAGAGCTGTTTGCCGTTGATTTCATACACGACCGTGTCCGTGTCGCGGGCGACAAAGAGCGAACGCTCCACCTTGGCGTTTCCGTCCCGATAGGCGACGGAAACCTCGCCGTTCTCCATATTGACCACCCGCATATAGTCCTTGGGAGGCTTTGAGAGGGGCATTTTCACGCGCAGGTCGCAGACGGGAAGGGGGGATGCCATCTGCGGACGGTAATTCTTGGTGATGAGCGCGTCCGACAGAATGTCCTGCGCCTTCTTGGGTTCGCCCATCTCCATCGCCTTGCGGACGTCCTTGATTTTGTCGGAGACGTCCTGTAGGACAGAGGTTCTGCCCTGCCAAAGGCTGCTTGCGTGCGTCAGCATGATGCTTTCCTCTGCCGCGCCGCCCAGAACGGACGCGCCAATGAGACCGTTGCCTGCGGGAAGTCCTTCCCGCCAAAGGGCGCCCCACCACCCCGCCGCACTGCGGAATTTCAATGCGTTTTTCGGTTTGCGAATCGTCACCATACAAGCCACCTTCCTTTTTTCACCATAATCATACCATACAAACCTGTCCTTTGTAAATGTTTCGCCCGCATTTTATCAAAAGAAATTTGTTGACAATGCTCCCGAAAATGTGATAAAATTTTTGCAAATGAAAAAGGTTCGACCTTTGCCGCCGGGTAAAGGGGTACGCTGGCATTCGATATTCCGCGCCGTTAGGCCGTCAGAAGGTGCGGATTTGTCGGATGTTTTTCTTTTTCGGAGGTTTTTATCATGAAAAACAACCCCTTTCGCCTGCTCACGAAGTTTGAAATTTTATTGCTCTGTCTCTCCCTCTCCGCCATTCTCCTCTCTTTTTTCCTTGTCGGAAGCAGGGATTGGCTCAATCTTGCCGTTTCCCTTGTAGGAGCGCTCATGCTCATCTTCGTCTCGAAGGGAGAGGTGTTCGGTCAGGTCGTCGCGATTGCCTTCGCGTTGCTCTATGCCGCCGTGTCCTGGGGATTTACCTACTACGGAGAGGTCATTATCTGCGTATCGATGACCCTTCCCCTTGCCGTGCTCTCCCTGATTTCTTGGCTGCGGCATCCCTATGAAAAGGGAAAGACCGAGGTCAAAATCGCCCGTCTGACTAAAAAACAGGTTCTCCTCATGTTCACGCTTGCCGCCGCGGTGACGGCGGGATTCTATTTTGTGCTGAAGGCTTTTCATACGGCGAATCTTGCGGTCAGCACCGTTTCGATTACGACGAGCTTTCTCGCGTCCTGGCTGCTACTCTTTCGCAGCCCCTTCTACGGGCTCGCCTATGCCGCAAACGACGTTGTGCTCGTCACCATGTGGATTCTTGCCGCCCTCGAGAATATCGCGTATCTGCCGATGGCAGTCTGTTTCTGCGTCTTTCTCTTCAATGATCTCTACGGGTTCTTCAACTGGTCGAGACTTCTCAAAAGACAAACAAAAAAGCCCGAAGAGAGAGCGCTCTCTTCGGACTCTTGAATTGTTCTCTTATACCACGCCCTGATCCATCATGGCGCCCGCGACTTTCATGAAGCCCGCGATGTTCGCGCCCGCAACGTAGTCGCCCTCGCGCCCGAATTCGCGCGCGGACTTGTCGATGTTCTTGAAGATATTGACCATGATGCCCTTCAGTTTCGCATCCACTTCCTCGAAACTCCAGAAGAGGCGTCCGCTAGACTGCGCCATTTCGAGAGCGGAGGTCGCAACGCCGCCGGCGTTCGCCGCCTTGCCGGGCAGAAATACGATCTTATTGTCCTGTAAATATTTGGTCGCGTCGAGAGTGGTAGGCATGTTCGCGCCCTCCGCCACGAGCTTGCACCCGTTTGCGACCAGCGATTTCGCGCCCTTCTCGTCGAGCTCGTTCTGCGTCGCGCAGGGGAGCGCAATGTCGCACTTGGTCGTCCAAATGTTCCGGCAGCCCTCGGTATAGACCGCGCCCTTGACCCGTTTCGCGTACTCGGAAATCCGCGCGCGCTCCACTTCCTTGATCTGTTTGACGATATCGAGTTTGATTCCTTCGGCGTCATAGACAAAGCCGCTCGAGTCGCTCATCGCGACCACCTTTGCCCCCAAGCTCTGCGCCTTTTCCGTCGCGTAAATGGCGACGTTGCCCGAACCCGAAACAACGACGGTCTTGCCCTTGAAGGAATCTCCTCTGCTGTTCAGGCACTCTTCGGCGATATAGACGAGCCCGTAGCCGGTCGCCTCCTTTCTCGCGAGACTTCCGCCGTAGGTCAATCCCCTGCCCGTCAGCACGCCGACGTGCTCGTTCGCGAGCCGCTTGTACTGCCCGAACAGAAAGCCGATTTCTCTGCCACCCACGCCGATGTCCCCGGCGGGCACGTCCGTATCCGCACCGATATGGCGGTACAGCTCGGTCATAAAGCTCTGGCAGAAACGCATGATTTCGAGGTCGGATTTGCCCTTGGGGTCAAAGTCCGAACCGCCCTTGCCGCCGCCGATCGGGAGACCGGTCAGGCTGTTCTTGAGAATCTGCTCAAAGCCGAGGAATTTGATGATGGACAGGTTCACGGACGGATGGAAACGAATTCCGCCCTTGTAGGGTCCGATCGCGCTGTTGAACTGCACGCGGTACCCGCGGTTCACGCGGACTTTGCCCGCGTCGTCCACCCAGGGTACGCGGAACATTACCACTCTCTCGGGTTCGACAAACCGTTCGAGAAGACCCGCCTTTTCAAACTCGGGATGTTTGTCGAATACCAGCGACAGCGACTCGAGGATTTCGGTCGCAGCCTGAATAAATTCGGGCTGGTTCGGCTCCTTGTCTTTCAGTTCGGAAAGCACCTTGGAAACATAAGCGTTCATGTTCTTTCTCCTTCTATCAAAACGATTTTCAAGGATAATTTTATCATAAAACGCTCTGTATATCAAACATATGAAAAAATTTTTTTAAATTTTTTTATAAAATCAGTCCGGCGGTCCCTGTCCGCCCCCCAACAGCCCGGAAATACCCCCGCCCCGCGGATTCGGGTCGCAGGTCCGATTGCTCGTTACGGACTCGTTGACATAACTCTTTCCGCGGCGGCGAGTCCTTCCCCCGCCCCCCGGCGGGCTCAGCATAATCTCCACGAGAATGACGTCCTCGCCGATACGCAGAATGTTGCACCAAGGGATAAAAATGTCCTCGCTCGGGCGGAAGAAGTGAAAAGTGCGCTCCCCGGGCACGACGATACCGCAGATCGTGCCGCGGTTCGCGTTGAACACCATATCAATGATGCGCCCGAGTCGCCTTCCGTCGATGATATTGATGACGTCTTTGCACTTGAGTTCGCAAAAGGTATATTCCATAGACCGTCCTTATCCGAAACGAAAATTCACGCCCTGTCTCTTCTGCTATCCTATGCCGCAAGCCCGCGTAAGTTGACAAAATGCACGAAAAAAGGACAAACCGTAGTTTGTCCTTTTTCGCGCGGAGACACCTTTATCACATTGCTCTCCGTATCTTGTTGATCGCGTTCTTTTCGAGCCGGGAGACCTGCGCCTGCGAGATTCCCACGCTCTGCGAAATTTCCACCTGCGTCTTGCCGCTGTAATAGCGCAGATAGATGATCTGCCGCTCCCGTTCGTCGAGTTCCTCTACCGCGGACTTCAAACTCACGTTTTCCGCCCACATTTCGTCGTTGTTCTTCTCGTCGCCGATTTGGTCCATGAGCATGAGGTTGTCCTCTCCGCTGTTATAGACAGGTTCATAGAGGGAAACCAAGCTCGACACCGCGTCGAGTGCGCAGACGACTTCCTTCAGGGGCATGTCCAGCCGCTCGGAGATGTCCTCGATCCGCACGCCGTCGCAGCCCGAACGCTCGAGTTCGTCCCGGGTCTTTAAGACCTTGTAGGCGTTGTCCCGAATGCTCCGCGCGATTCGGAGCGAGTTTGTGTCCTTTAAAAATCGGCGGATTTCACCGATAATCATGGGCACCGCATAGGTCGAGAACTTGACGTTGAATCTCTCGTCGAAGTTGTCGAGGGCTTTTATCAGCCCGATACACCCCACCTGAAAGATATCGTCCGAGTTGTCCTTGTCGCGGTAATACCTCGAAATCACCGAAAGGACAAGCCTCGTGTTCGCCGTGATAAACTGTTCCCGCGCATATTTGTCCCCCTGCTTTGCCATGAACAGAAGGGTGTCCATCTCGTCCGGTCGGTATTTGATTTCCTGGGCGTCAAAACCGCTCAAATTTACCAATCCCATTCTTTCTTCTCTCCCGTACAAAAAAATTAGATACACGGAATCTCCGCGTATCCAATATTTTGGGCGAGTGCTTTCGTTTTTATTCGTCGAAAGGAAATTTCAGGAAATTTTTGCGAGCTCCTTCTTTAAGCGGTACAGGATTTTTTTCTCGAGACGGGATATGTAACTCTGGGAAATGCCGAGTTGGTCGGCGACCTCCTTCTGCGTCTTTTCGTTCTTGCCGTTGATGCCGAAACGAAGTTCGATAATCTCCTTTTCTCGACTGTTGAGTTTTTCGAGGGAACTCATGAGCATCTCTTTCTCCACCGTGGTCTCGATGTCCTTATAGACCATGTCGTTCTCGGTGCCGAGAATGTCCGACAGGAGAAGTTCGTTTCCCTCGTAGTCCACGTTCAGAGGCTCGTCGAAGGATACTTCGCTCTTGATTTTGGATATTTTCCGCAAGTGCATGAGGATTTCGTTCTCGATACAGCGGCTCGCGTAGGTTGCGAGTTTGATATTCTTCTCGAGATTGTAGGAATTTACCGCCTTGATGAGACCGATCGTCCCAACCGAAATGAGATCCTCCATATCCACGCCCGTGTTCTCGAATTTTTTGGAGATATACACCACAAGGCGCAGGTTGTGCTCGATGAGTTTGCCCTTGGCAAAACTGTCGCCGGATTCGGCGAGTTTCAGATAAAAACCTTCCTCTTCGGGCGAAAAAGGAACGGGGAGCGCCTCGCCCCCGCAGATATAATAGACAATCTGCTCGTCAAGACGGAATGCCGACAGTACTTTTTGCAAAACATTCTTGAATTTACTCATTTTTCCACCTCACTTGGTCACGCAGTTTAAGAGCACGTCGCACTCCATTTTGAAGGGTTCGAAGGAGATTCCGCACCATACGCCGTCGTAGGCTGTCTCTCCGACAAAAAGTTTGTCCACCCTGAATACGGGAAGGCGTTTTGTCCCGCTCACCGTATTTATTTCTATGTACTCGATTGCCAAATTATGACAGGATAGGTCACGAAAATCGGTTATTCCGCAAATTTTGAGCGCGGTTCGGGAGGTCACCATGACCACCGGGTTTCCCTTATAAGAGAGAAGATTTCCGCTGTCGAGGTATCCCCTGACGCCGACGCTGTTTCCCGCACGTTCGATGCGCACTTCCCTGAAAAAGTTTTCGGTCTCCCTTCGGCGGTAAAAGACCGCGAACAACTTTTTCGAGACAAAGACGACGAAGGCGACCCCCGCCACAATCAGCCCCACCGGGACGTCGAGGGAATAGTTCAACGTGCCGGAGTCTGCCGCTATCATCTGCCCGGTAAAGAGGTAAAACGCGCCGATGACCGCCCCGCCGAAGAGAAAGGTGAAGAGATAGAAGAGAAGGAGATAGACGAGGAATCGGCGTTTGCCCTTGACAATGAGAACCATTGCGACAGACAGAAGAATTTTCAGCGGGAAGGTCAGCCACACGGGGAGCGCGAAGAGCGGCAGGAAACAGGAAAAGAGCGTGCCGAGTCCCGCGGACGCGAGCGTCCGCAGTCTTGGAACTTTCTCCTTCAAGCTCCAGAACACCAGAGCGAGCAGGAGCGAATTGACCGCCATATTGTCGATGATGACGTATTCGATGTACACGCTCATAGTAGAGAAATGATACCACATGCCGACGGCGGAAATTTCGCAAGTTTTGCCGAAAAAAGGAGCTTTCGCGGAGAAGAAAAGGGTTGCGTTCTTGTTGAGGATAGGTTATAATAAAATCATAAACAGGGAGGAAAATGATGATGAAATGTCCGAATTGCGGCGCGGAGGCAAAGGGTAAATTCTGCGAACACTGCGGCGCGGCGCTGGCCGCGCAGGGAACAGGGAAAACGAATTCCGACGCGTTCGCCGGAGCGGGAAATATTCTCGGATTCGACCTTGCGGACTACACCGCAAAAATTGCGAACGCCATGAAACTGCAAAAGGAATACGATCAGACGGGAGTGATGAGCGAGGAAATGCTCCGCGAAATGCAGAGCGGATTCGGGCTGGGTTCGGTCGTCGCGGGAATCGAGGAGAAAAACAGGGCGCTTGACAAACAGATCGCAAAAGAGCGGGACGCCCGAAAAAAAGCGCGCGCCGCTATCGCAAAGAGAATTTGTCCCGAATGCGGTACACCCTTTAAAAAGCGGCAGGAATACTGTAAATCCTGCGGCGCGTCCGTGATGATGGAAAGCTACGAGGAAGTATAAAAAAATATCCCGGCAGTTGCCGAGGTTACTAAAAAAAGAGCCGTCCGGAGAATACCGGGCGGCTCTTTGTCTCTCTATTTTCTGTGAAGTCTGCGCATAAAGGGCGGAATCGAAAGGTCCTCCTCTTCCTCCCCTTTCATGCGCGGGGAGGGAATGTCCACCTCGGGCTGGCGGTACGCCGGCTGTGCCGGAGCCGCGGGAGCGGGACGGTAAGCGGGCTGTTGGGGCTGCTGCGCTGCCGGACGGGGCTGGGGCGCAAATCCGTTTCCGAAGATGCTCCGGGGTTCCGCCGTCTGCGCCGCCGCGGCTTCCTCCGCCGGGGCGGAGACAATGTCGTTGGGCTTTGTGTCGAATCCCGTGGCGATGACCGTTACCGAGATTTCGTCGTTCATCTCCTCGTTGAGTCCGCCGCCGAAGATGATATTTGCCGAGGGGTCGATGACTTCCTGCACCAATCCCGCCGCCTCGTTTACCTCGTCGAGCGCCATGTCGAAACCGCCGATGACGAACAGAATCACTCCCGTCGCGCCCTCGATGGTCGTCTCGAGGAGCGGACTCGCCACCGCCTGACGCACCGCGTTGATCATGCGGTTTTCGCCCTTGGCTCTGCCGATGCCCATGTGCGCAAGACCCTTGTTCTTCATAATCGTGCGCACGTCCGCGAAGTCAAGGTTGATGAGCGAGGGCGAAACAATCAGATCGGAGATACCCTGAATGCTCTGACGCAATACGTCGTCTGCAATGCGGAACGCATCCACCATGGAAGTTCCCTTTGGCACGACCTGTAACAGCTTATCGTTGGGAATGATGACGAGCGTGTCAACCGACTTGCGGAGGTTCGCAATACCCTCTCGCGCATTCGCGTCGCGGTTGCGCCCCTCGAAGGAGAAGGGCTTTGTCACGACAGCGACGGTCAGAATCCCGAGTTCCTTGGCTATCTGCGCCACGACCGGAGCCGCACCCGTGCCGGTGCCGCCCCCCATGCCCGCGGTGATAAAGACCATGTCCGCGCCTTTGAGCGCCTCGACGATGAGTTCTTTGGACTCCTCGCAAGCCTTCGCGCCCACTTCGGGCTCGCCGCCCGCGCCGAGACCCCGGGTCAGTTTCTCCCCGATCTGAATCCGCGTCTCCGCCTTGGAAAGGTAGAGCGCCTGCTTGTCCGTATTGACCGCGATGAACCTCGCGCTCTTGATTCCCGCGGCAACCATGCGGTTGACCGCGTTGTTTCCTCCGCCGCCGACGCCGATGACTTTGATTTGGGCGACCGCCGAGCTTGGCATATCAATATTCATTGTGTTTCCTCCGCTTGTTTCCGTTTTATTTTAGTGAAAAATCCTGCTCCAAAAGCTGCGGCGGCGTTCCCGCGAAAGCGCAAGGTCGCATACCGCATAGACGCTTGACATCTCCGGCTTGCCCACCGCAGGAAGCCGCGGCGACAGCACTTCGATATCCGTCGCAAGCTGTCGGGACAGATACCCCCGCGCCCCTTTCAGGTACGCAAGTCCCCCGCCCGTCAGCGATATATTGCGCTCGTTCTCGAGACCTGCCTCCGCGAGACAGCGCTTTATGAGCTTTGCAAACATGTCCAATCTGTCGAAAATGATTTGGTGCACGATGGTGCAGAGCTGAGTCTTGCCGTTGCCGAGGTCGTACTTTTCGTCCTCCGCGACCTCGAGATTCAAGGAGACTTTGCCCTTTAACAGGTCCGCGTCCTCATAGGACATATGTAGGCACTCGCAGAGGTCTGCGGTGATGTGTCCCCCGCCCATGGGAAAGGTTTTGGTCATGACCATGCCGTCCCCGCGGAACACGGCAACACTCGTCGTGATAAAGCCCGCGTCCACCAAAACCTGATTGACCTCCCGCGACTCCTCGTCGTAAAGATATTTCCCCTCCGCGAGCAGGGCGGAGACGAATTTGACTTCCTCCACCCCGAGACCCGTCAGAATCTTGGATACGAAGGCGGTGAACTTCTTTTCCGCGAGCACAAAACACAGCCGGGCAGAGAGTTTGGAACAGGTTTCTCCCACCGGACGGAGCGTCTTTAAGCTGTCGTCAAGCGTAAAGCAGACCGCCGTGCGGTCGGTCACCGTATAGTCCCTGTTGCCCCGGAACACGTCCGCGCCGTCGTAGAGGTCGGAAACGTCGAGCTCGGTCACCTTTCTGCGGGAACGGAAAGCAACGCCCGCGTCCCTGCAAACCGAGGTCGAAAACTCCCCGGGAACGCCCACCCACACCGTCCGCGGAAGGACGCGGGTGAGCCGCTGTACACTCAAAATGCTCTTCTTGATTGCGAGCGCGACCTTTTCCGGCTCAAAAAATTCTCCGTCCTGAAAGCCCGAATAGCCCGTCTCGTCGAAGGCTTTTATGCAGATGGTGTCGTTGACGCCGCGCGTTCCGGCGAGCACCGAGATTTTTGAAGACCCGATGTCGAGCACAACTACCGTCCGATCCATAAATTCCTCCTTCCGTAAAAACCCATATGCAACATTATAGTATTTTCCGCCCCTCTTGTCAATGAAAAGATGAAAAAAAGGCGTTCCCGGAGGAACGCCTCATTCTTCCAATGATTGGCAGTTCGCCTTACGCAATGTCGTCCTTGTACAGCGGGAACGCCTTCAAAAGCTCGGCGACGTCCGCTTTGACGCGGGGCATCGCGCCCTCGCGCTCTTTGATGATCGCGGTGATATCGTCCGCAATGCGGAGCATCTCCGCCTCCTTCATGCCCCGAGTGGTCACGCTAGGCGTTCCGATTCGGATACCGCTCGTCACAAACGGACTCTGCGTCTCAAAGGGAATCGTGTTCTTGTTGACGGTAATATTGACCTCGTCGAGCATGTGTTCGAGTTCCTTGCCAGTGAGGTTGAAGGCGTTGAGGTCGAGGAGCATGAGATGGTTGTCCGTGCCGCCCGAGACGATACGGACGCCGTTCTCCATGAACCGCTCGCTCATCGCCTTGGCATTCTTGACGACCTGTTTCTGATACTCTTTAAACTCGGGCTTGAGCGCCTCGCCGAAGGCAACCGCCTTTGCCGCGATGATGTGCATGAGCGGTCCGCCCTGAATGCCCGGGAATACCGCCTTGTCGATGTCTTTGGCGTACTCTTCGCGGCACATGATCATGCCGCCGCGGGGTCCGCGAAGGGTCTTGTGCGTGGTCGTGGTGACAAATTCCGCATACGGAACCGGATTCGGGTGCAATCCTGCAATGACGAGACCCGCGATGTGCGCGATGTCCACCATGAGAAGCGCGCCGACCTTGTCCGCAATCTCCCGAAAACGCGCAAAGTCAAGGGTGCGCGCGTACGCCGAAGCGCCCGCCACGATGAGCCGGGGCTTGTGCTCGACTGCGAGCCGCTCGAGCTCGTCATAGTCGATGGTCTCCGTCTCCTTGGACACGCCGTAGGGAACGATGTTGAAATATTTGCCCGAAATATTGACCGGACTGCCGTGGGAGAGGTGCCCGCCGTGCGAGAGGTTCATACCGAGAATGGTGTCCCCCGGCTTGCACACCGCAAAATAGACAGCGAGGTTTGCGTTCGCGCCGCTGTGGGGCTGTACGTTGACATGGTCGCAGCCGAAGAGTTGTTTCGCGCGGTCGCGGGCGAGATTCTCCGCGATGTCCACGAACTGACAGCCGCCGTAATAGCGCTTGCCCGGATAGCCCTCCGCGTACTTGTTGGTCAGAAAGCTCCCCGCCGCCGCCATGACAGCCGGCGAAACGAAGTTTTCGCTCGCAATGAGCTCGATGTTGTCCCGCTGACGCCCCAGCTCTAAAGACAGCGCTTCGTAGATCTCGGGGTCCTGCGCCTTGATAAGCGACATATCGATCATTTGTACTTCTCCTGAAAACTTTTTCTTTTCTATTTTATCAAAGTTTTCGAGGAAAGACAACCAAATTGACCCGGGAAACGCACAAAAAAATGCCGCCCCTTCGCGCAAGGGGCGGCAGCCGTCTCTCCGTCACGCGTACCGCGGCAAAGAGAAATGTACTTTGGTATTCTTTTCAGCCGATGAGCTTTAAAATCTCGGTCTTGTCCCGGAGACCCACGAGCCGCTGTTCCTGCAATCCGTCCTTGAAGTAAATCAGCGTCGGAATGCTCAGAATCGAGAACCGGCTCGCAAACTCCGCCTCCTCGTCCACGTTCACCTTGGCGATGACGATACCCTCGTCCTCTTTGGCGACCTCTTCGAGAACAGGAGCAAGCATACGGCAGGGACCGCACCAGTTCGCCCAGAAATCCACAAGCACGCGCTTGTTATCCGCGATGAGCGCGTCAAACTCATTCGCCTTCAGATGGATGATCTTTCCCATTTTCGTCACTTCCTGTCAATATTATTTTTGTAATAACAGGAACAAAGTCCTTGCGGTTTTTGATTTTCCTGTCAATGATTACAACTATAATATAACCAATCGCAACGCCGGTTAAACAGCACAAAAGCTGAAAGATTATTTTTTCAAAAAACAGAGTGCCGAGCCAAAGCCCGATTCCCGCCAAAAACAGCGGAATCAGATAGACCACGACGCTCGAGAGGAGCACGCGGTTGCCGGACATATCGACTTCCACCCAATCCCCCTCGGACGCGCCGACGGGATTGTCGAGGGTCAGATCGAGGTGCGGCGCCTTGTCCGGGAAGGCGCACATGCGGCATTTCTCGCACGCCGAACGGCGGTTGATCCGAACGACGCACTTCTCCCCTTCGCAGGCGACCACCTGCGCCGATTCCGTCATGGCTGTTCCTCCTTGGGATAAAGTAAGCGGAAAATAGTTCCTCCGCTCTGACACGGAATATTATTCCTCCGCTCTGACCTCGAGCGAGAGTTCGTCGAGCTGCTTTTGCTCCACCTCGCCGGGCGCGTCGGTCATCAGACAGCTTGCGTTCTGCACCTTGGGGAAGGCGATGACGTCGCGGATGGACTCCGCGCCCGAGAGAAGCATGACGAGACGGTCAAGACCGAACGCGAGCCCGCCATGCGGGGGCGCTCCGTAGCGGAAGGCATTGACAAAGAACCCGAACCGCTCCTGAATCTGCTCGTCCGTAAAGCCGAGCACATTGAACATCTTTTCCTGCACCGAGCGGTCGTGGATACGGATACTTCCACCCCCCGCTTCCTGTCCGTTGATGACGAGGTCGTAAGCCTTGGCGCGCATCTTTCCGGGGTCGGTGTCCGCGAGCGCGAGGTCCTCGGTCTTGGGCATCGTAAAGGGGTGGTGCACTGCGACGAGCCGTTTCTCCTCTTCACTGTATTCGAACATCGGGAAATCGGTTACCCACAGCACGTCGTATTTGGATTCGTCAATGAGACCGTATTTCTCCGCGAGATGCAGGCGGAGTCCGCCCAAAGTGTTGTAAACGATCGTATTCTTGTCCGCGCAGAAGAACAGAATGTCCCCCGGCTCGAATCCCGAACGCTCATAGATTGCCTTGAGCGTATCCTCGTCCAAAAACTTGGTGATGGCGGACTTTACGCCCTCCTCCTTGCTCCAGGCAATCCAGGCGAGCCCCTTTGCGCGGAAGGATTTTGCAAACTCCGTGAGCGCGTCGATGTCCCGTCTCGAAAGTTTTTCCTCAAAGCCCTTGGCGTTGATGAGCCGCACGCTCCCGCCCGCGGCGACCGCCTTCGTAAACACCTGAAAACCACATTCCTTCACGAGGTCGCTGATGTCGCAGAGTTCGAGTCCGAACCGCGTGTCCGGCTTGTCCGACCCGAAACGGTCCATCGCCTCGGCGTAGGGCATTCTGCGAATCTTCTCGTCGAGCTCGATCTTCTTCGTCCGCTTGAAAATGGAGCGCACAAGTCCTTCCATGACGCCCATGACGTCTTCTTCGTCCTCCACGAAGGACATTTCCATATCGATCTGCGTGAACTCCGGCTGACGGTTGGCGCGCAGGTCCTCGTCGCGGAAACACTTGGTAATCTGATAGTAGCGGTCAAATCCCGAAATCATGAGAATCTGCTTGTAGAGCTGGGGCGACTGCGGGAGTGCGTAGAACGCGCCGGGGTGCACCCGGGACGGGACGAGATAGTCCCGCGCGCCCTCGGGGGTGGATTTCCCCAAAAAGGGCGTTTCAATCTCCAAAAAGCCGTTGTCCGCGAGATAGTCCCGCGCGGCGCGGCAGACCTCCGCGCGGAGCATGAGATTGCGCTGGAGCTCCCCTCTGCGAAGGTCGAGATAGCGGTACTTTAAACGAATCGCCTCGTTGACGTTGGTCTCGTCCTCAATGGCAAAGGGGGGCGTGTCCGCGTCGGACAGAATTTTCAGTTCGCTCGCGAGAATCTCGATTTTTCCGGTGGGAAGTTTTTCGTTGATCGTGTCCTCGCTCCGAAGGCGCACCTTGCCCTCTACCGCAAGCACGTACTCGCTCCGAATCGAGCCGGCTTTTTCGATGCCCTCTTTTCCCACGACCTCGGCGTCGAATACGAGCTGAACCATGCCCGTCCTGTCCCGCAAATCCACGAAAATCAAGTTTCCGAAGTCTCTGCGCTTTGCCGCAAAGCCCATCACAACAACTTTTTTGCCCGCGTCCGCCTCGGTCAGCGTGCCGCACATGTTCGTGCGCTTCATTCCCTGCAACAGATCAGATTTCATAATACCTTCTCCGATAAATATTTCACGATTTCGCCGAATTCGAGCGGCGTCTCTTGCTTGGTGCGCATGTCGCGGAGCGAAACCTTTCCGCTCTCGACCTCGCCGGGTCCCACAACGACGACATAGTTCGCGCCGATTTTGTCCGCGAACTTGAACTGCGCCTTCAGACTTCTATCCATGCTGTCCGTGTCCGCGGAGATTCCCGCTCCGCGCAGTTCCGCGGTCAGGCGGTGCGCCGCCGCGAGGGTGTCAGCCCCCTCTCCTTTGAGGGGCGCGACATAGACTTCCGGCTTTTCCTCGTCGGGAATGGCAATCCCCATCGCGGACATCGTCAGAAGAAGTCTCTCAAGTCCCAGTCCGAACCCGGCGGCGGGCATGGGTTTGCCGCCGAGGGTCTCGTTGAGTCCGTCGTACCTGCCCCCGCCGCACACCGTCGATTTCGCGCCGAGACGGTCGGAGACGAACTCGAACACCGTCCGGGTATAGTAATCCAAACCGCGCACGATGCGGGGATTGACCTCGTATTTCACGCCGAATTCCCCGAGGGTCTTTTTGAGCCCTTCAAAGTGCTCCTCGCACTCCGGGCAGAGATAGTCGAGGGTCAGGGGCGCGCCCTTGTTGACCTCGATACAGCCCTCTTCCTTGCAGTCGAGAATGCGCAGGGGATTCTTCTCCAAACGCTCCCGACAGAGCGGACACAGCTTGTCCAAATTTGCGGTATAGTAATCTTTGAGCGCGCGATTGTACTTGGGTCGGCACTCCTTACAGCCGATGCTGTTGAGCTCGACGGTCAGTTCCCCGATACCGAGTTTCTTAAAGAAGGTATCCGCGAGCGAAATGATTTCCGCGTCGCAGACGTAGCTCGCCGAGCCGTAAAACTCCACGCCGAATTGGTGGTGTTCCCGAAGTCTGCCCGCCTGCGGGCGCTCGTAGCGGAACACCGGAGTCAGATAGTACATCTTCAAGGGGAGCGTCTCGTTCGCAAGTCCGTTCTCGATAAAGCTCCGGCACACCCCCGCCGTGCCCTCCGGCTTCAGGGTGATACTGCGGTTGCCCTTGTCGAGAAAGGTGTACATTTCCTTGTTGACGATGTCCGTCGTGTCCCCGACGCCGCGCAGAAACACTTCGGTGTGCTCGAAAGTGGGCGTGCGGATTTCACGGCAGCGGAACAGCCGCGCGGTCTCCCGCGCCACGCGCTCCACGTAGTGCCATTCGTGGCTCTCTGCGGGCAAAACGTCCTTCGTGCCCTTGGGTATGTTGATCATAGCTCCTCCGTATTAAAAAATCCCCAAGGAACAGATAAGCGTTCCTTGAGGACGAAAATTTCTTTCCGCGGTGCCACCTCAAATTGAACCGGGATTCCGGCTCCTCTTTGGGAATGTCGAACCGAACGTCTTTGCTTGCGGAGCGTTCCGCAACCCGGCGCCCCCGCGGGAACGCTCTCAATCCTTCGTTCCCTCCCTGTTCGGAAGGCTTTTTGCCGTCTGCGACTCCGCCGTTTCGGTTCTCTTTTATTGTAGCGCAACCGCGCCGCCTTTGTCAAACGAATTTACAGGATAAACTTGGTCAGATTGCGGTTGCCGAGCTGTTTGGAGAGCTTTTCCTCCACAAACTTCTTATCCACGGTCACTTTGACCACGGGATGATCTCCGCCCGCGTTGTAGGAGATGTCTTCGAGAAGCTCTTCCATAATCGTGTGCAGACGGCGCGCGCCGAGGTTTTCGGCGTTGACGTTCGCCTCGACAGCCGCCTCCGCGATGAGTTCGAGCGCCTCGTCCGCAAATTCCAATTCAATATTATCCACGCCGAGAAGAGTCGCGTACTGCTTGGTGATCGCGTTCTCGGGCTTGGAGAGAATATTGTAGAAGTCCTCTTTGGTCAGAGAGTCAAGCTCCACGACGACAGGGAAACGCCCCTGAAGTTCGGGAATCAGGTCGTCCACCTTGGAGACGTGGAAGGCGCCCGCCGCGATGAAGAGGATAAAGTCCGTCTTGATCTGACCGTACTTTGTGTTCACCGTCGAACCCTCGACGATGGGCAGAATGTCCCGCTGTACGCCGTCCCGGGACACGTTGGGACCCGAGCCCTGTCCGCCCCCCGCAATCTTGTCGATTTCGTCGATGAAGATGATGCCTTCCTGTTCCGCCCGGCTGATCGCCTCGGCGTTGACGGAATCGTTGTCGATGAGTTTGTCCGACTCCTCGGATACGATAATCGCAAACGCCTCCGAGACCTTGAGCTTGCGCTTTTTCTTTTTCTGCGGGAAGAGTCCCCCGAACATGGAGCCGAGGTCGATCTCCGCGCCCGTGCCCGGCACCACCTCGATGGGCTTCTGCACGTCCGCGATCTCCATCTCTACGGTCAGGTTGTCGTACTTGCCCGCGCGGAGCTCCTCGAAAATCTTTTCCTTCTCGACCGGCGGTTCATCGTCCTTGTGCTGCGACTTCTTGAGGGCATAGACGACTTCGCCGAGCTTCTTCTCCGCGACGGCTTCCGCCTTCTCCTTGACCTCTTTGAGTTTCTCCTCCCGCACGAGCCGCACCGAGGTCTCCACAAGGTCGCGGATCATGGATTCCACGTCCCGCCCGACGTAGCCGACCTCCGTGTATTTGGTCGCCTCCACCTTGATGAAGGGTGCTTTGACGAGCTTGGCGAGCCGCCTTGCGATCTCCGTCTTGCCCACGCCCGTGGGACCCTTCATGATGATATTTTTCGGCGTAATCTCCTCGCGGATTTCCTCGGGAAGCCGACTTCTGCGGTAACGGTTGCGGAGCGCCACCGCGACAGCCTTTTTTGCCTCCTTCTGTCCGATGATATAGCGGTCGAGTTCCGCGACAATCTGTCTTGGGGTCAAAGTCATGTCAGATTACCTCCATGGTGATGTTGCCGTTGGTGAAAATACAGATTTCACCCGCGATTTCTATCGCCTTCTTCGCGATTTCGTCCGCGGGAAGGTCTGTCTCCTTGGCGAGCGCGCGCGCCGCCGCGAGCGCGTAGTTGCCGCCGCTCCCGATCGCGCAGATTCCGTCCTCCGGGTCGATAACCTCCCCAGAACCCGAGACGATCAAAAGATTGTCGTGGTCCGCGCAGATCATCATCGCCTCGAGCTTGCGGAATTTGTCCGTCCTCCACAGTTCCGCGAGCTCCACCGCGCTCCGCATGAGGTTGCCCGAGTACTTCTGCAACATTTCCTCAAACCGCTCGGTCAGCGTAAAGGCGTCCGCTACGCTCCCCGCAAAACCGAGGATCACGCGGTCGTTGAAAATCTTTCTGACCTTCTTCGCGTTGTTCTTAAAGACGATGCTCTGCGAAAAAGTCACCTGCCCGTCCCCCGCAATCGCGGTTACGCCGTTCTTCTTGACGGCGACAATCGTCGTCCCTTTAAAGTCGTCCATATTTAAATCTCCTTCCAGGATGTGATTTCCTCTATCGAGCGCTCCGCCGCAAGCGCGCGCTTTTTCTGTTTGTCCCGTTCCTCGGGAAGTTCCATGATTCCGTAGTTCGCGTTCATGGGCTGAAGTCCGGCATTCCCCGGGTCGGTCACGTACCGCACGAGACTCCCGAGCGCCGTCCTCGGCGACAGAGAAATCTCCGCCTGTCCTCGCGCTCTCCGCGCGATGTTGACGCCCACGAGCAGTCCCGTCGCGCAGGACTCGAGATACCCCTCCACCCCCGTAATCTGCCCGGCAAAGAACACGCCCGGACGGGTCTTGCTCTCGAAGGAGCGCGTCAAAGCCTTCGGCGCGTCCAAATAGGAGTTTCGGTGCATGACGCCGTACTTGACGAATTCCGCATTGCGCAGGGCGGGAATCATCGAAAACACCCGCTTCTGCTCCCCGAACTTCAAATTGGTCTGACAGCCCACGAGGTTGTAGAGGGACGCCGCCGCGTTCTCCTGCCGGAGCTGTAAGACCGCCCAAGGGCGCCGCCCCGTCGCGGGGTCGGTCAGTCCCACGGGCTTGAGCATGCCGAAACGGAGCGTATCCGCACCCCGCGCCGCCATCACCTCGACGGGCATGCACCCCTCGAAGATTTCCCGCTTTTCAAAGTCGCGCAAGATCACGCGCTCCGCGCCCACGAGTTCGCGCACAAAGGTTTCGTATTCCTCCCGGTTCATGGGACAATTGAGGTAACCTCCGCCGTCCCCTTTGCCGTACCGAGACGCCGCAAAGCATCGGCTCATGTCCACGCTCTCCCGGGTCACGATGGGCGCAGCCGCGTCGTAGAAGTGCAGAACGCCCGCGAGCTTTTCAATCTCCGCAAAGAGTTTTCCGTCGGTGAGCGGACCCGTCGCGACGACGCAGGGCGCGTCGGGAATCTCCGAGACCTCCCCGCGCTCCACCCGGATATTCGGATGCGCGCAGATTCGCTCCGTCACCGCCGCCGCGAATCTTTCCCGGTCCACGGCGAGCGCGCCGCCCGCGGGCACGCGCGCAACTTCCGCCGCTTGGAGAATCAGAGAGCCGAGCGCCCGCATCTCCGCCTTCAACAGCCCAGCCGCCGTCAGAATATCGTCGTTCTTGAGCGAGTTGCTGCACACGAGTTCGCAGAAGTTTTCGGACTTGTGCGCGGGAGAAAACTTTTCGGGTTTCTGCTCGCACAGAACCACCGAAAGCCCCCGCTCCGCCATCTGCCACGCCGCCTCGCACCCCGCAAGCCCCGCGCCGATGACCTTGACCGTCATTCCGCGCTCTCCGGGGTTTTCTCGGTTCCCGGCTCGGCGTAGTCCTCTTCGTAGTCGCACTCCGAACACTTGTAGTACTTGCCGCTCTTGTTGTTTTTCAGATACAAAAAGTGTTCGCACTTGGGGCACTTCTTGTCCGTCGGAATGTCCCAGGACATGAAATTGCACTCGGGATAGCCCGTACAGCCGTAAAAAATCTTTCCCGCTTTGGAGCGTTTCTCCGCGACGGGCTTACCGCACCGCGGGCATATCCCCACCGCCTTGACGATGGGTTTGTTCTTCTTGCAGTTGGGGCAGGATAAATATTCCCCGAACCGCCCGCTCTTAATCACCATGGGCGTTCCGCACGCCTCGCAGGTTTCCTCCGAGGGACGCTCGCCGAGGGACTTGATATTGGAGCACTCGGGATAGTTGGGGCAGGCGAGATATTTGCCGTATTTGCCGTTCTTGACCACCATGAAGGCGCCGCACTTGTCGCACTTGACGTCGGACACCTCGGTGTCGTAGGACTTGATATTCTTGCACTCGGGATAGTTGGAGCAGGCGAGATATTTGCCGAACCGACCCGTGCGCAGAAGCATCATGCTCCCGCACTTGTCGCACTTGATGTCCGTCTCCTCCACGAGCTCCGCGCCCGCCTCCTCGAGGTGCTTGGTCAGCCATGGATAGAAATTTTCGATGACGGCTTTCCAATTCTTGCCCCCCTGTTCGATGTCGTCAAGCTCCTCCTCCATCTTCGCGGTGAAGGTCAGATCGACGATTTTGCCGAAATACTTTTCGAGAATTTCGTCCACCTGAAAGGCGAGTTCGGTCGGAACGAGAAATTTCGCCTCCTTGGTCGTATAGGTGCGCCGCGCGAGAACGCCGATGATGGAGGCATAGGTGCTCGGGCGTCCGATTCCCTTTTCCTCCATCGCCTTGATGAGCGTGGCGTCCGAGTACCGCGCCGGGGGCTTTGTGAATTTCTGCTCCGAATTCAGTTTCTTTAAGGTCAGCGCGTCGCCTACCGCGAGATTGGGGAGTTTCGCAGATACGCTCTCATCCTCCTCCTTGTCCTTCGACGCCACGTCATAGACCGCAGTGTAACCCTTGAATGCGAGGGATTTTCCGTTGACTTTGAACAGGCAGTCGTTCGCCTTGACGGAGACCGCCATGGTATTATAGACCGCGTCCGCCATCTGACTTGCGAGAAAACGGTCGTAAATGAGCTTATACAGCCGATACTGATTCTTCTGCACCTTGTCCTTGATGCTCTCGGGCGTGCGGGCAAGGTTGATGGGTCGGATTGCCTCGTGCGCGTCCTGCGCGCTCTTTTTGGACTTGTAGAAGTTGGGCTTTTCGGGCGCGTACTCCTTTCCGAAGTGTTCCCCGATATACGCGAGGGCGGCGTTCTGCGCGTCCGTCGAGATGCGCACGCTGTCCGTACGGATATAGGTCACGAGCGCGTGCTGCCCCTCCCCCGCAATCTCCACGCCCTCGTAGAGCTGCTGGGCGAGCTGCATGGTCATGGGCGCGGCGAGCCCCAGCTTGTGCGAGGCGTCCTGCTGCATGGTCGAAGTCGTAAAGGGGGGCAGCGGATGGGATTTCGACTGCGACTTCTTGACCGCGGAGACGGTGTAAGCCGCACCTTTGAGGTTCTCTAAGACCGCGTCCGCCTGCTCCTTGTTCTCGGGCTTGCACTTCTTGCCCTTGAACTCCGCAAGAAGCGCCTTAAAGACGATTGCCGCCTCCTCGAGCTTGAAGAGTTCGGCGACGATGTTCCAATATTCCTTGGGAACAAACGCTTTGATTTCCTTCTCCCTGTCCACAATCATCTTGAGCGCGGCGGACTGCACGCGCCCCGCGGAGAGCTTGTCCTGCAATTTTTTGCAGAGATAGGGCGAGAGCTTATAGCCGACGAGCCTGTCGAGGACTCTGCGCGCCTGCTGCGCGTTGACGAGGTCCATGTCGATTTCGCGGGGCTCTTTCAGCGCGTTTGTGACCGCCTTTTGGGAAATTTCGTTGAACTCAATCCGCGAATACTCCCCCGACTTGAGACCGAGCGTCTCGGCGAGATGCCAGCTGATCGCCTCTCCTTCGCGGTCCGGGTCGGTTGCGAGATAGACGGACTCGCACTTCTTCGCCTTGTCCGAAAGCCGCTTTATGACCGCTTTCTTGTCCTTGTTGACGACGTATTTCGGCTCGAAGTCGTGCTTGACGTCCACCCCGAGCGTCTTTTCGGGAAGATCCCTGACGTGTCCGCCGGATGCATCGACGATATAATTCTTGCCCAGGTATTTCTCGATTGTCTTTGCCTTGCTCGGCGATTCCACGATAACCAAATTCATTCTCTTCTAATCCTTGTCTGTTTTCCAAATTTTCACTCTGTAAGCGTTTCCGGGTAGGCGCTCGATTTGCCCTTTGATCTCCAGGACGGAGAGCAGAGCGGAAAGTCCCGCGTACTCCATGTCCAGCGCAGCCGCTATTTCATTTATATGCAGTTCCCCGTCCCTTAAAACACGGAGAATCGAATTTTCGTCCTCTCCCGGCGGTTCTTCGGGGCGCGGGGGCGGTTTTTTGACCTCCTCCATGCCGAGCGCAAAGAGAATATCCTCGGGGCAGGTCACAAGCGCGCCCTGCAACTCTTTGATGAGCCGATTTGTGCCCGCGCAGTCCTCCGCGTCGATGTCGCCCGGGATTGCGAACAGCTCCCGCCCCGCCTCGAGCGCGGCGTTCGCCGTCGAAAGCGTCCCGCTCCGCTCCGCCGCGCAGGTCACGAGCACGCCCTCCGAAATCCCCGACACGATTCGGTTTCGCAACAGAAAGTCGTGCCTTTGGGCTCGGTACGCGGGCGGGTTCTCGGAGAGCACAAGCCCGGCTTCGCAGATTTCCCGGAAGAGTCCGAGATTGGATTGCGGATAAACGTGGTCAAACCCTCCCGCAAGCACTGCGACGGTCTTTCCGTCTGCGGAGAGCGCGCCCCGGTGCGCGGCGGCGTCGCAGCCGTCCGCGAGTCCCGATACGACGGTGAGTCCCGCTCTCGCAAGTTCGCGGGCAAAACGCTCGGTAATCTCGAGAGATTTTCTCCGGCAAGCCCGCCTTCCGACGATTGCGAGGCGGCGGGCGGAAAGCAGAGAGAGATCCCCGATGCCGTACAGCACAAAGGGCGGAGAGGAAATCTCCAAAAGGTTTGCGGGATACGCCGGGGAACGCCGGGTAACCGCAAAGATTTTGCGCGCGTCCAATCGTTTCAGGAATTCGGCGAATTCCGATTTTGCCTTTCGAAGTTCCGCCGCGCGCTCCCCGAGATAGGGCGCGAGCTTGGCGGACTCCGTTTTGAGGAGAGAGAAAAGTTCTTCCTCCGCAAACGCCGCGGTCAGCCGCTCCCGCTTTTGGGCGGAAATCCCGAGATAGTCGAGAAAAATATCCAGTTTTTCGCCGTCGGTGTACCCCAATACAATCTCCTAAAAATATTTTCTGTCCAAAACCCGATATCCGATCGCTTCGGCAAGGTGCGCCGCGGTGATATTTTCCTCTCCCGCAAGGTCCGCAATGGTGCGCGCGACCTTTAAAACCCGGGTATAGGCGCGGGCGGAGAGCCGAAGTCTGTCGAACGCCGCGGAGAGCAGTTCCTCGCCCGCGCCGTCCAATTTACAGTATTCCCGTATCATCGCCGGCGTCATGCGCGCATTGGACGCCGCACCGCCGCAAAAGCGTTCCCGCTGAATCTTTCGGGCGGCGTTGACCCGGGCGCGGATTTCCGCGGAACTCTCTTCGGGTCTGTCCGACCGCAGATCCGCGTACTCCACCCCGTCCGCCTCGACGTGAATGTCGATACGGTCGAGAAGAGGTCCCGAAAGCCGGTTGCGATACCTGCGGATTTCGCTTGGCGTGCACTTGCACTCCCCTTTCTCTGAACCGAGATAGCCGCAGGGACAGGGATTCATGCTCGCGACAAGCATGAATTCCGCGGGATATTCGAGTTTCGCGTTCGCGCGGGAAATCGAAATGTTCCCGTCCTCGAGGGGTTGGCGCAGCGTCTCGAGGGTGGCGCGGGGATATTCGGGCAGTTCGTCCAAAAACAAAACGCCGTGGTGCGCAAGGCTGATTTCACCGGGTCGCGCGCCCCTTCCGCCGCCGATGAGGGATACCCGGGACGCCGTGTGGTGCAGAGCGAAAGGGGCGCGCGCACACCAAACCGCGGGAGAGGTCGAGCTCCCCCGCGACGCTGTGAATCTTGGTCACTTCGAGCGCCTCCGAAAAACTCATCTCGGGCAGAATAGAGGGAATGCACTTGGCAATCATCGTCTTGCCGCTCCCGGGCGGTCCGATCAGGAGAAGATTGTGTCCGCCAGCCGCGGCGATTTCCGCCGCGCGCTTTGCCGCAGCCTGTCCCGCCACGTATCGGAAGTCGCAGGCGGATTCCTCCGCAGAACCGACGCCCTCGGGAAAGAACTCGCCGCTCGGGGGAATCGCGCAAAGTTCGGTTTCCCCCAATAGATAGCGCGCGCATTCCGAAAGGGATTTCACCGGGACGCACGCCGCGCCCTCCACAAACGCCGCCTCGCCCGCATTGCCCGCGGGAATGAGAAATCGGGCGTTTCCCCGCGCCTTGGCGGAGAGCAGAACGGGAAGAATTCCGCTGACGGGTTTGACGCTCCCGTCCAGAGAGAGCGCGCCGACGGCGCACCAGCCCTCGAGCTTTTCGGCGGGAATCTGTCCCGACGCGCAGAGAATGCCCAGCGAGATCGCGAGATCGAAACGCGTTCCCTCCTTCTTCTCCTCCGCGGGCGAAAGATTGACGACAATCTTTTCCAAGGGAAATTCGAACCCGCTGTTTTTGATTGCGGCGCGCACGCGCTCCCGCGCCTCCCGCACGACGGTGTCCGCAAAGCCCACGATTTCAAAGGAGGGAAGTCCGGGATTGATGTCGATCTCCGCGGTCACGGAATACCCCTCGATTCCCGTAAGCGCATAGCTTTTGACATGTGCCAGCATGGCAATTCTCCCCCCTTTCCGTCATTGGATTTCTTTTAAGGATAAACCATATAATACAAAAAGTCAACGGAATAAAAAGAACAGCCCGCAAAAATTACGGGCTGCCCGGCAAAGTTTTTCGTCAGCTGATGAGGTGGTTTCCGAAAATCGCGCCTACGATAAAGCATACGAGGACAATCCAATACACGATCTTGACCCACTTGGGTTTGCCCTTGGTAAAGTAGAAGGCAGGGATCGCCAGCGCCGCGAGCAGCGCGAGGTCTTTGATGAGACTCAAGACGTTTGCGACCTGCCCCTGTCCGATAATCGCGTTGACGAGCAGGATGACGATCGCGAGCACCATCGCGATGAACGCCAAACAGCTTGCGATCTTCATAAGGTCGCCCTTCGTGGACTTGTTGCTGTTGTTCGACATGTTTCACTCTCTCCTATCACAAAAATTTTACGCATGTAGTATATCACATTCGCAGGGTTTCTACAAATGTTTTCGCAAAATTTTTTCAGTCGCGCAACCCGCCGACCAGCTCGGATACATTCTTAACCCCGTTCTTTGCACAGTACTCTTCCATGCCTTCAATGATTTTCGGCATGGCGAGCGGGTCAGAAAGGTTCGCCGTCCCCACCTGCACGAGCCGCGCGCCGCAGAGCATGAACTCAAGCGCGTCCTCCGCAGTCGAAATGCCGCCGAGACCCACAATCGGAATTTTCACCGCGCGGAAACAGTCCCATACCATGCGGAGCGCGACGGGCTTGACGCAGGGACCCGAAAGCCCGCCGATTTGATTCGCAAGGAGGGGCTTTCTCCCCTTCAAATCCACCGCCATGCCCGAAAGCGTGTTGATGAGACTGATGCAGTCCGCCCCGCCGTCCTCCGCCGCGCGCGCGTTGTCGGCGATACAGGACACATTCGGGGAGAGCTTGACCATGAGCGGAAGTCCGCAGGCGCGTTTGACGCTCTCGGTGATTTTTCTCACGCTCTCGGGCAGAATGCCGAACGCCATTCCGCCCGCCTTTACGTTGGGACAGGAGATGTTCATCTCCACGAAATCCGCGCCGCACCCGGAGACCCGCTCCGCCATATAGACGTAATCCTCTTCGGAATTTCCCGCGATGTTGACGATAACCCGGGTGTCATACCCCCTCAAAAACGCCATTTCCGTCTCGAGAAAGGCGTCCACGCCCGGATTTTGAAGCCCTACGGAATTGAGAATCCCGCCCGGCGTCTCCGCGATTCTCGGGGCGTCGTTCCCCTCCCGGCGCTCCCGGGTCAGTCCCTTGGTGCAGATTCCCCCGAGGAGTCCGAGGTCGTAAAACTCCGCGTACTCCCGCCCGAACCCGAAGGTACCCGACGCCGCGAGTACGGGGTTCTTGAATGGTACGCCGCAGAGCGTACTCTTCAGTCTTTCGCTCATACTTTACCTCCCGCAATGCGCTCCACCGCTTCCAACAGGTCGTCCGCGACGAAGAGCAGGTTATATTTTTGGAAATTCTTTTCGTCCTCCGGGGTCTTTTTGCGCCCCGTGCGCACGAGCACGGTCTTGCAACCCGCCGCCGCGCCCGCCGCGAGGTCGGAGTCCCGGTCCCCGATGACGATGCTGTTTTCGAGGTCCGCGCCGATCTCCTCCCGCGCGCGGAACAAAAGCCCGGGTTTCGGCTTGCGGCAGACGCAGTTATCCGCATTGTCGTGCGGACAGAGAAAGAGCGCGTCAAAGCCGTACCCCGAAAATTCCGCCTCGAAATCGTGTCCGCGGTCCTTGCCCCGCGCGAAGCAGGACTGATTGGTAAACCCGCAGACCGTCCAGCCCGCGCTATGGGCAAGCTCTACGCACTTCTTTACATACGGAAAAGGTACGAATGTGTCCGGGAACTCCACGTCGGCGCTCGCGCCCATGGTGCCGTCCCGATCGATAAACAGACATTTCTTCATAAGGAAAATAGTACACGAATCAAAAAAAAGTGTCAAACGATTTCGCTTGACACTTTCGGATTTTATTCGCCCGCCTCCGTGCGGTTCTTGCCGAGGAAGAAGAGCGCGACGGTGCCCGGACCGGAATGCGTTCCGATAATCGGTCCGATGTGGTTCATCTCGAACCGCTTGATTCCCGTCGCCTCCTGCACGAGTGCGCGCACATATTCCGCGTCGTCGATGCAGTCGCCGTGACTGATGAACACCACGGGATTCTCCAGCTCGCAGAGCTTGGACTTCATCTTTTCAACCAGCCAGGCAAGGGACGCCTTTCTCCCGCGCACCTTGCCAATATTGATGAGCCGCCCCTGTTCGTCCACGTGCAGGACGGGTTTTATCTTGAGAATCGTGCCGAGGATTGCCGTCGCCTTGGACACTCTGCCGCCCCGGTGCAGGTGGTGAAGGTCGTCCACCGTAAAATAGTGGCAGACGTTCTGCACAATGCTCTGCGCATACGCCTCCGTCTCCTCGAATGTCGCGCCCTCCGCGCGTTTCTTTGCGACGTGCCACACAAACAACCCCTCGCCCATGGATGCCGCCTTGCTGTCTACCACCCGGACTTTGCGTCCGGGATATGCCTCTTCCAGCTTTTTCGCCGCAAACTTGAAACTCTCGTAGGTCCCCGAAAGCGCCGAGGAAAACGCCAAATGCAGGACGTCCTTTCCCTCTTTTACAAACTGTTCCATGAACAGGTACGCCTGATCGGGGTTGATCATCGAGGTCGTCGGCATGCTCTTGTTGCGCATACGCGCATAGAACTCCTGCACGGGGAGCGTGGTTGTCACGTTGTCATAGTTGACGCCGTCCATGTAGTAGGACATGGGAATAACCTCAACGCCCGTCTCGCCTATCAGCTTTTCGGTCAGGTCCGTCGTGTTTTCGGTGGAAATCACAAAATCGTTCAAAGGTCTCACCTCTCTATGTATTTCACCTATAATCATACCCCCGAAAGGGGCATTTCAAACGCTATTTCTTCTCTTTGCGAATCTCGACGCGGCGGATTTTTCCGCTGATGGTCTTGGGGAGCTCTTCGACAAACTCCACGACGCGGGGGTATTTATAGGGCGCGGTGGCGTTTTTGACAAAGGTCTGAATCTCTTTTTTGAGTTCCTCGCTCGGAGCATAGCCGCGGGCGAGCACGATGGTCGCTTTGATCGCCTGCCCGCGAATCGGGTCGGGAACGCCTGTGACAGCAACCTCGAGCACGGAAGGGTGCTCCATGATGACGCTCTCGATTTCAAAGGGTCCGATGCGGTAGCCCGAACTCTTGATGATGTCGTCCGTTCTTCCCACGTACCAAAAATAGCCGTCCTCGTCCCTCCACGCGGTATCGCCGGTATGGTAGATGCCGTCGTGCCAGGACTCCGCGGTCTTTTCGGGATTTTCGTAGTACTCCTTGAACAGCCCCACGGGGACGCGCTTGTCCGTGTGAATGACGATTTCGCCCACGTCTCCGGGCTGAACCGTCTTTCCGTTCTCGTCCACCAAATCGACGTCGAACTGCGGGTTGGGCTTGCCCATGGAGCCGGGCTTGGGTTCCGTCCCCGTCAGCGTCGCCAGAACGAGCGTGGTCTCTGTCTGACCGAATCCCTCGAAGAGCCGCAGTCCCGTGATTTCGCGGAACTTGTTATAGACCTCGGGGTTGAGCGCCTCCCCCGCCGTCGTCGCGTATTTGATGCTCGAAAGGTCGTACTTGGACAAATCCTCTTTGATGAAGAAACGATAGATGGTCGGAGGCGCGCAGAAGGTCGTGACCTTGTGCGTGGAGATGACCGACAGAAGGTCGTCCGCGTGGAATCGCTCCATATCATAGACGAATACG
This sequence comes from uncultured bacterium, assembly GCA_905215695.1. Classification (GTDB taxonomy): domain Bacteria; phylum Bacillota; class Clostridia; order Christensenellales; family HGM11417; genus CAJMQN01. The sequence goes on from CAJMQN010000004.1 coordinate 123,612, forward strand.
CACGCCTCGCACAGCCACTGCCCGTACAGCTTGCCCCAAACCGCCTTGCCCCAGCCCGTGTCCGCGACAGAGAGGTGCCGTCCGTCCGGGTCCACGTTGTGCCAGTACTTCGCGGTCACGATGTGTCCGAGCGGATAGGCGAAATTGTGCGCCGCCATCTTCGGATATCCCGTCGTGCCCGAGGTAAAATACATGAGCATCACGTCGTCAATCGTCGTTCCTTCCGCGCCCGTCGGACGCGCAAAGTCCGCGGACTCCCGCTTGATTCCTTCGTCGAAATTGTCAAACCCTTCGCATACGCCGTTCACGCAGGAGAGAATTTTTACGGTCGGGCACTCCGAAAGCGCGGACAAAACGTGCGCGGTCGTTTCCCCTTCCGCGGTGCACACCACGGCTTTGACGTGCGCCGCCTGAAAGCGGAATACATAGTCTTTGCGCTGAAGCTGATCCGTCGCGGGAATCACGACCGCGCCGAGCTTGTGGAGCGCGACAATGGACAGCCAGAACTGATAGTGCCGTTTCAGAACGAGCATGACCTTATCGCCCTTGCGAATCCCCAGCCGCCGGAAGTAATTCGCCGTGCGGTTGGTCAGGTCCCGCAGTTCGGAGAAGGTAAAAGTCTTTTTCTCGTGCGCCTTGGACACCCAATAGAGTCCGACCTTTTCGGGGCACTTGTCCGCGAGCGCGTCCACGACGTCGAACCCGAAATTGAAGTTTTTCGGCGGAAAAATTTCAAACTTGGAGAGCCTGCCCTCCGCGTCGAAGGTCTCCTTTACAAACCGTTTGTAGAGCTGTTCCATGTTTCACCTCAAAAAAATTTGTCTGCGTAAAAAAAATACCGCCCCTTCACTTTGGAAGAGACGGGATAAACCGCGGTACCACTCTCGATTGCCCCCGAAGGAGCCGCTCTGTAGGCGTCAGTCAACGCCCCGTTCTGTAACGGGAACTCCCGTCCGCGCCTACTCCGGGAAACCCGTTTCGGACGGCTGCGTGATCCGAGGCGATAGAGAGAATTGCGCGGGCGCCGCGTCGCACCGAACCGCGGCTCTCTGAAACCCGGAAACAAAACCTCCGTCCTCTTCGTAGCATTTCGATATTTTTTATATTATAGTCAAAGAAAACGCGAATGTCAATCGAAATTGTTTGCATTCGGAGAAAAAATTTAATATAATAAGAAAAATAAAAAGTTTCGGAGGCCATCTATGAACAAGGCTATGACGCAGATTGACGAGCGGGTACGCGAGCTCCGCGAGGTGCTCGGGCTTACCAAGGAAGAAGTTGCGCAGAAAGCCGGCATTCCGTATGAAGAATATCTCGCATACGATTCCGGCGCAAAGGATTTGCCGGTATCGGCGGTATATGCGATTGCGAGCGCATTGGGCGTTGACCCCACGGAGCTTTTGACCGGGGAAGCCCCCCGCATGGCGAAATACTCGGTCACCCGAAAGGGAAAGGGCGTTTCCGTCGAACGCTATTCGGAGTACAGTTTCGCCTCTCTCGCGGCGAACTTCATCGGGCGGGAGATGGAGCCCATGCTCGTTGACCTGAAACTACAGGACGGACCTCCCCAGATCGTCATTCACAAGGGACAGGAATTTAACTACGTCATCGAGGGCGAAGTCAAGGTATATGTAGGAGAACGGGTATTCACCCTTTCCGAGGGCGACAGCATCTACTTCGACGCCATGCTCCCCCACGGACAGGCAGCAGTGACCGAAACGGCGAAATTTTTGACAGTCATCAACGAATACGCCTGCAAGTAACCTTTCCTTTGGAGTACACATATGATTGAAAGATTTTTGGAAAAGACAGAATTTACGGACTACGAAGATTTTATACAAAATTACAGGCTGAAAGTGCCCGCGCACTTCAACTTCGGTTATGACGTCATCGACGAATGGGCAAAGAGCGACCCGGACAAGGAAGCGCTCGTTTGGTGCAACGACGAGGGCGAGGAAAAACGGTTCACTTTCAAGGACATCAGCGAGCTGTCAAACCGCGCCGCCAACGTCTTCCGCTCCCTCGGGCTCGTCAAGGGCGATTTCGTCATGCTCATGCTCAAACAGCGCCCGGAGGCGTGGATTTGCATCGTCGCTCTCATCAAACTCGGCGTCATCGTGATTCCCGCAACCTTCCAGCTCACAGAAAAAGACATTATCTACCGCGTCAACGCCGCCAAGGCAAAGATGATTGTCTGCGCCTATGACGCCGATATCGTCAAGCACATCAACCTCTCTGTGGAAAAGTGCCCCTCCCTCGAGCACGTTGCAATGGTGGACGACGAACGCATTCCCGAGGGGTATCTCGACTTCCGCAAGCTCATGCGCGACGCGCCCGCAACGCTTGAGCGGGTCATGAACGAGAATGACGACTATATGCTCGCCTATTTCACCTCGGGAACGAACGGAATGCCGAAAATGGCAATCCATACCTTCACCTATCCCCTCGGGCACATCACGACGGGAAAATATTGGAACTGCGTTGAGGACGGCAAACTCCACCTGACGGTTTCGGATTCCGGCTGGGCGAAGTTCGGTTGGGGCAAAATCTTCGGACAGTGGATCGCAGGCGCGGTCATGGTCGGCTACGACACCGAAAAGTTCAATCCTATCAAAATGCTCGAGACCATTCAGCGGCTGAAGATTACCACCTTCTGCGCGCCTCCGACCGTCTATCGGTTCCTCATCAAAGAGGATATCTTCTCCTACGACCTCTCCTCCATTCACCACTACGGCATCGCGGGAGAGCCCCTCAACCCCGAGGTTCTGCACCGGCTCGAAGCCGCGACGGGATTACAGATTCACGAAGGGTTCGGACAGACGGAGACGACCGTCATCATCGGCTATTTCGGAGGATTCTATCCCATTCGTCCGGGTTCCATGGGCAAGCCCGCCCCCCTCTACGACATCGATATCGTGGACGAAGAGGGCAATTCCTGCGAGGACGGCGTAGTCGGTTCCATCGTCATCCGCAACCGCCCCGTGGGGCTCTTCAAGGAGTACTACAACGACCCCGAGGCGAACGCGCGCGCGTTCAAAAACGGATATTACAACACCGGCGACACGGCATGGCGGGACGCGGACGGCTACTATTGGTTCGTGGGCAGAAACGACGACGTCATTAAGTGTTCGGGATACCGCATCGGACCATTTGAAGTGGAATCTGCTCTCATGACACACCCCTCCGTGCTCGAATGCGCCATCACCGCAGTGCCCGACCCCGTGCGCGGGCAGGTCGTCAAAGCGACCATCGTGCTCGCCCGCGGCTACACCGCCAGCGAGGAACTGAAAAAGGAATTGCAGAACCATGTCAAAAAAGTCACTGCGCCCTATAAATACCCCCGCGTCGTGGAATTTGTCGAAGAGCTCCCCAAGACCGTAAGCGGAAAGATTCGCCGCAAGCAGATTCGGGAAGAGGACGCAAAATAGAAAAAAACCCTCCGTCATGACGGAGGGTTTTTTTAACCGATTTTGATTTCTTCACCGAAGGAAAGCGGCGTTTTGTAGAATGCGACAAGTCCCCTTTCAAGACTCTCGCAGTCCGCGACCGCAACGGTCTCCGCCGCGCTGTGCATGGCGAGCTGTGCGACGCCGATATCCACGCTCTTTACGGAGAGCTGTGCGCTCGAAATTGCGCCCAGCGTTCCCCCGCAGGGAAGGTCCGAGCGCATGAAGAAATCCTGCACCGGGACTTCGGCGCGGCGGGCAATCTCCTTGAATACCGCAGAGGACAGCGCGTCCGTCGTATAGTTCCGATTGGCGTGATGTTTGACGACGATTCCCCCGCCCAGCAAAACCTTGTTCGTCGGGTCAGAGAGCTCGGGATGATTGGGGTGTACCGCGTGCGCGCCGTCACAGGAGACGAAAAAGGACTCCCGAAGGATACGCCCGGTCTCCGCCATGCCAAGCGCCTTCGCGGCGTCGAGCAGAGTGTCCCGCAGAAATCTCCCGCCCGCGCCCTGCGCGGTGCGGCTCCCCACCTCCTCATTGTCGAAGAGCGCGGCGACCGCGACTCCTTCGGGCTCGCAATCGAGCAAAGCCTTGAGGGACGCAAACGCGCTCGCAAGGTCGTCGATGCGGGGCGCGCACAAAAATTCGTCCTTCTTGCCGCACAAAAAGGGCTCTTGGTCACAGACGGCGAAGAGATCGCTCTCTACGACTTCCGCGCCCTCGCGCTCCCCGATTTCCCGAAACATTTCCTCCAAAAATCCCCGGGTCAGCCCCGCGAGAGGTTGCAGGTCGGTCTGCGCATTGACCGCAAAACCCTTGTTTGCGTCACGGTTGAAGTGAATCGCGACGCTCGGAATCACAAGCCGTTTTCCGGACTCCGCGAGCACTTCCCGCAGAGCGCCCGTCCTGCGGTCCTTCACCACAGCTCTGCCCGCGACCTTCAAGGGGCGGTCGAACCAGGTATATTGGAGCATTCCGCCATAGACTTCGACGTTCAGGCGGATGCAGTTTTCGGTTGCGGATTCCGCGCGGTATTTGAGCTTGAGCGCGGGAGAATCGGTGTGTGCCGCGACGATTCTGAACCCGAAATTTTCGCCGAGAATCCTTCCGACCCGGAACGCGACGAGACTGCTCCCGTTCCGCCGGACAAAATACCCTTTGCCGGATTCCAAATCCCGGATTTCCCCGTCCGCAAGCTCCGAAAAGCCCGCCGAAAGGAGCAGTTTTTTTGCCGTTTCCACCGCGTGAAAGGGCGTGAGCGACGCCCGAAGAAATTCAGACAACTGCATGAAAAGACCTCCCGAAAATTTACTTGTTCCGAATCGCGCTACGCGTCGATTTCAACGATTTCGAGTCCCGCGAGCGCGGCGGACACCAGTCCCGCCACGTCGAGTTTCTGCTCCTCCCGCGCGACCTGCGAAAGTTTGGGACGAATCACGGGATTTTTGGGCAGAAATACGGTACAGCAGTCCTCATAGGGCAGAATCGAGATCTCGAACGCGCCGATTTTCTGCGAAATCTCCACAATATCCTGTTTGTCCGTGCCGATGAGCGGACGGAGCACCGGAAACTGCGCGCAGGCATTCGTGACGACAATGCTCTCCGCGGTCTGACTCGCGACCTGCGCAAGGGATTCTCCCGTGACAATCGCCTGCGCGTCCTCCCTGCGCACGATTTCGTTCGCAATGCGCATCATGAACCGCCGCAGTATCGTAATCAACATGTTTTCATGACATTTTTCATGAATGGCGACTTGAATGTCCGTGACCGAAACCACGTACAGCCGAATTTTCCCGCAGTACCCCGCCAAAGTCTTTGCGAGCGAATAGACCTTCTGCCTCGCCATTTCACTCGTATATGGATAGCTGTGGAAGTGCAGACCCACGATTTCCATGCCCCGCTTTGCCATGAGATACCCCGCGACCGGACTGTCTATGCCCCCCGAAAGGAGCAGAACGCCCTTTCCCGAAGTCGCGTAGGGCATGCCCCTCTCGCACTCGGTCACTTTGGTAAATAGGTAACTGTACCCATTTTCCCGCATGTCGATGTGCACCACCTGTTCGGGGCGCTTGACGTCCACCCGCGTGCCGGGACGGAGCGCAAGGAGTTGCGCGCCCACCTCGCTGTTGACCTGCATGGAATTGAGCGGAAATCTCTTGTCCGCGCGGTTTGTTTCCACCTTGAAGGTGCGCGCGGTAAGAAGCCCCGCTGCGGTCTCGACGAGCACGGAAAGCTCGCTCTCCACCCGAACGGCGACTGAATAGGAATGTATCCCGAAAATTTTGGAGAGGGAGGCACAGATGCCCGACTCCTCTTTCTCCGGGTAACCCGACACAATGTACCGCCCCTGCGTCTTTTGGATTTCACAGCCGAATTTCGCAAGCGCGCGGCGCATATTGTCGAGCAGTTTGCGCTCGAACCAACCCTTGTTTTCGCCCTTTAAAAAGATTTCCCCAAAGCGCACCAAAATCACTTTTTCCATAAGTTGTCCCCTGTAAAATTCTGCGGTCAGACCGCGTACTTTTTGACGAATTCGCAGACGGCTCGGGCGGCGGTCTCCGCCTCCTCGACCGTGTTGCCGTACCCCGACGAAAACCGCATCGTCCCCTCCGCGTACCGTTTGGGAAGGTTCAGCGCCCGCGCGATGCGCGTCGTCTTGACCTTGGTCGAACATGCCGAACCGCGGGACACGAAAATTTCCCTGTCCGAAAGGAGCTGGTACAGAATTTCCGCCTTCATGCCGCCGAAACTGACGGACAAAATATTTTCCTGCACCCTTCCCCCGCCGTTGACGCGGAAATCCAGTCCCGCTCTTTCAAACGCGGAGAGCAGAGTCTCCCGAATCCTTTCCGCCGCGGAAAAGATTTCGGTTTTGCGCGCGGCAAACAGTTCCGCCGCTTTGGCAAATCCGCAGGCGCCGGGGACGTTTTCGGTGCCCGAACGGAGCCCGCGCTCCTGCCCGCCCCCGAATACAGGACTCTTTATATGCAGGCTTTTTTTCAGATACAGCGCGCCCACGCCCTTCGGACCGTTTATTTTGTGCGCGGACATGGAATAGAGGTCGATATCCTCAAGGTCGAGCGGACTCTTGAGAAATCCCTGTACGCCGTCGCAATGCACCACGCAGTCCGGGTCGTGCGCCTTGGCGAGCCGGGCAAATTTTGAAACGTCGTTGACGACGCCCGTCTCGTTGTTGACCTGCATCAGCGAGACGAGCGAGACCTCGCCCTCGAGCAAACTTTTAAAATGCGCCTCGTCGAGATGTCCGTCCGGAAGGGTGCGCACAAACCGCACGTCCGCACCCCGGTTCTTCCACTCGAGCACGCAGTTGTGCACCGCGGGGTGCTCGATTTCGGAGGAAATGATACAGCCGCGCCTGTTTTTATACCCCGAAAAGAGCGAAATATTGTCCGATTCCGTGCCGCCCGAGGTGAAATAAACCTCTTCGGGCAGACAGCCGAGAAGCGCCGCGAGGGTCTCCCGCGCGGCATTCAGGGCAGAATAAGATTCAATGCCGGCGCGGTAGGTAGCGGAGGCATTGAAAAAGAGTTCCTGTGAAATTTTCGCGACGAGCGCGGTCACCTCGTCAAAGGGTCGCGTCGTCGATGCGTTATCCAAAAATATCATTTCAAAAAAATCGAAAAGCCGCTCGGGTCAGAAGGAGCGGCGTCGGTTCAACCCTGCGCGGGTCTGTACATGCGGAGCGCCCGGGAATACCGCTTGATATGGACGCGGAGCACCTCGGAAGGCTCGAAAACGAGGAAATACTGCTGTCCCTCCTGCTTGAAGAACGCAAACCAAAGCTGATCGTCCTCGTTGTCCGTATTCGGGGTCGCGATAATTTTCTTGCCGCCCATCGAGGAGTAGCGGTCGAAGGCGGGCGAAGAGACCTTATCCATCACCGTGATATTTTCACACTCGATGCTGATGACGGGTTTGCGTTTGACGTCCTTTAGGACCTTCGCAATGCGCAGAGAACCGGAGACGAAGGTGTAGTCGTAACTGCAAATGGAAGAGATACGCTTTGCCCGCAGGACAAAGAACATCACGAGGGACAGAATCGTCCAAACACCGAAAATTCCGATCATGATGAGGGTGGGCGTCCAGCTCTCCCCCTCTCCGATGGGATTGTTCAACAGAATAAAGATGACGAGTGCGCCCACGATGGTAGCCGCGAGAAAGCACCACTTCATCACGTTATAGACCGCCGATTTGCCCTTCGCCTTTTTGGGATTGGCATCGACGACGTTTTCTTCATGGAAAGTTTCTATCATGTTCTCTCCTCTCGTAAAATCGTATTGTATTTAGTATAACACATTCCGCCCGAAAAAACAATATTTTCAAAGTGAGAATCCTGTGAAAGCGGGAAAGCTATTTGAGGGTGACAATCGTCACGCCGAGTTCCCCTTCGCCGTACTTTCCCGCGCGGTAGGACGCGACGAGCGGATGCCTGCGGAGATGTTCCCAAATCCCCGCGCGGAGCCTGCCCGTACCCACGCCGTGAATGATCTTGACCGTCTCCGCGCTCTGCATGGCGGCGCGGTCCAAAAAGGCGTCCACCTCGGGAATCGCCTCATCCACCGTCCGCCCGAGCAGATTAATTTCAAAGGAAACGCCCTCCTGCGGCACGAGCGCAAGGGTATGCCGCACCGCCTTGAGTTCGGGCGCGCGCCTCTCCTTGGGCTCGAAGAGCTCCGAAATCGGCACCGTCGTCGTGACGCTCCCCGCGCGGACGCGCGCCTCGCCCTTCCCGAAATGGACGGACAGAATCTCCGCTTCCGTATTCAGCCGGCGGACAAATACGCGTCTGCCCGGTTTCAAATCCTTCTTGTGCACCTCGCGGAGCACCTGCGCCGAGACGGGCTCAGGCTCTTCGTACTTGAGGTCCGCAAGTTTTTTCTTGAGCCCCCGCGCATGAAAGAGGTCCTTTTCGGAGAGTTCCTCCGCACTCAAAATTTTCTTGAGCTCGCCAATCATCTCCTCCGCACGCTCCTCGGTTTCCGCGACGATGCGCCGCGCCTCCGCCTTCGCGTTCCGGGAGAGCGCGTCCCGCTCCTTCGCGAGTTTTTCGCGCTCCTCCTCGACGAGCGCGAGCTTTTTCTCGTACTCCGCCTTCGCCGCGGCAATGCCCGCGAGGGTCTCCTCCGCCTGAAAACGTGCCCTCTCCGCGCGCTGTAGGACCGTTTCGAAGGAAATCTTCTCCTCGGAAAGATATCCCTTTGCCCGCGCCACAACGCCGGGGTCGAGCCCGAGCTGACGGGCGATTTCGATTGCGTTGGAACTCCCCGCGACGCCGATGTCCAGCCGGTAGGTCGGCGCAAAGGTATGGGGATTGAACTGCATGGAAGCGGTCATGACCCCTTGCGTGACAATGCTGTATTCCTTGACCTCGCCGTAGTGTGTGGTGACAATTGCCCGCGCGTTCGTCTCGAGAATGCGGTCCATGACGGCGAGCGCGAGCGCCGCGCCCTCCGCGGGGTCTGTCCCCGCGCCGAGCTCGTCCAAAAGAAGGAGCGCGCTGTCGAGGTCGCCCGAGAGAATGTCCGTAATGTTCTTGATGTGCGAGGAAAAAGTGGACAGAGACTGTTCGATGCTCTGCTCGTCCCCGATGTCGCAGTAGATTTCGGGATAGACCGCAATCCGCGAATTCTCCCCCGCGGGGATATACATGCCGCTCATCGCCATAAGGGTAAGAAGTCCGACGAGCTTTAGGGTAACGGTTTTCCCACCCGTATTCGGACCCGTAATCGTCAAAAGCCGATACTCCTTCCCGAAGGAGACGGACACGGGAACGACCTTTGTTTTGTCGATGAGCGGATGCCGCCCAAATTCGATGGAAGTAAATCCGTTCGTGTTGAGCTGCGGACATACGCTGTCATTTCTTTTGGCGAACCTCGCCTTGGCAAAAGCGACGTCCGCCTCGACGAGCGTTCCCACGCTCCGCTCGAGTTCTCCGCACCGCGCCGCAATCTTTGCGGTGAGGTCGGCAAGAATTTTCTCTATCTCCTCCTGTTCCTCGAGGTAGAGAAGGCGAAGTTCGTTGTTGAGATTGACCACCGCCGTCGGCTCGAGAAAGACCGTCGAACCCGATGCGGACTGATCGTGCACGAGACCGGGAATATTGTTTTTATACTCCGCCCGCACCGGAACGACGTACCGCCCGTTTCGGAGGGTGACGAGATTGTCCTGTAAATATTTCGTGTAGTTGGAGGAGGAAATCATCTCCGTGAGTTTTTCCCGAATCTCCTCGTTGGAACGCTTGATGCGTTTGCGGACCGAGGCAAGTTTTTCGCTCGCGCTGTCCGCAATGGTATCCTCGGAAAGAATCTTGTCCTCAATCTCCTTCTCAAAGGGCAGGTCGTCAAAGACCGCCTCCGCATAGCCGCGGAAGATGGGAATCTCCGCGCTCTCGATGCCCTCAAGCGTGCTCTTAAAAATTCTTCCCGCGCGAAGCACCCGCCCCGCGCGCAGAATTTCACCCGGAGAGAGCGTCGAATACCGGGGCGCCTTTTTCAGGATTTCGGAGATGTCGTCGAAAGAGGCAATGGGGTCGGCGAGATAAAAATTCCCGATGAGATCCGCCTCCCTCGTGCGCGCCAAAAGCCCCGAACACGCCGAAAAGTCCTCCGCGGGCACCGTTTCGAGCATCGCGGAAACCGCGGACTCGTTGGTGCAGAATTTCGCCGCCGCCTCCAAAATCTTGTCATATTCCAATGTTTTTAAGGTTTTTCTTTGCATAGTACTTTTCCTTTATCGAGTTTGCATAGTACTCTACTATAAAACCCGACGTTTCCAATGCCCAAACGTGCGCTCTCCCTCGGGCACGCCGCGGGAGTAGTCGCAGAAAATCCGTTCGGGAAGTTCCGCTTCCCGCTTGTCCGTAAACAGCCCGTTTAAGATGCGGAAATAGCAGTGTTCCCCTCGCTCGTCAGAGAGCAATATTCCACCGCCCGCGGCAAGATTGCCGACAAACACACGCTCGACGGGAAAGCGCTGTCCGTACTCGTTTTGATACTCGACCTCGCGCCAGCGACAGTCCGCACAGTTTCCCCCGAGCGTCTCCCGGGCAGCGCAGTGGTTCAAGTGCATGAGGACCTGTCTGCCGAAGGCAAGCACAAACGCCCCCGTTTCCCGCGCGAGTTCCATCGCCTGCGCGGAGCACAGTTCCTCGGAGAGGACGATATCGCAGGGGTAGAAGTTTTGCCAAGCCCGCGCGGCAAGCGCGTTCATGACGTTGCAGTCCGGCGCGAGCAGAAGTTTCGTCCCCAGCTCCCTTGCGAGCTCCGCGCCCGCGGGATTGTGCGCGCAAATTCCGTCAAACTCCCGCGCGGCAATTCTGAATTTTTCAAAATCGGAACGATACAAAAAGAGAGGCAAATCGAGATAGACTGGTTTCCCGACCGATTTCAGTTTTTCATATTCTTTCCAAAACCCGCCCTCAAAATAATCCCGGGGCGAATACACGAGCAAATCGCAGTCTTCCGCCTCCTCCCGAAAACCCGAAAACGCTCCGATTCTGCGCACGCTCTCGCCCCCGATGTTTTTTGAAGGGCGCGCGGCAAGGAGCGCGTCGAATCTCGTCCCGTCAAACCTGCGGACTTCGCCTTGCGCGAGCGCGTCAAAGAGCGAATCGTAGCACTCCCGCCGAAAGGCGTTCAGCACAGATTTCGGGAGAAATACGCCGTCCGCATCCAGTTCGAAGGAGACAAGCGAAAAGGGCGTTTCGCCCGTTTTTTCAAAACAGGCGAGAAAATCCGCTCTTTCAAGGGGACGGTTCTTTGCCGGTTCGGGAGTTGCGCCGGCAACCGTTACGGATTTTCCGCCCGAAGTCAGCACCGCGGAGAGGGGTTCCCCCGCCCGGGCGGTCAGACGAATCCCGACGGGAATTTTCCGCTCCCGCGAAGAAATTTCGGCAAGCTGCCCCGCGTCCGTCGTCACAAAGAGCTCGTCGCCGACCCGAACATCTCCGCGCGCCGTGAGCCCCTCCGCTCCGCAGACCGCGCTCCCGACTTCCTTTCCGCCGCGAAAGAGCTTGAACCCGTCCCCCGGTGCGGAATTTGCGTCCGCATACGCGAGCCTGCCGCCGCCGTACGGGCGACCCAATCGAAGGATTTTCCCCGCGTACACGCCGCAGTGCCCCTGCGCCGCGCGGCAGATGACCCCCTTTCTCCCCCGCCCGAGCCCTTCGATAAAGCCACCGCGATTGTACAGTTTTTTGAGAGAATCGAGGTCCGCAGGCTTCCCTTTTCCGTCCAATGCGGCGCGATAGGCGCGCGCGCATTCCGAGGTGTACTCGGGGCGCTTGAGCCGTCCCTCGATTTTCAGAGAATCCGCGCCGAGCGCGGCGAGCTCCCCGGCGCGATTCAAAAGACACTCGTCCCGCGAGGACAGAAGATACCCTTCCGCGAGAAGGGTTTTTCCCTCGTTTTCAAAACAGCGGTACTTCAGCCGGCAGGGTTGCAGGCATCTCCCCCGGTTTCCGCTCGTCGAGGAGAGAAAGGAGGAAAGATAACAGTTCCCCGAAAATCCGGTGCACAGCGCGCCGTGCACAAAGATTTCCACCTCGAGCCCAAGCGCACGAATATCGGAAATTTCTTTTTCCTCGGACTCTCGGGCGAGCACGACGCGGGAAAAGCCGAGTTCTCTCGCAAACGCCCCGCCCTCCCGATTAAAGATTCCGCCCTGCGTAGACAAGTGGAGCGGAAGGTCCGTACTCTCCCGAAGCAGAGAAAAAAGTCCGAGGTCCTGCACGATCACCCCGTCTGCGGAGGCGTCGGCACAGACCCGGACGCAATCCTTTGCCGCCCGGAGTTCCCGGTCGGTCATGAGCGTATTGAGAGCAACATAGACTCTCACGCCGTAAGCGTGCGCGAGTCTGACCCCGGTTTTCAGCTCGTCGGGGGAAAAATTGCCCGCGGAAGCCCGGGCGCTGAACTGCTTCAGCCCCAGATAGACCGCATCGGTGCCCCCGACGATAGCCGCGCGGAGCATTTCAAAATCCCCGCACGGCGCCAAAACCTCTGTCACTTCAATCCCTCAATTTAATATCGAATTTTTTGGAGACCGCCTTCATAATGGCGTCGATCTCCCCGTTTACGTCCTCATACTTGAGCGTGCGGTCTTTCGCGCGGAAGGTCAGCGCAAACGCGAGACTCACAAATCCCTTGGGGATATTGCCTCCTCGATAGATATCGAAAACCTCCGCGCTCTCGAGGAGATTCCCCGCGGCTCTGCGGATTTCCTTGAGAATATCCGCGGACGGGATCTCCTCTTTGACCACAAACGCGAGGTCTCTGCGGATTCCCTGATAGACGGGAATGTCCTTGAACATAAATTTTTTGTCCTCGAACGCGAGAATTTTCTCGGCGTCCAGTTCCGCGGCAAAGACCTTCTGCTTGATTCCGAAATTTTTCAATACGTCCGGGTGCACCTCGCCGAACGCGCCGACGGACTGCCCGCGGGCGAACACGTCCGCGGAAATTCCGGGATGCAGCCACGCGGCTTTCGAGCGCCGGAAGTCGTACTTGATTCCGAAGGCGTCCAAAGCGTTCTCGACATACCCTTTCAGCTCAAAGAAATCGGTAGCCCCGAAACACAGGATACAGAGCGTCTCCTTCTCCTCGGGCAGTTCCGCGCGGGGGTCTCCCTTCGGCTCATAGATCCGCGCAACCTCGAAGAGTCTGCCCGTCTCCACCTTCTTGGAGAGATTGTGCGCCGCGACCGCAAGGAGCGAGGGCAGGAGCGCCCGCCTCATAACCGAGCTGTCCTCGGAGAGCGGATTCAACAGCCGAATAGACCCCTCCTCGAGCTCGCCGAGATTCGCCGCGCGATAGAGCTTGGGGTTGATGAAGGAATAGGTCATGCACTCGTTGAGCCCCGCGCCGATGAGCGCGCGCTTGAGGCGAAGAATCGCCTTCTGCCGCTCGTTCATGCCGCCGTTGGTGTTCTCCGCGCTCGGCATGAGCGTGGGCGTGATATGCTCATAACCGTAATAGCGAATGACCTCTTCGGCGATGTCCGGATATCCGTCCACGTCCTCCCGCCAGAGCGGAACCGTCAGGGAGAGCGCGTCCCCCTTGCGCGAAACGCCGAACCCGAGCCGGGAGAGAATCCCCTCCGTCTCCTCCGCAGGCACTTCAATGCCCAAAAGCGCGTTGATTTTGGTGAGGGAAACCTCCATATTCTTGGGGGTCAAATCGTCGAAACAGACGTCGATGGGCTGCGCATAGACCTTGCCGCACCCGAGTTCCTGCACGAGATGCAGGGCGCGCGCCGTCGCAAACGCGCAGGACGCCGAGTCCACCCCCTTCTCGAACCGCGCCGAAGAATCCGACCGCAGTCCGAGTTTTCTCGAAGTCTTGCGCACGCTGTCCCGCGCAAACTTCGCGACTTCGAAGACGACGGATTTCGTCTCGGAGCGAATGCCCGAATTCAGCCCGCCCATAATGCCGGCGACGGCAAGCGGACGCTTTCCGTCGCAGATGACGAGCATATCCTCGGTGAGCACGTTCTCCTTTTCGTCCAGTGTCACAATCTTTTCGCCCGCCTTCGCGTTCCGCACCACGATTTCCCCTTCCGCGATGTCCGTATAGTCGAAGGAGTGCATGGGGTTGCCGAGTTCGAGAAGCACAAAGTTTGTGATATCGACAATCGTATTGATAGAGCGCAGCCCGCAGAGCGCGAGGCGCTCCCGTATCCACGCCGGGGATTCCGTGATTTTCACTTCCCCCACGTAGGACGCCATATAGCGGCGGCAGAGCGCGGGACTCTCCACTTTTACTATGACTTTCTCCGAAGTTTGGGCAGGTTCGGGCGTATAGTCCGTCGCGGGAGCCTTCAGAGGTTTTTTGAGAATGGCGGCAATCTCCCGCGCCAGTCCGTAAATACTTTGGCAGTCGGGGCGGTTCGCGGTCAGAGATACATCGAGCAGGATTTCGTTGAGCCCGAGAAGTTCCTTTACGTCCCTGCCGAGCGGTTCCCGGTCCTCCTCGTGAATGATGAGCACACCGTCCACGGACGCGCCCGCGTAATTCGCGTCGGTCACGCCGAGTTCGCTCCCCCCGCACATCATACCCTGCGACTCAACGCCGCGGAGCTTGCCGGATTTTATCTTGGTTCCGTCTGGAAGAGACGCGCCGTTTAGGGCGAGCGCAACCACGTCGCCCGTGTGTACATTGGTCGCGGCGGTCACGATCTGCAAGACGCCATACTCTCCCGCGTCGCACATACAGACTTTGAGCTTGTCCGCGTCGGGGTGTTTTTCCATGCCCACAATCTTCGCGGTCACAACTTTGTCAATCCCCTTGCCGAGATCGACAATCTCTTCCACCTCGAATCCCGCCGAAAACAGCTTTTCGGAGAGCTCCTCCGCGGAAATATCGATATCTACATAATCTTTCAGCCATTTGATAGGATATTTCATTTTTCAGCCCTCCTGCCTCGTGAACTGTTTTAAGAAACGCACGTCGTTTTCAAAGAGCAGGCGCATGTCGGGAATGCCGTACTTGAGCATGGCGACGCGCTCGATTCCCAGCCCGAAGGCAAAACCCGAATAGACGTCGGGATCCACGCCGCAGTTTTCGAGCACGCGGCGGTTGACCATGCCCGCGCCCAAAATCTCGATCCAGCCGCTCCCCTTGCACAGCCGGCAGCCCTTTCCGCCGCAGAATACGCAGGAGACGTCCACCTCCACGCTCGGTTCCGTGAAGGGAAAATAGCTCGGGCGAAGGCGGATTTTTACGTCCTTATTGAAAAGCCTGCGCGCAAATTCGTTCAAAACGCCCTTGAGGTCGCAGAGCGTGATACCCCTATCGACGACCAACCCCTCGACCTGATGGAACATGGGCGAGTGCGTGGCGTCGTCGTCCGCGCGATAGACCTTGCCAGGGCAGAGCACTTTGATGGGCGGCTTCTCGCCGAGCATGGTGCGGATCTGCGTGGGCGAAGTGTGCGTGCGCAGAAGGATATTCTCCCCGATATAGAAAGTGTCCTGCATGTCTCTCGCGGGGTGGTCCTTGGGGATATTCAGCGCCTGAAAGTTGTGAAAATCGTCCTCGATTTCGGGTCCGTCGGACACGGTGAAACCGAGCCCCAGCAGACAGTCGAGAATCTGCTGACGCACGGTATTCAGGATATGCATGGTGCCCGGCTCCCGCTTTTTGGCGGGCAGCGTGATATCGACGAACTCTTCCTTGAGCCGTCTCTCCTTCTCCGCGGCGGAGAGCGCAACGGAACGCTCCTCAATCGCCCGTTCGATGCGCCCGCGCGCCTCGTTTAAGAGCTGTCCGATGCTCCTGCGTTCCTCCGGCGGAATCTCCTTGAGCTTTTTTAAAAGCTCCGTCATCTCGCCCTTCTTGCCGAGCATGCGCACGCGGAACTCCTCAAGTTCCTCTCGGGACGCCGTCTTTGCGGACTCCAACCGTTCCAATAGCTTTTCAATCAATTCTCTCATTCGTCTTGCTCCTATAAAAAAACGCGCCCCATGTCGCCATAGGGCGCGAAAAATCGCGCGGTACCACCTAATTTTTTCTCGTTGGGGGGATAACGGAACCACCGGGACAGCCTACTCGGGATTTTCCCTTTGGGTGTCCGACAAGGGAGAGAATACCGCGGCGCCCGCCCGGCGGACTTTCACCTTTCTCCGCCTCTCTGAAAGAGCGCACTCCTTCCGCGTCTGTTTCCCTTATTGTCTTGTCATAAGCATACCATATTTTTCCCCTTACGTCAACCGTTCGAGGGCACGAAATTCAAGGACCCGCCGTTGTTTTCAAAGTAAATGTCCGGCACTTCGCCGACGATGACGTTCTCACAGACGAGCAGTTCCGAGGCAACCTCCACTCTGCTCTCCTGCAAGGGAAGAATCAACGTAAATGCGGAAGAAAAATTCGCAATGACCCGATGCAGGGTCTGATTGATTCCCACCGACCGGAATTCGGAACGGAAGGACACATCCACATATCCCGCGGGCTGTACGTCAAAGGTGACGTTCCCGCCCGCGCCCGCGAGAAAGGCGATTCCCGAAAAGGTACCGAGCGAAATCTCGACGCCCTGTTCCGCGCGCGCCTGCGTGCGCGCCCGCGCGCTCTCCGCGACGGTGCGCGTAATCGCGGTAATCTTCGGGGTATTGGCGCCGATCATGAGAATCTTTCCCCCAGAATCCTTTTCGATGGTAAACAGGTCGTCATAGGAGACGCCGCCCATTCCCTCGAGCGCCGCGGCGGTCAGTTCCTCGTACATGGCGGCTCTGATCCGCACCTCGCAGGCGGAGTACGCCGCGGGATTGATGACAAAGCACAAAACGAGGGTGCACAGAACGCCGATACACAAAAGGGATATGAAACCTGTCAAAAGCAGTCTTTTCATATCCCTATTATATGACGGAACCCGCGTTTGTTTTACAACTTCTTGCTTCGGGGGCGGAAGATAAGCGCGGCGAGGTAGCCGAATACGATCGCGGCGGTGAGTCCGGTCGCGGCGGCGCGGATGCCGCCGGTCAGCGCCTCAAAGATTCCCTCCCGCGCGCCCTCCATCGCGCCCTTTGCGAGCAGATACCCGAACCCGGAGAGCGGCACGGTCGCGCCCGCACCCGCGAGTTCCACCAGCCATTCGTAGAGCCCGAACGCCTGCAAAACGACGCCCGCCAGCAGAAAGATGACGAGAATACGCGCCGAAGTCAGTTTTGTGAAATCCAACAAAAGCTGTCCGATCGTACAGATGAGCCCGCCCACGACGAATGCCCAAAGAAAGTCGATAAAAATACTCATACTATCCTCTCTTTAAAGATTTTCTATCGCGACCGCGTGCGCGATACAGGGGATGGAATCCTTTTGCTGTACCGAAACCGTCGAAAGGAGCGCGCCGGTCGCCACGAAGAGCACCCTGTTGAGCTTGCCCTTCTTCATTTTTTCGTAGATATAGCTCGAGAGCACGGACGCAGAACACCCCGCGCCGCTCCCGCCCCGGCAGTCGTGCAGTTGTTCGTAGATGAGCATACCGCAGTCGTTGTGAATGGGGTCGATGTCACAGTCCTTTTCCCGCATAAGGTCATTCAGAATACTGCTGCCGAGGTAACCGAGATCCCCCGTCAGAATCATGTCGTAATAGTCCGCAGAGACGCCCCGCTCCTTCAAATGCACAAGGATCGTGTCCCTCGCCGCGGGCGCCATCGCCGCACCCATGTTGTTTGCGTCGGTCACGCCGTAATCCACAACCTTGCCGAAAGTGCCGCAGGTCAAAACGGGTCGTTTCTCCCCCTTTTTCGCCCGAACGGAATCCGAAAGCACGAACGCGCCCGAACCCGTGACCGTCCACTGACAGGTGGGCGTGCGCTGCGTGCCGAGCTCGAGAGGAAAGCGGAACAGCCGTTCGACGCTCCCGAAGTGCGACGCCGTACAGCAGATCACGTTGCGAAAGTGTTTGGCATTGACGAGCACCCCGCCGAAGAGCAGGGTTTCCGCCATCGTGGAACAGGCGCCGTACATGCCCGCAAACGCGGTGTCCAGTCCGCGCACCGCGTAGTTGGAACTGATGAGCTGATTCATGAGGTCGCCGGAGAGTACAATGTCGATATCCTCCGCCTCAAGGTCCGCGTGCTCGAGCGCCTGCGTGATGGCGGTGTGGAGCATTTTCCGCTCGCAGAGCTCGAAGGTGTTTTCGCCGAACTTGTCGTCCTCGAACCACACGGGAAAGTGTTTTCCGAGGGGACCGGATTTCTCCATATTGCCGACGATGGTACCCGTAGAGAGGATACCGGGTCTGTTATCAAAGAATACGGTCTGCATGATTCCTCACAGATAGATAAAGAAATAGATGAGTCCGACGAGAGAGGACGCGACGACGCCGGAGACGATGACGGGTCCCGCGATGAGGAACATCTTTGCTTCCAGCCCGAGGACGATCCCTTCGGACTTGAATTCGAGCGCGGGAGAAACCACGCTGTTGGCAAATCCCGTAATGGGCACGATAGAGCCCGCGCCCGCGTGCTTGCCGATGTCGTCATAGACACCGAGTCCGGTCAGGAGCGCGCCAAGAAAAATCATGATGCTTGTGACGTTGTTCGCGATGAGCTCTTCGCTCTTCTCTCCGAAGATGAGAATCAGGATCTGCCGAAACCCTTCGCCGACGGTACAGATGAGTCCGCCCACCAAAAAAGCCATGACAAGCGTCTGCCAGACCCGCGTCTTCGGGTCTTTGCGCTTGACGTAATTTAAGTAAACCTCGTTCTTTTCCATTATCTCGACTCCGTATTCCTCACAACGGGGAATTTTGCTTCCCGCTCGTTGCGGCTGTTGTTCAGCTCGTTTTCCAAATCAATCGTTTTCATACTCTTGATTATGTCTCGTTTGGAGAGAATTATACCCCGCCGCGGGCGCAAAAAAACGCCCCGCAAAGGCGCGGAGCGTTTGGGAACCTTTTTCTATCTCTGAACTCTACCCGAACCGTCGCCGGACGCGAGCTTTTCGACCTCGGCGACGGAGACCATATTGAAATCCCCCTCCACCGAATGTTTCAGGGCGCTCGCCGCTACGGCGAACTCAATCGCCTCCTGCGAATCCGCGCCCCCGAGCAGGCTATAAATCAGTCCCGCGCCGAAGGAATCCCCGCCGCCCACGCGATCGACGATTCTGAGGGCGTAACGCTTGGAGAAATACGCCTTTTTTCCGTCGAAGAGCATGCCCGACCAGTTGTTATCGCTCGCCGAAACACTCTCCCGCAGCGTAATCGCCACCTTTTCGAACCCGAACGCATCCGACAGTTTCTTGGCGACGCTCTCGTACCCCGCGAAATCCAGCTTGCCGGCGGTGATGTCCGTCCTGTCCGCGCGGATGCCGAATACGTCTGCGGCGTCCTCTTCGTTTGCAATACACACGTTCACATAGGGCATGAGCCGGGTCATCGTCTCTTTCGCCTGTTCCCTGCTCCAAAGATTCTTGCGGTAATTGAGGTCGCAGGAGACTTTTACGCCCGACTTACGGCAATTTTTCAGCGCGTCCTCGCAGATTGCGGGGAGTTCTCCGCCCAGCGCGGGCGTAATCCCCGTGAAATGGAACCAATCCGCGCCCTTTAAAATTCTCTCCCAATCGAAGTCCGCCCGCGCCGCCTCCGCAATTGCGGAACCCGCGCGGTCATAGACGACCTTGGAGGGACGCTGACTCGCGCCCTTCTCGAGATAATAGATTCCGACGCGCTTTCCGCCCCGCACGATTTCCGAGGTATTCACGCCGAATTTCCGCAGGGAATTGACTGCCGCCTGCCCGATTTCGTGCGCGGGCAATTTGGTCACAAACGCCGCGTCAAGTCCGAAATTCGCGAGACTGACGGCGACGTTTGCCTCACCGCCCCCGTAGGTCGCCCCGAATTTTTCCGCCTGCACGAAACGATAGTACCCCTCCGGCGCGAGCCGGAGCATGATTTCCCCAAAGGTAACGACTTTCATATCTTCCTCTCCTTTTTGACTTCTTCCACCACAAAGCTTCCACCCACGGCGAACACCTTGTCAAACGCAAAAAACTCTTCCAGATTGCTCCGGTCCACCCCGCCCGTCGGAATCCATTTCACCTGCGGAAAGGGTGCGGAAAGCGCCTTTAACGCCTTCAGTCCGCCGTAGATTCCGGCGGGGAAAAACTTGAGCACCGTCAGCCCCAAAGAGAGCGCCCGCATGATTTCGGTGGGCGTCACGCACCCCGGGTAATAGGGAATCCGCGCCCCCTTGCACACCGCGGCGACCTCCTCGGAGAGTCCGGGCGAGACGATAAAGGTCGCGCCGGCGGCGAGCGCGCGCTCGCACTGCTCCGCGTTTATGACCGTGCCCGCGCCGATTTCCATGTCCGGAAACTCCTTGACAGCGAGCCGGATCGCCTCCTCCGCACACGCCGTGCGGAAGGTAATCTCCGCGCAGTTCACACCCTTTTCCCGCAGTCCCGAGAGAATGGGAATTGTCTCCCCAAGCTCCTTGACGACCACGACCGGAATCAATTTTTTCTCTTCCATATTTTCCTCCTTACAGCGTAACGCCGTCCTTCCAAATTGCGATTTCGTGATACCCCATCTTCTCATTTTTGGTTTTTTCGCCGCCGGCGACCCGCAGAACCAACGCAAAGAGTTTTTCCTGTGCGTCCGAATCCCCCGCAAGCAGCGTCCCCGCGTCAAAATCAATCCAACCGGGCTTTGCCGCCGCGAGTTCGCTGTTTGAGGAAATCTTCAGAACGGGCACTCCGCAGCCGAGCGGCGTTCCCCGTCCCGTCGTAAAGAGAATGAGGTGCGCACCCGCCGCCATCATGGCGGTACAGGCGACAATGTCGTTCCCCGGTCCGTTCAGAACGGAAAGCCCCTTCTCCCGGACGCGCTCCCCGTAGCCGAGCACATCCCGCACCGCGGAACTCCCGCCCTTCTGCACACAGCCGAGAGACTTCTCCGCGAGCGTCGTAATGCCGCCGGCTTTGTTCCCCGGCGACGGATTCTCGTCAATCCGCTCCCCGTGCGCGCGGTAATACGCCTTAAAATTGTCAATGGTCTTTGCGAGCTTGTCGTAAATCTCTTCGGACGCGCACCGCCCGAGCAGAATATCCTCCGCGCCGAAACACTCGGGAATCTCCGAGAGCACCGCCGCGCCCCCGCAGTCCACCACGCGGTCGCAAACCCGTCCGACGAGGGGATTCGCCGTTACGCCCGAGAGTCCGTCCGAGCCGCCGCACTTGAGTCCGACGACGAGCTCGGAGAGCGGAATTTCCTCGCGCTCCTCCTTTGCCGCCCGCGCAAAGAGTTCCGCAAGGAGAGCCTTCCCCTCCGCAATTTCGTCCGAAGACTTCTGCACGGTCAAAAAGCGAAGGCGGTCAAAATCCGCCCCTCGCTCCTCGAGGAGGGCGCGGAAACTCTCCGGCGTGTTGTTCTCGCAACCGAGCGAAAGAACGAGCACGCCCCCCGCGTTCGGGTGGCAGGCGAGCCCGGCGAGAATCTTTCGCGTGCTCTCGTGGTCCCCGCCGAGCTGCGAACAGCCGAAGGGATGCGTGAGCGCAATCGCCCCGGTCTCCCGCGCGAGTTTTTCGCAGATTCCGTTGATGCAGCCGACGGTGGGCAGAATAAAGACGTCGTTGCGGATTCCCGCCCGCCCGTCCTTTCTGCGATATCCCCGAAAAGTTCCCCCGCCCGAGGGCGTCTTTCCAGCAAAGGGATGGTACGGCGCCTCCCCCGTCTTTCCTGTAAAGGGACGGTACGGCGCATATCCCGTCTTTCCCTCGAGCGCGGAGAGGACGTTGTGCGTGTGAACGTGCTCCCCTTTTTTGATGTCCGTCGCCGCGATTCCGATGGGAAAGCCGTATTTGACGATTTCCGCGCCCTTTTCAATATCCTGTGCCGCAAACTTGTCGTGCCCTTCGACGACCACGTTGTCCGAGGGATGAATCTTAAAGAATGCCACGATTTCTCTCCTCCACCGCGTCGCGCGCGCCGATTGTTTCGATTCGCTCCAAATCCCTTTCCACAATCCCGAAGAGGTCGGGGTGCAGACGGGTCAGATCCTCCCCCCACAGCGCCGCCGAGGACAGAATTTCCGCGAGCGTTCCCTCCGAAAGAATGCGGACGAGCGCGGGGTCGTCCCGTACGAAATCTCCCGCACCCGCGCGGTAGAAGGCGATCAGCCCCGCCAGCGACAGACAGAGAGAACGCGGGCAATCCCCCGTGCGCTCGATCTCGTCCTTGAGCGAGCAAAGGTCTCTCGTCTTCCACTTGGAAACCGAATTGAGGGAGATGTCGAGAAGTTTATGGTTGAGGAAGGGATTGAGAAAGCGCTCCAGAACGTCCGCGGCATACGCCCCCAGCCCCTCTCCCTCGAATGACGGAATGATTTCCTCCCGGATTCCCCGCTCCAAAAAGGTGCGGAACGCCTCATCCTTGAGCATCTCCTCCACCGTCGTAAATCCCGCAAGGTGTCCGAGGAGCACGCTCATCGTGTGCGCGCCGTTCAGAATCCGCACCTTCCGAGTGCGGTAGGGCTGAAGGTCGTCGGTCACGACGATATCCAATCCGCTCTGCCCGAGCGGAATGTTCCGAAGTTTTTTTTCGTCCGCCTCGACCACCCAGAGAAAGAAGGGTTCGCACACGTCGAGCAAGGGGTCGTCGTATCCGAGCCGCGCGCAGATTTCGCCCGCCTCGTTCTTGGGATACCCCGAGACAATCCGATCCACAAGCGTGTCCGCGAAGGTGTTAGACTCCAGCCAAGCCGCAAAGCCCGGTTCAAGTCCCCAGAGCGCGGCATAGCGGAGCACGCACTCCTTTAGTTTCCTGCCGTTGTGTTCGATGAGTTCGCAGGGAAGAATCGCAAGCCCCGACTCCGCGCTCCCCCCGAAAAAACGGTATCTATGGTACAGAAAATCGGTCAGTTTCGCCGGAAAATTCCGATACGTCTCCTGCCCCGCCCTCTCGGTTTCGTCGAACGCAATCCCGAATTCGGTGGTATTGGAGACGACGAGCGCAAGTTCCGGGTTTTCGGCAATCTTCAGAAACTCCGCATAGTCCGCATATGGATTCACGCACCGCGACACGCAATCGACCTTCACAAACCGTTCGACGGGCGCGCCGCCCTCGAATCCGCGTTCGACAACGGTATATTTGCCCCCCCGCTCGTTGATTTTGTCCCCAAGCCCCTTCTCGAGCCCCTGCAACAGCACGATTTTGCCGCGGAAGTCCGCGTTCTCGTTCATTCTCTGCACCGCTACGGCGCAGAACGCGCGCAGAAAATTTCCCTCTCCGAAACAGAGCACCTTCTCGGGCGTCTCCGTCGGCGTTCCCAAATTTTTTGACATTTTTTTAAAAATCTCCTTGCAATTTCCGTCCCAAAGTGCTATACTTGAAAATAGGAAACCGGTTTCCTATTTCTTACAAAAATAGGATACTACACAAATCGGAAAAAGTCAATACTTTCGGAGAAATCTTTTTATGAACATTCAGGAAATCGCGGAACGGGCGGGCGTCTCCAAGGGGACGGTCTCCAAATATCTGAATCGGTCGGGATACGTCGGCAAGGCGACCGCGGCACGGATTCAGGCGGTCGTGGACGAAACGCACTACGCCCCGAGCCGGCTCGCGCAAGCGCTCTCCACGGGCGGAAGTCTCAAACTCGTGGGTCTCATCTGCTACGACGTCTGCGACCTCTACTACGCAAAGTGTGCGTCCGTGCTCGAACGGCGTCTGCGCGAAGCGGGATTCGAGATGATTCTCTCCTGTACGGGCAGGAGCGCGAAGGCGGTGCGCTCCGCGGTGGATTCCCTCGCGCGCAAGAATGTGGACGCGCTCATCTTCATCGGCTCGGTATTCATGGAAGAGCGCGGCGTCATCGAGGACGCCGCCAAGCGCTGTCCCTGTTTTCTCATCAACGCCAATCTCCCCGCCGAAAATGTTTACAGCTGTTACTGCGACGACGGCGCGGCAGTGCAAAACGCGGCGGAATGTCTCCTTGCCGCGGGCAGAAAAAAGCTCCTGTATCTCTACGACGCGGAGACTTACGGCGCAGAGACGAAGATTCGGGGCTTTCTCCGCGCCCTGCCCGACCGCAGGGCGGCGGTCAAATGCGGGGGGGATTTTTCGGAGATGCTCGCAGTCCTTCCCCGTATCCTCTCCGAACGGAAACCGGACGCCCTGCTCTGTTCCAACGACCTCATCGCGGCGGCGGTAGTCCGCGCGGCGGCAATGCTCGGACTGCGGATTCCAGACGATCTCGCGGTCGTCGGGCACAACAACAGCGTCCTTTCGGAAACCTGTTCCCCCACCGTCACCAGCATCGACAACAGGGTCGAACAGCTCTCCGAACTCACCGCGGACAATCTTGTCAAACGCTTTCAAAATCAGCCTTTCGACAGCGAAATCCGCGTGGACGCGGAGCTTGTCCGGCGGGAAAGTTTTCCCGCAACCTCTTCCGAACAGACAAAATGATGTTGCCCTTCCGATGAGGAAAAAATCAACCCAACATCATATGAGGAAATCATGAAATTTTTGGATGACAATCTTCTGCTCGACAGCGAGCTTGCGCAAGAACTCTACTCCGCCGCGAGGGAACTCCCCATCGTGGACTATCATTCCCATTTGAGTCCCCGCGAAATCGCCGAGGACAAACGCTTTTTTAATCTCACCCAACTTTGGCTCTCGGGCGACCACTACAAATGGCGGCTCATGCGCAACTGCGGCGTTCCCGAGCGGCTCATCACAGGAGACACGCCCGACCGCGAAAAATTTATGGCGTTTTCTTCCGTTCTCCCCCTCTGTATCGGCAACCCCATCTATATCTGGTGCCACCTCGAACTCAAGACCTATTTCGGAATCACGCGCCCGTTAAACGTGGACACCGCCGCCGAAATCTACGCGCAGACCCAAAGGATGATGAAGGAGCGTCCCTACACGGCGCAAAACTTTATCCGCAATTCCCGCGTCGAACTCCTCTGCACCACGGACGACCCGTTGGACGACCTCGCCTTTCACCGCGCGCTCGCCGAAAATCCAGCGCTCGGGTTTCAGGTTCGCCCCACCTATCGCCCGGACAAAATCCTGCACATTGAACTCCCCGCCTTTGTCTCCTATGCGCAGACCCTTACGGACAAAAACGAGCCTTCCCTCTCTGAAATCAAAGAGGCTCTTACCGCGCGATTGGATGATTTCCGTTCCTCGGGCTGTTTCGTGACCGACCATGCGCTCGACCGCTTTATCTATAAGGAAAAGAGCGAGGGGCAAATTTCCGAAATTCTTGCCGCCGCGCTCGCGGGGAAATCTCTGTCCGAAGAGGACGCCGAGGCATGGCAGACCCACATTCTCCTCTATCTTGCGGAGGAATACGCAAAACGGGATATGGCGATGCAACTGCATTTCGACTGTCTGCGAAACAACAACAGGGCGATGTACGAGGCGCTCGGACCTGACACGGGATTTGACTCCGCCAACGCCTCGCATGCGCCCTTGAAACTCGTCAGATTTTTGGACGCGCTCGCCGCCCGCGACAGTCTCCCCAAAATTATCGTCTATTCCCTCGACCCGAACGCGGACAAACTCCTAAATACCGTCATTCATTGCTATCAGGGAAAATCCCGGGGCAGACTTCAGCACGGGAGCGCATGGTGGTTCAACGACACCAAGGGCGGCATGCGCGCCCACCTCGCCACCCTTTCGGAGTACGGCGTGCTCGGCAACTTTATCGGTATGCTCACGGACTCCCGAAGTTTTACCTCCTACGTCCGGCACGACTATTTCCGGCGCATTCTCTGCAACCACCTCGCCGAATGCGTGCGCGCGGGCGAATATCCGGAGGACAAACGCGCGCTCCTCGCCCTCGTTTCCGGCATCTGTCACGACAACGCAAAGGAATATTTCGGAATATAACAGAAAAGCCCCCGACAATCGCCGGAGGCTTTTCTTTTCTATTGCTTGACGTCCGTCATCTTTTCCTTGATTTTGGCGAGAATCTTGACTTCGAGCCGGGAGACTTGCACCTGCGAAACTCCCATTTCACGAGCGATTTCGCTCTGCGTCATATCCCTGAAATAGCGAAGAATGACAATCTTCTTTTCGCGCGCATCAAGTTCGTTGATGACGTCCTTTAACAGGAGTTTATTGACGACGTCCTCCCCGCTCTCCTTTGCGGCGAGCTTTTCGATATAGCTTTTGGACTTCTCGTCCTGATCGTCGGTGCGGTCATAGATAGAAATGGGGAGTTTTGCGCTGTCCATCGCGAACAGGACGTCCGAGGTCTCCACGCCGAAGTGCTCGGCAATCTCCTCCACCGTAGGTTCGCGTTCGCTCTCGCCGCGGAAACTCTCGATATAGCGGTTGATTTTCACGGAGAGAACCTTTAATGAGCGCGACACTTTGATATATCCGTCGTCCCGAAGAAACCGTTTGATTTCGCCGGCAATCATGGGTACGGCATAGGTGGAAAATTTCACCTCGAATTTGGTGTCGAAATTATTGATTGCCTTGATAAAACCCATCGAAGCGAGCTGAAAGAGGTCGTCGTATTCCACGCCCTTGTTGCGGTAACGGTTGATAATACTCTTCAAAAGCGGGGTATTCTCGACGAGGAGCGTCTCCTTCGCCGCGCCGTCCCCCTGCTTTGCGAGCGCGATCAGCCGCAGAGTCTCTGATTGTTCGAGCATTCTTCACCGCCTACTTCGTGCTGAAATTTTTCGTAATGCGGACAACAGTCCCCTTCGGCGAATTTTTGGTGACCGAGAGGCTGTCCGAAAATGCCTCCATGATCGTAAATCCCATGCCGCTCCTGTCCTCGTCGGGACGGGTGGTAAACATGGGCTGAAGCGCCTCTTCGATATCCTCGATTCCCTTTCCCTCGTCAGCGATCTCGAGCGTAAGGAGATTGCCGTCCACTTCCGCAGAGAGCCGCACCTCCCCATCGCCGCCCTCATAGGCGTGCACGATACAGTTTGTGACAGCCTCGGAGACAACGGTCTTGATGTCGTTGAGCTGCTCGATGGTGGGATTGAGCTGTAGGCAGAAGGAAGCGACGACGCTCCTTGCGAAGGATTCGTTGACGGATTTTGCGCTGAAGGTCAGGCTCATCTTATTTTTCATTGCGGGTTACTCCTCGATATAATTTGAAGTTTTGGGCATGAGCTCATAGAGCCGCGCCATGGTAAAAATCTTGTCGGCGGTACTGCTCGGATTGAGAATAAAGACGGGAATACCGCGGCTTTTGAGCTGTTTGTACCTGCCTATCATGAGCCCGATTCCGGTGCTGTCCATAAAGGTGACCTGAGAGAGGTCGAAGATGACCTTCGCCATATCCTGTTCGGAAAAGAGCTTGTCGAGATTTGGGCGCAGGTAGCCTGCGGCGTACTCGTCAATTTCGCCCGACAGGTTGATAATCAGGCATCTGTTGAGCATGGAATAGGAAATATTCATACCAATCCTCCGTAAGAATCTTGTTTCTTCATTGTAGCAAAACACAGAGCGCGATTTATCGGAGGGTTTGTCAAAAAGGCGAATATTTTGACAGGTTTGCTGCTCACGGGGAATGAACAAAAAAAGCCGAAACTTTTTTCAAAATT
The DNA here is from genome assembly GCA_905215695.1 of uncultured bacterium. GTDB lineage: Bacteria > Bacillota > Clostridia > Christensenellales > HGM11417 > CAJMQN01. Next base: position 151,102 of record CAJMQN010000004.1, read on the forward strand.
GTTTGAATAATTTGTTGACATTTTTCGGGTTTTATAGTATATTTTTATAGCGCCTGAAAAAAGCGGTCAAATGCTTCGGGGTGTAGCGCAGTTGGTAGCGCACGTGGTTTGGGACCATGGGGTCGCAAGTTCGAGTCTTGTCACCCCGACCAATCAAAATTTGGGCCTTTAGCTCAGTTGGTCAGAGCAGTCGGCTCATAACCGATCGGTCCGCGGTTCAAGTCCGTGAAGGCCCACCACTCTTTAAAACCAAAACCGTTTATGGCCTGGTAGTTCAGTCGGTTAGAACGCTAGCCTGTCACGCTAGAGGTCGAGGGTTCGAGCCCCTTCCAGGTCGCCAAAACCGAACAAGACTTACCTTGTTGGTAAGTCTTGTTCAAAACATTAAGCCTTGGTAGCTCAGTCGGTAGAGCAGGGGACTGAAAATCCCCGTGTCGGTGGTTCAATTCCGCCCCAAGGCACCACCCCGAGTGGGGAAGGACTCCCCCATTTCTTAATCCGCTGGTGTAGCTCAATGGTAGAGCAACTGATTTGTAATCAGTAGGTTGCGGGTTCGAGTCCCATCACCAGCTCCACTCAAACAACTTCATATGGGAGGTTTCCCGAGTGGCCAAAGGGGACAGACTGTAAATCTGCTGCATTTGCTTCCGTGGTTCGAATCCACGACCTCCCACCACCTAAAACCTAAAACGAACCACAAAGTAAGTGTTCGGGTTAGGTTTTTTCTTTTGCCGTTTTTGCTCTGCATTGTGCCGTATAACGCCGCCATATTGCCGATATAACGCTTCTCGGTTGTTCGGCGGCAAATTGTATCAATCACGCGCAAACGGCGGTTTATGCCGCGAAAGGCTATTGACGTGAGAAAGGCGTGTGGTAGGCTATTTGCCAACGGCAAACAAAAAGCCCCTTGGGGCGTTTGGTCTTGGCTCTTTGCCTAAATACCGCACGCCGCAGAGGCTCACGTCAATAGCACCGTGGAATAAATAGCCGTTTGGTTATCGGCTTATATGTAAATTTCAATCACAAATTCGAGTTTCGTTATATTTGCTCTATGCGGCACTTTGTATGCAAGTTTAACCGTTTTCGAGCATAAAGAAAAGCCCCGACGGCTTTCATCGCTATCGGGACTTACTTTAATCGGGGCATTGAATTGTATTTCAATTCTATCGTCGTAAAGTGTTATTTGCTTTACAAGATAGTTTATTAAGAGTTTCGGCTCTAACGCTAACGCTTGTATGTAAAATGCTTTTATTTGGTCTTTATCGAGCATTACGGCAGTTTTGCTCTTTTCAATGGCTATTTGCTTTTCGAGTTCGCTCTGACGGGTTTCGAGTTCGCGCATACGTTTCATAACCGTGTTCGTCGTACCGCCGTTTTCAATAGCGGTCATAATGTTTTGTATGGCGTTTTCCGTTTGCCGTTGCTCTTTGAGTAGCAAGTTCAAAACGATATTTGCTTGCGCTTGGCGTTCTTGCTCTTGCATTAAGCCGTTTACAATGTAGTCAAGATTATTCGTCTTTTGTATTTGCTCAATGACACTTTCAAGCACAATATTTTCGAGTATATCTTTTCTAATCGCTTGCTTATGGCAATCGTTTAACTTTTGTTTACGCCCACGGCATTTGTAGTAATATTTTCTTTCGCCTTGGCGTGATGTACCGTTATCGCCTACGATAGATTTACCGCAATAACCGCATTTTATTTTATCTTTAAGTAAATATGTTATTTCGTCGCTGCGCTTGCCGTACTTGTTGCAATTTATTTTGCTGCGGACTTTATCGAAAGTTTCTTGCGGTACGATTTGGGGATAGATATTATCAAACACTTCGCCGTTATAGTGGTATATTCCCGAATAACGCTCGTTCTTTAAGATTTTATATACCGTATTTCTTACGAACGGCTTTCCGTCGTATAAAATACCTTTTGCGGTTAGATTTGCGATTATGTCTTTTACATATACGCCTATGGAATACTGCTCGTAAATGTAACGGACTATCTCGGCTTCTTCGGGTATAATGACGGCTTTTTTATTTTCGTTCTTATATCCGTATGGTATTTTACCGCCTGTAAGATTGCCTTTGCGGCGGCTTTCGTTATTGCCGCGCCGTATCTTCTGCGAAAGTTCTGCGGAATAGTATTCGGCATAGCCTTCGAGCATACTTTCAAAGATAATGCCTTCGGGCGTGTCTGGTACAAACTCCGTTGCAGATACGACTTTAACGCCGTTGTCTTTCAGCGTTTTCTTGTGCATAGCCGTTTCGTACTTATTACGCGAAAAGCGGTCAAACTTATACACAAGCACCATACTGAACGCTCTTTTCGCACTGTCTTTTATCATACGCTGGAAATCGGGACGGTTGTCGTTCGTACCCGTCATAGCGCGGTCGATATAGGTATCGAGTATAAGTATATCGTGGCTCTTGGCGTACTCCGTACATACGCGCAACTGTCCGTCAATGCTTTGCTCGGTTTGACTGTCGCTTGAATAGCGACAATAGATGACTGCTGTTTTCATTTGAGAAATCTCCTTTTAGATTGAATTTTATTTTGTCTTTCGACGGGAGCGATCATAAACGGAAGCGCAAAAATCTTTACGCATACAAGGCTTTCCGTTCGGTTTTGCAAGGGTTGCGCAAGCAATGCACTTTACCCTTGCGAAAACGTGCGCTTTCGTTTACGCTCCGCCGGTCGAAAGGCAAAATAATTTAGTTGGCTGTGGGCATTTGCGCTAATACTTCGGGCGTGGCTTTGCCCCTAACTACGCCGTCGCCGTCAATGCAAGTGAAATCGTCGAATAAAATCACTTTCTTATCGTCAATTCCCGTCGGGCAAACAATATCTTCGTCGAGAATACTGCTCTTTATGTAGGTGGGTAAATCACCGCCGTAAACAAGCCGTTCGCCGCTTTTCTCTATATATTTGAGTAGATATTTAACCGAACGCTCTACGTTCTTTTCGCAAATATCTTTGAAATCGTTTCTGCCGAATTTATTTAGAAAATGCGTATTTTGAAAAGTGGTCTGCTTGCGGTGCTTTCGGGTGTCGTAATCGGTTATTTGTTCGAGCGTTCCTATCATTGCATTTTCTGGTATAACGAATATTCCGTGAAAGTGTAGCCGTCCCGTATCTTTTCCGCGCTCCCATACGCCTATATATTTCCACTCTTTACGGCTGACAAGGTGTTTCAACGTGTTTTGTAGCGTTTTCTTAAAACTTTCTTCGGTATGCTTGTTTCCGTCGAAAGTAAAAGTTATAAAGTAATTCCACTGTTGCAAGCGGACTTTACGCCATAGCCGCGTATAGCGTTTTGCGGCGTTGGTTTTCTTGCGTTCAATGTTTTGCTCGGTATATGCCTTTGCTTGCTCGGCTGTTTCAAATTCGCCTTGCAATCTCTCGGCGATATACTTTTTGCGTTCGCGTTTGGGTAACGACATACTTTCTGTGTACGCTGTTTCAAACGCTTGCTTTTTGGTGTCTTGGGTTGTTGCTTTCGGCGGCTGTTTCTTATGCTTTCCGCTCGTAAAGTTTTCGGGCGGTATGGCAATAAAATGATTGCCGTCGTTATAGATTTTTGCGTCCTTAATGGGCATTGTGGTTTTCTCCTTTTTTTGTTAGATTTTTGAGTAAAAGAAAAAACGGGCAAAGATACAAAACAATACACTTGTTCCGTACTTTGCCCGTTTCGTGCGGCGCGTTCCTTTTTTATTCGGAAATCTTTTACGCTCGCTTTTTTGGCTGTACAATCATACAATACGCCTATTCGTTAAGCCGATATATTCAATTTTCGTGGGGCGTCGTGGCACGTTGCGCCCCTAACCATACATACATTTAATTTGAGTTGTCGTAGCACGTTGCAACTCCGCCGATACATAAATACAATACGCTAATTTTCTTTTTTTTCTTTTGCTAATTCCAAAACTCTTTGATACAGCGTTTCAAAGAATAAATGCCGTTCGCTGTCCGTCAATGCCGATATATTAGGCTCGCCGATTGCAATCACTTCGAGTTCGGTTTTGAGCATTTTCCACACCTCCTTTTTGCGTTTTTAGGGGCAAAATAAAATACCCCTCACTATATAGCCACGAGAAAGGGCAAAATTGGACGGTCTTTCCGAAAATTTCATCAAAATTTAATAAAAGTCCGTATTTAAGCCGTTTTGCCGCTGTTTTTGTGCTTACACTATATAGGCTTGAAAAGAGCGGTTTATCACGGTCTTTCCCGAAAAAATTTGTCCCTACACTATATAGCCTTGAAAACGGCGAAAGTACAAGCCTTTCATAAAAATAATTTGAAAAAACTTTTGCCCGTTGCTTATAAGCGAAAAGCATTATACCATACCGCAAAAAATATTGCGGTGGCATTTATAGGTAGGCTATGGATACAAAACGGCTACAAAGTAGCGGTATAGCGCATAAGGTAGCGGCAAGGTAACGGAATGTAAACGGCACAAAAAAAGACGGTGCGAATAACACCGTCGAAAGGAATGCGCCGTCAAAAAAAGCAATAGATCGCGGCGGCGTAAAAAAATACGGCGAACACGGAAAGCCTGCGCGTGTCGCCGTATTTTAGCCGCCGCCTTGCTTTTTCGGCGGTTTCTCGGTTTTGGTCGTTGTGTTTGGTCGGTTTGTGGCGGGTGCTTGACGGCGAGCGCAAGCGAGCCGCTTGTTTATTCAAGCACCCGCCACAGTGCCAAACGAATTTAATAAGATGTTTTCATTTGCCTTTTGGTCTTAAAAATGCTATTATTACTATATGGAAAATTATTGTTGGACAAAAAACGGTTATATAATTCGACTTGCACAAACAACCGATGCGGAAAATTACTATTTACAAAATTTTAATCCGTTAGATAAAGAAACCGCACGTTTAACGGGTTGTAAAGAATACTTTTCAAAAGACGAAGTAATGTCCTTTTTCTTAAAAAGTATTAAAGAAATCGACCGCTATTATTTTTTAATTATCTCACCCGATAACCGTATTATCGGCGAAACTGTCATAAATGAAATCGACAATCAAACAAAGAGTGCTAATTTTAGAATTGGTATTTTTCAATCTTCCGAACAAGGAAAGGGAATAGGTACTTGGGCGGTAGAAACAACGCGTGATTTTGCGTTTGAAACATTAAAGTTGCACCGTTTATCATTAGATGTTTTTTCTTTTAATACACGAGCCGAAAAATGTTATTTGAAGGCAGGCTTCAAAAGAGAAGGTGTTTTGCGCGACGCGGTATTAAACGGTAATGAATACGCCGACGATATTTTAATGTCGATATTGGAAAACGAATGGTTGGAATTAAAAGCAAAAGACTAATATTCGTTTTAGGTTACTACTTCTCCACCAGTCAATGACCGATAAGAACCTTTTGTCTTATCGGTCATTTTTCTTTTATCGGAATTATTGAGGAATTGAAAAAGCACATGCGCTTGTTCAGAATATTTATCTCCGTACGTTCTTGCTGTCTTTGAGCGTTATAGCTGTATTTCGTGACCGATTACACGCTTACGGTCGTTCCGTTTTTTTGCGTTTCTATGCTCTTTTGCATCGGAGTTTTTTTGTTTTCCCTAATTTTATTATGCTTTACTTATACGATACTCTATATTTTTTACAAAATAAATATCATAATCGTATTTACTGTCCTTGCCTTTCAAAACGGTTAAATTCCCTTCTACGTCCCGTTTTCGGTTATCGAAAATCCGTCTTTCGGCAAAACGATTTCTATGCCGTTCGGAGCCGTATACTCCGTGTGCACCTCGTTGCCGTGTCTTTCGTGCCGAACGGTCACAACACCGCGCGGCGTGGGAAATGTGCCGCCGCAATATTGCAGGTCGCCCAAATGCGGCGCAATACATAGTTTTTCGCAACCCGCCGCCGCAACGCGTACTCCCAATACCCACTCGGTGAGAAAGGGCACGGGACCGCAAGACCACCCGTGGCACAGCGAATGCCGATAGCCCTTGTAGCAATATCCGCCGAAGTCCCCGTGCAGATCTTTCTTGCCCGCGGGCGTGCGTTCGTCAATGCGTCCGCTACCATGTAGCCACTCCACGTCGAAATCTTCCCAAAAGCTCGTCGCACCGCGCGACAGCATACCGCCGTAGTATTCTCTCATCATATTGAGGGCGTTTACCGTGCCCGCGCTTTGCGCCGCCGCTTGCAAAATGAAATAGCTCATAAATGCGGACATCCCTCTTGCACCGCCCGCCGTTAAATTCGCCGCCGTCTCTTTAGCGGAGATCCGACCCGCCAAAAAGCCGAGCGCGACCACCTGTTTTGCGCGCAAATTCGCTGCCGTCTCCTTTTCCAATCGCAACGAAAGCGAACGTAGCAACGGATGCTCTTTTCTGCCCAAAGCGGCATACAGATTTTTCACGTTTTGCAGAACGTACAAAAACAGATAACGGTTGCCTACCGCCGCGTCGGGCGTTCCCAAAGTGGGCCAATCGAGGAAATAGCCGTCCCGTGCGGCAATTCCCGCTCGCGCATACTCGATTTTTCCCGATTCGGTTACACACGCGTCCAACTGCGCCAAAATCCCCTCGACATACGCCGTGTGCCGAAGAAAGAGCGACGCATCGCCCGTTTTCGCGTAGTAATCGCACAGAATTTGCAGCAGCCAAAACGAATACGTGGGAATATTGCCGAACCAACACGGCAACGGATTTTTCGCGATAGACGCGTCGATCGCCTCCGTAACGCACTTATCCGCCCCGAACACGTCGGTAATGCCCAGCACTTCGGGTTGCATATCGCCTATCCACACCTGACGGTCGCGCTTGATACCGTCCCAAAGTCCTTGCTGCATATTCAGAAAGAGCGTGTAGCGCGCCGTATCGTATATGCGGTTGACCGTATCGTCGTCGCAAAAAAAACTACCCTGATACGACAGATCCCGATGCGTAAAGGCGGCGTATACGTTCACCAAGCGATATTCCGCATCGTCGAGAAAATCGATACGCACAAACCGAAACCCGGTGTTGCCGTACTCTTGATCGGACGTGCACGGCACGATAACTTGCATATCCCGCACGGAATGGTCGCAACACGCGCCTTTCTCGCCCAACCGAGCGCACGCCTCGCCCACGGACTCGCCGAACCGTAGCCGCACGCGCAACAAATGCGGTTGTCCGTCCTTATAGACCGACAGAATACGTATGCCGCCGCACAGCTCTTTGCCGAAATCCAACAGGATATAGCCCTTGCCGCGGCACGTCATATACGACCGCTCCACGCCGTACAGTTGCGCGTTTTCGTTAACGCACAACGCGTTCTCGCCCGTCACGTTCTCCGATTTTTCCAAAATGCGCACGGGTTTACAATATTCTTTTACCAAGTCGCTTCGCATATCGATTTACTCCAACAGCAATTGCATGATATCGCGCGTGCGATTCTCCGTCGTATCGTACGAAATGCGCGAACCGTCGGCGGAAAAACGAGCATGCAGGTCGCAACGGATATCGGCATCCGCCACGCGCAGAGAAAACACTCTAAGCAATTCGCACGAACGCTTGGTCGCAAAATCGTACTTATACAAACTGCGCACACCGTCCTTTTGCGGATATCCGTCGCCGATGAAACACTTACGATCGGGCGAATAGTTGCAGTGGATATCGTCTCGGTCGCAAAGCGGGTCATACAGTCGTTTGCGTTCGCCGCTTTCGGTATTTATAAAATAAATGCCCCAGGAAGGCAACCCCGCATATATCATGAGATTGTCGTCGTCGCGCCACGAGTAATGCGAATTGACCTCGAAATTCGTCAGTTTTTTCACGTTGCCGTCCGTGTCGCCCACGGCGAGCACCGTGCCCCACTTTTTCCCTTCCTCGGGAAAATTGCGCAACAAAAAGACAAACTTCGTGCCCGACGGATTGAACGTTATGTGGTTTACGACGAGTTTACTGTCCGTATACGGCAATTCGCAAAACGCCTCTCGCATTTGCGCATACGACAAGATAAGCTTATGCTCGCCCGTTATAAGGTCGAGCGAAAATATGCCGTCGCTTTTCGGTGCGATATCGTTCGCGTATGCGTCCGGGGCATTGCAATAGCCGTACCCTTTTCGAAAATCGTACACGCGCGAAAAATTGATCGACATCGCCTTGCCCGCTTTCCTGTTTAGACACGCGAACGGCATGCCGTAGCGCCGCACTTCGTTTCCCGAACGGTCGACGACGCGCGAGACGTATTTTTCGCCGTCGAAATCGTTGAAAACAACGGTTTTTCCGTCGTCGAACCATTGCGTGAGCGCACCCTGCTGAAAGTTCCATGCTTTCGTCTCGGCGATAGGCGTAAACACGCACGATCGCGTATCGATATACCCGATTTCGGCAACGTCGCCTTTTTGCGGCACGCGATCCGCAAAGCGCACCTTATGCGCCAAATGCAAAGCATTGTCGGGACTGTACGGCTGTAAATCGTAGTACCCGAAGAAAAAATGCTCGTTTTCTTTTTTGTTCGCCGTCAGGTTGATTTTTTTCATCGTTTATTTTCTCACAGTTCGGTCAATTCGTAGCGAATAACGTAATATCCGTCTTTACCGAAATGCGGCGTCCACGCCGCCAAATCGTCCTTGGAAAATGCGTCCGCCGTAAAATCGTCGTACCGAATACTTGCCGCCTCGTTTCCCTCCTCGTCCAATGCCGCAATGCGCAAGCGATACCGTTTGCCCCGCGTAAGCCCCGTAACGTACGGCTCGATGCGATACCCCGCATACAAGAGCACGTCGGGATTTTTGTTAAACGCCGCAGACGGCTGAAACGCTTCCGCCAAAGCATAGTAGGCGTGTTTCCTGTACCCGTAAAAATCGACGACGGGTTTTAAGTAACTCGCATTGTTCGCGCCGCCCCACAGACAGCACCACAACATTCCGTCCGCTCCGAGGCACAACAGGCGTTTGGTTGCCACTGCCGCGCAAAGCGCTTGGTACGCCTGCCCCATTTCCCACTCGTCGTCCGACAAACAAAAGCCGAGCGAGTTGCACTCGTCGCCAAGCTCGTACGACGCTTCGTTGAGGAACTGTTTTGCTTCTTCGGTCTCGGGATTTTGCCGCCCGATGACGGCATATTCCGAAACGATATATGCCCGCTCGCGCGACGCCGCCAGCGCGGCTTGCTCGCGCCAATTCTGCGTGCGCATATCGTGCCAAGGCGAACCGTACCCAAGCAGCAAACTGTACGTGTGCGCGCTACGCACCACGCCCGGCGCCGTCCAACCGAACGACGCCTTTGCCGCATTCCCGTTTTCGTCCGCCGTGCCGTCGTCGCTGTAATACTTGCAGCCCATTTCATAAATACCGCCGCCATAGTACAAATGCGACACCGGGCACAAAAGCCTGTGGGTATCCACCCGCTCCGCCGCGCGCACGAAAGCGTCGTACACTTCGTCCACGACCTCGAGCGAGCTTGCATGCAATTCGTTCGAGCCCTCCCACATGACGATCGACGGATGATTATACACCGTTTCCATTTGCCGCGCATACACGTCGGCGCCGCGCCAAGTGCGCGTCCACTGCACGTTTTCCACGCCGTCGATGAGCCGCGTCGTCCAAATGAGCAACACGCCGAGCCGGTCGCAGTACGACGCGATCCTGTCGTCGGTATCGCCGTAGCCAAGCCGATGCATGCGCAGACAGTTGCCGTTCATGTTCTTAAGCGCCGCGATCTGCTCGCAAAGCGCGTAATCCGACGGGCAAACGTGGTTGACGGGTATCTCCTCGTACGGCGGAAGAAATTGCATATTGAGCGCCCCTTTGAGCACGATTTTCTCGCCGTTGAGCAAGATATCGCCGCCCGATTGGCACACGGTGCGAAACCCCGTTTCTGCTTTTTTTTCGCACAGCGTTTTGCCCGACCCGATAAGGCGCACGCGCACGGTATACAGCGTCGGGTTTTCGAGCGTCCAAATTTCGACGGAACAGCGCAACGTTTCGCGTATCTTGCCGTCCGCGCACTCGCCCGCGCACAAAAACGTCTCGCCGCTCGCTTTAGGAAAGCTCTCCGCCATACGGATCTCGTACGCCGTCTCCGAACGAATACCCGTGTCCCACTCGACGGAAAATTCCGCCTCACCGTTGCCGATAGCAAGCGTCGTTATTTTCGGCTTGCCGCAAGCGCACACATAACTTTCGCGGATCTCCGCCCCGCCGCAAAGCCAACCGTTATAACAGTCGTCGTGCTTATGCCAGGCGTACGGCAACTCGGGCGCACGCGGAAAGACCGTCAATTCGAGTTCGTTTTCGCCCGCGCGAACGAACTCCGTTATATTTTTCTCCAACGGATCGAAATCGTCCTTTCGCGCAACTGCCTTGCCGTTGATCGCAACTTCGCCGCCCGGGTCAAGCGAATGGACGTACAGCGAATACACCTTGCCCGTATGCAAAAAATCCTCGTCCGCAAAAAACGTTTTGCGCAAGACGAGTTCTTTGTCCTTGTATTTTGCGGTGCCGATCGCGTACGGCAGCGTCACGTCGCCGATATACGTTTCCGCAGCGTCGCTGTCCGCATTCTTCTCCGAAATGTCGATATGTTCCCCGCTCGAAGTGACGCACGCATGTACGGCGACTTCCCATGCGTCGACGGGTTGAAAGCCGCCGCAAAAGAACACGGTATCGGGCGCGCCGTCCGCAAGGGGGAAATCGTATGCCGTATCGTGTACAAAAACACTCGCCGAACGATCGCCGAACGTCACGCGTATCTCTATACCATCGTCGAACGGATAATCGCAAAGTTCGGTAAGCTTGTACGACGGCATGTTTTCCTCGCCCTCTTTTACGTACAACTTGCCGTTTGCCGCAAAGAAAAGCCGCAAAAGGGGCTTGCACCCCTTACGAAATTCCACCGTACGCCCCGCCGTTGTCAACAATATCCCCTCGTTGAGCGGGCGGCGGTACGCTTTCGATATCTTTACGCCGATATTAAGTTCTCCGAGTGTATTGTCACCAAGCTCGCACTTTGCGCACGGCACGGGAAAGGTGTAATTTTCTCGGAACACGAGCCGATCGCCTATTATCGTTGCCCTGTCCGTGTATAGGCGCACATGTTTATACGCGTGCGCGGCGTCCCGAATATATGCCGAAAACTTTTCTTTCTTTTCCGCGCCGACCGAGCAAACTTCCAATGCCTTTTGCACCTCGTCGCGTTTTGCGGCTTTGCGGAACAGAAAATCATCGCCGTATCTCCGCTTGCCGTATGCCAAATACTTTGCCAAAAACTCCCGCTTGCCGTCCTCGGTGAGCGGCGAATGTTCGCCGAAAAGGTCGCTCCTGCCTTGTTCGAACAGAGCGTCGTACCGTATATATTCTTCGTAGACGTATTTTCGCATACACTCTTCTCGCAATTTTGGATAATCTATATAAGTAGCGCGGGCGCATCTATGTGTGAAACGTCCGCGCAAACTTATACAGCCGTTTTGTTTATCTTTACGCGCGTTGCTTTTTGCGCAGCAGCAGTGCCGCCGCACCGAGCAATACGATCGCGCCGCCGAGCATGCCGCCGCCGAGCATGCCGCCGCCGACCGCCGAGCCGCAACCGCCCTTGCCTTTGCCGCCTTCCTTGGTGTACACCGCTTTTACGGTCATGTCGCCCGTCACCGTCGTTTCGGCGGTAAACTCATCCTCGCCCACCATCCACTTGACGGTGTAGCCGTCCTTTGCGGGCGCTTCGGGGATCGTTACCGTCGCGCCGTACACAGCCGAAGCCGTGGAAAGCGTGGCGTCGTCCTCGCCCACGAACGTAACGGTGTATTGTATGGCGGTGTACATAGCGGTAAACGTCTTGTTGCCGCCCTTTGCGGGATCGAAGTCGTCCCAACCTTGCCATCCGTTTGCCGTGTAATGCTCTCTTGCGGGTACGGCGGGCGCGGTGATATCTTTCTTGTCCGTCTCTACCGTATACGTAGCCGTGCCGCCCGAAACCGCGCCGCTCTCGCCGTTAAACGTGAGCGTGTATTGCGTGGGCGTGTACGAAACGGTAAACGTCTTGTCGCCGCCCTCCGCGGTATCGAACGCGTCCCAACCCGTCCACACGCCCGTGTAGTGCTGTTTGGCGGGCACGGACGGCAAATTGATGAGATTCTTGTTCGTTTCTACGGTGTACGTAACGGGTTCGCCCACCGTGCCGCCCTTCTCGTCTTGGAAGGTGATCGTGTATTCGTTCAAGTCGTAAACGGGAACGATCGTTTGGTTGCCGCCCTTAGCTAAATCAAGCGTGCCCCAACGCCCGTTGGAGCGGTGCGGCGCTGCAGGCACGTCGGGAAGTTGGATCGTGCTCGCGTCCGTTTCCACATTGTATTGCGCTTCGCCCAACTTTTGACCGTCGAGGTCGTTGAACGTAAGCGTGTAGTCTATGGGCGTGTATGCCGTCTTGACGATCTTGTCGGTGTCGTAGTTGCACACGGTTTCCGCCGTAATGGGCGTGCCGTCGATCGTCCAAACGTCACTCTTCGTATAGTGTTCTCTTTCGGGAATTTCGGGCAACGTGCCGATAGCGGAGCCTACGCCCAAAGTTCGGGTGCCGCTGTATTCCGTAAGTGTAACGTCCGAAAGCCAAACAACGCCCTTGTATCGATTTTGACCGTCGTTGGGAAGATTTATCTGCAACTGTAAGGAGCCTTTTGCTTTTCCTATAATTTCATGCTCACTTAATTTTTCCGTTGTATTATTGGATGCAAAGTGCCAATCCGTGCTATAATTCGAATCTCTCAATAGAGTCCTTGCATTTCCCGTATTCAGAGCGTGTATTTCAATGGGAAAATTTGTTTGCCCCACCGTGTCGCTGTTTTCCATTTTCAGCTTGAAGGACAATTTATATGTTTTATCCGCTTCCAATATCCATTCGTTTTCCAAATGAATCAACGTGCCGACTCTCTCCGTGGACGTGATTTTTACGCCGTTTCTGCCACCCTCGGTATACGCTTCCACGCCCTCTTTTCCCGTCCATGCGCCGCCCGCGCCCGTATCGCGGTACGCAACGGTATCCAATGCGGTTTGATATTTTTTCGTACTCGTCTCGAATTTAAGCGTTACCAATTTTGCATATTGCGCTTCGGCGATTTTGTCCTCGGTGTAATCGTATACGGTGTCCGCGGTAATAGGCGTACCGTCTATCGCCCATTCGCCCCTGTAGCCCGTTCTTGCGGGAACAGCGGGCAATTCACCGATTGCACTACCCTCGGTCACACTTAGCGTCGTACCGCCGTTTTCTACAAGCATTACGTCCGAAATATAGATAACGCCTTTGTATCGCCCGGTGGGGTCGGCAAGCCCTACTTGCAATTGCACGGCGCCGCTCGCCTTGCCCGTAATCGCATATTCACACAATTGTTCCGTTCCGAAATCGGATGCCAAGTGCCAATCCACATTATGAATAGTATCTCTCAATAGCGACCCCGAATTTCCCGTCTGATTGGCGTTCATGGTAATCGGAAAGTTATTCTGCCCCACCGTGTCGCTGTTTTCCAATCTCAATTTCAGACGCAACGTATACGTTTTGTCCGCTTCCAACTTTATTTCATCTTCCGTGCGAATCAAGACGCCCTTGCTCGCCAATTCGGACGTAATTTTTACGCCGTTTCTGCCACCCTCGGTATACGGCTCCACGCCCTCTTTGCCGTTCCATGCGCCGTTCGCGCCCGTATTGCGGAACGTTACGGTGTCCAACGCTTTTTGGTAAATTTGCACTTTATTATTTACCGTAAGCGTATGCGTATCTCCCGTTGTGGCGTTTGCCGTCCCTACGCCCGTCAGCATAAGCGTCAACACCCCCGCAAACAGTATAGACAACAGGAGCAAACCTATCGTCTTGTTTTTACCCTTTACCATCATTTTTTCCTCCTATTTTACTTTCTTTTTTATGTTCATAATAAAGAAGCCCTATTTATGCGCCCGTCACTTCGGTGAGCGGACCGAATGCCATAAGGGGTGCGATATCGCCCCAACCGGAAAGGAATGCGTACCGCGTGTTGACCGCGCAATACAGCTCCTCGCTCGTAAGGTGCACGGTGTTCCAACCCGCTTTGAGTTTTATGCCCGTCTTGCCGCCGATCTGGAAGTTGGCGCTCGCCCTCTGGTCTTCGGCGATAAAGATCTTCCACTCGTATTCGGCGCCCGCTTTGGGTTCGTCGGGCAACATATACAGATACCACAGGCAAATGCTCCATTGCGCGCCCGGGTTATACACCACATACGGCGCATTGCCCTCGAGCGAGACAACGCCGCTGTGGCTGTTCGTGACGGTGAGCGAGCCGTATGCCTCGTGGATCGCGTTGGGGCGCGTGGGCAGCAATGTATCGGCGGTGGCGCCCAAGCCCATAAACGGAACGGAAACAAACGGGTCGGTGCTGTAGTTGCCCGCCGTCATGGCGCCTATGCCGTACGTGCCCGCCGCCGGGAAGGCAATGCGCGCGCCGTTCGCCACATCCAAGTTCGCCCAATCCAATTTGACGGAGTTCCACCCGCGATACAGCGTCACTTCTTTTCTGCCGATAGCCACCGTTTGGGGCGTAGCCGTGCCGTTGTACAGCCGCCACACCGCGTAGTCGTAATCGGTTTCGGGCAGCAGGTCGGCATAACTCAGTTCCGCATTCGCCGCGGCGGTAAATTCCAAGCCCTTGACCGCCATCATGCCCGTATCCAATGTATTGCCTTTGGATACGTATTCCACGGTGCCGTTTGTCGCTTTCAGATTTTCGGGCGTCATGGGCGTGTCGGCAAACGTGGACGAGCAATCCACTTCGTCGAACGTCTTGGGGGTAAGCGAGCCGATGGCGAGTTCGCCGCCCGCGGGAAAATACCCCACGCCCGTAAACAGGTAGGGATCGCTCGCACTGCACAACTGATCCCACGAAAGGCGCACGGTATTCCAACCCTTTTGCAATTTGACACTCAATGCATTGCCGATACGGTTGAGCGTGACCGGAATGGACGAGTAAATTTCCCAATCGAATGCCACATATCGGTCGCTCAGGTCGATATCGGGCAACAGCAGATCGTACCATACGCACACGTACGTATAGGCGGCTACGCGCATGCACACGGCATATTGACTGCCGTCGGCGCGCTTCATTTGCTCTTTGTATCCGTCGGTGATGAGCAGCGACCCGCACACGTGCCCGTTTTGCGCATAGTCGGGCGCGCGGCAAAGTAGGTTGTCTGCCGTCATTTCCACGCCGAGAAAGGTCGCGGGCGTGCTCTCTTGCGGTTCGTCGGGGTTGTCGGGACCCGTGGAGCCGCCGCCCTCGCCCGCCGCCACGGTGACGGCGCAGGTGAGCGTCTTACCGTTCGCCGACACTTGCACGTTCGCTTTGCCCTGCTTGACCGCCCGCACGATGCCCGTGCTCGTGACCGAGCACACCGATTTGTCGGACGAAACGTACGTGTCGTACTGCTTGCCGTCGTCGGTGTACAGTCTGTATTCGTCGCCCGCGGTGAGCGACAATTCGGTCACGTTGAGGTGGATATCGAAATGATCAGACCCCCCCCCGACTTTTTTGCCGCACGCTACGGTGCCAAAGCACAGCAAAGCAAGCAACGCCATGCAAACGATATGCGATACAATCTTTTTCATCTATTCCCCTCCCGCTTACAGCGCACTGTGCTCGCGCTGTTCTTCGTTGCCGAGTATCAAGTTGTCGGCGTAGTACGCGTCGGATATTTTCTTATACTCTTCTTCGGACATATAGTCGTTGTAAAAGCGCACGAAGTAGTTGGTGATAAACATTTCGTCGGCGCGCACGCGCAAGCGCATGGTTTCATATTCTTCCGCCGAGTAGCCCGCGTTTTGCAGCGCTTCGTACGCCTTTTGCACGATCTTTTCGTACGAGAGTAAGAGCGGGTACGACCAATTGTACGCCGCATGCGACGTCTTGGAGCCGTACAGCAAGCACCCGTCGTTGTTGTCGCGCAACTCGATCACGTTGAGGTTGGCGCGGATCGCTTCAAAGTATTCTTGCATGTACGGCGCGGCTTCGCGGTAGTACGCGTGAAAAAACTCGTTGTACAGCGTGTCGTAGTCGTATTGGGTGTTCCAGCAAAGTTTGTAGATAAGGTAGGTGCGGAACGCGTCAAACGGGTTCATGCCGTTGGCGCCGCGGTTGAAGTATATGCCCTTTACGCCCAACTCCTTGAACAGGCGGAAGTCGCCCGCCATGGAGCCGTAGTCATCCCATATAAAGAAGTAGTTGGTAAACTCGGTGCTGTACATCCAAATGATATACTCGTCGGTAAGCTCCGCCCAACCGTACAGCTTTTCCTGTATGCGCGCCTTGTCGTTTTCCACGCAATCGGGGTCGTCAAACACGTGCCCGTAGCACGCCGTTATGGGGCAGTATTGCACGCCCACGTGCGGCGAGCAGATCACGTTTTCGTTCACGGGGACGTACTTGCCCTGTTCCTCGTTCCACACGACGGGCGCTTCGTCGTACGCGTTGTACATAAGCCCGAGCAAGTGCCATTCCTTGTCCGTAATGCCCTTTGCCGCCAGCTTTTGCTCCACTTTTTCGGCAATGGTATTGAGCCAGATCACGTACGCGCCGCCCATGCCGCCGTTGTTGTTGGCGAGTGCCGTGCAGTCGAGGCAATCGCAACACGTCGTCGTATCGGCGTTGCCGAGCTGAAAGTATATCTGCGTGGTGGCGTATTCGATCCGATTTGCCACGTAGTCGGCGATCACGTCGTACGAGTCGGTGGCGGAATAGCAGATCTGCCCGTTGTTGTACCAATCGGGGTACTGTGCGGGCGGCGCCGCGTTCACGATAGAGTGCGCGATCAAATTGGTGTCCCAAAGGGGGCCCGTAAACGACCCCCAGCCCGCAAGACGGTCGTACGAACGAATGAGCGCCGCCCGTTCGCTGCCCTCGGCGGGCGCGGGTCCGGGCGCAATGCGCGGAATGTCGGGCGACTGCTTTACCGTGCCGAAATCGGGCACCGTCACCGTCTTGGCGTGGTCGTACACGAGCGCGTCGGCAGTGAGCGCGTCGAACGAAAGCGTATATGCCAAAAATTCCTGCGTGCCGTAAATGGCGCCGAGATCGTTTTCGCCGCCGATGAGCACCGAATTGCCTTGCAGCGACAGCACGAAGCCGTTGTCCGTCAGCGTTTCTTTCGCCGTAGCCGCAATGGGGCTTGTGCTAAGCACAGACGTGTCGCCTATGGAAATGACGTACGCGTCTTTATCGAACGAAAGGTCGGTGTCGCGCACCGTAGACAGCGTTACGCCCGTCGCGTCTAAAGTGATCTCCGTCAAAAACTCCGCCGCATATTGCACCGCTTCGCTCGCGTTGGCGGGAATGACAATCTTGTAGGCGCTCTCGCCGTCCTTGGCATAGTACAGGTTGCCGCCCGCCTTTGCGTCCGTCGCCGCAGGATACACGGGACGGATATAGTCGGGATACGTTTCGGTCACCGCACTGCTGCCGCCCGTCTTTTTGCTGCCGCAACCCTCCGCCGAAAGCGTCAGGCAAAGACTCATCAGCACGGTAACTGCCATGCACAGTATTCTCTTTATCTTCATGCTTTCACCTCCACCGTGTAGGTCGCACGCGCAATATTATCGTACTCGTCTACCACATAATAGCAGACCGTGTACTTGCCCGCTTTCTTAAAGGTGTACGTTTCGCCGTCGTCCACCGCGTCGCGCCCGCCGTCGCCGTTTATGACGTACACGTACAGCGTGTATTCGTTATTGCACTGCACCGCGGCTTGCTGCACGGTGTAGAGTTTGCCCGCCGTGGCGGTGTCCTTTTCCTTTTTGAGCGTGATGACGGGCGATGCCGTATCGCGCACGTTGATAACGCACATTTGCGACGATTGGTTGCCGAGCGTATCGGTGACCGTATACGTCGCCGAATAGGTGCCCTTGCCGCTCAACGTGACCTCGTGCTCGGTCGATCCGTCGCCCGAGTACAGCGTTTCGCTGTCGCTCGATACCGTTATGTTCACGCTCTTTACGTCGCTGAATGTGTCAAACGCCTCGATCGCGGGCACACGGAACACGTCGCCCGCATTCAAGTACATGACGCTCGGGAAGCCGCCGCTCAAATATACGAGCGGTCCGCGGTTATCGCGCGTCACGTACGAGTTGAGCGGCTGCGACGCCATATTGACGAGCCGCACCTCGCTCTCGCCCGTCACGCCCGACATATACATGGAAATTTCCACTTTGCAGGACGGAAAGCCCTCGAACGCTTCGCCGTTGTAATACTTGGTTATCTTGCCGAGCATGGTGCCGCTCTCGGTCGTGAACCGCTTTGCGTCCTTGTCGTACACAAAGCTCAAACTCTCTCTGCCCGCCGCAAATTCCACGGGAAGTTTGACTTCGCTGTCGCCCTGCTCGCCCTTGTCGTTTATGCGCACCGTCGTAACTTTAGGATTGCGCGTGCTCTTGTAGTACGTGATATTCACCTTTTTGGATGCGTCCGCGCTGTCCGTGAGCATAAACTGCACTTTGGCGTACTTCGTCTTGCCGTCCACGGTGTGAAACGTGGCGCGCGCAAAGCGGTCCGCAACGTCCTTATTGAACGTAACGGCGTTGTTTTCTTGCGAAAACGTGACGTGCATGCCCGATCCGTCCACCGCGAGCGCCGCGTTCGTCGTGTCGAAATAGCCCGCGACAAACGGCTCTTCGGCTTGCGCTTTTACGCGCGCCGACGTGCATACGGCAACGATCGCCACCGCCAAACACAGCGCCGAAAAGATGCAGAACAGCCTTTTTTGCAATGCATTGTTTTTTGTCATCTCATTTCCTCCGGACAGATTTTATCAGCCCTTTAAGCCGCCGACCGACACGTTTGCCATGATCTTGCTGCGAAACGCCACAAACAGCACGAGCGGCGGGACCGCCACCATGAGCGCCGCCGCCAGCGACACGCCCGTGTGCATACGGGGGTCGCGCGACGCCTGCCCGTTCATCAGCTCGTACAGCCCTTGCGCCAACGTGGGGTAGCTCGGCAAGTACATCATGGGCACCGAATAGTCGTTCCAATATTGAATGAAGAACAGTATGAACACCGCCACCGCCGTATTCATCACCATGGGAAAATTGACCTTGAAAAAGATGGTCCAATGCCCCGCCCCGTCGATCTCCGCCGCCTCTCGAAAGCCCGCCGGCACTTTGAGGAAGATCGCGTAAAACACCAAAAAGTAGGTGGAGATAAAGGACAGCTTGAACGCGGGCATGAGTAGCAAGCTGTTATATAGGTGCAGTTGGCTCACCAATTTCATTTGCGCGGGCGCGGTGCCGATGAGCGGTATGGATATGGCAAATACCGTCCCCACGTAAATGATCTTAGAAAACAGCTTGTTGTGAAAGCGGGCGCAGCAGTACGCCACGAGCATGGTGGAAAAGGTGTTCAAAAGTGCGCTGCCGACCACCCAATACAGGCTGTACAACAGCATTTTGTCGGCGTACACGTACCCCTCGGACTGCCCGCGGTTGAGCGGCACGCGCATGCCCTTGAACGCCGTAATGTAGTTTTTGAAGTGAAAGCCGCCCAATTCCTTGGCGGGCAACAGTTTGTCGGGGTACAAAATAAAGTCCAGATCGCTCTTGAACGAGGCGACAAATCCCCACCCCAATAGAAAGAACAGAAACAGCGTGTAGGCAATAAGCACCACGAGCGCAATGGCGAGGAAAACGACGCTTGTGCTCTTTTTTCCGGATCTCGTCCGTTTTTTTGTTTGCAATGCGTTTTCCATATCAATCCTCGCTCGGTCCGAACTTTTCCATGAGCCGTCTGCCGCCCACACTCACGCAGACAACGACGATCGACAGGATAATGCCCATTGCCGATATGATGGGAAAGCCTTGGTAATAGGCGTTGCCGTATTGGTTGATGACCATTACGTACACGTGCGCCGCAAACGTTTCCACTTTGGGTTGGTCGACCGCCGCTCCGAAAAAGGAAATGACCAAACCTTGGTTGGTAAACAGCGACGCTAAGCCGATGACGAACAGCGAAATGATCGTCGGCCAAATGTACGGGAACACGATGTGCCAAAACTGTTGCCAAGTGTTTACGCCGTCCAGCCGTCCGTACTCTTTTACCGATTCGTCCACGCCGCCCATGGCGCCAAGTTGCAACACGAGGTTGCTCCCGAAGCCGAGTATGGCGCCGAACAGCACGACGGCGATAAATCCGTTTTCTTCCACGTTGAACAGCGTGACGATCTTATCGTTTTTGAGCGCGGTGGGCAAGTACCAGGTCACGCACTCCTTTGCTATCAACACGAACACCACGGAAGCGATGACCGAGGGCAAAAACAGCACGGACGAGAAGAATTTGAAGCCCCAGACCTTTTTCCATATGCAAAACGCGAAAAACGTAGCGACGACTTGCGCGGCGACCTGCGTGACGGCGTACATGACGAAGCTGTTGCCGAACAGCACGCGATACGTCTTGTCGCGGAACATGAGCGTAAACGCCTGCTTGAATGTGCCCAAGCCGTTCCACACATATTGCCCGTTGTCATTTACGCGTTGGAACGCCATGATGATGGAGTTCGCGTTGACTACCACGTAGAAGATCGCGAACTGCAACAGCGGAATCGTGAGAGCGGTCACCAAAAAGATAATGTCACTCCTTTTCAGCCGCTCTTTTTTTACCTTTACGAGCTTCATATGCCGTTAGTCCACGCCCACGAACATATCGGGGTGCTTGGATTTTTCGTACGAGCGCATGCCGTTGAAATAGTCGTCCACCGTCGTGCCGCTGTTCGCGCGGAACGTGCGGAAGGGGAAGGATTGCGTCGTGGCGATACCGCCGATATTCGAATTGCTGCCCCACTCCTGCACGTACATAGACGCGTAGCCGAGCTGCATGCCCTTTTTGCTCGCGGCGCCGAACGTGGCAAAATCCACGTCGTCACGCTCGAGTAGCTCCATGATAGAGCGCGCGAACGGCGTCGCCTTTGCCTTTTCTTCTGCGGTCACGGTGAAGTCGTACGGGCGCAATACGCCGGTGTACGCAACATAGGTGGCAAGCGACGAGCGCGAAAGCGTGAACTTGAGAAAGTCTTTCGCCAAGTCCTTTTTGTCGCTGTAGTTGCTGATAAACGCGTGCGAGTTGGGGTACGAGAGATACACCGTATGCCGATCCGTCAACTTGTTGTCTACGGGCGCGATCATGTACTTAAAGTTGCGCTTGCCCCAGCCGTATTCTTCCTTTATCTTGCCGAGCGACATAAACGTGGAATACGCTTCGCGCTCCCAGAACGAGTTTTCCGTGATCATGGCTACGCGGTCGCCTCTGCCCGTGATACCCGACACGAACACGTTTTGCGACGCCGTGTTGGACTGACCGCCGCGCGTCTGCAGCGTGGTGTACTTTTCGTTGCTCGCCAGATCCTTGTAGTATTGCAAGTACGCCTTGCGCCCCTGCTGTCCTACGAGCTTGCCCGCCGTTTCGGGCGTAACGGCGCCGAGCACCGAGTCGGTGCCCTCAAACGTGGAGTTGAGCATAAAATTGTTTACGCCCTCGTACTCCGCCCAAAACGCGATCGCCGAAAACCAAATGTATTCGTGGTCGGCGATCGTCATGGGCGTGATCTCGTCCGCCACCATTCTGTCCAAAAGATTTTTGAACTCGGTGTACGTTTCGGGTACTTCGTATCCCTTTTCTTCGAACAAGTCCGCGTCGTACGAAATGCCCGCCGCGGGCGCGAAGTTGGGCACGCCGTAATAGCGGTCGTTCACCTTGTTAAACGCTTCCCACGGGTCCCACATTCTGTCCTCTATGGACTTCGTGCCGCCGCTCGCCACCAAATTGCCCGCGTCGTCGTAGCACTTTTCTTGCACGAGATCGGTCAAGTCGATGATATGCCCCTTTTGCACGAGCGCCGTGAGCGAGTTGGCAGACCCGAAGTACATATCTTCCTTGTTGTACGGAATGCGCGACGAAAGCGATTGGTCGTCGTAATCGCCCTTTTTGTGGTTGATAACGATGTTTACGTCCGTGTGCAACGCTTCGTACTCTTTTTCCAACTCTTCCGCCCACGCGTAGCCCACCGCGCCGTCGTATACGCCTACGGTAAGCCGCGTTCTGCCGTTGTCGTCGTCACCGCCGCCGCCGCCCGTTCCTCTGCCGCCGCCGCATGCGGTAAAACTGCCAACAAGCAACACGGATAATAGCATCGTCAAAATCTTTTTCATACAGTCTCTCCTCTGTTTAGTTTTTTAGTATTATAACACTTAATAATCGGGAATTCTATAAGATTTTGATAATATAGTATTGCATTTTCGTTAAATACAGTTGACAATAAGTGTCCGTCCATATACAATGTAAGTGTATTTTTTGCGAGGTCGGCGTATATTTTTTTGCACTACATGCAAAAAAAGGAGTAGTATGTTTGTAAAGTACGAAATACCGAAAATTGAATTTACGCAGTTGGAAGATAAAATTTGCTCTTTTTCATACAGTTCTTTGGATAACGAACCATCGTATTTGCACTCGCACAAGACTCCCGAGGCGATCATTCCGCAGACCAACTATTGCCGTCTGATCACGCCCAAGACGACGATCTCCATGAAAAAGGGCAATCTGTATATCGTCAATCCGCACGTCATGCACACGGAAGCAAAAATGGATGACAGCCACGACGCCAAGTATTTTGCCGCCAAGATCAACTATTCCATCGACTCTATTCAACAGCAACACCAGATTTACATCATAGAAAACGACGTCGATTTCAAGGAGATGGACTCCTATCTGCTCATGGCAAAAAAGAACTTCGAAGGTGAGGGCAATCTACAGCTTGCGTCCCTCAACCTGTGCTCCTTCTTTTTGCTGTTCCACGATGCGCTTGAACGCGCCGGTGTGCGGCTGACAAAGCGCGTGACCGAAAATATTTCCAATACCATTTCGGACGTGAAATACTATATCTCCAACAATTACGGCAATCACGCCACGATCGAAGACATTTGCAAAACATTCGACATTTCTCACAGTTCGCTCTTAACGAAATTCAAAAAAGAAATGGGCATCTCCCCCATTCAGTACATGACGGAACAACGCCTGAAAGCCGCCCGCTATCTGTTGAAAACGACGGACTTTTCCATCGGACAAATTTCCTCGCTGTGCGGCTTCGACTCTTCCGCTTATTTTTCGTATATTTTCCGAAAAAACATCGGTTGCACCCCAAAAGAATTTCGTCAACTCGGCAAAGACGCCGACATATTGCAACCATAATCTTTTTATCTGCGCTCCCGTACAATCAGGAGAACCTGCTACTTTCTTAAGTTCAATTTACGGTGGCAAGCCGAGCTTGATACGGTTGAGTAAATTCTATTTGCAAGGTGTGTCCCAGTATCCTGTAGTTTGTGGGAAGCGTAGCGGTTGCTTACGCAGGTTGTGCGGTGATAGACAATATTTTTGTAGGCTTGGGGAAATAAAAAAACAATTATCGCGCAATAAATATTATCAGAGCAATAAAGCAGATTAAAATTCGTTTTAGGTTACTGCTTCTCCACCAACAAAAAAACAGCTCGTTTTTTGAGCTGTTTTCTTTGTTTTTTGCCCTCTTTTTTACACATTTTTTATTTAGGTACATTTTAGGCACAAAACCTTTTAGAAAAAGAGCCCCAGCCTATCGCCGGAGCTCTTTTCCGTTTGGGGATTATGTTTTAGGATAATAGAACTTTATATTCGCAGTATAACACGCCTGAAAGTATTTGTCAATTCCCTTACATCATATCCGGATCGGGGTCGCGCTCCACTTCCTCCGGCATCTCGATGAACCACTTCTGTGTGTCCGATTCGTAGTAAATCTTGCGCACCTGCCCGTAAATCATGCAACGGTATTCAAGACAGGCGACATTAGCGCCCACATGCTCCGGCGTATGAGTTTTGACAGAAAGTACGCAATCAAGAGGCAAAAGCC